>CAVURD010000007.1:0-74997 GCA_963743785.1 uncultured Acidimicrobiaceae bacterium | reverse complement strand
TTCAGGTTCCATTGGTCGGCCCTCCGCCTCCACGTGCGACAACTGGCGCCGAGCATCGGGCTGCGGCCCGCGGTCTCGGCCGCCCTCACGGTCGGATTCTGCAGATTGGTCTCCAAGCTCCGACTGGAGTCGAAGCTTCCGCTCGAGGTGGGGTCAGGGAAGTCCTTCATACCGTTGTTGCTCGCACACACTGGGCGAGCTTCACCGCCTTCTCGGGATCGGTGGCTGTGTTGACGCCACCGCTCCCTTCGGTGCCAACGGATAGCTCGCTGTCCGCGGGCCAGGCGGCAGCCAGTTTCGCCCCACTTTGGGTTGGACGTCGCCTCCTCCTCGCCTTCGGCGGAGGTGAGGAGCTGCGCAGCCTCTTTCCTGCAGCTACCGGTCACCCGCCAAGACCACCGTGGACGGCGTCTGCGACTTGCAGGCGTCCATCGCCGACTGCAGCTGCGGCGAGTTCGACCCGACGCCGGAGTCGTGCACTTCGGTACCCGAGAATGTCGGGTCGGGGAAGTCCGGCACCCCGTGGTCGCGGATGCACTGGGACCGAGAGACTACGCCTGCTGTTGTGCGGGGGGGAGCTGCTGGCCGGCGGATTCCACGGCGACGGCAAGGCCTTGCAGGCCTGTACGGCCCCTTGGAACGCAGACGAGTTCGGGTCAATGCCTTCGGTCCTGTACCCGTAGCCCCCGCTAGGGGTCCGCGTCGGGTCGGGGAAGTTCGGGACGCCGTGGCTGCGTATGCACTGGGAGTAGGCCACAGCTTCGGCGAGCGTCGACGCCCCCGACGAACCTGATCCTCCCGTCGGGGCGGCGGTTGTGGTCGGTTGCGAGCCGGCGGTCGGGACCGCCAGATCCGCTCGAGCAGCCGGCGACGGTGACCCCCAGGGCCACAGCCGCGGCCGCCCATAGGTGCGAAGGACGCATGATTCCTCGCTTCGACACAACCCGGCCTTCAAGGTGTCGCTTCGAGGGACGGGCACCTGCAACTTGGGCCGGCTCGCGGTAGGTCATGCCTCTAGTCAAGCCAACGTGACGTTGCCAGCACGTATGGGTTTTTCGATACGCCGACGATATGCCCCGGGACGTAGCATCATGTCAATGTGCGTGTGTTGATCGTCGAGGACGAGCCCTACATGGCCGAAGCCATCCGCGATGGCCTCCGCTTGGAAGCGATCGCCGCCGACATCGCCGCTGACGGCGACGCCGCTCTAGAGCTGCTGAACATCAACGCGTACGACATCGCCGTCCTCGACCGCGACATCCCCGGCCCCTCCGGCGACGAGATCGCCGAACGGATCGTCGCCTCTGGCAGCGGCATGCCCATCCTCATGCTCACCGCTGCCGACCGGCTCGACGACAAAGCCTCCGGATTCGAACTCGGCGCCGACGATTACCTCACCAAGCCCTTCGAGCTCCGAGAGCTCGCACTCCGTCTCAGAGCCCTCGACCGTCGCCGTGCCCACAACCGGCCACCCGTGCGCGAGATCGCCGGTCTGCGTCTGGACCCCTTCCGCCGCGAGGTCTACCGCGACGGGCACTATGTCGCGCTCACTCGCAAGCAGTTCGCGGTGCTCGAAGTCCTCGTCGCCGCCGACGGCGGCGTCGTGAGCGCCGAGGAACTCTTAGAGCGGGCGTGGGACGAGAACGCGGACCCGTTCACCAACGCCGTGCGCATCACCGTTTCGGCTCTGCGTAAACGCCTCGGCGAACCCTGGATCATCGCCACCGTGGCCGGAGTCGGTTACCGCATCAGCACTCAACCATACGCCGGACGTGAGGGAGGAGACCGTGGATAGAGCCCCGGGCTGAGTGTTCGTCTCAAACTCACCCTCAGCTATGCCGGCTTCCTCATGATCGCTGGTGGCTTGCTGCTCGGCGCCGTGTGGATATTCCTCCTGCGATACGTGCCGAGGCGTGAGATCCTCCTTGTCCACGGCACGGCCGTCTTCGTATCGCCCGGCCGTGGCAGTCTCTTGCGCGATTTCGCTCCGGCCGCGGCCATCTTGGCGGTATTCCTACTGGTATTCGGTCTCCTGGGAGGGTGGCTGCTCGCGGGCCGGACGCTCGCCCCCCTCACTCGCATCACCGACGCCACCCGCACGGCTGGGACCGGCTCCCTCTCTCACCGAATCGCGCTACCGGGCCGCAGAGACGAGTTCCGCGAACTCGCCGACGCTTTCGACACCATGCTGGCGCGGCTCGAAGCACAGGTCGCCGAACAGCAGCGATTCGCCGCCAATGCCTCCCACGAACTGCGCACCCCACTCGCGATCACCCAGACGCTTCTCGACGTGGCCCGCAACGATCCGAACCGCGAGAACAGCGAGCTCGTCGACCGCCTCCACCACCTCAACGCCCGAGCGATCGACCTCACGGAAGCACTGCTCCTGCTCAGCCGCTCCGACCAGAAGTCCTTCACCCCAGAACACGTCGACCTGTCCCTCCTAGCCGAAGAAGCCACCGAAACGCTCCTCCCCCTCGCAGAACAGCACGGCGTTACCATCGAAACCTCCGGCGAGATGACCCCCGCCATCGGCTCAGAGCCGCTCTTGCTCCAGATGACGATGAATCTCGTGCACAACGCCATCGTCCACAACCTGCCTGAGCATGGCACCGTGTGCGTCACGACCAGCGTTCACCCCAAGACCGTGATGCTCACTGTCGAGAACACCGGCGAGAACCTCACCCCACAGGTAGTTGCCACCCTGACCGAACCGTTCCGTCGCGGCACCGAACGCATCCGCACCGACCATGGGGGTGTCGGTCTCGGCCTGGCAATCGTCAAGAGCATCGTCCAAGCACACGACGGAACCCTCTCTCTCACCCCCCGCCCCACGGGCGGACTCTGCGTCACGGTGCAACTGCCCGCCGCACCACCGCACTGTGACGAGACAGCGATCACAGAAAGGGCCAGAAACGAATCGCTGACGGCAACGTCCAACGAGTAGGCGTATGAGCTGCTCCGCGGTTTGTGTCCTCGCTGGTAGCTGTGTCGCGTTGCGAGCAATCCTGTTTGCGGGGCATCTGGTCACTCGGCTCGCAGCGCACTGGCGGGTCGAGCCCGGGCGGCCCAGCTCCGGGGGTCTCGACATCGAGGTCCTCTTCCCCGCTGCGCCACCGGAGAACGGCAAGAGGCACGCCTCGCTCCACAACGAGGTCTCCAATCAGAGAATGGACACGGCGGCCCCCACGTTGTCCCAGCTCACCGACCCGTTGTAGCTATGAGACATCCATGGCCCGATTCCAACCTGCGACATTTCGCTGATCCTGCTCGAAGAGACGCTTCCAGTCCCGAAATAGCTGATCGGTCTGCCCAGATTTCTCTTGACTCGGCTACGCGATGGGTGCCTGCACGGCCAAGGGAATCCCATATGTCTCGCAAGCCTGGGCCAAGAGGGGTGACGCGGTGGCCAGCCGAATACTGCCGCCGCACAAGAGCGCAACAGCAACGGCCTCGGCGGTAAGAAGGTTCGGGCGCGGGTCAGACGTAGCGCGCCCATAACTGGAACGACTAACCGGGACCTGGAATTATGATTTTGGCGGGCGGATCGTTCAGCGTGTGCAAGAGTTCCGATCGCCTCTCCAAGGAAAGTTCTGAGGCCATTCGGGAAAATACGCCCGTCGACTTCGGATCGTTGATCGCCCTGTGAAGCCGGTAGTACCAGACACCCGTGGTCCACACGTCTCCGGACTCAACGGCCGAGAGCAAGGGTGAGCCAGCGTCATTGCTCAGTATGGCGAGCAATGTCAGGTCGTCCACAACTTGGGGCATGTTGGACGGGCCGAAGCTCGCGACCTACATCGAAGCCAGTCGGGATCTTCCTTGCCGATTCGAATGATCTCTTGTTCGTAAGTGCCGTCGGTAAGAATCTGGCGGACGAACTTCGAGACCGCCGCCGCCATCGGCGTTCTCGGGGGACCCTCTGGAGATGGCAGAAGCTCGCCTGTCACTGCCGCACGTTGACGCGCCCGCTTCACGGCGTCCTGCAACTCGGTTGGAAGGGTCGCATGCAGCGTCACGACACGAGGTTACCAACTCAGCTTTTGAGCCCCCGCCCATCGGGAAATCGGCCTGCGGTCTCTGAGCCGGGCGTTTCTCGAAGGCGGCGGATTCGCACGGACCCCTCTACAGTGACTCACGTAGCGCTCATCAGCGCTTTCCTCACTGCCCCGTAAAGACACGTACGGGCTCTCCACTTAACCGGAGTATGGCAGCTCGTAGCGGCGCCAGGGCCGGTCTGAGGCCGGGCGGTCGAGACTGGGCGGGTGTCCCGTCGCGCCCGGCGGCTTCGGCGTCTCGCTCCGCGACCGCGGACGGGCGATGAGGTGGCGGTAGCGAACCGGGTCGTGGTCGACGGCAAGTTCAAGGACCCGATGGAACACCAGCCCGCGGCTGCGCGAGTTGCGACGGTTGAAACGAAACACGAACTCGTTCAAGTAGCTCCCGAGGTGCTCTCGATTCACCGCGCCCTGGTGGGTGCTGAGCAGCCAGCGCTTGGCCAGCGAGGCCACGCGATGGACGCCGGGCAGGAGCGCGCCGACGTCCTCCCCGCGGGCGGGCGCGGCGCGCTGGCTGCGCCGGTCGTGGATATAGCCGAGCTTGTCGACGCCGTGGTAGCCCGTCCACCCGTCGGTGACGACCGTCGCGCCTGGCTCGACGTGGCCGGTCACGAACGGGTGAAGCGAGGCCGCGGACCCGTCGGCGAGGATTCCCATCCGGCACCGGCCGAGCCCCTTCGGAGCCCTCAGCTCGACAGCGATGCCCACCAGGGCTTTCTTGCCCTTCGCCCGGCCGCCGCTCAGCCCCGCCTCCTCGCCGCCGATGTAGGTCTCATCCACCTCGACCATGCCGCTGAGACGGTCGCGGCCGGGGCGCACAAGTGTCGAGCGCAGCCGGTGCAGTATCGCCCACGCTGTTTGATACGAGCCGATCTCGAGCGTGCGCTGCAGGCTGAGCGCGGAGATGCCGTCCTTGGCCGTCGCGAACGTCCAGCAGGCGCTGAACCACACCGTGAGCGGCGTCCGCGTCCGATCAAAGATCGTGCCGGCCGTCACCGAGGTGCGATGCGAGCACGCCGCGCACATCAGTCGCCCGTCGCCGAGCCGCCACCCGCCGGCATGTCCGCACTCGGGGCACACGAAGCCTCCGGGCCACCGCAGCCACTCGAGGTAGTCGAGGCAGTCGGCGTCGGTCGAGAACCAAGACTGGAACTCGCCGACGGATCTGGGATAGTCCAGAGCCGCACGGGGATGGGCCGGCTTCCCCGGGGCCATCGCCCGACACTACTCCGGTTAAGTGGAGAGCCCCTAGACACGTAAAGACACGCCCGAACGGAGTTGGGCATGATCACGGATCGGTACTCACGTCCGATCGGCAGGCTCTCGCAATACGCTGCGACTGGCACTCGTTCCCTCTTGGCGGCGATCACGTTCCTTGGCGAGCAAGAAGACACCACCGACCCCGATGCGGCGGTGGGTGTTGCGGGCAAACGAACTCACGCCTTTCAGGTCGGATCTGGGCCAATTTCTCAACGGTTCGCTGACCATAGCAACTGCAAGAATGCCCAGTTCAGAGCGGAAATCTGAGTGCATTTTCTCAGTCCCTACACCACGCTATTGCGCGCTGTTTCGCATTCACTAGGGCACGCCAAGGGCACGAACGTTGACAGGTCAAGTATTGCCAAGTGGGATCCGAGCACCTTGCTGGCGGCAATCGAGGCCGGCGGCCCGCTCCGATTTCCGAGCGGGTTGGGCTGTCGCTATTGCGAGGATTGAAGTCCCTGATCACCCCTACCACCAAGCCCCCGTACGACCACTTTTGGGCGTGTGGACAAGTCTGCCGATGTTAGGTGGGTCGACCGCGATCTTGATCGCAGCTGAATTGTCCACTGTCCGGTTGTCAGGGTTGCTACTTGCCGTCCGAGTCAATCGCGAACTGGCGGCGCGATGCCGGGAGCACACGCCAGAGCCGTCCGACGAGAATCGCCAGCCCAAAGATGCACACGTAGACGAGCGGCAGCAACGTGCCGCCCACCTCGGTGGCCTTCCCGTTGACGAACGTGAACGTCGCATCGGTGAAGACATAGGCGACACCGTGCCAGTGGAACAGTCCAGTGGCGTGCGGATTGGCCGCGATTACGCCCCCCTTGAAGGCGTCGATTCGGGCATTTGACAACCAGAACATGAGCACGAACGCCGGTAAGGCGACGCAGATTGCTGCCCACCAGGAAGGTCTCGGTCCGCCGTACTCAGCAATGATGTAATCGGCGGCCATCGTGCGGACGTTGCCCAACCGACGCAAGGCTTCCTTGGTGCCGACGTCGGCGGAGGCCGCCCGCAGGTTGACTCGCAGCTCGCGGCGCTTCGCGGCCTGGGAACGCCATGGCAGAGTCTGCAAGTAGCTGTTGAAAGTCCACACAGCCCGCTCGATACGGAGCCGGTCTGTCCAGATCAGGGTTCCACTCATTTCACACTTCCTTTGTAGGTTGAACTGGTTGGGGCGGGTAAGGGAGTGACAACACCGGGGTGACCACGTTGGCAAGCGAGAGCCAGGAGGACACGCCATCGGTGAGTGCCGCATAACCGGCCTTGGTGGGTCGGTAGTACTTCCGGGCCGGACCCGAACTCGACGAAACCAGACGGGCGCTGACTCGGGACTCGCGTTCGAGCCTTGCGAGGGCGGGATAGACCGTGCCGTCGGAGATATCGGATAATCCGAGTTGATGCAGGCTCTGAACGACCTCGTACCCGTAGGACTCGCGGTCGGCGAGCAGGCGCAGCAACAACAGCGACAGGACGCCTTTGAGGAGCTGAGGATCGTGAGTCGGGGGCATGCGTTCACACTAAGCCAGGTACTATGTATTGTCAAGTACTAAGCTAAACCAGGTTGGGGATGACTCGCTCAAACATCCTCGTGCTCGGCGATGTTCTTGGCTACGTGACTGGTCTGGTGCATCAGATGTCGAGTGAGTGAATCACGATGCCTTCGAGCATGGACATCGATGAGAGCCCACGGAGGTGCGTGCGTGTAGGAACAACAGTCCTGAAAGCGTCGACGAGTTCTTCGTCAGGCAAGTCGCCTTTGCGGCAGGCGTCGCTGGCAATGAACTTGTTGATCTGAAACCCGGACTTGACCGTGCCCTCACGAGCTTGGAGATTGTCATCGTGGTCTCGCTGACCAAGTGACCAACGACGTCACGTATTCGCCATTCGGCACATAAGGACTGTGTGTTCCACTCAGGCGGAGCGAGCGTCTCCAGCATTGCCAGCAATGACTCTCGCTGGATAGCGGAACGTCTGAACCGTCCGCACTGGAGGCAGCCGATGTCCGCCGCCCCAGAGCGTATGGTATCCACGTCCACAGTGAAGCTTTCGGAGTGTCGGGCGTGGTGCGCGCCGGGGTCTCCCACCGCCCCAGGTACTGGGCCACCCTCCGGACCCGCTCGGAGAGGGACCCACCATCATGCGTCACGCCGCACCAGTTTCCATGCACCGAATCCGAGCGCAACAGCGGCGTAGGCACTCAAGATCGCCAGTCCGACCCACGGGTTGAAGGTCGGGGTCGAACCCTTCGGAAGGTGGGTCGTGACGACCGTCATCGCGGTGCCGATGGTGGTCGGCTCGAACTTGGAGATGGTGTTCTGGATGGAGCTGGGAAAGGCTGGGGTGAGCAACGGGACGATCAGCAGCACGCCGACGAACGCCGCGAGGGCACCGGCGGTATGGCGGATGATCAAGCCCATCCCGACTGCCAACAGTCCCAGTATGGTCAGGTAGAGGCCACTGCCGATCACAGCGCCCAACACACCCGATTGCGTGATCGTCGCGTGGGGAGCCCCGCCGCTAATCAGTGACTGGCCGGCGAAGAAGGCGACGAAGGAAACGAACTCGCCCACCAGGAACGCCACGACGGCGAACGTCGTCGCTTTGGCCAGCAGGAACAGTGGCCTGTTCGGCACGGCGGCCAAGCTCGCTCGGATGGTCCCGGTTCCGTATTCGGCGCTGACGACTAGTACGCCCAGGATCCCGATCATCAGCTGACCGAAGAGGATCCCCGTGAGACTCAGGTTGGTTGGATCAAAGGTCAAGCGGGTGGCCGCCGAGGCATGCGTCCATCGCCCGGCCTCAGTGGAAGCTGCGATGACGCCGATACCGATGGTGAAGAGGACCGTGAGGACGATCGTCCGGGTCGTCGAGCGGACACTGCGCATCTTGGTCCACTCGGATCGCATGACCGCACCGAATCGGTATCGGGTGGTTGTCGGCGCCGGAATGGTGGTGGTGATGATGGTCATTGGATTGCTCACTTTCCTGTCAGGATCTGGTGGTCGTCGCTGCGACCGAAGGCGGGGTCGGCCGTGAAGCCGCCCTCGCCTCGGTAGTCGACGCTGTCTTGTGTCATCTCCATGAATGCCTCTTCGAGTGATGCGAGCTGCGGAGAAAGTTCGTGGAGGCGAACGTGCTCGGTAAAGGCAATGTCGCCGATCTCCTGCGCGTTGAGTCCTGCCACGGAGAGCACGCCGTCGGCCTCTTGGACGACGGTGGCTCCCGAAGAACGAATCGCGTCGCAAAACTCGTTCGGTTGAGGAGTGCGAACGCGGACAACGTGCTGTGAGCTCTGGGCGATGAACTCATCGACCGGCATCTCAGCAATGAGACGCCCCCGACCGATCACGACCAGGTGGTCGGCCGTCAGAGCCATCTCGCTCATGAGGTGACTCGACACGAAGACGGTCCGCCCTTCTTTGCCGAGCCCCTTGAGCAGGTTGCGGACCCAGCGGATGCCTTCGGGGTCCAAGCCATTGATCGGCTCGTCGAAGAGAAGCACGCTCGGATCCCCCAGCAGCGCACCGGCGATGCCGAGGCGCTGTCCCATGCCAAGGGAGAAGGTGCCGGGCCGCTTGTCTGCGACGGCGCTCAGCCCGACGATCTCGAGGACTTCGTCGACTCGTGAGCGTGGGATGTCGTTGGTCTGAGCGAGCATCCAGAGGTGATTGCGCGCGCTTCGTCCAGGGTGGATCGCCTTGGCCTCGAGGAGAGCTCCCACCTCGCGCAGTGGCCAGCCGAGGGCCCCGAAGCTGACACCGTTGACCTTGGCTTGCCCGGCGTCAGGGTTGTCGAGCCCCATGATCATGCGCATGGTGGTCGACTTGCCCGATCCATTGGGGCCGAGGAATCCGGTGATTTGGCCGGGTCTGACTTCGAAGGACAAGTCGTCGACGGCGAGGGTGTCTCCGTAGCGCTTGGTGATACCGGTCACTTCAATCATGTGGATCTCCTTTGTGTGTGAGGTCGTTGCTGCTCGATCGGTGTTGTCAGCGATCTGTGTGCCGACCAAGAGTCAGGCGACGGCTGCAGACGCCAGCCGGCTTGTGGAGGAAGCGACCTCAGGCACAGGGTTGCGCTGGTCGACGCCAGAGGGAGACACCGAGGCCGATGAGGGCGATGCCGATTGGGACTGCCATGGGGCGGTTGAACGACTGAGGCAGAAACTTCAGCGTCATGGTTGCGGCAGCACCGACTGCGAGAAGTGCGGCGGCCCACCGAGAGAGGATGCGGGCCCGGAAGAGCGCGACACCGAACAGGACGCCGCCAGCGATGAACGTGATCCCGGCCACGTCGAACAGCGCCTGAAGACCACCAATGCTGTGTGTAGGCGTGCCACCGAAAGAGGCGACAACCACGTTGTTCACGTAGGTGGGCGAAGAATGGGCCATACCGGGCAGGACGAAGGCACCGATGACCTCTGTGACGAGCATGAGGAGATAGCGCGACGCTGAACACCGAGTAGCCGACCAAGCCCAGCCGCCCAACCTCCCGGCGCTGGCGCAGGTACATCGCGGTGATGCCCGCGAGGACCAGGATCGCCATGACCGCCTTGGCCGTCTGGCGCACAAACCAGTCGGTGGTCGTCACGGAGGCGACCGTCATGGGCGGATGGTGGATCTGGACGCCGATGAAAATGGCGCCGGCGACTGCGGCGCAGATAGCTCGCGGCTCGGGTGAGCTTGGTTGAGGTGGCGGTCATTGGGGGCTCCTTGCCAGGGTCTCGATCCGGCGTTTCCGGCTCTTCCGGCAAGGTACGAAGGGACCTGGTGAGCTGACATCACCATGTGATGTGATCAACGTGGGGATATCGCGTTCTTCCTAGTCAGGAGGGTCGTAAACGACCGCCGGTCCAGGCTGGCCGCTAGCTCTTCCTCGAAGACAGGCCCAATTCCTGGGCCCGGCGAAGGGCCGCCCGACGGTTGTTCACGCCGAGCTTCATGTAGATGTTCTTCGTGTGGGTCCGCAGGGTGTTGAGGGACACCATGAGCTCGCGAGCGATGTCGGGGCCGCTCAGGTCGGACCCAAGGAGCCGGAGCACGTCCAGTTCCCTCTCGCTGAGCGGGTCGACGAGACCCTGTGTCTTCGCTGGGCGGAGCGACGGCCGCTCCCCGCCTGCCAAGAGCTCTTCGGCGTAGCCAGTGGTGATGCCACGCCGGGATGCTTCTCGGAGCAGCGCCGTCATGGCCTGGCCCTCATCGACGAACACCCGGACGTAGCCCTCGGGCTCTGCTGTCGTCAATGCCCGCTCGAGCGCAGCCAGGGCCGACGCGCTATCGCCTCGGTCTGCGGCGGCGAGCGCCTCGAGGATCAGGATCTCGATGACGCTGCCTGTCCTGGCTTCCCGTTTCGGCGTCCTCCCGGAGACGACCGAGGAGGCCCACGGCCTGCGCCCGGGACTCCTCCGCGCCAGTGTTGGTTGTCGCAACCGCGAGGAGCAGCCTGGCCAGGGTGATGTGCTCGAATTCGCCCAGATAAGTGAGGTCGTCCTCCGGCGACAGCCCGGCCTCACGGGCCCACCCACGAGCTTCTCGAAGACGGCCCATGGCGATCCACATGCGAGCTCGCCACGCCGCAAGCGGGCGGACGTTGGGGAAGAAGTCGCTTACGTAGAGGCGCTCGGCCTCCTCCAGCAGAGCGAGCGCATCTTCAGCACCTCCTTCGGCCTGACGCAGCCGCGCCATGGCGACCCGCCAGCGATAGGGCTGCTTCGGCATCGTCGCGTGCTCACCGAGTTCCTGGCTCTCGAGGAGGTGGCGCCGGGCACCCTCCAGATCGTTGCGCTCACGCAAGACGTCGCTCATCCCGACGTGCATGTCGGCTGGTCCCCGCACGAGGGCCCGGCTCTGCTCCGGCACAAGCAGGAGTGCGTGCTCGTAAGTGCGCAGGGCGTCGCCGAGGCGCCCCTGCACTATGCAGATGTCACCTAAGGCTTGGGTGGCCCCAAGTGCGTCGGCAACGTACCCCGCCCGCTCGAGCCGCGCCACGCACTCGCTCCATGCCCGATGAGCGGCTTCGAGGTCGCCGCCGGTCCAGAAGGCGATGCCGAGAAAGCCGGCAGCCCCCGCCCGCACCACGTGGTCGTCTTCGAGAGCCAGCTCCATAGCCCGCTGTGCGTGCTCGACCGTGGCGGGCACATCCCCTCGAACCTGTGCCAGCGCCGCCCGGTGCACCTCGATGTCGCCCCGGAGGCGACGCAGCTCACCCTCATCGCCGACTCCGGATCCGGGCGACGCGTCGATCCGTCGCTCGGCATCGTCCAGGCGGCCCTCAACGCCAGCAAGCTCTCCGCTCAACAGTAACGCCCCGGCGAAGGTGACGGCGAGGACCGGACGACGACGGACCACCTCGTCGGGGAGCGGTTCCACCCACGCCAGCAGCTGCATCTCTTGCCTCGCCTTGCGCATCTCCGGGAGCGCAGATTCGACGAGCTCCGCGGTTCGCTCGAAGTCTCCACCAGCGAGTGCGTGGCGGATGGCCTCGGAGCGTTCCCCCTGCTGCCCGTACCACTCGCTCGCCCGACGGTGCAGGTCTCGGGATCTGCTCCGGCTGCTCCTCTTCGAGGTGGGCGCGAAGGACGTCGGCGAAGAGGTGGTGATAGCGGTACCACCGGCGCCGGTCGTCGAGCGGGATGACCAAGAGGTTGGCTCGCTCGAGCCGCTCCAACATGGCCTTGCCACCAGCGCATCCGGTGACGGCGTCGCACAGCGGCCCGCTGAGCTGGTCAAGGATGCTCGTGCGAAGGAGAAAGCTTCGGATCTCGTCGGGCTGTCGGGCGAGTACCTCCTCCACCAGGTAATCGACGATGTAGCGGTCGTTGCCGGTGAAACCGGCGATGAAGCCGGCAACGTCGTCGCGTCCCTGCATCGAAAGCGCTGCGAGCTGCAGGGCGGCGATCCAGCCCTCCGTACGGGTTTCGAGTGCATCAACGGCCTCGGGCCGTAGGTCGAGACCCATGACTTCGTTGAGGTACGTCGAGGCCTCCTCGGGAGTGAAGCGCAAATCCGCGGCGCGGATCTCCACCAGATCTCCCCGTGCGCGAAGCCGCGCCAGCGGCAGCGGCGGGTCGGCGCGGGTGGTGATGAGCAGGTGGGCGTGGGCCGGGAGGTGCTCCAGCAGGAAGGTTACGCCCTCTTGGATGCCCTGGTCATCGATGAGGTGGTAATCGTCGAGCACCAGGTACAACTCGCCTGACAGCGCGTCAAGCTCATTGACCAGGGCGGCGAGCACCCCCTCGGTCGTGGACCCGCTTGCTTCGAGGAGCGGGAGGAGGTCGGCGCCGAAACCAGGCACGGCGGTCTTGACCGCGGCAACGAGATGAGGCCAGAAGATAGGGGCTCTGTTGTCGCTCTGGTCGAGGGCCAGCCAAGCGACGGTGTGGCCGTGGCCTGCAACCGCCGCGAGCCACTGGGTGAGCAGGGATGTCTTGCCGAACCCGGCCGGCGCCGAGACAAGGACCAGTCTCGACGCCAACCCACGCTCCAGGCGATCAATCAGCCTCGCCCGCCCGATGAGTCCCGACCGCGGTGCGGGCACGTGCAACTTGGTCGCAACCAGCGCGCTTTCCACGGGCGTCTCCTCTCTCGAGTCGGCCGGTGGATGATCCGGGCAACCAATCCTGTCAGACACGCCTCTTGACGAGGCCGGGCAGCTCTCCCACCTGGCAACTCGGCCCTCCCTGGCGCAACAGAGCCACCCCCGTCATAAGAGGGCCTCCGTCGCCCGTCGGCATCCTCCAACGGCCAATCCGCCGTGTTTCACCAGGTGAATCACCTCATGTGGTGAGGACTGGTCACCACATTCGCTCATACCTTGCCATCAGCGAGCGAGAGATTCGCAACCGACCAGAACAAGGGAGGAACGCCATGAGCCAGACACCCTCGGGGGCTGGCAGCCAGCAAGAGGTCGGGTTCTACGAGATCCGCCTGCGGGGCCATCTCGCTCCGCGCTGGGCGACCCGGCTCGAGGTCTTGAGCCTCACCAATGAAGGCGACGGCACCACCACCATCCAGGCTCCGGCGGTCGATCAGGCCGCCTTGCACGGCTTGCTCCACAAGATCCGCGACCTCGGCCTGACGCTGATCTCGGTCGCGGCCCTGGACCGGACTGGCCCAGACGAGACACCCATCGTTGCCCAGTAGTCACGCATCACGCCCACATAGCTCATCAAGGAAAGGAAGAACAAATGATCGAGGCACAGCTCCTCACCAAGCGCTACGGCAAGACGGTTGCGGTCAACGGAGCCTCCTTCGCCGTCCAACCCGGTCGGGTGACCGGCTTCCTCGGCCCCAACGGAGCCGGCAAGTCGACCACCATGCGGATGATCCTCGGCCTGGACACGCCGAGCTCCGGCGAAGTCCGGGTCAACGGCAAGCCGTACGCCCAGCTCGCCGATCCTCTCCGGTCGGTCGGGGCGCTGCTCGACGCCAAGGCCATCGTCGGCAGCCGCAGCGCCGCCAACCACCTCACGTGGCTGGCCGACAGCAACGACATCGACCGGCGCCGCGTGAGCGAAGTTCTCGACATCGTCGGGCTCAGCGACGTGGCGGACAAGCGGGTCAGCACCTTCTCGCTCGGCATGAACCAGCGGCTCGGCATCGCCGCTGCGCTGCATCGGCGACCCCGAGACCTTGATGTTCGACGAGCCGATCAACGGCCTCGACCCGGACGGGATCCTCTGGATCCGCAACCTGATGAAGTCGCTGGCGTCCGAAGGTCGCACGGTCTTCCTCTCGAGTCACCTCATGAGCGAGATGGCCCAGACCGCCGATCACCTGCTCGTCATCGGCAGGGGCCGCATCATCGCCGATGCCAGCACCGACGAGTTCGTCAACCGCAACTCGGCCTCGAGCGTCCGGGTCCGGGCGGTGGAGCAGAGCCGATCTGGCCAACGCCCTGACACAGCGCGGCGCGCTCGTCGAGGGCGCTCCCGACGGCTGCATGGTCGTGACCGGACTCGACGCCGCCGCGGTCGGCGGAGCCGCTTCGGCCCACGGCATCACCCTCGTCGAGCTTGCCCCGCAGGTGAGCTCGCTCGAAGAGGCGTTCTTCGACTTGACCCGAGATGAGACCGACTACCACGCCGGCCAGCTGGCCGGCTCCACGAAAGGAAACTGACATGAGCGTCACGACCTACCCTCGACCACTCCGGCACTGCCGGTGCGAGCATCCAACATGACAACCAACGTCAGCAGGATCCTCAAGGGGGAGTGGACGAAGCTTCGCACCCTGCCCTCCACCTGGCGGACGGCCGTCTTTGCCTTGGTCTTCTCCATCGGCCTGGGCGCCGTCCTCGTGATCTCCCAAGCCAGCCAGTGGGCCAGCATGACGCCTGGGCAGCGCCAGACGTTCGACCCGACGAGCTGCTCGCTGTTCGGCATCATGATCGCCGCCGTGCTGCTCGGGGCGCTCGCCGTACGGTCGGTGACCGCCGAGTACGCCTCTGGCATGATCCGCTCGACCTTCACCGCCATGCCGGCGAGGCGACTCGTACTGGCGGGCAAGGCAGCCATCAGTGGCGGCATTCGCCTTCCCTGTGGCGCTGGTCTCCAATTTCGTCGCCTTCGAGATCGGCCAGCGGATCTTCGCCGGCAAGCACCTCCAAGTGACCCTCGGCCATCCCGGCGTGCTCGAGGCGATCGTCTTCGGTGCCGTGGCGGTCAGCCTCATCGCCGTCATCGGTGTCGGTCTCGGCGGCCTCATTCGACACACCGCAGGGGCGACCACGGCGATGGCGCGTCGTCATCGTCGGAGGCGTCACGTTCGGCCAGCTTCTTCCGGCCGGCCTTCGTGGGTACCTGCCCGGCACCGCCCTCCAGGCGGCCGTGACCGTGCACCGCTCGCCCGGGATCCTCGACGCCAGGCACGGCCATCGTGGTCCTCGGGGTGTATGCGGCGATCGCGTTGGCGGCGGCTTCGATACGCGGCAGCGCACCGCGACGCCTGACTCGGTGGTTTGCCCCAGTCATCCCACGAACTATCTCCAGTGAACCGATAACGGCAACAACCGGCATTCATACCTACGACAAGAAGGAGATATTCGATGAGCACAACAGATGGCGGACGTGGCGGCGGCTATCTGTAACACGTCGTCGTCAGCCCATAGGGCGTCGTGAACACGCCGCCCTTGAGCCTCATCCAGAACCAACAGTCGACGGGATGCCCCGCACCTTTCTTAAAGGTCAACGGCGGAGCCATGCCGCCGAGAGTGTCTCCGTGGAGTGAATACAGACCGGTCTTGATTTCAGCGGACGTCACGGCTTCACCGGACTTTACGTGAGCGGCCTTGACAGCCGCAGCGAGAAGTTGCCCCGACACCCACTGGAACACGATCGTCTCGCCAAACGAAGGAGAGGTGAGTACCGAAGGGGCGTATTTGTGCAGAGCGTCTCTCATTGCCTTCATTCCTGGGTTCGCCTTAACCGAGAATGGAATGTCCGACTGGATGGCGAGCAGGTTGTCTCTGAGACCCGGCGTCGAGGTATCGCTGAGAGCGACGGCACTCCCGTCCACCACGTCGATCGGGGTGTAGCCCTGCTTTGCACAGTCCGCCACCGCGTTTTGAACGACCACAGCGGCCTCGACCACAATGAGGGCTTGTGCCCCACTTTGCTTGGCTGCAAGGCACTGCGCTACGTAGTTCGGTGCTGCATAGGCGATTTGTGTGGTGTAGACCAAGGGCGTCTTGAGGGTCCTCGCCAAGGTTCTTACGTAGGGCACGCTTTCGGCGCAGCCCGGCGTTTCGGCACAATAGAAGAAGGCGGTGCTCTTGGCGCCTGCCTTCTTTGCCGCTACGACGACGGAAGCTTCCAACGCATTGACAGTCTGACCCTCAGGGAACCAATCGGGGTCGGTATTAAAGATCGACCCCCCTAGACCTCCGCCCACGACGGGAACATTGTGCTGATTGGCAAAGGCCTCCCACACAGTGTCAAAACCACTATCGTCCACGATGGCGACCACATGATCCGCCGTGATCATCGTCTCAACTTCGCTGCGTGACGTTGCCGGGTTGGTGAGGTCATCGGAAAAGAACACATCGACCTTGTGCCCGTTGATTCCGCCTGCCGCGTTGGTGGCACTCGCCCAAGCCTTGTATGTCGCTTCGTCGCCGACCAAGCTCGAGGCATACGCTCCCGTGCAGCTGCAAATCAACCCCACGTTTATGGGCGATGCAGCGGAGGCAGAGGCCGGTCCGCAGCCAGAAAGCAGGAAGCTGACCACGAAAATGCTCAGCATCGAGACCAAGAGCGATACCTTGCGAACCATGCCGTCTCCCCCTTGAAACTCGATCACTGAATGGCGCGTGATCTCGATCCCAAAGTAGCGCTCGAAGATCTCGTCGCCCTCGAGCTCATCGGCCGATCCCGTGAACACCACCTCGCCGCGGTTGAGCAGGCAGGCCGAGTCGGCCAGGGCGAGGGCGCGGGTGACGTACTGCTCCACCAGGAGCACCGACACCCCGGTGGCGGCGATCTCCGCCAAGGTCTCGAAGATGCGGTCCACGATGATGGGGGCGAGCCCGAGGGAGGCCTCGTCGACGACGACGATCTTGGGCTCGGAGGCGAACGTCCGCACCAAGGACAGCATCTGCTGCTCCCCCCCACTGAGGCTCCCTGCCATCTGCTTCAAGCGGGTGGCGAGCGCCGGAAAGGACGTCACGGCCTTCTCAATGGTGGCGGACTCCTTGCCCTTGGGCGACTGGAGGATGAGGTTGTCCTTCACCGTCAGCGAGGGGAAGATCCCCCGTCCCTCGGGGAGGCTGCACATGCCCCGGCGAGACATGTAGTACGGCCGCTTCCCGGTGACGTCCTCCCCGTTGAGGATCATCCGCCCGCTCATGGGCTTGATGACGCCCGAAGCCACTCGCAACAGCGTCGTCTTGCCGGCCCCGTTGGGCCCGAGGAGGGCCAGGACCGTGGAGTCGGGAACGGACAGGGTCACGTCGCGTAGCACCACCGTGTCGCCGTAGCCGGCCGTGATGTGCTCCAGCTCTAACACTCAGGTTCCCCCTCTCGCCCGCGCCGCCCGGGTGCAGATGCCGGCTCGACGACGCCTTCGCTGACCGCGACCTCCTGGGCGGGGCTGACGGCCGCGGCCGCGACCCTCTCGGAGCCGAGATAGGCCGCGCGGACGACGTCGCTGGCCAACATCTCGTCCGGGCTGCCCTCGAAGACCAGGCGGCCGAAGTCGAGCATGTAGATGTGGGCACAGACCTGTCGCACCAGGGCCATGTCGTGCTCGACCAGCAGGATGCCGGTGCCGCGCTCGGCCACCACGCCGGTCAGCACGTTGCCGAACTGGACCGTCTCGGTGGCATCGAGCCCGGCGGAGGGCTCGTCCAAGAGAAGCAGGTCGAAGGGCCCCGCCAGGACACGGGCCAGCTCGACCAGGCGGCGCTGGCCGGTGGGGAGGAGCCCGGCCTGGACGTCGGAGAGCCGGCCGATCCCGGTCAGCTCCATCGCCTCGTCGACCGCTCGCTGCACCACGCCGCGATCGCGACGTCTCTCCACCAACTGGGTGATGGGGTTGGCCCCGGCCATCGCCGCCTCGCGCCCCAGCACGACGTTCTGGCGCACGGAGAGCGAGTTGAAAAGCTCGGCCTTCTGGAACGTCCGCCCGAGCCCGAAGCGCGACCGCCCCGCCGGACCCATCCCCGTCACGTCGCGATCGTGCAGGAGAACCTTCCCTGCGGTCGGCTTGAGCAGACCCGAGCAGGCGTTGAAGGTCGTCGTCTTGCCGGCCCCGTTCGGCCCGACCAACCCGGTGATGCGCGCCATCGGCGCGTCGAGGCTGACGTTGTCGACCGCCCGCACCCCGCCGAACTGGACCGATAGCTCGCGCACCGCGAGACCGGCCTTGTCCGGGACGCCCGCCGCCACGCGTCGGGCCATCTCGCGATCTGCCCGGGCGCTCTGCTTCTCCTCCGCCGCCGCGTCCGACACCAGCTCTTCGAGCTCGCCCTCCGCCAGGACGGTCTCGGGTGCTCGGCCGCCCCAGCGGTCGATGACCCTGACCAGACCCTGGGGCACCGAAGGGACACGGTTCACCTGCACCGCGAACGTGGCGGCCGAGAGCCCGAAGAGCATCGACTCGTAGTAGTAGATGTTGCCGAGGTTGATGTAGCCGGGAATGACCTCGAAGGTGATCCCGGCCACGATGGCGTACCACGGATCGCCCATCACGATGAGGACGACGATGGCCACCATGGTCAACGAGGAGAACGAGCTGTAGTTGGTGCCCAGGCCGTAGTCGTACAGGGAGGCCAGCAGGGCGCCGGCGATGGCGGCCAGTCCGGCCGTGATGCAGAACACCAGTACCTTCATGACGTTGGTCGTCGCCCCATGGGTCTCGAGGGCCACCGCCGAATCGGAGAGACCCTTCAACAGGCGTCCCATGCGGCCGCGCAAGATGGACTGCACGGCGACGACCGTCAGCACCACGAAGACGAGCAGTACGTAGTAGAACCCCTTGTCGCTGAAGAGCTGCCAACCGAAGATGGTCACGTCCGGCCGGGGGGCCGGGATGCCCGAGGTGGTCGGCCCGAACATGGGGCCGGTTTGGTAGAACATCTGCTCGAACAGGATCCCGAACCCGTAGGTGGCCAGGGCCAAGAAGACCCCCGAGAGGCGGATGGCCGGGATGGCGATGATGGCGCCCACCGGCATGGCCACCAGCCCGGCCAGGAGCAGCGCCCCCAGCCACGGGACGTGCCAGTCGACGGCGAAGTGCCCGAACGCCGCCGCTCCGACGGCGGCGAAGGCCAGGTGGCACAGCGAGATCTGACCCGAGGTCTTGATCAGCAGGCCGAGCGACAAGAAGAGCATGACGTAGACCAGACCGCTCGACCAGGTGACCAGCTGCGTGCCGACGAAGGCGGGCACGTAGGCGAAGAAGGCCAGGGCGATGGCGGCCGCCACCAGCCGCATCCGCGTCGGCGCATACCACGACTGGCGCAGCGGCACGGAGGTCACCACGCGACGTTCGGCCAGCCTGGCCCGGGGCATGACGATCAGGACGATGAACAAGATGATGAAGGGCAGCCCGGCCGAGAGCCCGCCCAACCACGAGATGGCGGCGGCGTACTTGGTGGCCAGGGCGTCCACCACACCGACGAACAGGCCGCCGACGAACACGAGGGGGAGGTTGGAGAAGTAGCCGATGGCCGCCGCGCCGAAGGCCGAGACGACCAACAGGGCGATCGTGTAGGCATCGAGGTTCAGCGATGGGGCGATGAGGAGGCCGGCCATGGAGGCGAAGATCGTGCCGATGATCCAGGCCCAGCGGCGCACGACCACGGGGTTGGTGCCCGTCATCGAGACGAGCTCGGGATTGTCGACCACGCCGCGCATGGCCACCCCCAGGCGCACGAAGCGGAAGAAGTAATACAAGATGGCCGTCGCAGCGACGGAGATGATCATCACCGTGATCTGGTCGAACCCGATATTGACGCCGAGGAACCGGACGGTGTTGGTGTCGAGGAACGATGGGAAGGAGGTGTTGGAGTCGCCGTACCAGATCTCCCCCAGGCCGACCATGAAGATCAGGATCCCGACGGTGGAGACCACCTTCAAGGTGGCCGTGGCGTTCTCGAGCGTGCGGGCGACCAACTCCAGGACCAGGCCCTCGAGCGGCGAGAGCACGAAGAGGCAGAGGGCCGCCGCATAGGGCCAGGGCATGCCGTGCTCGGTGTGCAACCAGTAGAAGACGAACACCGCTAGGGCGGCGACGGCGCCGTAGGCGAAGTTGAAGATCCCCGACGTCTTGTAGGTCAGCACCAGGCCCACGCCCGCCAGGCCGTAGACCGCTCCGGTGGTGATGCCTATGACGATGAACGGAAGGAAATCTGACAACTGCGAATGCCCCCCTCTGCGTTTCGACGGAATAGACGGATGTTCACCCAGCCATTATCTCGGCCTCATCGGGCGCCAGCGGTGACCGATCCCTCAGCGTGGCCCTGACCGATAGCTTGTGACGCAGGCGATCGGTTTCTCTCACGCTCTCGCCGATCAGGGCTTTGGGTCGAGGTCGCCGCCTAGCACGAGGTAACCCTTGACAACGATGGGCTGCGCCGTGACTCCCTTTCCTCCGACCCGGTCGCCGTGAACATGTGCACGACTGATCCCCAATTTCGGGGCTGGTCTGGACGCAGGCTCGTCGATTCGGTAACGCAAAGCCACGCGCGTCGACATGCACGCCCACCATCACGAACATCTGGCTGCCGACCTGTGAGCAGGGCTTTTGCCGAATGCGCGAACCAGCAACTCGACACCTACGACATCTACGACATCTACGACAGGTCGCGTAGCGCTCAACGGCGCTATGCCTGCTTCCGGGGATCCATTCGAGGCCTCTGACCTGGGCCTTTTGGCTGTGGAGGTGATGGGACTCGAACCCACGGCCTCTACATTGCGAACGTAGCGCTCTGCCAGCTGAGCTACACCCCCGGAAGCCGATCAGATTAGTCAATGCTGATGGTAGGACCATCACGCCGCCCTGCCTGGTCCGGCCAGGATCGGATGCTCGGCCCTCCAGGGCCGGAGTTTCGTGGCGGGGAGTGGATCCACGCCCCACGGAGAAAGAGTGCCAACCAGACCAGGCCGACGTCGGTTAGTGGCCGGCCACCGCCTGGCGGGGGAAGTCGTCCTCATCGTCTTCATCCCACGCCCCGGGATACCCGGACTCGGCTGCGCCGAGGTACGATCCCGGACGCCCCGTAACCCTCGTACGCCTCGAGCTCCTCGAACTCCTCGCGCCCGTCCGCGACGAGAGGCGACGGGGCCCACCGCGTGGCCTGGGCCTGGAGCTCGCGGGCGTAGGCGATCAACCCGACCATGGCCACCAGCGCGATGGCGCAGAGGGCGGTGAAGACCCATGCCAGGTGGAGGGCGGGCAGCATGCCCAAGATGCCGGTGGTGACGGTGAGCCCGGCAAGGACCAACAGGATGCTCGAACAGCGTCGCCGCGCCTGCTGGCGACGGTACGCCTGCAATTCAACCCGGGACTCGTCCGGAACGGTGGGGGGCTCGGGTGGGTCCAGCACGCCCACACGCTCGTAGTGGGCGCCCCCGACGTCGTCGATGTCGGCGTGTTCCTCGTCGTCGACCGGGCGGAGGAGCACGAGTTTGCCTCGATACATGGGCGGGTCCGCCTCGGCCGCCCTCTCGACGCTCCCGCCCGGCACCGCCGAATGCAACCGGTAGGCCGGGCTGACCAATTTCGGTCCGGCGTGTTCGAGCAGGTTGAGCTGGTGATGGAAATGGTCGATCGAACCGACGCTGTCGCGTTCGGAAAAACGCCGATAGAGGCTCGGCGCCAGCACCAGTAACCACAGTATGACTACGAGGACCAGCAGGATCACACTCGTCACTCCCCGACGAACCTACCTTCACTGCGTAGAAGACCCTAACCAGGGCCTATATCCCAATGGTGGATGGTGGGGACATGCGCAGCGCCGACATCGTCAGTGCAGCTCCTCGTTGTCCTCTTTATCTACCCCGCTCGGCCACGGTTGGCAAGAGGTTGCTTCTCTCCCAGTTCACGACGGTCGGTCCCGGTTCACCCGGCGCGGCTCCACCACCGTCCGTCGTCGCAGCCGACCGTCACCGGCACATCGAAGCAGAACGAGACCCGTGGCGAGGTCACCACATCGGCCAGGCCACCCGCCGCCAGCAACCTGCCCTGGCGCACCAGCCCGGCGTGGGTGAACCCGGCGGGTATCTCCTCGCAGTGGTGGGTGACCAGGACCATGGTCGGGCACTCGGGGTCGGCGGCCAACCCGGCGAGGCGGGTGACCAGGCGCTCCCGGGCGCCGAGGTCGAGCCCGGCCGCCGGTTCGTCGAGCAGGATCAGCTCGGGTCGGCCCATCAGCGCCCGGGCCAGGAGCACCTGTTGGCGTTCACCCTCGGAGATCACGCCGAAGGGGCGGTCCCCGATGGCGCCGACACCGGCCTGGTCCAAGAAGCGGTCGGCCCGGTCCCAGTCCTCGTCCGAGTACGGGTGCCACCAGGTCTCCAGCGCTTCGTCGCGACCACTGACCACCACGTGACGGGCGGGCAGGTCGGGCCGGAGTTGGCGGGTGACCGAGCCGCTCACCAGCGAGATGCGGGGCCGCAGGGTGCGGACATCGACCCGGCCGAGACGCGCTCCGAGGATCTCGACCACGCCGGCCGACGGCCACAGGCGGGCGCCGGCCAACGCCAGCAGCGTCGTCTTACCCGAACCGTTGGGACCGAGAATGACCCAGCGCTCCCCCGACCGCACCAGCCAGTCGATGCCGTCGAGGACGACGACACCGTCGCGCCGGACGCCGACGTCGTGCAGGGCGATGACCGGGCTGCGGTCCGTCGCCACGCCGTCACCCGGCGGCGGGGGCAACCTGGGTCAGGCGACGGCTGATCCGGCCCACCAGTCCCGAGCAGCCTGGGCCCAGGTCCGCTCACCGGCCAACCAGAGCCACAGCTCGCGCCGGTAGGCCACCACGATGCGGGCGAAGTCGTCGTGCGTCATCCCGGCCGAGCCGAGCGAGCTCCAGCGGGACCAGAGCCATTCGATCAACCCGTCGTCGGCGCTCAAGGTGGTCACCAGATCGGCCCCGTCGGCGACGGCCGCCCGCCACAGCGCGGCCCGGGCCGTCGGCTCGTCCGGCAGGTGCAAGCTGGGCGGCGCGGTCACCGTCAATGGCGGATGAAGACGGGCCGGCGGTCCGTGCCGTCGTAGGTGCGCACGTGCTCTTCGAAGTCGATGAACAGGGGGGCGTCGGGGTCGAGCTTGCGCTGCAGGGTGCGACCGGCGATCTTCTTGTCCAGCGCATCGAGGCGGAGCAGGGCCGCCGGGTCGTCGAGGCCGCGGACATCCAACTTGGCCCGGGCGGCCTGGAAGGCCAGGCGGCCGCGCTCGGTCCGGATCAGCACGCTGGTCCATCCGTCCATGGAGCCCACGCTGCCCACCGAGATGTCGGCCGAGCGACCGAGGAAGTCGGCGCACTCGTCACAGCCCTTCAGGGCGGCGCCGTGAAAGTCCTTGACCGGCTCGTCCACCGCCAGCTCCCCGTCGCGGTACTCCACGATCATCCGCCCGCGGATCACGTCCATCTTGGAGACCCGGTCCAGGTCGACCCCGCGCTTGTCGCGCAGTTCCTTCAGCGTGAGCGCCTCGTAGTCGAAGTTCTTGGTGCACATGAGGGCGATGCTCAGCACCACGGCGTCGACCCGGTGGGCCCCGGTGGGCCAGCGCCGGGCCTGCATGGCGCGGAGCCCCTGCACCTCGCAGGGCGTGCCCACCACGGCGATGCGCGGCTTGGGGCCCAGCTTGTAGGCGGAGAGGTCCAGCTCGGCCAGGGCCATGGTCTGGTTGTAGAAGCTGCCCGAGGCGGCCTTGATCTGCTCGGCCGTGGTGGCGATGGTGGCGATGCCCTTCCACTGCTCGTCCGGATCGCCGCTGGGCTTGGAGACCAGGGCGCCGTCGATCTCCCCGGCCGCCAGCAGCCCGATGAGCAGCGCGCTGACCGCACCGCCGTCCTGGACGTCGTCCAGCGTGGCCGAGGCGCGCACGGCGAAGCTCTCGACCACCGCGCCCAGCCCGTCGGCCGGGGGCCCACCGGTGATCTTCCAGTAGGTGTCGGAGGAATCGGACCGGACCTGGGCCGGGACGACGTCGGCCATCCTCGCCTTCGACGGCGGTCGACGGCGGCCACAGCGCTTCGTAGCGCAGCCCGCCCCGGGGGCAAAAGTCCCAACACAACGAGCACCCGGTGCACATCTTGACCAGCTCGGGCAGGTTGGTGTCGAGATCGATGCCGATGGAGTTGGACGGGCAGACGGCGACGCACGTGCCGCACTGGATGCAACGGTCGGCGTGGATCACGCCGGCTTCGAGCTCCCAGAACCACACCTTGCCCGGAGGCTCGGTGATGCCGTTCATCTCCTCGCGCACGCGGTAGCGCTTCATGCGCCGACCACCTCGGCTGCTCCCGAGATGGTGGAGGCCAGCTCGTGTTGCGGGGTGCGCCGGGCCCAGGAACGGAAGGGCTCGGACTCCCGGCGCTCGGCCTGGTAGCGGTTGACCACGCGCAGGAGGGCGTCGGGGACCCGGTCGACCGGCAGGGCGCCGGTGACCCAGTCGATGAAGGCGGCGTCGGGACCGAGCGATCCGCCCAACCCGATGTCGACCGCCTCTTCGATGTGCTCGTCCACGTGGGCGATGTCCCCCCGGAAGCCGATGTCGGCGATCTGGGGCTGGGCGCACGAGGCCGAGCAGCCGGAGAAGTGCATGCGGATGACGCCGGCGTCGCCGGTGCCTCCCCCATCGGCGCCGCCGGCCGAGAGCTGCGCATCGAGGGAGCGCGCCCACTTCACGGCCCGCTCCTTGGTCTCCACCACGGCGAAGCGGCAGAACTCCGAGCCGGTGCACGCCACCACGCCCCGCTCGAAGGGACCGGGGAAGGGCGAGTAGGTCTGCATCAGCGGCTCGGCCAACAGGTCGTCCAGACGATCCTCGGGGATGCCCGAGAGGATGAAGTTCTGGTCGGTGCCGACGCGGACCGAGCCGTCGCCGTAGGTCTCGGCCAGTCGCGCCGTCTCGATGAGATCGATCCCGTGCATGCGGCCCACCGGGACCGAGCAGCCGACGTAGACCAGGCCGGGCTGCTTCTGGGGATGGACCCCCACGTGGTCGCCCCGGAAGGCGTTGGTCAGCTCGCGGCCCGCCGGCTCGAAGGCGAACTTCGTGCGCTCGTCCAGGGCGGCCCGGAACCCTTCGGGGCCGAGCTCCTGGGCCAGGTAACGCATGCGGGCCAGGCCGCGGTTCTCCCGGTTGCCCAGTTCGCCGAAGACCTGGGCCACACCCCGGCAGAGCTCGACCGCCTGGTCGGGCCGGATGAAGAGGTCGATGTCCGACGCCATCCGCTCCCCGTCGGACAGCCCGCCGCCGATGAGCACGTTGAACCCGATGGACCCGTCGCCGTGCTCGGCCGGCCACAGGCCGATGTCGTTGATCTCAACCCGGGCGCAGTCCTCGAGGCAGCCCGTCACCGCGATCTTGAACTTGCGGGGCAGGTTGGAGTACTCGCGATTTCCCGTGAAGTAGGCGGAGACGGCCTGGGCCACCGGGAAGGCCTCCACCAGCTCGCCGGCATCGATCCCCGACACCGGGCACGAGCACACGTTGCGGGCGGAGTCGCCGCAGGCCTGGACGGTGGTGAGGCCCACGTCCCAGAAGCGCTGCCAGATGCGGGGCACGTCGGCGATGCGTATCCAGTGCAGCTGGATGTCCTGTCGGGTCGTCAGGTCGGCGTAGCGGTTGCCGAAGACCGGGCTCTCGTCGGGTCCCTCGGCGAAGGCGTCGGCCGCCACGCCGATCTCGCGGACCTGCGGCGCGGTCATCACCCCGCCGGGCACCTTGATCCGCATCATGAAGGCGTCGCCGCCCTGCTTCTGCGGGTACATCCCGACCCACTTGAGCCGCTCCTGCTCGCCCGGCACCGCGCTGATGGAGTCGGCGCCCTGCTTGGAGTAGGTGTCGATCACGGCCTGGGCCACCTCGAAGGGATGGCGGGACAATTTCAACTGCTCGACCGAATTGAGCTCGCCGATGTTGCGGTAGGGCCGGATGAATTTCAGGCCGCGCTCGCGCCCGCGGAACTCCATCCCGTAGGGGTTGTCGAGGTCGCGCGGCATGACCTAAGCGTGCAGCCCGCACTCGGATTTGTCGAGTCCGGCCCAGCGGCCGGCCCGGGGGTCCTCGCCCTCGGCCACCGGACGGGTGGTGGGGGCACAGCCGATGGAGCGGTAGCCCTTGGACCACAGCGGGTGCTGCGGGAGCTGGTGGTCGACCAGGTACGACGTGATGTCGTCGTTGGTCCACGTGGCCAGGGGGTTGACCTTGACCAGCCCGAAGGCGGCGTCCCAGCTGACGATGGGCGCGTTGGCCCGGGTCGGCCCGTCGTCGCGCTTGAGCGCGGTCAGCCAGGCCCGGTTGCCCCGCACCGCTCGCGCAGGGGAGCCACCTTGCGGAACTGGCAGCACTGCTCGCTGCCGCAGGGGTGGGCCGCCGCCTCGGGACCCGGCTTGGTCACCGTCAGGTTGAGCCCGTAACGGTCGCGCACGGTGTCCACGAAATCGAGGGTCTCGGGAAAATGTGCTTCGGTGTCGAGGAAGATGACCTCGATCTCGGGCGCCAGTTTGGTGGCCAGGTCGATCAGGACGACGTCCTCGAAGGAGGCGGCCAGGACCAGATCGGCGCCGAAGGTGTCCACGGCCCAGCGGATGACGGTGCTGGCCGGCGCGGTCTCGAACTCCGCATTGAGGCTGGTCAGCTCGTCGGCGCTCGGCGTGTCCCCGGCGATCTTCGATTCAGCCATCGGCCACTCCCTTCCTCGTGGCTCGGGATCGGACCCTCGCCCATAACCTGTCGGGACAACTTCCGGAGTCCTGACCCGCGGCTTGACGCCCGACGGAATGCAGACCAAAGTATACATGACCAGATTGGTCATGATTTGAAGAGGTTCCGTGGATACTGCCGAATCCATTGCAACGACACGTGCTCGCTCCTCCGTTGGCCCCCTCCCGGGACGGTCGGCGCAGTCGGGCGCGTCGGTGACCGCCCTGGTCCGGCCCTTCGGCCATCCCCTGGGGCACCTCGACCTGCTCGAGTCGCTCGCCATCTTCATCATCCGCGAGGTGGCGGCCGAGTCCGAGCGCCCGGTCCTGCTCTTCAGCGGCGGCAAGGACTCGGCGGTCCTCCTGCATCTGGCGGCCAAGGCCTTTGCGCCCGGGAAGATGCCCTTTCCCGTGCTCCACGTCGACACCGGGCACAACTTCCCCGAGGTCCTCGAGTACCGCGACGCCCAGGTCGCCACCGAAGGGGCCCGCCTCCTGGTGGCCAAGGTGCAGGACTCCATCGACCAGGGCCGCGTGGCCGACCCGGGTCCGGTGGCCTCGCGCAATCGACTCCAGACCACGACACTGCTGGACGCCATCAACGCCAACAAGTTCGACGCCGCCTTCGGCGGGGCCCGACGCGACGAGGACAAGGCCCGGGCCAAGGAGCGGGTGCTCTCCTTCCGCGACTCGTTCGGCCAGTGGGACCCCAAGCGGCAGCGCCCCGAACTGTGGCAGCTCTACCAGGGCAGCGTGCGGCCGGGCGAGCACCTGCGCGCCTTCCCGCTCTCGGACTTCACCGAGCTCGACATCTGGCAGTACATCCGACGTGAGCGCATCGCCCTGCCGTCGATCTACTACGCCCACGAGCGTCGGGTCATCGAGCGCGATCGCATGCTGCTGGCCGAGAGCGAGTGGGTTCAGCCCCAGGGCGACGAGACCGTCGAAGTGGCCACGGTGCGCTACCGCACCGTGGGCGACGCCACGCTGACCGGGGCCGTGCGTTCCACCGCCGCCACGGTGGAGGACATCATCCGCGAGGTCTCGGCCAGCCGGATCTCGGAGCGGGGGGCCACCCGGGGTGACGACCGCTTCTCCGAGACGTCCATGGAGGACCGCAAGCGCGAGGGGTACTTCTAAAACGATGCCCACGCAGCCCAGCTCGCCGCCGGCCGGCGGCCCGGAGCTCGGCGCCGACACCATGGACCTGCTGCGCTTCGCCACCATCGGGTCGGTCGACGACGGGAAGAGCACCCTGATCGGCCGGCTGCTCTTCGACACCCGCCAACTCTTCGACGACCAGCTCGATGCGCTCTCCGATGCCGCCGATCGCCGGGGCCTCGACGAGGTCGATCTCTCCTTCGTCACCGATGGGCTGCGAGCCGAACGCGAGCAGGGCATCACCATCGATGTGGCCTACCGCTACGCCGCCACGCCGCACCGCAAGTTCGTCATCGCCGACTGCCCCGGTCACGTCCAATACACCAGCAACATGGCCACGGGGGCCTCGACGGCCGACCTCGTCCTGGCTCTGGTCGACGCCACCTCGGGGCTGCGCGAGCAATCACGGCGCCACATCTGCATCTCCGCCCTGCTGGGGGTGGACCAACTCGTCGTCTGCGCCAACAAGATGGATCTGGTGGGCTGGGACAAGTCGGCCTACCAGGGCATCGTCGACGACATGCAGACGCTGGCCCGCCGGCTCGGCATCCATTCCTGCACGGTCATCCCCATCTCCGCCCTCCACGGCGACAACGTGGTCGAGCGTTCCGACGCCGCCCCCTGGTACGACGGCCCGACCGTGCTCGATGCGCTCGAGTCAGCCCAGGCCGGCGGGTGGGCCTCCCAGCACGGCCTGCGCCAGGGCAACGGCGGCCGGCTCCCGGTGCAGTGGGTCCTGCGTCTGCCCGGCGGTGGTCGCAGCTACGCCGGCATGGTCAACGGGGGGCCCTTCCGGACGGGCGACCCCGTCATCGTGCTGCCCCAGGGGCAGTTCACCACCGTGCGCTCGATCGAGACGGCCGACGGCCCACTCTCCCGGGCCGAAGTCGGCCTGTCGGTCTCCGTGCAGCTGGCCGACGACCTCGACATCTCACGCGGTGACCTCATCTCGTCCCTCGAAGAGCCGCCGACCGTGACCGACACCTTCGAGGCGACGGTGTGCTGGTTCCACGACCGGCCGCTGGTGGCCGGCGACCGCCTCAAGCTCAAGCACACCACCCGCGTCACGCCGGTCGTGGTGGAACGGGTCGAGGGGATCTTCGACGTCAACGCCCTGGAGATGATCGAGGCCGACGAACTGGCCGACAACGACATCGGCCTCGTCCACCTGCGCACCGCCACGCCGCTGGCACTGGACTCGTACACGGTGGACCGGATCACCGGGAGCTTCGTCCTGATCGACGACCGCACCATCGCCACCGTGGCCGCCGGCATGGTCGGGCGCCCGTCCATTCACTCCTAACGGCCGACCCGGACCGGCCCGAACCATCCCCGACCACCCGTGACGGCCTCCTACCCGGTTTCGCTCAACCTGACCGGCCGCGCCTGCCTGGTGGTGGGGGCCGGCCCGGTGGGCGCCCGCAAGGCCAGGGGCCTCCTGGCGGCCGGCGCCCTCGTCACGGTGATCGCCCCCGAGATCGGTGATGCCATGGCCGCGCTGTCCCCGCTCACCCTCGTGCGCCGGGCCTACGCCCCCGGTGACGCGGCCGCTTACCGCTTGGTCGTGACCGCCACCGGCCATCCCGAGGTTGACACCGCCGTCTTCTCCGACGCCGAAGCCGCCGGCGTGTGGGTCAACAGCGCCGACGACCCCGACAACTGCTCGTTCATCTTGCCGTCCGTCCACCGCGACGGTCCGGTCACACTCGCCGTCTCGACGGCGGGGTCGAGCCCGGCCCTGTCCACCTGGCTGCGGGGCCGCTTGGCCGAGCAGCTCGGTCCGGGGACGGGTGCCTTGGCCGAGCTCCTCGGCCGGGCGCGGCGACAACTCAAGGCCACCGGCGCCAGTACCGAAGCAGTGGATTGGGCCGCCTTGCTCGACGGGCCGCTGCCCGGTCTGGTGGCGGCCGGCCGGACGGCCGAGGCGGAGCGGTTGGTCGAAGCGGCCACCGGACTCAGGCTCGAGGCGTAGCGGCCCTACGGACTCCGCCCTTCGGGACTCCCGCCCTACGGCTGGGCCACCATGAGCACCGTGCCGACGACCAGCAGGACCAGGGCCACGGCCGCGGACCACACAATGAGTTGGGCATCGCGCAGCACGGCCGGGGCTCCCCCGGCATCCGGTTCGGCCTCGGACCCGTCCACCCGGGGAGGACTCGGATGTGGAGGCGGCGGCAGCAGCGGCGGCAGAGGTGGAGGAAGAACCCGAGCTCACCGAGGCTTGGACTCTCCGCTCGGCCGGCCAGAGCACGCCCTCGGCCAGCACCACGACGACGACGAAGACGGCCAACCCGCTCACGACCCAGCCATCGGAGAGGGCGTACGCCCCGTGGCTCATGGCCAGCAGGGCGAAGCCGAAGATCGGGATGCCGTAGAGCAGGCGACCGCCCCAGTTGACTCCGGGACGGAAGTAGCGCACCACCGCTTCGGGCAGCGAGCGTCCGACGCGGAGGAGTCGGCGCAGGCGCGTCGCGGTGGCCGCGCTCGTGACCACGGTGGCCAGGCCTGCGACCACGCAGCCCACATGGAGAAGGAGCACGATGTCGAAGGCGGGACCGTGGGGCTGGGCGTGCACGCCGGACATCTTCATCCATATGTGCGTACACGAGGTGAACGTTCGGTGAGCATGCAGCCTAAATGTGGTTTGGAGCCTGTACCGTAGAAGGACACACAGAGTGAAGAGGCGACCGCCGATGAAGGTGGATAGGGAAGTGGAAAGAGCCGAGAGCCAGTGAACCAGTTGCGACTCGACCCGTTGTCGGGCCGCTGGGTGGTCGTCAGCCCAGGACGATCCGAACGGCCCTACTCCTTTGTCACCCGATCCCCCTGGGTGGAGGAGGACTCGGAACGTCCGTGCCCGTTCTGCCCCGGGAACGAGGAGACCACGCCGCCGGCCCTGGAGACCTACGGACCAACCGGACACTGGCTGGTGCGCGTGGTCCCGAACCTCTACCCGGCCTTCGAGGGCGACGAGCCCTTTGTGGTGGCCAACCGCGGGCCCGTGTTCACCCAAGCCACGGCCGGGGGGATCCACGAGATCCTCATCTTCTCCCCCGAGCACGACGCCACCTGGGGCATGTTGAGCCGGGAGCAGAGCGGCCTGGTGATGGCGGCCCTGCGCGACCGCCTCGAAGAGCACGCCCAACGGCCGAACCTGCGCTACACCCAGGCCATCGTCAACTCCGGCCGGGAAGCGGGCGCCTCGGTGGAGCACCCGCACGGCCAACTACTCGGCATGTCGTTCATCCCCCGCGAGTTGGCCGAGGAGCAGGCCCGCTTCGCCCGCTTCGTCGGATCTTGCCTCCTCTGCACGACGATGGAGGCCGAGGAGGACAGCGGCGACCGCGTCATTTTCGCCGACGATCGGGTCGTGGTGGTCTGTCCCTTCTGGAGTGCGGTCCCCTACGAGATGCTGGTCATCCCCCGGCGACACTCGCCCCACATGCACAAGAGCCCGACCGAGGACCTGGTCGCCGTCGGTGAGTCGATCCGCACCTCTCTGAACCACCTGGCCCACACGGTCGGGGACGTGGCCTACAACATCGTGTTCCACTCCGCCCCGTACCGGGTGGGCGAGCCCTACCACTGGCACGCCCACATCTGGCCCAAGGCGACCACCACCGCCGGATTCGAACTGGGCACCGGCGTGGCCATCAACGTGGTCTCGCCCGAAGAGTCAGCCGAGATGCTCAAGATGGCGGCACTGACCCACTGACCCACTGAGCCTGACGCCCCAAGCGTCAGCCCCAAGCGTCAGCCACAGGTCTCAGGTCTCAGGTCTCAGGGCGCTCGGCCGCACCGACCGGGCCAGCTCCAACAGCGCGACGAGGTTGCGCACCACGTCCCGGTCGGGACCGGCCAGTCCGGCCATGCCCGGGGTACTCAGATACCCGGTGAGGACCGCCCGCCGGTTGCGCGCCTCCCAGGCCCGGCCCAACTGGTCCACGCCCAGCCGGCCAGCCGGGTCACGCTCGGCGGCGGCCATGGTGCTGGCCTCGTGCAGCGACCACAACAGGTCGGCCACGTCGCCCAGCGGGGAGCGCCAGGTCGGCTCGCTGTTCCCCGGCAGTACGCCACCGGGACCGCAGTCGCTGACGATCCAGCCCTGATCGGTCCGGGCCATCCGTCCCAGGTGAAAGTCCCCGTGGGTGCGGATGGACGGCAGGTGCAGGTCGGCCACCCGCAGCCCCTTGGTCAGATCGGCCACCCCGGGGGCCTCGAGCAAGGCCGGGTCGGCCCGTCCGATCGATGCCTCGGCGTCGTCGACCCAATCGGTCACCGAGCCGGGCCGCCGCTCGAATGCACTGTCGAGGGCGAGGTGCATGCGGGCGGTCATGGTGCCCAGGGCATGCGCCTCGGGACCGAAGTCACCCCCGGCCGCCTCGGGGCGGCCGCCGGCCGCAAAGAGATCGCGCAACGACGTCAGGGCGAGCGCCCAGCCGCCCGCACGGCCCTGCATCGGCTCTTGCACCACCCCCAGATCACGCCCCTCCCAGGTCCAGCGGACCAGCGGCGCCGCCACGTGGTTGAAGCCGGCCGCGTCGAGAGCGACCAACAGGTCAACCGCCGCCCGGGGGCCGTCCCGGAGCCATGGGTACACGGTGAGGTCCCCGCGATCGCCGCAGTCGAGGACGGTGACCTTCTCGTCGTCGCGGAGGTACGCCACCGTGCCCGGCCTCGGGTCCACGCCCCTGACGGTGGCCAGCACCATCGGGCCCAGCTCGGCGTCGCGCAGGGCATCGATGCACACGGCCAACCCGTCGTCGTCTTCGAAGAGTCCGAGCGCCGCCTCGTCCCCGGGGCGCAAGAAGCGCGGCTCGTCACCCACCCGTCGGAGCCCGGCGATCATGTGGCCCAGGCGACCGCCCACCTCGGCCACCACGTCGAGCAACCCGGGGCGTCCGGCCCGCAGCACCTCCACCCGGCGCAGCGCGATCTCGTCGGGGACGGGGGCGGGGACATCGACCGGCAGGCGCTCCTCGAGCCACGCCCCGACCAACCGCTGAACGGCCTGTTCCTGCTCGGCGTTCATGGCGCCAGCGGCCCTTCCTCACGCACCAGGTCGAACCACAAGAAGCCGTAGGGCGGCAGGGTGATGGCGTAGGGCTCCTCGGTGACGGACGGGAAGGGCACCCGGCCCAGCACCTCATAGGGGGTGGACCCGGCCCATTTGGCCAGAGCGAGCTCGGCCGGCTGGGCGAACCGGCTGAGATTGTGCACGCAGAGCACGGCCTGGAAGCGGCGGACCGCCTCGTCGTCGGCCCCCTCGTTGCCGGCCGGCACCGTGCGCGCCGTCACCAGCGTGCGGCCCCAATCCCGGACATCGAGGACGGCGTCGACCCCCGAGGTCGCCCCCGACGTGGCACTGGGCACCGTGGTCATGATGTCGGACACCTCGCCCGAGCGCATGTAGGCCAGCACGGAGGGGTTGGCGCAGGGCAGGATCTCCATCTCGCCCACCCCCATAACCGGGAGGGCGCGGCGCTCGGTCAGCATGCGCCGCAGCCAGTGCAGGAACGAGCCCTGGTTGCGCAGCTGGGCCTCGACATTCACCGCGCTGAACCCGTAGACCGGATCCATCAGCGGCGGCAGGTAGAGCTGGGCGAAATCCGCCTGGGAGAAGCCACCGTTGCGGTCGGGCGACCATTGCATGGGTGTGCGCACCGAATCACGGTCACCGAGGTAGATGTTGTCCCCCATCAGCATCTCGTCGCCGTAGTAGATGACCGGGCTGCCCGGCAGGGAGAGCAGCAGCGCGTACAGGAGCTCGGCCGTCCGCCGGTCGTTGTCGATCAGGGGAGCCAGCCGCCGCCCGATCCCCATGTGCCGCTTCATGCGGGGGTCCTTGGCGTACTCGGCGATGAGATAGTCGCGATCCTCGTCACTGACCTGTTCGAGGGTGAGCTCGTCATGGTTGCGCAAGAAGATGGCCCACTGGCACGACTCGTTGATGACCGGCGTCTGAGCCAGGATCTCGGTGATGGGATAGCGCTGTTCCCGCCGCACCGCCATGAACAGCCGGGGCATCAGCGGGAAGTGGAAGCACAGGTGGCACTCGTCCCCGTCGCCGAAGTAGTCGGCCACGTCGCTGGGCCAGCCGTTGGCTTCGGCCAGCAGGATCCGCCCGGGGTAGTCCGCTTCCAGTTGCTTGCGGATGCGCCGGATGAAGGCGTGGGTCTCGGGCAGGTGTTCCCCCGAGGTGCCGTCGCGTTGGTAGAGATAGGGCACGGCATCGAGCCGGAAACCGTCGAAGCCGAGATCCAGCCAGAAGCGCACCAGGTCGATCATGGTGTCGGCCACTTCGGGATTGTCGTAGTTGAGGTCGGGCTGATGGTGGTAGAAGCGATGCCAGTAGTACTGCTGGCGGGTGTCGTCCCAGGTCCAGTTGGACCGTTCCACGTCGGTGAAGACCACCCGGGCGTCGGGCCAGCGCTGGTCGTCTTCGTTCCAGACGTACCAGTCGGCCTTGGCGTTGTCCCGGCTCGAACGCGATTCGATGAACCAGGGGTGCTGGTCGCTGGTGTGGTTCATAACCAGGTCGGCGACGACCCGGATGCCGCGGCTGTGCGCGTCCTCCAGGAACGCCACCAGGTCACCGATGCTCCCGTAGTCGGGATGCACGTTGAAGAAGTCACTGATGTCGTAGCCGCCGTCCCGCAGCGGCGAGGGGTAGAAGGGCAGCATCCAGATGCAGTCGATGCCCAGCCACTCGATGTAGTCGAGCTTGTCGCGCAGGCCCTTCAGGTCGCCGCTGCCGTCGTTGTTGGCGTCGTAGAAGCCACGGATCAGGACCTCGTAGAAGACGGCGTGCTGGAACCAGCGTGCCGACGGGTCGAACGGCCCCTCGCCGGCGCTCACGGGAATAGGGGGCGAGCTCACCGCGTCACCGACTCATCGGCCCATGGACCCGATCGCCTCATCCAGCTCATCGACCTTATCGGCCTCATCGGCCTCATCGGCCGACGAAGGTGGCCCGGCCCGGCCCGTGCTCGGCGAAGGAGGCCAGTCCCCGGGCTGCGTCCTCGGTTCGGGCCACCGCGGCGAACGCCTCCTGCTCGAGGCCCAGACCCTCGGCCAGCGACCCTTCGAGCCCCCGATCGACCGCAGCCTTGGCCAGACCGTGGGCCACGATGGCGCCCCGAGCCAGCTCGCCGGCCCACGCGACGGCCTCGTCCAGCACGTCGTCGGGTGCCACCACCCGATTGACGAGGCCAATGGCCAGCGCCTCGGGGGCCCGCACCTGACGCCCCGAGAAGATGATCTCCTTGGCCCGCGACGAACCGATCAACCGGGGCAGCCGTTGGGTGCCGCCGCCACCGGGGATGACCCCGAGGAGCACCTCGGGCAGGCCGAGCTTGGAGTCTTCGGCGCAGACCCGCAGATCGCAGGCCAGGGCCAACTCCAACCCACCGCCCAGGGCGTAGCCGTTGATGGCCGCGATCGTCGCCCGGGGCACCTTGGCCAGCGCACCGAGGGCGCTGGTGAAACTGGCCCCGACAGAATCGGCCCCGGTCCCTTCCAACTCGACGATGTCGGCCCCGGCCGCGAAGATCCGGCGCCCGCCCCACAGGACGACCGCACCCGGCGGGTCGGCCGTCAACTCCTGGGCCACGGCGAAGACCTGCCCCAGCACGGCACCCGAGAGGGCGTTGGCTTTGGGCCGGTCAAGGCGGATCACGGCCACGCCATCACTTCGTCGCTCCAACGTCACGAAGGTATCGGTCATCAGGGGCACCGTACCTGACGTACCGGCCAGGCTCTCAACCACGCCCGAGCCGGTCAGCGGCCTCGTAGGGGTCGAGCTCCCCCGCGGCCACCGCTTTGACGGCACGGGAGAATTCTTCCCCGGCGGCCACTTCCTCAATCCGAGCCCGGCTGCGGGCCACCATCACCCGCCGTAACTCGTGCGCCACCCGCTCGGTCCGGCGCGCCTCCAGCAGGCCGTTGTCGAGGAGGTGGGCCCGGTGCCGGGCGATCTCGCTCCACAATTCCGCCGCGCCCTCGCCGGTCGCGGCGATGGTGTCGACGACCGGGGGGCGCCAGGCGCCGAGCGTGGAGAGGTCGAGCATCTGTTCGAGGTCCCGCCGCGCTTCTCGAGCGCCCGGACGATCGGCCTTGTTGATGACGAAGAGGTCGGCGATCTCCAGGAGGCCGGCCTTGTTGGCCTGCATGGAGTCACCCCACCCGGGCGTCACCACCACCACCGTGGTGTCGGCCGCCGAGGCCACCTCGACCTCCATCTGCCCGACGCCCACCGTCTCGATGATGACCACCGGCAACCCGGCTGCACCGAGGACACGGATGGCGTCGGGGACGGCCAGGGCCAGACCGCCGAGATGCCCGCGCGTCGCCATGGAGCGAATGAACACGGAGGGGTCCAGCACGTGCTGCTGCATGCGCACCCGGTCACCCAGAATGGCCCCGCCGCTGAACGGAGACGTCGGGTCAATGGCCAGCACTCCCACCTGATCCAGCGCCTCGGGTGACGGCCCTCCCCAGCCGGTGCGCGCCACCGTGATGAGCCGATCGGTCAGGGTCGACTTGCCCGAACCCGGGGCGCCTGTCAGGCCGACCGTGTAGGGCACGGCGGAGCGGTAGGCCAGGCGGGCCACGTTGAGACCGGGCTCACCTCCCCGCTCGACCAGCGAGATCAGCCGAGCCAGCGCGACCCTGTCGTTGTCCTGGGCCAGGGCCAACAGCGCCGCCGGATCCGAAGGCGGGCGGTTCACAGGCTCGTCACCTTGGCTCCGAGCGACGTCAGGGTGCCGACCAGATCCTCGTAGCCCCGGTCGATGTGACGGGCCCCGGTCACCAGGGTCTCCCCCTCGGCCACCAAGCCGACCAGGACGAGCGCCACGCCCGCCCGGAGGTCGGGTGCCCGCACCGGCGCACCGAAAAGGCGGTCCATCCCCCGGACCACGGCGTGGTGCCCTTCCGTCCGGATGTCGGCCCCCATGCGTCGCAGCTCCTCGACATAGCGGAACCGTCCCGAGAAGAGGTTCTCGGTGAGGATGCCGACGCCGTCGGCGACGGTGAGCATGGCCACGAGCAGCGGGCTGTAGTCCGTGGCCACTCCCGGATAGGGCAGTGTGGCAACGTCGGCCGAGCCCAGTCTCTTGTTGGCGCTGACCAGCAGCCCCTGCGGGCCCATGTCGGTCACGACGCCCATTTCGGTGACCTTGCGCAGCAGCATCTCCATGTGCTCGGGTCGAGCGTCCTCGATGGTCACCTCGCCCCCGGTGATCCCGACCGCCGCCACGAACGTGGCCGCCACCACCCGGTCGGGCACCACGGTGTGGCGGGCCGGATGCAGTTCCTCCACGCCCTCGATCTCCAGGCGCGACGTGCCGGCACCGCGCACGACCGCCCCCATGGTGCACAGCATGTCGGCCAGGTCGGTGACCTCTGGTTCTTTCGCCGCGTTCTCGATCACCGTGGTCCCCTTGGCCAGGACCGCCGCCATGAGCAGGTTGTCGGTGGCCGTGTGGCTGGGGTACTCCAACACGACCCGGGTGCCGATCAGGCGCCCCTCCTCCACGCGGCCCCGGACCTCGCTGCCCGACGACTCGAAGTGCACCCCCATGGCCCCCAGCCCGTTGACATGGAAGTCGATGGGACGCTCCCCGAAATCGTCGCCGCCGGGCAAGGGCATGTGCACCCACCCACAGCGCGCCAGCAGGACACCGAGCACGACCACCGATGCCCGCATCCGCTCGATCAGCTCGTAGGGGGCCACCGGCCGAAGGTCGGCGGCGGCCGGAGATGTGACGGCCAGATCCCCGTTCTCCAGACGATCGACCCGGGCCCCGACGGACCGCAGGACGGCCGCCATGGACTCCACGTCAGTGATGTCGGGTACGTTGCTGAGGACCGAGCGCCCCTCGGCCAGCAGGCAGGCCACCATCAACTTGAGGGCCGAGTTCTTCGCTCCTCCGGCGCGAACGGTCCCGTGGAGGGGACCGTTGGGCTGGACCATGATTCTTTCCACGGCCCCAAGTATCGCCGCTGGCGGGGGGTCGGCCGGGGCTTTGACGCCGGACGACCAACTAGGGTCGTACCGTGGCGACCCTTCCCCAGGCCCCTGACCGTAACTTGGCCATGGAGCTGGTACGGACCACCGAGGCGGCAGCCATGGCGGCCAGCCGTTGGATGGGTCGGGGCGACAAGCTGGGCGCCGACGGGGCGGCCGTCGAGGCCATGCGGATCGTGCTGTCCTCGGTCCAAATGGACGGGATCGTCGTCATCGGCGAAGGCGAGAAGGACAACGCCCCCATGCTGTTCAATGGCGAGAAGATCGGGGACGGCACACCTCCGATGACCGACATCGCCGTCGATCCCATTGACGGGACCACCCCGACCGCACTTGGCCGCGGCGGCGCCCTGGCCGTCATCGCCGTCTCCGAGCGGGGAACGATGTTCGACCCTGGCCCCTGCGTCTACATGGAGAAGCTCGCCGTCGGACCCCGGGCCAAGGGAGCGTGCGACATCCGCCGCACGCCCAGCGAAAACCTCCACTCGCTCGCCGACGCACTCGGTCGTCCGGTGCGGGACTTGACCGCCGTGATCCTCGATCGGCCTCGCCATGACGCGCTCATCTCGGAGGTGCGGGCCACCGGTGCCCGCATCCGGCTCATCACCGACGGGGACGTGGCCGGTGCCATCGCCACCGGGTGGCCTGGCGCCGGCACCGACATCCTCTTCGGTATCGGCGGCACTCCCGAAGGTGTCCTGGCTGCGGCGGCCCTCAAGTGCATGGGTGGGGAGATCCAGGGACGGCTCTATCCGCGCGACGATGATGAGCGAACCGCCGCCATCGACGCCGGCTACGACCTCGAGGCCGTCTTGATGACCGACGATCTGGTCCAGGGCAACAACTGCTTCTTCGCCGCCACCGGGATCACCGACGGCGAGCTCCTCCGCGGCGTGCAGTACCACGAGTTCGGCGCCACCACGCAGTCGCTGGTCATGCGTTCGAAGTCCGGGACCCTGCGCAAGATCGATGCCAGCCACGCCCTGGCCAAGCTGTCCGAATTCAGCTCGGTTTCCTTCGACTGAGCCCGCGGCCGACTGAGCCCGTGGCGCGACGCGCCTGGCCGCGTCGACATGCCGCGCATTGAAAGAGTCCGGGCCTCCTTCGACGGACGCGCCGAGCGCGGTTGCGGCGTGATCGGATCGGGCTCGCCCTCCCCGATTCCCGGGCCTTCGGGCGGCCGCAACGCTCCACCGTTTGACGCCCGGGAGTCCCGGTCCCCTTCGGCAGGAGGGGCGGAAGACGCCATTCGTCGGCCATCGGGACGGCTCGGTCCGTCCCCAACGATGGCGGAGTGCTGCCCCACTCGAGCTAAATGACAGTTGACACTTACGAAAGCATTCGCTTACACTCACAGGGTGGACATCGCCTTCAGAGCCTTGGCCGAGCCCCGGCGCCGGGAGATCCTCCGCATGGTCTGGTCCGTGGAGATGTCCGCATCCCATATCGCCGCCAGATTCGAGGACATCACCAGATCCGCGGTGTCCCAACACCTCGGCGTACTTCGGGGAGCGGGTCTGATCCTCGAGAGACGCGACGGCACCCGGCGGCTCTACCGGACCAACCACGCCGAGATGGCCAGGCTCCGTACCTTCCTCGACGGCTACTGGACCGAGAGCCTCCAACGCCTGCGGGATCTGGCCGAAGCCACCGAACAGGCGTCGTACGAAGCGCAGGACACCCAGGAGAGTTCGCCAGAGACAACAACGAAGGTCCAACAAGAGAAAGGAACCACACATGGCTGAATTGATCCGAGAGGTCGTGATCGTCGCCAGCCCGGCGACCATCTTCCCGTTCCTGGTCGATCCCGAGCAGCACGTCCGCTGGATGGGCACCGAGGCGGAGCTTGACGCCCGGGTCGGGGGTGCCCATCGGGTCCTGGTCCAAGGGCGACACCCCTCGGCGGGCGAGTTCGTCGAGGTCGTTCCGGACGAGCGAGTCGTCTTCACGTTCGGGTGGGACGAGCCGGGCCATCCGATCCCAGCCCGCTCCACGCAGGTCGAGATCACGTTGATCCCCGATGGTGACAAGACGCGTGTCCGCCTCGTGCACAGTGGGCTGCCCGACGACGCGGTGTCCGACCACACCAGCGGCTGGGGCCACTATCTCGAACGCCTGGCCGCAGTCGTCGGTGGGGACGACCCCGGTCCCGACGTCGCCCCGGCCGAAGGCTGACGAGAAGGGAGAAGACGAATGTCAGTCCCAGATTCCCGGGCGGAGTCCGGGGCGGAGAGTTGGCGCAACGGTGCGGTCACGACGCTCGGGCGCCCGTTCGTGACCCCGACGTTCCGCTCCGCCGGCCCGACGAGCGCCAGGACAGCCTCGACGGCGGCCGCGCTGACGGCGACGCTCGGACTCGCCGCCGCATCCTGGGTCGTCGCGCTCTCGGCGGATGAAGGGGATGGACATGGGCGTGGCGACCCGGCTCGGTTCGTTCGCGTTCTTCGTCGCCCTGTGGGTCTGGATGATGGCGGCGATGATGCTGCCCGGCGCCGCTCCAGCGGTTCTGAGGCGCACTCGTGCCAGCGGCCGTGTACGTGCCGTGCCGCTGTTCGTCGCGTCGTACCTTGGGGTCTGGACGCTCGTGGGCCTCGCGGTGTACGCGGTGTACCGCCCGCACGGATCGTCGGTGGCGGGCGCGGTGGCGATCGCCGCCGGGGTCTACGAGTTCACACCGCTCAAGCAGCACTTCCGTCGGCGCTGCCGCCAGAGCGTCGGCTCTGGATTCGAGTTCGGGCTCTGTTGTGTCGGTTCGAGCATCGGGCTGATGATGACGCTGGTGGCGCTGAGCGTCATGAGCGTCACCTGGATGGTCGTGATCGCCGTCATCGCCTTCGCCCAGAAGCTTCTGCCTCCGAAGGCCGCCATCGACGTGCCGTTGGCGCTGGCGATCGTCGGACTTGGCATCCTGATCGTCATCGCGCCGTCGTCGGTTCCCGGACTCCTGCCACCGATGTGAGGCCCCATCGGTGGCGCGAACCACGCCAGATAGTTGTCACAACACAGATGCCACGACGAAGAGGAGAGAAACAATGACCGACCACAAGACCGCAACTCACGAAGAGTGGCTCGCAGCCCGGCTGGAGCTGCTCGAGGCCGAGAAGGCGCTGACCCGGCGCAGCGACGAACTGGCCCGGCAGCGCCAGGAGCTGCCCTGGGTTCGAGTCGACAAGGAGTACCACTTCGACACCGACGAGGGCACAGCCTCCCTGGCCGATCTCTTCCGGGGACGCTCGCAGCTGCTCATCTATCACTTCATGTTCGGGCCCGACTACACGGCAGGGTGCCCGTCCTGCTCGGCGATCGCTGACGGCTTCGACGGCTCCGTCGCCCACCTCGCCAGTCACGACGTCACGCTCGGCGCGGTGTCGCGCGCTCCGCTGGCGAAACTGCAGGCGTACAAACGGCGGATGGGCTGGAGCTTCCCCTGGGCGTCGTCGTTCGACAGCGACTTCAACTACGACTTCCAGGCGGGGATCTCCAAGGAGCAATGGGAGTCGGGAGCCGTCGAGTACAACTTCCGCACCTCGGACTTTCGACCTCCAGCCGGCGAGGAGAGCGCCGGGCTCGACGAGTTCGCATCGAGCAAGGTGGGCACGGACTGGCAGACCTACAGGGGAGAGGGGCCTGGCGTCAGCGCGTTCGTGCTCGAGGATGGCGTCGTGTACCACACCTACTCGGCGTACGCGCGTGGCCTGGACGGCCTCTGGGGCATGTACCAGTGGCTCGACCGCGCCCCACTCGGCCGCAACGAGAACGGCTTCTGGTGGCGGCGCCACGACGAGTACGACGGACAGTGACCCCGACCGGCGCCGGGCCGAACGTGCCACCACGGGTGACTGCTGTCCAGCAGTGGCCGACCTCGGTCGGCCCTCGGCAACGCCACTCAATCTCACATGATCCACGCCCCGGTTCGCCGGGCGCGGTACGTCTCGCCCCACCTGGGATACCAGATCAGATCTCGTCAGGACCGGTTCCAGGAACGAGTCCGTCCCACGACCAGTGCGGGATACTGAGTCCATCCAGCACGTCCTCTTCGGATCGGTGGTAGCGGGACATTGTGGTCGTGGTTGCCCACTCGAAGTAGTTGTGCAAGACCTGCCTGAGCGAGTCATCGTCTGCGAGACCTACGTCCACCAGGGCCTGATCGAAACAGGCAATCGCCCGTCGGTCCATTTCCTCGTGCGGCCCGTTGCCGCTGTGCATCCGGACGACGGTGCTCTCATTCCCGTTCAGGTTCGAATACCGTGCGGGACCGCCGAGCGCTTCCGCCCAATAGGCAGCGAGACGCTCGGTGTGCTCTGGATGGAATCCGTGGCTGAAGGCGTGGCTCACCACTTCGTCGACCATCACTCTGGCGTGCCATGCTCTGGCCAAGCCTAAGAGTTTGTCGTCACGACCGATGGCCTCGTAGACCGTCTGCATGGCTCAGAATCGGTATGCCCCCGGTGTGTGGTCACCACCGCGGAGCGTCGTCGATGATCTCGAGCTCGCCGTTCGGGGCGGGGGCCTGGGGTACTCCGGCCCGGCCCTGCCCTGGTTCAGTCGACGGAGCCGGAGGCCACGCTGAGTCGCAGCTCGGCCCGGCCAAGCGCCGTTTCGGCGTCGGCCAACGCGGCGTCGGGCGCGGGTGCACCCTCGGGACTGTCGGAGGATGCGCCCCGCCCGGAGCTCAGTTCCGCCACCCGGGCGGTTGCGGCCTCCTTGGCCTGCTCGGCCCGGGGCACGTCGATCTCGGTGGCCAGTTCGGCGATGCCGGCCAGCACCGTGACCTTGGTCGAGAGGCCGGGCAACGGACCGTCCCCCTCGGCCAGGCCTTCGGCCGCGCCCGGGCTGGTGTCGACCTGGACAAACCCTCCGTGGACAGCCAGGCGCTGGCTCGTGCCGTCGGCCTGCTCCACCGTGACCAGACACGGCACTACGTCGCCGACCAGGGGCGTGTGCCCGTCGAGCACGGTAAGCGAACCCTCGGAGGTGGCCAGCACGATCGCGGTGGCACCGCCGGCCACCAACGACTGCTCGGGCGTCACGACCTCCACGCCGAAGACGCCGTCGGCCACTAGCCGGCCTCGTCCTGCAACGTCTTGGCCTTGGCCAGCACCGACTCCACCCCGCCGACGTTGAGGAACGCCTGCTCGGGAATGTTGTCGAGATCACCGTTGACCAACGCTTCGAAGGACTCCACCGTCTCGTCGATCGGCACGAAGATCCCGGGCACGCCGGTGAACACCTCGGCCACGAAGAAGGGCTGTGACAAGTAGCGCTGGATCTTGCGGGCCCGGGTCACCGTGACGCGGTCCTCCTCGGAGAGTTCGTCCATGCCCAGAATGGCGATGATGTCCTGCAGCTCCTTGTAACGCTGCAGCACTTCTTGCACCCGCCGGGCCACGGCGTAGTGACGGTCACCCACGATTTCGGGAGCGAGAATGTTCGAGGTCGACGCCAGTGGGTCCACCGCCGGGTAGATGCCCAGCGCAGCGATCTGCCGGGAGAGCTCGGTGGTGGCGTCCAGGTGGGTGAAGGTGGTGAACGGAGCCGGGTCGGTGTAGTCGTCCGCCGGGACGTAGACCGCTTGGAGCGACGTGATCGACTTGCCCTTGGTCGAGGTGATCCGCTCCTGCAGCTCGCCCATCTCGTCGGCCAGGGTGGGCTGGTAGCCCACGGCGGACGGCATGCGTCCGAGCAGGGTGGACACCTCCGAGCCGGCCTGGACGAAACGGAAGATGTTGTCCACGAAGAGCAACACGTCCTGGTTCTGCACGTCGCGGAAGTACTCGGCCATGGTCAGCGCAGCCAGGGCGACCCTCAGCCGCACACCCGGCGGCTCGTCCATCTGGCCGTAGACCAGGGCGGCCTTGTCGATGACGCCCGACTCCTGCATTTCGAGCCACATGTCGGTGCCCTCACGGGTCCGCTCCCCCACGCCGGCGAAGACGGACACACCACCGTGCTGCTGCGCCACCCGGTGGATCATCTCCTGGATGATGACGGTCTTGCCCACGCCGGCCCCGCCGAAGAGGCCGATCTTCCCGCCCTGCACGTAGGGCTCGAGCAGGTCGACCACCTTGATCCCGGTCTCGAACATCTGGGCCCGCGGCTCCAGCTGGTCGAACGCCGGCGCGCTGCGGTGGATCTCCCAGTAGTCGTCGATCCCTTCGATGGAGTCGGTGTCGAGCGGTTGGCCCAGGACGTTGAACACGTGGCCGAGGACGGCGTTGCCCACCGGCACGGTGATGCCCCGGCCGAGGTTGCGGACCGGCGCCCCGCGCACCAGGCCGTCGGTCTGTTGCATGCAGATGCAGCGCACCCGGCCGTCACCGATCTGCTGGGCCACCTCGGCCGCCACCACGAACGTGGTCCCGTCCAGCTCGATGCTGAACTCGACGGCGTGGTTGATCTCGGGCAGAGCGTGGGGTGGGAACTCCACGTCGATCACCGGCCCGGCGATGGCCACGACGCGGCCGTCCTCGAGTGAGCCGGCAGGCACCGTGTCCTGGGCGGTAGCGGTCGTCATAGTGGTCAAGCTCCCTTCGTCTGGCGGAGCGCCTCGGCGCCGCCAACGATTTCCATGATCTCAGTAGTAATGGCGTCCTGACGGGCGCGGTTCATGACCCGGGTCAGGGTCCGGACAAGTTCGTCGGCGTTGTCGGTCGCCGCCGCCATGGCCCGCTGCTGGGCGGTGAAGAACGAGGCCGCCCCTTCCGAGCAGGGCGGCGAAGATCTCGGACTCGGCGGCGCGTGGCGCCAGCGAGGCCAGCAGCTTCGCGGGCTCGGGCTCGAACTCGGTGTAGCCGACCAGGTTCGACGGCGGCTGGTGGTCGGCGTCCGCCGTGCCCACCTTCTTCCTCGTCGGGCAGGGGGAGCGGCAGCATCTGCTCCATCTCCACCTTCTGCGTGCCGGCCGAGATGAACCGGGTGGAGACCAGCTGCACCAGCTCCATCTCGCCGGCCACGAAGGGGCCGGTCACCGTGGCGGCGATGGCCCGGGCGTCGACGAACTCGGGCCGGTCGGCGATGCCCGGGAATGACCGCTCGACCGGGATGCCCCGGTAGCGGAAGTAGGACGGGGCCTTCTTGCCCACCGTCCACAGCGTCACGTCGGCTCCGTTGCGCACGTGCTCGTTGACCAAGCGCTCCGTGGCGCGGAAGACGCCCGAGTTGTAGGAGCCGGCCAGTCCGCGATCGCCCACGATGGCCAGGACGCCCACCCGTCTGCGGGGTCCTCGGGCGTGCCGAGCAGCCGCTTGGCCGCGGCCGGGTCCGCCGCGGCGGTGATGCGCAGGATCTTCTCCATGCCCAGCCGGTAGGGGCGGTTGGCCGCGATGCGGTTCTGGGCGCGCACGATCCGCGAGGCGGCGATGAGCTCCATCGCCTTGGTGATCTTCCTGGTTGACTGCACGCTGCGGATACGGCGCCGCAGCACACGTTCTTGGCCTCCGGCCATTGATCAGTCGACCTTCCCCGTATCGAATCCCTCCAGGAACGAGGTGAGGCCCCGGTCGAGCTCGTCACCGTCGGGCAGCGAACCCTTGGTTCGGATGGCCTCGAGCACGGCGGCGTGGTTGCCCTTGAAGTACTCGATCAGCTCGGCGGCGAATCGCTGCACCTCGGGCACCGGGACCGAGTCGGCCCAGCCCTTGGTGCCGGCGTAGATCACCAGCACCTGTTCCTCCACCGGTACCGGGGCGTTCTGCGGCTGCTTCAGGAGCTCGGTCAGGCGGTAGCCCCGGTCGAGCTGGGACTGGGACACCTTGTCGAGCTCGGAGCCGAAGGTGGCGAAGGCCTCGAGCTCACGGAACTGCGCCAGGTCGAGCTTGAGCGTGCCCGACACCTGCTTCATGGCTTTGACCTGGGCCGCGCTGCCCACCCGGGACACCGAGTTGCCGACGTTGATAGCCGGGCGGATACCCGAGTTGAAGAGGTCGGACTCCAAGAACACCTGGCCGTCGGTGATGGAGATGACGTTGGTCGGGATGTAGGCCGAGATGTCGCCGGCCTTGGTCTCGATCACCGGCAGCGCGGTCAGCGAACCGCCGCCCTCGGCGTCGGACAGCTTGGCCGCCCGCTCCAGCAGGCGGGAGTGCAGGTAGAAGACGTCGCCCGGGTACGCCTCGCGGCCCGGCGGACGGCGCAGGAGGAGAGAGACCGAACGGTAGGCCTCGGCCTGCTTGGACAGGTCGTCGTAGACGATGAGGGCGTGCTCGCCGTGCTCCATCCAGTGCTGGCCCATGGCGCACCCGGCGTAGGGGGCCAGGTACTTGAACGGGGCCGGGTCGCCGGCGGAGGCGACGACGACCACCGTGTAGTCGAGGGCCTGGTGCTCTTCGAGGGTGGCCACGGTCTGGGCCACCGAGGAGTTCTTCTGCCCGATGGCGACGTAGATGCACTTCACGCCCTGGCCGGCCTGGTTGATGATGGTGTCGATGGCCACCGTGGTCTTGCCGGTCTTGCGGTCGCCGATGATCAGCTCGCGCTGGCCCCGGCCGATCGGCGTCATGGCGTCGATGGCCTTGATCCCGGTCTGCAGGGGCTCGGCCACCGGCTGGCGCCCCACGATCCCGGGGGCCTGGACCTCCATGCGGCGCGACTCGGTGCTGGTGATGGGGCCCTTGCCGTCGATGGGCTCGCCCAGCGCGTTGACCACCCGGCCCAGCAGGCCGTCGCCCACCGGCACCGTCTGGATGCGGCCGGTGGCCTTGACCGTCTGCTCCTCCTCGAGGCTGTCCACCTCGCCCAGGACCACGGCGCCGATGGTGTCCTCGTCGAGGTTGAGGGCGAGGCCGAGGGTCCCGTCTTCAAACTCCAACAGCTCGTTCACCGCCGCACCGGGCAAGCCGGAGACGCGGGCGATCCCATCGCCCACCTCCACGATCCGGCCGATCTGCTCGGTCCCGACCGTGGCCACGTAGTCGGCCACGTGCCGCTGGAGTGCATCGGTTATCTCACTGGCGTCGATCGTCAGCTCTGCCATCAGCCTGCTCCCTCTGTCTCTGTCGTCGTTCCCGTCGGTCGCGCGCCGGCGCCGATCCTGCTGTCTTCCCAACCGCCCGGCATGAGGTGTTCGCGCAGGGCGTCGATCTTGCCTCGGGCCGAGGCGTCCACCTGCAGGTCGCCGATCTGGATCACGGCGCCGCTGAGGAGCGACGGGTCGATGACCACCTGCAATTCCACCGGCGCGCCGGCCAGGGCGCCCAGTGACTCGGCCAGTTCAGTTTGCTGGACCTCCTCCACCGTGCTGGCGGCCCGGACCCGGGCGATGCGCCAGCCGCGGGCCTTGGCCGTCTGCTCGACCAGCCAGTCGAGCGACCCGACGATGTCGCGGGCCCGCCCGCCGGCCACGACGTAGCGGACCAGGTCCAGGGTGCCCGGCAGCACCTTGCCCTCCAGGAGTTGGGTGGCCAGGGCCTGGCGGGCCTCGACCGAGAGATCGCGGTCGACCAGGGCGCCGCGCAACGCCGGCGTGGACTGCACGATCCGGGCGAAGCGGAAGAGCTCGTCCTCCATCGACTCCAAGTCGGCCGTGGAGTGGTCCTCGTGCAGCGCGGTGGCGAAGCCGCCGATGCGCTGGCGGGACTGCAGCAGACCCAGGGGCGTCTCCTCCTGGCCGAAGCCGTCGGCCAGGTGCCGGGTCCGATTGGCCAGCCAACTCAGGGCGGCCGGCACGTCGGTTGCCCCCACAGCGGCGCAGGCAAACGCGGCTAGGCGACGGGCCGGCTCGGACACCTTGCCATCCAGCAGGTCGAGCATCACCGCCCGGCGCACCGGTCCGCGCAAGGTGGTGTCGGTCAGCAGGCCCCGCATGGGGTCGCTGGTCTGCACGAAGCGATCGATGTCCTCCAGGTCGCCGGCCAGGCCCGCGAGCGCGTCCGTCCCGGCGCTGGCCACGACTGCCGCGGTGTAGCCCTGGAGCGCGGGGTTCATTGGCTGACGGCTGCTCCGGCGGCCGCGCCGCCCGAGGTATCGGCCTGTAGGGCCCGTACGGCCTCGTCGATCAGGGCCCCGTGGGCCTCGGCATCGACCTCGCGCCCGATGACCTGCTCGACCAGGTCCATGACGATCTCGCTCATTCGATTGGCCGCTTCCTCGACGGCGCGCTGGCGCGCCAGTGCCACCTCGGTCTCGGCGCTGGCGACGATGCGCTCGTACTCCGCCTCACCCCGGGCCTGCGCGTTGACCCGCACCGCCTCGGCGGTCCGGTTGGCCTGGGCCACGATCTCCTGGGCCGTCTGCCGCGTCTCTTCGAGCGCGGCGTGACGCTCGTCGTCGGCGGCCAGGGCCTCGGATCGCGCCTTGTCCGCCGCGTCGAGCGATGACCTGATCTTCTCTTGCTGATTCGACATGGCCACCTTGAGCTGCGGGACGGGCCATTTCGTCCAGGCGAGGTAGAGCAAGATAAGGGCGACGATCAGCTCAATGGTGAAGTTCCTCACTGGCGGGCCCCGGAGCCGGCGGCCGTGCTGCCGCTCGTATCGGCATGTAGGGCAGTGACCGCCTCCTCAATGAGGTCGCGGTGAGCCTCGGCACTGACGGGGCGCCCGATGACACGTTCGGCCACGTCCATGGCGATCTCCCCCAAGCGGTTCGACGCTTCCTCGACCGCGCCCTGGCGGGCCCGGGCCACCTCGACCTCGGCCCCCCCGACGATGCGCTCGAACTCGGCCTGGCCTCGGGTCTGCGCGTCGACGTGTACGGCCTCGGCCGTGCTGTTGGCCTGGGCCACGATCTCGCGGGCGGTGACGCGGGCCTCTTCGAGCACCGAGCGCCGCTCGTCGTCGGCCGCGGCGGCGTCGGCCCGCGCCTGGTCAGCCGCCTCCAGCGAGGATCGGATCTGTTCCTGTCGCTTCGCCATGGCCGCGTTGAGCGGCGGGATGACGTACTTCATGATGATCAGGATCAGGATGATCGAGATGGCCAACTCAATGAAGAAGGTCCCGTTGGGAAGGAGGAATATGCCTGCTGGGTTCATAATGCTCACGGTCTCCGGTTCGTATCCGGCCTGGTGACGATGGACAAACGGACTCGGCTGGGCGGGTGCCGCCGGGCGGCGGGCACCCGCGTCAGCGGGTCCTTACTTGACGCTCTTGGCGGCGAAGACGTAGACGAAGACCACCATGAACAGGAGGTTGATGAAGTACATGGCCTCCACCAGACCGACCGTCAAGAAGAAGTACTGACGGGCCTTGGCCTCAATCTCGGGCTGCCGGGCGATGGCGGCGATGGTCTGCGAACCAGCCAGGCCGTCACCGACGGCGGCGCCGATGGCACCTCCGCCGAGGGCCAGACCGCCACCGACGAGCGCGCCGGCAACTCGTACCGCCCCTTCCATTGTGTCTGCTGCCATGTTTCTCTCCTTTGTCGAGATTCGTGAGAACTACTGGGTGATGATGCGGGTCATGCGAACTAGTGCTCCTCGGTGCTCATGCCCATGCCGAGGTACATGATGGTGAGCAGGCCGAAGATGAAGGCCTGGATGGCGCCGATGAAGAGTTCGTCGAACGGCTTCCAGACGGCCAGGCCGATCCACGACAGGTAGGGCGGGATCAGGGTCACGATCACCGAGATCATCAGCACGCCGGAGAAGATGTTGCCGAAGAGTCGGAAGGTCATGGTGATGGGCTTGGTGATCTCCTCGATGATGTTGATCGGGGCCAGCGCGGCATAAGGCTGGCCGTAGTGCTTGAAGTAGCCCTTCACGCCCCGGGCCTTCACCGAGTTGACGTGCACCAGGACGAAGACGATCAGGGCCAGGGCCAGGGGCAGGTTGACGTCGCCGGTGGGCGGGGCCAGGAAGCCCGGGTCGCCGCTCGGGACGAAGGCCAGCCAGTTGCAGATGAGGATGAAGAAGAAGACGGCCACGCCCAGGCCCACGAACGGCCGGCCCTGCGGCCCGATGGCCGAGTCGGCCAGGTCGCCCACCTGCTCGACCATGCGTCTCCCAGAAGAGCTGCAGCTTGCCGGGCACGCCCGAGGTGACCTTGCGCACCATGAGGAAGGCCAAGAGCAGCACGATGGCGGCGGCGATCAGGGTGGTCCAGACCACGTCGAGGTCGACGGTCAGTCCGGCGATCTTGACCACGCCGTGGTGGTCGCCGATGGTGATGTTGCCGCTGGCCAGGATCATCTCCTTGGAGGCGGTCAGGATCATTGCAGCCCCGATGACATGACCACGCGGCCGACGTTGACCACGAAGAGAATCTGGAAGATGACCAGCCCGATCACGCTCCCGATACCCAGCGGCCCGTTGAGGAACAGCAGCCCGATGCAGATGGCCGTGATGACCGCCAGCCGGGTCACGCTCTTGGTGCCCATGGCGCGGCGCAGGACCTTGCGATCGGTCTCCCCCTTGGTCTGCACCTTGGCCACGCCCGCATCGAGGAAGCGCAAGTTGAGGATGGCCAGGCCGAGCCCGATGAAAATGCCCAGCGCGCCCCAGGGTTGCGAGAGCAGCAGGGCGATGATGATGGCGCCGATCCCGACGATGATGGCGGAGATCACGGTGCGGCGCAGGACCTTGGCCAGGGCCGTTCCTTCGAGATCGGAGAGGCCCGACATCATGCTCATCGTCCCGCTCCTACAGGTACTTGCGAATCTGAGCGACCACGCTGGCCGCGGCGGCGGCAAGACCCAGCACGAGCCCCACCACGAGCAGGATCGGGGAGGTATGCCAGGCGCTGTCCGCCCAGAGCCCCAGCAGCAACCCGGCCCCCACGCAGACGGCGGCGGCCAGTCCCATGTTCAAAAAGGCCACCGCTCCGGGGAGGGGTTTGGGCTCGTCCGTCCCCGTTGGCGGATCCGGGGGTTCTGATTCCGTCACCGACCCGGGCGCGCACAGCGACGCTGACTTGTCCACGCACGCGAATTCCTCTCCTTTACGCGGTGCGTGGCGAGCCAGAGTCCAACGCCCGAGGGGCCGCGATCGCGGCGTCGGGCGAGGCGAGGTGGACGAAAAACACGGCCACCATCATCGCACCCCGGTCCCGATGCCGTCCAAACGCCTCCTAGGTGAGTTTGACCACCTCACCGACCTCATCCTTGACGCCTGAGGAGGGACTGAGATTCCCGGCCTCGCCGCCGGGAACCTCATCGACGACGCCCTTGCGCAATCCGGGATGGAACAGGGTGTACAGGCCGACGCCCAGGGCGGCCGCCCCCAGGGGGATGATGGCGTTGACCTGGTGCACGAACAGGGGAAACAAGAGGAAGCCGGACAAAATGGCCGTCCAGGCCCACAGGATCACGACGGTCCGGCGAGGGCCGTGGCCCAACCGGAGGAGGCGGTGATGGATGTGCTCCTTGTCGGGGGTGTGGAAGCTCATCCCGCGGGCCGTGCGCCGAACGAAGGCGAACGCCATGTCCACCAGGGGCACACCCAGAATGAAGAAGGGAATGAGGAGCGGAGCGAAGAAGAAGTAGGTCACGCCGCTGGTGGGCACCGCGGTGGGCACCCGGCCGCCGATCACCATGGTGGAGGCCGCCATGAGGACGCCCAGGAGGAGGGCCCCGGCGTCCCCCATGAACACCCGGGCCGGGTTGAAGTTGAAGGGAAGGAAGCCCAGGCAGATCCCGCAGGCGATCACGGCCACCAGGGGGCCGATGTTGTCCGTCGGGAGCACGCCGAGGCCCATGAGGCGCACGCCGTAGATGGCCAGGGCCCCGCTCCCGATGGCCACCACGCCGGCGGCCAGGCCGTCGAGGCCGTCGATGAAGTTGATGGCGTTGGTCAGGGCGATGACCCACGCCGCGGTGATCAGGGGGATGATGCCCGGGGTCAGCACCACGAACCCGGCCAGGGGCAACTTGAACTCGTACATGGTGACGCCCATGAAGTACAAGATGCTGGCCGCCAGGACCTGGCCGGCCATCTTGGCCGGCGCCGACATGTCCCGTACATCGTCGATGAGCCCGACGGCGAAGATGGCGCCGGCGGCCAGGACCACCCCGAGCGCTTCGGAGGAGTCCTGGAATATCGGCCGCAGCGACGGCACGGTCGCCGCCACCAGCATGGCCACCAGGAAGCCCAGGAACATGGCCGCTCCGCCGCCGTAGGGGATGGGCTTGGTGTGCACCTTGCGCTCGTCGGGCATGGCCACGTAGCCCACCCGCACGGAAATCCGGCGGGCCGGCGTGGTGAGGGCCGCGGTCCCTCCGGCCGCCACCACCAGGACGAGCAGGTACCAGCCGAAGTTGGGCACCGGCGCCTATCTCGGCAGGTCGGGATAGGGGGGAAAGGCGGCGCAGAGGGCGGCGACCTCGGCCCGGACGGCGGTGACGACGGCCTCGTCGTCGCGGCCCCGCAGGGTCCGGCCGATCAGCTGGGCGATGGTCTCCATCTGCGGGCCACCCATCCCGGCGGTGGTCTGGGCCGCCGTGCCCAGGCGCAGGCCCGAGGTGATGAAGGGCGTGCGGGGGTCGTCGGGGATGGTGTTGCGGTTGCAGGTGATCCCGGCCCGGTCGAGCACTTCCTGGGCCACCTTGCCGGTGAGCTCGGCGTCGAAGGGGCGCAGGTCGACCAGGAGCATGTGGTTGTCCGTGCCGCCCGAGACCAGGCGGAAGCCCTCGGCCGTGAGCGCCCGGCCGAGCGTGGCGGCGTTGGCCACCACCTGGGCGGCGTAGGTGCGGAACTCGGGTCGGGCCGCCTCGGCGAAGGCCACCGCCTTGGCCGCGATGACGTGTTCGAGCGGTCCACCCTGGAGGCCGGGGAAGACGGCGCTGTCGATCTTCTTGGCCAGGTCGGCCCCGCACAGGATGGCGCCGCCGCGGGGACCGCGCAGCGTCTTGTGGGTGGTCAGCGTCACCACGTCGGCCACGCCGACCGGGCTCGGATGAGCACCGCCGGCGATGAGCCCGGCCGGATGGGCCGCGTCGAACATGAAGAGGGCGCCCACCGAGTCGGCGATCTCCCGGAAGGGCTGGGGATCGATGATGCGGGCATAGGCGGTCGAGCCGGCCACGATGAGTGAGGGCTGCTCGGCCTTGGCCAGGTCGGCCACCTGGTCGAAATCGATCACCTCGCCCGGGCGGTCGGGATCGAGGCTGGCCGGCGTCACGCCGTAGGCCACGAAGCGCCAGATCTTCGAGGTGATGGAGGCGGGCGAGCCATGGGTCAGGTGCCCGCCGTGATCGAGCCGCATGGCCAGGATGGTGGCGCCATGCGGGATCAGCGCCTGGTAGGCGGCGAGATTGGCATTGGCGCCGGCGTGGGGCTGCACGTTGGCGTGGTCGGCCCCGAACAGGGCGGTGGCCCTGGTGCGGGCCAGTTCCTCGACCTCGTCAATGATCTGGTTGCCGCCGTAGTAGCGCTTCCCGGGGTAGCCCTCGGCGTACTTGTTGGTCAGCACGGATCCCGATGCGGCCAGCACGGCCGGGGACGTGAAGTTCTCCGAGGCGATGAGCTGCAGCGTGCTCTGCTGCCGGTGCTCCTCCTGATGGATGAGTCCGGCCACTTCGGGGTCGGCCGCCAGCGCGGCGTCCAGCGAGGTCATGAGGATGGGATCCCTTCGAGGTCGAGAGCAGGGTCGAGGCCGAGGGCAGGGTCGAGGCCGAGGTCGAGGTCAGCCAGCTTGGCGATGCGCACGTCGTGACGACCGTGCTGCTCGGTGGCGGAGAGGAAGGAGGCCAGCGCATCGAGGGCGACGGCGCGGCTGAGCACGCGGCCGCCCAGGCAGATGACGTTGGCATGGTTGTGCTCGCGGGCCAGCGTGGCCGTCGTGGCGTCGTGGATCACGGCCGCCCGGACGCCGGGGATCTTGTTGGCCGCCATGGCGATGCCGATGCCCGTCCCGCAGGTGCAGACGCCCAGCTCGGCCCGGCCCGACGCCACGGCCCGCCCGACCGCCGCCCCGTAGTCGGGGTAGTCGACCGATGCCTCGCCGTTGGCCGTGCCCAGGTCATCGACCTCGTGGCCCCGCTCGGTCAGCTCGGCCTTGAGCACCTCCTTGAGGGCGAAACCGGCATGATCCGAACCCACGGCGACGCGCATTGCGGCCAAGTCTACCGACGCTCCCGGGCCCCCTTCGGGCGTGAACCGGTACGCTCCGCGTCCATGGCCCTCAACCCCCGTACACCGGTCGTCGTCGGCGTGGGCCAGGTGGTGGTGCGGCCCGATGCCGACAGCGAGCCGGCCGACCGGCCCGAGCCCCTCGACCTGATGGTTCGGGCCCTGCGGGCTGCGGCCGAGGATTGTGACGGCGTGGTGGAGGGGGCCGGGACGAGGGCCGGCGCCGCCCTGATCCGCCGGGCGCAGAGCGTCCGGATCGTGGTGCCGCTGGGGTGGCGCTCGATCAATCCCGCCCAGTTGGTGGCCGATCGGCTCGGGACGGAGCCGGGCCAATTGATGGTGTCGGCCATTGGTGGGAACACCCCGCAGGCGATGATGCACGACGCCTGCCTGGCCATCGGCCGGGGCGATCTTGACGTGGTCCTGGTGACCGGCGCCGAGGCCATGTACACCCGCACCCTGGCCCGCCGTAACCCGGCCAAGTCGTCCCTCCACTGGGTCAGCCAGCCCTCCGAGACCACGCCCCCACCCACTGACCTTCGGGATCGAGCGGCCCGGGGCCACCGAACTCGAGATGTCCCGCGGGGTGATCCTGCCCATTCACGCCTACCCGCTCTTCGAGAACGCCCTGCGGAGTGCCCGCGGGTGGACGCTGGCCGACCACGCGGCCCGCATCGGGGCGCTCTGGGCGAGCTTCTCCGAGGTGGCCGCGGCCAATCCCAACGCCTGGATCCGCCAGGCCCGAACGGCCGACGAGATCATCACCCCGTCGGCCGCCAACCGCATGATCTCGTTCCCCTACCCCAAGCTGGCCACGGCCAACATGCAGGTTGACCAGGGGGCGGGCTACATCGTGTGCTCGGTCGAGGCGGCGCGGTCGGCCGGCGTGGCCGAGGACCGCTGGGTCTTCCCCCTCTCGGGGGCCGACGCCAATGACCACTGGTTCATCTCGCACCGGCCCGAGCTCCACCGCTCCCCCGCCATCCGCCTCGCCGGGCAGGCGGTGCTCGACCTGGGCGGCGTCGGGATCGACGATGTCGGCCCGATCGACCTCTACTCCTGCTTCCCCGCCGCGGTGCAGATGGCGGCGCACGAGCTCGGGCTCCCGATCGACGATCCGGCCCGGCCCTTGACCTTGACCGGCGGGCTGACCTTCGGGGGCGGCCCCGGCAACAACTACACCTCCCACGGCATCGCCCAGGTGGTCGGGGCGCTGCGCGCCGATCCGGGCTCGGGCGAGGGCACGGGCCTGGGCACGATCGGAATGGCCACGGGCCTGGGCTGGTACGCCACCAAGCACTCGGTTGGGCTCTACGCCAGCCGCCCACCCACGCGGGACTTTGCCTGGCGCAGCGTCCAAGACGAGGTGGATGCCCTGCCCCAGTGCCGGGTCGACTCCGATGCGACGGGCGCCGTACGCGATCGAGACCTACACCGTCACTTTCGACCGCGACGGCAATCCGGAACGGGGCATCGTGGCCTGCCGCACGGCCGACGAGAGCCGAGCCTGGGGCAACGTCGATGACGTCGACACGTTGCGTTCGCTCTGCGCCGAAGAGGGAATCGGGCGCACGGGCTGGTTGTCCGAGGGTGGGTTGCTCGCGCTCGACTGAGTGCATGGTGGCGTGCCGTCGTGGCCTGCGTGCGACATCGTTCCACCCCCAGACCTCACGCGGTCACGATCTCGACATCCACCGACGGCGCCCTCCAACGAGCAGCGCGGCCTCGATATAGGTTCGCGGCAGGGCACCAACCTCGAACACGACCGGTGGGGTCACCCGGCAATCGAGCACGCTCGGCCCGGGACCCTCGCACGTCCCACTGTCCACCACAAGGGCCACCTCGGTGGCGTTGAAGGCTGACCGCACCCGTTCGGGATCGGCCAGTGGTCGGCCGTCGGCACCATGCGCGGCCGCCATGACCAAGGGACCCTTCCGGCGACAGAGCACCCTGAGGGCGCGCCCGGGGGGCATCGTGATGCGCACGGATCCATCGGTTTCACCCACGATCAGGACCAACGGTCCGGGCCAGAATCGGATGGCCACCCGGCGGATGACCTCCGTCCAGTCGGAGGTCACGTCGCCGGCCTGGGCGATCCGGCCAATGGCAACGAAGGGCACCGTGTCGTGGCCTCTGGCGGCGGCCAGTGCCAGCAGGGCCGTCACGCCTGGAGCACCGTGTCGAGCCGCCAACTGGTACCCGCCGACACCGGGGACGACGATCACGTGCCCGTCGTCCAGCGCATCTCCCAGGGCGGCGGTGCCGGCCCGGACGAGGGGCGGCCCGGTCATCGGACCCGGCCCACGAGGGCCCGGGGACGACCGGCGAGGTCGGGGACGGCGTCGACGTCGAGGTAGCCGATGGACTGAGCCATGCGGACGGCCGCCGGGGCCTGATCGGGTGCCACCTCGATGACCACGGCACCCGGGCGGGACAGCCAGCCCCAGGCCTGGCGCAACACGGCCTCCACGTCGCCCAGTCCGGGTGTGCCGTCGGTGCCGTCGGCGGCCAGGAGGGCGCCGGTCGGCTCGTGGCGCACCTCGGCCTGGAGACCCGTCCACTGCGTGGGTTCGATGTAGGGCGGATTGGACACCACCAGGGTGATCCTGCCCTCCATGGCGGCGGGCAAGGCAGCCAGCCACGAGCCCTGCACCATGGTGACCGGCAGCATCGGACCGTCGTCGTGCCGGCGCACGCGTTCGAGGTTGGACCTGGCCACGGCCAGGGCGTCGGGGCTGCAGTCAACCGCCCACACGCGCCCTTCGGGGTTCGAGCGCGCCAGTTCGGTGGCCAAGGACAATGCGATGGCGCCCGACCCGGTACCGGCATCGACCATCACCGGATCGGTGGCACCGAGGTGGGCGATCTCGCGCAGGGCGACCTCCACCACCTGTTCGGTCTCGGGGCGCGGGATGAGCACGCGGGGATCCACCAAGAGATCGAGCGAGCGAAAGGCCCAGTGGCCGAGCACGTACTGCAACGGCTCACCCGTGCCACGACGGACCGCCAGCGTGCGGATGAGGTCGACCTCGGCCGGGCCCACCGACGCGTCCGATGAGGAGGGGTCGACTCCCAGCACGTCCTCGATGATGAAGCGGGCCTCGTGGCGGGCGCCCAGGGTGGCGGTGAGCTCGGCGACCAGTTCGCTCGGGGTCATGGTACGAGGGGTTCGTCACCAGCCAATTGGCGTGCGCGCTTGTCCGCCATGAGGGCGTCCGTCAACTCGATCAAATCGCCGGCCAGTACCTGGTCGAGCTTGTAGAGCGTGAGGTTGATGCGGTGGTCGGTGACCCGGTTCTCTTTGAAGTTGTACGTGCGGATCTTGTCGACCCGGCCTCCGGCGCCCACCTGCCCTCGGCGCTGGGCCGACAGTTCAGCGGCTTGGCGGTCCTGCTCGGCCTTGAGAAGGCGGGCCCGCAGGACCACCATGGCCTTGGCCCGGTTCTGAATCTGGCTCTTCTCGTCCTGCATGGCCACGACGGTCCCGGTGGGCAGGTGCGTGATGCGGACGGCCGAGTCCGTCGTATTGACCGACTGCCCTCCCGGGCCGGTGGAGCGGTAGACGTCGACCTTGAGATCGTTCGGATCGATGGCGATCTCCACTTCCGCCGCCTCGGGGAGCACGGTGACCGTTGCCGTCGACGTGTGGATCCGGCCCTTGGCCTCGGTCACCGGGACCCGCTGCACGCGGTGGGTACCGGCCTCGTATTCGAGCCGGCTGTAGGCCTCTTTCCCCTTGACGAGGAAGACCGCTTCGTTGATGCCGTCCCGGTCGGATGCATCCACGGAGAGAATCTCGACCTTCCATTTCTCCAGGGCGGCGAAGCGCTGGTACATGTCGAACAGCACGCGGGCGAAGAGATTCGCCTCATCGCCCCCCACCGCGCCGCGGATCTCCATGATCACGTTGCGACCGACGTTGGGGTCCTTGGGGAGGAGGAGTGACTGAATGCGTGCTTCCAACTCGGCCACCGACGATTCGGCCTGCTCGATCTCTTGGCGCATCATTTCCCGCTCGTCACCCGACGCTTCGGTCAGCATCTCCCGGGCCACGATCACGTCGGCGCGGGAGCTGCTCAACTCGTGCCAGGCCCGCACGATCTCGCCCAACTCCTTGTGGCGTCGGGAGAGATCGCGTACCCGGTCCGAATCAGCCAGGATGACCGGGTCAGCCAGGTCGGCCTCAAGGGTGTCGAATTCCGCCTCGAGCGCGGCCATCCGGTCGTCGATCATGGGAACAGGCTAAGGAGCGACGGGGGCAACGGAGCGGGATGCGGCCCCGCGGCGTCGCGGCGTGGCTTAGTCCTGCGGCGTCGTGGTCGGCGCAGCCTTCGCCTTACCCTTGCGCTCGCCGTACCGACGCTGGAAGCGCTCCACCCGTCCACCGGAGTCGACCAGCTTCTGCTTGCCCGTGAAGAAGGGGTGGCACTCGTTGCACAGCTCGACGTGGAGATCGGCCTTGGTGGAGTGGGTCACGTAGGTGTTGCCGCACGAGCAACGTACGGTGGCCTCTACGTAGTTGGGGTGAATGTCAGCCTTCATGGTGTCTCCTGCGTCGTTTCGGTGGTCCATTGTAGGGGTCGGCCGGTCGCTCCCGGCCGGGTCGCCGGCGGGGGCGTCCTCAGGTGGCGGGTCCCTTGGCGATTTCAGCCAGGAACTCGTCGTTGCTGTTCGTGGTGCGGATCTTGTCCATGAGCAGTTCAAGCCCGGCTGCTTCCTTGCCGTCATTGGCCAGGGCGTTGAGCACCCGGCGCAACTTCCACACCTGGGCCAACTGCCCACGCTCGAACAACAACTCCTCATGGCGGGTCGAGCTGGCGTTGACGTCGATGGCCGGGTAGAGCCGGCGCTCGGAGAGACGGCGGTCGAGACGGAGCTCCATGTTGCCGGTGCCCTTGAACTCCTCGAAAATGACCTCGTCCATCTTTGATCCGGTCTCGACCAGAGCCGAGGCCAGAATGGTGAGCGAGCCACCCTCTTCGATGTTGCGGGCCGCACCGAAGAACTTCTTGGGCGGGTAGAGCGCCCCCGAGTCGACGCCACCAGACATGATCCGGCCGGTGGCCGGTGCGGCCAGGTTGTAGGCCCGGGCCAGACGGGTGATGCCGTCCAGGATGATCACGACGTCGCGACCCACCTCGACCAGGCGCTTGGCCCGCTCCAGGGTCAGCTCGGCCACCTGGGTGTGCTCGTCGGCCGGGCGGTCAAAGGTCGACGCGATGACCTCGCCCCGCACCGAGCGTCGCATGTCGGTGACTTCTTCGGGGCGTTCGTCAACCAGCAGGACCATGAGGTGGACGTCCGGGTTGTTGGCCTCAATGGAGTGGGCAATCTGCTTCATGACCGTCGTCTTGCCCGCCTTGGGCGGCGAGACGATCAGGCCACGCTGCCCCTTGCCGATGGGCGAGAGGAGATCCACGATGCGAGCGGTCAGGTTGTCCTTGTCGCCGTGGTCCTGCATTTCGAGGTGCAGCCGGGAATCAGGAAACAGTGGGGTCAGATCCTCGAAGCGGGGACGGTTGCGAGCTTCCTCGGGGTCCAGACCCGAGACGGAATCGATGCGGAGCAACGCCGGGTACTTCTCATTGTTGGAGGCCGGGCGGCAGGCGCCTTCGACGTAGTCGCCCCGACGCAGCGCAAACCGCCGGGCCTGACTGATGGAGATGTAGACGTCCTTCGGGGAGGGTAGGTACCCATCGCAGCGCAGAAACCCGTACCCCTCGTCGCGCAGGTCGAGCATGCCCTTCACATCGACCAGTTCGCCTGAATACGGTTGCTCCTGTCCGCCGCCACCTTGGAGCTCACCACCGGGTCCACGCTCGCGGCCACGCCGGCGGCGACTGCGCCGGTTGCCGACGTCGCCACCGTCACCCTGCGACTGGTTGTTGCGGTTGTTCTGGTTGTTCTGGTTCTGGTTGTTCTGGTTGTTGCGGTTGTTCTGGTTGTTCTGGCCTTGCCCCGACCCGGGTCGATTTCGAGTCTGCTGCTGGCCCGACGTTGCACCCTGCCCGTTCTGTGCCGACCCGTTGTTCTCGCTCCCGTCGGCGAGCTCAGGAGGTTCCACGAAGATGGCCGGCCCCGTGGCGGCCGGGGCCGCTTCCTCCGGTGCCGTCTCGGCCGGCGGTTCCGGCGCTGGCGGATGCCTCGGCCTCGACTCCTTCTGGCGCTGCCGTCGCGCTCACCCGGGGGCGCCGAGTCGGCTTGGTGCCGTTGCTATCCCCATTGCCGCTGGCGGCGTCGCCATTGGTGGTCACGCCGGTGGCGTCGAGGATTTGAGAGATGATGTCGGCCTTTTTGGTCCGGGTCGTCGTCTTGAGCGACATGGCCTGGGCGATGGCGTTGAGCTCTTCTCGCTCTTTGCCTTCAAGTACCGATCGTTCGAGCTGCTGCTCCGCAGTCATCGGGCTCCTCTTCCGTAGAGGGTTAACGCCTGCTCGGGATATCCGCGCGTGGCGAGGGTAAATAGGGAGGCGAAGGGATCCGTGCTGGATGCCCTCCCCCGATCACCTCTGCCAAAAGCACCCCGGGACCATTTTTGGTACCCGCGGAGAGCGCTGCGTCGCGCAGAGGGGATACCTACACATTAGCGGTCGCGAACGGCCAATGCCAACATCCCCAGGTGGCGGTGCCTGGGGAACGGGCCTTGCGGGAGCTGGCTCACAGGGAAAGCTCGGCCAGAATGGTCCTGAGATTGAGGTCGATCACCGTAGGCACGGATATCTGGCTGATGGCCAGGTCCGGATCCTTCAAACCGTGACCCGTCAGGACGCACACCACCTTTGACCCCTCGGGCACGCCGGTCTTCATGAGCCCGGCCACCGAGGCCGCCGAGGCCGCCTCGCAGAACACGGACTCCTGCTGGGCCAAGAAGGTGTAGGCCGCCAGGATCTCCGCATCCGTCACGGCGGTGATGGAGCCGCCCGACTCACTGGCGGCCGCCGCGGCCGAGTACCAGCTGGCCGGATTCCCGATGCGGATGGCGGTGGCGATCGTCTCGGGATTCTCGACCACGTGGCCGAGCACCATGGGCGCGGCTCCGGCCGCTTGGAAACCGAGCATCCGGGGCAGCCTGGTCGAGCGACCGGCCTCCTTGTACTGCAGGTACCCGCGCCAATACGCCGTGATGTTGCCGGCGTTGCCAACCGGGATGCAGTGGACATCGGGAGCGTCCCCCAGCACATCGACAATCTCGAAGGCACCGGTCTTCTGTCCTTCGATCCGGTGGGGGTTGACCGAATTGACGACGGTGATCGGCGCGTGATCCGGCAGTTCCCGAACGATCGACAAGGCCTCGTCGAAGTTGCCCCGAACCTGCAGGACCCGGGCACCGTGGACGAGGGCCTGGGCCAACTTGCCCAAGGCAATGTGCCCGTCGGGGATCAAGACGGCGCAGGTCAATCCGGCCCGGGCGGCGTAGGCCGCGGCCGAGGCCGAGGTGTTGCCGGTCGAGGCACAGACGACCGCCTTGGCTCCCTCCTCCACGGCCTTGGAGATGGCCATGGTCATCCCCCGGTCCTTGAAGGACCCGGTGGGGTTGGCCCCTTCCACCTTGAGCCAGACCTCTGCGCCCATCCGCTCGGACAGGCGCGGTGCCGCCAACAGAGGTGTCCCGCCTTCAAGCAGCGTGACCACCGGCGAATCGGGGGTCAATGGCAAGAAGGGCCGATACTCCTCCATCACTCCCCGCCAGCCCCGCGCCACGGTCAGTCTTCCTCTTCGCCAATGACGCGCAGAACACCACTGACCCGGTCCACGGCCTGGAGCATGCGCAATTCGTCAATGGTGGCCAAGAGGTCGCCCTCACGGGCGACGTGCGTGAGAAAGATCAACCGGGCTTCGTCCGCCAGCCCGACCTGCTCCATGGCCCGGATTGACACGTCGTGAGTCCCGAAGACATGGGCCACGGCGGCCAGCACGCCCGGACGATCAGCCACGTCCATGCTCAGGTAGAAGGCCGATCGCAAATCGGCCTGAGGGCGCACGGTGGCGCTGGAGCGCTTCGGCGCCGGGGCCGGGGCCCCGGCTCGTAGATTTCGCGCGGCGTCGACCAGGTCACCCAACACCGCGCTGGCCGTCGGCCCGCCGCCGGCCCCGCGCCCGTACAGCATGAGCTCGCCGCTCACTGCGCCTTCGACGAAGACGGCATTGAATTCCCCCCGCACCGAAGCCAGCGGATGGGTGCGGGGCACCATGGCGGGGTGGACCCGCACGGAGATCTCCGGGCCGCCGTCGACCAGTTCGGCCACGGCCAGCAGCTTGACCGAGTACCCGAGGCGATTGGCATAGGACACGTCGGCGGCGCTGATCGTCGTGATGCCCTCGCGGTGCACATCGGCATCGACGACATCGATGCCAAAGGCCAGCGCGGCGAGAATGGCCGCCTTGGCCGCGGCGTCATGACCCTCGACATCGGCCGCGGGATCTCGCTCGGCCAATCCCAGCTCCTGCGCCTCGGCCAACGCGTCGGCGTACTGAATCCCGTCGTCCTCCATCCGGGTCAGGATGAAGTTCGTCGTCCCGTTGACGATCCCCATGACCCGGACGATCTGCTCGCCCGCCAACGACTCTCGCAGCGGGCGGATGACCGGGATGGCCCCACCCACCGAGGCTTCGTACAGCAGGTCGACGTGGTGGGCCGCGGCCACATCGGCCAACTCGGCGCCCGCCACGGCCAGCAGCGCCTTGTTCCCCGAGACCACGGGCTTTCCCGCTCGAAGGGCGGCCGCGATGAGCTCGTGGGCCGGGTGGGCACCGCCAATGAGCTCGACCACCACGTCGACATCGGGGCGGACCACCAGGGCCGCCGCGTCGCTCCCGATGAGATCGGGTGGGATGAGCGGCGACCGCGGCCGGGTCAGGTCGGCGACGGCGATGCCGGCCAGCTCGAGGTTGATGCCGGTCCGGGCGGCGATGTCGTCTCCATGGGTCAGCAGGAGCTCGGCCAGCGCCCCTCCCACGTTGCCGCAGCCCAGCAGGGCGACCCGCACCGTCGACGATGCTCGGGGCGCGTCAGCGCCGGTGTTGGCCATGTGACAACGGTACAGGCTGCCCGTTCCGTTGTTCGTGAGGCGGGTTCAGGAATCGAGGCGGATCAAATCGTCGAATGTCTCTCGCCGCACGACCACGCGTGCACCTCCGTCCGCCACGAACACCACGGCGGGGCGGGGCACCTTGTTGTAGTTGGACGCCATGGAGTAGCCGTAGGCGCCGGTGACCGGTGTGGCCAGGATGTCGCCGACCCGGAGATCCTCGGGCACGAAGGCCTCAGGGACGATGAGGTCTCCACTCTCACAGTGCTTCCCGACCAGTCGGATCGAACGTGGCCGCGCCGCGCCGACGGCGCGGGGCAGGAAGGCCTCGTACCCGCTGCCGTAGAGGACCGGCCGCGGATTGTCGCTCATGCCTCCGTCGACGCTGACATAGGTGCGGATGCCCGGGAGGTCCTTGATCGTCCCCACCGTGTAGAGGGTGATCGCCGCCGCCGCCGCGATGGATCGACCGGGCTCGGCCGAGATCCGGGTGGCCGGATCGACCCCGACCCGCGCGCATGCTGTCCGGGTGACCCTCGCCCACTCCGCCTGGGTCGGGGCCGACTCGCCGTTGACATAGGGGACGCCGAGTCCGCCGCCGACCACGAGCTCGGGGAGATCGAGCGGGGCGAAGAAGCCGCCCAGTACCTCGGCGGCCTGCTCGAACGAAGAGGCTTCGAAGACCTGGCTGCCGATGTGCGCATGGACGCCGACAAGTTCAGCCCCCGGCAGCAGCTCGAGTGCGCCGACCGCTTGGGCGGCCGCGCCGGACAGCACCGAGAACCCGAACTTGGAGTCCTCCTGTCCCGTCCGCACGAATTCATGAGTGTGCGCCTCGACTCCGGGGGTTACCCGGACCAGAACCCGGGGCCGCTCGGGGCGTGCCGATGGGACATCGAGCAATCTCCCCAGCCGGGTGATCTCGTCAAAGGAGTCGACCACAATGCGGCCCACCCCACAGGCCAGGGCGTGGGCCAGCTCCTCTTCGGACTTGTTGTTGCCATGGAGGACCAGCCGGTCCGCCGGCACTCCCGCCGAGAGGGCGACGTGCAGCTCACCCCCCGACGCGACGTCAAGGTGCATGCCCTCTTCATGAGCCAACCGGGCCATCGCCTGGCAGAGGAAGGCCTTGGTGGCGTAGGCCACCCCATCTCCCCAGGCCGCCACCGCCTCACGACAGGCGCGACGCAGGTGCTGCTCGTCGTAGACGAAGAGGGGTGTCCCGAACTCGGCGGCCAGGTCGAGCAGATCGATATCGCCAACTCGCAGATGTCCGTTCCCCTCAACGGTTGAAGTCAGGGGCAGCAATCCTCGCTCGACCGGTGCCGCGGCCACGGCAACATCTATAGGCATGGGACAGCAGGATACGGCAGCCCATGCTGGCCCTGGGACTGGACCAGGACCCCGCCGACTACGATCGTCCCCTGCTCTTGCCCCCGTAGCTCAGCGGATAGAGCACCGGCCTCCGGAGCCGGTGGCGCAGGTTCGAGTCCTGCCGGGGGCGCTTTGTGAGTCGGGTTTCAAGTAGGGGCAGATCGTCGACACCATTGGGCAGTCGGGAGTCTTTCGTCCGACCTACGACGATGTACGTACGCCGAAAGTGGCCAACAGGTCGTGCGCGTCGGTCACCGCTTCGTGCGCTCGGCTTCCAGTTCGTCGATCCACCGCTGGATCCAGTCGAGGAGCTCTTGGTGGCCTTCTTCGACACCCGAGAGGCCCTCGACGATGAGGCCTAGCTGAAAGCTCGTGACTGCGGCCACGATGACTTTGAGGGGGAACTGCGTTTCGTCGAGGCCGTAGTCGCGAAGGGCCTGGCCGAAGTGGTGCTCGAAGATGCCTCGGAACCGGGCGTGGACCTCGGTCAGTTGCGTCCGGAGGTCCGGCATATTCCAGCCCATGGCCAAAAGCTCGAGGAGGATCTTCGGGAAGCGTGAGGTCGGCTCGTCCACCCAGAATTGTGAGCCGAGACGCCACTTCTCGCTAAAGGTCAGATTCGGGTCGGCGTACAGCGCCTCGAGGGCCAGCGCCAGTTCCTCGACAAAGCGTTCGAGGGTCTGGGTGAGCAATTCCTCCATCGACCCGAAGTAGTAGTGGACCAGCCCGTGGTTGACCCCCGCTGCCTCGGCCACCGCCCGAGTGGTCACACCCGCGTAGCCGACTTCATAGAGGAGACGCTCGGCGGCATCCATCAACGAGACGGTCGCCTGTTGGCGAGCATCTGAGGTCTTCCGCTGCTCCCAGACTCGGGCCATCAGCGGACGGCAGCGACTGCCGGTGCGGTAGGGGCGGATTCCACTTCCTCTTGACGGTTAGTCATTCGTATTAGATACTAGTCCAAGTCGATCGAGGCTTCATTTCATCCCTCTGTAACGCCGCAAACCTCGAGTGTCTGCAGAGTCGATGGGTAGCTACCCGTGGCGCAACGAGTGAGAGGATGCGAACGGCGGCCGACTTACGGGGAGGTGAGGTGAACTGATGACGATCACCGAAGCTCTGGAGGCGTGGGGGTCGTACGATCTCGACGACCCGTTCCCGGTGTTCGCACAGGTCCGCGAGCTCGGTCCAGTGCATGCGGTGACGTTGGCCGACGGACATGGCGCCTGGCTCGTCGTGCGCTACGAGGAAGCGCGTGCCGCCCTCAACGAGCCGCGGCTTTCCAAGGACATGCACGCGGCCTTGGCAACAGGCTCCGGTGTCGTGGCTGAAGGCCTACCCGGACCGGACTTCGCCCGACACATGCTCACGGTCGACCCACCCGACCACACCCGGCTGCGGCGACTCGTCTCAGCCGCCTTTTCAGCGCGGCGAGTCGAAGCGTTGCGTGCCCGCATTCAGACCATCGCGGACGACCTTCTTGACGACATCGCTCGTCAGGGAGCCGACAGCCGGATCGATCTGGTTGCAACCTTCGCCTTCCCACTACCGTTCACGGTCATCTGCGAACTCCTCGGCGTACCCCAGCGCGACCGCGTCTCGCTCGGCGAGGGGTTCACAAAGCTGCTTGTCCCCACGTCCACTCCGGCCGAGTATGCGGCCGCGAAGGAGGCGTCCGACGCCGTCGTGGCCATGTTGGGAGCACTCGTCGAGGCAAAGCAGCACGACCCCGGCGACGACCTCGTCTCCGCTCTGATCAACGCACGCGACGGAGAAGAGCGCCTCGACAGCCAAGAGCTTCTCTCGACGATCTTTCAGCTGATCGTCGCCGGTCACGACACAACCGCCAGCCTCATCGGCAACAGCATCGTCGCCCTGTTCCGCAACCCGGCTCAGCTCACCCAGCTCCGCGCCGACCCAACGAGGATCCCCAAGGCCGTGGAGGAGTTCCTGCGCTACGACGCCCCGGTCCCGCATTCGACGTTTCGCTACACGGCGGCGCCGCTCACTCTCGGTGGTGTGGCGATCCCAGTCGGTGAGCAGGTCATTATCTGCCTGGCCGCGGCGAATCGGGACGCGGCCCGTTACGGCAGCCCCGAGACGCTCGACCTCGACAGGGACGAGGCCCGTCATCTCGCATTCGGGCACGGCATCCATCACTGTCTCGGTGCGCCGCTGGCCCGCATGGAGGGCCACGTCGCCCTCGCGTCGCTGCTGCGCAGGTTCCCGCAGATCTCCCTTGCTGTACCGGCGGCAGACTTGCGCTGGGGGCACGGCGACGGCCTCGTCCTACGCGGCCTCTCCGAGTTGCCGGTCATCCCTGGCCCGGCCCTCCAGAGGTCACGACCGTGAGCGGGGATCCGGCGGTCTCCACCCGACGCGACGACAGCTGGCGCGGAGTGGACGAGGGCTGGGGCCGACGGGCCGTGGAGTTTGCCACCCTCGCCGAACCGACCAACTGCCGGGAGTACATCGCCATGCACCACCGCCTGGGCGTAGATGCAGGCGACAGGCTGCTCGACGTCGCCTGCGGAGCGGGCCTCGCGGTGGAGCTGGCTGGCCTGCGCGGCGCCCGGTGCGCGGGAATCGATGCGTCGCCACGCCTCCTCGCCGTGGCCCGGGACCGCAACCCCGACGCTGACCTCCGGGTCGGAGACATGCACGCCCTGCCGTGGGACGACGACACGTTCGACGTCGTCACCAGCTTCCGGGGTATCTGGGGCACGACCCCCGGAGCCATTGCCGAGGTACACCGCGTCTTGGTCCCGGGGGGCCGGGTCGGGCTGACGGTGTGGGGTCATATCAAGGCATCACCGGGCGCGTGGGCGCTGGCGCCGTTCTCTCTGGCCGCGGCACCCAAAGTTCAGAACCAAGCGGCCATGGTGGCGCTCGGACGGCCCGGCGCCGGCGAAACAATCCTCCAGAACGCCGGCTTCACCGATGTCGAACGCGTCAACATCCCATTCGTGTTTGAGTTCGCCGATCCAGAGGTGTACGCACGAGCCTTGGCGTCGACCGGTCCGGCCTTCGAGGCTATCGAGGCGGTTGGCGAAGCAGCGTTCCTGCAGGCAGCGGAAGAGCTGGCTCGTGAGAAGGTCCGCGACGGCCTCCCACTCCGGGCGCGCGTTGCGGTTGTGGGTTACGTCGCCAGCAAGCCGCCCGGACGGGCCCCCGTCGGCAACCGCGCTGCGTCACTGCGACCCGAGGAGTCCAGAGCCGGCTTGCTCGCAGCACCGAGGCACACGCCAGAGGCACAGCGCCTGTTCGACAACGACCTGGAGGGCGTCGGCTACGTAACGAACGTGTCGCGGCTGTGGGCCTACATGCCGACCATGCTCGACGGATTGTCCGACCTTATGACCCAAGCGACCCGAGCCGGCTCGCTCACCCTCATACATCGGGCAGTGCTCGTGACGGCCGCCGCGTCAACTCTGGGTGACTCCTACTGCTCTCTGGCGTGGGGCAAGAAGCTCGCGGCGGAGTTGGGATCGGAGGTTGCGGCGGCGGTCATTCGGGGTGCAGACGACGGTCTGGACGCCGCAGAGCGGGCGCTGGCCCAGTGGGCTCGGGCCGTGGTCACCGACCCGAACGCCATCGAGGCCAGAGACATCCAGGGTCTGCGCGACGCAGGCTTCGACGAGGTGCAGATCTTCGCCATCACAAACTTCGTGGCGCTCCGCCTGGCCTTCTCCACCATCAATGACGCGCTGGGGGCAACTCCGGACTCCGAACTGGGCACGTCGACGCCAGCGCCGGTTCTGTCCGCCGTCTCCTTCGGTCGCCGCCTGGGGCCTGGCCATGAGTAGGCAGACGCCCGCGGGTCTACGACCTCCCGATGGGTTCGGGAAGAGCGCCTCGAGCGGCCCTCGTCGGCCGTCTCGGGGAAACCCCGTGATTGTCAGGCGCGATGGAGCGCACCGCTTGAGCAGGTGTTGTAACGCCGCGGGGACATCCCCCAGGGCAATTGAGAAAGGAGCAAGCACATGACCACTACGGACACACCGGTGAACAACGGCGTCAACGTTGAGTTCCTCTTGGGCGCTCGGGGGTTGCTCACCGAGACGCCTCAGGCTGCGCAGTTCCAGTGGCGGGCCACGAGTGAGTGGCAGAACGGCACCCACAGCCGCTCAACCGTCGAGGGTTTCTTCGGCCTCGGTGAAGAACAGAGCCACCGCACCCGCTACGTCTTTGACGCCGATCACCCAGAGATCTTCGCCTCCGAGGACAATGGCGCGACCCCTGTCGAATACGTTCTCGTGGCCCTCGCCAGCTGCCTCACAGCGGGCGTCGCAGCGGTTGCGCAGAACCGGGAGATCCAATTGCGCAGCGTGTCAGCGACGATCGAAGCCGGGATGGACGTGCGAGGGATCCTCGGCATGGACAGCGACGTGCGTAACGGCTTCAGCGACATCAAGGTGACCTACGACATCGACGCCGACGCATCCGCCGATGACATCAAGGCGCTGGTCGCTCAGTCGCAGAAGCGCTCGGCGGTGTACGACATCATCACAAACCCCACCAACGTGAGCGTCCAGGTTCTCTGACCGCACTCGGCGTCGCACGAGCAAAGGCGGGTTCTGTGTACACCACGACCGTCGTCATCGGGGCCGGTCACAGCGGGCTGGCGATGAGCAGGTGCCTCTCGGAGTGCTCCATCGACCATGTAGTCCTCGAACGGAGCGAGGTCGCCAATTCATGGAAAACGGAGCGGTGGGATTCGCTCCGTTTGCTCACACCGAACTGGCAATGCCGGCTCCCCGGCTACTCGTACGGCGCCAGCGACCCCGACGGCTTCATGACGATGCCCGAGGTCGTCGCCTTCATCACCGACTACGCGGAACGGATCGCGGCCCCAGTGGAGTCCGACACGTCGGTCTCCTCGGTGCGCCGTGCCAATGGCGGATACCGCGTCACCACCAACCAAGGCGAATGGCGGTGCGAGACGGTCGTCGTCGCCACTGGAGCCTTCAACGTGCCCCATGTCCCGCCTGTATCGGAGGGGGTGCCATCGTCGGTGACGACCTTGACCCCGCTGGAGTACCGGAATCCGGGGCAGCTCGGGGAAGGCGGCGTGCTCGTGGTTGGCGCATCGGCGACTGGAGTGCAGATCGCGGCCGAGATCCAGCGCTCCGGCCGCCAGGTCACTCTCGCAGTGGGCGAGCACGTTCGCGGGCCACGCGTGTACCGGGAACGGGACATCCACTGGTGGATGGAAGCAGCCGGTGTGCTCGATGAACGCTACGACGAGGTCGACGACATCGTACGGGCGCGACGCGTTCCCTCGATGCAGCTCGCAGGCTCACCCGAACGAGCCACCTTCGACCTCAATGCACTCACGAGCATCGGCGTAAAGCTGGTCGGCCGACTTGCAGGCATCAATGATGCACGGGCCCAATTCTCCGGCTCCTTGCGCAACAAGTGCGAGCTCGCAGACCTCAAGCTCGGGCGGCTGCTCGACACCATCGACGAATGGGCATCCGTCAATGGCCTCGACGACTCGTCACCGCCGCCGCACCGGTTCTCACCCACAGTCGTGGAGGCCTCGCCGCCGCTCGGTCTCGATCTCGCCAGCGGTGAGATCGAGACCATCATCTGGGCGACAGGGTTTCGCCCGGATTACTCCTGGCTCGACGTCACGGTCCTTGATGGCAAAGGGATGATCCGGCACGACGGAGGTGTCGTCGATTCACCCGGCATGTTCCTGGTCGGAAGCCCGTTCCTGCGTCGACGCAAGTCGAGCTTCATCGACGGAGCAAGAGTTGACGCCCAAGAGCTCATCGTGGAACTGACCGCCTACCTCGATGGTCGAGCGTCGTCTGCGAGGGACTGACCGCGCAATCGTCGAGTTGGCCACATCCCAAATCCTTGGGTCAGTCTCCAGCGGCTTGACCTCCATCGATATGCAGCGTCTCGCCGTGACAAAGGTGGCCCCTTTCGAGGTAGAGGGCCCCGTCGACAACGTCGCCGATTTCGCCGAGCCGGCCGAGAGGATTGAGTCCGCCATGCCCGCGTAGGAGGCGGGCCCGTCCCTCGTCCTGACGTCCCCGGTGCCGTTATGGACTTGGTCGCTCCTCCACCGGTCCGATGACACCCGGCCGGTGATTAGCCGCGCCGCGCGGACTCTGATCGACCACGCCTCGGCCGTTGGGTGGCGAACACCTCCCTCCGAATCACACTGGCCTCCAACCAGCGAGAAGAAGGCTTGACGCCGCGAAGAGCCAGCGGGAGGGCCTCACCGATGTCTGCGCCGACTCCGGAGGTGCGCCAGGCCAAGGCGTTGTTGGGCTGCCGCGGAGGGAACCGCTGGGGTGGGGCGCCCAAGAGCCGCGAACCAGGGCTCCATGATGCGGCCGGCTCGGGCTAGCAAGCCCGATGGCTACCGTCTCGGCTGGTACCTCATCGCCACTGCCCCCGAGCCGAACTCCACTCGGCTCACGAGCTTCAAGTCGACCTGCTTCGATAGTCCCGCGAACAACGCCGGCCCATGGCCCGCGAGCCTGGGATGCACCACGAACTCGTACTCATCGATCAACCCCAGCTCCGTCAACGCCAGCGGGAGCTTCACACCTCCCACCAGCAGTCCCTTGCCCGACTCCCGCTTGAGTTGCTGCACGGCTTTGCCCAGATCCCCGCGCACGAGTTCCGCATTCCAATCGACCTGCTCCAGGGTGCCCGACACGACGTATTTCTTTGCCGCGTTGATCGTCTGAGCGAAGGGTTCCATCCGATCAGGAGCCGCCCCAGTCGGCGCCGACGGCCGCCACGCTAATTCCATCATTTCGTAAGTCACCCGGCCAAAGAGAAGAGCATCGGCCTGGTTGAGGTTCTCGACCGCGTGACGATGCAAGTCTTCGTCCGCGGGGATTGCACGATGATCGCAGCACCCGTCCAATGTGACATTGATGGAGTACCGAAGGGGTCGCATTTCGCCAGGGTACCGCCGTCGCTTGGATTCAGGCACTGCCGGTGACACCAACGGTTTCGAGCCATCGATCCCCAAGGTGCAAGTCCCTCGACGAGATGATCGGCCGAGTTCGTCATGGTCGGCCGCCTTGACAAGATCACTTTCCGAGCGCCGCCCGCCACGGACCGAGATCAAGCGCGGGATACCGCTGCTGTGTCTGTTCGATCAGCCGCCCGCTCCAGACCGGGTGTCCCGGCGGCGGCCAGCCGAAGAGCGCCAGCTCCCGAGGAGTCGAACCCTCCACGAACACAGTCCACTCGATGCTCGTCGACACGGACTGCTGGGTGTTATACCCGATCCATTCGACGTCCGCGTTCTTGAAGGCGATAGAGGCCACGACCCGGGCTCCCGAGGCCGAGCCAAAGGGGGCGCCCCGGTGCCAGCAGTCGGACCGGTAGGCCAGGTACGAACCCCTGATCCCCGGAGCGGGCCGCTCGGCCGCATAGACGCCGGGTTCCATATTGGGCATGACGACGCCGTAAGGCGACTCGATCGAGTTGGAGTCGCGCCTCGAGACGAGACGAGTGGGGTTATCGGCGTCGGAGATGTCGGAGAGGTAGAGGAATCCCTCGAGGTTCCACCACGGGGATTCGCTGCCCGGGGGGAGCCATGAGTGATTGCGGTCGATGTGCATCGGCTGCTCGTAGTTGGTCACCCCGGCATACTTCGCGCTGGCGCCCGCCTGGTACAGACGGATGTCGGTGCCTCCGAGAGCCCGCTCGGCGAAGTCGACGATCGAAGGATGGACGCACAGCCGGTTGAGCGTCATGCCAGGAAAGGGAAACGTGGCAGACCATCGTTGCTGCTCGGGACGGAATCCCGGACCCTCGTCGGGCCACACGAACACCTCCTTGGGTTCGACTGGGTGGCCCTTCCACCGTTCGGTCACCCCGTCCGGATCTGCATGGAGCTCGTCGGCACTCGGAAAGATCTCCCGCAGATCCTCGGCGACGGCGTCGATCTCCTCGGCGCCCACCAAGCCCTCAATCAGGATCCAACCCTCTTCTTGCCACGTCGTGACTTCGGCGTCGGTCGCGAGTCGTGAAGTCACCATGTGTCATCCCCTTCCATCAGCCTGATCGGTGGTGGTGGTGGTCGCCGCCTCACTGGCCTCATTGTTACCCGAGGTCGGCGAAGCACCCGAACAGAGGCCGCGACCAGATCAATCACCGGAAGCCGCCGGTCGTCCTGCCAAATCTGGCCCACCGACGGGCGTCGGGGACACCCTCGGGTGTACCGCCATCGGCCACGGGGGCGTCCGATTGGCATCCGATCACTGCGTGAAAGGCCGACAGACGCCATAGGGTGCCTGCGTGGGTACCTCCTATTGGCGTGGCCGAGCCGAGGACGCGGCGATGCAGGACGAGCATGGCTTCATATGGAAGGCGATGCTCGACACCATCGACACCGACTTGGCGGGCCGGCGGGTACTCGACGCCGGATGCAACCGCGGTGGATTCCTGCGCCTGCTCGTGGACGCCGAGGGAATCGGCGAGGGCTACGGGTACGACCCAGCCTCGGGTGCGATCGCTGACGCCCGCCGACTCGCCGGAGACAGACCGCTCACCTTCGAGGTTGCCGGGACAGTGCCGGACGCGTGGGATGGCTTCGACCTGGCCTTCAGCCATGAGGTCCTCTACTTGCTGGAGGACCTCCCGACCCACGCGGCTGGTCTGTTTGGCGCTGTGAAGCCCAGCGGGTCGTACTTCGCCGTCATGGGCGTTCACCAAGGGAGCCCGATGATGTCGTCATGGCACGCAGAGTGCTCGGCGGAGCTCGGTCTTCCACGGCTCTATGAACTCGACGAGGTGGCGAGGGTCTTCGAGGACGCCGGCTTCACTGCATCGGTGGCCACCTTGAAGCTTGGATTCGTCCCCGTGTCGGCGCATCGGCACGGGCACGACCATCGGAGGGACCTTCTGGCGTGGTTGGACTACTACAGCCGGGAGAAGGTCTTGTTGCGTTTCACTCGCCCACCTTCGTGACCGTATCCTCAGCCAGCCCGGGCTCGTAGGTTGAAGGTCGGGTGAAGTCGAGGAACTCACCGGCCTCAGGCTCAGCACGATTTGTCTGAACGTGTCCGGCGAAGAGCGTACCTTCGCGCGCGCAGGCCTTCGGCCCCACGGAACCAGCAAGCCTCACCGCGCGCTCGGTCTCGTACCGACCACTCGGCCGACCCAGATCGCGGCTGACCACTTCTGGTGGAATTACACGGCATATCTGAATTTTGTCTTCCTCGCCCTCTTCGGGCTCCTCTACTGGATCTACCGGAACCGCGAGCAGTTGGGGGGAGGCGGAGGCCTCGCCGTCGATCCGGTCTGCGAAATGCAAATCGACCCGACCAACGCGCCGGCATCGCTCGTGTCTGCGGGAGAGCGCGTGTATTTCTGCTCCGACGGTTGCGGCAGCACGTTCGAGGCCAATTCAGCTCGGCTTGTCGCAGATTGAAAGCTGCGAACGGTTCGCAACGTGCCATGCGCTGCGTTCGGTACGAGACTGGTGATTGAAGACGGAGACGCACACCTTGTCAGCGAGCCACCCGCACACTCATAAACACGGCGGTCGAGATCATGACGAGCACACGCGTGGGCTTGGCCACCTGGTGCGCGGGCTCTTTGCGCCCCACTCCCACGATGCCAAGGACTCGCTCGATCAGGCGCTCGAAGGCAGCAGGGACGGCGTTCGGGCGGTCGCCATCTCTCTCGTCATCTTGCTTCTCACGGCCGGTGTCCAGGCGCTGGTGGTTGTGGTCAGCGGTTCAGTTGCCCTTCTTGGCGACACCTTGCACAACGGAGCGGATGCTCTGACCGCCCTCCCGCTGTGGATGGCCTTCAGTCTGGGCCGCCGGCCGGCCACAGAGAGTTTCACCTACGGATTCGGGAAAGCCGAGGACATAGCCGGATTGGCAGTCGTCGGATTCATCGCCCTGTCGGCTGCGCTGGCCGCCTACGAGGCCATCCACCGCCTCTTGCACCCTCAAACGATCACCCATCTGCCGATCGTCATGGCCGCGGCCATCGTTGGAGCACTGGGGAACGAGGTCGTGGCGCAGTACCGAATCCGGACCGGGCGGCGGATCGGATCAGCCGCTCTCGAGGCCGACGGGCTTCACGCCCGAACGGACGGCATCACATCATTCCTCGTGCTCATCGGAGCCATCGCCGTCGCTTTGGGACTCCCGTGGGCCGACCCGGTCGTGGGACTCGTGATCACGGCCGCCATTTTGATCGTCCTCTTCCAAACGGTACGAAATGTGGGTCAGCGCTTGCTCGATGCCGTTGATCCTCAGGTCGTCGCCCAGATCGCCGAGACCGTCGGTGCCGTCAATGGCGTTCTCGCGGTCAGCGAGGTCCGGGCTCGCTGGGCCGGCCATCGCCTGTTGGCCCAGGTGCGCCTGACCGTCGGCGGCGATCTGACGGTCGCCGAAGCCCACAAGATTGCCGAGTTGGCTCACCACGAGCTGCTCCACCATGTGCCGAATCTCTCCGATGCCATCATCCACGTCGATCCCGACGTCCCCGGAGCCGACCCCCATGCCCTGACCGCTCACCATCTCCACGCTGACTGAGCCGCCGATGAGCCCACCAAGGCCAGTGAGCGCCGGCTCTCGGTAGCAATGACGGGTCGGTCGGCCCATCAGGACAATCAAGCGATCCTGTAGCGGATCAGGAGTACGGTAACTGATTCGTTCCCCAGCGGTGCGGCAACCGAACCGGGCCCCACAGCGAGAAGCCCCGGACC
>CAVURD010000006.1:0-99943 GCA_963743785.1 uncultured Acidimicrobiaceae bacterium | reverse complement strand
GAGCTTGTCGAGGAAGGCCTCCACGCTGGAGCTCACCCGACGCTGGAGCGCGCCGTCCTCGGGTGACGCCGCGATCAGGCGGGCCGCTTCATTGAGCAGGCCCAGCATCAGGCTGGCGGTGATCGGCGGATCTCCCGGCACGTCGATGCCCTCGGCCCCGGCCAACCGAAACACTCCCTCGAGGAGGGGCACACACGACGCCGCGTCCAGGGCACGGCATGCCGCCACGCCCAGGACGGCGGGGGCGTCGGCCAAGATCCGGGCCACGGCCGGATCGGCGCAGGCCTCCATGTACGCCAGACAGCCCCGATGGAGCTGGTCGCGCACGCCCGAGCCCTCGCGGGCGGCGGCCACCACCCGCGCCACCAGTTCCTCCTCGAGCTGATCGACCACCGCCGCCGCCACCGCTGTCTTGGAGGTGAAGTGGTGATACAGCGCCCCGCGGGTGACGCCGGCCCGCTCAGCGATCTCGTCCCGGCCGGTCTCGGCAAAGCCCCTCTCGGCGAAGAGCTGCCGGGCCGCCGAGAGCAGCGCCGTCCGGGTCCGGGCCGATCGGACAACCTGGGTCTCCCGCGTCCTTGTCCCTAGCGCTTCGGCCACCGAGCTTCCTCCTCTTACATGCGGGCAGCACGCATGTTACTCTCAGCCATATCAAGGGGGTACCCGATGCCGCAGCCGCCCAGCCGGACAGAGATCGAAACCGAGGTCTGCATCGTCGGGGGCGGACTGGCCGGCCTCACCGCGGCCCGTCGCCTCTCCCAAGCCGGGCGGTCCGTGATGGTGCTCGAAGCCCGGGACCGGGTGGGCGGACGGGTGTGGACCCGCACCGCTTCCAGCGGCGTTCCGGTCGACATGGGGGCGACCTTCATCGGCCCCGATCACGACCGAATGCACGCGCTGAGCAAGGAGATGGGCGTCGCTACCTTCCGGACGTTCGTCGACGGGGACAACGTCCTGGCCACGGGCGGCAAGGTACGGCGGTATCGCGGCGACATCCCACGGATCAGCCCCGTCGCGTTGCTGAGCGCGGCCCAGGCCATCTCCCGCATGAACGCCATGGCCAAAAAGGTCGCAGTCGACGCTCCGTGGGAAGCGCCGAAGGCGCCCCAGTGGGACGCCCAGTCTGTCCGGGCCTGGCTCTCGAGGACACGCGTGCCCACCCGTCTGGCCCGTGACCTGATCGAGGCCACGGTGCGAGCATGCTTTGCGTCCGACCCTTCCGAGGTCTCGTTGCTCAACTGGCTCTTCCTGGTCCGCTCGGCCGGCAGCGTCGAGGCGCTCATGTCCATCGAGGGCGGCTACCAACACGAGCAGTTCGATGGCGGGGTCCAGCTGATCCCCAATGCCATCGCGGCCGAACTCGGAGAATCGGTGGCGCTGTCGTCAGCGGTCAGCGCGGTCACCCAACGCGGCGGCGTGGTCGAGGTGCACGCGTCATCGACCGTCGTCACCGCGCGCCAGGTCGTCCTGGCCCTGCCCCGGGCGCTGGCCGCCGGCATCCGCTTCCAACCGCCTTTGCCGGCCGACCACGCGCTGCTGATCCATCAATTGCCGGCGGGCACCGAGCTCAAGACGGTGGCCATCTATGACGGACCCTTCTGGCGAGACGACGGGATTTCGGGAGCCACGGTGGCCACCGACGACGACGTCGAGGTCACGCTCGACACCTCGCAACCCGGCCATAGCCAAGGTGTCATGGCCACATATGCCGCCGGACCCCGAGCACGCAAGCTGGCCCGGATGAGCCAGGAGGACCGCCACGCCTATGTCCTCGACATGCTGCGCCGCCGGCTGGGACCGAAGGCGGCGTCGCCCTTGGAAGTCCTCGAACAGAACTGGGCCGAGGAGCCGTGGACCCGGGGGTGCTCGATGGGGCACTTCCCCACCGGAGTGCTCACCCAGTACGGCCGCCTCCTGCGCCAGCCCGTGGGGCGCCTGCACTGGGCCGGCACCGAGACGGCGGCCACGTCCTACGGCTCGATGGACGGAGCCGTGCGCTCGGGCGAGCGGGCAGCCGAAGAAATTCTGCAGCAAGCGGGCTAGGTCGCTCCGGTTCCTGCCGGTCGCCTCTTCCTCACTCCGCCCGCAACATCAAGGCAGTCGGTGTGCGGGCGGCGATTCGGGCCGGGATGGCGGCAACGATGTTGGCCAGGACCACCGCGCCGAGGGCGACCAGAGCCACCCACCAGACCGGCACCGTGGGTTCGGGAACCGCGTAGATCTGACGGGCGAACAGGTCCCAGAGCCATCGCCCCAGAATGACGCCGACGGGTACGCCGACCACGACGCCCACAAGGGCCGAGACGGACGCGTGCCACGCCACGGCGGAGGCCAGCTGCCGCTGGGTGAAGCCCAGTGTCTTCAACAGGGCGAGGTCGCGACGTCGCCGTCGGACCGACGCGGCCAAGGTGAGCGCCAACGCGGCCACCGCACCTAAGGCAAGTCCGGCCACGAGCAGGGCCGGGACGGCACCGACGGTGCGGTGTGCCCGTCCGACGTTGGGGAGGCTGCGCCAGCCCCGCCACGCGGAGGTAGAAATCCTTGGTCTTCAGCGGCGCTCGTCCACGACTATCCCGGCAGCGATGAGACGGGCGGGCGCAGGTCACGGCAGGTGGAGCTGGGCCTATCGCGCTACCGTAACGACACCAATGGCAACAATTCGGGTCGCACTGGCGGAGGACAATGTCCTGCTTCGGGAGGGAATCTCTCGCATCATCGACGCGGATCAGGACTTCGACCTGGTGGGCACGGCCTGCGACCTGCCGCAACTGCTGTCCCTCATTGAGAAGGAATCCCCGGACGTGGTGGTGACGGACATCCGGATGCCCCCGACGGGCACCGACGAGGGCATCCAAGCCGCCTCGTGGCTACGGGAGCACCGGCCGCAGGTCGGGGTGGTGGTGCTCAGCCAGTTCAAGGCCCCGGCCTATGCGTTGGCCCTGCTGGAGACCGGATCGGCCGGCCGCGCCTATTTGCTGAAGGAACGGGTGGCCGGAGCCGACGAATTGGCCCAAGCCATTCGCACCGTGGCCCAGGCCGGTTCGATGATTGATCCCCTGGTGGTCGATGAACTGATTCAAGCGCGCTCGGCGCGGCGAACGTCGGACTTGTCGTGGCTGACCCCTCGCGAATCGGAGATTCTGGGCGAGATGGCCACCGGGAAGAGCAACGCGGCCATCGCATCTGCTCTGCAGGTGTCGGAGCGCGCGGTGGAGAAGCACACCAACTCGATCTTTTCCAAACTGGGGTTGTCCGAAGAGAAGGAAGTCAACCGGCGGGTCAAGGCCGTCTTGGTGTACTTGAGCGATCCCGGGGGAGGCTGACTCCACCTGGAGCGGGTGTGCCAGTACCACCGTGGCCACTCCCCCTCCGTGCGATGATGCAGCTATGAGTGCACCGCTCACCGTGCTCGTCGTGGACGATCAAGCACCATTTCGTTCTGCCATGAAGGCCGTGTTGCGCCGCACCACAGAGTTCGAGCTCGTCGGAGAAGCCGCGAACGGCTACGAAGCCGTCGCGCTGGCCGAGGAGCTCGACCCGGCGTTGGTCCTGATGGACATCAACATGCCCGAGATGAACGGGATCGAGGCGACCCGCCAATTGGTCGCCAAGCACCCTGACGTCGTCGTGATCCTCTGCTCGACCTACGAGGCGGCCGACCTGCCTCCCGAAGTGGCCACCAGCGGCGCCCGGGCCTACCTCAACAAGGAGCACCTGGGAGCCGACTCGCTGAGGCGGCTCTGGGCGGAGCGCGACGCCGGCGAATTCATCTCGGACTGAGGCTCACTCCGCTCGCAAGAGCAGCGCAGTCGGCGTCCGCGCCGCCACGCGGGCCGGGAACGCGGCAACCACATTGGCCAGCACCAGCGCTCCCACGGCGATGAGGACGACCGTCCAGGCCGGAACGCTCGGTTGCGGCACGGCGTTGATCGCTCGGGCAAAGAGTTTCCAGAGCGCGCGCCCGAAGATGATCCCGAGCGGCACGCCAATGACCGTGCCGACCCCTACGGCGACACTCGATTGCCAGGCGACCACGGCCGCCAGCTGGCGCCCCGTGAACCCGAGCGTCTTGAACAACGCCAGGTCCCGGCGGCGTCGGCGGACCGAGGCCAACAAGGTCAACCCGAGGGCCAACGCGGCACCGAAGGCGAGGCCCAGTCCGAGGATGGCCGGGATCGTCCCCATTGAGCGGTAGTTGATGATCTCGGCCGGGCGCTGCACGCTCAAGAGCGTCACGCCATAGTTCATCGGCAGGGTCAACTGGTGGGCGATCCGGCGCAGCGAGCGCAGGGCCGTCGTCGGATCGGCGCCGCTCCGCAACCGCACCAAGACGGCGCTCGGGCCGGGGGGTGACACGCTGTTCGGGTTTGACGCCAACGCCGGGACCAACGCGGAAGCGACGAGCGCTCCCGTCCCCATCGTCGGATGCGCATCGCCGAATTGTTCCCCGATGGTGGGCATGGTGGCCGTCCCGACGATCAGCAACCGTTCCGGCCCTTTCGATCCCGAGACGTCCACCTCGATCGAGTCGCCGATCCGCTTGTGCAACGCCGACAACGTGGCGCCTCCCAGCACCACCTGATCGGGTGCATCGAGGCCGTGTCCGGACAGGAGGGGCGGGCCCACCGTCGCGTGCACACCCTGACCGAGTACAGGCACGACCTGGCCCCCCAGCGAGGCGATGGCACCGAAGGACACCCCTGACCAGGCCGCCACGGATCGGTCGTGATCGAGCAGCTCCGCCGCCATTTGGCCGGGGACCGGAGCGACGCCGCCACCACCGGTCAACTCGTAGTTCCAGTTCCATCCGTAGAGGGACGGGTGCGAGACGAGCGTGTCGAGGCTGGCGCCGAAGGTGACGGTGGCGATCACCACCACGACGGCCAGGGTCGTGCCGACGATGGCCGAGCGCACGGGCACCGAGTTGCGCCCGGCTCCGGGGTCGAGCGAGAACCGTATGCCCTCGACCGCCGGTACCGGCAAGCCGTATCGGCCGGCGGCACGAGTCACGCGCGATGGACGTCGGGGATCCCGATCACGCGACCCGGCGGCGCGATGGGGGGCTTGGCGGTAGGCGACCGCCACGGCCACGGCGCTCAAGACCGCGACGAGGACCAACAGTCCGAACCCGAGTGCCGTCCAGTCCAAGGCGATCCCCGGGTCGGGATAGACCGGGCGCACCACGCCGATGGGCGCCAGGGGCGAGAGCCCGACGGCGACGACCACGGCGAGCAGGGAGCCGACGATGACGGAGATGAAGGTGCCCATCAGGCCATCTCCCATGGTCATGGCCGGACTGGCACCCAGGGCTCGCAGGGTGCGCCCCTCCTCGGCTCGCAGGCGTAGTTGGCGGCTGATGGCCTGACCGGCGATGAGCACTGTGGCCAGCCCGGCGATTCCCCCGAACACGCCGAGGGCGATCGACTCGGGTTTGATGGCCCGCTCGGCCACGTCGGTACTGGATTCCACCCCGAACGGGACGGAACCTCCCGGATGCGCTCGCGTGATCTCCCTCTCCACCGCGGCGATGTCGCTGACGCCGTGAGCAAGCTTGAGATAACTCGTCGTACTGGTGACGCAACACCGGACCAGCCGGTGGGTGAGCGCCGGCGTGTAGACGATCTGCGCCGTATTGGTGGCGTCGAGGGAGTCGAGCACCACCTGGTTGTTGAAGGTGACAATCCCGACGACCTTCATGTCCATCGCCAGGTGCGCCTTGGCCTTGAATGTGGCGGTCCCCCCCGTGCCGTAGCCGGGCAACGTCGTCTGGGCATTGGTGTAGAAACCGATCGGCACCACCTGGCCCACGTGCAGGCTCAGCGCCTCGGCCACGATCGACGACACCATGATCTCGTTGGCCCGCTTCGGGTTGGCCAATCGCCCCGCTATCGCAGTGAGACGGTCCTGGTCAGAGAACTCGCCGTCGATGCTGCCGTCGTTGTTGAGAATGCTGATGCCGAGGGAGTCAGCCTTGGCCGGGGCGGGGAGCGGATATCCGTTCGGGCCGAGCGGTTGGGCATTGATGTTGTATTCGTTCTCCACCGCCCTCACCAGCGGCAAGCGGAGGAGGCTCGAGCTGGTCCGCAGGTCGGCGCCGGCGCTGTTCGGGGATCCGGGCTGCCAGTTGGCGGTCGGAACGAACAAGGTGGACGGGTTGGTGCTGGCCAGAAAGGTGGGGTATGAGGACTGGGTGCGCCGGGCCGCGGCGATCGAGCCGATGGCCAGACCGCCCAGCAGCCCGATCAAGAGGACGATCGCCAGGTAGCCGGTCCACCGGCGACCGAATGTGGCCCGGAGACGGTACCCGACAACGCGAAAGACGGGGCTCACGTTACCGACAAGGTGCCAGCGGCCATCGACGGGTGGTCACCCCGCACCAACCTTCCCCGCCCGCCCCTTCACGGCCGCGCCGAGGGCCGGAGGTACATGGCGGACAAGACCATGGAGAACGCATTGAGAAGCAAACGCCTCAGCTCGATTCAAGCAGGGGTACCGATCCACGCACCTGGGAACCATGCCCGAGTTGTGACTCCCAGCGGATCGTGCCGCCGATCGCTCCCAACCGGTCAGCCATATTGATGTACCCGTGACCCCGTTGGGCCTTGTCCACGTCGTAACCCGGGCCGTTATCGCTCACCGAGAACAACAGCCCGCCTGACTCCTCCCATAGACGAACCTCGACCTCGGCGCCGACGGCATGTTTGGCGGCATTCTGCAAGGCCTCCAGGCAGCAGAAGTAGACGGCAGCTTCCATCTCGGACGAATAGCGGCCAATGCCTTCGGCGATGACGTCCACCGGGAGCGGGTTGCGGTTGCCCGCCGCCCGCAACGCCTCGATGAGGCCCCCGTCGACCAGCAGGGGTGGATAGATTCCGTGCGCGAGCTCGCGCAGCTCTTGAATCGTCTCCTGCACCTCCCCGGCCAACTGCTCCAGCATCTCCGCACCCGCCGCCGGGTCGTCAGTGATGATATCCCGGGCCAGACGTAGGTTCACCGCCAGGGCCACCAGGTGCTGCTGGGCCCCATCGTGGAGATTGCGCTCCACCCGGCGGCGCTCTGCGTCACCGCTGGCCACGATACGAGCCCGCGACTCTCGAAGGGCATTGGCTTGCTTGCGCAATTCGTCCAACGTCGTTTGCAGTGCGGTGTCGAGTTGCGAGTTGTGGAACGCCAGCCCGACCTGCCGGGCCAGGTCGGTGAGCACACGATCGTCTTCCTCTGAGAACGTATCGGACACGGCGGGCCGTTCGACGACGACCAGTCCCAAGAGCTCGCCGGCGTGGCTGATCGGTACCACCCGCAGTTGTTCCTTTTCCCGACCGGCCAAGAGAGCCGGCAGCCATACCGACGTCCAGGCGCTGCCCGACGCCCCGGCGCGGGTGACGACGGGGCGCTCCCTCGAGGTGACGACGATCGACCGCGGACCGGCATCAGGAACTGACACCGCTCGCTCCAGGACCTCACCCATCCCGGTGTAGATCTCCGCGCTCGTGAGCCCCATCGTCTTGCGGAGCGATTCGGCCAGCTGCAGAAGCAATTCGTCCATCGGAATCGCCCGGGTCAGTCGAGTGCCAAATGTGCGAAGAACCTCGTCGGGTGCCTCCCGAGCGCCATAGACAAAGCGGGTGGCGCTGGCCATGAGGCGCTCTCGCACCGGGACGAAGATCAAGGCGGCTACCCCGGTGGCCACCATTGACAAGGCGAGGACCTCCTTGTCCCCCGTGGTCTTGGGCGCGTGCCCGAGCCCGAAGACCACGATGAGATAGATGGCCGAGACGACGACGACAAACCCGAAGGTCGACAAGACCTGCACCAGCAGGCGGCCACCCTGTTGGGCCAGGCGTCCGCTTTCGCCGATCAAGAGCCCGAGCGGTATGAACACCGTGCCACCGACCGCCACGGCACCCAGCGGTCCCGGCCATCCGACCAACAGGTGGAGGACGGCGGCGATCAGGGCCACGTCAGCCGCCACCACGGCCCCGATCCCGAACCACTGCAACCGTTCCCGATCGTGGCCCAGAGCGTGCGCGTAGCGGAGCCTCATCGGGACGATGGCCACCAGCGCGGCCAGCGACCAACTCACCGCGCCGTCCCGCACCGACAATGTGTGGTGGTCGAGCGCCAGGGCGATGCCTGCACCCAGTGCGAGCACATACACGACCACGACGACCCCACGTCGTGCTGTTCCCGGGAGTCGGCCGTCGGGCAGGGCCAGGAGAAGATGGAATGAGATCGCCGTGACAAGCAGGGATGCGATGGTCGCCACCACGCGGGCGGCACCGCCGGAGTGGGCCGGGTGGGTCAAGGCCAGGCGGCCGGCGGTCAGGGCCACAGCGGCGACGAGGGCGTCCAGGCCGACCAGAAGATGAAAGGGCGAAATTCGCGTCGCCGGCGATTCACGATCATGGCGGTCGACCAATCCAACCAGAGCCCAGACGATGGTGAGCAGGAAGGCCACCGCGTTGATCGCCGTCATCCCCCCTGGCACGTGCGCCCGCCAGCCGACGATGACGATGGCGATGGTGAGCAGGAAGGTCAGCCCTCTGAGCAGAGTCCCGGTCACGGGTCTGGTTGATCGGGATGAACTGATGTCCCCAGACGTCTCGTTGACCATGAGGTCCACTCCCTCGGTCGCCATCAGGCGACCGAGGGAGTGACCGTTGCGTCCCGCAGTCCGGCTCGGTTCACGACTAGCGGACTCCGACGGTCACGTCCGAGTTTTCATCGACGATTCGACCGTCACGCATACGGACCACTCGATTCGCGGCGGCGGCCACGCCGGCATCATGGGTGACCAGGACGATGGTCTGTCCCCCGCTGTGGAGGCGACTCAGCAGTTCAATGACCTCCTGTCCTCCTTCGGAGTCGAGGGCTCCGGTCGGTTCATCGGCCAGGAGCAGCGTCGGCTCATTGGCCAGGGCCCGCGCGATGGCCAGCCGTTGCCGCTGCCCGCCGGACAGCATGCCCGGTACGGTCGAAGCCTTGTCCCCGATGCCGAGCAGGTCGAGCAGGTCCCGGGCTCGAGTTTCAGCCATCTTGCGCTTGCGGCCGGCAATCACGGCGGGCAAGGCCACGTTCTCCAGCACGGTCATGCCTTCAAGCAGGTTGAAGAACTGGAAAACGATGCCGATGTGCTGGCGTCGCAGCTGCGACAGCTCGTCTTCGCTGCGACCGGTCACTTGCTCACCGGCGACCGTGATCGTGCCTTCGTCAGCCACGTCCAGACCGGCAACCAGATTCAAGAGGGTCGACTTGCCACACCCAGATGGGCCCATCAGCGCAACGAAGTCGCCGGCCGTCACGGCCAGGTCGACCCCTCGCAATGCCCGCACCGGCGCATTTTCCGCCTCGAAGGTCTTTCGCACCTTGTTGACCACCAGGACATCCATGTCGCTACCTTTCGCTCGGCGCTGACGCCGTGACGGGGTCGGGCGCGTCGATCAGTTTGTAGGCGACGACAGGAGTGTCGCGGCCTTTCACCAATTGCGGCGCCAACGCCGTGGTGGTCGCCGAAGCATGGAGTGCAGTAAGGGTACCTTCCGACAACACCGTCTCTCCGGCGTCGGCCAGCTGCTGCAGGCGTTGCGAGAGATTCACGGTGTCACCGACCAGGGTGTATTCGAGACGTTCCTCTGAGCCGAGAAGGGCGGCAGCCGCATCACCGGTTGACAAGCCGAGCCCGAGACCGAAGGCCGGTAAGCCCTCTGTCTCCCACCGGATGTTGATCACCGACTGCTTCGCATGCATCGCCAAGGCGGCGGCGACCGCGCGATCCGCGTGGTCCTCCTGGGCGAAGGGAGCTCCGAAGACCGCCATCACGGCATCACCGACGAACTGCATCACCGTTCCGTTTTCACCCAGAATGGCGTCGTTCATGGCGGCCCGATGGACGTTCAACTGACCGGCCAGCTGGCTGGGATCGGCGTGTTCGGCGATGGTGGAATAGGCACGGATGTCACTCATGAGGACGGTGACCTCGACCCGCTCGGTCTCGCCGATGTGGCGACCGTCACGCCGGAGCTTCTCGGCCAGGCCGCCCGGAAGCAACCGGGACAGCGTCTCGCCCTGCTCCTCCCGGTCCACGATGGCTTTGTGCAATAAGCGCAAGCGCTGCAATGCGCCCTGGGTTCCGGCCGAGACGCCTTCGGCCAACTTGACGAAGACCGCCTCGACCTCGGCATCGACAGCTTCGGCGGGCAGGTGGCGAGCCGCAGCAATGGCCTTGATGGGCTTGCCCTCGGCCACCATGCTCAAGAGCTCTTCCTCGGCCGGGGAAAGGCCGCCGTGCGACGTCACCGGTCGGACCAGCGCTTCGACGATGGCCGGGTCAAGGGCGGTGCCGCCGGTGGCGACGGCCCGAATTGCATCGACCAGCTGATCGCCCTCGGCGATATGGTCCTTCAACAGGTAGCCGTACCCCGCCGAGCCCTCGGAGAGCAACGAGACGGCGTATTCGGGGTCGTCGTACTGCGACAGGATGATCACCCCCGTGCCGGGATGGCGCTTGCGCACCTCCTTCGCCGCGTCGATTCCCTCTCGGCTGAACGAGGGGGGCATGCGAATGTCGGTGACCAGCACATGAGGCTCGCAGGTGATCGCGCCCTGGACGACCTCGTCGTAGTCGGCGGCCACGCCGACCACACGGAGATCGGCGTGGCGTTCGATCAGTGCCCGCACCCCTTCCCGGACGATCAGGTTGTCGTCCGCCAGCAGAACATCGATCGTGCCTGACGGTGCCATAGGGGGCGGGCCGGATTCAGATGGATCCATTGCTTCCAGTTTGCGGCCGCCCGGCCTGATTGAGAAGGGGGCAGGCTTCCTGTTCGTTGGTGGTGGTAGTCACACTAGGCGATGCCTGTCACCACACTAGCCAGGGGCTCGCCATCGGATCAGGCTGGGAGTATGCCCCTTGACGAAGTCACCAGATTTGATGGATTGGTCACCTCGCTGTCCTGGATTCCCTCAGAGGCCGTGGAGAGCGCACAGCGCATCGCCTTTGACGCGGGAATGACCCACTACGACCCTCCCCCGCCGGCCGAAGGGCTCGATCTTGAGGAACTGAGAGAAGCCGACCGCTTTCGCTTCGCCAACGTGCTGCGAGCGTGGATCGAGGTCGACGCATCGGGACGGATCGGCAAGGCCGGCTACTCGGGCGGAGGGCTGATGGGGTCGACCACGGTCAGCCTGGCTGGCCTCCGTCACAAATTCCAAGCCGTCCAGCTCCCCGACCTGCAACGAGAGCCCGAGCATGGAAAGGGCTGGGTGCGCTTCGTGCAGACGGTGGGCGGCCGCACAGGCATGCCCGCCCCTCGCCGCGTGAGACGCAAGCCGTACATCCAGTGGCAGGCACCACTCGTCTGGACGACCCTCGCCCTGACCATCCACGCCGATGGACGCACGAAGCACGAGATGGTGGGAGCCAGTCGGTTCCCGCGCCATTGGATCTACGACGCCGACAACCGTCTCTCCCACAAGTCTGGGCTCACTGACTTCAAAGACTGGTATCAAAAATCCTTCGGGCGCCACACCCCCTGGGGAGATGAAGAATCGGAAGCTCTGGTGACGGCGGTGGAATCGGCGCTGGAACGGACGCTCTCCGCCCAGATGATGCAGGGGGCCCGCCGGAGTCAGTTCAAGAAATTTCCCGCCGGCACCTCCCTCTTCACGCAGGGCGAGGAAGGCACCGAGGTACTGCTGATCCTCGACGGGGTCGTTCGGGTCGAGAAGGACGGGGAGCGTCTGGCTGAATACGGGCCGGGCGCCATTCTCGGGGAGAGAGCCCACCTCGAAGGCGGGATCCGTACTTCGTCCAACGTGGCCGTCACGGCCTGCCGGGTGGCCATGATCGAGGCGGATCACTTCGATCGATCTCACCTAGAGGAGCTCTCCCACGGGCACCGGCGCGAAGACGACGTGCGAAACTGAGCGGGTGCGGATCCACCGGCGCGGATCTGGCGGAGGGGCCGCTGATCCGGCGCCCGCAATCGTGTGCTCAGGCGGCCGTATCGACCGTACTTCCGTACGCACTTCCGAGCGCCCCACGGAATGCACCAATCCGCACCGCTCGACGCGAGGTGTGAAGACGTGAGACAAGCCGAGGCGATCGTTGTGGGTTCTGGTCCGAACGGCCTCGCCGCGGCGTTGACCATGGCCCGTGCCGGTCTGGTGGTCGACGTCTTCGAGGGCGCCGAGACGGCAGGAGGGGGATGCCGCACGGACACGCTGACCTTGCCGGGCTTCCACCATGACGTCTGCTCCGCCGTCCACCCGCTCCTCAACGGCTCCCCGTTCTTCCAGCACTGCGACCTGGAGGCTCGAGGCGTCAAGCTCCTCACGCCGCATATTGCCTTTGCCCATCCGCTCGACGGAGGCCGAGCGGCCGCCACCGTGGGCGATGTCAAAGAGACGGCCGCCGCGCTCGGACGAGATGCCTCGGCCTACGTGCGGATGTTCTCATCTCTGGTCCGCAACGCCGATCGGATCCTGCCGAACTTCCTGGCGCCCCTCCGGTCCATCCCGAGTAGCCCCGTCGCCACTGCTCTCTTCGGGCTCAAGGGGCTGACTCCGGCGCAGCGTTTGGCGGCCCGGTTCGAAACCGACGAAGGCAAGGCGATCGTGGCCGGAGCGGCTGCCCATGCCATGTTGCCCTTCACGGCGCCACTCTCCGGGGCGTTCGCCTTGCTGTTCACCATGCTGGCGCACTCGCTCGGCTGGCCCGTGGTCGAGGGAGGCAGCGCCCGCGTGGTCGACGCGCTCACCTCTGAGCTCGAGTCCCTCGGGGGCCAGGTCATCACCGGAACGTGGATACGGGAGTTGAACGACCTACCCCCGGCCCGGGCGACCGTTCTCGATGTCACACCGCGCCAATTGTTGGGCATGGACAGTGACCGACTCCCGGCCCGGTACCGACGGGGTCTCGAGCGCTTCCGCTACGGCCCGGGAGTCTGCAAGGTCGACTGGGCCCTCGATGGACCCGTTCCCTGGCAAGCCGATCGATGCCGTGAGGCGGTGACGCTGCATGTCGGGGGCACCATCGCGGAGGTGGCCCGAAGCGAGGCGGATGTCTCGGCTGGTCGCCATGCCGATCAACCGTTCTGTCTGGTGACGCAGCCCTGCGTCATCGATCCGACCCGGGCACCGGAGGGTCGGCACACCCTTTGGGCCTACTGTCACGTGCCCAACGGATCGGACGTCGACATGAGGGAGAAGATCGAGTCACAGATCGAGAGGTTCGCCCCCGGGTTTCGCGATCGCATTCTGGCCCGCGTCACCACCACCGCTGCGGACGCCGAGGTACACAACCCGAGCTACGTCGGGGGTGACATCGGCGCTGGCGCGGCCACGCTGCGTCAAACCCTCTTTCGGCCCACTGCGCAGTGGAACCCCTATCGGACCGGGATCAAGGGTGTCTACCTCTGCTCGGCGTCCACGCCCCCGGGTGGAGGGGTGCATGGCATGTGCGGTGACGGTGCGGCACGCACGGCATTACACGACCTCGAGCGATCGTCGACTGGAATCTCCGCAACGCGTTCACCGCGTTGACCATGGCGCGACGGATGAGAAGTGAGTAGCACTACCAACCGGTCGGCGGTGTGTTGGCACCACCGTCGACCGGGGTAGCTCCACCCTGTTCGAAGAGGTCGTAATCTGAGTGAATGGTTGCATGGACACTTCACCGCACTCCCTAGGGACCTCCGCAGACCGTCAGGGCGAAGGCCGCATCACATTGACCATTCGGATCGCTTGTCTGGTGGTGGCGCTGGTTCTCGGACTGACGGGAATCGTGCTCGTGTCGCCGGCGGGAGCCGCCAGCACGAGCACGGGAACCATGATCTCGGAAGTGAACAGTCCCTATGGCAAGGTGCTCATGGTCGGGTCGGGCCAATTCACTGGGTACACGCTCTACCAATTCAGCCGGCCCACAGCGACGGCGTGCTCCACGACGGTGGCAACGGTGCAGGGGATGCCGCTGTCGTGCACGGGGCCCGAGACCGACAAGAGCGCTGAGTGGCCGGCCCTGACGACCACCGGCAAGCCCGTCGCCGGGCCGGGCGTGAACAAGTCTCTGCTCGGCCTCGTCCACCGCACCGATATCGGAGGTGACCAGGTCACGTACGCCGGCAAGCTCCTCTACCTCTTCGACCAGGCACCCCACCAGTTCACCGGCGTCAACTTCATGGACACGGTCGCCCCCCTGGCCCCGTGGCACGGACTCTGGTACCTCGTCTCATCCACCAATGGTCAGCCCGTAGAGGGACCGATTGCGCTCTCGACCGAGACACTCCCGAGCGGAAAATCGGTGCTGGCCGCCGCCATGTTCCAGGGAATGGGAGCGACGCCGATCACGGTATACACCTACAGCAAGGACGCCAAGAACCACACCAGCTGCACCGGAACCTGCGCGCTTGACTGGCCACCGGTGCTGACCACGGCAGCACCCCAAGCCACCGCCGGCCTCACCAAGAGCTCCATCGGCACGATCACGCGGTCCGACGGCACCAAGCAGCTCACCTTTAACGGGAAGCCGCTGTACCTCTACTCCAAAGAGGTGCCGCAGTTGAACCCGAGCAACGGGAATCCTCTCAACCCGGCCACCCTCGGAACCGGAAATGGACTGGCCGGACCCTCGCACTTCGGCGGTACTTTCTCCATCGTGTCGGTGCCGGCAACCTCGCCGGCGGGCTGAAGCGGCCTGCCCGGCGGCGTGAACCAGCTACTGCACCGGACGGGGGCCCGGTCCTGACCCCACCCCCAGCTTCTCCCGGAAGAAGGTCAGCGTCTGGTCGAGGGCGGCCCGGGTCGGTGTGCCTTCCCGGTCCTGGAGGTGCTCGGTCAGCACCGAGTGGGCCTGCTTGGGATGGCCGTGGGGATTGCCCGGCGCCGAGTCGATCTCCACGGCGATAAAGGCGTCCCCGAGCTCGCGCTTCAGGGTGGCGAAGCGGGCCTCGAAGCAGAAGGGGTCGTTGGAAAATCGCAGTCCCAGAAGACAGGTGCCGGACGACGTCCGCTCCTTGACCCGGGTCATGTCGGCGTCCGAGATTCCGACATCCGCCTTGAATTTCTTGGAGAGAGGAAATGGGAGTGAGGGCTGGCTCAGCACCGGAGCCAGGACGATGTCGTCGACCATCATGGCCAACGCGAAGCCCCCGGTGAAGCACATCCCCACCACGCCCACCCCGGGGCCACCACACCGCTCGTGCTCGGACGCCGCCAGCTTGCGCAACCAGACGGTGACCGGGCTGGTCCTCTTGAGGGCGAAGGCCGAGAATTCCCTCGAGATGCAGGCCGGGCCGATGGATTTGATTGCGTAGGCCCCGGTGGCCGGACGTCCCGGATCACCGAACAGGCTCGGCATCACCGCGGTGCATCCGGCCGCCGCCACCTTGCGCCCGAATTCAGCCACCAGCGGCGTGATCCCCGGGATCTCACTGATCACGATGACGGCCGGCCCGTGGCCCATTCGGAAGATGTCGCGTCGCTTCCCGTCGGCCTCGAACGACTCCTTGGTGAAGCCCTCAAGGGCGGCAGTCCATGCCGTGACATCGCTCTGGGCCATCTTCGGACCGTAGCATCGCCGGTCGTGCCTACTCCGAGCCTCCGCGGCGACCCTCACGCCCCCGTCCTGGTCGGGGTGGGGACGGCGTCGTCCAGTGCTCCCGCCATTGAGCTGATGACCCAAGCCAGCCGGGAGGCGGCCTCGAACGCCGGCGCTCCGTCCCTCCTGCGGGCCGTGCACCGGATCGCCGTCCCCCAAGGAAGCTGGTCGCTTTCGAATCCAGCCCGCCTGGTGGCATCGCGCATCGGTGCCGACAACGCCCGCACCTACCTCTGCCAGATCGGCGTTTCGCAACAAGAGGTCATCGACGATGCCCTTGACGCCATCGCCTCCGGACGGGCGGACGTCGTACTGGTCGTCGGCGGTGAAGCTCGGGCCTTCGCCCGCCTCGGTGGTGTCGAGATCGATGAAGATCCAGGCGACGTGCCCGACGTTACGCTCACCCGCCCGCCCGATTTCATGGCACCGATCGAAGCGGCCGCCGGCACCCTGTGGCCGGTGGTCCAGCAGTACGCCCTCATCGAAAATGCCCTGGCGGCTCACGAGCACCAGGAGCGAGCCGCGCATACAGCCGACATCGCCCGACTCTGGGCTCGCTTCAACGCCGTGGCGCAGCGCAACGACCTCGCCGCCTTCCCCACTGCCCGCTCCGCCGAGGACATCGCCCGTCCGGACGCCAAGAACCGGCCGCTGGCCTATCCCTACAACCGGTGGCACGCCAGCCAATGGACGGTCGACCAGGCGGCTGCCATCCTGTTCTGCTCAACCGAGCGCGCCCGCGACGCCGGGGTCCCGACCGATCGCTGGGTCTTCCCCCACGTGGCCCTGCACGCCTCACATGCCATCACGCTGACGGCCCGCAGGGATCTATACGCCTGGCCGGCCATGGAGGTACTGGGGAGGGCTGCCGCGGCGCGTCTCGGAGCGCCACTGGCCGACCTGCCGATCGCCGAGGTCTATTCGTGTTTTCCGGCTGCAGTGCGGGTGCAGCAACGTGCCCTCGGCCTCCATCGCGACGGCACGCCCACCGTCACCGGCGGGATGACCTTCGCCGGCGGCCCGTTCAACAACTACGTCCTCCAAGCGATGGCGGCGGTCATCGGCCTGTTGCGGGCCCGGCCCGGCGAACAGGGGCTCGTCACGACGGTCTCGGGCATGTTGTCCAAACCGGGACTGGCCGTATGGTCCGCCACTCCGTGGCCCAACCATGACCGATACCTCACGGGCGACCTGGCCGAGGAGGCGAGCACGGCAACCGCCACCGTCCCCGTCGCCACCGTCCAATCCGCCCGGGGACCGGCCACCGTGGCTTCCTTCACCGTGACCTACGACCCCGACGATCCGCTGCGCCCGGATCGGACGGTCGTCGTGGCCGAGATGGGCGACGGGAGCCAGACGGTTGCCGCCTGCGAGGATGAGACGCTCGCCCGCCACGCCCTGGGGGATTCACTGATCGGACAGACGGTCCACCTCGACGGCGCCATGTTCACCCCGTGACCACCTCTATGCCCACGACCACCCCCACTCCACCCGGCCCCCGGTCCCGCCCCAGCCTCGTGCAGCCCGAACTGGCCGCCCGCGTCCCGTCGGTGCGTCGGGCCAGCGTCGTCGCCCTGGTCATTGGCGCCCTGACCGCAGTCGCCATCATCGTGCAGGCCACGGCCATGGCCACCGCCATTGATCGATCACTCCTCCACCATGTCCCGTTGGGCGCCGTGCGACCCGATCTCATCGCCGTCGTCCTGGCCGTGGTCGCTCGGGGCCTCCTGGCCTTTGTGGGAGAAGCGTCGGCCCATCGGACGGCCGAATCGGTGGCCCGCACCCTCCGCCGGCAGTTGCTGGGCCACACACTCTCCCTCGGGCCCAGCTGGCTTGCCGGGGAGCGACCCGGTGAGCTCTCGCTCACCGCGACCAGGGGGCTGCGCTCACTCCACACCTACTTCGCAGCGCTACGTCCCCCAAGCCGCCATGGCGGCCGTGGTGCCGATCGTGCTCCTGGTCTGGGTGGCCACCCAGAATTGGCTCGCCCTGCTCGTTGTGGTGGCGCTGGTCGTCGCCGTGCCGATCACCATGATCTACTTCGGGCGGGAAGCGACCCGTCGCACCGAACGGCAGTGGCGCCGCCTGGGATCGCTGGCCGGCCGTTTCCTCCAGTTAATCGAAGGACTGCCGACCCTGCGCGCCTTCGGACGAGAGGGACACGGTCGACGAGAGGTGGCCGAATCGGCCGAAGGAGTGCGGGTGGCCACCATGCGCACCTTGCGCGTGGCCTTCCTCTCCGCGTTGGCCATGGACATGATCGCCGGGTTCGGCGTCGGCTTCGTGGCCATGGTCCTCGGCCTCAAGCTGTTGTGGGGCGAGCTCAGCCTGCAGACCGCCATGGCCGTGCTCCTGGTCGCTCCGGAGATCTTTATCCCGCTGCGTCGGGCCGGCGCCGAATTCCATGCCAGCACCGAAGGTCAGGCCGCCGCGGCCCGGGTACTCGAAGTACTCGACCTGCCAACACCACCCACGCCGACCATGGTGTCGGAGGCGGCCGGCCCGGCGGGGGCCACCCGGGCGGTGGCCCTGCGCATCGACCGGCTGCGCGTCGAGTACGACGGCCGCACCACGCCCGCCGTCGACGACTTCTCGCTCCAGGTACCGCCCGGTCACCGTGTCGCTCTGGTCGGGCCCTCGGGCGCCGGCAAATCGACTGTCGTGGGCGCGCTCCTCGGATTCACTGAACCCTCGTCCGGCACCATGTCGGCCGATCGGGTCACGTCCTCCGACTGCCCCATCGCGGCGTGGCGGACGTACTTCTCGTGGGTGCCGCAGCGGCCGCACCTCTTCACGGCCTCGATAGCCGAGAACCTGCGTCTCGGTGCACCCGAGGCCACCGATGGGGAGCTGCACGACGTGCTCGGCGCCGTGGGCCTCGACCAATTGGTGGCCCATCTGCCCCACTCGCTGGCCACCGGGTTGGGTCATGACGGCCTCGCACTCAGCGCGGGCGAGCGCCAACGGCTGGCCCTGGCTCGTGCCCTTCTCCGCACCGCACCCATCCTCTTGCTCGATGAGCCCACCGCCTCACTCGATCCATCCACCGCCGCCCGGATGGCGCCCGCCATCGAGCCGTTCCTGTCGGGCCGAACCGTCATCGTGGTCGCCCATGAGCCCGTTCTGCTCCCCCACTTCGATGCCGTCGTTCAGCTCCACGACGCCCACCCGACGGTGGCCGCCTCGTGAAGCCCCTGCGGCGCGTGGCGCACGCGCCGGGCACCCCGTACGGACGGTTGGCCCTGGCCGGGCTGCTGGGCCTGGCGTCGGCCGCGGCCACCATCGGGCTCCTGGCCGGTTCCGGCTACGTCGTCGGGCGGGCCGCCCTCCACCCCGGACTCGGCGCGCTGGTCGGCATCCTGGCTGCGGTGGAGGTCCTGGCGTTCTTGCGCGGACCACTCCGCTACGCCGAGCGCCTGATCGGCCATGACGCCGCCTTGCGCACGCTGGCCCACTGGCGCGTCTGGCTGTACGACTGCCTCACCCCGCGCGTCCCGGCGGCGCTGGTCGGTTGGCGGAGCGGTGACCTCTTGAGCCGGGCCATTGACGACGTCGACACCCTGCAGGACCTGTACCTCCGCACCATGCTGCCCCTGGGGGTGGCCGCCGGCGCCGCCACATTGGGTCTGGTCGTCGTCGGTCTGTCCCTGCCACTCGCCGCGATCGCCCTGGGCGTTCCGCTGCTGGTGGCGTGCACGGTCCCTCCGGCTCTGGTCTGGCGCGGCGCGCCAGACGAGGAGGACACGGCCCTCTCGGGTGAGATCTCGGCGCACGTGGTCGACATCATTCACGGCGCGCCCGAGCTGCTGGCCTTCGGCGCCGACGCCGCCGCGCTCGACCGGGTCGACGAGATGGGCCGGGAATCAGAAGCGCTGGCTCGGCGCCGGAACAGAGCGGCCGCCCTGGCCTCCTTGACGACCCAGCTCTGCCTGGGGGCAGCGGTGACGGCCGTCCTGGCGGTAGCCGTGTTGGCCGTGCATAGCCACCACCTCAACCCTGTGATGGTGGCCGTCCTGCCCCTGGCCGCCCTGGGTACGTTCGAACCCGTGCCCGGCATCACCCTGGCCGCGTCCCGCGCCCTGGCCGTACGGGCGGCCGCCCGTCGGCTCCTCGCTCTCGAAGCCGTTCCGATTCCGGTCAGCGATCCGGTGGTGGTCCGTTCACTGCCCGAGAGGGTCCCCGATCTGTCGTTTGCCCGGGCGTCTCTGCGCTATGCGCCCGAGCTGCCCCTGGCGCTCGACGAGGTCAGTGTGCGCGTCGCGCCCGGCGAGCGACTGGCCGTCACCGGTTCGAGCGGAGCGGGCAAGTCCAGTCTGGTCAACGCGCTCTTGCGCTTCTGGCCCTTGGAGAGCGGCACCCTCCGGCTGGGCGACATCCCGAGTGACGAGCTGACCCAGTCCGACGTACGGTCGGCCTGCGCACTGGTCGACCAACGGGCCCAGATGTTCGCCGGCACCCTAAGGTCCAACGTCACCCTGGGACGACCCGACGCCAGCGACGCCGAGATCGCAACCGTTCTCGACGCGGCCCAACTCGGCGCCTGGGTGGCCGCCCTCCCGGCCGGCCTGGAGACACCAGTCGGTGAGGACGGCGTCTCCATCTCCGGGGGCGAGAGGCGACGGCTCGCCGTGGCCCGGGCGCTCCTCGCCGGTGGTCCGATCCTCCTCCTCGATGAGCCGACCGCAGGTCTCGACACCCGGCAAGCCGATCAGCTGACGGACGATGTGTTGGCCGCCGCCGCGGGGCGCAGTGTCCTGTTGATTACACATCGGGCGGCCGAGGCGGACAAGTGCCAGCGCACCATCAGCATGGACGCGGGCCGGATCGTTGACTGATCCAGTGGGAAGGAGCCGCGGCGGCTTGACGGCGGCATCGGTCGGCTCCTGAGGGCGGAGGTCAACTCGGGTTGGCAAGGGTCGGCGCGGCCTTCGGGCCAATGATGGTCGATAGCCTCTGCGCCGTGAAGCAGGGGCGAATCGGCCGCACCATCGATACGGAATGAGAAACGGGCGACGCGCCGGGCCGCGTCTCACCCGTCTGCTGGCCGTCGGCCTGATGGCGGGAAGCTCGGTGACGCTCGTGATGACCTACGCCGTTCCCGTCGCGGCAAGAGCCGCGAACGCGTCGGGTCATTCTGGATCCTGGACCGTGTATCACGGTGACGCCGCCGGTTCCGGCGCATCGGGAGCGGTCGGCACCGTCGACACCTCCGCCGCCGCGTGGACATCGCCCATGCTCGATGGGCAGCTCTACGGCGAGCCTCTCGTGTCATCTGGTGACGTCTTCGTGGCGACAGAGAATGACACGGTCTATGCCTTGTCGACGTCCACCGGCCGCGTGATCTGGTCGACGCACGTCGGCCCACCCGTGCCCGCGTCGGTCCTTCCCTGCGGGGACATTTCGCCCACCGTCGGGATCACCGGGACACCGGTGATCGACCAATCGAGGAACGAGCTCTTCGTCGTGGCCGACGAGCTGGCGAACGGACACCCGGTGCACAAGCTGGTCGGTCTCAGCCTGAGCTCGGGTGCCACCGAGTTGAGCGAGAACGTCGATCCGCCCGGGGCCGACTCGGCGGCGTTGCTGCAGCGCACGGGGTTGACGCTCGATGCCCATCAGGTGGTGTTCGCCATGGGTGGCAACTATGGCGACTGCGGCACGTACCGGGGCACCGTGGTCGCCGTCAAGGAGTCCGGCGCGACGCCGACGTACTTCACCGTCGACGCGGCGACTGGTGAAAGTCAGGGGGCAATCTGGATGGGGGGAGCCGCACCCGCGGTCGACCGCAACGGCAACCTCTGGGTCAGTGCCGGGAACGGCTCGGTCCACTCGGCCGGCCAGCCCTACGACGATAGCGATTCGGCCCTCGAGCTCTCGTCCTCCCTCCGGCTCGTGCAATTTTTCGCTCCGACCACGTGGGCTCAGGACAATGCCCAAGACCAGGACCTATCCACCGCGCCGGCGTTGCTGGCCGACGGCCAGGTGCTCGTGGCCGGAAAGTCGCGGGTGCTCTATCTGCTGAACGGCGCCCACCTCGGTGGCATCGGCGGCGAAGAGGCCAGCCTCGGATCGCCGTGCGGCGGCGACATCGATGGAGGGGATGCCGTGGTGGGCGATGTGGTCTACCTGCCGTGCCTGAGCGGTACCGAGGCCGTACAGGTCACGGCCGACCCCGCGGCGCTCCGGATCCTGTGGAGTTCACCGCAGGGAGGCGGCCCGCCTATCGTCGCCGCCGGTCTCATCTGGACCATCGGGCAGAACGGCAAGCTGTATGGCCTTGACCGCGCTTCGGGTGCGGTGCGTCAGCAGGCCTCGATCGGCGCGCCAGCCAACCACTTTCCGACACCGAGCGTCGGTGGGGGGCTGCTGCTGGCTCCCGCCGCGGATCGCGTGGTTGCCTTCCATGCCCCGAGCCCGACCCGTACCCCTCGCTCGGAGGGCCGTACCTGACCCCGGGGCCGTGGAGATGGGGGTCGAACCTGGATCTGGCGTCAGCGCAAGGCCGGGCGGCGACTGACCTCTCGCCGACTCGACAGGAAGATCGGGGAGACGGCCGCCGCCACCAGCAACACACCGCCGACGATGATGTAGAAGACCCCGGTGTTCTTGGTGTAGCCCCACATCGTGAACAGCCGGGTGACGTCAGCCACGATGACAATGCCCCAGGCGATCAGCAGCACGCCCAGAAAGGCCATGGCCGACTTGGCCGAGGCTGGAAAGGCCGATGCGCCCAGCAGCAACAATCCACCGGCGAGCTGTACGGCCGCCGAGAGGCAGGTGAACCCAAAGCCAGCCACCGCGGCATGCGTGGCGGGAATGTTCGAGAAGTCCGTCCCTGTCCGCGACAGGGCGATAGCGCCGATGACGATCAACACGACTCCACCGGCCAAGCCGATGATCTGGGCCGGGCTCCAGGCGGCGCGCTCCACTACCCGCGACGTCGTCGGCGCCTCGTCCACGTACCCTTCTTCCACTGGTGCATCGACATATCGTTGTCTCATCACACCGTCCTTTAGATTGATCAGCATCTGCGCTGATAACACTTACCTCCAATAATTTCCCCGTTTCGGTTTAGATAAACGTCGCACTGTGGGCAGGACCTCTCGAGGCGCGTGGGGTGATGCGCGCATCCCGATGCGCGTCACTGAAATGAGGCTGCCGCATACGCACCGACGGGCGAGCCGTCTGCGGGTCGAGCGACCACCCGACCATTCCGCGATCTGACCCGCGCGTCGAGTTCGTTCCGATGTCTCAGGCGGGTTGACGTGAGCGGCTCGGACCGCCCCGAGCCAGATCCAGAGCGGCGGCCGTCACGCCCGGCGTCCCTGACATTGCGCCAGGTTGGCTCCGCAGGGCCGAGCTGCCAGAGCCGCCGGAACTCCCTGTTCCGACGGGACACCAAGGGTTGGCCGGGACCCCGTGACACGGGTTCGGCATGGTCGGGAGTCCAGCAGGCAGGGGGATCAGGGCCACACCGGTCGCCTTGGGGTACATCGCTCCGGCCGGGCACGAGCCGAAGCCGGTGTCGCACAGCACCTGGCCCAAGAGGTCGCTGTCGGCGTTGGTGCTGGTGGTCGTCACGCCGCAGGTGGGTTGGACCTGCTCCAAGTTGGCCGGCGCACTGCCACTAGGCGCAGTGTTTCCGGCGAAGCAGTTGCTCGGGAGGCCGGTGTTGAGCAAGATCTGACCGAAGTCCGAGTTGCTGGGATTGCCGAAATATCCGTCATTCACGTAGGTATTGCCCAGGAGGGCATCCCCTTCGGTCTCGTAGACACAGCCGAAGCCCTTCATCGAGAAGCCTCCTGTCCCCTTGCACGTTTGTCCGAGGACCGGCTTGCTCGAGTCGGGATAGGGCACGAAGAGCGTGCCCCAGGCCCCGTTGTTGGAGAACGTGTTGTCCATCACGGTGTCGTTGCGGGCACCCGAGACGGTCATGCCGGTACCGATCGGCCCGGCCGCCGCCGAACCCGCTTCTGGGGCGTTCGGATTGTCGTTGTCGTGCACGTTGTTGTGCATGAACACCCAGCACGAGCGGGTGTGGGTGATCGGGCTGATGGCGTGGCCCGGACAGTTGCCGTCCTGCGGTGCCGTCGGGTCGCCCCCGATCTGGGTGTTGGTGTCCACGCCGTCTTCGTTGTGATCGAACTGCGAGTTCTCGATGACGACGGCCCCGCCCGAGTTGGTGCCGGAGTAACCCAGAGCGCTGTTCTCCATCCAGGCCTCGTTGATGGTGACATTGCACACCTGGTGGCAGGCGCCCACATACATGCCCGAGTCGTTCATGTTGCTGGCGTAGATCTGGTTCCACGATGCCGGCCCGCCGGCGTTGGAGGAGAAGATGCCGTACTGCGCCGCCGTCTTCTCATCGCTGAAGAATGTCGAGGTGGCGGTCAGGTAGCTGCCCTGGTACCCGGCGAGACCGATCCGGCCCGACCCGTCCCCACCGTTCCACCAGATTTCGTTGCCCGAGTCCCCGGCACCGCCCAGGAAGTTGCACGCCGTGAGGTTCTCGATGCTGACATTGTTGGCCTTCCACACCACGATCCCGTTCCGCCCTTGGGCCTTCCCGCCCACCTTGCGCCCGAAGCTCTGCCACGAGGACGCCGGGCTGCACGGGGTGGGTGCACCGGCCTTGGTCCCGTCGACAATCACCGAGTTACGGTTCATGCCGCGGATGTGAAGGCCAGAAGTGCTCACCACCACGCCGGCGTGGTCACCCGGGGCGGAGGCGCGGCTCGACCCCGTCGACAGGTCGTCCGCCTCGTGGTAGTCGCCCGGGGCCACCAGAATCCAGTCGCCCGCGTGGGCCGCGTTGACGGCGGCCTGGATGCTCTTGAACTGACCGGCCTTGCCCTGGAAGGTGCCGACAAGCAACACATGGCCCGCAGCCGACGTCGAGGCGGCCGTGGCCGCGGCCGGCACACCGCTGGCCAAGACCACCATCGAGGCGATCACCGCGCCTCGTCCCAGCCCTCGACCACGACCACCACGACCACCACGCGGTGACGCTCCCCGACCCTCGTCCTCATCCATCCCCCCATTCAGGTCGTTCCTCAACGGCGGATGAGCGCCACCGGGGATCCCCGCGGTCAGGCTACCCATCGCTGACGTGAGACCCCCGGATCTACGTCGCGTGCTCCTGGCGCCGTCGGATCTCGACCAGCGACGGCGCCGGGTACTCGGCGACACCGGGGCGCCAGCCGGTGGCCACTTTCTGCGGGCCGACGCCGTCCTCGGCCCAGATATGACAGGTGTTGGTCAACCACCCCAGCGCGCCGTCGCCGCCGATGGTCTGCTCGCCGTCACCCAACTCCAGACGCATGGCGGCCGATGAGGTGATGGCCTGAATCACCACGGGGCCCAGGGCGCGGGCCAGGAATTCAATATGGCTGCAGCCCCGCTCCCGACCGAAGCGGGTCTGGACGGCGTTGGTGTAGCCGCGGGACACCGACAGTCCCACCAGGTCGCCGAAGGCACGCTCGATGCTCGGGCACTCGGCGTGGGGAAAGGTGCCCATGGCTGCCCGCGCATCGACAATGACGAGATCGGCCCGCCGGACCACGATGCCCAACTCCATGTGATGGAGATCCCGAGGCCCCAGGTCTCCCGTGGCCCACGGCCGTTGGTCGTGGAGGGTACCGATGACCACGTGAAAGCCGTCACGCTCGAACACCTGCACGTCGATGGTTCGCCGGTGGACCGGGGACTCTTCGGATTCGGCGCTTGGTCGGAGGTCGGCCAGAGTGGGGGGAACGTCAGGCACGAGGTGATTGTGCCGCGTTGACCCGGTCGGACGTCAATTCGTTGAAGCTCTCGAGGACCGGGCCGCCATTGCCCCAGCCGATGCGGGTGACCGAGGCCGTGTGGAGGTGGAGCCGCCACGACAACCCCGCTCCGGCGCCGAGTGCCCAGGCCACCGCCGCCTTGATCGGCGTGACGTGGCTCACCACCACTACGTCGCCGTCGGCCGACCGGGCCCCCATTCCGCTGGTGGCGAAGAGCTCGTCGCAGGCCGCGGCGATGCGGGCGTCGACCTCGACCAGGCTCTCGCCCCCGGCGGGTCGGAAGCCCGGATCGGCCCGCCATTCCTGCCACACCGCAGCCGGAACGTCGGAAAGCGGCTGGCCTTCGAACTCGCCGTAGTCGACCTCGATCCAACGATCGTCAATCTCCGTGGGGAGGTCGAGGTCGAGGAGGGCGGCGGTGGATCGGGCCCGGGCCAGTGGGCTGGAACGCAACGAGTGGACGGGCAGGTGGAGGAGCGCGCGAACCGACGCCGCCTGGGTGCGCCCCTTCTCGGTCAGTTGCACATCGGTGCGCCCGAGCAACAGGCCCGCCGCGTTGGCGGTCGACTCGCCGTGTCGGACGAGAACCAGCACCTCAGACGGGGACCAGGATGCGCCCGCACAGGTCGCAGGTGACAACCGTGTCGGCGGGCATGGCGCGGATCCGTTCCACTTCGACGGCGGACAGCTCCTGATGGCACCCGTCGCAGCGGTGGCCGATGAGGCGCGCCACCGCGACACCCCTCATGCGCGTCCGCAGCTTCTCGTAGCGGTCGGCCAGGGCCGGGGGAAGCTCGGCCGCCGCGCTGGCCCGGGCGGGTATCGCTTGGGCCAGCTCCTGGTCGATCTCGGCCTTCGAGTCCTCCACTTCGGCCCGCAGCACGGCGACCCGTTCTTCGATCGGCGTGCTCCGCTGGGAGAGTTGGGCCAGCTCGGCGTCGATCGGTTCCTGGTCGACCATGGCCACCAACTCGAGCTCTTCGAGCTGACTCTGGCGCTCGGTCAGGTGTCGGACCTCCTCGTCCATGGCTTGCAGGTCGCGGGTGGAGGAGCCCCGGGCGGCGTACATCCGCTGCTCGATCCCGGTCCGCCGCTCGGTCACCACGGCGATCTGTCCTTCGAGGTCCTTCTGGGTGGCCATCAACTCGGCCCGGCGGCCCATGAGGGCGACCTTCTCCGCCGCGTAGCCGGCCAGCTCAACCTCGAGGCCGGTCAACCCGGACCGCTCGGGCAGGGCAGCGCGCCTGTGTTGGAGCTGGGTGATCGCCGTGTCGAGGTCCTGGACGACCAGGAGCTGGTCCAGCGCGCCGCTCACCCGGGACCGACTTTGGACAGGGCTTCCCACGCGCCCCGGGCGATCGGCAGCGCCGGGGCCAACGCCTCGTCGGCCAGGTCGGCGGCCTCGTCCCAGCTGCACCATCGGGCGTCGGGACTCTCGCCCGGGGGTGGGGCCGGATCGGCGTCGGACCCGATCAGGAGGTAGCGCAGGTCCAGATGGGTGTGGCCGAGCGCCGCCTCGTGGACGTCGAGGTGCAGCAACCGCGGCCCTTCCTCGGGGTGCCTGACCTCCAGGCCCAGCTCCTCCTCCGCTTCGCGGCGAGCGGCGGAGGGTGGGGCCTCACCGGCGTCGATGTGCCCTCCGGGCTGCATCCAGCGACCGAGGCGCTTGTGGAGGTGGAGGACCGTGCCGCGGGCGCCCACCACCAGGGCCGACGCGGTGAAATGGGTCGGGTCGGCGTGCTCATTGGTGGGATCGGGCAGCCGGTCGAGCTCGACCAGCATGCGCTGCTTCGCCTCGGTCTCCCGGGGCGACGCGGGCCGGTGGCTCCTCACGAGATCCCGCAGGTCACTGGTCGGGTCGTCCACGGTGCCATCACTAACACAGGTCACCGGCCAAGACGGTCACGGCGTTCCCGGCAATGTGGACACGGTCCCCGGCGGGGCGGACGTAGAGCACCGCGCCCCGGCCCGAGAGCTGACGGGCCACCAGGTCGGACCGGCCCAGGGCGGCAGACCAGTAGGGGCCGGCCGTGCACTGGGCCGATCCGGTGGCCGGATCCTCGTCGATCCCGACGTTGGGCCCGAAGACCCGAAGGACGTAGTCGGCCTCCGAGCCGGGGTCGGCGGCGGCGGTGATCAGCACGGCCCGGGCGTCCACGGCCGCAATGGCCGACAGATCGGGGCGGTAGTGGCGCACGGCCGCCTCGCTGGACAAGACCACGACTCGGAAGAAATCGGTGGTGCCGGTCGTCACGACGGCGCCGTCGTCCCACTCCCCGGCCAGGGCGTCGGGCAGCGGCGCCGTCGTCATCGGAGCGGTCGGGAAGTCGAGGTCGATACGGTTCCCCTCGAAGGCGGCGACGAGTGGTCCGCTACGCGTATGGAAGGTGAGCGGTGCCGTGCCGTCGACCACGCCGCGTTGTCGCAGGACGTGGGCCGAAGCCAGGGTGGCGTGGCCGCAGAGGTCGATCTCGACGCTCGGCGAGAACCAGCGCAGGGCAAAGGTGTCGGTGGTCGTGCCGCCGCCTTCGCCGCCCGGCCCGACCACCTGAGTGACGAACGCCGTCTCCGAGATCCCCAGTTCGTGGGCGAGGGACTGCATGCGGTCCTCGGACATGGGCGCCCCTGCCCCTCCGTCGGTGCCCAGGAGGCACACCGCGGCCGGGTTGCCGCTGAAGGCCCGGTCGGTGAAGGCATCGACCCAACTGATCGAGGTCATGTGGACGGGGTCCACGATTCGAGACGGCGCAACGCTTCGTGGAGAACCTCGTCCCGCTTGCAGAAGGCCCAACGGACCAAGGTACGGCCGGCATTCTCCGAGCCGGCGACCGCCGGCCGGCCGGACCCGTAGAACACCGAGCTGGGGATGGCCACCACCCCGCACCGTTCGGGCAGGGCCCGGCAGAAGTCGTGGGCGCTCAGGCCCGGGGCGAACCCGGCGATGTCGGTGGTGGCGAAGTAGGTGGCCGCAGGTCGGTACACGGTGAGCCCGAGGGTAACCAACCCGTCGCAGAACAGGTCGCGCTTGGCCTGCAGCTCGGCCCCGAGCGCCTTGATCCGCTCCGGCTCGGCCGACAAGCCGCGGGCGATGGCCAGCTGGAACGGGGCTCCCGACGTGTAGGTCAGGAACTGCTTGACGGCCCGCACCGCGGCCAGCAGCGGCGCCGGGGCCGTAACCCACCCCACCTTCCACCCCGTGAAGGAGAAGGTCTTGCCGCCCGAGGAGATGGACACGGTCCGTTCCGCCATGCCAGGGAGGGTGGCCAACGGGATGTGGGTGCCCTCGAAGATGAGGTGCTCGTAGACCTCGTCGGTCACGGCCAGGATGTCATGGTCGCGGCAGAGTTGGGCGATCAGCCCCAGTTCGTCGGGACCGAAGACCTTGCCCGTCGGATTGTGCGGGGTGTTGAGGAGGATCATCCGGGTCCGCGGGCCGATCGCGGCAGCCAGCTCGGCCGGGTCGAACGACCAGCCCGGCGGATGGAGGCGGACCAACCGCACGCCGGCGCCGGCCATGGCGGCGCAGGCGGCGTAGGAGTCATAGGACGGCTCGAACATCACCACCTCGTCGCCGGACTCACAGAGCGCCAGCAGGGTGGCGGCAATGGCTTCGGTGGCCCCGGTGGTGACCATGACCTCGTCCTCGGGCGAGAAGGTCAGCCCGTACCACGACCTCTGGTGGGCCGCGATGGCGGCCCGGAGCTCGGGCACACCCTGGCTGGGCGGGTACTGGTTGCGCCCGGCCACGATGGCCTCGGCCGCGACCTGCGCCAGTTCGGGCGGTCCATCGGTGTCGGGAAAGCCCTGGCCCAGGTTGAGGGATGCGGTGGCCAGTGCCAGATCGGACATGGCGGCGAAGATCGTCGTCGTAAAGGGCCGGAGCCGTTCGACGAGCTCGTTCGGCCCCCGGTGCGTCCCCTGGTGCGTCACCCGCACGATGGTACCGGTGCCCTATGGTCTGGCCGGATCGTGCTGACCGTCGCCAATTTCAACCTGCATGCCGGCGTCGACGGATGGGGCCGACCGTTCGACACCATTGCCGTGTGCCGGGACCTGGGGACCGACGTGATCGCGCTGGAGGAGAGTTGGACCAGCGGCGAAGCGGGCGCCGCCGACGAGATCGGACAAGCCGAGCAGATCGCCGCCGCCCTGGGGTACGAGGCGTTCACGTGCGCATTGGCCGAAGGCCGGCGGGCCCGACCCGACCCCGACGCCACCGACAAGTGGATGTCGCCCCAGGGCCTGCGGGCCGGCAGGAACGCGCTCTTCTTCGACAGCGAGCGGGCCTATTCCGCCCATCTCTCGGACTCCCCCCGCTTCGCCGCGGCGGAGCCGGGCAGCTGGGGCATTGCCGTACTGGTCCGCCGGGGCATCACGGTCGACGACAGTCGCATACTCCACCTTCCCCAGCTCGGGCGGGACCGGGTCCGGCGGGCAGCCGTGGTGGTCGACCTCACGGTCGACGACCACCAGATCTCGGTGATCGGCACCCACATGTCCCACCTTCAATTCGGCTCGCACCGTCACTACGCCGCCCTGAAGAAGCGTCTGCGCACCGGCGAGGCCCGACCCGATGCGGTCCTGCTGGGGGACATGAACCTGTGGGGGCCGCCGGTGCGGGTCTTCCTGCCCCAGTGGCATCGAGCCGTCAAGGGTCCGACCTGGCCGGCCGGGAAACCCCACAGCCAGATCGACCACATTCTGGTCCGGGGCGCCATCGAGATCGTGCGTGGCGAGGTGCGGCCCAACGGCGGCTCTGACCATCGGCCGGTGCGGGCCGAGCTGGCCCTGCGATAATCACCGTGTGTTCCACACCGACCTGCACCTCTTCGCCCGGGTCGCCATCGGATGCGCGGTGGCTTTCGTCTTCGGGTTCGAGCGCCGGCTGCGAGGTTCTCCGTTCGGGGACCGGACCTTCGTCCTGATCGGCGGTGCGGCCACCGCCGTGACGGCGGTGGCCGGGGTGGCATCGCCCCAAGCCGTGGCCGGGATCCTCACCGGCCTCGGCTTCATCGGGGCCGGGATGGTCTTCACATCCGGCAACAAGGTGCACGGGCTGACCACGGCCGCCACCGTCTTCGCCGTCGCCGTCGGCATCGGCATCGGCATCGTCATCGGCTACAACCATGTCTTCCTCGGTCTCTTCCTCGCGGCCGTGTTGCTGTTCGTCCTCGAGATCGAGCACATTCCCGGCGTTCGCTTCCTCGATGCCGGCACCTACGCCGACCGCTTCGCCAACGACAAGGACCCGAGATTCACCTCCGGGCCCGAGCGTCATGACCGACCCCCGCCCGCCGTGGCCGGAGACCAGCCGAACGCCTGAACGACGACCAACCCCTGACCAACCAACGCCTGAACGAACAAGGAACGAGGAGCAGCACCATGAGCCCGAGCACCTACCCCTACTCCGACCGGTTCGAGATCCACCGCCGCCTGCCCGAGATCGGCCTGGGCCGCGACGAGGTGCTCTCCCAACTGCACACCATGGCGAAGGAGGAGGACGTCTTCTGGGAGGGCGGCAAGGTCTCGGGCACCATGTACTGCGGCGACCACGAGCACTACTCCTTCATGAACGAGGCCTTCGGTCTGTTCGCCCATGTGAACGTGCTGCAGCGTGACATCTGTCCGAGTGCCACCAAGTTCGAGGCGGAGATCATCTCGATGGTCCTCGACCTGCACCACGGCGAGGCGGCGGGAGCCAGCGGGGACGACCCCTCCGGGCTGGTCACCAGTGGCGGGACCGGCAGTATCGCCCACGCCATCTTGGCCTATCGGGAGCATGCGGCCCAGACCCGGGGCATCACGCGCCCCAACATCGTCAAACCCGAGACGGCCCACCCCGCCTTCGACAAGGCCTGCCATCTGTTCGGCGTGGAGCTGCGCAAGGCCCCGGTCCACCCTGACACCACCCAGGTGGACCTGGACTGGGTGCGCGACCACACCGACGACCAGACCGTCGCCCTGATCGGATCGGCCTGCAACTACGGCTACGGCACGGTGGATCCCATCGGTGAGCTCAGTGACCTGGCCCTCGAGCGCGGGACCGGTCTCCACGTCGACGGCTGCCTCGGCGGCCTCATCCTCCCCTTCGGTCAGGAGCTCGGCTACGACATTCCGGTCTTCGACTACCGGCTACCGGGTGTGACCTCCATATCGGCCGACACGCACAAGTACGGCTACGCCTTCAAGGGGTCGTCGGTGGTCAGCTTCCGGACCAAGGAGCTGCGCAACTCCCAGTACTTCTACCTGACCGATTGGAGCGGCGGGAAGTACACCTCGCCCGGCATGGACGGCTCGCGTTCGGGCGGCATCATCGCCGCCACCTGGGCGGCCATGGTGCAGATCGGGCACGCCGGGTACCTGAACTACGCCAGACAGATCTTCGAGACCTCATTCGCCATGCAGGATGCCGTGCGCCAGCACCCCGAACTCAAGATGATGGGCCATCCCACCTTCCTCTTCTCCTTCACCTCAGACGTGTTCGACGTGTACCACATCAACGACTTCATGCGGACCAGGGGCTGGCGCTTCAACGGCCAGCAGTACCCCAACGCGTTGCACATGGCGGTGACCCGGCCGCAGACCCAGTCGGGCGTGGCCGACACCTTCGCCGCCGACCTGAACGACGCCGTGGCCTACGCCACGGAGCACGCCTCCGAGGCAGCCAAGTCCGGGGCGATCTACGGCGGGGTGGCCGGCGGCATGACCGAAGAGGCCGACGAGTTCATCCGCGCCGTCATGGCCGACATGCTCGACTCGCAATCGGTGATCCCCGCTTCATGAGCGGGGGGGCGCCGAGCGGGTGGATAGCCGGCTGCGTCGCTTCCCATGCCGCCCTCCTGGCCGACATCGACGGCCTGACCGACCACGAGGCGCGCGGTGCGTGCGCGCTGCCCGGCTGGACCGTGGGCCACCTCCTCACCCACCTGGCCCGCAACGCCGACAGCGTGGTTCGGCGCCTCGAGGGCGCGGCGCGGGGCGAGGTGCTGGACCAGTACGCCGGCGGACCGAACGGCCGCGCCGCCGACATCGAGGCCGGGGCGCAGCGACCCGCGGTCGAGTTGGTGGCCGACGTTGCCTCCAGCGCGACGGCCGTGGACCAGGTCATGGCCGGCCTCCCCCTTTCGGCCTGGGACGGCCGTTCTCGCACCGCACGCGGGGTGGAGGAGTCGTCACGGGACGCCGTCTTCTCCCGCTGGCGCGAGGTGGCGGTCCACCGGGGTGATCTCGGGCTCCACCCCGGGCCGGTCCCCCTACCGCCCGATCTGGTCGAGGCCTGGTTGCCGCAGGAGTTGGCCCGGTTGTCCACCCGCACCGATCCGGCCGCGCTGCTGGCCTGGATCCTCGGTCGTGGTCCCGCCCCCGAACTGGCGCCCTGGTAAGGCTCGGTGAGCTACCGCGTCGGGCTCTTCTTCAACGCGGCCGACGTTGCGCCACGCCGGCGCACACCTGGAGGCCGCTCGGGTACCGGGCCATCGCCGAGTTGGTGCGCTACGAGTTCGGCGCCCCGGTGGCCGGGGCCGACACGAAGGCATCGCCACTCCGGTCCACGGCGACGCAGTAGGACACCGAAGGGCAGCTGACGCTGCTGAGTGCATGCCCATTGTCGATGAGTGTGCCCTTGGACCAGGTGGTGCCGTCGAAGCCGAACACACGTCCGATGGAGTCGACGGCCCGGCAGAAGGTGGGCGTGGGGCACGAGACACCGGTGAGACCCGACGCATCGGTGCCGGCCAGGGCAGGCTCGGCCGCCACCAGAGCCGGCGCACTGAAGGCCGTCCCGTTCCACGTCAGACGCGTAGCCCGCGCTGTCGACGGCCATGCAGAAGGAGACGCTGGCGCAGGACACGGAATTGAGCTGCCCCTGGTCGTCGTTGTTGCCGGGTTGGGTCCATGAACTTCCGTTCCAGACCGACGTCCCGCCCTCGACGGCCACGCAGAAGGACGGACTGACGCACGAGATCTGGTTGGCCGCGCCCCATGCCCCGACATTGCCCGACCAGCTTCCGCCGTCGTAGACGAACGAATTCCCCTCGCCGTCAATGGTGACGCACCAGGTCGTGCCGACGCAGGCCACCGACTCGAACCCCATGGCCGCTTCGATGGTGACCGGGGCCGTCCAGGCGGTGCCGTCGTACTGGACGACCTGGTTCAGATTGGGCACGGCGACACAAAAGGCCGCGGCCGTACATGTGAGGTAGGACGCCCCCTGGGGCGACGGCGCGCTCCCGACCGGGCCGATGGCGCTGACCGTACCGTTGGCCATCTTGTAGGACTGGCCGGTCGTCGATGCGGCCAGGCAGAGGCCGACCACCCCACACGACACCACGGAAAGGTCGGCGTGGGGCGCCAAGGGCACCGCCTTGGACCACAGGCCGGCGCCGGTGTCGGGAACGCCCGTGGTCGAGGTGGTGGTGGGCGCCGACTTCGGGGCCGCCTTGGGGGCCGGCCCGTTCGAACATCCCGCCACGAACGCGGCGCCGGCCACCAGGATCAGGGCCAGCCGCGCCGGTCGCACCGGGCGACCCGGGCGACCCGAAGAACCCGAGTGACCCGACGGGCCGGAGCGGCCCACTAGCGGCGCCGAGTGGGTGGGTCGGCCCCTTCGGCTGGACGATGACGAGACCAGGTATCGAGCACGATCAGGGTCTTGGTGCCGGTGACGCGGCCCCGCCGGCGCAGTTGCTCGATGACCTGTCCCAGGCGCACGACGTCGGGCACCTGCAGCCAGACCAGGGCATCGGGATCGCCCGCCGTGGTGAACACGGCCTGCACCTCGGGCAGCTGAATGGCCGTGTCCTTGATCTCCTTGAGATCAGCCGTCCCGGCGAACCGCACCTCGGTGAAGGCCTGAATAGGGCGTCCCGCCTTCCGGTGGTCGACCACCACCGTGTAACCGGCGATCACCCCGGACCGCTCCAGCCGTTCAATCCGCCGGGTCACCGCCGAGGCGGACAAGGACACCTTCTCGCCGATATCGGCCATGGTCCGCCGGGCGTTCTGGGACAGCAGCTCGATGATCTTGTGATCGGTCGGGTCGAGCTCGGCGTCGCTCATGAGCGCTCAGCCTAATGAAGCGGGCGGCGTGAGCGCATTCAGTGCGTCAGATCGCCTAACCCCTGGCCTCCGTTGCGTGCCGGTCCGTTCAATCTGCCTTGCGATGCACCGAAACGGCGTAGGTACTGTCCGGTCCGAACGGTTCGCCGTCCCAGGTGGACCAGCGGTCCTCGAGCTCGAGACCGCTCGCCCGGGCCAGGGCATCGTGGGCGTCCACATCGAATCCGCCGCGACGCAGCGAATAGCCGGCAATGGCCCGCCCCCCGCTGACCAGCAGGCGGGAGACATTGGCCAGCACCGGGCCCTCGGTCCCGGGCGTGAGGAAGATGAGGACGTTGCCCGCCAGGACCACGACGTCGAACCGCCGTCCGCCCAAGAGGTCGGGATCGGCCAGGTCGGCCTCGACCCAGGTCAACTCGGGCGCCTTGGCCCGGGCCACCTCGAGCATGCTCGGGTCCAGGTCGACCCCGGCCACGTCGTGGCCACGGCGACGGAGCTCGAGGGCGACGCGGCCGGTGCCGCAGCCCGCGTCGAGGACCGACATCGGTCCGTACGAGGCGACCAGCGCCGCTTCACCGTGCATGTCGCGACCCTCAGCCGCCAGCTCCTCGAAGCGGCGGTCGTAGTCCGAGCCCCGCTTTCCGTCCCCGGCCAGCCATCGGTTGGTGCCCATCAGCTGGTACCCATCAGCCCAGCGACGCCAGCAACTGCGACTCTCGCACCGAGGGACGGCGGTCCAGACGCTCGGTCAGCAGGCCCCGAGCCTCCTCGGCCCGATTACCCCGGATGAGCCCGTAGAGGAGGGCATCCTCGAACACCTCGCGTTGAGCCCGGCTGCCGCCGATCTGCCCGAACTGACCCCGCACCGGGAGGAGGGCGTCGGCCACCTCCGTCCACGCACCCGCGAACGACGCCCGGGCCCCCTCGGCCACGGCATGGAGCACGCGCGCCGGCGGGGGCATGCCGGCGCCGGCCAACCGGTCGGCGTTCGAGAGCAGCGTGGTCAGAGCGTCGTCGTCGCCCAGGGCGGCCAGGGCCACCACGGCGCACGCGGCCGGAAGTGGCGGGGCCGGCATCTGGGCGACCTCATTGGCCACGTCCCGTAGTTCGGACCATGGGAGCTCCCACCCACCGAGGTCGTAGAGGTGCCACCGCCAGAGCAGGCTGGCGCCGTCATCGACCGCGCCGAGCTTGACGGGCACGGCGTCGGGCGCCACCGCACTGCGCCACAGCGCGTGCGCGCCGTCGGCATCGCCCGTCGCCAACAGGTGCAGCGCCATGTGCCAGCCCAGGTGGCGCTGCTGAAAGGCAATGGGCCGGGTGGCGCCGAGGAACGACGTGAGCAGTTCCGCGCCGTCGCTATGTCGCCCGGATTCGTAGGCCACGTGGGTCAGGCTGTGCACGGCGAAGGTGTCGTCGGGATGCTGGGCCAGCACCTGGAGCCCCAACTGGCGCGCCTCGTCGAGACGGCCGGTCTCATGACAGGCGAAGCTCCACGATGCGGCGAAGCTCCAATCGGATCCCTGCTGCGGAGCCAGCCAGTCATAGAGATCGATGATGTCGCGGCTCCGCCCGAGCAGGAAGAGCAGCAGTCCGACCGCCTCCCGGGCGATGTCGTCGCGGGGGTACCGGGCCAAATGGGCCCGACCGTGTTCGAGGCTGACATCGAGGTCCAGCTCGCTCAGCGCGCGCACCACCACCACCTGCCCGCGGGCACGATCGGTGGAGGCATTCGCTTCGGCCGCCGCCAGCGCGCTCCGGGCCGGGCCAGTCTCACCCTCGAACAGCGCGGCGAACGCCAGACCGGTGTGGGCTTCGGCACACGACGGATCGATGGTGGCGGCGGCGGCGAAGGCGTCCCTCGCCCCGGGCTGACCCAGGAGGAACAACTCGGTTGCGCCCCGGTAGCGATCGGCCGCGTCCTCCGATGCCGTCGACAACGACAGGCCGCGACGGTCGCGTGGCACGACGCTAGGTGCTGCCCGCTCGCAACGTACCGTCCCAGGCCGGAACGCCCAGGCTGATGAGCTCGAGTTGGCGTCTCGTCCTTTCCACGATGGCCAGCTCCTCTTCGGCTCCGTACTCGAGCAGCTCGGCCACCATCCGGATCATGGTCTCGGTGATGACACCGGCCAGCATGCGCCGATCCTCGGTCGTCCATTGGTCCACCCCCGGCATGGCGACCAGGTCGATGGCCAACTCGTCGGCAAAGAGCTGCAGCTCTCGGTTGATGGCACGCCGGAGCCGGCGGACCCCCCCGTAGCGCTCCCGGGCGATGAACCTGAAGTGGGACGTGTGACTGTGCAGGTGGGTCACGACCACGGCCAGCGACCGCTCGATGGTCGCCCCGTCGAACGAGGTCTGCGAACGGGCGTCCTTGAGCATCTCGCCGAGCGACTGGAAGGATTCCTCCACCAGGACGAGACCGAGCTCCTCCATGTCGTCGAAGTGGCGGTAGAACGCCGTCGGCGTGATGCCGGCCTGGCGGGTGACCTCGCGCAAGCTCAGCGAGTCGAAGGAGTGCTGGGAAAGGAGCTTGAGCGCCGCCCGAATGAGCCCCTGACGCGTAAGCTCCTTGTTCTGCAGGCGTGTCGACGAATCTCTGTTGGTCATCGTTCTCTCGCTCTCTGTGAACAAGTGTATAACCAGATTGGCGAGGGGGTACCGAAATCCCGATTCATCCCAGGCACAATGCTGCGAACCCTGCGTCCGGTCCGATGGGCCCTGAGTTGACAAGTGTATACTCGAACGCCTACAATCCAACCATGGCCACCAGCCTCATCTCTTCGGGGTCGTTGACCAAGCGCGTCCTACGGCGGGCCGTCCGTGTTTTCGACGTGGCCGCCGCTCCCTACGGGGTCGATCGCTACGTGGAACTCGTCCGTCCGTCCTGGTCATCCACCGAGGTGAGGGCCAAGGTGGTGGGGGTCACCCGCACCACCGCCCGCAGCGTGACCCTGACCCTGCGCCCCAATGGGAACTGGCGCGGCTTCCGAGCCGGGCAGTACACCCAGCTCAGCGTCGAGATTGACGGGGTCCGGCAGACCCGCTGCTACTCCATGACCAATGCGGCCACCGAGGGAGGCGGGCGGATCGAGCTCTGCATCACGGCCCAGCCCGAGGGGCGGGTCAGCCAGCACCTTCTCCGGACGGCCAGGCGGGGCCAAACCGTCGCCCTGACCAGGGCACAGGGGATGTTCACCCTGCCCGATCTCGAGCCGGACCACCTTCTCCTGATCAGCGGTGGGAGCGGCATCACCCCGGTCATGTCGATGTTGCGCACCCGATGCGCCCTGGGCTGGACCAAGCCAGTGACCTTCCTGCACTACGCCCTGGCGGCGTCCGACATGCTCTACCGCGACGAACTTCAAGCAATGGCCGACGTATCCCCCAACGTGCGCCTGATCCGGGTGTTCACCGACCAGCCCGGCACCGGCGACCTGGACGGCTTCCTCTCGGCGGCCCAACTCGACGGCGCCGGCATCGACTGGACGGCGGCGGAAGCCTTCGTCTGTGGTCCGACCCCGTTGATGGACTCGGCGCGGTCACTCTTCGACCAGGCCAACCGGGGGGACCACCTGCACACCGAGGTGTTCACCCTCACCCAATTCGCGGCCGAGGCGGGCACCGTCGCTGGTGCCGTGCGCTTTGCCGAGAGCGAGATCGGGCGGGAGAGCGACGGCACGCCGTTGCTCCAGCAGGCCGAAGCGGAGGGGCTCAAGCCCCTGCATGGATGCCGCATGGGCATCTGCCACACCTGCACCCGCCGACTCCACGCGGGCGTGGTGCGCGACATCGTGACGGGTGAACTCACGAATGGACCCGACGTGCACATCCGGATCTGTGTGAGCGTCCCGGTGGGCGACGTTGAAATCGATCTGTGATCCCCTCTAAGGAAAAGGTACTTCCATGACCACCGTTGCCGAGGCTCACGGCCTCACTCCCGCGCAACTCGATGCGCTCGAGTTCGAACTCGAGGCCCTGCGAGCCCGGGTGGTGTCCCAGCTCGGTACCGAAGACGTCCGCTACATCCGGCGCGTCATACGGGTGCAGCGCTGGTCCGAGATCATCGGGCGGGCCTCGCTGTTCTTGGGCTTCCTGCCGCCGTTCTGGCTCACCGGCGTGGGCGCGCTCTCCCTCTCGAAGATTCTGGACAACATGGAGATCGGGCACAACATCCTCCACGGCCAGTACGACTGGACCAACGATCCGGCGCTTTCCTCCACCGACTTCGAGTGGGATTCGTCCTGCCCGGCCAAAGGATGGCAGCGCTACCACAACTACCAGCACCACACCTTCACCAACATCACCGGCAAGGATCGCGATCTCGGCTACAGCGTCATCCGCATCAGCGACAAGACGCCGTGGTCGGCGGCGAACCTGGGCAATCCCCTCTACGCGCTCGGGCTGGCGGCGATCTTCGACCACGGCATCATGTTGCACGACGTCGATGTGGCCCAGGTCCGCGAGGGCAAGAGGCCGTGGGAAGAGGCCAAGCCGGCGTTACGGGCCGGCCTGAAGAAGTCGGCACGGCTGGCCTTCCGGGACTACATCATGTGGCCGGCGTTCACCGGACCGCTCTTCCTCCTGACGTTGGCCGCCAACGCCCTGGCCAACCTGATCCGCAACCTGTGGGCCTTCATCATCATTTTCTGCGGGCATTTTCCGAGCGGCGTGCTCGAGTTCACCGAAGCCGAGTGCGAGGGCGAGTCCAAGGGCCACTGGTACTTCCGCCAGATGCTCGGGTCGGGCAACATCACCGGGGGGCGCCTGTTCCACATCATGAGCGGGAACCTGAGCTTCCAGATCGAGCACCATCTGTTCCCCGACATTCCCGCTCGTCGCTACCAGCAGATCGCCCCCGAGGTGCGTGAGATCTGCCAGCGCTACGGCATCCCCTACAACACCGGTCGACTGTCACGGCAGTTCGGCTCGGTGATCTTCAAGATCTTCCGCTTCGCGCTGCCCTCCCGCAAGCGCCGCGCCAGCACCGTGCCCCCGGCGCCGCGGCAGGAGCCGGTCGAGCTGCTGGCTGCTTAACCCTGCTTGAGGTAAGCCCGCTCGACCAAACTCCGCTCGACCACGGCGGCTTCCCACGCCCTGAGGCGCAGCCCGCTCCCGAGCACCTCGCCGTCGCGCCGCCGATCGGTGCCGAGCGCCAGGGTTCCCTCCACGTCACCCAGGACGACCTCGTCGTCCGAGAGATTGACGGCGACCACGGTCGCCTCGCCCCGGCGCCACACCCACACACCGTCGGGCCCGTCCAGCGAGGCATAGCTCCCCCCCACCAGCTCCGGGGTCCGGCGGCGCAGGGCGATGAGGTCCCGGGCCAGGGTCAGCATGGAGTCCGGATCGCCCCGTTGGCTCTCCACGTTGTGGGGCCCCAACTCGCTGAGCGGCAACCACGGCGTGACCCCCGGGTCGGCGAACCCGCCGCCGGGGACGTCGCGCCACTGCATCGGCGTTCGGCCGGCATCGCGCCCGGCGTAGTACGGCCAGAAGCGCACGCCGAGGGGGTCCCGCAGGTCCTCCTGGGTCAGGGTGGCATCGAGCTGCCCGATCTCGTCGCCCTGGTAGAGGACCGGCGTCCCGCGCAGGCACAACAACATGAGCAGGGCGGACCGGGCCTTGACCGGGTCGTTGCCGGCCCACCGGGTGGGGAAACGGAACATGTCGTGGTTCGAACCCGTCCAGGCCGGCCAGGCATCGGGCGGCAGGGCCGCCTCGGTCTCCTCGACGACGGCTCGCATGGGGGCGGCTTCGAACGGTGCGCTGATGAAGTTGAAGTTGAAGGCCAGGTGCAACTCGTCGTGGCCCTGGCCGTAGAAGCGGGCCAGGTCGTCGACCGGCACCGGGGTCTCCCCGATGAGCAGCCGGGGCTCGGCGTAGGTGTCGGCCAGGGCCCGGAAGCGCCGGAGCACCTCGTGGACCTCGGGACGGTTGGCGTTGTAGACCCAGCGCTGGCCGAACATCTGCGCCTCGAAATCGTCGTCCTCGGTGGCCGCCGGGTTGTCGCGCAGCAGGGCGTCCTTGATGATGACGTTGGCCACGTCGATGCGGAAGCCGGCCACCCCGCGGTCGTACCAGAACCGCATGATCTCGTCGAAGGCCGAGCGCACCTCCTCGTTCCACCAGTTGAGATCCGGCTGCTCGCTGAGGTGGTTGAACATGAAGGCCTGACCCGTCTCAGGGGTGACCTCCCAGGCCGACCCGCCGAAACTGCTCACCCAGTTGTTGGGCGGCGACCCGTCGGGCTTGGGGTCGGCCCAGAGATACCAGTCGCGCTTGGCCGCCGTCGTGGACGACCGGGAGTCCAGGAACCAGGGGTGCTGGTCGCTGGTGTGGTTGGGGACCAGGTCCATCAAGACCCGTATGCCGCGGCGGCCCGCTTCGGCGATCAGCCGGTCGACGTCCTCCATGGTGCCGAGGTCTGGCGCGACGGCGCAGAAGTCCGAGACGTCGTACCCCCAGTCGGCGTTGGGCGACACGGTGATGGGCGAGACCCAGAGGCCGTCGACGCCCAGCCACTCCAGGTGGTCCAGGTGCTCGATGATGCCCGGGATGTCCCCCATGCCGTCGCCGTTGGAGTCGGCGAAGGAACGCGGGTAGATCTGATAGAGCACGGCGGTCTGCCACCAGGGTTGGCTCGGACTGGGTCCTTCCTCCGGCGCCATGACTCAGGCGGAACGCCAGGGCGTCAGGTCGAGCAGCGGGTAGCGGCGGCCCACCCGGCCCAGGGTGTCCTCGTTCCAGTAGGGGTGCCCCGGGGCCGGAAAACCCAACATGGAGAGCTGGCGCACAGATGGCCCCTGCATGAACCGATGCCAGGCCATGCCCTCGGCCGCCCCCGGCCAGGCCTGGGATCCCAACCAATCGGTGTTGGCCGGCTTGAACGAGACATGGAGCATGAAGCGGGCCGAGTCGGGCGCCGTCATGCGCACGCCGCGGTGGTACACGTCCGGCCGGTAGGCCAGGACGGACCCCGCAGTGCCGACGGCCGGCACCTCGGCCTCGTAGAGCTGGGGGTAGTCGGCCACGCTCAGGTAGGTGCGCTCGGGGGGCACCTCGCCCGTCAGCCGGCGTGACACCAGGCGCGTCGCCGCCGTCCCAGCCGTCACGTCGCTCAGGTAGACGAAGAGCTCCAGGTGCTGGTAGCCCGCATCGCTGCGGGGCACCACCAGCGTGTGATTGCCGTAGTCGACGTGGAGAAGCTGCTCGTCCGACTCGGCGCCCATCGAGTACTTGGCGCTCAGCATGCCCTGGTAAAGACGGAGGTCACTCAGGCCGAGAAACTCCTCGGCCAGGTCCATCAGGCTGTCGTGCAGCACCAGGTCATTGAGCGGGGCGGCGTCGAAGGGAAAGCCGGGCATGACGGTGTGGGAGTCGGTGCGGAAGGGTTGGTTGCGCTCGGGATCGCGATCGGCCGCGAACTCCTCAGCCGTGGGGAACAGGGCCGGCAGTTCGGCCTGGGCCGCCCGCACGACATCGTCGGGCAGCAAGGCCTCCAAGAGGCACCAGCCGTCGGCCTCCCAACTCGCCTTCTCACTGGCATGCGTGGCCGCCATCAACTCACCTTCGGCAGGGGCTTCCACGTCTCGACCGTTGTCCAACATCGCCCCTGCGGGGGGAGCTTGCCGATGGGGAGGCGGCACTGGGCGCTCGGGGGCACGTTGTTGTGCAGGCGGACCACCTGGTACTGCGTGGGCCCGGCGAACTTGGTCGGCCCGTAGGTCAAGATGGGCGAGTAGCCCCCGGGGAAGTTCGCGATCTTCGACATGGCGGTGACGAAGGTGCGACGGTTGAGGTTCTTCCCGGCCGCGGTGGCCGCCTGGTCGAACAGCCGGATCTCCTGGCACCAGCCCTGGACCGGCCCCTGCTCCTCTATGTCGTCGTTCATGTTGCCCTTGGGGATCTCGGGGTAGGCCTTGTGCCAGATGGTCCAGCAACTCCGCACGCCCGGGTCGTACCCGCCGGCCGCCTGCGGCCGCGGGTCATCGACCCCCCCGAGCGTCTCGGTGGTCACGCCTTCCTGGCCGTCGAGTGCCTTCTCGTAGGGCACGGGCAGCAAACCCAGCGACGACTCAATGGATGAGTCGTAGTCGGACAGCAGCAGGGTCGGGAAGTATTTTTGCGCCGTCTCGGCCGCCAGCACCGGTGTGAAGGCGTTGAAGGTCATGAGGGGGATGACCGACATCACGCCGGCGGCCTGCAACTTCTCAATGATGAGCGGCGCCTGGCTGTCGGTGGTCGACGTCTCGGAGATGTTCTCGGCCAGAGTCTCGACCACCGGCGTCACGCCGATGGCCTTCAGGTCGGGCAGCAGGTACTTGGTCAGCGCCGTCTGGTCGGGGGCCTGGTCACCGGCGATCACACCCACCTTGACCCTGGGGCTCAACGTGCCCTTGCTCTTGCCCCAGTTGACCAGGGCCTGCAGGAGGGACGAGTCATCGGGTCCGGTCCACCACAGGTAGGGCGACCCGGCCTGGGTGTAGGTGGAGACGCCCGTCCACTGGCCAATGAAGGGCGTCTTGCCCTCCTGGGCCACGCAAAGCTGGTCGGCCCCGGTCCAGGCCCCGAGCCCGTCGAGCACGGCAAAGGCGGCCGGGCTGCCCTCGGTCCAGTCCTTACAGAGCGAGCGCATGGACTGCTCGTCAGTGGGGTCGAACATTGAGATGATGGCGTTGATCTTGCGGCCGTTGATCCCGCCGGTGGTGTTGATGTGGTTGACGAAGAGCTTGATGGCCTTGACCTGCTCGCCGTATTCGGCATCCTCGGCGAAACCCAACCGGCCCTGCAACGAATTCAGGTTGACCACCGGGAAGACCACGTTGATGCTGGTCTTGGTGACACCGCGGGTACTGGTGCTGGCCTGACTCACGGGGGTGGGGGCCGCCCCGGCCGCCCCGGCCACCGCGGCCCCGCCGCGCGCTGGCGGCTGCCTGGCGCCGAGAATGAGTGCGCCGACCATGAACAGGGACACCCGCCGGTGGCCCCGGGCCCCGGCAAGCCCCACGGGTGCTGTCGTCACGCTCTGCGGTTTCCCCTTACGCACGAATCCCCCATCTTCGAACGCCGGGACTTGTCGCTCCGGTGCACGAACCTCTCGCGAACACTGCCATATTCGCCCCAAGTGAAGCCGAGCCGCAAAGTCATGCCCCGCCGGTCTCAGTAACTGGGGTATGCACCGAAGCGCTGTCTCGCCCGGGAGGCGGGCGGGACGCCGGCGTCAGCCCCGCATCAATGGCTTGTAACGAAGGCGGTGGGGCTGGTCGGCCTCGACGCCCAGACGCTTCTTGCGATCCGCCTCGTAATCGCTGAAGTTCCCCTCCCACCAACGCACCTCGGAATCACCTTCGAAGGCCAGGACGTGGGTGGCGATGCGGTCGAGGAACCAGCGGTCGTGGCTGATGACCAGGACGCATCCGGGAAAGCCCAGCAAGGCCTCTTCCAGGGCGCGCAGGGTATCGACATCGAGGTCGTTGGTCGGCTCATCGAGCAGCAGCACATTGCCTCCGGATTTGAGGACCTTGGCCAACTGGACCCGATTCCGTTCGCCGCCCGAGAGCTGGCCCACCAACTTCTGCTGCTCGCTCCCCTTGAAGCCAAAACTGGCCACATACGCTCGCCCGTGCAGTTCACGGTTCCCGACCACAATCCGGTCGACCCCGCCGGTGATCTCGTCGAACACGCTGGCTCCAGCGGCCAGGCTGTCCCGGGACTGGTCGACATAGGCCAGCGCCACCGTGGCTCCCACCTTGAGCTCGCCCTCATCGGCCGTGTCCTCGCCGACGATCATCCTGAACAGCGTCGTCTTGCCAGCACCATTGGGGCCGATGACGCCGACGATGCCTCCGGGCGGGAGGAGAAACGAGAGGTCATCGATGAGCAATCGATCCCCGAAGCCCTTGACCACCCGGTCGGCATCAACCACCCGATCACCCAGTCGAGGGCCGGGGGGGATGGATATCTCCACTTTGTCGGCCCGCCGTTCGGCCGCTTCCGCTTCGGCCACCAGGTCGTTGTAGGCATTGAAACGAGCCTTGCCCTTGCTCTGGCGGGCCCGGGGCGACATGCGGATCCAGTCCAGTTCGCGCTGCAGGGCGGCTTGACGGGAACGATCCGCCTTCTGTTCCCCGGCCAAGCGGGCCTGCTTCTGCTCCAGCCACGACGAGTAGTTCCCCTCCCAGGGGATGCCGGCGCCGCGGTCGAGTTCGAGGATCCAGCCGGCCACGTTGTCCAGGAAATACCGGTCGTGGGTCACGGCCACCACCGTGCCCGGATAGTCCTGCAGCGTGCGCTCGAGCCACGCCACCGACTCGGCGTCGAGGTGGTTGGTGGGCTCATCGAGCAGCAAGAGGTCGGGCGCCGAGAGCAAGAGCCGGCAGAGGGCCACCCGGCGGCGCTCACCACCGGACAGTGTCGTGACGTCGGCCTCACCCGGGGGGAGGCGCAGCGCGTCCATGGCGATCTCGAAGGTACGTTCCAGATCCCAGGCCCCGGCCGCATCGATCTTGGACTGCAGGTCGGACTGCTCGGCCAGCAGCTTGTCGAAGTCGGCATCGGGCTCGGCGAATCCGGCACAGACCTCGTTGAACCGGTCGAGCAGACCCTTGACCTCGCCCACCCCGTCAGCCACGTTGCCGGCCACATCCTTGGTGGGGTCGAGTTGGGGTTCTTGGGCCAGGAACCCGACCGTGAAGCCCGGAGTCAGACGGGCCTCACCACTGAAGCCATCATCCTCGCCCGCCATGATCTGGAGCAACGACGACTTCCCCGAGCCGTTCGAGCCGATGACGCCAATTTTGGCTCCGGGATAGAAGGAGAGATTGATGCCCTTGAGCACTTCGCGATCGGGCGGGTAGAAGCGCTTCAGATCGCGCATGGTGTAGATGTACTGGGCAACCACGCCGAACAGTGTGGCCCAGCCCACCCGAACGCACGGTACCCCCAGGTCAGGGGGCCACTGGCGGTGAGCCGAGGGCCAGATCGGCTCCGGTCCACAGGTCCACGAAGATGGCCGGCGGTTCGGGTGAGGTCATCGAACGCTGGGTGAAGAGAATGGTGGTCAGGTCCCGGTCGACGTCGGATCGCCAGGTCGTGCCGGTGCCCCCGTCCCAGCCGATCTGGCGAGGGCCCGCCGCGCTCGGCCGGCCCGCCGCGGGCACCATGACGCCGAATCCCCACCCGGCACCGGTCCCCAGGAACGGCGTCGAAGCGGCCCGCTGCGCCTGGCTGAGGTGATCGGTCGTCATCAGGCGCACCGAGCCTTCCGAGAGCACGCGCACGGCGCCGACCGCACCTCCACCAATGATCATCTGCACGAAGGCCCAAAAGTCGTCCAGGGTCGAGAGCAGCCAGCCGCCCGCCCGTGGGAATGATGGCGGGGAGGCCCAGAAGCTCTCCTCGGGCGAATCGAGGATGTCGAGGGCGCCGGTGGCGGGGTCCGCCGCGTAGGCGGTGGTCAATCGATCTCTCTTCCCATCGACCACACTGAAGGCCGTGTCTCGCATGCCCAGCGGTTCGAAGATGCACTCCCGCAGGAAGGACTCGAGGGGCTGACCGGCGGCCCGCTCGATCAAGACGCCGAGCACATCGGACCCGGTGTTGTACAGCCACTCCTCGCCGGGTTGGCTCATCAAGGGCAGCGAGCCCAGATTCCGCATCCACTCGTCCGAGGTGAGTGGGGTCGGCGGCCACGGTGGGCCGAGCGTTTTCAGTTGCAGTGCCACCTCGGCGGATTGGATCGGGTAGGTGTCCGCGGGCGCCAGGATGTTCCCGAAGCCCATGCGGTGAGTGAGAAGGTCCTCCAGCGTGATGGCGCGACGAGCCGGCACCGTGTCGGTCAGATCGGCCCCCACATGCCGCAGTACTCGTCGGCCAGCCAACTCGGGCAGCCAGCCATCCACCGGTTCGTCGAGGCGCAGGACGCCACGCTCCACTAGCACCAGAGCGCCCACGGCGGCGATTGGTTTGGTCAACGAGGCAATCCGAAAGATGTCGTCCCGTCGCATCGGGTCGGTCTTCTCGAACGCTTTGGCCCCCACCACGTCGACCCACACCTGGCCCCCGCAGGCGACCAGGGCAACGTACCCTGGCATGGCGCCGTGCTCCACATGAGCAGCCAAGCGATCATGCAGAGCCCGCAGACCTCCCTCGCTGAACGCTTCACCGCCCATGATTTCGAGACGCTCCTCGTCTGCCTGTACGGCCCTCTGGCAATTATCGCTCCGGTCGGTCAGCCAAGGCAGTACTCATTTTTGTCGGATCCGACCCGACGGTCCGATGGGCTCGGTTGCCCTCGTGGTGGCGACCTCGTGGCGCCAAGAGTAACCAGGCGGGCGACCTCGACCCGTGGTTCCCTGGGCGCTGGGACATGACCGCTGACCCAGGAACTGGGCCGGCGGTGTGCCGCCCCTCCGGCGACACTCCCTCGCTGGCATACCACTATCCCCCGGTTCTCACACCTTCTCGATGCTGTATGAATCGAGTACCGGTGGCACTGCGGCGCAGTTCAGCGCCAACTCTTTGAAAGTTCAGTCGCTTTAACCTTGACGTAACGCTCTGATTACGGGGCGTTCACCTTCGGTCTTTACATTGGGTCATGGCGTCGGGATGCCGTCCTACGTCAAAGCCCGCTCGGGTCTGTGGGACTCCCCGCAGATCACCCCAACTGTGCTCCACAGGTTCCGAGCTGGGCCGCGTCCTCCGGGCGAAACGAGAGGGCCGAAGCCCTCCCGAATGAAGTGTCCCCAGTCCGGTGTGGCCTCAAGCGGTCAACGCAACAGCCTCGGCGAACGCCTGAGATGGTGTCATCCATTCGAGTGTCTGTCGAGGCCTGGTGTTGAGTGAGCGGGCGATGACGTCGAGCTCCCGCTGGGTGCACTGTGAAAGATCAGAGGCCTTTGGCAGGTATTGGCGGAGCAATCCGTTGGTGTTCTCGTTGCTCCCGCGCTGCCACGGGCTCTTGGGGTCGCAGAAGTAGATCTGTATGCCGGTCTCGACGGTGAACTCAACGTGCTCGGCCATCTCCTTGCCCTGGTCCCAGGTGATGGAGCGGCGCAGCTGAGTCGGGAGGGTCAAGATGCGCTTGGTCATGGCCTTGGGGACCGCCTCGGCACCATGCCCGTTGGGGAGCTTGAGCAAGATCACGTAGCGACTGTGGCGCTCGACCAGAGTGCCGATCGACGTCATCTTCTTGCCGAGGATCAAGTCGCCTTCCCAGTGGCCCGGGACGGCCCGGTCCTCCACCCCGGCGGGACGCTCGGAGATCATCACCATGTTTTTCAGCTGGCCCTGGCCGACGTTGCCCTTGGTGTAGGCCTTGGCCCGACGCATGGCCGGACCGCTGCGCAGGCACGAGTGGAGCTCTTTTCGCAGCGCACCACGGCTCTGGACGAACAGTGACTGGTAGATCGTGGGGATCAGTTGGGATTCGCAACTCCAGGGCGGAGTTTGCTGGCAGAGCGATAACTACGTGACAGGGGACGGACCAGCCGGACCACCAACCCGGTGCCCCTGAGACGTGAACCATGTCGACTTACCGACGCCGCCCTCGCGCTTTTGCACGCCCCACGTGCGTGCCAGGCGACGCACAATCTGCAGACCACGGCCGTGATCGTCCGTTGGATGTGGTTGGCGCACAACTGGCGCGCCGGATCCGAAATCCACAACTTCAACATGGATCACGTCCTCGCTATCCACCTCCACGGTAACGCCGAACATCGTTCGCGCGTGCTCAAGAGCATTGGTCGCAAGTTCCGAAGCCATGAGCAGCACCGGTGAGAGTGTCGCCGCATCGAAACCAGTGAGCTGCTCAGCCACGAACGAACGTACCGCCCCCACTGAGCTGGGGTCTCGATCGTAGAGCGGCGACCGAGCGACCTTCGTCGTAGGGTGGCGCGCTGTCGGGGGCGGCGCCTCGGCGGGGAGGTACACCTGCGGGGAGCGCCGAAGCGCCAGCAGGGCCACGTCGTCCTGAGGCACCAGGTTCCCGATGAGCGCGTCCATGACATGGCGGCAGACGGCCTCCGGATCCTGAGGGCGGACGGCAACCCGGAGCCGTTCGAGGCCCTCGGTCAGCAATTCCCCGCGGCGCTCGATGAGTCCGTCCGTGTACAGGAGGAGGAGCTCGCCGGGTTCCATGAAGTCGCTGAAGGACTGGGCCTCGAGGTCGGCGACGGCCCCGAGAGGCGGGGCCGGGGAAAGCGGCACCAGTATTGGCTCCTTGCCGGGCGCAACCATGACTGGTGGCGGATGGCCCGCAGAGACCATTCGGACGACGTCGTATGGCGGAGAGAAAACGGCGCAGACGACCGTGGCGGTCGCATCGAGCTCGAAGTACTGCAACTTTCGATTAGCGCTCTGCAGGACATCCTCCGGCGTCATGCCGAGAAGGGCATAGGCACGCAGCGCGCTTCGAAGGCGGCCCATCACGACGGCGGCCCACAGCCCGTGGCCGGCTACGTCGCCCGTCATAACCCACACGTCCCCGTTCGGCAGCACGAAAGCGTCGTACCAGTCACCCCCGATGCCGCCCATTTCGGCGGGTGCGTAACGGCTGGCGAACTCGAATTGGGCGATGCGTGGGAATGCGGAAGGGAGGAGGCTCCTCTGGAGTACTCCGGCCGCTCGGCGCTCCGACTCCGCGATGCCGGCTTGGACCGCAGATCCAATCCGGTCGGCCGCGAGTTCGAGCAGGAGGACGTCGTCCTCGCTGAAGGTCCTCCGCGAGTACGACCCGACGTGCAAGACGCCGACCAAGTTACCCCCGGCCAGCATCGGCACGCCGAGCATCGTGCGGATGCCCTTTTCCCAGAGGATTGGGTTGGTGACTGTGCTTGGATCGACTTTGTCAAGGACGATTGGCCGCCGCTCGGCCGCGACACGGCCGGCGAACCCCGCGCCCACCGGCACACGTACCCCTTGGCGCACCTCCTCTTCGACGCCCCGTGCCGCCCTCGCGTGCAGCTGGTTCGAGGCGTCGTCGTAAAGCAGAACGGCCGCTGTGTCGCAGAGAAGCAGGCCCAGCACCCGATCGAGCAGCATCGGCAGCAGCTCGTCCAAATCGAGGTGGCCGAGGCTCGAGTCGGTCACCATGTCGATATCGCGGAGGCGCTCCTCGGCCCGCTCCAGCGCGGTGGCAGAGTCGGCGATTTTCAACGGCGAAGCATCGGCCCCGCCCGGGAAAGGGAAGGTCTCCGTCACGGTTAGGGCGGTCCTGGGCCGGAAACTCTTTCGCGTGGTGGGATCACCCGCAGGCCGTCTCGCTGGCTGCACAGTCTTGCAAGATAACTCCCCTCTCCCTACACGCTACCGCCGATGGGTCGGGTGGAGGCTTGGCCGGACAGATGGTGCGGGCCAGCGGATCTGCCAATGACCGGTCAGGGCTGCTGCCGTACCTAAGAGACGGGCCCCTGCTCGGGTGAGTAGGCGAACTCGTGAGCGATTGCGACGACCCCGCGGACGATGATGCTTCCGAAGTCCTGCTGGGCCTCGATGCTGTAGCCGACGGACTGAGTCGGGCAAGTGCAGATCATTTCTTGTTCAGCCGGGGAATTGCCACCTCCTCGAGGAGGAGATGGATCGTGGCGGCGACGGGTATGGCGATCAAGGCCCCGATGAGACCGAGGAGCGCGCCTCCGATCAAGGTGGCGATAATGGTGAGCCCCGGAGAGATCTTCACGGTGTGTTTCATCACCCGCGGGTTGAGAAGATAGTCCTCCAAGAACCGGTAGGTGACGTAGAAAGCAGCGGTGGCGATGCCAACGGGCAGGCCTTTGGTGAGTGCCACGAGGGACACCACAATGCCGGCGATGGTCGATCCGACCATCGGGATGAGGTCGAAGAGGGCCACGAAGAGACCGAGCAACAGAGCATATGGGACCCCGAACGCGGTGAGCCAGATGTACGTCCCGATGCCGGCGACGGCCGAAGTCAGGAGGTTGCCGAGCATGAAGCCACCCACCCGGTCGAATACCTCGTCGGTCATCAACCGCACCCTCTCCCGACGGCTGTTCGGGATCAGAGAGAGCCAGAGCCGGGTCACACCCGGAAGCGCCACCAGAAAATAGATCGTCAGAACCACCAAGCTCACGGTGCCCAACCCGATGGTCAGGATCTCCTTTCCGGCTCCCAGCGCCCCACCCGACACCGGGATCGTGAGCTTGGACTTTCCCTTGAGGTAGTCGGTGAGATGGAGCTTGACCGACAACCGGCCAGCCCATCCGTGCCCCGAGATCAGCTCGCGCTTGTAGCGGGGATAGTTCGACACCAGGCTCTGCACCTCGTGCGAAATCGGCGGGATGGCGATTGCGATGAAGGCAGCGATGACGAGGATGAACCCGGCAGTGACGACGGTGGCAGCGACCCCCCGCGAGAGGCCCCGGTTGACCAGGACAACGATGATGGGGTTGAGGCCGATGGCAATGAACAAGGCGACACCAATGATGACGAGCACGCTCGATACGTCCGACACCCCCCGAAAGAGGACATAGGCCACAGCCACCCCGAACGCCCCCGAGAGTCCGATGAAGAAGGGGGATCGCCGATCAAAGGGTCTCCCCAGAGTGCCGAGGGAATCATCGCTGCCGTCGCGCTCCTGCTCAACGCTTGGCGGGAGCACCAGGACGCCGGGCGCAGTTTCCTCCTCGTGGCTCCCCCCCAGGGCCGGCTCGCTCACTGTGGTCCCAACCGACTCGGGCTGCACCGCCGATACGGCGCGGCTTGTCCCCTGGAGGCGGGCGATGTGAGTCGCAACGCACATCCTTGGGCCGCTCTGGCGACTGAAGAACCCGGATTCGTCTCTACCCCTTCGTGCCTCACCCCTTCGTGCCTCCTGGTTCGGTGGCACGGGTCGACAGCCGACTGGACGCGACGCGCCGCCGCCGGAATCTGGGCCTGGACCGAGCACGTCTCACCCCGCTCGGCACGCCAGGGCTGTCGCCGCCGGAGGCTTTCCGGATGGGCCAATTCCTGGGCCACAACCGCCGGAACTACCAACGGTAGAAGCGGTGGTTGCCCGCGCCTTCGCCACGGCCCAGAGCAACTCCGGCGATCCAAAAGATGGCGAAGATGACAGCAGCAATCCACAAGATGTGCAGTGCGAAGCCCGCACCGGCAAGGATCAGGACGAGCAGCAACAGCAGCAGAATAAGCATGATTCCCCCTTCACGGTTGCCCAAGGTGGACAACTCTCGCGACATCCATTTACCCGGAAACGCCAATTGGAAAACCGTGTTTATTCCGCGCTCATTGGGAATAGGTAGTGCACTCTAAAAGGAAGGCGGTTGCAATGTTTGGAGCTGGCGGGTTAGTGACGAGCATCATCGTGTTCGGCGTGGGTGCCATTTTGGACTTCGCCATCACGGTTAATCCCGATCAACACGGATTCAACTTGAACAAGGTCGGCGTGATCTTGATGATTGTCGGCGCTGTCGGCGCCGTGGTTTCGCTGATCGCTATGGTCCTTGCCAACACGCCCCGCCGTCGGACGGTTGTCAAAGATGAACAGGGGAATGTTTTGCATCGGGCGGACTCAACCTTCTAGACGCGACGACGGGCTAAGCCCAAGTCCAGCCCTTCAACCCTCAGTCACGCATTCCGGGCTGAGTAGGTATCAAGGTGTGCAGTCTTGAGCGTCCCATCGATATTGCGGGCTCAACAACAGACGAATTTTCGGGGGACGTCACCTCAGTGCTTCTGGCCCAGAACTGGCGGAAGGGAAGAGTGTAATGAGTGCATTACCCAATCTATGAAAGGACTCCAGCATGACGGACAACTCAAAGGATTCTGGCCCCGAAGCCGGCGCAAAGGGTGTGGTTGAGGGGGTTAAAGGCAAGGTCAAGGAGGCTGCGGGGGTTGTCGCAGGGAAGGATGATCTGCGTCGCGAGGGTAGAGCACGACAAGAAAGGGCAGATTCACAGCGAGAGGTAGCTGCCAAAGAGGCCGAAGGTGAAGGGCCCGTGCAAAGGCAAACGCCCATGAAGCTGAGCAGCGCAGTCATCAGGACTGCGTGGGCTCTGGGCGGCGGGCAGCGAACACCGAACTCCAAGTCATGACGACGACTCAGAGAGATGAGTCTCGGACCAACCCAAGTGTCAATGTAGATGCTCGGACCTGGGTTCACGCCATTGCCCGAGTCGGCATCGCGTCGAGAGGGGTTATCTATCTGTTGTTGGCGTATTTGGCGTTCGATATCGCCCGACACGGAAGTGCGCCGACTCAGACCAGCAGTACGGGCGCGCTACAGGAGGTAAGGGACCGTCCCGGCGGAAACGCACTTATGGTCGTGCTGGCGCTCGGGTTGGCCTGTTACGGATCGTGGCGGCTGCTTGATGCATTGATACAAAGGCGAGGTGTGGCGAAACGCATTTCGTCATTTGTCATTGCGGTGGTCTACTTTGGGCTATGTGCCCAGGCCGTGAGGCTGATGTCTGGCCAAGCTTCGAACAATGGCGCTTCGAGCAATCCGGTGCCATTGGTGGCCAAGGTGCTGCGCTGGTCTGGTGGTCCTGCGATTGTCGAGGTGACTGGAGTCGTGCTCGTCGGCGCGGGAGCCGGCTTGGCGATCTGGGGAATCCTTCATCATTTTGAGAAGGATCTCGCTCTTGAGCGGATCGGTCGGAAAACACAGCATCTCGTCAAAGTATTGGTAGGGATGGGAGATGCCGCGAGAGGATTCCTAGTAATCCTCGTCGGCATCTACTTCATCAAAGCGGGTGCCGCTTCAAATCCAACCCAGGCCAAGAGCGTGGACGAGTCATTGAAAGCCTTGGTGCACCACTCTTACGGGGCACTCGCGATCGGTCTAGTAGCGCTCGGACTCTTGTTCTTCGCCTTCTATTCCTTCTTCGATGCTCGCCTGCGAAGGCTCTGACGACATTTGAAAACCCAAGAGACGCCAGTGAAGGTGTCCCGCGACCGGGTGTCGGAGTTAGGGCTTGGTGTGGGCGCTCCATATTCGCAAGGATGGCCCAGAATCGAAGTCCGGTGACTTCGCGGCGTCAACAAACTACGGGTACTCTTATCCGGGGGACCCTTGCTAGTGGGTGCCTTCGGCGCGTCCGTAGCGACCCGGAAGGCGCAAGCGACGGTTCAGGCTGCGGCAGTGGTTGTAGTAGCGCCGTTTTCACTGATCAAGTCGATCACCGCCGATTCAATCGTTTCGCGAACACTTCGGTCGTTCACATTTGGTGTATCCGCCAGCGTGTGGAGCGCTGACGCAATCGTCTCCCCAGCATCGAAGCGATCTAACAATTTCGGATCGATATAGGATTTCCGGCAGACCGCCGGCGTATTCCCGAGGTACTCCGAGACCGCCTTCACCGCCCTCCGCGCCGCTGCCTGCCTGGCGGTCTTCGACATCTCCTCACGCCCCGATCTAGCCTTGGCCAGCTCTACCGCGCCGAGGACGGTTCCGGACCAGGTTCGAAAGTCTTTGGCGCTGAATTCATCGCCCGAACCGGCTCGGATGTAGGCATTCACTCCCTCTGACCTCACGTCGCACCAGCGTCTGCCGTCCTTGTACGCAAGCAAATTATCGCTCCCGCCCTTTCGACGTTTGAGGACCTTCAGCAATTCGAAGGTGGCCGGATCGGCCACGGTGATGACTCGCCGAATCGATCCCTTGGCGGGATAGTCAAATGTCATTTCCCCTTTGTGCATTCTTACGTGGTCCTTGCGAAGTGTGGCAATACCGAAGGTCTCATTGTCCCTGGCATACTCCTCTCCTCCGATCCGGAAAAACCCCAGATCCAAAAGCCGCACTACGGCGGCTAGCACCCTCTCTTCCGTCACTGCTTCAAAAGAGAGATCAGCCTCGACGAGGGATCGCAGTGAAGGCAGCGCCCGTCCGAAGTCGACCACCCGCTCGAATTTCTGGCGATCTCGCATAACCCGCCACGCATCGTGGTAGCGGTACTGACGTCGACCCGCGTCGTCGGTACCGGTTGCCTGGATGTGCCCGTGCGGCCAAGGACAAATCCACACGTCCGCCCAGGCCGGGGGTATAGCAAGTCCCTTGATCCGCTCGAGGGTTTCGGGATCCGAGATCTTCTCCCCGTTCCAACGGTACGAGAAGCCCCGACCACGCCGACGCCGCGTGATACCTGGAGCATTGCAGTCCGATCGTCGAAGGCGTGGCACAAGAGATGCTATTCCCCAATCACCCCACATTCATGCTGCCGGCGATCGCCGTCAGCATCGACAAACGGCGTACTACTTCGACGGCGACTGGTTCAACGCGTGCCGACATACGTCGATTCCTGACCATCGGTATTGGGGATGAGGATGGCATCCGCATCAAGGACTCCGCTTGATCCGCGCCCGCCCGGCGCGGGCTTAAACCTCGTTCACGCGCCGCCCAGACGCGGAACGAGCGGGCAGAATCCCTCCCGATCCGCCACCGCCTCGTCGCCGAGTGTTCTCATCCCAACGCGGACCATAACGTTGGCACTGATAGTTCTAGGGGTAGTTAGCGAGGGGCGATGCGACAGGGCACCAGAACCTTCTCGCTGAGGTGGTAGCTGGCGCATACCCGGTGATACCCATCGGCGATCCACAGCGGGTCGCCATAGACGGGCCGCACCGGGGAAAGCTTGGTGCCGAACCTGACCTTTTCGAGGTCGGCGGCCACCTCGGGGTCGTCGGCTGCCAGGAGAGGGAGACCGGCCGCACGAAGGATGTCCTTGGCCGCGAAGTGACTGAGTGATTGTTGCTCTTCAGGGACTTTCGTAGCTTCGTCGCAGAATCGAGTCCAACGAGCAAGGTGAGATAGAACTGCGCGGCAGGAAAGTCCTGTGCCTCGGGATCGTCCTTCCAGTGTTCGTCAGCCATGACGACCCCATCCTCTCAAGCTGGGTTGACGCGCCAGTATCCCGGGCGTCCCGCACCCCGGAATCTGGCGCTCAGGTTGCAAGAGTCAGGCTCGTGACTACAACCCCTCCTGTACCCCCTGACAGTTATGACATACCCCGAGTGCCAGTGCTCCTAACCCGCGCATGTGTCACGGCTTGATGTTCAGGTAACTGGACAATCCCGAAATCTGAATCAATCATCGGCCGTGGTTGCAGCGAGCGGATACCAAAGCGCGACCCTGTGCATTCATCCGCTTGTGGGTCGAATGAGCACACTACTGCCAGACGAATCAACGAACGGGCGACCGCCATTGAAGCAGACGGCTAGTTCTGTTGGTTACCGGGTGTGCGCGACTCGATCCTTGGGTAGAGACGGACAATGAGCATGGTCCTCGGCCCGTTCTTCAAAGTCTCGTGCAAGAATCCCAGATGCCCGTGGGAGCTCAGGATCTCGGCGAAGGTGGGGGATTCGGCCCGCACCATGGCGGCGCGGGTCAGCGACCTTCTGACCGAAGCCGGATGGACAAAGGACTCCCGAGGGATGGCTTGTTGTCCGGAGTGCTCAGATTCCCCGGCACCGCTAGTGCCAGCACAACTCGAACAACTAGGTTCTGAGAGCGAGGCGGAAACGTCGGAACGGTGAGCTGAATCCGCGGAGCGGGGATCCCCTGAACCCCTAGGCATAATCGCCTCACCCCTTGGGTAGTAACTGGCCGTGACACTGGCTCGGACCTACTTCGAGGTTTTGTGCGATGTGCCCAAATGCACTCCGTGCTTCAGGTTCCGGCGAGTTTGGACGACTCGGCCGACTCAAGAGCAAAGCGGGCTCGGGATTTGCTCTTGGCCGAGGGTGGGACCAAGGACGCCCGCGGGCTCGACCAGTGCCCGATTCACGCCCCGACGAATTTGCTCTGAGGGTTGGACCTCGTGTGCGCCAGATGGACATTTACGAGAGGTGAGAAGTAATGGCCCGCCCCAATGACCCGTGCCCATGTGGTTCGGGGAAAAAGTACAAGCTCTGTCACGGGCGCGGGGTGCTCGACCACCTATCAGGCGGACGAGTGACACTCCCATCGAAGGCACAGCTGTTCCGCCGGGTCACCACGACCGTTCCCGTGGTCACCATCTACATCGTGCAGGTCTGGAAGCCAACGTTCGAAGACGGCGAAATTCTGAGGAAGGCCGAATTCAACCCATACGGCGTCGGGAGTGAAGACCTTGAGAACACCATGCTCTTCTGCACAATCACCCCCGAGGTGGCGTTCAGGATCGCCGGCCCCGAAGTGTGGGCGACGGCGCCGTCGTGGAAGCTAATCCCCGATGAGGCGGTCATCGAGGAGGGGGACGACTGATGCTCGCCGTAAGTCCCTCCGAAGCGAGCCGCGACCTCGGGTACGTCCAGGCCGCCAGCAAAGGCCCGACCAACTACCGCCAGCGGGTCGGTGGGATGGGTTGAAAATCTGGTCAAAGGGGCTAGCACTCTCGAGTCGAGAGTGCTAATAATTCCTCTTGGCACCGCAAGGTGCCCGTAAAAAGGAGTGGTGCTTTAAGACGTAAAGGAGGAATCCAAGATGGCTCTCGTTCGTTCGGATCCGTTTCGAGATGTAGATCGGCTCTTCCAACAGTTGGCAGGTTCTGGGCCTGGCGGATCCCGCCAGATGACCATGCCAATGGACGCCTTCCGCAAGGGAGACTCCTTCTTGATTCGCCTCGATTTACCTGGTGTGTCCGCCGAATTAGTCGATCTGACCGTTGAGGACAACGTTCTCACGATCAAGGCCGAGCGCGTACCTCCGCCTCAATCCGATGAGATCGAGACGATCATCTCGGAGCGCCAGTATGGGACCTTCATCCGACAGGTGTTCCTCGGAAACAATCTCGATACCGAGAACATCGAGGCGCAGTATCAAGCGGGCGTCCTCACATTGGTTATCCCCGTGGCTCCCCACGCCAAGCCTCGTCGTATCCAGGTGAGCGGGAGTGCAGAGAGCGAGTTGGTATCGGCCTGAGTGCCTTGCCGCGGATCGTCTGGCGGCCGCGTAGCCAACCCACTCATTGATTTGCCCCGGGCGGACACCAGGTCGATTCCCGTCCGCCCGGGGCCGCGCCCGAAGCTTCGTTCGCGTCTATTCGAATCGAGGTGAGTCATGACAACCATTTTTCGGCACGGTACAGGTGAACCTGAATTCGAATCCCCCGCCAAGGGATGCGATGTACAGGTGCGCTGCCTGGGTTTGGTGGCGGCCGCGGCCGGACCAGCACCAAATTCAGAGTCATTGACCAGTTGGTATGAACTATCTCCGATTGCAGGGGGTCGGCTCCTGGCTGGGGTCGGGTGCTTCGGTCCACTTCCTGGTTGCTCGGCGGCTCGACGAGAGCTTCGCGAGACCATGTGGGCCACAGCACTGGCCGGAGATGCTCTGTCCGAAATGGCGGAGTCAGTGGCGCACACTGCCGACACCATGTATGCCATCATCGACCCCGAGACAAAGCGGGTGCAGATTGGTACAACCGGCGCAGGCGTCTCGGCGCTCGTCGTAGATGGCGACCGACTCAAGCCAGTACCCCTCGTCCAACAAGACCATCGAGCAGCGCTGTCCGCCACATTCACCCTTACCGAAGGGGCTACCCTGATCCTTGCGGCTCATGGCCTCTGGTGGGGTCAGCAATTTTTGTCTTCGGTCGACCAGATCCTAGAAGTTGAACTGGGACACCTCGAAGAGGAGCCAACCGCACTTGAGCTCTGTGGTCGCTTGTGTCGAGCGCCCCTGTGGCCGAATGGAGCCGCGGTAGTCGTGCACTTCGAGCGCACCGAGGGGAGCCCTGTGAGACTGCGAGCTATTGCACCCCACCCCTTAGCCGGCCAAACCGCCATCCAATGCGACGCAGAACGCGCACCCACGGCGAAAATTGCGAATTCTGATCACTACAGCCTGGGATCAACCAGCGAGTGCTCAGAAAGATGGGACTGTAGGTCGCGCGCCAGAAGGCCGAGCCTCCTACCCCGGCTCGGCTTCTGGCGAACCGGGCGTTACTGGGTGCCCGGCGCAGAAACTCATACCCCTCGCTCCGAGTTTCAATCGGTGCGAATGGATAGCGTTAGGCCATGGTGTTTGACCAAGGCGAGGGCAACGACATCCTCGACGCCCTCGTTCCGGAAAGCCCGTGCGGGCATGCGGCACACCGTGGGATCGCGTGGTAAACGTTGAAGGGAAGCGTCCGTGAAGATCAAGGGAGAGTGCCCCCTCGACGTGTGCGTCCTCGGCGACTGGTGATCTAGTGCCACCGGGCCAAGCGCGAATGGTCGACGGCTGGTCTGACTACACAGGCTGCTGGGCCGACGTGTACGACGACGACCACGAAGAGATGCAGGCGTGCGAAGCCAACCCTGACCCGGGGTCGGCGCTAGGGCTATGTGCGGACCAGGAAGCTCAGATCATGGAGCCGGCTGGTCGCCCTCGATCCGGATGAGCTCGTGAGCGCGGCCTGTGCCCATGAGCCTCGCCGTCAGTCCGGTGGTTTTGAAGAGGGCCAGCGCCGCCTTGGTCGGATAACGCACAACCAGCGAACCGCCCATTTCCTCGACGCGCTTCTGGGTCATGATGAGCACGGAGAGCCCGATCGAATCCAGAAACCGCAGCTCGGCGATGTCGAGGGTAATGTCGATCCAACCCTGGGAGACGACCAACTCAGATAAATGCTCCTGGAGAATAGGGGCCGTGGCAAGGTCCAGTTCGCCCCTCAGCGCTACTTCCGCCGCACCGTCGGCAAGGTAGGTGATTTCGACCCCGAACTCATCATCAGAAACGCCGAAGGCCATTTTCTGCCCCCAATCAATTCTCCAACGAGTCAAGTTGGCCAGAGCCACCGGGATCTAGGGCAGCGATGGTCCGAACGAGCCTGGCGGTCCGGCTGGAATGAGAATATCGCCCCAAAATTACGGCTTCAAGAGGGTGCGCGTCGCCCACAGCAGCTCGTCGGCGTGCCGGTCACACGCCATCGTCCCCATCGAACCATTTCCGCGGTGCACGTCGCGTTCACGCGCCGAAAACCGGGCCGTGTCGGCTGCCCGGTTTCCGGCAATCAGGTTGCAGGGTCCGGCTCGTGAGGACCATCTCCTTGTACCTCCTGATGCTCCATTACTACCCGAAAGTCAGCGCCTGTAACACGCGCACGAAGTCGGCAACGTCGAGTTTGCGCTCGAACCTTGTGGGTAGAGATACGCCAACTCACAAAGGAGTTCACCCAAATGATCGTTCTCGGCCTTGTCTTAATGCTGATTGGCTTCATCACAGGAATACCAATCCTTTGGTCATTGGGCATCCTGCTTGCCGTCATCGGCCTCGTCCTCATGCTCCTTGGCATGGCTGGTCGGGAAATCGGCGGACGAAGGCACTATTACTGACATGTTGTTCATCAGCGACATGTTGTTTCACGCGCCGAGCGGACTGGTACCGGAGAATTTTTGAGCGGGAGGTTTTACAATGGCAGTAGTTGTCCCAACCCGAAGGCGTAAAGGCCGAGGGTTACTCGCTTTGCTCATCGTCGTTATTTTGATCGTCGTCATCGTGGTAGTTCTAATAGCGGTCAACGGCGGGACCAACGTCAGCTACCGCGCTTCGATTGCCAACATGCAGCCGACCAACGCCGCCGAGGTGAGCGTGAGCGTTCAGGTCACCAACACGGGCTCCGATTCCGGTACACCGGCCTGCACCGTCAACGTCAGGTCTCCTGGCGGGGCCTACACGGGCGAAGCAGTCCTGACGGCGCACCAGCCCCTGCCTAAGGGCGGTCAGACGACTTTACAGGGCACCATTACCGTGACCAATCAGGGCGCTCGCCATGCCACGCCCGCTGCCTCGAGTTTGAACTGCGCCTAGGCGGGCATCCGGGCCACTCGCGTCCGGGCGAACCGGTATCCGCCTAGCCCACGGCAGCTCGTCGGCGTGCCGCTCGCATCTCCAGACCTTCGTCTAGCCCTTGAGGAATTTCCACCGCCCGACCCACTCGACCGGCTGGATGCAGTGTGTCCCGTGGCCGACTGGGTTCTTATAGACGAACCGCCAGCAGCGGCCCTCCTGAGCGAAGAGGCCGGGAGCCACCTTGCCGACTTCTGTTGTCGTCCGTGCCGTCGTAGATCCGGTACGTCTCCACGGCCCGACGGTAGTTACTCGTTGTCATTTGCGACAATGCTCGCGGGGAAGGAATCAAGTGCGGTCGTTGAAACGGTCTCCGAGCAGGGAAGTGAGCAAACTAACCAAGGAATCCTTGACGCTGGGGTGAACGAGTAGAACCCCCGCTTCACCTTCGGTACCGTTGATGTGCAGACGGCGAACGCCGAAGAGGCCACCTTGCACGCTTTTGCGCAGTTCAGCACTCTGAACGTCGGACATTGACAGCACCACCGAATCGTCCCACTTCGCCTTAACCTGTTCGGGCATGAGATCAACCGCCCCAGACACGTCGGTCAGCGCAGTTTGAGTCTTCTTGCTTACGCGAAATCCAGGCCGCACTGCAATGCCAAGCGGGACGATCACGAGTGCGTCATCGAATCCGAAAAGCGCCGCCGCCTTGCTACTTGGCGACCCCACGCCGAGTCGGTCGACAACGCCAACTAAGCCCATTTAGTTCCCCATCGCTCGTTCGAGTCAGAGCTTCAGGGTATATGGTCGACCGGTTTGCTGCCCGGCATTCCACGCCATGCGCCAGCAGCGACCCTCCCGAGCGAAGAGCCCCAGGGCGGTGCCGACCGTATTGCGGTGATCGACGCCGCCGTAGATCGCGAATTGGGTCATGGCCGAGGGTAGCCAATAGGTGGCGGGTCCACCCCGACTCCACGAAGTGGCCTAGAGGGATGCATCTTGGGTGGCCGCCCCGAGGGCCAAGGTGAACCCGCCGGGGCGGATGATAAGCAGCCTCTGTCCCCGTCCTGTCCGCGTGAACCGTGGGACGTCCGCCCGGACGTTTCCGGGGCACAGGGGCTGATTCTGTGGGGACCGAGATGGCACACCCCTGGTCTACCGTCGGCTTACGCCAACCGAAGGAGTAGAATGCCTACACCCGAAATACTCGACTTCGATACAAGCGAGATGGACTATCGGGAGGAGAAGGCAACCGACGCCCTGCTCTCACACCCCGCCATCTACATCAACCACCTTGAGATTGCTCGGCGACTCATTGTCTGGACGGATCGTGCCCGCAAGCTGGACATGGGGGGTATCGAGTTCACTGACGGGTTTTGCCGAGGCCTGGAAGAGGTTGCGGCCTTCCTTCGCCAGGGCGACTTCGTACCGGCTCCTCATTCCTTGACGAGGGACGCGAGTCAGAAGCAGACCCTGAAGAGCAAGGGCTTCGCTCCCTCTTGCCATCCCCCGACAAATCCCACGGATCTGCGGCGACTGAACAGGGCACCAATGGCAAGCGGCCTACATAACACCTGGTCAGTAGCCTAGAGAAACTTCCGGTTGCCCCCTGTCGCGATCTATCGCACACTTTCGGTCCGTTGCGCCGTGCCGCAGGAACGGAGATCCGACCATGGCAGTTCCCCACCGGGCGCCAGCCCGCGCATTCCCCGGGCTGGTCGGGTTGGCCGGGCTGGTCGGGTTAGCCGGGTTGGTCGGGTTGGCGGCGCTGTGCGTGTCGCCGGCCACCTGGGGAACCGCGGCGTCGGCCAACACAACCACCACGACCACGACCACGAGAGGCCCAGCGCCCAGGTTGGCGCCGATGAGCAGTTCCTACCTCTTCTCCCTGAAGTTCGACGGGCTGACGCGGGCCTACCGAATCCATGTCCCACCGGCGGCCACAACCGGCAAGCCTCTCCCCATGGTGATCAACCTGCACGGCGACACGCAGAACGGACAGCTGGAGGAGCTCCAGACGCAGATGGACGCCAACGCCGACCAGAACGGGTACCTCGCCGTCTATCCCGACGGCACCCGAGTTTCCAAGGTGCTGACTCCCGACCCGGTCGCCAAGCAGGCGCAATACGGATGGAACGCCGGAGTCTGTTGCGCGCTCCCGGCAGCCAGGAACATCAATGATGTGGGATTCCTGACCAACGTCATCGCGGCCGTGGCGCAACGGACGCCGGTCAATTTGCGGCGGGTCTACATCACCGGCATTTCCAGCGGCGGGATGATGGCCAATGCCATGGCCGCCCGGGCCGCTGGCCACATCGCCGCCGTCTCCTCAGTCGAAGGTCCGATCGAGATCCCGACCATCCATCCATCCCGAGTGGTGCCGGCCCTGGAATTCGCCAGCACGAGTGACCCGATCGTCCCGTTCAATGGGACGCCGAACAAGAACCCCAAGCTGGTGTTATCCGCCCAGGACGGGATCAACCAGTGGGTCAGGAACGACGGGTGCTCAACCACGCCCCACACCGCCGCGCCCGTTGTCGGCGCTGCTGGTTCGGTATCGGCCGGCGAATCAGCCACACTGGTCACCTATGCCCCCTGCAAGGACGGAGCCGAGGTCGAGCTCGAGCGGTTCACCGGATCCGGTCACGTGTGGCCCGGCAGCCCACTCAATACCGGGCCGATGAACACATGGATCCTGCAGGGCGTGGGCCGGGGCATCGTCCTGGTCGACGCCAACGAGACCATGTGGAATTTCTTCAAACAGTACGAGCTCCCGAAGTAGGCACCTGAAGTGCCCTCGGAACTCATGCCCGCGGCCGTCTATGTCGGTGAAGGAAAGATCGCCGTCGAGCACGTCGCGATTCCCGCCCCGGGTCCCGGAGAAGTGCTGGTAGAGATTGCCGAATGCGGGATCTGCGGGTCAGACCTCCACATGGTGTTGGAAAATTACGCCAAGCCGGGCTCGATCCTCGGCCACGAATGGTCGGGCGTCGTGGTGTCGGGCCCATCCGGGTCAGCCTGGACGCCTGGTCAACGTGTCGTGGGAGACCCATCTCCGGGGTGCGGCAGGTGCCGGCCCTGCCGGCGCGGACGGCCTTCGGTGTGCCTGCGCCGTCCACCGGGCAACTTCCTCGACTCTCGAGGCGCATTCTGCCGTTACAAGACCGTGGCGGTGGACAACGTCCTGCTGATCCCCGATTCACTCTCCATCAGAGCAGCCGCGCTGGCCGAGCCGACGGCGATCGCGTTGCATGCGGTGCGGGCGGGCGACGTCGGACCCGACGATCGAGTCCTGGTCACCGGTGGAGGTCCGGTAGGGCTGCTCATCGTCGCCGTCTTGCGCACGCAGGGCGTGACGGACATCACGGTGAGCGAGCCCTCGCTCATCCGGCGGGAGCAGGCCCTGGCCGTCGGGGCCACCAGGACCCTGACACCCGACGCCTTCGTGGATCCGCCGATGGGAGCTACCGTCACCGAACCCTATGCGGTTGCCTTTGAATGCTCGGGCCAGGCCAGTGCCACCGAAAGGGCCCTCAACCAGTTGGACTATGCCGGCTCGTTGGTGATCGTCGGTACCGGGTTTGAGCCACCGCGGGTGAATCAGAACCGCATGATCATTTTCGAGCTCGAGATCGTCGGGGCCTACAACTACAACGCCGAAGGATTCGGTCCCGCGGTTGGCCTGCTCGACAGCGGGTTGCTGCCCCTCGAGTTCCTGATCGAGCCCGACGACATCCCGCTCGATGGCGTCATGTCGGCGATGGAGCGCCTCGCGCGCGGCGAGATCCCCCGCAAGGTCCTGGTACGACCGGAGGTTTCCGCATGAAGGACGAAGCCTTTCCTCCCCGCATCAACCACGTGGCCATCAGCGTCCAGGCCAGCCTCATGGACGCCGCGGGGCGAGCCGCACTGCTCGACTTCTTCTCCGAGGTGTTCGGATGGACCGAGGGAGACAACAGCACCGAAAAGGGCAACCCGCTCATCCTTTACACGGGGGCGTTGCGCCAGTTCCTCTACCTCCTCCCGGCGGAGGAGCACTATCTGGTGACCGCACCACTCGACCATTTCGGGATGGAGGTCTCGTCCCAAGGGGAGCTCGTGGCCATCCTCGAGCGGGCCAAGGGGTACCAACGCAAGGATGATCGTGTCCGCATCATCGATATCGGCACCATGACCACCCATGGACCAACCGACGACTACACGCTCACCAACGCCTACGTCGGGTTCCTGCTGCCCCTCATGATCGAACTCCAACACATCGAGCGCCAACCTCGTCCCTGACGGCCGATTTGCACCGAGAGACTCCGACGCCCGGGGCGGCGGTGCAGTTACCCGGCCGGATGCCTACAGTTCGGAAATCCCGACCACCACCCGGATCTCCCTCTCCTGGCGCTCACCGTGAGCCAGAGCGACCGTAGGCCGGTGGACAACGTCAGCCCGACCGATGGTGCTCAGGGTCGACCGCTGCGGCTCCATGGTTGGTCGGACCCGGCCGTCGTGGCGGTGGCCATCGTCGCGCTCGCCGCTGGGTTCGGACAGTTCGGACTTACCGCCACCCTCGGCGACGTGTCCCGTCATTTCGGCCACGTCGTTCAAGGTTCCACGGTCGCTGATCGCGCCGGGCTCTCGGGCACCGAACTTGGGCTCGGCCTGGCGGTGGTCAGGCTCGCCTCACTCGGAGGCCTCCCGTTAGCCGGGCTGGCCGACCGGATCGGCCGACGACGGGTGATGCTGGTCGTGTGCGGGATTGGTCTGGCCATCACGGCGGCGTCAGCCGCCAGCCCCGGCTACTGGTGGTTTGTCCTCTTGTTCGCCCTCGGACGGCCCTTCTTGTCCGCCGCAGCGGCCGTGGCGCAAGTCCAGGCCGCCGAACAGACGGGCTCGAGCCAGCGCGCGGCGGCGGTGGCCCTGGTGGCCGCCGGGTACGCCATCGGGGCGGGAGCGACTGCGGTGATCTACGGGTTGTTCGGGAAGGCATTGAACTTTCAGGGGATTCTGCTGTTGGCCCTGGTGCCGCTCATCGCCCTGCCGTGGGTGGCTCGAAAGGTGTCCGAGCCCGACCGCTTCCTGGTCTCGGTCGCCACCAAAGAGCGTCGCCTCCCCATCATCGGGCCGGTGGCCCGCCCCTACCGCACCCGGTTGGCCATTGTCAGCGGAGTGGCCTTCTCCCTGGCGCTGATCACAGGACCGGCCACCAGCTTCCTCTTCATCTACGCCCAGAATATTGAACATTTCCCGGGAACCGCCATATCCGGCATGGTCGTCGGGGCCGGGATTCTCGCCTTTGGCGGCCTCCTCGCCGGCCGGTGGCTGGCCGACCGAGTGGGCCGCCGACCGACGGCAGCCGGGGCGATCCTCTTGATCGGGGCTGCCAGCATCCTTTGCTACAGCGGCGGCACATCCGCGCTGGTGGCCGGGTATGTCATCGGCACCGCCGGCGGGGCGATTTTCGCTCCCGCCGGCGGCGCGTTCGTGAATGAGCTGTTTCCGACGTCGGTGCGTTCCTCGGTCGCCGGATGGAACGTGGCCAGCTCCGTGATGGGCGCAGTGATCGGATTGGTCGTCTTCGGGGCCATCGCCGACGTGGGAAACCGTTTCGCCCCGGCCGCCGTGTTCACCTTTCTTCCGGCCATGGCGTTAAGCAGTCTGATTTATCTGCTCCCCGAAACCCGTGGACACGAACCCGAGTGGTTTTGGCCTTCCGAAGCCGCCAAGTAGCGTCGTGATCGACCGTCGGCGGCCCATCGGTCTGGTGATCTTTGGACTGGCGGCGGCCGTGCTGGCCTCCTTCACCAGCCCGTTCACCCTGGGCGCGGAAGCCATCACGGTTCTCCCGCTCTGCGCCGGACTGGCCGCCCTCGCGCTTCGGCTTCGATCGGCGCGGCGCTCCGCCGCGGGAGATCGACCAGACCATGAGGTTGCCCCACCCGAACCGCTGCATCGGTGGGCCCTGGTGTGGCTGGGCCTGGTCGTCGCCACCGTCGGTTGGGAGTTGTACTGCTATCTCAACACGCCACGACCAGCGCACCCCACGATGAGCGGGCTGATCGACATGCTCGACGCCAGGCCAATCGGAAAATTCGTGGCCTATTCCCTGTGGCTCGCCCTCGGTTGGGTTCTGATCATCCAGTGACCGGCCGAGAGTGGAGCTTTCTCATTTGGGCGGCGCTCGGATTGGCCGTCACGGTCTGGCTGGTGGCCACGTGGCTGTCGGGTGGCCGACTTCCGACCCTGGGGGCTGTCGTCCTCCGTCTCAAGGCGAGCCCGATCGGACGGGTGCTCCTCGCAGTGGGCTGGGCCTGGCTCGGCTGGCACTCCTTTGCCCGATGAAGTCCGCCGGTGGCCGGCGCCTCTGTCCTCCGACGACGGCGGCCGGCGCTCGGAGCCACCGGCAACCGTGCACCACTGTGACGGGGACGAGGCCAACGATGAGTGGGCGCTGGCTCGAAGGCGCGAATCTGAGTGAAGACTGGGCCGCAACCGAACGTACGCTTGGAGGAGGCCCCAAGAAAGCCCGGGGCGCAGCGGCGATCGGCCGCGCCATTACGATGAAACGTCGCGTCACGATTCGAGAAGGAGAAGGATGACAATCGATGTGGCCGAACTCCTTCGAGCGCGGCACGGTGAGAACTTCGCACTGCATGACCAGCACCTCAACAGCGAGCTCGCAGGAGTCCTCAAGACGATTGGCTTCGATCGCTTCTACGTGCGCGGCGAAGGGTCCTACCTCTTCGATGCTGAGGGCGACCGGTATCTCGATTTCCTCTCCGGATTCGGCGTCTATGCACTCGGACGAAGCCACGCCGCGATCAAGACCGCACTGCATCAAGCGATCGACCTCGATTTGCCGAATTTGGTGCAGATGGATTGCGCACTCTTGCCCGGACTGCTGGCGGAGCAACTGGTGGCGCGATGTGGGGGCGACATCAATCGGGTGTTCTTCTGCAACTCAGGGGCCGAGGCCATTGAATCGGCCATCAAATTTTCCCGACAAGCAACCGGTCGACCGAGGATTCTCTTCGCCGATCATGCCTTTCACGGTTTGAGCACGGGGGCACTCTCGCTCAATGGTGGTGCCGAGTTCCGGGACGGCTTTGGCGCATTGCTGCCGGGCACCCGGGCTGTCCCCTTCGGGAGTATCTCTGCTCTGCGCCAGGAGTTGCAAAAGGGGGACGTGGCCGCGTTCATCGTCGAACCAATTCAAGGGAAGGGCGTCTACATGGCCCCGGGGGAGTACTGGCGAGAGGCCCAGGAACTCTGCCGCAAGCACAAAACGCTGCTGGTGCTCGACGAGGTGCAGACGGGCCTCGGGCGGACCGGCAAGTTCTTCTGTTTCGAGCACTGGGGTCTCACCCCCGACATCATCACCGTCTCCAAGGCGCTGTCGGGCGGATACATCCCGCTCGGAGCGATGCTCACCTCGGACCGAGTCTTCTCATCGGTGTACAGCTCCCTCGAAAAGGCGTTGAAGCACTCCACCACGTTCGGCCGGAATCAATTGGCCATGGTGGCCGGCCTGGCCACTCTGGCCGCTTTCGACGATGAAGACATCGTCGAGCGGGCGCGTCACACTGGTCTGGCCTTCGAAGCGGCCCTGACCCCGCTGGTTGAGCGTTACGAGATGTTCCACGAGGTGCGGGGGAAGGGCCTCATGATCGGACTGCAGTTCGGTCCCCCGCAATCAAAAGCACTACGGCGGAGATTCAAGGCGCTCGAGCGGCTTCGCCCCGCCATTTTCTCCCAGATGATGGTGGTGCCCCTCTTCCATCGCCATCGGATCCTGACCCAAGTGGCCGCCGACAACGTCAACATCATCAAACTCCTCCCCCCGCTCATCTGTGGCCAGGATGAAATCGACTATTTCGTCGGCGCGCTGGACGATGTTCTGCAGGACGCGCACAGTGGCTCGGGGCTCCTCCTCGAGTTCGGCCGCACCATGGCCCGCGGCACCCTTCGAAGGACCGGCAAGGCGCGACCCGGGGCCCCCTATGTGCCCCCTTCAGCCAACGACAATGGCAACGGCAGCGGTTCCGCACGACGGCCGCCGGTGGACCGGGCCGATAGCGGTCCACCGCGAAACTGAATCCGTGAACGGTGACTCGATGAGTGGAGAGAGAAGAGCCCCGGGTGTGGCGATCGCATCGGGCGATCGGGCGGTCGTGACGGGGGCGGCTGGCTTCATTGGTTCGGCCGTCGTCCGGGCTCTCCTCATGCGGGGAGCGCGGGTGGTCGCGCTGATCGAGCCCGGCGGAGTCGACCAGAACCTGCACGGTCTGGACGTCGAACGCCTCACCGTCGATGTGCGCGACCGCGATGCCGTTGCGGACGCCTGCCGCAACGCACGGTTCATCTTCCATCTGGCCGCCATGTACCGATTCTGGGCTCCCCGCCCTAAGGACTTCTACGACGTCAACGTCGGTGGTGTGCTGAACATGCTCGACGCGGCCCGCCGGAACGATTGTGAACGAGTGATCTACACCAGCACCGTGGGTGTGCTCGGCCTCGATGGCGCCGCTCATGGCGAAGCGGCTGATGAGACGTGCTACGCCGACGTCGCCCATCTCTTCGGGCCTTACAAGAGGACGAAGTACGTCGCCGAGCACGAGGTGCTGCGCGCCGCGGCCCAGGGAGTGCCGGTCTCCTTGGTGCTCCCCACCTTCCCGATTGGTCCGGGCGATAACAGGCCGACACCAACCGGGAAACTCGTTCTCGATTTCCTCAATGGACGGATTCCGGCGTACGTCGACACCACCCTCAACGTGGTCCATGTGGACGACCTGGCTACGGGGCATCTCCTCGCCCTCGAGCACGGTTCCGTCGGCCGGAGCTACATCGTCGGAGGAGAAAATATGGCGATGGGATCCTTCCTCGGCGCGCTGGCCGAAGCCACCAACCTGCCGGCACCCAAATGGCAGGTGCCTCGGTCCGTGGCACTGAGCGTCGGCGCCCTCTCGCAGCTGGTGGAGGGGCGGATGCTCAAGCGGGAACCCTTTGCCGCCCTTGAAGCGGCTCGCATGTCGACCACCAACATGATGTTCGATGACAAAAGAGCGCGCCACGAGCTGGGCTACTCATCGCGACCGGCCTCCGCGGCCATGGCCGACTCCGCTCGATGGTTCGCCGATAACGGGTACGTGACCCCGAAACGCCTGCGCCGCATGAAGTCAGGCGCGGTCGGCTGAGGCCAGACCAATTCAACGGACGAGTCCGGCGCCAGCACTGAATTGCACCTCAATTGGGCCCAAGGCAGGTCAGAGCGGTCAAGCAAGCCGACGTGGCGTGGCGCATCACCGGCTCCCCCGTGCGAGTGAACTCCCGGGCTCCGTCAACGCCGGCGACGAGACCGGCACGGCGCGCGCCACTTCGTCACCGTTGCCCCGCTGTTCGAGGCACGCGGCAAGGCAGACCCACCGGCTTTCGCGGCGAGTCCGATCAACAGGTCCGGACCGGACTGCTGATCAGTACGGCGAGTTGACGATGGCTGTCAGCGCACTGGCGACATTGGAGGGACCGGGCAGGGTCTGGCTGATCCAACCACCCGCCGGGGTCCACCAGTTGTTGCCCATCTGCCCGCTCGGGGTCTGAAAGAAGACGTTCATCAAGGAAGGTGAGTTGACAATTGCTGTCGGGGCACCGGCGACACCGGCCGAAACAGGCAGGGTCTGGCTGATCCAACCACCCACCGGGCTCCACCAGTCGTTGCCCATCTGTGCGCTCGGGGTCTGGAAGAAGACATTCAACAACGAAAGTGAATTGGCAATTGCCGCCGGTGCGGCATTGACGTTGGCCGGCCCGGGCAGCGTCTGGCTGAGCCAACCACCGTCCGGAGTCCACCAGTCGGTGCCCATCTGTCCGCCGCTGGACTTGTAGTACGCCTTCATCAACGAAGAGGATACGACGAGCGCCGTAGGGGTCCCAGCGACGTTGGCCGGCCCGGGCAGGGTCTGGCTGATCCAACCACCGGCCGGAGTCCACCAGTCGTTGCCCATCTGCCCGCTCGGGGCCTGGAAGAACACGTTCATCAGCGAAGGCGAATTGGCGATTGCGCTCGGGGTCCCGGTGACGTTGGCCGGCCCGGGCAGCGTCTGGCTGATCCAACCGCCCGCCTGCGTCCACCAGTCGTTGCCCATCTGCCCGCTCGGGGTCTGGAAGAACACGTTCATCAGCGAAGGCGAATTGGCGATTGCGCTCGGGGTCCCGGTGACGTTGGCCGGCCCGGGCAGCGTCTGGCTGATCCAACCGCCCTCCGGCGTCCACCAGTCGTTGCCCAGTTGTCCGCTCGTGGTCTGGAAGAACACGTTCATCAACGAAGGCGAGTTGACGATGGCCGTCGGGGTACTGGCCACGTCGGCCGACCCGGGCAGGGTCTGGCTTACCCAACCGCCCGTCGGCGTCCACCAGTCGTTGCCGACCTGTCCGGTCGGGGTCCGATAGAACACGTTCATCAACCCCGATGGTGCTGAGGGACCAGCGACCATATTGTTATATTGGTAACCCCAGAACCCCTGGGACATGAAGTAATTCACCGAAATCGTCGTGTATTGGGCCGCGGTACCTGGACTTGATTCTTCATAGACATTGGCGATCGACCCCGGACTGGCCCAACTGGCGAACAACACGACGTGCGTGGTCGTCAAGTCCACAAAGTCACCCGGCTGAAGTGCCTCCAGACTCGCCAGTTCGGTGCCGCCGGTGACCGTGGCGACTTCTGGAAGGGTCTCGGTGGTTAAGCCGTAGTTGTTGGCACTCCCGGTATTGAGACCCAAGGCCATAGAAACGTACCCGGAGCAATCCTGCCGGTAGGTGCCATTGCCGTCGGTCCAGTAGTTGGTCTGGCTGTAGGGAACACCCTCATTGACCCAACTTTGTGCGCGGGCGAGAATGGCGGAGGGCGTTATTGCGGGACCGTACAGAACTCCACTCACCCGAGGACCGAGCGCGTTTTGTTGGCCAGCCGCCTGGAGCTCGGCCGCCGTAGCGGTGGTTGGGTTGGGAACGGATGGGGAGAATGGTGTGCTGTACGTGCTCGTTGGCGCAGGGCTGGCCGATGCCGGTACGAAGACACCCAGCAGAATGAGAACAACGGCTGGGGCGAAGACTCTTATGGAATGCCACGCTCTCATTCTCCTGAAACCACCACAAAGATGGCGCCGCGACTTCGCGAGAAGGGATGGCCGCGGCAACCTTCCGGTGGCTCCCCATAGACCATCCGAGCGGTCAGCCTCTTCCACCATCTCTCTCACCGGGCCGCCCCGGGCCGTTGGCGAGCCGGGCGGGCACAAATTCCGCGGAGATTCGAGACCTCGTGAACGAACACTCCCGTCACTTCGACTCCCTCCCTCGTCCCTTGACCCCTGCCCGTGCGCGTCATTGCGGCGCTGGGCGCGAACGCAACCCAGGCTCGTAGGGTGTCCACCTGCATCATGGGAGTCCCATGGTGCAGGACAGGGGCATTTGGGTTGCATCCCGGTTGCGGCTCACCCGGCCCTCAGGCCGAACGAGAGGGCGAAGCTCGCTCCGGACTGCACACGGTACGCCTCCGCGGGATTGAGACAGCCCGGCCGGCCTTGTCGTCGATCGGGACCTCGTCACTCCCAACATCCCTTGTTTGCGCGGCCCGTGGACCCCCTGATTCGACCAAGAGCCGCTTGGACAGGCGTGTGATTGGCGCCGAGTGAGGCGCGGTGCAAGAAAGACATCCGCTGGTCGCGGCGTGGGAAGGACTTGGGGCGCATGCTCCGCGCTCCAACGACCAAGTGGAGGGCCCAGAATTATGCACGGGTTCAATCCCGACGTGCTCGATGCTCACTCGGCGGCGATTTGAGCCTGATCCGGGTCCCCGTTGACCAATACGGCGGGGTTGTCTCGGACACGAATCACCCTGCCAGAAGAGTGACCAGGGCGCCGACAGCCGAGGCGGTACGCTTGGCGAAACCCCGCACGCGCCGTCACTGCCACCGTTATGGGCGCCGCGGCTCATTTCGATAAGTCGAGGACGGACCATGGCGGCGCAGGCAGCCACGCTCACACCCGAACACACCGTGGCTGAAGTGGACGGAACCTCGGCTGGGCCGCCGCGCTGGATACCGACGGTGGCCGTCGTTGCGGGCTACCTCGCTCTCGGGGTCATCGCCTACTGGCCTGCGGTCACATCTGGCAGTTCGCGCCTCTTCGGTATCAGCAGCGACTCGATCCTTGCCACCTGGTTCTTGGCTTGGCTGCCCCACGCCGCGGCCCATGGACTCGATCCCTTCTTCAGCAACGCCATGTTCGTCCCTGGCGGCGTGAACCTGGCCCAGAACACGGAGGCGCCGCTCCTCGGCGCCCTCACCGTCCCGTTGGCGGCCTTCTTGGGTCCGATCGCGCGGGCGAACCTCCTCATGGTCCTGGCGATGCCGGCCTGCGCCACGTCGGCCTACTACGTGCTGCGGAGATGGGACATCTGGCGCCCGGCCGCCGCATTGGGCGGCCTCGTGTACGGGTTCTCTCCTTACATGGTCGGCCAGGGTCTCGGCCACCTGGTCCTCGTCTTCGCCCCATGGCCGCCGCTCATCGCCCTCACTCTCTCCAGGATCGTCGAGCGGCGGGGATCCCCCATCCGGTCTGGCGTGCTGCTCGGCCTGCTCGTCGTAGCCCAGTTTCTCTGCGAACCGGAAATCCTCGCCATCGTGCTCATCGTGGCCGCGGTAGCACTCGCCGGCACCGTGCTTCGCCATCCGGCCGGCTCAAGCGAGGTGATCAGACGTCTGGCTGTGCCCGGCGCAATTGGCGTGGGATTGGCCGCCGTCCTGCTCGCCTATCCGATCTGGATGATCGTCGCAGGTCCCCAGCACTACACGGGGGCTGCTCAAGGCACGACCAATCCTTACTTCAACGATCTGCTCAGCTTCGTCGCCCCCGGTCCACTCCAGCATCTCTCGTTTGGGCTTCGCGGGCTAGGGCAGCGTCTGATCGCTGGCGACGCCTTCGAAACGAACGGCTATCTCGGGATCCCGGTGTTGGTCGCCGGCGGTCTGCTCGCCTGGCGGTCGCGCCGACGGAGTCGAACCCAGCTGGCGCTCCTCTGTGGGCTCACCTCGGCCGTGTTGTCCCTCGGGCCACACTTGTCCGTGGCTGGGCACCGCACCTCCGTGCCCCTGCCATTCCTTCTCCTCACCCACGTCCCACTCGTCAACAACATCCTGCCGGGCCGGTTCTCACTCGTCACGGCGGCCAGCATCGCCGCCCTTCTCGCCTTCGGCCTCGACGACCTGCGCCGCTCTCCTTCTCCCGTCATCGGTGGATATGGCGTCTCCGGGCAGCAGGTGAGACGACGCACCCTCGCGCAGCACCGCGCCCGAGCCGGGCTCGCCGCACTCGTCGTTCTGGTGGCGCTCGTCGTGAGCCAGCTGCCCCAGTGGCCTTACGCGTCGCAGACGGTCGCCTCTCTGCCGAGCGACATCAGTCATGCCATCCCACCAGGCGACCCCATCGCGCTCACCTACCCGTATGCGCAGCAGGGCGCCGCCGCGGCCATGAGCTGGCAGCTGACCGATGGCTTCCGATTCCGGCTTCTGGGGGGCTACGCCGAGCACCCGGACGTGATCGACACCTTCTATGTCTTTCCAGCCCGAATGCATCCCGACTTACTCCAACGATTCCTGGCAAACCAGGAAGGGTTTACCCTCTATGGTCCCGCCCCCACCCTTGACCAGTCACTCGTGGACTCGACACGAGCCACGTTGGCTGCCTACGACGTTCGCCTGGTTATCGTCGATCGGGCGACGCATGGGAGTGCGCCAGCGATGCGTCTCTTCACGGCGGCTCTCGGACCGCCCCAGCGTGTTTCGGGCAACTTTGCCCTCTGGACTTCGCATTCATCGCCCCTCTGACCCTCTCGCGTCGTGTTCAGGTCGTCACTCGTCCGAGGGATTGACTAGCCCCGGGTTGGTGGTCAGCACCATCGCCGGTCGGGGCGCATGGCTCGATAGCATGCCGCTGAGTGTTCGGATTATCAACGAGGAGCAAATCATGGAGATCGCAAGGGCCAGAGAGCTACTTCGTACTGATCGGCTCCGCACGGAACGACTGTTGGAGGAGGTGGTTGGGAATAGCCGGGCAGACCGGACCGCCGCCAATCAGTCGGGGGACATGTTCGATTCTGCGGAACCGCTAACCGGCGAAGGTACCGATGATTCCGTCGTTGATCAACTACAAGAACATTTGGCTGCGATCGATCGTGCGGAGACGCGTCTCGATGCCGGCCACTACGGCTACTCGGTTCGAAGCGGTCTGCCCATTCCCGACGATCGCCTCGAGGCCGATCCCGCCGCTGAACTGACTGTCGAGGAGGCTCGTCAAACGAACTGAACTGCTGGACACCGATCTGCTCACACTGCTCCAACCGGTTGTGCTTGCCCGTGTCGGGCTGCAACGGAACAAGAATCAATCGACCGAGGCCGTGACGTCGTAGTCGAAGACTTCGACGTGGTGGATCGGGCCTCCCACGATTGAGAGCGATCGAATCAACTCTGACTCCGAAAGGGATCAACGCCAGACCGCGGTCGGCATTCGCTCGTTACTACGAGTAGCAGCTCTGGCCCACTATCCGCCGACTCTGATCGACGATCCTCTCGCACCGGCCCAACGTCTCGGCGAATCGTGGGCTGCCCACAGCGCACCTTCTTATGCATGCTGGACCGATCTTCTCGCGTGCTCACGTCAGGCGACGGCGTCGCTCCGATGGGGCAAGACCCAGCCCGGACGCGGGAAGTGGCAGGTGTACCCGTTCGGGTAGTGCTCCAGGTAGTCCTGGTGCTCAGGCTCGGCCTCCCAGAAAGGCCCGGCCTCGGTGACCTCGGTGACGACCTTGCCGGGCCACAGTCCGGAGGCTTCGACGTCGGCGATGGTGTCCTCGGCGACCCGACGCTGCTCGTCGTCGACGTAGAAGATGGCCGATCGGTAGCTCATGCCCACGTCGTTTCCCTGGCGGTTGAGGGTCGTCGGGTCGTGGATCTGAAAGAAGAACTCGAGGATCTCTCGGTAAGAGGTGCGATCGGGATCAAAGGTGATCTCGATCGCCTCGGCGTGGGTGCCGTGATTTCGATAGGTGGCGTTCGCCACGTCGCCGCCGGTGTAACCCACCCGGGTCGAGAGCACGCCCGGGCGCTTGCGAATCAGGTCCTGCATCCCCCAAAAACAGCCTCCGGCCAGGATGGCCTTCTCAGTGGTGCCGCTCATTGGGCCACCTCCTCCTTCGTTTCTAGTCCGTGAAGAGCTTTTGCCACTCATAGTTTATCTCTCGACCTCGAGGTCTTCGTCGGGGACGCAGGCCAGGGCCGAATCTCCATGAGGCTTGACACACATCGACCTTGTGCGGGAAAGAGGCCACGACAGCAGCCGGTCGAGCGGGGACGGTACGTTCGACGCATCCCTCCTCGGAACCGCGCAACGAGTTCAGGGGTACCTCAGTGGAATAACCATGCAGAGCTGACCTCGGATGGCGAATAACTCTATTGAGGAGCACTCCGGGGCCTAGTTGCGTCGATCTCTCGCCCTGGGTTGCAGTCCTTACTCCGGCGGCTGCGCCGATCGAGCGCCGATGGATCCCAACCACGCAATCACATTTTCTTGTCGAGTCCCGAGGCCCGTAGCGGCATCCAATGCCGTGCCCTGGGCGTAATCCGGCTCCCAGTTGAGATCAGCGCCGGCGCGCAACAAGCGCTCGGCGGCACGGCGTTGACCGGCCCCGCAGGCGTGCCAAAACCCCTGTGAAATCAGCTCCGGGTCGATCTCGGGCGTGAGCAGATCGTCCAATCGGTCCAGCATGCCGAGGGCACCGGCGTGCCACACCTTCTCGACTCGGGCGCCACGCCGCACGAGTAAGCGAGCGACGTGCCAGCAGGCGTAGCCCACCGCGTTGTCGAGGGGCGTGCCGATAGAGCCATCGGGCGTCTCAAGATCGGCGCCCCCGTCGATCAGTGCGGCGGCGACATCGACGTCGTCGCTGCTTGCGGCGTAGTGCAAAGGCGTCTCGGAGCCGGGTCCTGGTGTCTCCGAGCCGCCCCCCGTCGTCAGCGCATTCGGGTCCGCGCCGACGTCGATCAGAAGGTTCACGATGTCCGGCCCGTTTGGGAAGTATCCAGGCCAATCCGTCACGAAATGGAGCGCCGTTCCGGTACCTCCCCTGGCCCCGAATCTCGCCCTGGCCAGATCAGGGTTCACTGACAGGAGCTGTCTGACCAAGTCAACGTCGCCGAAATGCACCGCGAGACGCAATTCGACCGCTATCGGGGCATCGGACGCGAGCGTGACAGTCGTGTTCTCGTCAGCCATCGCCACCATGATCGCAGAACAGGCACCGGATTGGAACGGCAACAGAGTGCTTCGTCGCACTCATACTCGCTCATCGGAGTCGGGACCATCAGATCAGCACCCGATTTCGTACCTCGTGCAATACCGCGTTCGATGCCCATCGGAGAACAAGAAGCGGGTTTGTCACAGGGAATCTGTTGTAAATCTGCCCAGGTGGTCAGGCTGTGCGATCTGCAGGTGGGGTCACCGAGCAGATTGACCAGCTTGAGGTACTGGCCAAATCAAACCCGACACTGCGCTCGACCTGCTCAGGTTCCCCTCGGGCACCTTGCAAATATCCGTGCCTGACCTTGCCTTTGTGGATCACTTCGGGCGCAACTGAACGGCAACCCACATTCGCCCTAAATGCCACTGCCGGTATTTATGGTCCAGGTGATGACGATCCCCGCCCAGATAAGCCAGACGGTACATCCGCGCTACCAAGGCCGAGACCGCCTGCTCCACATCCTCGTGGTCGCGGCACTGGCCTGGGGTACGGCCTACCTGGTGTGGCGGGCGCTGGACACCGGACGGGGTGCGCAGCCGGTGATGTTCGCAGTCCTCTATGCATGCGAGGTGTTCGGTCTGGCCGCGCTGGCATCGTTCGCCTTTCTGGCTTGGCGGATTCCCTCGCCAACGCGTCCAGAGATCGGGTGGCGACCAACGGTCGACGTCTTCGTCTGCACCTATGACGAGGGTCTTGACGTACTGGCCGGCACCTTGGTGGGATGCGACCGGATCACCTATCCGCATATCACCTGGGTTCTTGACGACGGGCGCCGCCAGGACGTGCGCGAGTTGGCCGAGCGATTCGGGGCGCGCTATCTGACCAGGCCCACCAACGAGCACGCCAAGGCAGGGAACATCAACAACGCACTCGCGTACACGCAGGGTCAAGTGTTGTTGATTCTCGACGCCGACCACGTGCCGCAGCCCGACATCCTCGATGCCACCATCGGTTACTTCGACAACCCTTCGGTGGCCGTGGTCCAGACACCCCATGACTTCGGCAACCACGACTCATTTCAACACTTCGAGACCGGTCGCCACGACCAGAGCATGTTCTTCGAGACGATCATGCCGGGCAAGGATCGCCACAACGGGGCGTTCTGGTGCGGCTCGGCGGCGTTGATTCTGCGCCGAGCGCTCGAAGGCATCGGCGGAATCGCAACCGAGACCATCGCCGAGGACTTCCACACGACCATACGGCTGCACGGACAGGGATGGCACTCCCGTTATCACAACGAGACGCTGGTCCAGGGTCTTGCCCCCCACGACCTGGCGTCGTTCCTCTTGCAGCGTGACCGGTGGGCGAGGGGCAACCTGGCCGTGCTGCGCACTCCGGAGAACCCGGCCATCGCGGCCGGCCTCACCATCAAGCAGCGAGCCAGTTACCTCTCGTCGCTGCTGGCGTACTTCGTCCCGCTCCAGCGAGTGGCCATGGTGGCCGTGCTGGCGGCCATGCTGATGACCGGCCGGCTTCCACTTCACGCCACTCTGTGGCAGTTCGCTCTGTTCTGGCTGCCCTGGATGGCCCTGAATCTGACGGCCTCGGCCATGCTCTGCCGGGGCCGGGCCACGCTGTGGGACGGCTCCTACTCCACGCTCCTGACCACAGGCATCTTCGCCAGGGCGGCCTTTGCGCTTGTCCATCCGTTCCGGAGTTCTTTCAAAGTCACGCCCAAGGACGGAATCGATGACGGGGGTTGGTCGGCGGTGAGCCAGCTCCGCCTGGTGATGGCCATGGCCGCGGTGCTGGTGGCGGCCATTGTCGTTCGTGTCCTCGCGCTGGCCGGCCTGATCTCGGTTCCTCCGCTCCACGGGCTGGCCGTGGTCGCCGGTCTGACCTTCGCCGCGTGGGAGCTGACCCTGGTCGGCGCTGCGCTCATCAAGGTTGGCCGCCGCCGGCAGGCACGCCATCACTACCGGGTACCGGTCGGGGTTGCCGGCGTGGTGAACGGAACGCTGGTGCGGGTCGTCGACCTGACCCCAGGTGGGGCCGGGGTGGTCGGCGCGGACCCAATCGAAGTCGGTTCGGAGGTCCAACTCCATCTCGACCTCCCCAGCATCGGGGGTGAGGCCCGTGACATCCGCGTGGCCTTCACCATCTGTTCGTGCCGCCCCTCAGAAGGGCTGGGCTGGCGAATGGGAGGGACGCTCAGCCCGCTGGGCCAAGCCGACCTCGAGGCGCTCATCGAGCACTGTCACGTGGTGAGCGCACGCGCTCGCCTGACCGAATCGGGACGGTTGTCGCCGGCAGACCCGCCCCCTGACGGGCGGCGGACGGACAACGACTCGATACAGCCTCACCTCTCCGCGCTCGGCTGACGGCTACCGCATCTCGGATTGGTCGTTCTTCACCGGCTGGACAACCCGGCCCGGCCGACCGCCATGCAACGCTGCCTCTGAGCAGGCCGCGGCGGCCCGAGGAAACGACGACGGCGCCACTTCTTCGATCGCCACCGGCTGGTCGAGGCGGCATTGGCGAGGAACTCACTCGGGGACATGCTGACTCCTCGTGGCGAGAAGACCCCGACTGGCGTTGGGCACCACGAGGCACAATGGTGGTCGCGTCGGCCATGGCGGAGGTGATGGTGAACGACCCGAAGAACCGGCTGGCCTCGTCGGATGGAGAGACCTCCCCTGCCCACCTCCAGCCACGGCCTCCTGGCAGCTAAGCGGACCGGACCTACACCAGCTGGCGCAATACGAGCGTGCACGTGGGCCATGTCATCTCCATCACCTCCCCCACCTCTACTGCCGTGGCGGCCACTGTGAGGAATCTCCTCGAGCGACTTGTGAGGGAGCGGCACTGACTGGTCTCACGACCGGTACGGCATGACCGAGAGCGAAACTAGGCCGATGAGTTTTGGGGTGCCGAGCCGTCCAATGATGGGGTAATGAGCCCGAGAGGAGAGAATGATGTCCGAAACAACGAGTCACCCCTCCAATCCCTGAACGGGCTAGCTCGGGGACGCTGCCTCGCCAGACCCCACTCACCTCTGATCCTTGGGACAGAGATGCAACCAGCTTGGATCGAGACCACAGGAGGTCGAAGTGTCTGCATCAGTGCTCTATATGTCGATGTCACTTGACGGCTACATCGCCGGCCCCAACGACAGCGCGGACAACCCCGGCGGCGACGACTTCATGCGGCTGCATGAATGGTTCGGGTTTGCCACGGACCCCGGGCCCAACGCCGAGATCGCCGACGCGTCGGGGATAGTCAACCAATTCCTCGACGAGATCAAATCGACCGGCGCGGTCCTCTCGGGTCGCAATACCGTGGAACAGGCTGATCACTGGGACGGTGATCACCACGACGGCGTCCCTATCTTCGTGCCCAGTCACCGGCCTCCGGCACCGTTGGTCGCGAAATATCCATTGGTGACGTATGTGACGGATGGGATCGTCAGCGCGATGGCACAGGCGAAGGCCGCCGCAGGTGACCGCAACGTGTTGGTGCACGGCGCGTATACGGCACAGACTGCGCTTGAGGCGGGCGTGCTCGATGAATTGCAGATTCACCAAGTCCCGGTGCTGTTCGGTGGGGGGCGTCGACAGTTCGAGGTGTTGCCGGCCAGAGTCGAGTTGGAGATCCTGCGAGTGATCGACACCCCGGAGGCCACGCACATCCGCTACCGCGTACGTCGATGAGTCGGTGGCCCGGCGGCCTGTTGGTTGTCGCTGTCGAGATGAGGTGACGGATCGGGAGTGCGCGGATCGATCCAACGCTTACCGGTGTTGGGTCGGGGACGCTGGGCAAAAGAGATGACGCCAGAGCTGGCTGAACGCCCCGCTCACCAGGAGATATGCAGCTCACATGAGCGCGAACACGGCATAACGAGTAGGTGCGGAGTCTGAGGTTGCGGCGGGAACCTGCTGCCGTCCTGGCTCGCACCACCATCCCTTCTCCGGGCCTTCCCGGCGCCTTGGGATACACCCTCGCCGCGTTCTAGTCCACCAGCACCCCACCGAACGCCGGGTCAGCAACGAAGCGCAGTGCCACCTTCGGGTTTAGACGCACCGCCCCACGATCATGCGCTAGGTCCCTAAGGAGCACGGGAGGCCTTCCGTCCGGAACTCAGTGGCCCACGGGACACGTTGCCCAGGTCGAGTGGCGTGGGTCGGACTGCCGAATTTCTTGGGTGGACGATGGGAGGAATTGCGAGCGCCACGCCGATGAGTTGCCGCGAGCACGGCGGTAGCGGTGACACACCCAAATGGTCTCCGGTTAGCTGCCCGATTGCCCAGATCCTACGAAACCGCCGACAGTGGAGCCCGTGTCGAGCAGTGGCTGCCAGAGCATGGCGTCCACGAACCGCCACCCGCCGGCGCAGAGTTGGCGGAGCCGGCCGTCCCGCCATTGGAGTTGAGGTTCGAACTGGCCGTGTGGAGAACCCCAGTTCCCGCAAGGAGGGCCAACGCCGGATCGCCCGCCTGGATGTTCTCGTAGACACACGACGAGGCCGGTGCGGGATACCAATCCCAGAACATGAAGCCGGTCACGCCGAGCGCCGACTGGGCCGAGATCTTGGCCGAGAAGTCCGCCGCCCGCTGGGTGAGCGAGACCGAGCACGACGTGCCGGCTTCGATCCCCATCTCCCCGTCGATGATGGGCTTGCCGAGCGCCTTGGCTTGGGCCACCCTGACCGCGATCCCGTTGGACTGGTCGCCCCCGACCGGCGTGGTGGCAGCGTAGTAGTCGTGAAAGGTGAGGATGTCGAGGCCGGGCGAGGCCCCGACCGTCTGGTAGTCGCCGTTCTCGAGGCCGCAGGTGCCGGTGCCGAGGAAGCCCGACTCGACCTGTGCGCCCGGGGCCAGGGCGTGGATCTCGCCGCCGACCGCGGTGAAGAACGAGGTCAGGTCGCTGGTCGCCTGCGCCTCGGTCACGTCGCAGACCTGGGGCTCGTTGACCGGCTCCCAGGCGTAGACGGCCGGTGAGGAGGCGTAGCGGGCCACGATGTCTTTGACCCACTGCCAGTACGGCAGCGGACCTTCGGACGTGTTGGACCGGTACCCGCCCGAGTAGAACGCCTGGCCCAGCTGGACACCGGGGGATTCGTTGACCCCGTCACAGTCGCCCCACTCATTGGCCAGCACCGGGATCAGCTTGTCCCCGTACTTGGCCGCGGTGGCGAACACGTTGTCGAGCGGTCCCCAGGTCAACGAGCCCGGGTTCGGTGTATTGGCACTGGCGGTCCCGAAGGGCTGCATGGCCCAAAAACGCACCACGGTCCCGGTCGGAAGGGAGGCAAAGAAGGCATCGGTAGAGGTATGGATGTCGGACCCACAGCCGTTGTTCACCCCGTAGTCGGTCGCCAACTCGTACGCGTTCAGCCCGACGAAGGGCCGCCCGGGCGAGGATGGATTGCCAGGGATCGCCGTGGTGTTGGTGCGCGGTGTGGTGGTCAGTGGTGCAGTGGTCGGTGTCGTGGAGGTCGATGGCGTGGTTGTCGGGGTTGTCGCGGTCGATGGCGTGGTTGTCGGGGTCGTTGTTGTTGGGGTTGTCGCGGTCGATGGCGTGGTTGTCGGGGTCGGTGGCGTGGCTGTTGGTGTCGTCGTGGTCGGACATGCCCCGTCACCTTGCAGCCCAATCACGCCGTACCCGTTCCCGCACTCCGTCACCGTATTAGCCGCACTACCCGCCTGCAGGATGCTATAGGCCCCGACGAAGCTGTTGGAGCGGACGATCAGGTTCGGGTTCTCGTAAGCCTGTAAGACCGAGATGTAGGGCGTGTTGGCGAAATAATCGGGCAAACCGTCGAAGACCGGGAAAATGTTTCCCGAGATGTTGGCATTCACCACCCCCTGAATCTGCATGGCGGAGACATGACCGGGATTCGGGTCCGCGATGCTGGCGCCGGACGTCCCAATTGCGGGCATCAGATTCTTGTTGAGAGTGACGATTAGTCCGCGGTTCTGGTACTGGGTGGGAGTGATCGCCGGATTGGTGCCGACATCTTGGATCAGTGGGCTGTTTGCGTCGAGGGTGTTGTTGGAGAGCAGGACGTTGTCTTGTTGCACGCCGGGAGACTGACCCTGGATTGATGCGAACCAGTCGTCTTGGAAGTTGGTCCACGTGTCATTGGTGATCGAGACGTTGTCTTGGGCCGCCTGCAGCGGATTGCCTTGAGCGTCGAAGGCCGTGCTGTAGACGTCGTACTCCATGTCGATGGCGTCGACCCCCATGTTGGTGAAGTTCGAGTTGTTAACCGTCAACCCGTTCACGCTCTCCACCGTCAAGCCGTGGTATCCGGCGTTGGTGAAGGTCGACGACTGGATGTTGACCGCCGTATTCAAGGAGTTGTCGCCCGGCGTGTCATTGTTCTGCGGCGGGTCGAGGATGATGAAATCCCCTTGGATGTTCGACATATTCATACCGGTGACGGTGACAGTGTGGTTGGCTTCCATGAAGAGCCCGTAGTTCCCCTCATATGAGACACCGCCGTTGGTCCCGTTGAAGGCTCCGGCGACCTTGAGGCCGCTAAGGGTGAGGTTGGCGTTCTGACGCAGATACACAATGCCCTGTACGTCGGTGCCTTGCCCACCGGCCTTCGATTGCGATAGGAGAGATCCGTTGCCGTTGATCGTAAGCCCCGACGTGTTGTGGATGATCAGGGATGTATCGATGCGGTAGCAGGCTCCGGAAGGGAGGCTGACGACAGAGTTGGCCGGGCGTGAACTGAGCCAGTCGCCTAACGCTTGGCCCACATCAGCTGAGCAGTTGGCAGCGATGGTGGCCGGTGGCGTGATGGTCGGAGCGTTCGTCGTGTTCGTGGTGGTCACCGCCGTCTTGGCACTTTCCGTCGACGTGAGATTTGAGAAGCTGTTCGGATCCGCCAGATGTGGGAGAGCGATTGCCCGACCAGTCTTCAAAGTCCCGGTCTTCGAGGCCTTGTGGAGCCCGTTCGCCCCCGCCGGCCCGATCCCCAGCGTGACGGCCAGCGATCCCACGGCCAGTGCTCCCATCACTGCAAGAAAACTCTGCCGCCTCTTCATGCCATCCCTCGTCCTGTGCAATGCCGGTGACACACGACACCGAAGATCGCGATGTGCAGCATCATGACGGGTCCAAGGTGCAGGGCAGGAGTGCGCCCGTTGCGTCTTGGTTGCGCTCATGCCAGAACAGATCCTGGTCGCCTCCATCTTGAGGTTGTCCTCGTTGTCCTCGTCCACGTCGACCAAGGAATCACGAGACAACCCGACCAGATTGGGATCGTCGTCCAACGTTTCTCCCGGCAATGTGCCGAAGAGGACTCGGTGCTGGGTCGGGAGATGTAAGTAGTGGGGCCGACCCCACGGGCAAAGGTCAGGCCGTTTCTGATGACTGGCCGGACCGCGCATACGCTGACCCAACGTGCATGCTCAGCGCAGCCCAGATAGGCGACGGACCTCAGTGTCGGAAGCAGCATGCAGTAGTTCGGGTGGTCCTGGGGCCCTTGGGAGCGGGCAGCACGTCGGGGTGACGAGCAAGGCGTTCCAAGACCAGATGGTGAGCAGCCGCTGCTTGAGCTGCGGAGCAGACAATCCGGCTGGACTCGCCGAAGACGTCGTTCGGTGCGAGGGTGTCAATCAGACGATCCGTCGTTCGGAGGTCGAAATAAGTGGGCGCAGAGGGACTCGAACCCCCGGCCTGCTGGTTGTAAGCCAGCTGCTCTAACCAACTGAGCTATACGCCCGAAAGAAGAATTGTACCTGCTCGTTTGCAGGGTTCTTCTCGAATGTAGCTCGACGCTTCACTTGCACAAGGCACACAGATCACGCTGTCCGAGGCGGTCGTGGCGCGAGCAATTGGGCGACCGGTTGAAGGAACCAGGGAGGCGGCCGAGTGCGTATCACCATTTTGTGGAAAGCGAGAACGTGAGACCCTCGTCAAGCGCGCATTAGGGCGGCGGCACCCTCCCAACCGTCAAGCCCTGACGTCGCGCCTTCGTCAGCAGCATCGAACCTTCACTGCGCCTCCTGGACGACGATCACCAGCGCCACCTGGCCCATTGCCTGCCGGTCAACGCCGCAGTAGATCCAACGTACGGCCTCGAACTCGCCGAAGTTCTAGTAGGCGTTCAGTCCAGAGTCCGTAAACGACCAAATCGCAACCCGACAGCAACGGCTTCACACCCTCTCCGCGTCAGACTGCGGAGCGTAACCAGAGAGGTAGCCGGCCATTGGGGGCCACTCCTCTCGCCGTGAGCGGTGAAGTGCCCTCCTCCCGAGGCACTTCATCGCTTCACCGGCCGGCTCTGCGTCTTCTAACACCCTTTGACGGACTCCGCCTAGAGCGGCATCCGTGAGCTCGTCCAGGTCGCCAGCGAGTGGGTCGCCGACGCAAAAGTCAGACTCATCCTCGTTCCCAAAGTGTGACGTGCTTGGGCGAGACTAACTTGCAGGCCACTTCCGGCAGCAGCCGCTTATGGCGAAGGCGCCACCCGGCATGGTCCATCGCACGGCGTTCTGGAGTCCACATCCTGTGGCTGTCTGAGTGTGGGAACGGCCCCTCGGTCACCACCACGAGATGCGACCCGTGCCATTGCTGAAGGATCCCCTCAAAGCCAGGTCGAGGCGGCATCACCACCAGCAGCGTTCGGTCCTCGAAGGGCCGTAAGGAATACTCATTGCCATGCTCGAGCGGGGACCAGAGGTTGGTACGCACGATTTTGTCGATTGCCAGGATGTCGCCACCGCGGTCTCGAATGAGCCGCGCCCAATATCCCTTCCCGGCGCCCAACTCGACGATCGGACCACTTGCCACGAGTTCGTCAATGATTGCTGAGTCCGGACACGCACACGCATGGCTTGACTTGAGAAGTCCCCTGGCATCCTGGAGACGGTAGATGTCATCCAGTCGGTATTCCACGTGCAGCAAGTCGATCTCACATTCGAGCGCTGGGCGATCTCCGCACCACGCATCGTCGGGAGCGTGGCAAGGCCTTTCGGCCTCGATCTCGTCCCTGTCGCTGTAGATGGAATAAGTGGTCATGAGTGCACGTCGTCAATGGTTGGCGGGCATCCGCCCTCACTCCCGAAGGTGCCTGATGGCGCCCGCCGGGCCCTACGAGGGTAAGAGCGAATCCCCGCCAGGATGGTAAGCAGTCTCCGTCCCTTCGCTGTCCCGCGACCGTTCAGGGACGCTCGTACCACGGGCCGCTCATCAGCTCCAACCCGTCCTCGGGATCGCCAACCATCCCGACGCCCTTGCGGACCGGACAGTGATCTCACGTGTCGCGGGAGCAACGGCGAGCGACGCCCGCGCCATCCCTAGTCGGAGGAGCTCCAAGAAGTCCTGATCAGCCCTCGCGGTGATAAAAAGCAGCATGGACAAGGGACGCGTCGAAACGTTCAGCGATGGTGTATTCGCGATCGCGATCACGCTTCTTGTCCTCACGATCGCTCAACCGAGCGACTTTGGGCACCTCGCCCATCAGCTGGTGAAGCGATGGCCCTCGCTCGCCGCCTACGTGGTCAGCTTCACGGTCATCGGCATCATGTGGGTCAATCACCACACGATCTTCACGCATCTCCGAGTGGTCAATAGGGGCATGTTCTATTTCAACCTGCTCCTACTCATGACGATCGTGTTCATTCCATATCCGACGGAGGTGTTTGGCGAGGCGTTGAGTCGAAGTCAGGGCGCCACAACCGCGGCTGTGTTTTACAGCGCGACCATGACGATCAATGCTCTGGCATGGGCCTCTCTGTGGCTGTATGCGTCAGTGGGTCGACGATTGCTCAGTTGGGATTTTCCTGAACCGCAGAGGCGGGTTTCGACAATCCTGTTCATCTCAGGAGGCGCGTTCTATGCGATTTCGATCGGCGTCGCATTCATCAGTCCTTACCTCTGCTTGGCGTTCCATGGTGGTCTCGCGATCTATTACGCCTTCGACCCGATCTCACGGCGAGTCGCTCTCGAAGGCAACCCTTGAAGTCCCGCGCCGGATGGACGATGTCGCCGCTGTGCTCCATTCATCGCTGGCCGCCATATTCGATTTGGACGCCGCAGGCAGGCGCCGGAGGCAGTTCGGATCCAAGACCGGCTAAGCAGATTCTTGCCCCATTGGTCGGAATTCCTGAAACGGCGCTCGCCTCCCACATGCTCACGAGTACCACCCGAGCACGTCGACCACGACGCCGATGGTACCGGCGGCGTTGAGGATCGAGATGCGCCCGGTGCCCGGGTTGATGGTGGCCACCACCATGTTGGCCCGTACCTCGCCCGCGGCGGGATTGAGGTCCGACGAGAAGGGAACGGCCGGGCCGGGGAACACGGTGAGATAGGTGGCGACGTTGGGCTGGATGCCGGTGAGGTTGACCACGACGGCGGTGGCCCCCGCGGGCACCCCGGCCAACCCTTTGACGTTCATGGTCAGCGGGGCGCTCGAGGCAATGGGCTGGCTCGAGCATTGGTTGGCCGGGCTGGCCGCGCTCGGTGCCCTGGTGTCGCAGATGCGCACGGGTGCGGCCTCGGCGCTGAACTGGGAGCCCGAGCCGCCCGGGGCCGAGTAGTAGCCCGACACGTCGACGATCACATCGGTGGCGGTCGAGGTGTAGATCGTGATGTCGCCCGGCAGGGCGCCGGTGGTCGAGAGCGGCACGATCACCCGGTTGGTCGTGACCTGGCCCGCCCCGTAGTTGACATTGGAGGTGGCGAGGGGCCGGGACTTGTCCTCGGGGAAGACCGTCAAGAAGCCCTGGGCGATGGGGTTGGCCACCGTGACGTTGAAGACCGCGGCGGTGGCCCCGGCCGGGATCCCCTCGCTCGGGTTCCCTCCCGCCACCGCCACGTTGAGCGAGGTGCCCGAGTTGAGGGTCTCGCCGTGGTTGGCCGTCCCGTTGCACTGGTTGAGCGGGGCTCCGGTCAGGTTCGAGGGGTTGCCGGCCCTGGTGTCACAGATCCGCACCGGCGAGGCCAGGGCGTTGTAGAGACCGGCTCCGGGCCCGCCCGAGGCCACCGGGGCGGTGTAGCCCTCCACGTCGACCACCAGGTCCGACGGCGAGGCCGAGAAGAACGAGACGTCCCCTCCGGTCCCGATCCCCACTTCGACCAGGTTGGGCACCACCTCACCCGCCACGTAGTTGATGTTCGAGGCCACCGGCAAGGCGGCGCCGGTCGGATAGGCGGTGATAAAGCCCTGGGCGGTGGGATTGACCGCGGTGACATTGAGCACGACGGCGGTGGCGGACGCCGGCACGCCGAAGGAGCCGGCCACGTTGACGACCCTGGTCCCCGCCGCCGCGATGGTGTGCCCGTTGCACTGAGCGGCCGCTCCGGTGAGGCCGGAGGGGTTGCCCGCCCTGGTATCGCAGATGCGGACCGGGGCGAGCGGGCTGAAGGGGGCAGGCACAACAACGGAGATCGACAATGTCGCCGCGGCGTATTGATTGTGGGCATCCGTGACCTCGAAGGTGACGTTTTGGTTGCCCGCGACGGTGGGCGCGCCGGTGATCGCGCCGGACGACGCGTTGAGCGTCAGTCCAGCGGGCAGTGTCCCACCGGTGATCGACCAGACCAAGGGAGTTACGCCACCTCTTGCGGTCAGCGTCTGTGAATATGACGTGTTGATATCGACCGTACCAAGTGACGTTGTCGTAATCGCAAGCGGAGGATTGGGGGGCGATCCGTACGTGACGGTGAATCCGCTCGCACTGAGATTGCCCGGATAGGCAATGATATTCGAGCTTCCGTCGATCATGTCTATGGGGGTTACCCCGGTTGAATTGACGTCCGTCGCGCTGACTCCGAGGTTGCTGAACGGTGTTGTCCCAAAGTTGGCCAAGGGTGGTTGAGCGCCATTGATGGTCGGGTCTTCCTCTATCCACTCGGCCGAGCTCGCCGGTCCACTGTAAGCGAATTGGCTGGAGAAGCTACTTTGCGAAGTGACGTCGGTGATGGTGATTGTCCACGTGCCGGGTGTGTTCTCGATGATTGTCGCTTGCATGTCGTCGCCCGGCGAGACAACGCCAATTGGGATGGACGCGGCAGGAAGAATCTCGTACCAGGCGAAGTACTGCGTGGCACCGTTCTGCGTAACTGAGGTCGTACCAGTTTGAATCAATGATTGGTTCGTCGCCCCGTCGATGCCGATCCACTGGGAGGACGCGGCGAGGACCCCGGACGGCTGTACCGCGGGTACGGCCCATTCGCCACCTACGCCGGAGAATGTCGATCCAGTGTCCACGTAGCCCGACCAGTTGGTGGATTCCGCGGTATCCGTCGTGCCGGAAATGTGTGGACCGAAGGTCGGCGCCCGGTGCTCGGGTGCTGGCTGGGGCCGGTCAGCCGCGGCAGAGTGGAACTGCCCCAACCCCGGCCACCCGGTGACCGCAGACGTCTGTGCGGCCCGGGCGCCAGCGCCTTCATCCCCCACAGCCGAAAGCCCAGCTATCAACGCCAGGGAAACCAGTACCCCCGCCAAGCGACTCCGGTAACGCATTCGACCTCCAGCCGGTCATTTTATTCTGGTACAGCATGACAGCTTTCCTTGGCCCGCGGTGCGGAACTTGGCGATACTCATCGCTTCTCCATTCTGCGGCCCGCGCTCTGGCCAAGATCAGGCGAATGATCGATGCAAGCTCCGCATCAATCCTGCAGGCATCCAACGTCGCCTGCCCTGGGGTAGCAGTCAAATTGTGCCCAGTCCTGATCCATAGCCTGGTTCATCTTGCTCCCCGCGGTCAGGCCCGCCGTCGCTCTGGGGACCGAATCAGGGACGCGACAGCGCCCACCATCGGCCACGGCACACCGCTCAGGTACCCCCCTCTCCAAACGACGACGTGGTGGACGCTGTCTGCCGGGACCGGGAGAATCCGAATTACGTCCAATGAGAAGAACGTTCAGAGCAGTTGGATTCGCCGCCCACGCTCCGAACCGTCCGATATTTCCCTGGTCCCGTACGCCGTGCGGCACGGTTGGTGTGAGCCAGGAGTTCCAAACTGAGCGACACGCTCTGCTCCCTCGACGGAGGGTTGGGACGGCGTAGGTGACGGCGAACGGAGCACCCGACTCGGCCACCCGTACCTCACCGACCGGGATCCTCAGTGGAACAGCACCTCGGAGAACGTTTTGCTCCAAGGGCGGGTCAGGGTACGGAGCTTGGCGCAGCCTTCCTCTCCGAGCGCGCCGTACGGGGCCGCCGACAACTGGTCGGTCCGGTCCTCGATCTCCTGGCGGGACGCAGCGCCCCGATCGGTGAAGGCCAGATCGTCGCTGTCGGTCAGCCAACCCCGCGAGCGCATGGAATCAGCGGCGGCGTTCCAGTCCTCATGGGACCAGCCGCGGGTGGTGCGCAAGAGTTCAGCCGGCACATCGCCCCCTGCGGCGTGGGTCAAGAGCGCGTCAAGGCCCGAGAGGCCGTGCGTCACTAGCAACGCGATGTGGGCGTCACCTCGATACTCCCTGAGGATGGACTGCGCGTGCCAGAGCACCAGGTGTGGCTCCTCCGGCCAGGGCAATTGCGCATGCCCCGCGCACAATGGCCGCCCCTCAATGTGGGCGCTGGCCTCCTCGGCCATGACCCGGGCCAGCTCGGCGGCAAGCCGCATCTCATCGGAGTGGACGGCGTCGTGACCGATGAGGCGCCGAAACGCCTCATCGACCGCGGCGAAGCGGGCTGCCACCAACGCCTCGGGCGTCGTGGTGGCCCAGGCCTTCGGGATGGCGGCGTGCACCAGCTCAGGATTGAAATTGAAGAAGGTGGAGATCACCACCTCGGCCGATACGGCGCCCATGGGTGCGGCCCGGGACGCGAAATATCCGTCGCGTCCGGTGATTCCCAGCGCGGCGTAAGCCTCGGCTGCCTCGGGAACGAAGTAGATCATCCCGTGCAGCGGTTCGGCGGTCCGCCAGGTCTTGCGGGCTAAGAGCGCGGCGTCATCGGTGTTCACAGAGACTTCTCCCTCAAGAGCTGGGCGGCCAGCTGTGACGTCGCCGCCACAATCGGTCGGCGTGGCGCGTCGTCGCGCACGACCAACTCGGCCCCGTCGCGCTCGACCACTACCGCGCCGGCTTCCTGGCAAATCAGGAGACCAGCCAGATAGTCCCAGCCGTAGAGTGTGCTGCGCCCCACCAGCATGTAGGCGTCGAGCACGCCCTCGGCCACCGCGCAGAACTCCAACGAGGCCGCACCCAGCGTTCGAAACTGGGCCCAGCCGGGATGGTGCCCAGGGAACCCCGAAATTCCGACAATCGCCGACGAGAGATCCTGGCAGCCTGAAGGTTTGAGGGCCGCACCATCGCGATCGGCGCCACCACCCCGCACGGCGGCGTACCGGGTGCCCGTGGCCAGATTCACCACCAGCCCGACCAGCGGTCCCTCCGGGTCGAGCACGCAGATGCTGGTGGCGTAGAACGGAATCTTCCGGTGAGCGTTGGTCGAACCGTCCACCGGGTCAATCACCGCCAGGAACCTCGATGTGGACTCTCCGGTCATTCCCGATTCCTCCGACAGGACGGCGAACCCCGCCCCGTGGAGGATCGGCAGCGCGGCGCCGTCGGCGGCCAGATCGAGGTGATACTGACCCGGTCGGGTGCCCGCCAATCCCCACTCACGGAGGCCATCGAGAGCCTGGCGGATGGCCTGGACGGCGTCGTCAAGGACCCCGAGCATTTGGAATTCATCCACGGGTCAGGACCCTACCTGGCCTCGCCACTTCCCCCATTAGGCTGATCGCCCTGTGGCAGCCATCGACGTCGCCGGCTACGTGGCCGACCTGAAGGATCACTCCGTCGATCACGGCTTCCACGTCCACGACGAACGCCATTTCGTCGAAACATACTCCCTGCGCCAGGTGTGGGAAGTCGATCTCCACCCCGAGGAGGGGTGCGGCGGCCCGTTGGACCTCCACCTCGCGCTCGACGTGGACCCCCGCGTCCTCCTCTCCTTCGAAGATGCGGTTGTGCTCCTCACCGAAGAGGAGGAGCCCCCCGATGAGTTCCACTTTCCCCTGACCTTCACCTGGGCCCTCCCACCCCTGCCCAGCGGCCCCGACCTCCTCCGCCTGGCCATCGACCTGGCGGGTGTCGGTGGAATTGAGCTCCCGTTGGAGGTGTCGGCCATCGATTCTTTCGCCAGCGCCACCGATGGCTCGGAGCGACGTTTGAGCATCGTGGCACGCCACCCCGTGTCGCTCTCCCGCGTCCTCGGTGGTGAGGAGCTCCTCTGTGATGTCTTCGATCGCGCTCTGGCTGTGAGCCGATTTCTCCTCGAGTCAGCTGACGGCTGGCTCCGCTGAGGTGCGCCGGCTGCTCTCCCTGAGTGCGATCACTGTCGGCATCACGTTCGGACTCAGCGCCTGCAGCACGATGAGCGGGGCGGACTTGGCCCGCCAGGCCTGCGTGCATGTCAATCGCTCATTGCGCGACTACGCGCTCTCCTCTCGCCCGGGCACGTCTGCCGCCCTCGTCTCCCAGCTCCGCAGCAGGGCCGACGGCGAATTGCACATTGCCCTCCCTTTCGCCGCCCAGGCCAACTCGGCCGACGGTTCATGGAACTCCCTCATGACGACCATCGCCGAAGTCGGCACGGTTGATGAAGGGCACCTTGTCCCGGCGCTCAGGGCCCAATGCGTGCTGGCCGACACCCAGGTCAATGTCAATCCGCAGAACGTCAATCCGCAGAACGTCAACCCGCAGGGGCCGTCGGGCTCGTAACGCGGTGGGAGCGCCGGCGGCGGCGCCGGCTACACGCTCCCCATGCCCGTCAATTGCGGTCCGCGCGAAATACCCTGGAGCCTTCTGAGCCCCACTCGTCCTCCCTCGCCGCCTCCCTCACGTCACCGGCTCCCCCAATCCAACCGGGCGCGGGCTCGGAGGAGGAGGTTCGTGGTCCTCGTCGTCGTGACCGGCCTGGCTGCCGTGGCCGTGGGAGCGCTGTTGGTCAGCGGTGGTGGCGGTGGTGGCTCGGGGGTGAGCCCGCTGCGAACTCGCATCGTGGCTGTCGCCCAAGGTCAGGTGGGCTATCGGACCAATCCCTCCGACAGCTACTGCAATCGCTTCAGCGCGTACTGGCACGCCGGGACCGCCGACTGCGGCAACGACAACCGTTCGGAGGAATGGTGCGCCGACTTCGCCGCCTGGGTCTGGAAGCAGGCGGGTGCCGAGGTCCTCTACGAGCTGGCACCGAACTTCCTCAACTCCGACTCAGCCAGCTTCTACGTGTGGGGTCTCGACCACGGGACGTGGCACCCGGTCACCTCGCGCTACCGGCCCCAACCCGGCGACGTTGCCATCTACGGCCTCGACGCCACCGCGGTCACCGCGCAACACGTGGCCATCGTGACCAGCGCCACGTCCCACGACGATGCACCGGACGTGATCAATGGCGACGGAGATCGCTCAGGCTTCAGCGTGGTCGAGGTCGGGACCAGCCAGTCCTACGGCGACGTCAAGGGCCATGGCGCCCCGCTCTCGGGCTACGTGTCTCCTTCCGAACCCTCTTCCGCAGCCGCGCCGTCTTGACCGGCGAGGTCCGCCCGAATCCCGCCGGCCGCACGCTCAACCGGGGGTGTACCCGGCCGGCAGGGCAATGGACTTCTTTTCCAGGAAGGTCTCCAAGCCCTCGGGGCCGAACTCGCGCCCGACTCCCGATTCCTTGTACCCGCCGAATGGCGTGGCAAAGTCGATGGGCGACGTTGCGTTGAGCATGTACGTGCCGGTCCGGACTTGGCGGGCGATGCCCAGGCCCCGGTCATTGTCGCCTGTCCAAACCGAGCCACAGAGCCCGTAGCTCGAGTCGTTGGCGATCTCCACAGCCTGCTCGTCCCCGTCATAGGGGATCACCACCAGCACCGGACCGAAGATCTCCTCCTGGGCGATCTTCATTTTGTTGTCGACATGGGAGAACACCGTGGGCTCGACGTACCACCCCTTGTTGAAGGCGCTGCCGCTGGGTCTCCCGCCGCCCAAGGCCACCGTGGCCCCCTCCTCGCGGCCGCTGTCGAGATACCCCTCGATGCGCGCCCGCTGCCGCTCGGCCACCACCGGGCCCACTTCGGTCGCTGGATCCATCGGGTCGCCGACCGCCATGGCGGCCACGCCGCTCACCAGGGCATCGACCACTTCGTCGTAGCTGGCCCGCGGGGCCAGAATCCGGGTCTGGGCGATGCAGGCCTGGCCGTTGTTCATGAGCGCGTTGGGCAACAGGGCAGGGATCGTCGTGGAGAGATCGGCATCATCGAGAATGATGGCCGCCGACTTGCCTCCGAGCTCCAGCGTGCATCGCTTCAGTCGCTCCCCGCAGAGCCCACCTATGCGCTTGCCGCCGACGCCCGACCCGGTGAAGGAGATCTTGTCCACTCCCGCGTGCGTGACCAGGTGCTCACTGACTTCGCGCCCGGCGGGTACGACCGAGAGGACGCCCTTGGGGAGCCCGCAGTCGGTAAAGATCTCGGCCAGGCGGAAGGCGTCCAAGGGGGTCTCGGGAGCCGGCTTGAAGACGACCGTGCACCCGGCCAACAGTGATGGCGCCAGCTTCGCCGCCGCAATGAAAAGGGGCACGTTCCACGGAGCAATGGCCCCCACGACGCCCACCGGCTCCTTGGTCACCAGCACGGATGGGTTCAACAGCCCGGTGCGCACCTCGTCAAACGCGAAGGTCGAAGCCATGTCGGCGTAGTAGCCGAAGACCATGGAAGGAGCCAGCACCTGACCCATGGCGGCGAAGGAGATAGGCGAACCCATTTCCGCCGTGATGATCTCGGCTAGGTCGCCCATCTCGGCCGTGATCTGCGCCGCCACCTTGGTCAAGATGGCACCACGCTCGGTGGGCGTCATGCGGGGCCAGGGTCCGCGGTCGAACGCCGCCCGGGCCGCCGCCACCGCCTTGTCGATGTCTGCTTCGGTGCCGTCGGGCACCCGGGCGATGACCTCTTCGGTGGATGGCGAGACGACGCCGATGGTCCCTGTGCCCTCAGGGGCGATCCAATCGCCGCCGATGAACAAGCGGTCGTAGTCCCGAATCGCCATTGCACCCTCCCTCGGTCCGGGGCCTCCTCGGCCCCGGTCAACGACTGCACGTGCAGCGTGCCCACAGGGTAGCCAACCAGGCCCGTCCGAAAACAGCCGAACGCCCGAGCCCGCCTGCCGGCCCTTCGAGGTGGGTCGCGACGCCCCACACCCGATCGGTTGACTGAAGGAGCCAGGTCAGCGCCGGAGCCCCCGACCGCTGCCGCGGAGTTCGGGAGGTCGAGCACGACCAGCAGGTCCGGACGCTCGTCGCTCTCCCGGGCCCGGTCACCGGGTGCCTAGACTCCCGCTCCATGCCCGATCTCGCCCAACGCGACCCCTCAGACGTCGCTTCTGTCCTCTCGCGCTGGCTGACCACGAAGCTGGGGAAGGAGGCCCGGCCCGAGGTCTTCGACGTGCAGGCACCGGCCTCGAACGGATTCTCCAATGAAACCATCCTGTGCCGCACCAGGATCACCACCAAGGGTGTGACCTCGGAACAGCGACTGGTCGTCCGGGTGGCCCCCACCAAACACCTGCTCTTCATGGATGCCCAGTTCGACACCCAGTACCGCGTCATGCGCTCGCTCTCGGACGGGGAGACGGACATTCCTCTGCCGCCGCTCGGGTGGTACGAGGAGGACCCCCAGTATCTCGGCGTGCCCTTCTTCACCATGGACCACGTCGAGGGAGACGTGCCCACCGACAACCTCCCCTACACGATCGATGGTTGGGTGATCGAGGCCACGCCCGAGCAGCAGAGCACTATGTGGTGGAGCGGGATCGACGCCATGGCCGCGGTCCACCGGACGGACTGGCGCACGCTCGGCCTGGACTGGCTGGGCCAGCCCCGTCGCGGCCGCCCCGGCCTTGAGCAGCAGATGTCGTACTACCGCGACTTCCTCGACTGGGCCGCCAAAGGCTCCCCCCAACCCACCCTCGAGGCCACCTGGACGTGGTTGGTCGACCACCAGCCGGCCGAGGAGGGCGACGTGGTGATCAGTTGGGGTGACAGCCGAATCGGCAACATGATCTGGCGAGACTTCAAATGTGTCTCCGTCTTGGACTGGGAGATGGCCACGCTCGGACAACCCGAAATGGACCTCGGATGGTGGCTCTACTTCAATCGGCAGTTCGCCGACGGCCTCGGTGTCCCCCGCCCGCCCGGTTTCGCCTCGCACGAGGAGACCATCGCCCGTTACGGCGAACTCATGGGGCGCCCCATGAAGGACCTCTTCTTTTACGAGATCTTCTCCGGTTTCCGCTTCGCCGCCATCATGGTCCGGTTGGCCGAGCTCACCAAGGACAGCGACGCGTTGCCCGATGACCCCGATACCACCTCGACCAACAATCTGGCCACCCAACTCTTGGCCACCATGCTGGATCTCCCGGCTCCAACCTGAACCGGGACTGTCCCCTATTCGCCGATCGGATCGGCATCGACGTCCTCGATCGGATCGTCGGGACCGATGAGAACACCGGCCGAGCGCAACCGGTCGGCCAGCCACTCTGCTCCGCCCTCAGCCGCCATGGCGTCCGGCCAACCCTCGAGAATTGAGTGCACCTTCTCCAGGGAATCGATCTGCGCCACGACGTGCACCGTCATCTTCTGCTCTTCACCGGGCCCAATCGAATAACGCTGACCGCCGAAGGGGCCCTGCCTGATGTGGGGCACCGGCTCTCGCATGACATAGAGCTCACCGGTGTCCTCGATCCAGTTGAGCTCGTAGCGGGCGCCGTGGACGTCGCGCCATTCCGTGCCCAGCTCGATCTCTGCCGAGGGCCGTCGTCGGGCGTCACCGTCGTAGAACTCCTCGATATCCATCGTGGGAGGTTATCCCCCACCAGGGCCGTCGTGGACCCGGTGGCCGAAGGCGAAATCTTGCGCCGTTGGGGGGAGCAATAGGGGGACGCCCACACGACACCGTCGCCGTCATGCCACCGACGCGAGAACGCATCGTCCCCATCGAACAACTCAATGCCGAATGGCGCACACTGGGTCGCTCCCCCGGCGCCGTGCGGGTCCTCCACGCGTTGGCGGCGCGAGATCCGGACCTGGCTCGGCTGGTCCATGGCTCGGGACCCGAGCGGCCCGGTCCCTGCGCCACCCCCTGCGACCTGATCGAGTTCATGGGCCGAGCTTCGGGCCGTCAGGCGCGAGAACGGGCCGCCGCACTGGTACGGGTGCTCCTGCGGGAGGCAGAACTCGATCCCCTGGTCGCCCGCTTTCTCCTCCAAGCGCTGATCCCGGGCATGCTGACCATCGCAGCCCGCTTGCGCTGGGGTCAGGGTGGTGACTGGAGGGACGGGAGCGAGTTCTTCACCGAGCTGGTCTCGACCACCTGGGAAGTCCTGGCCGATTGGGCGGGCCAGGACCGTCCGTTCGCCGTCCTCGACGTGCTCTCGGCGGCGCGCTGTCGCATTCGGCGGCAGCTGTTTCGAGCGCGCGACCTGCGCCAACGTCATGTCCATGCGACACCTGACGTCATGGCGACGAAAACGGTGCGTTCGGAGACAGAGCTCGAAGAGCTGGCCCGGACCCTCTTGGACCTCCGCCAACGGGGGATGAGGCCCGAGGAGATCGAGGTGATCTATGCCCAGCACGTGTTGGGCTACTCCATCTCCGAACTGGCCGCGGTGACCGGCCGCGACCGCCGATCGCTGTATGCCAGACGAGACCGGGGCCATCGCCGCCTGTGTGCGTGACAGCGCGTCCCCGCCCGAGCGGGTGCGCGTCAGCGATCGACGTCGGCACCGCCGGGGGCATCGATCGAGCGCTCCAGCGACTCCGCCACCGACTCCATGCCCGAAGCCCTGCTCCCCTTGACCAGGATGGCGTCCCCGGCGTGTAGCCCTTCCAGCCGGTCGATCAGTTCGGCCATATTCGATACCGCGTCGCTCCCGTAGGCGTGGGTCTGGTAGCCGATGAGCGCGATCCCGAGCGACTCGGCGATCGTGCTGATTGAGCGATGGAGTTCGTCCGATCCCTCGCCCAATTCCGCCATCCCGCCAAGGATGGCGATGCGCCGATCTCCGGGAAGGGCGCGCAGAGCTCGCAGGGCCGCTTCGGTGGAAGTCGGATTGGCGTTGTAGGAGTCATTGACGAGAATCACCCCGCCGCGTAGCAAGGCGACGTTCATGCGCCAAGGGGGGTCCTCGACCCGGGCGATGGACGCAACGGCAAGGTCGAGCGACACCCCGGCCCATAGAGCCGCCGTCAACGCACCGAGAGCATTGGTCACCTGGTGCTCTCCGTGAATGGCCAGTTGCACCTCGGCACTACCCCAGGGTGACGACAGGTGGAAGGCCGCTTGCGCCTCCTCGTTCATCCGCACCCGTCCGGCCGTGACGTCGCAATTGGTACCCATTCCAAACAGGAGGACGGGCGCCGAGGAACGGCCGCTGATCATCGGAGCCATCGGATCGTCGCCGTTGAGCACGGCGATTCCCGACGAAGGCAGTGCCTCGAACAACTCCGCCTTCGCCGCTGCCACCTGCTCGAGCGTGCCGAAGAACTCCGTGTGCGCCAGCCCTATCCGGGTGATGATGCCGACGGTGGGCTGCGCGATGTCGCAGAGCTCGGCAATGTGACCGCGGCCACGGGCTCCCAGTTCCGCCACGACTACCTCGACGTCCTCGTCGGCGTTGGCCAGGGTCATGGGCAGACCAATTTCGTTGTTGAACGACAGGTGGCTCGCTGCGGTTCGATAGGTCGAGGCAAATACCCCGCTCGTGAGATCCTTCACCGTCGTCTTCCCGACTGAGCCGGTGATGCCGACGACGTGACCGCTCACTCGACCTCGGGCCACCCGTCCGATGTCCATGAGGGCGAAGGCTGGATTCGAAACGACGATGGCCGTCCCGCGGTCCGAGGTGGCTCCGTCCGTCAGGTAGGCGACCGCCCCGGCATCAAGCGCGCCTTCGATGAAAGCATGTCCATCCCGACTATCACGGAGCGGCACAAACAACTGCCCGGGCCGCATTTCGCGCGTATCGGTCGCGACCCCGTCAATCTCGACATCGGGACCGACGACGTGGCCGCGTAATGCCTCGGCCAGTTTCGTCGCGGAGAATCGCATTCGTGAAGCCTTCCATATGGTTGCGGTAGATTGGCCCCACTTATGGATGGGCGCGTCAGACTAGTTGTGCTCTTCGGCGGCCGTTCAGCTGAACACGAAATCTCCTGCATTTCGGCCTTCAATCTGCTGCGTGCGGTCGACCCCGACCGTTACGACGTCGTTCCGATCGGGATCACCCGAACTGGGCAATGGGTTGATGCCAGCGACGCATCGATCGAATCGGCAACCGCAGCGGGTGCCTTGCCCTCACCCGATCTGGCGCCGGATACTTCCGTCCTGCCTCAGGTGGGCATGCTCCCCGATTCGCCAAGCCGAACAACGACCGTCGTCTTCCCCTTGCTTCATGGCCCCATGGGCGAGGACGGAACCATCCAGGGTCTGCTGGAGCTGGCCGGAGTTCCCTACGTCGGTTCGGGCGTACTTGGCTCGTCGGTCTGCATGGACAAAGGGATGGCAAAGCAAGTGCTGCATGCTCACGGCATTCCCCAAGCGCGATGGATGAGCGCCCGGGTCAATGAGCTGAGCGAAGAATTTCGACGAGAGCTCGGGGACACTCTCGGGTATCCGATATTCGTCAAGCCGGCCAACCTCGGGTCGTCGATCGGCATTAGCCGTGCCGACGCCGTGGCTGAGCTTCGGCCGGCAATTGAGCTGGCGCAATCGTACGACGAGTACCTCGTCTTTGAAGAGTCCATCCAAGGTCGAGAGATCGAGGTGGCCGTCCTGGGTGATCGTTCACCCGAGGCGTCTCTGCCCGGAGAGATTGTCTGCGATGGCGCGTTCTACGGATTCGAGGAGAAGTACCGGACTCCCGGTACCAAACTCCTCATTCCGGCTCCACTGTCCAACCACGAGATAGCCGAAGCGCAAGCGCTGGCGATCAGGACCTTCCAAGCCCTGCGGGCCGAAGGCATGGCTCGCGTCGACCTCTTCTACAACGGCGAAGGACAGTTCCTCGTCAATGAGATCAACACGATTCCTGGCTTCACGCCCATCTCCATGTACCCGATGTTGTGGGAGGCGAGCGGGCTGAGCTACGCCGCCCTCATCGATCGGCTGGTCGATCTTGCGCTGCAGCGGCACCAGCGAAGGTCGTTGTTCGCCACCGATCACTAGTAGGCCCGTTGGAAGGATAGATCCGTGGACTCCTATCACGACGACGGCTTGCGCTTCGAGGTCTCCGACTCAGGACCGAAGGAAGGCAACCTGGTGATCGCTCTGCACGGCTTCCCGAGACGCACCGTTCGTGGCACGACCTGACGCCTGCGCCGGTCACTGGCTACCCGAACAACACGCCACAACCGTCGCTCGCCTGTTCCTCGAGCACGCCGCCTCGCACCGAGCGGGCGCGGGGTAAGACCCGAGAGCAGCCGTCCTCGGGCCGGCCGCCCTCCGATGGGCGATGCTCATCGACGTCACGGCACCAATGGGCACCGCGAGAAT
>CAVURD010000005.1:0-48368 GCA_963743785.1 uncultured Acidimicrobiaceae bacterium | reverse complement strand
AGTTTGCCGACCTCGCCAGTTTCCTCCTCTCCGCCCGGTCCACCTACCTCACCGGCACCGCCATCAACCTCGACGGTGGGCTGTCGCCGGTCGTGTAGTCGTTCGTTCCACCGCTCTGCCGTTCCGCCGTTCCGCCGTTCCGCCGTTAGTTGTAGCCCTCCATGGCGGTGGTGTCACCCTGGCCCGACGCCGACAGCGAGATGGCATAGCCGTCGATCCGGTCCAGTCGGGTCAACGCGTCGACATGGGCCCGACCGTCACCAGCCCATTTCTTCTGGGCCGCTTTGCGGGCCGACGTGGTGTCCTCGGCCACCACGAAGACCACCTCGTGGTCCTCGCCCATGCGGTCGGCGGCCAGCTCACCCCCGAGAAACGCGGCGTAGAGATGCATCAGCGGAGCGTAGCGACTACGAAAGAGGGATGAGCAACGACACGCTGGCCGGAAGCACCATCGTCATCACCGGGGTCACCGGCCAGGTGGCGCGCCCACTGGCCCTCTCTTTGGCCCGGGACAACGAGGTCTTCGGGGCCGCCCGGTTCAGCGACCAGGCGGCCCGGGACGAGCTGGAAGGGGCCGGGGTGCACTGCGTCCCCATCGACCTCCTGGCGGGTGACGTCTCGGGACTGCCGCCCGATGCCGACTACGTCCTGAACTTCGCCGTGGCCAAGACCAACGATTGGGAGACCGATCTGGCCGCCAACAGCGGTGGATTGGCCTACCTCATGGAGCACCACCACAACGCCACCGCCTTCCTCCATTGCTCGACCACCGGGGTGTACAAGCCCGAGGGTCACCGCAAGTTCGCCGAAGACGGACCGCTGGGTGACAACCACGGCGTGTGGCCCTTCCTGCGCACCTACAGCATCTGCAAGATCGCTGCCGAGGGGACGGCCCGCTGGGGGGCGAAGCGCCACGGGTTACCGACCACCATTGCCCGACTGTCGGTTCCCTACGGGGACGGGGGTGGCTGGCCGGCCATCCACTTGCACATGATGCTGTCGGGCCATCCGGTTCCGGTGCACGTCGACGCGCCCAGCGTCTACCACCCACTCCATGCGGACGACATCTTTGCCATGGTGCCCCGGTTGCTGCGGGCCGCATCGGTGCCGGCCACCACGGTCAACTGGGGCGGCAGCGAGGGGGTCAGCATCGAGGAGTGGTGCACCTTCCTGGCCGGGCTCACCGGGTGTGAAGCCACGTTCGCGCCGACCGAATCGACCATCGACAGCGTGGAGATCGACACGACGAGGATGCATGAGCTGATCGGGCCGACGACGGTGCCCTGGCGCGAGGGCATGGAGCGGATGGCTCGGGCGTTGCATCCAGACAAGGTGCGGTGACCCGGACGCGCTTTGTCGCGACGGACCCCGAGGAGGCGCCGGCCTCGGAGTTGCTGACCGAGATGTCCGATGAGTTGAACGCGCTCTACTGGACGACCAGCCGCCTGACCCGGCCGGCGCTCTCCCCGGCCGAGCTGCGCTCGCCGCGCGGCGCCTATCTGGTCGGGTGGCGGGCCGACCTGGCGGTCACCGGCGGGGGTGTGCGCGAGCTCGACGCCGGGGTGGCCGAAATCAAGCGCATGTACGTGCGACCGCCCGCCCGGTCGCAAGGAGTGGCGGCCGAGCTCCTGGCGGCGCTGGAGTCCACGGCTCGCTCGCTCGGCTATCGGGCCGTCCGCCTCGACACCGGGCCCAAGCAGTCGCACGCGCTGCGGCTGTACCGTCGAGCGGGGTTCGTCGACATCGAGCCCTACAACGACAACCCGTTCGCCTGTTTCTGGGGTGAGAAGCTCCTGGTCTGAGTGACCGGCCGCCCGCCTGCGAGCGCGCCGCGCCGCGGTCCGCGCCGCGCTCCGGGCCGCAAAGAGGCGACCCCGGAAGGGCGCATGGCATGCTGGTGCGCCATGGACGCCGAACTGACCACCCTGCTGGACGACCTCGTGGTGCAGGCTCTGGATCGCCGACCGCCGACCAGGGCGCAAGCACTGGGCGTGCTCACGAGCGACGACGACGATCTGCTTTCGGTCGTGGCGGCCGGAAGTCGGGTGCGCCGCCACTTCTTCGGCAACCGGGTCAAGCTCAACCTCATCGTCAACATGAAGAGCGGCCTGTGCCAGGAGGATTGCTCCTATTGCTCTCAGCGGCGAGGTTCCGAAGCCGACGTCCTCAAGTACAACTGGGTCGATCCGATCGAGGCAGCCGAGACGGCCGACCGGGCGGTGGCCGGCGGGGCCAAGCGCGTCTGCCTGGTGGCCAGCGGCCGTGGTCCGACCGACCGCGACGTCCTGCGGGTGGCCGAGACCGTCCGCGTGATCAAGGAGCGCCACCCCGACGTCGAGGTGTGCACCAGTCTCGGTCTCCTGACCAAGGAACGGGCCGAGCGTCTCCTGGACGCCGGGGTGTACGCCTACAACCACAATCTCAACACGAGCGAGGCGACCTACGCCGATATCTGCTCGACCCACACCTTCGCCGACCGGGTCGACACGGTCGGCGTGGCGCACGAGGCGGGCCTGTCCCCGTGCTCGGGCGCCATCTTCGGCATGGGGGAGCACGACGAGGACATCGTCGACCTGGCGTTCGACCTGCGGAAGCTCGACCCCGATTCGGTGCCGGTCAATTTCCTGATTCCCTTTGCGGGCACGCCGCTGGCCGAGCAGTGGCAGCTGACGCCTCAGCGCTGTCTGCGCATCCTGGCGCTGTTCAGGTTCTTCTTCCCCGATGTCGAGGTCCGTATCGCCGGTGGTCGCGAACTCCACCTGCGGAGCCTGCAGACCCTGGGCCTGCACCTGGCCAACTCCATCTTTCTGGGCGATTACCTGACCAGCGAAGGACAGGCCGGCTCGGCCGACCTGCAGATGATCGCCGATGCCGGTTTTGTGGTGGAAGGCCAAGAGGAGATCACCTTGCCCGCCGCCCGCCGCGATCTCGTGTCGTTGCGCCGGCGCGGTCCGGGAACCGAAATTCCCGCCAACGCCTAGACCATCGGCACAACCGCCGGAACGAGGGCGGGGAGCCTCGGGTCGACCGGGCCGACCGGGTCGACCACCACGATCATCGGCCCAGGTGTCCTCCCCAAAATGGCCGAGGAGCCGTCAGTAGACTGACACCAATGTCAGAGAACGGAAGGGGTGCTGCGTGAGCACGCAAGTCACGATCATCGGGGGCGGGAGCTACCAATGGGCCCCCGAGTTGATGGCCGATCTGTTCGGGACTCCGGCGCTGGCCGGGATGCACCTGGTGCTCGAGGACGTCGACCCCGCCCCCCTGCCCAAAATGGAGGCGCTGGCGCACAAGGTCAACCAGGCCCTGGACGCCAAAGCGACGATCGCCTCCACCACCGACCAGAAGGCCGCGCTCGAGGGAGCCGACTTCGTCATCGTCTGCATTTCCACCGGTGGATTCCGATCCATGTCCGTCGACCTGGCGGTCCCGGCGGCCCACGGCATCACCCAGACCGTCGGCGACAGCGTCGGGCCCGGTGGCATCAACCGCGCCCTGCGCAACATCCCGGTGCTGGTCGGTATCGCCAAGGACATGGAGGAGATGTGCCCGGATGCGTGGTTGTTCAACATCACCAATCCCATGACCACCCTGACCCGCTCGGTCTGCCGGGAGACCGGCATCAAGGCCGTCGGACTCTGCCACGAGGTGGGCAACTTCACCATGGATCTGGCCATCGCCCTGGGCAAACCGTGGGATGCGATCACGCCGTCGGTGACCGGGGTGAACCATTTCCCCGTGCTCACCTCGCTCGACGTCGACGGCGACAACGGCTTCGACATCATCCGTGATCTGGTGGAAGAGGTCGGCGGCCTGGCCTCACTGGCTCCCTACCCCGGCCGCCCCGAAGCCGAGGCCTTCTCCAAGCTGAACTTCGCGCAGCGCCATGTGCTCAAACTGATCATGCTGGATCGGTGGGGCACCTTCCCGGCCGCCGGCGACAGGCACATCGCCGAGTTCGTGTCGTTTGCCCTCACCCCCGAGTCCGAGTGGGGCGCCGCCTACAACATCGGACTGAGCCCGATCACGGTGCGGGAGAAGCACCAGGCCGAATACGTGGCCGACGTCGACGCCTGGCTGGCCGGCACCAAGGACCTGCAGACGTGGCAGTCGGGGGAATTGCCCTCCCCGATGATCGAGGCCATGTTGACCGGCGAGTCCTTCGAGGCGCCGGTGAACATCCCCAACGCCGGACAGGCGCCCGGCCTGCCGGCCGACGTGGTGCTCGAGTCGATCTGCGTGATCGACGCGGACGGGATCCGCGGCCGCGACGTCTCGATCCTCCCCGAGCCCTTCAACGAGATCGTCCGGCGCCACACCGCCACGCAGGAGCTCACGGTCGAGGCGGCCCTCAAAGGCGATCGCGCCCTGGCGGCCGAGGCGTTCGCCCTCGATCCGTTGGCCGGACGGGGCGATCTGCGCCAGACCGATGCCATGGTGGAGGAATTGATGGCCGGCACGGCGGAGTGGCTGCCGCAATTCGCATAGCGTCGCAAGAAGGCGCGATCGGCTGGGTCCGCTCCGGACCGGGGCGCGCGTCGGTACCACCAGCGGGAAGGACACATTGATGCGTATCGGATTCGTCGGCCTGGGGGCCATGGGATTGCCGATGGCGGGCCACCTCATCGAGGCGGGACATGACGTCACCGTCGCCTCGCGGAGCCGCGGACCGATCGATGCCGCGCTGGCCCGTGGTGCCAGGGACGGTGGCTCGCCCCGTGGGGTCGCCGAAGCGTCGGAGGTCGTCATCGTGTGCGTGCCCAACTCACCCGAGGTCATCCAGGTGGTCGGCGACATGTTGCCGGTGCTGGCGGAGGGCATGACCATCGTCGACTGTTCGACCATCGACCCCGAGGCGGAGCGGGCCCAACACGTTCGCGTGTCGGACACCGGCGCCCGGTACCTCGACGCGCCGCTGTCCGGCGGTACGGCGGGCGCCCACAAGGGGGTGCTCACACTCATGGTCGGCGGTGACGCGGCGACGCTGGCCGGGGCCGAACCCGCCCTTGCCCCCTTTTCCGGCCTCATCGTGCACGTCGGGGGTCCGGGGATGGGCCAGGTGGTGAAGCTGTGCAACAACCTGATCTACGCCGCGCAGATGACGGCCACGGCCGAAGCCACGGCGATGGCCGTCAAGTCGGGAGTCGACATGCTCAAGTTGTTCGAAGTGCTCACCCATGCCACGGGCGACTGTGTGGCCGTGCGCACGCGTCTCCCGGTCCCCGGGGTGGTGCCCGAGAGTCCCGCCTCGAACGACTGGCAGCCCGGCTTCATGACCGACCTCATGGCCAAGGACCTCGACCTGGCTCTGGCCTACGCGGTGAAGACCGGCGTCCCAGCCGCCACCACTGCCACGGCGCGCCAGATGCTCGGGGCGGCGCAGCGGGCCGGTTACGGGCGGGAGGACTTCTCGGCGGTGGCCAAGGTCGTCATGGCGCCGGCCGGGACGGTATGAGCCGACCCCATCGCCTCCCCACCCCCGCGCTCGTTCTGGCGGCCGATCATCGCGCCCGCGGCGTGGTGACCGTGGAACGCTACGGGGACTATGTCAAGGCCCTGGCCCAGGCCCTGCCCGCCTGTGACGGCATCTTGGCGACGGCGCAGCCGCTGGACGATCTGGCCGCGGCCGGTCACCTCACCGCGGCGCACCGCACCTACCTCTCCATCAACCGCACCGGCCTGGCCACCTCCGCCTTCGAGCTCGATGATCGGCCGGTGGCTTCCGTGTCCCGGGCCGCGGCCGACGGGTGGACCGGGGTCAAGCACATGACCAGGATCGATATGGCCGACCCGCTCACTCCGGCGGCCCTCGAGCTCCTGGGACAGGTGCTCGAGCAGTCCGAGTCGGCCGCACTCGAGGCACTGATCGAGCCGCTGGTCTGGCGGGACGGAGGGGTGGCGCGCGACACCGACGCCATCGTCTTCGCGGCCGTGATCGCCCACGACATGGGAGCACCCCTCCTCAAGGTCCCGGTCCCTCTGGCCGAACCGGGAGCGGAACGCCAGTTCGCCGTGGCCCGGGTGGTGGCCAGCGTCGGCGTACCCGTCCTCTTCCTGGGTGGACCGATCGGTACGGCCGGGCGGGCCTCCGTGCTCGATGAGGTGCGCGACGTCATGGAAGGTGGCGGTGGCGGCATGGCCATGGGACGCACGGTGTACCAGGACCGTGAACCGGCCGAGATGGCGGGCCTGATCGCCGAGCTGATCCACTCGTGATGATCCTCACCGTCGACTTCGGCACCACGGTGACCAAGGTCGGCCTCTGGCATGAAGAAGGCCTGGTGGCCCTGACCCGATCCGAACTGACCACGGCCCATCCGCAGGTGGGGTGGGCCGAACAGGAGCCGCTGCGCTGGTGGACGTCGGTCGTGATCGCCTGTGCCGAAGCGAGAGCGCAGGCCCCGCTGGCCTTCAGCCAGGTTGACGTGGTGGCGTGTTCGGGGGCCCGCCAGACCTTCGTGCCGGTGACCCGGGCCGGTGATCCGATCGGGAAGGGCATCTTGTGGTCCGATCGCCGCGGCGCGACGGAGGCGGCCAGGCTCACCGAGGACATGGGGGGCGAGGACATCAACCGGGCCCGTACGGGGATCCCGCTCGATGCCGGCGCGGTGGCGGCCAAGTTGGCCTGGATCGACGCTCATGAGCCGGACCGGCTGGCCGCCAGCGACGCCATCTTGTCGCCCCGGGATCTCGTGGTCTTGCGGATGACGAACGAGTTGGTGACCGACACCACCTTCGCCTCCCGCAGCGGCCTCTATGACTTCGACGGCAACGCCGTGCGCGAGTTGGCGGGACCGGCCCTGGGCAAGCTCCCGAGCGTGGTGCCCTCCGACACCGTGATCGGTGCCCTCAAGTCGGTGCCGGGAGCAGAGCTCGGACTGCGCCCGGGCATCCCGGTCGTCATCGGGGCGGGTGATCGCCAATGCGAGGTCCTGGGGTCCGGCGCGTCAGAGGAGAGTCCGATGGTCAGTTGGGGCACCACGGCCAACGTGTCGGTCCCGGTCCACGAGCGACCGGTGCCCTCGCCGGCCGGAGCCGTGGTGACCCGGGGCGCCACGGGCGGATGGTTGCTCGAAGGCGGCCTTTCCGCCGCCGGGTCGTTCCTGGCCTGGCTGGGCCGTCTGCTGGGCCGACCGGTCGACGATCTGGCGGCCAAGGCGGCGGCGAGCCCGTTGGGCGCCCGCGGCGTCATGGCCGTGCCGTGGCTGGACGGCGCCCGGGCACCGTGGTGGCGCGACGACGCGCGCGCCGGCTTCGTCGGTTTGGGAGCGGCACACGATGCCGGTGACCTGTCCCGCGCCGCGATCGAGTCGGTGGCTTGGGACGTGTTGCGCTGCATGGAGGTGGTGACCGCGGGCCGGTTGGGTGGGAGCACGGCCCAGGGCGTCACCCTCGGTGGGGTGGGGACGGGCCTCCCCCTCTGGGTCGAGGTGTTGACCTCCATCCTGGGGGTGCCGGCCACCCGCCACCGATCCGGCGAGGCCGCCTCGGCCGGGGCGGCCCTGCTGGCTGGACGGGCACTCGGGATGGACCTCACCTTGGCCCAGCTCGACCCGGTGGCCTCGGTGATCACCCCCGATCCGGCCGCGGTGCACCTGTACCGCCGGCTCCGTCCCCAGGTCGAACACGTCGCCAGCGCGGTCCTGGCCGCCACCGAGACCCTCCCGCCGGCCGGCGGCGGCGGCGAGCAGCCGGGCCGCTAGCCGGCTCGTGTTGGTCTCGCTGGCCTACGGGCGCACCGGGCTCCCGGTCGAAGTCCCCGATGATGCGGCGGTCATCCTGCCGACCGAGCTCCCCGGGCTGCCCGACGAACCCGGAGCCGTGAGCCGGGCCCTGGAGGAGCCCCTGAGCGGTCCGTCGCTGGCCCGGTTGGCGGGAGGCGCGCCGCGGGTCGTCGTGGTCTTTCCCGACCTGACCCGTCCCATGCCCAACCGGACGGTGCTGCCGCCCGTGCTGCGCCACCTCGCACGGTGCGGGATTCCCGATGCGGCCATCACGCTGCTGTGCGCCACCGGGAGCCACCGCCAGGCCACCGCGGCGGAGTTGGAAGAATTGGTGGGACCCGACATCGTTGCTCGCTACGCCATCGTCGACCACGATTCGGACAGCCCCGATCACGTGTCGGTCGGTGAGGTCGATGGTGTGCCCATTCAGCTGTTGCGTCGCTATGTCGAGGCGGATGTCCGCATCATCACCGGCTTTGTCGAGCCCCACTTCTTCGCCGGCTTCAGCGGAGGGCCCAAAGCGGTGTGTCCCGGACTGGCCGCCACCGCGACCATTCTCGAAGCGCACCATCCACGCCGTATCGCCGACGCCCGGGCCACCTTCATCACCCGGGAGGGGAACCCGGTCCACGACTTCGTCCGCGCCGCGGTGCGGCTCGCCCCACCGCACTTCTCGGTCGATGTGACCATCAACCGGGCCCGCCAGGTCACGTCCGTCTTCGCCGGGCCGCTCGAGGTGGCGCACGATGCGGCCTGCGCCTGGGCCCGGGCCTCGGCGACCCAACACGTGGATGCCGCCTTCGACGTCGTGGTCTCGACCAATGGCGGCTACCCGTTGGACCGCAATCTGTACCAGGCGGTCAAGGGCATGGCGGCGGCCGAGCGCATCGTGCGCGACGGCGGGATCATCGTGATGGCGGCCGCGTGCGTCGACGGCCTCCCCAGCAACGGCGCTTTCGCCGAGGTCCTGGCCGGAGCCCGGAGCGCCGACGACCTGATCGACGCCCGGCACGGCGCGGGGCTCGACCGGTGGCAGGCCCAGGTGATGGGTCGTGTCCTGCAGCGGGCCGAGGTATGGCTCCGCAGCGAGGGATTGACCGACGAAATGGCGCGGGGCGCCCTCCTGCACCCGGTTGCCGACCTGACCACGGCGGTGTCGGCGGCGGTGCGCCAGCAGGGTGCCGGGGCACGGGTCGCGGTCCTGCCCGAAGGCCCGTTGACGGTGGCCACCGTGACCCCGCCTCCCTGACCGGAAGACTCCGAACCTGACGTTCGTGTCAGGGATAGAGTGCTGCGATCGTGACCGACGCGCCGCTGTTCGATTTCGCCGTGCCCGACGATCTCCTCCGCGATGCGGTGTCACATGCCAAGGACCCTGAGGTCATTGCCAGCATCGAGATGATGCCGGGCACCGGCGAAGGCAAGCCGCCACCGTTGACCGCCATCTTGAAGTCGTCGGGCTACGCCCCGCTGGTCCTGCTGACCGGTGCCGCCTTGATCCCGGGCACCTTCACCAACGGCATCAGCCTCATCGGTCACAACCTGCAGGTGTCCTTCCACATGTCCAACGCCGCGCTGGGCGCCGTGGCCTTCGTGGGCCAGGTGTCCCAGTTGCTCTGGGCCGTTCCGCTGGCCCTGTGGGCCGACCGGGGCAGCCGCAAGGTGGTGGCGGCCGTCGCCCTGCTTATTTTCGCGGTGTTCGGCTCGTTGATGGCGCTCTCCCCCAACGTGTGGGCCTTCGCCTTCCTCTACATCGCCGCCTCCATCGGTTCGGGTGTCAACAACACCGTGCACAACTCGTACCTCTCCGACGCCTATCCCACCGAGGCCCGGGGCCGCGTCTTCAGTTGGCACAACCTCTCCGATCCGCTGTCGCAGACCGTCGGCATCCTGATCTTCGTCTATGTGGTCACCGTGGCGCACAGTTGGCGCTACGGGCTCCTGGTCGCCCTGGTGGGCATCCCCATGGGCTTCGCGCTCTTCACGCTGCGTGAACCGGAGAAGGGGGCCAACGAGAGCAGCCACATCCTGAAGGCCTCGGGGATGGACCTGCACTCCCAGCAGGAGAAGGCACCCCGCGTGCTGTTGGGATCGGCCATGACCCGGCTGCTGCGGATCCGCTCGCTCTACTACGAGCTGGTTGCCGTGGCCATCCTCGGGTTCGTCGGCACCGGTGCGTCCCTGTTCGGCAGCCTCTTCTTCTTCGACAAGTTCCATCTGGACACGGCCAGCCGCGGCGACGTCTACGCCATCATCGGCCTGGCCGCCTTCCTGGGGCTCCCGCTGGCCTACGTCATCGGCGACCGCTACTTCCGCCGGGCCCCGCAGCGACCGCTGATCATCGCCGGCTTTTGTATCTCCGCCTACGGGATCCTCTACGTGTCCTCGCTCTACGTGCCCAAATTGTGGATGGCGGTAACCCTGCAGACGCTGGCCAATGCCGCCGTCTCCCCGCTGGCCATCTGCATCTTCATGACCCTGGCCGCCACCGCGCCGCCGGAGATGCGGACCATCTGTTTCGCCATGTTCGGCGTCTACTCGTTGGTCTTCGGCGGCTTCGCCGGCTCGGTCCTCGTCGGTGCGGTCTCCGACGCCATCGGCGGCCTGCACGGCATCATCGTCTCGCTGACCTTCATCGGCCCCGTCTGCCTGGTGGGCGGCTTCCTGCTGATCCTCGGGTCGCGCAGTGTCAAACGAGATATCACCCTCGTCATCGAGGACGTGATCGAGCGCCACACCGAGGGCAAGCGCCGCCAGGACGGCGGGGAGATCCCGGCCCTCCAGGTGCACAACCTGGACTTCTACTACGGCACCAATCAGGTCCTCTTCGACGTCAACCTCGAGGTGGAACAAGGCGAGATGGTCGCCTTGCTCGGGACCAACGGCGCCGGCAAGTCCACCCTCCTGCGCGCCGTGTCGGGGCTGTCGCATCCGCACCGCGGCGTGGTCCGGATCTTCGGGATGAACTGCACCTACCTCGAACCCGAGCAGATCATCGACCAGGGCGTGGCCCTTTTGGTGGGCGGCAAGATGACCTTTCCCGGCCTGTCGGTGCGCGACAACCTTCGAATCGGGGGGCACACCATGCGACGGGACCGGGCCAAGTCGGCCGCCGCCCTGCGGGAGGCGATGGAGGTCTTCCCCGAGTTGCAGGATCGGATCGAACAGGCGGCCGGGACGCTGTCGGGGGGTGAACAGCAGATGCTGGCCCTGGCCCGGGTCATGATGACGCGCCCCCGTCTGCTCCTGATTGACGAGCTGGCCCTCGGCCTGGCCCCGATGACCGTGGACCGGTTGATGGGCATGGTGCGCCGGATCAACGAGGAAGGAGCCACGGTGATCCTGGTCGAGCAGAGCGTCAACCGCGCCATGAGCCTGGCCGAGCGTTGCTTCTTCATGGAGCGGGGCGAGATCCGCTTCGACGGTCCGACGGCGGAGCTGATGCAGCGCGACGACCTGCTGCGGCCGGTCTTCCTCGGCACGGCCTCGACGGGTCTGAGCTAGCCGCCCGTGGCGATGCTGGCCTTTTCGGCGCCGAGCGGGGTCATCCTCCAGGGTGTCATCGTGGGTCTCGGCTACGGCCTGCTGGCGGTTGGCCTCGTCCTGATCTATCGCACCAACCGGGTCCTCAACTTCGCCCAGGGGCAGATCGGCGTGATCGCCGCCGTCTTCCTGGTCAAGCTCACCGCTGACTTCCACTTCGAGTACTGGTTCGCCCTGGTGCTCTCCATCGGCCTGGCCGCCGGGGTCGGGGGCTTGTCCGAGCTCGTGCTGCGGCGCTTGTTCACCCGACCACGGGTGCTGGTGATGGTGGCCACCATCGGGCTGAGCGAGGTCCTGCTGGCTCTGACCGCACTGCCCTTCATCCGGCCCAACAATCTCTACAAGCCCGTGCCGGTGCCCTTCGACCTGTCGTTCACCGTCGGAACGGTCCTGATCACGCCGTCCGAGGTGCTCACCCTGATCGTCGCCCCCCTGGTGGTGATCGCACTGGTGGTGGCGGTGCGCTGGACCCCATGGGGCCTGTCGATGCGCGCCATGTCGGAGAACGCCGACTCGGCCCGCCTCTCGGGGGTGTGGGTGCGACGCACGTCCACCTTGACCTGGGTCGTGGCCGGTGCGCTCTCCGCCTTCAACGCCATTCTGCTGGCGCCCGGCCAGACCAGCGCGCTCGTGCAGGCCGTCAGCCCGGACCTGCTCCTCTTCGCCCTGACGGCGGCGCTGGTCGGCGCCATGGTCAACCTCACGGTGGCATTCGTGGCCGGCATCGGCGTGGGGGTGATCTACGAGGTGTTGCAGTGGAACTTCCTCAGCGCCCAGAACAGCACGGCCAAGCTCGAACTGGTCTTCTTCGTCCTGCTGCTGGCCGTGATGCTGATCCGGGTGGGCGCGCTGCGCAAGACCAGCCGTTCCAGCTCAAGCTCGACCTGGATGCAGGGCGCGGTGACCGTCCGCGCTTCGGTCGACAAGCTACGGCGGCGGGTGTCGTCCACCGGGATCTGTCTGGCCGCGGCCGTGGCGGTCCTCCTGCCCTTCGTCCTCGATGTGGGCCGGAACTACCTTTTCGCCCAGGTCTGCATCTTCGCCATCATCGCCCTGTCGCTGACCGTGCTCACGGGGTGGGCCGGGCAGGTGTCGCTGGGGCAGTTCGGCCTGGTGGCCGTGGGCGCGCTCATGGCGGCCCACCTGGGGAACTCGATTCCCCTCCCGGTCCTGCTCCTCTTCGCCGGAGCGGTGACGGCGGTCGTGGCCATCATCGTCGGCCTGCCCGCCCTGCGGGTGCCGGGCCTCTTCCTGGCCGTCAGCACGCTCGGCTTCGCGCTCTTTATGCAGGTGACCGTGGTGGCCACGCCCTGTTTCACGCTGCCCATCGTCAACAAGTCGCTCTGCGTGGGCCTTCCCTCGGACATTCCGACGGTGGTCAAGAACCCGACCCTCTTCGGTCTCAACCTGTCCTCGCCGCAGGCGTTCGCCTGGTTCTCGCTGGGCATGCTGTTCCTCTCCATTCTGGCGGTGCGGCTGTGGCGCGACAAGGGCATCGCCCGCCGGCTGGTGGCGGTGCGCGACAACGAGATCGGCGCCGCCGGCATGGGCATCCCGGTGTTGCGCACCAAGCTCCTGGCCTTCGGCCTCTCGGGCTTCATGGCCGGGTACGCCGGCGTCCTCTACGCCTATGCCACCGGGCAGCTCAGCACCACCAGCTTCGACCCGACCATCTCTTTCCTGGTCATCGCCATGGTCGTGATCGGCGGGCTGGGGTCGATCCCCGGCGCCATCCTCGGTGCCCTCTACCTCGAGGGCCTGCCGGCCATCTTCGGGTCCAATCCCACCATCCAGTTCCTGACCAGCGGGCTGGGGTTGATCGCCTTCATCCTGTACTTGCCGGGCGGCCTGGCCCAGGTGCTCAGCCGGCTGGGCGATGCCATCACGGTGGGGATCCGCTCGGTGCAGCAGCGCTCCCGCGGGGATGATGCCGGGCCATCGAAACCGAGCGGGGACCCCGCCGTCGCCCCGTCGAGCGCGCCGAAGGGCACGCCGGGCGAACCGGCCCTGGTGATCGGCGGGGTGGACTCGTGACCGCGGCGACGGCCGGCACCGCCCCCGAGGTGGGCCTGCTCGGATTCCCCACCGGGCCCGGTCGCCTCGAGGTCCAGAACCTCGGCGTGAGTTTCGGCGGGGTGCACGCCGTGGTCGACGTCAGCTTCACGGCCGAGCCGGGGTCCATTGTCGGCCTGATCGGCGCCAACGGGTCGGGCAAGACGACCACGCTGGACATGATCTCGGGCCTGGTCCAACCCCAGCGCGGATCGGTGCTCCTCGACGGGGTGGATCTGGGCGAGTACCTGCCCGAGGAACGTCAGCGCACCGGGATGATCCGTTCGTTCCAGGACTGCCGCCTCTACCCCGAATTGTCGGTGTACGACGTCCTCATGTTGTGCGAGGACGCCAAGCGCGAGGTCTCGGTCATCTCCACCACGTTGCAGCTGCCCTGGGCCCGCCGGGCCGAAAAGCGCAAGTCGGCCGCGGTCGACCGGGTCATTGAGGCCTTCGGTCTGCAGCACTTCCGCCATCACCGCACGGCCGAGATCTCCACCGGCACCCGCCGGGTGGTCGACCTGGCCTCCATCGTGCTGGCCAATCCGCGCCTGCTCCTACTCGATGAGCCCACCGCCGGCATCGCCCAGCGGGAAGCGGAGGCGTTCATCCCGCTCCTCCAGCGGCTCCATCAGGTGGCCGACACCACCATCGTCCTGGTCGAGCACGACGTCCCGCTGGTCTTCGAGCTGTGCTCCCAGGTCATCGTCATGGAACTCGGCTACGTGGCCGCGGCAGGTCCGCCCGAGGAGGTCCGCGCTGACCCGAAGGCGTTGGCGGCGTACCTTGGTGCCAGCGACGAGGCGCTTTTGGTCTCCGGGCCTACCCGGACGGTGTCCGAGGTAGAGGGGGAGCATTGACGACGGGGGGACGATGAGCACATCGACATTCAATCCACTGGCGCCGGTCGGCCGCACCTGGCGGCGCCTACGCCGCCGACCGCGGGCCATGCAGGTACGGACCGTCCTGATGATCCTGGCCGTCGTGGTCGGCCTGGTCATCTGGATCGTGATGGCGCCGTCGGGAACGCCGGGCTCGGCGCAAGGCGCCGGGGCCAGCGAGGTGCCGGTGGCGGCGGCCACGGCGACGCCGGTGAGCCAGGCCAGCACCAGCGCCCGTGGCGTCTCGAGCACGTCGATCAACGTGGTCTTCCCGGTCATCTCGCTCAGCAGTATCGCGGGCAGGCTGGGCCTGGCCTCGGACAAAGAGTACGGCGACCAGACCAAGGCCATCCACCTCTTCGTCAACCAGATCAACCAGTCCGGCGGGATCCACGGCCGGAAGATCAACGCGATGATCGTCAACTTCGATCCCACCGACCAGGCCAGCATGACCGCTCTGTGCAAGCAGTGGACCGAGGGCAGCCCGCCGGTCTTCGCCGTCATCGATGCCATCGGGACGTGGACGGGCAACAACCAGCTCTGCCTGACCCAACAGGGACAGACCCCGCTGATCAGCAACTGGACCACGGTCACCAACTGGACCCAGTTGGGCTCCCCGTATCTCTGGTGGACCGGGGCCGATCAGGCGCCGGTCCTCCAGGCCACCGTCGACTGGGGCCTCAGCTCGGGCCGCCTGGCCAAGAACAGGACGGTCGGGGTGCTGGTGTCGGACCAGTCGTCCGACCAGACCGCCCTCAACTCCTACCTGCTGCCCGATCTGAAAAAGGCCGGGATCACCTCGAAGGTGCTGACCATCGCCGGGGGGACCGACGAGTCGGCCAGTGCCAGCTCCGACGCCCAGCTGGCGGTGGAGAGCCTGAAATCGCAGGGCATCAAGTCCGTCTTCCCCCTCCTGCCCGAGCCCGCGTTCTTCCCGTACCTGGCGGCGGAGAGCGCACAGCAGTACTACCCCCAGCTCCTGCTCAGCGACTACGGGTCGAGCATCCAGCTGGCTCTCGGCCTCATCCCGACCCCCTACGAGACGGCACTCAACGGCCAGGAGGGTGTGACCACGGAGACCTTGGGCGGGTTCGACGACGCCCGGCCCGAAGCCCAGGGCGGCTATGACCCCGGGGTGCGCTCATGCTTCGCCACCTGGCACAAGGCCTACCCCGCCGTGCCCCAAGGGGAGGAGAGCTACTACATCGAGGAGCAGGGGCCGGTGGGCAACTGGTGCACCACGATTCGCCTCTTCGCCGAGGCGGCCACCAATGCCGGGCCCACGTTGAACCGGCGCACCTTCGTCACCGCCATGTCGAAGATCACGAACTTCCCGGGCGCCGACAGTCCGATCTGGACCTTCGGGCCGAACAAGATGTACGGCCCGACGCAGTACCAGGTGGTGAAGATCCACAACAACGTGCCGCCATCGGCGCAGTGCAAGCTCAAGACCAATCACAAGCCCCAAGGCACGTGCTGGGTCTCGGTGCAGCCATTCCAGCCGCTGCCCGGCTCCTAGCGCGTCAACCGAAGACGCCGAAGGTGTTCGCCTCGACGAGCACCACAACGCCGATGACGCAAAAGAGCACCGGCGCGGCGAAGGCACCGATCCGGGTGGTCAGGGCGCGGCTGCGCGGGTGGCGCCCGGCGCTCAGGATGAACAGAGTGAGCAGGATCTCGAGGACCACGAAGACGAACGCCGTGACGACGCGCCCCCCGGCGTCGGCGGTGCGGAACAACGGGATGTAGACGGCGAGATTGTCGCCGCCCGCGCCGATGGTCACCAGGGCCGCCGCGGTGAGCCCGGCCCCGAAGGCCCGACGGGCGGCGCGCTCGTGTGCCTCGGCGTGGCGGAGGGCGATGAGCCCTCGTACGCCCAGGGCCAGGGGGACCAGTCCCAGGAGCCCGATGAGGCGGGTGGGCACCTCGAAGAGGGCGATGGCCGCGGCGGCGGCGAGAAGGAGGAGGACGACGAATCCGAGCACCTGGCCGGCGGCGATCCGACGCGCCCTCGCCGGTGGTGCGGCGGCCACCATGGCCACGGCCACGACGCCATTGTCCACGTTGGTGCTGACGAACGCCAAGGCGGCGACCCCGATTTCGGCCGGAAGGCCGGCCACCACCGGGAAACCCGTCAGCCGTCGGTGCGCGCAGGCATGGCGGGCCCGAACGGTTGGTCGCCGCGCAGGGTCACCCGGTGGGCGAAGCGGGGGGTGTCCCCGTAGTCGTCCAGGGCGTAGTGCATGGTGGCCCGGTTGTCCCAGAAGGCCACCGACCCGGCCCGCCAGCGGAACCGGCAGGTGAACTCGGGCTGCACGCAGTGCCGGTAGAGCATCTCGAGGATGGCGTTGCTCTCGTTCTTGGACAGGCCCAGGATCGACTGGGTGAACTGGCCGTTGACGAACAGCCCGTTGCGACCGGTTTCGGGGTGGGTGCGCACGACCGGATGGATGGCCGGCAGCAGCTTCTCGTACCAGACGCCGTTCCACTCGTAGCCGCCCCGCGCGTCGACGTCGGCGGCGAACCACGGGTCGTGGTGGATGGCGATCAACCCGTCGCACAGGGTCCGCACGCCCGGGGCCAGGCCGTCGTAGGCGTCCTGGAGACTGGCCCACATGGTGTCGCCCCCGACCTCGGGTGCCTCGATCATGTAGAGGATCGAGCCCATGGCGGGGGTCTGCGTGAACGTCACGTCGGTGTGCCACCAGCTGGCCCGGTCCACCTTGCCGTCGATGGCCAACACCTCGGTGCTCTCCTTGATGGAGGGGAGCACCGGGTGGGCTTCCGTCACGACACCGAATTGCCGGGCGAAATCGGCCTGTTGCTCGGGTGTCAGCGACTGATCGCGGAAGAAGATCACATGGTGCGTGTTCAACGCCTCGCGCACGGCGGCCACGACGGGAGGCGCCAGCGGCTTCGACAGGTCGATGTCCGAGATCTCAGCTCCGATGGTGGGGGAGAGGGGATGCACGCTGAGGCCGGTGGCAATGGTCACCCAGGCATTGTGCCCGACGGCGGGGTCGTTCTCAATCCGCCCCCGGCCCGATGCCCTCTACATTGAGCAGATGAGCGGATCCACCGCGGTGGATCCCGACCCCGGCGTGGGTCGCCAACGGGATCGAGGAAGGGAGCCATATGGGCAGTCTTGAGAGCGGAGACGGGCCAGCTCTGGTGCTGCCCACACCGGCGAGGAATTACTCCCCCTGGTACCAGTGGATGACGCGGCTGGCAGCCACCAGGCACGAAGACCCCTTGCCCGAACAGGATCTCGACTCGCTCCCCGCCTGGAAGGCACGACGCCGGCAACGGCTGGTGGCACTGCTGGGCCAGATGCCCGAGCCGGTCCCCCTCGACCTCGAGACGCTGGAGTCGGTGCAGTGCGACGGGTACCGGCGGGACAAGGTGGTGTTCGACAGCGAAGAGACCATGTCGGTGCCGGCCTACCTGCTGGTTCCCGATGGCCGGGTGGGCCCCGGGGCCGCCGTGCTGGCCTGTCACGGGCACGGCCCTGGAAAGTCGCAGGTGGTCGGCCTCGAGCACACCAACCAGCCCAACGGCGACTACGCGCGTCAGCTGGTCCGGCAGGGCTATGTGGTGTTGGCGCCCGACCTCCGCTGTTTCGGGGAGCGCCAGGACTGGAACCCCGACGACCACTACGCCTGCGACACCAACCTCGTCCACGCGGTGATGGCCGGGTGGAACCCCCTGGCGCAAAGCGTGTGGGACATGCAGCGTTGCCTCGATGTCGTGGCGGCTCATCCCCTGGTGGATGAGGGCCGCATCGGGATGGTCGGCCTCTCGCAGGGTGGAACGGTCACGCTCTTCACCGCGGCCTTCGACGAGCGGGTGGCGGCCGCCGTGGTCAGCGGCTACTTCTCCTCGTGGGCGGTGGCCCACAAGATGCCCTGGAACATGTGCGGATCGCAGGTGCTCTTCGGCATGCTGGGCAAGTTGGAGCATGAGGACCTTGGAGCCTTGATCGCGCCGCGCCCCCTGCTCATCGAGTCCGGGACCGACGACGACTTGTTTCCCGTCGCCACCGCCACCGAGACGGTCCGGCGCACGCGACTGGTCTACGACCGCGAGGGCGTGGGGGACCGGTTGGTGCACGACGTCTTCGAGGGCGGGCACCAGTGGCACGGGGTGGCCGCCGTGGCCTTCCTCAACCACTGGCTGTCGCACACCCCGCCCACCGGGTAGCTCCACCGTGAAGGTCGCCGCCTACCAAGCGCCGTATCTCCCCTTCGGGTCGACGGAGGCGATCGGACTGATCGCCCGGCAGCTGGAGGTCTGCCGGTCCGAGGCCGTCGACGTGCTCTGTTGCCCCGAAGCCGTGATCGGTGGGCTGGCCCTGGAGTCGGACCATCAGGCGCCCGCCGACGTCGCCCTCGAGGTGGAGAACGGTGAGCTGGCCGAAACTCTGGCCCCGCTCATGTCGACCGCGGTGACGCTCATCGTCGGCTTCACCGAGAGAGATCGGTCGGGAAACTGCTTCAGCTCGGCCGCCGTCATCGCCGACGGTGGCCTCGTCCACGTCCACCGCAAGTCCTATCCCGGCTATCGGACAGTGGTCCTGGCCGGGGCCGAGCTGTCCACTTTCACCGTTGGCCGATCGTGCTGCGGCGTTGTGATCTGCAACGACATCTGGTATCTCGAACCGGCGCGGGTGCTCTCATCCGCCGGGGCGGTTGTCCTGTTCGTCCCCTCTCACAGTGGTCATCTGCGCCAGGGCACGGCGCCGTCCCGGCTGCGGGCACGCGGAGAGAACCTCCCGGTGGCTCGAGCCGTTGAGAACACGATGACGGTGGTGGTGGCCGACGTCGCCGGGTCCCAAGGTGACCGGTGTGCCCTCGGGTGCTCCAGCATCGTCGACCCCGACGGCGTCGTCCTGGCGCGGAGCAAACCTGACGGCGCCGCCTTGCTCATCGCCGATATCGAGAGCCAGCGCCGGCCACCCGACCGGCGAGGATGGGACGGCACCACCAACCAGGCCGTGTCGGATGCGTTCGTTGCGCTCTGGCGGCCCACATGAACGGGTACGGCGCACCCGATGCGCACCTCGTCGTCGCCGGGCTTCTGGTCCGCCGTGATCGGGTCCTGTTATGTCACCGATCGTCAGAGCGAGCCTGGTTCCCCGACGTCTGGGACCTTCCCGGTGGTCACGTGGAGAACGGGGAGACGCTCACGGGCGCGCTGGTCCGTGAGCTCCATGAGGAGCTCGGCATCGTCATCGTGGAGCCGGCCGAGTTAGATGCGGTCCGGGTCGTGACCAGTGAATTCGACCTGAGCGTCTGGGTGATCGGCCACTGGGTGGGGCAGCCCGGCAACGCCGCGCCACGTGAGCATGATGAAGTGTCGTGGTTCTCGCTGGGCCAGGTGTCGAGCCTCCGACTGGCCGATGCGAGCTACCTCGACCTACTCACGAACGCGCTCGCCAGCCCCCCGTAGGGCGGGGGCCAGGCCAATGTGGTCGTGGCACCGTTACCGTCGTGTTCGTGACCACCGAGCCGCCCGTTCGCTACCGGTCACCCGATGAGGACAGCGCCCGCTGGCGGCACTTCCCCTTCCGGGCGGGGGACATCGTCATCAGCACCCGTTCCAAGAGCGGCACCACCTGGATGCAGATGATCTGCGCGCTCCTGGTGTTCCAAACCCCCGCCTTCCCCCAACCGCTGGCTGACCTCTCACCGTGGCTCGATTGGCTGATCACACCGGAGGCCGAGGTCTATGCCCGATTGGCGGCCCAGCGTCATCGCCGCATCATCAAGACGCACACCCCGCTCGACGGGCTTCCAATCGACCCGCGGGTCACCTACATCGTGGTCGCCCGGGACCCGCTCGACCTGGCGGTCTCGCTCTTCCACCAGAGGACCAATCTCGACCGACACCGGATCCGCCAGCTCACCGGCCAGCCCGCGTCGGCGCCCGCGGAAGACCCGCCGCCGACGACCGTGCACGAGTGGCTGGTGGCGTGGGTCGACTGGGATGGCGAGGCCACCGAGCACTTGGATTCACTGCCCGGGGTGATGCGGCACCTGTCCGACGCCTGGGCCCGACGGGCCGAGCCCAACGTGGTCCTGGTGCACTATGACGACCTGTCGGGCGATCTCGAAGGTGAGATGGGCCGCCTGGCTGATTGCCTGAGCATCGTGGTGCCGGAGGGGGCCCTGGTCCAGCTCGCCCACGAGGCCCGGTTCGAACAGATGCGAGCCCGCGCCGGCCGAATCGTGCCGGACCCGATGGGGATCCTGGTGGACGGGACGCGGTTCTTTCGACGGGGTTCGTCGGGCGAGGGAAGAGAGGTGCTCTCATCCGAAGAGGTGGCGCACTACCGGGCGCGGGTGGCCCACATGGGACCACCCGGACTCGTTCGTTGGCTCCACCGCTGGGAGGAGTGAGCGTGTGAGTGAAGGTGTCAGGCCGACGCGACGGGTTGTCCTACGAAGTTCAAGAACCGCGTCTGCTCGTCGGCGCCGGCCGGCGACGGAAGCTTGTCGGCGAACCCCCCGGGTCGTCGGACGGCGTCGTCGATGGGCGTGAGGATCGCCGTCGCCCCGGCCATGGCGGCCGGATCCAGCGTCGCATCCTGCCCGATCGCCCGCGACAGCTCCCACGTGTGCACCAGGGTGTCGGGGCAGATCAGCTGACCGACCAGTGCCTCGAAGGGCTGTTCGCCGAGCAAACCGCGAATCGTTTTCGACCCGCGCTCGGGGTCATTGAGGGCGCCGCGCATGGCCTCACTGGCGTCATGCCATTGCTCGGCCAGGTCACCGTCCTCATCGGGCTCGACCGCTTTCGGTCCACCCAAGGTGGCCAATACCTTGCGCTGCGTGGTGATGGCGTGGGCCACCAAATCCCGCACCGTCCAATCCTCGTGCGGCGTGGGAGCGGACCACTGTCCATCTGAGATCACGTCGACCCTGGCCGAGAAGCCGCTCGCCACCAGCTCATAGAGGTCGGACACGTCGCTCATGGTGGCCACCGTAGCGGAGCGCCGATTCCCTCGCCCTGGCGCCGAACACCGTCGGTCCGGCGAGGGCCCAAGGGCGGGGCTACGACTGCAACGACGGCAGGAGACGCGCCGATGCGGGCTCGAGGTGCACGGTGGCGTGGGTGATGGTGCGCAACGCCGACGCCGGACACGCCGTCGAGATCGGGCCGGTCAGCGCGTCGCGGACGGGCTCGGCCTTTCGCGATTCGGGCACGATGGCCAGCACTTGGCCAGCCCGCAGCAGGGCGGGAATCGTCACCGTCAGGGCGTGGGTCGGGACGGAGGCCAGATCCGTGAAGTGCCCCTCGTTGACCTGCTGCCGCCGGCAGGAGGCATCGAGCTCGACCACTTTGACGTCGCGAGGATCGTCGAAATCGGCGACGGGTGGATCGTTGAAGGCCAGGTGCCCGTTCTCGCCGATGCCGAGGCAGCACAGATCGAGCGGATGGGCCCGGAGGAGGCCGGCATAGCGGCGGCACTCGGCCTCGGGGTCGCCCAGTCCCTCGACGTAGTAGGCCGCCCGGGGAGACGCGCGTTCGACGATCCTCTGGCGGATGTACCGCTGGAAGCCGGCCGGGTGGTCGGGTCCTACCCCGACGTACTCGTCCATGTGGAAGACCACGGTGTCGGGCCAGGGCACATCGGGTGTGCGGGTCATGAGTGCGTCAAGGAAGTCCAGCTGCGAATTGCCGGTGGCGAACATGACATGGGCCACGCCGCGAGCCTCGACGGCCGCCCGCATGATGGCGGCACCCTGGTCCGCCGCCGCCCCGCTCATGGCCGCCACATCCGGGTGGATGTACACCGTGGCACCGCCATAGGTCGATGGACTGGGCATGTGCGCAGCATGTTAGGTGGACCTCGGCCAGACTGGTGCCGATGCGAGACGTCGACCTTCCGCAACCGGCGCAGTTCGACGCGGCCTGGGACGTGGTGCGTCGACACCTCCCCGTCACCCCGGTGGTGGCCGCTCCCCAGTTGGGCGAGCGGGTGTCGATCAAGCTCGAGACGGTACAGCCCACCGGCTCGTTCAAGGTCCGAGGCGGCCTGGCCGCGGTGGCGGCGACGCTGGCGTCAGACCCCGGTCGAGCCCTCGTCGGCGCGTCGGCCGGGAACCATGGGCTGGGGCTGGCCTATGCCGCGGCCCAGCTCAAGGCCGACGTCACCGTGGTCGTGCCACGGCAGGCCTCGGCGGCGAAAGTCTCGGCGCTCAAGCAGTTCGACGTGCACCTGGTGCAGCACGGCTCGGGGTACAGCGAGGCGGAAGCGTTGGCCTTGGCGCTGGCGGAGCGGGAAGGAAGCCGTTACGTCTCGCCATACAACGATCCCGACGTGATCGCCGGTCAGGGAACGATCGCCCGGGAGTTGCTCGAGCAGGTACCCGACCTGGGCACCGTGGTCGTGCCGGTGGGCGGGGGCGGTTTGATCTCGGGCCTCGCGCTCGGCCTGGCCGGCGCGGGGGTCACCGTGGTCGGGGTGGAATCGGTTGCGTCGCCCTCGGTGAGCTCGGCGCTGGCGGCCGGGGGGATCGTTGCCGTCACCGTGACGCCGACCCTGGCCGACGGCTTGGCCGGCAACCTCGAGGAGGGTGCGGTCACCATCGAGGTCCTGCTCCGCCACCATGTTCCCGTGGTGACCGTCACCGAGGCGGACATCCGATCTGCCATGGCCTTTTCCGTGCGGCAGATGGGTCTCGTCATCGAAGGGGCCGGAGCGGTGGGCGTGGCCGCGCTGCGGACCGGCCTGATTCCCGCCAACGAGGAAGGCAGGGCGACCGTCGTGCTCCTGACCGGGCGCAACCTCGCCCCCGCTCTGCTGTCCGAGGTCGTCGGTGCCTGAGTGCGACACGGGCGAGGTCATCCTCAATTACGACGTGACCGGCGCGGGCGAGCCGCTGCTGCTCATTTGCGGGTGCGGACAGCCGGCCGTGGCCTGGCATCTCCAGATCGTGCCTGACCTGGTCGCCGCGGGATACCAGGTGGTGACCTTCGACAACCGCGGCGTTGCCCCATCCTCCTCACCCCCGGCGCCGTACCGCGTCGAGGGCATGGCCGCTGACGCGCTGGCCCTGCTCGACCACCTGGGTTTCGACCGGCCCGTGCGAATCGCCGGGCACTCACTGGGCGGCTGGATCGCCGAGACCCTGGCCCTCGACCATCCCGACCGGGTGCGGGCGGCGGCCCTCATGGGGAGCGCCAACCGGCCCACGGCCTGGGAGATCGCCATCACCACCGTCGAACGCGACATCGCCGCCCTCGACGTCGAGCTGCCCCGGCTGTTCTACGCCACCCAGACCCTGCGCTACCTGCCCATCGCCGACATCCAGAACGACGAGGTGGTGAGCACCTGGCTCTCCTTCACGGCCGACCTCCCGCCCTGGCCCAACCCGGGCGCCCTCGGTCAGTACGAGGCAGCCCTGGCCTGGTCCACCGATCCCGTTCGCACCACGCGCTGGCCGGAGATCCGGGTGCCCTGTCTGGTCCTGGCCTTCGAGCATGACGTGGACTCACCGCCCGACAAGGCCCGGCGGGCCGCGGAGATCATTCCGGACTGTGATTACCGGGAGATCACCGGCTCGGGCCACATCGGCATCGTGACCCATGCCGGCGAGGTCTCCGCCCACCTCATCGACTTCTTCGATCGGGCCTGACGACCAGTCATCTGCCGGTCCAGATGTTTTTGTGCGGATCGTGGTGTTCAACTAGATGTGGTTGATCACCGCGATGCCTTTCCTTGGGCCCCATGGGCAAGTGAGGTTGTGACTGGCGGAGTGACGTCGCTCAGACCACCCGAACTTCGGCGAGCCGCTTGACCGCGTACTCGTCGTCCCAGCACACGGCGGCTTCCCATGCGGCCGATGCTTGCGCGGCGATGTCGTGCGCGCCGTCATCGAGACCGGCGGCGTTGTGGGGCAGCACCAGGTCGAGGTCGGGGACGTCGACGTGCGACTCGTCCCAGTCGATCAGCGTGACCCGATTCGCGGTCATGCGGACGTTGCCAGGGTTGGGGTCGCCGTGGACGACGCATGTCTGACGTCCGGTGAGCCGCGCCCACGCTGCTCGGCATCGAGCAACGCCCTCAGTCGGCATCGCGCCGAGGTCGATCTTCGTCCCGGTCTCGGCGTGCAGGAGGTCGGTAGACGATCGCCAGCCCGGCCGCTGCGGCCAGCCCTGCGTCAACCGGTGCAGCTGGCGGAGCGTGTCGGCCACGCGACGCCAGTCGGCCCGCGTCTCGGGCGGTTCTCCCTCCACGTAGGTCATCACCACCAGACCTTCGGCGAACAGCCGGCCGTCCGCCGTCGGGATCGGCCGCGGCACGGTCAGACCTTCACGGTCGAGGTGTTGGAGGAGCTCGGTCTCCCACGCGAGATCAGCGTCGCTCCTGGCACCGAGACGACCGACCGCGAGGTGCCGGTTGACGCGCACGCTCCACACGTGGTTGGCGACTCCGCCAGCGAGCGGTTCGATGCGAGTGACGTCGTCACCCCACTGCTCGAGTGCCTCCCATCCCACTGAGCACATTCTCGCAGAGTTCCGATCATCGCTCGCGTGCCAGGCACGGTCAGGAGCAGGTAGCCGACCAGGCGACGTGCAGCCGGTCGTGGCCGACCGCTGCGTTGATCTCAAGCAAGCCCGTTTTCTGGGGGATGGCTCAGAAACTTGAGGGGGTTCGTCCAAAAAGTGGGGGAATTCCCGGCAAAATTGAGGGACGACGCACCGCATTCGAGGGTACTGCTGAGCAAGCGCGATCGGTAAAGTCGTGCCATGGCGGCAGGCGGGCACAAGGTCATCGTCGCGCTTGCCGCCCTGATCGCACTCCTGGTGATGCTGGTTGGTGTCGCCAGTGCGGGTTCGGCATCGGCATCGGTGGCGTTCGTGCAGGGGACATCATTCGACAACGCCAGCGGCGCGGCATCGGTATCTGTCGCATTGAGCCAACCGGTGAATGCCGGGGACCTGCTGGTGGGCTGGTTCGCCCAATGGGGCTCAGCCGGCGACGTGCAAGTGTCGGACAACGTCAATGGAACTTGGACCCGGGCTCCGGACACCGAGCAGTTCGGAAGCAGTGGGGACATCGCTCTGTACTACCTGGCTGGCTCGAAGGCGGCCGCTGGCGGGATCACGATTACCGTATCGGCGACGGCGGGAGCGGACTTCCAGGGCGCAGTAGCCGAGTACTCCGGCGTTGCCACATCCAACGCCTTCGGTCTCATGTCGGTGTCGAGCGGCAACAGCACGGGGGTGAACAGCGGGGCCACCACTCCGGTGGTTGCCGGGCAATTGGTCTACGCGGCCGAAGTGACCGGCGTGTCCTCGGGCTCCCCCCCGACCGTGGGCAGCAGCGACGGGATCCCCTACACCGAGCGTGAGAGCACTCCGCAAGGGTCGGCGTTCGAAGAGGACATCACCGCCGGAGCTGCCGGTGCCCAATCCGGCACCGCCACGCTGGCGAAATCCACCGACTGGTATGCGGTGGTGGCCACGTTCGTGCCGGCGTCGGGTTCCGCCAGCCCGGCACCGAGCGTGCCGACCGGCCTTGCCACCACCTCTGACACCGCGAGTTCGGTCGGCCTCAGCTGGACCGCCTCGACCGGTGGCGCCACGGGTTACACCGTCTATCGCAACGGCACCGCGCTGGGGACGACCACCACGGCCACCTACACGGACTCGACCGTTGCGCCATCGACCACCTACCAGTACACGGTCGACGCCTACAACTCGGGAGGCACCCACTCGGCCCAGTCCACGGTGCTCCCTGTCACCACCCCGGCCGCCAGCCCGGCACCGAGCGTGCCGACCGGCCTTGCCACCACCTCTGACACCGCGAGTTCGGTCGGCCTCAGCTGGACCGCCTCGACCGGTGGCGCCACGGGTTACACCGTCTATCGCAACGGCACCGCGCTCGGGGACGACCACCACGGCCACCTACACGGACTCGACCGTTGCGCCATCGACCACCTACCAGTACACGGTCGACGCCTACAACTCGGGAGGCACCCACTCGGCTCAGTCCACGGTGCTCCCTGTCACCACCCCGGCCGCCGCGCCGTCGAAGGTGACATGGGTCCAGGGCGCATCCGCGAGCACAGGCACCCAGGTCACAAGTACCACCCTCCAGTTGAGCAAGGCCGTGGGCGCCGGTGACCTGCTGGTCGGATGGTTCGGCCAGTACAGCTCGAGCGGCCAGGTGCAAGTCTCAGACAGTGTCAACGGGACGTGGACGCGTGCCAACGCATCGACCACCTTCGGGAGCCATGGGGATCTCGCCATCTTCTACGTTCAGAACTCCAAAGCCGCGTCGAGCGTCACGATCACCATCTCGGCTGCCACCGCGACCTACCTCCAAGGTGCGGTGTCGGAGTTCTCCGGCATCGCGACGGCAGGCGCACTCGATCAGTCGGCCGCAGCAAGTGGCAACAGCACCTCGGTCGATTCGGGTGCGACCGGCCCGGCTGGAGCGGGTGAACTGGTCGTCGGCGGCATCATCACGGGCGGACAGCCCGGGACCGTGACCCCTGGCTCCTCCCAGGGCCAGCCCTTCACGATGGGCACGCAGACGAGTGCCGGGTCTGCCGACCTCGAGTACGTGCTCGGCACCACGGCCGGCACCCAAGATGCCCGGGCCACGTTCAGCTCAGCCACCGACTGGTATGCGGCGGTGGCCACGTTCGTGCCGGCTTCGGGTTCCGCCGCGCCGGCACCGAGCGTGCCGACTGGCCTTGCCACCACCTCTGACACCGCGAGTTCGGTCGGCCTCAGCTGGACCGCCTCGACCGGTGGCGCCACGGGTTACACCGTCTATCGCAACGGCACCGCGCTGGGGACGACCACCACGGCCACCTACACGGACTCGACCGTTGCGCCATCGACCACCTACCAGTACACGGTCGACGCCTACAACTCGGGAGGCACCCACTCGGCTCAGTCCACGGTGCTCCCTGTCACCACCCCGGCCGCCGCGCCGTCGAAGGTGACATGGGTCCAGGGCGCATCCGCGAGCACAGGCACCCAGGTCACAAGTACCACCCTCCAGTTGAGCAAGGCCGTGGGCGCCGGTGACCTGCTGGTCGGATGGTTCGGCCAGTACAGCTCGAGCGGCCAGGTGCAAGTCTCAGACAGTGTCAACGGGACGTGGACGTGTGCCAACGCATCGACCACCTTCGGGAGCCATGGGGATCTCGCCATCTTCTACGTTCAGAACTCCAAAGCCGCGTCGAGCGTCACGATCACCATCTCGGCTGCCACCGCGACCTACCTCCAAGGTGCGGTGTCGGAGTTCTCCGGCATCGCGACGGCAGGCGCACTCGATCAGTCGGCCGCAGCAAGTGGCAACAGCACCTCGGTCGATTCGGGTGCGACCGGCCCGGCTGGAGCGGGTGAACTGGTCGTCGGCGGCATCATCACGGGCGGACAGCCCGGGACCGTGACCCCTGGCTCCTCCCAGGGCCAGCCCTTCACGATGGGCACGCAGACGAGTGCCGGGTCTGCCGACCTCGAGTACGTGCTCGGCACCACGGCCGGCACCCAAGATGCCCGGGCCACGTTCAGCTCAGCCACCGACTGGTATGCGGCGGTGGCCACGTTCGTGCCGGCTTCGGTCCCTCCCCCGAGCGTGCCGACTGGCCTTGCCGCCACCTCTGACACCACGAGTTCGGTCGGCCTCAGCTGGACCGCCTCGACCGATAGCTCCGGAACCCTCTCGGGCTACACGGTGTACCGAAACGGCAACAAGATTGGCACGACCGCGAGCACCACTACGACGTATACCGATTCGACGGTCGCACCATCGACGCCCTATCAGTACACAGTCGATGCCTTCGACACGAACGGCAATCACTCCGCACAGTCCCAGGCGTTGTCAGTGACGACACCAGCCACCACAAACCAGTCCCCGATCAAGAAGGTCCTCGTGATCATGGACGAGAACCAGAGCAGCGACGACGTCTTCCCTGCGGGTTCCAACCCAACCGCAGCCATGCCCTACCTCTGGTCGCTGGCCCGAGAGTACGGCTACGCGAACGACTGGTCCGACATCGGCCATCCGAGCCAGCCCAACTATCTGGCCATCTTCGGCGGTGACGCAGAGGGTCTCCCGAACGACTGCGCCGTCGGTCCGGGGTGTGAATGGGCGGGGCCAACGGTGTTCAGCCAGGCCATTGCCGCCGGTGGCACCGCCAAGTCCTACGAAGAGGGAATGACGGCCAACTGCGAGCCCACTACCAGCGGCTTCTACGACTTCAACCACAACCCGTGGGTGTATTACGACGACCCTACCGATGAGACCGAGTGTGCCGCCGACGACGTCCCGTCGGGGACCCCGCAGAGTGGTGCCCTGGACTCCGACATCATGAGTGGTGCCCTGCCGACGGTCGGTCTCTTGAAGCCGACCCTCGCCGACGACACCACCGATGGGACCTTCGCCACCGCAGACAGTTGGCTCGAGTCGTGGATCTCCTTGATCCAGACCGGACCCGACTGGAAGTCCGGCAGCCTCGCCATCGTCGTGACCTTCGATGAGAGCGACGAGGACGGCGGCGGAGAGAACGTGCCATTTGTCCTGATTGCTCCGAGCGTGAGCGGTGCGGTGGTCACGCCCGCTTTGAACCACTACGCGCTGACCCGGTTCCTCGACGAGGTCGCTGGAGCCGCATTGCTGGGCAACGCCGATACAGAGCCCGATATTGCTCCGCTGTTCGGCGTCACCGTCAACGGCTAGGTGGGAATGATCCCGCTCAGGGCTGCGGTTCCCCCCGTTCGCACGCGGTACGGGCTCTAAGTTCAGGGCGCCACCGGACTCGCTCCTCGCCCCGGAGGACACTCCTTTGGCGTTGCCAGCCCAGCCGTTGTGCCAGTGGATCCCCTATGAGTTCCTACCCCTGGTGGGCCTACCCAGGTGGACTCTCTGGGTCGTAACTACCAGTCCGCCCATCCGGCCGCCGTCACCGATCCCGTGATGGTGCGGGGATCGACCGACGTGCCGATCTCGGAGGCCCGGTACACGGCGAAGCACAATTGCAGCACCTTGATCGCCGACTCGGGGCTCATGTCGGCCGGCGTGCCGTGCAGGAGGGAATCGACGAAATGCTGCGACGAGCGAACGAAGCCGGTGCCCCAATCGGCATCGACGTCCTTGAATTCGGTGGTGACGCACTCCTTCTTGGTGCCGGTGAACAACATCACGGGAGGTAGATCGAGCATCTCGCCGGTGGCCCGGGTGACCCAGATCTGCCCCTCGTCGCCGGTGATCTCGAAGAATTCGTCGGCCCCGTAGTAGCCCGAGCGCATGTAGAGCTTGGGGGCGTACTGCACCTCCATGGTGCCGAGCACGTCAGGATCCTCGTACTCGAAGATGACGGCGCAGGGCTCGAAGAAGAGGTCGCGTCGCCGCACCACCGCCTGGACGGCCGTGATGTCGAGGTCGAGCAACCACAGGGCCATGGCGTACTTGTGCACCATGTCGTCGAAGAGGTGGCCACCCGGGCTGCGCTTGTCGAGCCGCCACCCGTATCCCTCCGGGCGGAGGGCAGCCTGAAAATCCGAGGTCGTCTGTCCCACCAGCGTGCGGATGCGCAGGGACGTGGGCTTGCCGATAGCACCATCGGCCACCAGCTTTTTGGCCAACTCGAGTGGTGGGTAGTGCACGAAGCACTCGCTGATGCGGAGCGTCCGGCCGGCCTGCTCCGCCGCGACCTGCATGGCGCGGGCGTCCTCCACCGTGTTGGCCACCGGCTTCTGCACCGAGACGTGCTTGCCTGCTTCAAGCGCGGCGATCACGTGGTCGTGGTGCAGGTGGGTCGGCGTCAGCACCTCGACGGCATCGATGGAGGAGTCGGCCAGCATGGCGTCGAGGTCCGGGTAGTACGCCGCCCCGCCCCATTCCTTGGCGGCCAGACGACCGACCTCTTCGTTGGTATCGCACACCGCCACCACGTCACAGCGGGGATCGTCCACGTACCCCCGCACGTTCATCACCGCGATATTCCCGGCTCCGACGACGCCCAACCGAACCTTGTCCATGTGCCCCCTCCGTCTTCCTACGTGTGCTTCCTACGTGCGCTCGGCCGCGCGTCCCGCAGCCGGCTCCGCATCTTTCCCGAATGCCCCGGCGTCGGCGGCGGCGGCAATGCGTGCATCGTCCCACCCCAGGACCGACTTGAGCACATCGTCGGTGTGCTGGCCCGTCGTCGGTGCCCGGGCCGGTTTCGGGAGCTCCTCGCCCACGAAGTGCAGCGGGGTGAAGAGCTGGTCGGTGCCGACGTCCGCCGCCGGGAGCAGCGGGAAACGATCGATGAACTGGGGGTCGTCGAGCAGGGTCTGGGGCGTGTTGACCGGGGCCATCGGGGTATTGACCCGGCCGCCGAATTCGAGCCACTCGGCCAAGGTCCTGGTGCGGAAGATGTCGCGCAGCTCACCCTGCAGCTCACGATTGCCCCGGGCATGATCGGCGTAGGTCGAGCCGGGCCAGCGCTCGAAGAGGTCCATCCGGCCGACCCCTTCACAGAAGTTCTTCCAGAAGGCCTGCTCGGATGCCATGAAGAGGACGAACCTGGCATCGGACGCCTCGTAGACCTGGTAGCGAACCCCCTCGATCATCCCCCCGGTGCCGGGGGCCCGGCGCTCGTAGTTGTCGGCCTTGTTCCCGGTCACCTCTGATTCGGGGCGCTCGTAGGCCCGCCAGGTCTCGCTCCGCAACCAGTCCATGGCCGCCGCCGCGTCGGATTGGGCCAGCTCGAGGTACGAGCCCTCGCCCGTGGCCCGGGCCCGCAGCACGGCCGCCAAGATCCCCAGGGCACCGAAGAGGGGACCGGCATGGATCCCGATGGAGGCGTGCTCGGGGAGATAGGCGAAGCCCTCCTCATCGGTGGCCACGTTGACGATGCCGGCCCAGACGTCGTAGGCCACACCGTGGCTGGGGAAGTCTCGATACGGGCCGGTCATCCCGTAGCCCGAGATGGTGCAGAAGACGATCTTCGGATTGACGACGCGCAGGTCGTCGAACCCGACACCGCGGCGGGCCAACGATCCCGGTCGCATGGCCTCGACGACCGCATCGGCCGTCTGCACCAGCTCCTTCATGATGGCCACGCCCTCGGGAGTGCGCAGATCGAGCACCAGGGAGCGCTTGCCCCGGTTGAGATGGAGATGCATGAGCGAGACGCCCTCGACGATGGGCCACGTCATCTGGCGGATGTAGTCGCCCGCCGGCGGCTCGACCTTGATGACGTCGGCCCCGAGGTCGACCAGGGGCGTGGTGATCTGGGCCGGGCCCAGGGCCGAGCACTCGATGATCCTCATCCCGTGTAGCGGCGATTCGGTCGCCATCGCACCTCCAGTCGCGGACGGCCGGATCGTAGTGGCCCCCGGACTCCCCGGCCATGTGCGGCCGGGGACATACTGGGGAGGTGGAGACTGACCCGCTCGACGAGGCGTTGACGCTGCTGGCTGCCACCGCCCCCGAGTACGGGCCCTACGGCCTCACCAACCACGGCCCGATGGCGGCCGAAGCCCTGGTGCAGTTGAAACGGGCCGATGCGGTCCCGGCCTGGACGGCCGCTTATGCCGAGCGGTTGTCGCCGGCCCCGGCCCCGGCCTCCAAAGTCCTGAGCGAGGACGCCTGGCCGCACGCCCTGGGCCAGGTCGAGCGCTTCCCGGAATGGTTGACCCTCTTCGAGACCGAGATGGCCGACCGGCCGGTCACCGCGGTCGTCGGGGAGTGGGTGCCCCGGCTCGTCCCCGGCACGGTGGGCGCGGCCACGCACGGGCTCATTCGGACCGCCCACGGCCTGCGGGCGCTCGGTGAGGCCGACACACCGGCGCGCCGGGTCGAGGTGGCGACCGGGTTGGCCTATTGGGCCTCGGTGTACCAGGAACTTCCGGGACCACCGCTCCTCATCGGTCACCAGGACGTCCCGGAGGCCTTGGCCGACCTTCCCTACCTCCCCGAGGAGGCTCCCGACCCGTTCCTGATCAGCGAACGGCTCACCTTCGTGGCCGACATCTCGGACGAATTCGAGCAGGGCGTGGCGTCGCTGGCGCCGCGCGGCGATGCCATCACCCTGGTCGACGCCCTGGCCCGTGGCGGGGCGAAGGCCTATCTGCGCAACGCCGAAGACGGGCACGCCATCGCGCTGCTGCACTCGATCACCGCGCCGTTGGCGCTCGAGCTGGTCCTGCCCTGGCTGGCGAAAGAGGACCGGGACGCCGCGGTGGCCTACGCCTGGCAGGCGGTGGCGGCCCTGCATGTCGCCTACGACATCGAGCGCCACGCTCCCTTGCCCACGACCGATCCGCTCTCCGCCGATGAACTGACCGAACGGGCGGTGACCTCAGGCGATGCACACGCCATCAAGCTGACGGAGGCTGCCCTGCGGTGCTACTCCCGGACCGACGAACCGGCCCTGCTCCTGGCCGCGGCCGACGCATCGGCGCGCTTGGGAGGCTGAGGGACCCGTCGACCGGGGGGCCTCGCCGACCGGGGGACCCGCCGACCGAGCGGCGGGGCCGCTGGCTACCATCTGGCGCATGGACTATCGGACACTTGGTCGTACTGGGGTCAAAGTAAGCCCGCTCTGCCTGGGGGCGATGATGTTCGGGGCCTGGGGAACGCCCGACCACGACGAATGCATCCGCATCATGCATCGCGCCTTCGATGCCGGCATCAATTTTGTCGACACGGCCGACGTCTACTCATTCGGCGAGTCCGAAGAGATCGTGGGCAAGGGCCTGGCCCAGGTCAAGCGGGAGAAGATCGTCCTGGCCACCAAGGTGCATGGCGCCATGGGCAAGGACCCCAACGCTCAGGGCAACTCGCGGCGCTGGATCATGGCCGGGTGTGAGAACAGCCTGCACCGGTTGGGCACCGACTACATCGACCTCTACCAGATCCATCGCCCGTCCCCCGACACCGACATCGACGAGACGTTGGGCGCGCTGACCGATCTGGTGCACGCCGGCAAGATCCGGTACTTCGGGAGCTCGACCTTCCCGGCCCACGAGATCGTCGACGCGCAATGGGTGGCCGAGCGGCGCGCCCGTGAGCGCTTCGTCACCGAGCAGCCGCCGTACTCGATTCTGGTCCGAGGCATCGAAAAAGACGTACTGCCCATGTGCCAGAAGTTCAACATGGGCGTCCTGTCCTGGAGCCCCTTGGCCGGTGGATGGCTCTCGGGAGCCTTCGGAAGCGGCAAGGACAACACCAGCCGACGCTCGGCCATGCTGCCGCATCACTACGACATGTCGCTGCCCGGGAACCGCCAGAAGCTCGATGCGGTGACCGCCTTGGAAAAGGTGGCCGACGGAGCCGGGCTGAGCCTGCTCCAGCTGGCGTTGGGCTTCGTCCTGGAGCACCCGGCCGTCACGTCGCCCATCATCGGGCCGCGCACCATGGAGCACCTCGAATCCCAGCTTCCGGCGCTCGAGCTCCGTTTGAGCGCCGACGTGCTCGACCAGATCGACGAGATCGTCCCTCCGGGGACCGACCTCAACGTCACCGATGTCGGATGGGTACCGGCTGCGATCGGGGATTCGTCTCTCCGCCGCCGACCCCGATGACCCTGATCCGGACGTGACGTCGTGGGGAGAGCTCGGCCGGCTGCGCCCCGACCTGACCGACGGAGGCCGGGCCCTCCTCTATCAGCATGGCGTGGGTTTGGCCTTTCTCGCCACCATCCGGCGGGACGGCGGGCCCCGCCTACACCCGTTCTGCCCGCTCCTGACCGATGACGCGATGTACGGCTTCGTCATCCCCTCCCCCAAACAGGAAGATCTTCGTCGGGACGGGCGTTACGCCGTGCACTCCTTCCCCACTCAGGACAACGAAGACGCCTTCTGCGTGACCGGCCTGGCCTCTGTCGTCAGCGACGCCGCTCTCCGACAGGCCCTGGGGGAGCAGTTCGTCAGCGAGCGCGCCGATCTCGGTGTGCCGTTCCCGTCCGACGAGGACCAGCTCGTCACCTTTGCCATCGAGTCGTGTCTGTTGACGAGAACCGAGGGCTTCGGAGACTGGAATCCCCGCCATGAGGTGTGGCGCGGCCATCGGTGAACCCACCGGCGGAAGGCACGGGCGGAACGCACCGGCGCCCACGTGGCTTCCGCCGGTGGGACGGCGTCACGTCGAGCCGGTGGGCTCCTGACGGGCCATGACCTGAGGCATCGGGATCGGGTAGGTGGGCTGGTTGCTGTCGATCTCCAAAATGTCGCCCTCGGTACACCCTTCGGCCATCACATTGACGGGAAGGTCATTCGAGGTGGACGGGAGAACCGGTGCCGACACGTCTTTGGCCTGCATGTGCAGGGTCGAGGTCAGGTCGCCGGCCGTGCGGCGGCGCCAGGCCGTGAGATTCGGGGCTCGGACGCCGAAACGCGCTTCGAGGAAGCGAAGCTGGGAGGTGTGGTCGAAGACGTCAGACACGATGTGGCCGCCCCGGCTGAAGGGTGACACGACGAGCATGGGCACGCGGTAGCCCATGCCGATGGGACCGCGGATCCCACCGGCCAAGGCCGAAAGCGGTCGGGCCGTGAGGAACTCGCCGGGCGTCCCTTTGGGCGGGGTCGGGGGCGGGACATGGTCGAAGAAGCCGTCGTTCTCGTCGTACATATGGAACAGCACCGTTTTGGACCACACCTCGGGGTTGGACACCAGCGTCGCGAGGAGTTGGCTGGTGAACCACTCACCCAAGGCGGGCGGTGACGGCGGGTGCTCGTCGTAGCCGGCGGGCGGGAGGATCCAACTGACCGACGGGAGCGTGCCGTTGGCGACGTCGGTCATGAATTCGCCCGGGTACTGGGGGAGGAAGGCCTTTTGGTAGAGCGGGGAGGCCGGGTTCTTGTACTGGCTGAAGTAGGGGAGGATGGCGTCGCCGGCCACCAGGCCGTTCTGCTCGAAGAAGGGCGGTGCGTAGATGGGGCCTTCGGGGTTGTAGACCTTCCAGCTGATCCCGGCATCTTCGAGGATCTCGGGCATGGTGTCCCACGCTGCGCTCCAGATGGCCTCGACGCTCTGGTTGGTGATGATCACCGGACCGCCGGCCTTGCCCGCGGGGTCGATGGTGCCCGACAGCGCCATCAGCCGGTTGGGGTGGGTCGGGCCCATGACCGAGCAGTGGTAGTTGTCGCAGATGGTGAAGGCATCGGCCAGGGCGTAGTAAAACGGCAGATCCTGTCGCTCGTAGTAGCCCATGGTCATGACGCCGTGTTCGGGCCCCTCGAAGGCGGGTGACGTGTGGGTGCGGACGAAGTCGGCGTTGTTGCCCTGTCCGCGGCTCATGTGCTCGGCCGGCCAGGTGTGGCTGAGGTCGTAGGTGCACTCGCCGATACCGGAGTTCGCCGCCAGGTGAAAGGGAAGCAGGTGCTCGGCGGCACCATCCGGCCACGCTTGGGCAAAGGCGCCGAGGGAATGGGCCGGGTGGTCGTCGAAGCCGCGCACCCCCGGGTAGGTGCCGTAGTAGTGGTCGAACGACCGGTTCTCCTGCATGAAGAAGATGACGTGCTCGATGGCGCCCAGGTCCGAACCGGCGGGCTTGACCGATGTCGCCCCCCGAATGGTGGCGCCCGCGTTGGCGCCGGCACCCATGGCGGCCAGCAGGCCGCCACCACCAGCCGCCATGGCGGCGGCCAGGAAAGTGCGCCGATCAAGACGGGGGGCCCGACGCGGCGGTTGACTCGGTGGTGCGGCCATCAGATCGAATCAATCAGTTGGGGATCGTCGTTGCGGAAACTACCGATACGTGGGCCGACCGGGTGGTGCACGATGGTGCCGCTCGGCGTTGGTCGCAGCAGCGCGGTGAGTTCGCTGACGTCTTCTTTTTCGGGATCGAGCCACGGATCGAAGGTGTCGGGAGAGAGGATGACCGGCATGCGGTCATGAATCCCGTCCATGTCGGGACCGGCAGATGTGGTGATGATGGTGCAGGAACGGATGGGAGGCATATCGTCCGGCGCCTGCTTGTCCCACCACGACTCGGCCACGCCGGCCATGGCTAGGGGCTCCCCGTCGGCGCGGGTGAAGAAGTGCGGTTGCTTGGCGCCACTGTTGAGCTTGTGCCATTCGTAGAAGCCGTCGGCCGGGATGATGACGCGCCGGGACGCGAAGGCTGAGCTGAAGGATGGCCGGTTGGTCACGGACTCGGCGCGGGCATTGAACAGGCGGCTGCCGGCGGAGGGGTCTTTGGCCCATGAGGGGATGAGCCCCCAGCGCAACAGGGTGAGCGTTCGCTCCAGGGGGTGGCCGGTGGCCGGGCGGTGCGCCGTGACGGCGAGCACCGGCGTGGTGGGGGCCACGTTCCAGCTCGGGGGCTGCTCGGGGTCGACGTCATCGCCCAGGGTGGCCTGGAAGTAGCGGGCCAGGCGCACGGGAGGGGTGAAGAGGGCAAAGCGTCCGCACATGAGGGCTGCATTGTGGCACCGCACCTGTGGCGCCGCGCCTCCACCGGCGGCTTTCAGGAGGGATGAGGCGTTTGAACAGGTCTTTTGTCTCTCTGGGCAGAACGAGCACGTTGTCGGTAGTGTACGAACATATGTTCGCTTTCCCCACCGAGATTCCCACCGAGAAGCCCGTCGAGAAGAGTGTGCCGCTTCTTCGCTCCCGGGAACTTCCGGTCGGCCTGGCTGATCGGGTCCGGCCGACCACCCCGGTGGCAGGGCGGCTCCTCCCGGTGCCGGCGCCCTTGGCCCCGCTCTTCCCCGATGGGGCGTTGCGGCGGGGGACGACGACCACGGTGGCGGGGGAGCCGGGTCACGGTGCCACCACGTTGGCCTTGGCCCTCCTGGCCGCGGTGTCGCAGGCCGGGAGCTGGTGCGCCGCGGTCGGCCTGCCCGATCCGGGGGTCGTCGCGGCGGCTGAGCTCGGTATCGATCTGCGTCGCGTGGTCTTCGTGCCGCACCCCGGCCGCGGGTGGGCCGAGGCCGCGGGGGATCTTCTCCCCGGTGTCGACGTCGTTCTGGTCCGCCCACCCGGCCGAGCCGGCGGGACGGTAGCTCGGCACCTGGCCGCCCGGGCTCGTGACCGCCAGGCGGCGTTGGTGGTGCTGGTCGAGCGGGTTAGCGACTGGCCCCAGGGCGGGGACCTGACCCTGACCGTCGGGGACGTCGAATGGCAGGGGATCGGCCAGGGCCACGGTCACCTGCAGAGGAGGCGGGCCGAGGTACGGGTCAGTGGACGACGAGCGGCCGGCCGGGACGCCGAATGCACACTCTTGCTTCCGGCCGACTCGGGTGTGGTGGCGACGGCGACGGCGACGGCGACGGCGAGGATACGGCGAAGGGAGAGGACGGGTCTGTCGGGGCCGGTCCTGACAACAATGGGCCCAAGGCGGCCTGAGTGGAGCAGCAATGGAGTTGGAACGGTTGGTCGTCATCTGGTGCCCCCTCCTCCAGCAGGAGGGAGGGCGCGGGGAAGAGGCCCGGCGATTCGTCCAGGTGGTTGCCCGGGCCGGGGAGATCTGTCCGTGGGTGCACCCGATCCGGCTCGGGGTGTGTGCCCTGCCCGCGCGCGGACCGGCCCGCTTCTTCGGCGGTGAGGAGATGGTGGTGCGGCACCTGGTCGAAGCGGTGGAGGAAGATGCCTCCGTCGGCGTGGCCGACGGGCTCTTCGCCGCGATTCTGGCCGCCCGATCACAGCTGATCGTCCCGGCGGGGGAGGTGGCCCAGTTCCTGGCTCCCTGGTCGGTGGCCACCCTGGCCCGGCCCGAGCTGGCCGTCACCCTGCAGCGACTCGGGGTCACCACATTGGGGGAGTTCGCCGCCCTGCCCGCCCCCCACGTCTCGGATCGTTTCGGCGCCGATGCCGCGGCCTGTCACCGCCTGTCCCGGGGCGAGAGCGGGGAGCTGGCCGGTGTGCGCGATCGGGCCATTGACCGTCGATTGCGGGTGGCCCGGGGGGAGGATCCCGACCAGGGGTCCGAGCCGCCTCCCTTCCAGCCGGGGTTCTTCGGTGGCGCATCGGCGGCGGAGACCCGGGCGGCCCTTTCCTTCGCCCGGGTGCAGGAGCGGCTGGGAGTCGATGCCGTGCTGGTGGGCCGGTTACGGGGCGGCCGGGATCCGTCCGAGCAGGCGGCGTTGGTGCCGTGGGGGAGCCCGGAGGCCGAAGGGCCTGGGGCGGGCGGCGCCCCCTGGCCGGGACGGTTGCCGGCTCCTTCCCCCACCCGTGTGCTCGGTGTGCCACAGCGGGCCGAGATGGTCGACGCGACCGGTCGCGCCGTGGTGGTGAGCGGGCGGGGATTGCTCGAGGCGGAAGTGGATCGGCTCTCTGTCGAAGGCGATCCGTGGCAACCGGTGGTGGCCTGGGCCGGACCGTGGCCGGTCACCGAACGCTGGTGGTCGGTACGTCGGCGTCGGGCCCGCTTGCAGGTGGTGACGGCGGACGGGACGGCCCGACTGCTCTACAACGAACGGACCCAGTGGTGGGTGGAGGCGCTCTATGACTGAGGTCGAGACCTACGCCGAGCTGCACGCACACTCCGGATTCAGTTTTCTCGACGGCAGCAGTGACCCCGAGGAGCTGGCGGCCGAGGCGCACCGGTTGGGCTTGGCCGCCTTGGCCCTGACCGACCATCACGGTTTCTACGGGGTGGTGCGCTTCGCCGAAGCGGCTCGGGCCCTGGGCCTGCCGACGGTCTTCGGCACCGAGGTCACGCTGGCGCCGGCCGGGCTCCGCACCGGTGAGCCAGATCCGCGCGGGACACATCTCGTCGTGCTGGCCCGTGATCCCGAGGGCTACGCCCGCCTGTCGAGGGTCTTGGCCGAAGCCCACCTCGAAGGGGGTGTGAAGGGGCAGCCCATCTTCACCCTCGACGCGCTCGCCGCGTCGGCCGGAGGCCATTGGTTGGTGCTCACCGGATGCCGCAAGGGGGCGGTCCCCGCCGCGCTGGTGGAGGCCGGTCCCCGGGCGGCTTCGGAAGAGGTAGGGCGACTGATCGAGCGGTTCGGGCGCCCCAACGTGGCCGTCGAGCTCTGGGACCACGGGGACCCACTGGACACGGCCCGCAACGACGCGCTGGCGCTGGTGGCCGCCGAGTGGGGGGTCGATGCGGTGGCCACCAACAACGTGCACTACGCCACGCCGGCCGGGTTCCGTTTGGCCACCACGCTGGCCGCCATCCGGGCCCGGCGGCCATTGGCCGAGCTGGAGGGCTGGCTCCCTTCGGCTCCCTCGGCCTGCCTGCGCGGGCCGGCCGAGCAGCTCCGTCGGTTCGCCCGCTGGCCCGGCGTGGTCGCCCGCGCCGGGGAGCTGGGTCTGGCCTGCGCCTTCGACCTGCGCCTGGTGGCCCCGCGGCTGCCGGACTTCCCGGTACCGGCGGGGATGGACGAGCAGAGCTACCTGCGTGAGCTGGTGACGCGTGGCGCGCTCGAACGCTACGGGCCGCCCCACGACGAACGGGTGCCGGGAGCGTGGAAGCAGATCGAGCACGAGCTGGAGGTCATCGGTCAGCTGGGCTTCGCCGGGTACTTCCTGGTGGTCTGGGACATCGCCGAGGTCTGCCGCCGCTTGAACATCTATTGCCAGGGCCGGGGCTCGGCCGCCAATTCGGCCGTCTGTTACGCCCTGAGGGTCACCAACGTCGACGCCGTCGACCTCGGCCTCCTCTTCGAGCGCTTCCTATCCCCGGCCCGGGACGGGCCGCCGGACATCGACGTCGACATCGAGTCGGGCCGGCGCGAGGAAGTGATCCAGTACGTCTACGAGCGCTACGGCCGGCGCCATGCGGCGCAGGTGGCCAACGTCATCACCTACCGACCCCGCTCGGCCGTGCGTGACGTGGGCAAGGCCTTCGGCTTCAGCCCGGAGCAGGTCGACGCCTGGTCGGCCGGGATCGACCGGGCCTCGCGGGGCCGTCGTCGGTGGCGGCGGTCCAAGAGGCGGTGGGCGGGGCGGTGAACGACGGGGGCGAGGGTGTGCCGCCGCTGGTGGCCGAAATGGCGGCCGAGCTCCTGGATCGGCCGCGCCATCTGGGCATTCACTCGGCCGGCATGGTGCTGTGCGACCGTCCGGTGATTGAGGTGTGCCCGGTGGAGTGGGGCCGCATGCCCGGGCGCAGTGTGCTGCAGTGGGACAAGGACGACTGCGCCGCCATCGGGCTGGTCAAGTTCGACCTGCTCGGTCTGGGCATGCTCGAAGCGCTGCACCGCATGGTCGACCTGGTGCGCGACTTCCACGGTGTCCCCGTCGACCTGGCGAAGATCCCCCAGGAGGATGCGGTCTACGACCTGTTGTGCCGGGCCGACACGGTCGGGGTCTTCCAGGTGGAGAGCCGGGCCCAGATGGGCACGCTGCCCCGGGTCCGGCCGCGCGAGTTCTACGACCTGGCGATCGAGGTGGCCCTCATCCGGCCCGGGCCCATTCAGGGCCACGCCGTCAATCCCTACATCCGCCGGCGCCGAAAAGAGGAGGAGGTCACCTACCTGCACCCGTTGCTCGAACCCATCTTGGAGCGGACGCTCGGGGTCCCCCTGTTCCAGGAGCAGTTGATGGAGATGGCCGTGGCCATCGCCGGGTTCAGTGCGGCCGAGGCCGACGAACTGCGCCAGGCCATGGCGGCCAAGCGTTCCGCCCAACGGATGGCGCGGCTGCGGGTCCGTTTCTATGACGGGATGGCGGCGCGTGGGGTGGTGGGGGAGGTGGCCGACCAGATTTTTGCGGCGCTGGCCGCCTTCGCCAACTTCGGGTTCCCCGAGTCCCACTCCGTGTCCTTCGCCTACCTCGTCTACTCGAGTAGTTGGCTGAAATTGCACTACCCGGCCGCCTTCACCGCCGGTCTCCTCAATTCCCAACCCATGGGGTTCTGGTCCCCTCAGTCCCTGGTGGCCGACGCTCGGCGTCACGGGGTGACGGTGCGCCGCCCTCACGTCGATCACTCCGACGTAGGGGCCTCGTTGGAGGGGGAGCGTGACGACGCAGTGCTGCGGTTGGGACTGGCCTCGGTGCGCGGTGTCGGGGACGCGGTGGCCGAGCGGATAGTGGCCGGGCGACCCTGGGCCGGAGGGGAGGACCTGGTCCGGCGGGCCGGCGTATCCCGGGCCCAGCTCGAGACATTGGCGGCGGCGGGTGCGCTCGACGCCGAGGAGACCGCGACGACGGCCTCCCGGAGGCAGTTGTTGTGGGCGGCCGGGGCCGCGGCGCAGGGGACACCAGACCGGTTGCCCGGGATGGTGGTGGGGGCCGAGGCCCCGCCGCTGCCCGCGCCCAGCCTCTACGACTCGGTCGGTGACGACATGTGGGCGCTGGGACTGGCTCCCGAGCACACGGCCATGCACCTGGCCCGGGAACGGTTGGAAGCCATGGGAGTGGTGGTGGCCGGCGACCTGTTGTCGTGTGCCGACGGCGACCGGGTCACCGTGGCCGGAGTGGTGACGCACCGCCAGCATCCCGAGACGGCGCGTGGTGCGGTCTTCGTCAACCTCGAAGACGAGACCGGTCATGTCAATGTGGTCTTCTCTCGCGGTGCCTGGGCCCGCTGGAAGCTGGTGGCCCGCCATGCCCCGGCGCTGCTCATCCGGGGCCGGTTGCAGTTGGGGCAGGGCACGGTCAGCCTGACCGCCGAGCGAGTGGAACCGCTGCGGGTGGGAACAGCCGTTCCGGCCAGCCGCGACTTCCGTTGAGCGTTCTTCGACCAGCTCCACGACGGCCACCCAGCGTCGAGTGGCCGCCCCGGCCAACGTCATTGATGTCACGGGACTGACGCGCGAATTTCAGACGTATTTCACAGGCGCGCACAACCAATTCATCGCGGCGGCGAGTGGTTCGCCGGTGCTTGACCGTCCTCGACTGAGGGGAAGACGGAAGACCAGGAGCGGTACCGAGGTAACCCAACCTGGTTGACGTTCACGGGCACACCCTTCTCGCCCGGGCGGTCAAGCGGCCGACACCTTGCCGTATTCGCGACAGAGGGACGGTCAGGTGACCACGAGGCCCCGGCCGGTGATCGCCGGGAGGTCGAGCGCCGTCACGATGCCGGGTTCGGCGGCGATGACGGCAGGGATGGCGTTGACCAGGCGCATGGCCGTCGCCTTGAGGCCGGCCGTATTGTGGTCGCCGTCGGTGCCCATCAGTTGGAGGTCGAGGGTGTAGTTGGGCTCGCCCGTGATCTGGACCCGGTAGCCGCCGTGCCCGGCCGGCTGGGGCCAGCTCGCCCCGAGGTCGTCGCTCAGCCGGGTGACATGTTCGACCACGACGACGGCCTTGTCGCCCACCATGCCCCGTACCTCGAAGTGCAGAGCGGCGGCGGTGCCTTTGGCGATGGGACCGGCATCCACATCGAAGTCCGCCGGTGCCGCTTCTCGTTCGTACCATTCCTCGACGCCCGAAAGGGCGACGCCGAGGCCGGCGGCGATCTGGCGCACCACGCTGCCCCAGGCCAGGGTGAGCACGCCCGGCTGGAGGATGAAGGGAATCTCGTCCATGGGCCGGCCGAAGCCCATGATGTCGAAGAGCACCATGGGCTGGTTGTAGGTGTTGTAGTTGAGAACCTCGGAGCAACGAACTTCTTCGATGCGCTCGCTGATCCCGGTCAGCACCAACGGGAGGGCATCGTTGGCGAAACCGGGATCGACACCGTTGACAAAGAGTGAGACGCCGTGGGCCACGCCGGCGGCGTGCAGGGACCGGGCCATGTCATCATCGTCGGCCGGGTACTGCAAGAAGACGGGAGACGATGAGACCACATTGCATCCCGCTTCGAGCAAGCGCTGCAGATCGGCCAGCGCCTCCATCATGCGGTCGTCGGCCATGCCCGTGTGCACGATGCAGTCAGGCTTGAGGGCCAGCAAGGCGTCGAAGTCACTGGATCCGCTCACCCCGAGGCTCCGCCCGAGCCCGGCCAGCTCGCCGGCGTCCCGGCCGACCTTGGCCGGATTGGAGACGAAGACGCCGACCAAGTCGAGCTCGGGATGGGCGTCGATGCCGGCCAGGGCGTGTCGTCCCACGTTGCCGGTGCTCCACTGCACGACGCGATAGCTCATGACACTCCTTTTCCGTTGGTTTAGAGGTCGGGGAGACCGAATTCGAGGTTGGCCGACTGCAGGCCGCCGTCGGCCTCGATGATCTTGCCCGTGATGAAGGACCCGGCCGACGAGGCCAGGAACAGGACGGTGGCGGCGATGTCTTCAGGATCGCCGATGCGCTTGAGCGGTGTGGCGTCTTCCATCTGGGTGCGCAACTCGTCGCTGGACATGACGATGTCGAGGGCGGACGTGGCGGTGGAGCCCACCGCCACAGCGTTGACGCGAATCCGGGGGCACAGGTCGCGGGCGGCCAGGCGGGTGTACTGCTCGAGGGCTCCCTTGACCGTCCCGTAGGCCAGATAGCCCCGGGCGCCGACATGGCCCATGACCGATGAGATGTTCACGATGGCCCCACCGGGGGCCTCCCCTTCGAGCATCAGCGGGACGGCGGCGCGCACGAGGGCGTGGCCGGCGCCGACGTTGAAGTGGAAGGCCTCCTCGAGGGCGCGTGGGGACGTATCGAGCAGAGGGCGGGGCATGGTGCCGCCCAAGTTGTTGACCACGATGTCGACGCGGCCGAAGGTTTGGTGCGCCGTGTCGGCCAGGGAGCCCATGAGTTCGACGTCGGTGAGGTCGCCGGCCACGACGGCCGCCCGGCGGCCGGTTGCTTCCACGCGCCGCGCCACTTCGCGCAACTGCTCCTCGGTCCGTGCGGCCAACACGATGTCGGCCCCGGCCTCGGCCAGGGCCACCGCCGAGGCCGCACCGATGCCGCGGCCACTGCCGGTGACGATGGCGACCTGGTCGGTCACCTTGAAGCGGTCGAGAATCATGATGGCCTCTTGACGTCGTCGGAACTGGACGAGCCGGACTGTAGCGGCTCTGACCTTCCTTGACGCCGGAGCGGAGGACGGAGGAGGGTGGTGCGCCATGGACCGCACCCTCTCCAACACCGCCGCCGCGCTCGGGCGATGTTGGCATCCGGTGGCCTACGACGACCTGGTCCTGCCGCTCACGCCGACCGCTGAAGTCCACACCCGGGCCGACCGTACGACCTCGGAGTTTCGGCGTGTCCGGCCCAACCTGGTGGCGCTGGCCGAAGGCGCACCGAGGTGAGGCGCGTGACCGTGGTCGAGCACCCGGTCCTGGCGCACCGGCTGGCCGCGTTGCGGGATCAGCTGACCGATCGTGACCACTTCCGACGCCTGGTCTCGGAGATCTCGCGGTTCTTGGCCTATGAGGGCCTGCGCGACCTCGGGACCGAGGAGATCGTCATCGACACGCCGGTGGCCGACGGGGTGACGGCGCGTCGGGTGAACGAGCACGTACTCGTGGTGCCGGTTCTCCGGGCCGGGCTGGGCATGGTGCAGGCCGTTCAAGAAGTGCTCCCCCTGGCCGAGGTGGCCCATGTCGGTTTGCAGCGCAACGAGGCAACCCTGCAAGCGGACGTCTATCTCAATCGACTGCCGGGTGATCTGAGCGGGCGGCGGGTCGTCGTGTGCGACCCCATGCTGGCCACCGGTGGGTCGCTGGCTCAGGTGTGCGATCTCGTGCTCGACAAGGGGGCACGCACAGTAGTGGCGCTCTGCATCATCGCCTCGCAGCCCGGTCTGGTCGCCTTCACCGAGGCGCATCCCTTGGTGCCCGTGGTGTGCGCCGCCGTCGACCCGGTCCTCAACGAGGTGGGCTACATCGTGCCCGGCCTGGGCGATGCGGGTGACCGACTCTTCGGTCCGCCTGATTGAGCGCTGTCTCCGGAGTGGCCGGGCGTGCTTCACCGTCTCCGTCAGGCCCAGCCTCCGGCGTAGGCCACGAACTGGCCCGTGGTGAACCCACTCGTTCCGTCGATGAACGGCAGGCAGAACGCGGCGAACTCCTCCATGGTGCCCAGTCGCTTCATGGGGACCATTGACTCGACCTTGCGTCTCGACGCTTCGTCGGTCACGCGGTTCGCCCTGAGGAACTCGGGGAAGTCCATGAAATTGGTGCCGACCACGTTGACCTGCACCCCGGTGCGGGCCACTTCCATGGCGACGTTCTTGGCCAGCATCGTCGCTCCGGCGCGGGCCGCCGAATACAACGGCGCTCCCGGGGTGGGCCGGACCGCCGAGGCGCTGGTGATCAGCAACATCTGGCCGTGGCCCTGTTCGACCATGGCCAGGACGACGGCGCGCAGCAGGTGGTAGGGCGCGACCAGGCAGCCCTGCACGACAGCGTCGAGTTGATCAGCGGTGGAATCGACGAATTTTCCAACGATGACCCGACCCGAGCCTCCGACGGCGGCGTCGAGCCGGCCGAAGCGCTCTTGGGCCGCGCCGACCAGTCGTTCCGAGGATGACGGATCGGTGAGATCGAGGACGCCCTCGACGGCGACGACCGTGGCGCCGGTCGCCTCGAGCTCGGTCACGAGGTCGGGCCCGGGGTCGCCCAGCACGAGATCGTGGCCTCGAGAGGCGAGGAGTCGGGCCAGATGGGGTCCGACGTAGTGGGCGGCATCGGTCACCAGGGCGACCCTGCGTTCGGTGTTGTCCATGTTCCCCCCAAACCGTCCGTCCGGCGTGTCGACGGACCGTAGCCCTATCGGTGATCGAGAGTGTACGGCGGGCGCCTGCTCCCCATCATGCTCGAGAGGGAGTCGGGGTCCCCACGTCCGACGCCGTCGAACCAGGGCGACGGTCAGGTACCCGGCATGCCGAAGCCTTCGGTGGACGGTCACTTGCAGTCAGAGGTCACCGCGGCGAGAGTCATGTCCATGGCCGCCGCTCGTACCTATTCGACCACCGTGGGAAGTCAGTCGGTCGATCTGCCCCTCGTCGCGCTGACCGACGAGCTGAGCATCGCCCTGCTCATCTGTGTCGACCTGGGGGTGCACTTTGCCGAGGTGGCGGGCCGCGAGCTCGCCGACCTCATGCGGCCGGCCCGGCCCGAGATCATCGTTTCGGTCGCCACCATGGGTATCCCACTGGCCATCGAGGCCAGCCGGGCACTGGGGTTCGACGACTACGTCATCTTGCACAAGACGCCGAAGATCCACCTCGGGGAGACCTGGGCCGAACCGGTCAACTCCATCACGACCGAGAAGCCCCAACGCCTGCGCATGGATCCCGCCCGGGTTCCCGCCGTCCGGGGCCGCCGGGTGGCGGTGGTCGACGACGTGATCTCGACCGGCGCCTCCACGCTGGCGGCGCTCAGGTTGGTGCGGCGCATCGGAGCCGAGCCGGTTGTCATCGGCACCCTCATGACCGAGGGGTCGGGTTGGCGGAAGGCTCTCGGGGCGGACGCTGACATGGTGCGCTCCCTCGGGTCCATGCCGTTGTTCCGGCCTGCGGGGGACGGCAGCGGTGAACTGGCGGAGGACTGGGACTAAATGGGGTGTCGCGGGGACTGGGACGAGCGTTCAGAGCAGGCCCTCGGTCTTGAGCAGCACTTCTTGCTCGTCGGCCTGCTTGCGAACGCTGTGCGTGGCCAGGATCAGGTAGACCAGCGCTCCGACGCCCAGGCCGAGGAAGATGCTGAAGTCGCCCCCGAAGTGGGAGGCGTCCTGGGTGTGGTCCGTGACCTCGTTCAACCATCGTGGAACGCGGAAGTAGTAGGTCGGGTTGACATAGAGCCCTGAGATGGCAGCGAACATGCCGATCACCTGGGCGATGATGGCCGGCCAGGAGATGCCCCCACGACGCCAATACAGGGAGTCCCGGCCGGTCTTCTGGAGCTCGCTCGGCACGTAGCGGTAACGGCGCAGGACCCAGTCCACCAAGAAGATGGCGCACCACGGCGCAATCCAGATGATGACGATGTCGACGAAGTCCGACAGGTACTCGGTAAAGGACCCGCTGAAGATGGCCCACATGGTGACGCCGAGTGCGATGGCGCAGTCAATCAGGACGGCGTGGTACCGCTTCACGGGAACACCGATGGCTTGCAGGGTGACGCCCGATGAGTACATGTCGAGGCTGTTGATGCCGAACAGTTGGATGACGGCGAAGACCAGGAACACCACCACGAACCACGAGGGAATGGCGGTCTGGTCCGCGAAGGGGAGGAAGCCGCCGGCCCCGGTCCCGACTTTGAGAACGAACGTGCCGACGACGGCACCCAGGGTCATGATCAGGATCTCCGGGACGGCCGTGCCCAGGAAGACCCAGCCGACGATGCCCTTTCTTGAGGTCTCTGTCGGGCAGTACCGGGTGTAGTCGTTGCCGTTCTCGGTCCAGCCCAGTCCGCTCAAGGCGATGGTGAAGGCCAGCGCCTCGGTGAAGCCTTGCCAGTCTCCGCTGGTCTTCACCACGTGCAGATTGGCGTGCGGGACGGCGAAGCCGAGCATGATGGCGAAAAGGATCACGAAGGGCAGGACCAGCCAGCGCAGCGTCTTGACGATGGCGGCGTGGCCCAGGAAGGGGAGGATCCCCTGCACGAGCACCGCCGCGATGACGAGAATGACCTTGGCCGGGTCGCCGGGCAAGTAGCCCGCCTTGATCATCAAGACGAGCCCGGCCCCCACGATCAGGAGCAGCCCCTCGACCTCGAAGCCGATCTGGGTGATCCAGTTGAAGAAGGAGATCGGTCGTGAGCCGTTCGGGCCGTAGCCGGCCCGGTTGATGGCGAACACGGTGGTGCCGGCATTCGGCCCCTGCAGGGAGCACAATCCCAACAGGAAGAACGACAGGTTCCCCAGGATGATGATCACCAGGACCTGAAGGAACGTGAGCCCGAACGTCATCAAGATGGCGCCATAAATGAAGTATTCGATCTGGACGCTGGCCCCGGCCCACATCCCGAAGATGTCCTTGGGCCTGGCCCAGCGCTCGCTCTCGGGTATGAAGTCGATCCCGTGCTGCTCGACGTGGAACGCCACATCCGACCCCGGGTCGTGAATGACCGCTAGGTCCTCTGCGATTGCCATGTTGCCTCCCTTGTCGTCGCCTCACGTGCTCCGGTTCCCCGGGCACCCACGTCAACCGTGGGCGTCCCCGATCCGATAAGGACGTGGCCCGGACCACCGCCGGGCTGAAGGGTGGGCAGAGAGACGGACGTGCCGTCCGCTCGGCAGCCTTCTCCGGTCTGGTGTCCACGCACTTGGCCCTATCTGATTCGGTGCGCTTCCCTGGCAACCGCGACCGAAGGTTGTCGGTCCTCACCTTGTTGGCTGATTCGCCCTGCGTCAAGTGGAACGTGGGAACATCGTGAGAACTGGTGCGTTCGAGTCGGGGCCACGGACTCGATCCGCTCCTTTGTAGAT
>CAVURD010000004.1:0-543680 GCA_963743785.1 uncultured Acidimicrobiaceae bacterium | reverse complement strand
GGTCGGGTGAGAGGGAGGAGACGAAGGTGGGCGGGGCGATGGCGGATCCCGCCAGTTCGGCGTGGGCGAAGCAGGCGCGGAATCCCTCGGCCCAATGCTTGGCGTGAAAGCCGCAGGCGCCGAATCCAGCCAGACCGGCCATGAGCTCGCGGGCGGCGTCGTCGGGGAGCACGCGGAGCATGTTCGGGTCGGCGAAGGGGATGTGGCAGAAGTGGACCGTGCGCAGATCGGGGCGGGATTCCCGCAGCATCTGCCCCAGGAGCGAGAAGTGGTAGTCCTGCACCAGGACCGCGGCCGCGTCGGGGGCTTCGGCGCTGACCACGTCGGCCACGGCCCGGTTGTAGGCGCGGTAGCCGGCCCAGGCCGCATGCCAATGGCGGTCGAAGCGGGGCCGGCGGGGCAGGTCGAAGAGGTGGTGGTGGAGGTACCACAGCGTGGTGTTGGCGATGACGTCGTAGGCCATGCGGTAGGTGCCCGGGTCGACGGTGACCGAGCGGAGGGCGAGAGCCGGATCGAGCATGCGACCGGCCGCCACCGCGGCCTCGTCGGCCGCGCCCATGGTCATGGAGAACCACATGGCGTCGGTGTCGGCGCCGGCCAGGAGCGGTCGCAGCGCCGAGACCAGCCCGCCACCACCGGCCAGCGGTTGCAGGTTGTGCTCGGCGTCGAAGCGGAACGACAGCGGTCCCCGGTTGGAGACGACGATCGTGTCGGGTTTCGTCATTGGCGGATCACGGGCGGATCACGGGCGGATCACGGGCGGATCCGGTCCAGCGCCGCCCGGAGCACATCGACGGCCTGGGGGCGTAGTTCGTGCAGGGGCCGGTTGCGGTGGATGCGCTCGCCCAGGTCGACCTGGGCCAGGACGCCAGGGCCGATGTGGGTGGCCACATCGATCAGCAGGGCGATCTCGACGCCGTAGCCGTCGGCGAACCCGACCTTTTCGAACACCCACCGGTGGCCCGCCGTCTCCCCGGCCAGCGGCTGGCGGATCTCGGAGAGCTCGGGGAAGAGCAGCTCGAGCACGGGCCGAGCCACCAACTCGGTGACCCGACCGCCACCGGTGGGCTCGCCGTGCAGCGGGCGGGTGTAGAAGCCCTTCACCAGGGCGATGTTGTGGTGGAGGAGGAGCGGCCCGAGCATGCCGGTGACGAAGGCGGGCGTCGTGTTGGCCACGTCGGCATCGAGGTAGACGATGACGTCGCCGCCCGCCGCCTCGAGCGCGGCGGCCATGGCCTGGCCCTTGCCCCCGTCGGCCCCCTGGCTCGAGACCACCCGGGCGCCCGCCGCCCGTGCCTGCTCCGCCGTGTCGTCGATCGAGCCGTCGTTGAGCACGAGGACCTCGTCGACCAACCCGTTCCCGCCGGCCGAGGCTAAAAAGGGCTGGACGACGGCGCGGACCACCGACCCGACGGTCGACCCCTCGTCCCGGGCCGGGATGCACACCGACACCGTGCTGTCGGCCTTGGCCGCGAGCAGGCGGGCCACCGGGAAGTCGGCGTGGTGATAGGTGCGCGGGCCGCTGCCGGCCTGGCCTCCGTGACCTCCCGAGTGATCTCGCGACATAGGAGCATCTTCGCGTGCATTGACGGCGGGTGGATCACCGGTGATGGCAGGCGCTACCATGTAGCCCATCATCCAGAGCGACTGAGGGACGGGCCCGTCGACGTCGCGGCAACCAGTGCATTCCCCACCTTGGGGGGCAACAGGTGCCAATGCCCGATCGATGAGGAGGACCAGATGGTCGATTGTGTCACCGGGTTGCGTTGTCGTGAATGTGCGCGCCCGTTCCCCGCTGAAGCGCTGCACGTCTGCGACTACTGCTTCGGGCCGCTCGAGGTCGCCTACGACTATGAGCGGATCGCCGCCACGGTGACCCGGGAGCGGATCGCCGCCGGGCCACGGTCCATCTGGCGCTACCGCGATCTCCTCCCCGTCGATGACGAGGCGCCGGTCGACCTCGGTGCCGGTTTCACCCCCCTGGTGCGGGCCGACCGCCTGGCGGCCGAGTTGGGCCTGGGCGAGCTGTGGATCAAGGACGACACGGCCAACCCCACCGGTTCGTTCAAGGACCGGGTGGTGTCGGTCGCCCTCACCAAGGCCCGCCAACTCGGCTTCAAGGTGGCGGCGTGTGCCTCGACCGGGAACCTGGCCAACTCGGTGGCGGCCCATGCCGCCCGGGCCGGCCTCGAATCGGTGGTCCTGATCCCCCATGATCTCGAAGCGGCCAAGGTGACGATGACCACGATCTACGGCGGGACGGTGATCGTGGTCGAAGGCACCTACGACGACGTCAACCGGCTCTGTGCCGAACTGACCAGCGAGCGCCCGAGCTGGGCCTTCGTCAATGTCAACGTGCGCACCTACTACGCGGAGGGCTCGAAGACGCTGGCCTTCGAGATCGCCGAGCAGCTGGGCTGGGAGGCGCCCGATCACGTGGTGGTGCCCATCGGCTCGGGCAGCCAGCTGACCAAGGTGGCCAAGGGATTCCGCGAGTTGGGTGAGGTCGGATTGTTGGACGAGCTGCCCGAGGTGCGGATCTCGGGGGCGCAGGCCGAAGGGTGTTCCCCGGTGGCCACCGCCTTCGCCGAGGGGACCGACGCCATCCGCCCGGTCCGGCCACACACCATCGCCAAGTCGCTGGCCATCGGCAACCCGGCCGACGGGTGGTACGCCCTCGAGGCGATGCGCTCGTCCGGCGGCTCGTGTGCCGCGGTGACCGACGGCGAGGTGGTCGAGGCCATCGGGCTGCTGGCCCGCACCGAGGGCATCTTCGCCGAGACGGCCGGCGGCGTGACCATTGCCACCCTGGCCAAGCTGGCCGCCTCCGGCGCCGTCCGGCGCGACGAGCGGGTGGTGGCCCTGGTGACGGGGCACGGCCTCAAGACCGTCGAGGCCCTGACCGGCCAGGGACGCCCCTCGGCGACGATCGCGCCCACGCTGGACGCCTTCGATGCCGCCGTGCGTGACCGCGAGGAGAGTGAGAGCACCCGATGAGCGTGACCATCCGCATCCCCACCCAATTGCGCACTCTGACCGGAGGGGCCGGCTCGGTCGAGGTCGACGGTGCCACCGTCGGCGAGGCCCTCAAACAGCTCGACGCCGCCCATCCGGGCCTGGCCGAGCGCCTCTTCGACGCCGACGGCGCCCTGCGCCGCTTCGTCAACGTGTTCCTGGCCGATGAGGACGTCCGCTTCCTCGATGGGCTTGCAACCCCAGTGGCACCCGGGCAGACGCTTTCCATCGTCCCGGCCGTCGCCGGGGGGTGAGTTGGTTCTTAGCCTCTGGCCTGGCCTTTCCTGCCTGCGGTTGCGCCCGAGGCCTGAGCGTGGTTTTCTATTAGCACTCGACACGTTAGAGTGCTAACGGCCCCAATCGGGCCCGCGGAAGACGCCGAACGAAGAACGATGGAGGAACTCACCAGATGGCCAAGCTGATCGCATTCCAGGAAGACGCCCGCCGCGGACTCGAGACCGGCATGAACAAACTGGCGGACGCCGTGCGCGTCACGCTCGGCCCAAAAGGCCGCAACGTGGTGCTCGACAAGAAGTGGGGCGCCCCGACCATCACCAATGACGGCGTCTCCATTGCCAAGGAGATCGACCTCGAGGACCCCTACGAGCGCATCGGCGCCGAGCTGGTCAAGGAAGTAGCCAAGAAGACCGACGACGTTGCCGGTGACGGGACCACCACGGCCACCGTGCTGGCGTGGGCCATGGTCCACGAGGGCCTGCGCAACGTCGCGGCCGGGGCCAACCCCATGTCGCTCAAGAAGGGCATCGAGGCCGCCGTCGAGACGGCCGTGAGCGCCATCCACAGCATCTCCAAGGAGACCGAGACCAAGGCGCAGATCTCCCAGGTTGCCTCCATCTCAGCCGCCGACAACGAGATCGGCGAGATGATCTCCGAGGCCATCGACAAGGTGGGCCGTGACGGCGTCATCACCGTCGAGGAGTCGCAGACCTTCGGCATGGACATGGACCTGGTCGAGGGCATGCGCTTCGACAAGGGCTACATCGCCCCGTACTTCGTGACCGACCCCGAGCGCATGGAAGCGGTGCTCGAGGACGCCTACATCCTTCTCGTCGGCACCAAGATCACGGCCGTCCGTGACCTGCTGCCGGTGCTCGAGAAGGTCATGCAGGGCGGCAAGCCGCTGCTGATCATCGCCGAGGACGTCGAGGGCGAGGCCCTGGCCACCCTGGTGGTCAACAAGATCCGTGGCACCTTCCGTTCGGTGGCCGTCAAGGCCCCCGGCTTCGGCGAGCGTCGCAAGGCCATGCTGCAGGACATCGCCATCCTCACCGGCGCCCAGGTGGTCACCGAAGAGGTCGGTCTCAAGCTCGAGAACGTCACGGTCGACCTGCTGGGCACGGCCCGGAAGGTCGTGATCACCAAGGACGAGACCACCATCATCGAGGGTGCGGGCTCAGAGAACGACATCAAGGGCCGGGTCAACCAGATCAAGACCGAGATCGAGAACACCGACTCGGACTACGACCGTGAGAAGTTGCAGGAGCGGCTGGCCAAGCTCTCCGGCGGCGTGGCCGTGATCAAGGTCGGCGCAGCCACCGAGGTCGAGCTCAAGGAGAAGAAGCACCGCATCGAGGACGCGGTCTCGACCACCAAGGCGGCCATCGAAGAGGGTGTCGTCCCCGGCGGCGGCGTGGCCCTCCTGCGGGCGCAGGTGGCCATCCTCGAGCGGGCCGAGAAGCTCGAAGGCGACGAGGCCACGGGTGCGCGCATCGTGGCGCGGGCCGTCGAGGAGCCGTTGAAGCAGATTGCCGTCAACGCCGGCCTCGAAGGCGGCGTCATCGTCGACAAGGTGCGCCACCTCAAGGGTGCCCACGGCCTGAACGCGGCCACCGGCGAGTACGGCGACCTGTTCAAGGAAGGCGTCATCGACGCCGCCAAGGTGACCCGTTCGGCTCTGCAGAACGCGGCCTCCATCGCGGCGCTCTTCCTCACCACCGAGGCCGTCATCGTGGACAAGCCCGAAGAGAACGGCGCCGGCGGCGGGATGCCGGGCGGCGGGATGGACGACTTCTAAGTCGACGTCGCGCTACTCACGCGCGTTTGCAGTTGACGGAGCGCCCTTCGGGGCGCTTCGTCGCGTGCCGGGTCCGGTCGGCTCGGCTCGGCTCGGCTCGGGTGAGGGCCCGATGCCTCCGAAAGGCGCCCCCGCCCTGTTCTCTACACTGGCTCGCGTGCCCACGGACTCCCCGCTCGCCCCGCTGTCCCCGTCGGTCGGTTGGAGCGTGCTGCACCTCTTCTGCCGCGTGGACCCCGACCTGGACGCGTACGCCCTTCACCGGGCTGTCTCCTCCGTCCGGGACGACGGCTATCAGGTGATCCCGGCCGCGCTCCTGGGCCACAAGGCCGATCTGGGGCTCATGGTCCTGGGCGCCGACCAGTGGCGCCTCCGGCAGTTCCAGACCGCCGTCACCGCGGCCGGAGCGCAACCTGTCGCCTCCTACGTCTCCTTGACCGAGGTCTCCGAGTACGCCGCGGGCCTGCCCGAGGAGATGCGCCAGGCCCGCCTCTTCCCCCAGCTCCCGCCCGAGGGCAAGTCGGCCTTCTGCTTCTACCCGATGTCCAAGCGACGGACGGCCGACTACAACTGGTACGGCCTGGAGTTCGAGGCCCGCAAGGAGCTCATGACAGGGCACGGCAAGGTTGGCCGCACGTTCGCCGGTCGGATCCTCCAGGTCATCACCGGGTCAACGGGGCTCGATGACTTCGAATGGGGCGTGACCCTCTTCGGCGTGCATCCCGACGACCTCAAGGAGTGCGTGTACCAGATGCGCTTCGACGAGGGATCGGCCAACTACGCCGAGTTCGGCCCCTTCTACACCGGCATGGTGGGGCCGCTCGATGACGTCGTGGCCGCACTGATCGGTGGGCCGTCGACGACGTGAGGGCCTCCCTCGATGACCTGCGCCATGAGCTGCGCCACCTCGGCCGGGTGGTGGTGGCCTTCAGCGGCGGCACCGACTCGGCGCTGCTGGCCAAGGTGGCCCGCGACACCCTGGGCCGGTCCCGGGTGCTCTGCGCCACGGCGATCTCGCCTTCCCTGGCCTCCGGTGAGGCCGACGACTGCCGGGCCCTGGCCGACGAATGGGACCTGCGCTGGGTCGGGGTGCCCACCGATGAGATGAGCGATCCGACCTATGTGGCCAACGGGTCGGACCGCTGCGCCCGCTGCAAGACCGCCCTGATGTCGGCGCTCGGTCCCTTGGCCGAGGCCGAGTCGGCCCGGGTGGTCCTCGGGGTGAACGTCAGTGACCTGGGGGACCACCGGCCCGGGCAGGCCGCTGCGGCCGAGGCCGGCGCGCTGTTCCCGCTGGTCGAGGCCGGCTTCACCAAGGACGACATCCGGCACTGGTCGAGGGAGTTGGGCCTGCGCACCTGGGACAAGCCCGCCGCCGCCTGCCTGGCCTCGCGGCTGCCCTACGGCACGCCGGTCACGCTCGGTCGCCTCGAGGCGGTCGACCGGGCCGAGGGGGCGCTCAAGGCGCTCGGGTTCGGGCAGCTCCGGGTGCGCCACCACGGGGTCACGGCCCGGTTGGAGTGCGAGCCGGAGGTCTTCGACCAGGTGCTGGCCCGCCGGGGCGAGGTGATCGCCGCCGTCCGGGGCGCCGGCTTCAGCTTCGTGGCGCTGGACCTGGAAGGATTCCGCTCCGGCAGCATGAATCGCCTGCTGACGCGGGCGGCCGGCGCCGGAACCGACGCCGCCGCCGGAACCGCTGGAACCACCGAAGGGGAGGGCTCGTGAGCCAGGTCCGGGTGAAGTTGACGTTCCCCGAGTCGGAGATCCGTCGACCCGTGCTGGCCACGCTGGTCCGCCAGTTCGACGTGGAGCCGGACATCCGGCGGGCGGACGTGGAGGAGCATCGAGGGTGGATCGTGTGCCTCATCGACGGTGAAGCCGAGCAGCTCGATGCCGCCCTGGCCTGGCTGCGAACCGAGGGCATCACCGTCGACCTGCTGGGTGACATCCTCGAGGGCTAGCCAATCCTCGAGGGCTACCTACGTCCTCAAGGGTTAACGGTCCTCGTCCTCCGACGACGCCACGTGCCAGCCGGCCTGCGAAACCCGGCGGGGCTCGTAGAAGACGCACCCGTCGGGGCACGCAAACGGCAGCGGTTCGTTGGCGTCGACCTTGCAGCGCTCCAATCGGTCACCCCGGGGCGTGGTGCGCATCACGTAGTGGCGGCAATCCTCATTGATGGGCACGACTCATTCTGGCCCACCAGGCGGGGCGCGGTAGCGTCATGGCCCGTGGATCGGCCCGTCCCCCTCAAGACGCTCCTGCGCTGGAGCGAGAGTCTGTCGGCCATCGCCCGCACGGGGCTCGGCTTCACCGAGAGCCTCTACGAGCAGGAGCGCTTCGAGGAGATCCTCAAGGTGGCGGCCGATATCCGCGCCGAAACCGACGAGAATCCCGAAGCGGTCGAGGATGCCGACGGTCTGGTGCAGGAGTGGATGGACACCGTGGGCAAGGGTGTCCCTGGATACGTCACCCCCAAGGTCGCCGTCGGCGCCGCTGTCGGCAACGACCAGGGGGAGCTCCTGCTCATCCAGCGGGCCGACTCGGGGATCTGGCTCTACCCCACCGGCTGGTGCGACGTGGGGTACTCGGCGGCCGAAGTCGTGGTCAAGGAGGTGGAGGAGGAGACGGGCATCGAGGTCGAGCCCGTCCGCCTCATCGCCGTTCTCGATGGGCTGCGGCTCGGCTTCACCCGGGTGCCGCTGTACTCCCTCTTGTTCTACTGCCGCGCCGTCGGGGGCACCTTGGAGGCGCATCCCCTCGAGTGCCGCGACGTGGGGTGGTTCACCCGCGACACCCTCCCGACGCCGATGGTGGGGGTGGAACGCTGGGGCGAGCATGTCTTCGCCGCGCTGGCGGGAGAGCGACGGGATGTCCTCTACGACAGCGTTCGCCAACCCATGTGGCGCGGCGACGGAGACTCAGCGAGGACCCGATGACACTGACCGTGAAGGCAGCCGAGACGGCCGATGAGGGACTGCGCGACGCGGTCGCCACCCTCATCCCGCAGCTCTCGTCCTCCTCCCCTCCTCCTGACCTGGATCAGCTCGGTCGGATCATCGCCGACCCCGCTACCACCCTCCTGCTGGCCCATCAGGACGACCTGCTGGTGGGCATGCTCACCCTGGCCGTCTTCCAGACGCCGACCGGCGTGCGCGCCTGGATCGAAGACGTGGTCGTCGACGACGCCGCCCGCGGAGCCGGCGTGGCCAGTGCGCTGGTCGGGGTCGCAATCGATCTGGCTGGAGCGGGGGGAGCCCGCACGGTCGACCTGACCTCACGCCCCAGTCGAGAGGCGGCCAACCGTCTCTACCTCCGCCTCGGCTTCGAGCTCCGGGAGACCAACGTGTACCGGTACTCGTCCACCTAGCTGGCCAGACGTGGTTCGCCAGACGTGGTTCGCCAGACGTAGCTCGTTGGTCAGATCGCCGAGCAAATCAGCCGAGCCGATCCGGCCCTTCTGCCCCCCTTTGATCGCCCCCACCCTGATCGACCGGCCCCTTGATGAACCCTTGACATGCAACTTTTCGGCTGCATATAGTTAGGCAACCAGATAGCTGCATGTTACGACCGAATGGGAGCACGAAATGGCCGATATCAGACACCGGGTCGGGATCTCCGCCCCGCAAGAATGCGTCTTTGCGGCGTTGTCGACCAAGGGAGGGCTGGCGAATTGGTGGACCCGTGACGTCGAGGGTGAGGCCACCCCCGGTAGCGCGCTCAGGTTCTTCTTCGGGACCCCCGATCCGAGCGGCGTGATGGAGGTCGTTGACACCACTCCGCACCATCGCGTCACCTGGCGCTGCGTGGCGGGTCCCGACCCCTGGGTCGGCACGAGCCTCAATTTCCAGCTGAAGCCATCGGAGAAGGGGGCGACGCGTGAGGCCGGGACGGAGACCGTGCTCCTGTTCACCCATGGGGAATGGCGCGAACCAAGCGAGTTCATGCACCACTGCAGCACCAAATGGGCGTACTTCCTCCTGGGACTCAAGGCCTCGCTCGAAGGCGGGGCGTCGGTCGCCTTTCCCAACGACATGCCCATCAGCAGCTGGGGGTGACCCGGCGGCCACCCATGGACGACGTCTTCAAGGCGTTGGCCGACGGCAACCGCCGCCGACTACTCGACCGGTTGAACGACCGAAATGGGCAGAGCCTGCGAGAACTGTGTGCCGGCCTCGATATGACCCGGCAATCGGTCAGCAAGCATCTGGCCATCTTGGAAGGCGCCAACCTGGTGACCACCGTCCGACACGGTCGGGAGAAGCTGCACTACCTGAACGCCGTCCCCATCAATGACATTACGGAGCGCTGGATCAATCACTACGACCAAAGTCGGATCCACGCTCTGTCGGACCTGAAGAGAGCTTTGGAGGACACACCGATGGACAAGCCAGAATTTGTCTACACCACGTACATCAAGACCACGCCCGAACAACTCTGGAAGGGGTTGACCGAACCGGAATTCACCCGGCGGTACTGGGGCCTGTCGTTCGAGTCTGACTGGCAGGTCGGCTCTGCCATGACCTTGCACATCGACAAGGGTGGTGTGGCCATCGCCGATCCGGCGCAGGTCGTCCTCGAAGCCGATCCGTTCCGCCGGCTGTCCTACACCTGGCACACCTTCACACCCGAGTGGGGCGAGGCCTACGAGTTCAGCGACGACTACATGGCCAAGGTGAGGAGCGAGCGGCGGTCCAAGGTGACCTTCGACATCGAGCCCAACGGGGAGGTGGTCAAGTTGACCGTCCTCCACGACGACTTCGACCCCGGGAGCATCGTGCTCGAGGGCGTCCGTCAGGGGTGGCCACGGCTCCTGTCGGACCTCAAGACACTGCTTGAAACGGGCGATACCCTGCCCACCGGATGACCACCTTCATCACCCGCTACGAGACCGCGGGCCCCGGGGTCCGTCTCGCGGTCAAGGACCTCATCGATATGGAGGGGCAGCCCACCACGGCCGGCTGCCGGGCGGCGGCCGAGCGGGCTCACCCGGCCCCGAGCGACGCCGCCTGCCTGGCCGGAGCCCGAGCCGCCGGGGCTCGCATCGTCGGGCGCACCAACCTCCATGAGCTGGCCCTGGGGGTGACCGGCGTCAACCCCTGGTTCGGCACGCCGGTGAACCCGCTCGATCCGGCCCTCGTCCCCGGTGGGTCGTCGAGCGGATCGGCCGTCGCCGTCGCCACGGGGGAAGCCGACGTGGCCTACGGGAGCGACACCGGCGGGTCCATCCGTATTCCGGCCGCCTGCTGCGGGATCGCCGGCCTCAAGACCACCTGGGGGAGGGTGCCGCTCGACGGTGTATGGCCGTTGTCGCCGAGTTTCGACACCGTCGGACCCATGGCTCGTGACGTGGGCGGCCTGGTGCTCGGCATGGAACTGCTCGAACCCGCCTTTTCCGTCGCCTCCGCCCCGGGCGCCGACCTCGTGGTCGGCCGCTTGCGACCACCGGCCCATCCGCTGATCGACGCCGCCGTCGACGATGCCCTGAGCCGGGCGGGGTGGACGTGCCGCGACCTCGACGTCCCAGAATGGGACCAAGCGACCCGGGACGCCGGCCTCCTGCTCGTGGTCGAGGCTTGGGAATCCAACCGGGTCCTGGCCACCGAGGACCCCGCCGGCATCGGGGCCGATGTACGCGAACGGCTACAGCTGGGATCGGCCTGCGACACCGCGACCATCCAGCGAGCGCTGGAGGGGCAGCGCCGATGGCAAACCTCGCTCAATGCGCTCTTCTCCCAAGTCGACTTTCTCGTCACCCCGACCCTGACTATTTTCCCGCCCGAACTCGACCAGGGCAGTGAGCTCCTGATCGCCCGGTGCACCATCCCGGTCAATCTGGCCGGAGTGCCGGCGCTGTCGTTGCCGGTACCGACTGGTGGCCCGCTCCCGGGCAGCTTGCAACTGATCGGACCGCCACGGAGCGAGGAGCGCCTCCTGGCGGCCGCCCGGTGGTTGGAGTCCGCCGCCAGCGGTTAGCCGGAGTTAGCCACCCCGCGGAGCCCCATGGTGGGCCACCAGGGACCGGCCGATGTCGGCCAGCTGCAGCCGCACACTCTCGGGCCACAACACCTCGATGGCATCGGCGAAACCGGCCAGCTGGCGCGCCATCATCTCGGTGGACTGCCCCCGGATCTCCAGGTCGACCGGTCCGTCGACCAGACCGTCGCTCCCGGAAACCCGTTCGACCATACGCGTGCCGAAGACATAGCCCAAGACGTCCGCCGTGCCGGGGTCGGTCCGAACGCCCACCCGCGTCGGCGCACGTTGGTCATCGAGCGTCGACACGATGTCCCGCCACGCCGCGGCCAGATCGAAGCCCTCGGGCCGTTGCACCGGCTCATCGGTCCGCACCACCGAGCGCACCCGGCTGACGCGAAAGGTCCGCTGCCCGGCGTCGGTGTGGGCGATGAGGTACCAGACCTGGTTCTTGACCACCAGGCCGAGCGGGTGCACGACGCGCCGTGACGCCGCGCCGTCGCGCCGGGTGTAGTCCAAGCGCACCTGCACACCGTCGACCACCGCCATCTGGAGGTCCTCGAGGGCGTCGGGCGCCGGCAGTTGCCGGTGGTCCCACCCGGCCGGGTCGAGCACCACGGCGCCGGCCGCGGCTTCGGCTCCCGGGCGAAAGGTCGCGGGGAGGGCCTGGACGAGCTTGCGCAGGGCGGCCTTGACCTCGGGCGTGGCGGCGGAGGGGCCGGCGACCAGGAACAGGGTGCGGGCCTCGGCGGCCGTGAGCCCGCTCAGGTCGGTCTTGGCCCCACCGATGAGGGTCCAGCCGCCACCTCGACCGGGTTGGGAGTAGACGGGGATGCCCGCCAGGGCCAGGCCCTCCAGGTCACGGCGGGCCGTGCGCTCGCTGACCTCCAACTCCTCGGCCAGTGCCTGGGCGGTGATCCGGCCGCGGGCTTGGAGCACCAGCAGGGCGGCCACGAGGCGATCGGCTCGCATAGGGCCAGTTTCCCACGAAAAGTGGCCATAACATGGCCACTTTGGGGGCGCACCATGGAGCCACCACCAAGTGCCGGCCCGGCCGGCAGAAAACGGAGAAGAAGCCATGCCTGGACCCGTGCCCCCTGTCGTCGACGAGCGTGACGCCCTGCTCTCGTTCCTGTCCCAGCAGCGCGACGCCATCCGATACGCCGCCCACGGCCTGACCGACGAGCAGGCCGTGGCCCGACCGAGTGCCAGCGAGCTGACCCTGGCCGGGCTGATCAAGCACCTGGCGCTTTGCGAGCGGGGCTGGATGGTCTCGTTCGTGCAGGAGGGCAGCACCGATCATTTCTTTGCCACCGACGATTACGTACGGGGTTTCGCCCTGGACGACGGCGAAACGCTGGCCGACGTCCTGCGCCTCTACGCCGACGTGGCCGTCGGGACCGAGAAGATCGTGACCGACCTTCCGGACCTGGGCGCCCCGCTCACGCCAACACCCACCGGCATCCCCTGGCTGCCGGCTGGCCAGGTCTACTCACCGCGCTGGGTGCTGTTCCACCTGATCGAGGAGACGGCCCGGCACGCCGGCCATGCCGACATCATCCGCGAGTCCCTCGACGGCGCCACCTGCTGGGCGCTGATGGCGGCCGCGGAGGGTTGGGACATCTCGGCGTGGGAATAAGCCCACGTCAGGGACGTTTGACCGAGTGTGGAGATAGAGGTGTGGTCGGATTTTTCGTGCCCCTGGTGCGCCGTGGGGATCTACCGGCTGGACCGGGCCCGTGCCGAGTTCGAGCACGGCGACGAGATCACGGTACGCCACCGCTCCTTCGAGCTGGACCCGCGGGCGCCCGCCAAGCGGTCGCAGACCATGGAGGAGATTTTGGCCGTCAAGTACGGCCGGACCCCGGCGCAGGTGGCGGCCGGCCACGAGCGGATGACCGCCATGGGGGCCGAGGTCGGGATGGAATTCCACTTCGACCGGGTGCAACTGGGCAACACGTTCGACGCCCATCGTGTCGCCCAGGCGGCCCGGGGCACGCCGGTGGAGGAGGCGGTGGTCAAGGGATTGTTCGGCGCGTATTTCACCGGGGGCTCGCTGCTCTCGGACCACCAGATCCTGCAGCAGACGGCGACCGCGGCGGGCCTGGACCCCGACCTTGTCGGCGGCGTGTTGGCGGGCGATGCCCACACCGACGACGTGCGCGCCGATGAAGCCGCCGCCCGGGATCTGGGCATCACCGGGGTGCCCCACTACGTGATCAACGGTGCCTGGGCGGTGCCCGGGGCCCAGGAGGTCGACACCCTGGTGACCGTCCTGCGCCGGGCCTGGGAGCGCACCGAGGTTTAGCCGGACCCGGCGAACGCCCGCTCGATGACCACGTCCCGCTCGGCTAGCGCGGTCAACAGCTGTCGGCCGAGTTGGACCCGTCCCGCGTCATCAGGACGGCACCCTCCCGTCCACTGGGCCCGCAGGAACTCGAGGTCCTCCCAGATGGGGGCGAAACCCCGAGGATCGCTGGCGTAGCGCGGGGTCAGCCACCAGTGCAGATGAGGTGCGCCGTTGCCGAGGGCCTCGTAGTTCAGCTTGCGGGGCGAGAAGGCGGTGAAGATGGCAGCGGCCACCTCCGCCATCTCGTCCAGGTGCTTGAGGCGGGTGGACCGGTCCAGCTGGTGCAGCTCATGGACGCACACCTTGGTGAGGAAGAAGGCCGAACCGGTGAAGTACTGGTTCGGATTGAGCCGGACGTAACCAGTCTCCAGCCGGGCCACGCTCCACGGATCCGTGCCGGCCTCCGCCCGTGCGTTGTCGGCGCAGATGGGGCAATCCACTTCCGCTCGAGAACCGGTCAACGGGTCACGCCATGGTGGCCAGAATCTCGGCGATCATGTCCAGTGTGGTGCCGGGGTGGAGGAAGGCGAAGCGGGCCACTGTCTCGCCTTCCCAGGTCGTGGGGGTCACGAACCCCGTCTGGTCGGACAGTAACTGCGCCGACCAGACGTCGTAGTCGAGTTTGTCCCATCCCGGCCGGCGGAACAGCACCACCGAGAGTTCGGGCTCGCGCACCAATTCGGTCTGCGGCGTAGCGGTGATCAGTTGGGCCGAGGCCCGGGCGATGGCCAGCCCGGCCTCGACGGCGTCGCGGTAGGCGTCCAGGCCGTTGACGGCCATGGAGAACCAGATCGGCAGCCCACGGGCGCGCCGCGTCAGGTGGTAGGCGTAGTCGCTCGGGTTCCACGCCTCGGGGTCCTGGCTGTGCAGCACCTCGAGGTAGGACGCGTCCTGGGTGTGGACGGCCTTGGCCAGGTTGGGTCGGCGGTAGATGAGCGCGGCGCAGTCGAACGGCGCGAAGAGCCACTTGTGGGGATCGACGATGAACGAGTCGGCCCGATCGAAGCCGGCGAATTTGTCCCGGACCGACGGGGCGAACAGAGCGGCGCCGCCGTAGGCGCCGTCGATGTGGAACCACAGCGAGCGCGCCTCGGCCACGTCGGCCACCCCGGCCAGGTCGTCCACGATGCCGGCGTTCGTGGTCCCGGCGGTGGCCACCACCGCGATGACGTCCTCGGCCCGCGGGTGGCCCGCCAGGGCGGCCGAGAGGGCGGCACCGGTCAGCCGGTGGTCGTCTGTGGGCACGATCAACGCCTCGACGCCGATGACATGGAGCGCCTTGCCCACCGAGGAGTGGGCGTCGTCACTCACCGCGATGAGCGGGCGAGCCGGAGCGTCGCCGCCCCGTCGGTACCCGGCCGTGTCCCGGGCGACCACCAGAGCCGAGAGATTGCCGGCCGATCCGCCGGCCACGAAGCAGCCGCCGGCGCCGGCGGGGAGCCCGGCCTGGCGGGCCAGCACATCGAGCGCCTGGTTCTCGGCCACCACCACGCCGGCCGCTTCCAGCCAGGAGGTGCCCTGCAGCGAGGAGCAGGACACGAACATGTCGAAGAGGAGCGAGGCCTTGGTCGGGGCGGCCGGGATGAAGGACAGAAACCGCGGGCTGTCACACGACACCACGGCGGTCGACAGCTTGTCCACGAAGAGACGCATGACCTCGGCGGCCTCGTTGCCCTCCGGCCGCATTAGGCCGGCCAGCTCGAGAGCGAGGTCTCGTTGGAGGCCGCCGAAATCAAGCGGGACCGGGTCCATGGCGAGGCGTTCCTTGCAGTACTCCAGGACCAGGTCCGTCATGTCCTCGTCGTAGGTGAACATCAGGCCGACGATCCGTCGTCGCCCGGGCCCGGCTCGGGGCCGAGCTCACGCTGGGCCAGCCGCCACGCTTCCTCGGCCCGCGAGGCCACGTCACCCACGGAGGCTCCGGTCTTGGTGGCCAGGCGCGCCACGTCCTCGAACTCGGGCTTGGCCCGCCCCCCGCCGACCTTCATGCGGACGACCATGCCGTCGATGGTGACCCGGTCGAACGTGCGGGCCGCCGGCCAACGTTCCAATGGAGTGGCCCGCACCCCGAAGGTCCCGGTGGTGGTGTGGATGACGTGGCGCAGGGCCTCGAGGTGGGCCGCATCGGTGAGGACGTGGAGGACATGGCCCGGCCGGCCCTTCTTCATGGTGACCGAGCTGACCCAGGCGTCGAAGGCGCCGCCGTCGAGGGCGGAGGAGATGGCGTAGCCGAGCTGCTCGCCCGTCACGTCGTCGAGGTTGGCCTCGAGCACCAGGGCCGGCTGGCCCGGTCCGACGGCGCCGGCCGCGTGGCGCTGCCCGACCACCACTTGGGCGCAGTTGGGCAACTCATCCATCTCGCCGGCGCCGCCGCCGAAGCCCGAGGTGGTCACCACCATGGCGGGTAGCGGGCCGAAGGAGGTGGCGAGGGCCGCCAGAAGGGCGGCTCCGGTCGGCGTCGTGAGCTCCAACGGCGTGTCGCGACCGTAGGTGGGAGCGCCCTGCAGCAGTCGGACGGTGGCCGGGGAGGGATTGGGGAGCAGTCCGTGGGCTGCCCGTACCATGCCGGTCCCCGTGGCCACCGCCGACGACGTGACCCGGTCGACGGCCAGCACCTCGAGGGCGGCCGCCGTCCCGACGATGTCAATGATGGCGTCGTGCCCCCCGACCTCGTGGAAGTGCACCTGGTCGACCGGGCGGCGGTGCAGGGCCGACTCCACGGCGGCCAGGCGTTGGAACACGGCGAGCGAGCGATCGGCCACCCGGGGCGGGAGCGCGGCATCGGTGATCATGGCGGCGATGTGGGCGTGGGTGCGCACCACCACGGCGTCCCCACCCCGCACCAGGGCGCGGGTGCAGGCCACGCCGCCCCGGAGCGCCTCCTCCACCTCGAGCTCCCAGTCGGGCAGGGAGAGGCGCTGGAGGAGGAGGCGGATCTCGGCGACGTCGGCTCCGGCATCGATGAGGGAGCCGAGCGCCATGTCCCCGGCGATGCCGGCGAAGCAGTGGAACCAGGCCAGGGTCTCGTTGTCGGCTCGGCCGCTCGTGCCGGGACTCATGTCGGGGCTCACGGCAGGAGGCGGGCGATGGCGCAGGCGGCCCCGAACCCGTTGTCGATGCCCACGACAGTGACACCCGAGGCGCAGGCAGACAGCATGGCCAGCAGCGCGGTGACGCCCTCGAAGGCGGCGCCGTAACCGGTGCTGGTGGGGACGGCCACCACCGGGGCCGGGGTCAGGCCACCGACCACGCTGGCCAGCGCCCCCTCCATGCCGGCGATGACGACGACGGCGTCGGCGGCGGCCAGCTGATCGACCTCGGACAGGAGCCGGTGCAGACCGGCCACGCCGCAGTCGACCAGCACGGTGGGGGCGAAGCCGAGCGCCCCCAGCACCGAGACGCATTCGGTGGCTACGGGGAGATCAGCCGTGCCGGCGGTCACCACGACCACGGTGCCCGGGCGGGCGGCGGCCGGGCGGAAGCTCACCGTCAGCGTCGGACCGGAACCCGACACCTCCCCCGTGCCATGGCCGAGGGCCTCGGTGGCGGCCGATGTGGCCTTGGCTTGGGCCTCCGTGGCGCGGGTGAGAAGGACCGGGCCCGCGGTCCCCCCCAGCAACTCGGCGACGATGGCGGCGCACTGCTCGGGTGTCTTGCCCGGCCCGTAAACGGCCTCGGGTATGCCCTGGCGGAGGTCCCGGTGGTGATCGACCCGGGCAAAGCCCAGATCCGCATAGGGCAACCGGCGCAGTTGGCGGACGGCGTCATCGGGCGTGCACTCGCCCGAGGCCACTTGTTCGATCAGCGTGCGGAGCGAGGAAGGGTCCATGGCCTCACTATCCTGCCCGGGTGTGAACCCTCCTGCGACCTCGGTCGCCTATTTCGGGCCCGCCGCGACCTTCAGCCATGAGGCGCTCCTGACCCAGCCCGACCTCGCCGCCGCCGACCTGCGGCCGCTGGGCACCATCACCGCCGTCCTCGAGGCGGTGGCCCAAGGGCAGGTCGACCTCGGCTTCGTCCCGATCGAGAACGCCATCGAGGGGACGGTCAGCGCCACCATCGACGGGCTCATCTTCGACGTCGACCTCTTCATCCAGCGCGAGGTGGTGATGGACATCCACCTGCACCTGATGGCCCGGCCCGGCACGGCCCTCGGCGATCTGCGCCAGGTGTCGTCGTACCCGCACGCCCTGGCCCAGTGCCAGAAGTTCCTGGCCCGGCAGCTGCCCGGGGTCGAGCAGCGGGCGGCCAACTCGACGGCCGACGCGGCCCGGGTGCTGGGCGAGTCCGGGGCGACCGACGCCGCCGCCATCGCGCCCCGGCTGGCGGCCGAGCGCTACGGCCTGGCCATCCTGGCCGAGGACGTGGAGGATCACCCCGAGAACCAGACCCGTTTCGTGACGGTAGCCAGGGCCCGGGTACCGCGAGCGACCGGGCACGACAAGACCAGCATCGTGTGCTTCCAGCGGGCCGACCACCCGGGCAGCCTGCACGGGATGCTGGGCCAGTTCGCCGCCCGCAACATCAACCTGACCAAGCTCGAATCCCGCCCGACCAAGCAGAACCTCGGTGACTACTGCTTCGTGATGGACCTGAGCGGCCACCTGAGCGACGAGGTGATCGCCGATTGCCTTCGTGACCTGCATGCGGGCTTGGCCGGGGTGAAATTCCTGGGCTCGTATCCGGCGGCGGGTGCCGACGGCCCGGAGGTGCGCCGCCAGGTCGATGCGGCGTGGCAGGCGGCCGACGAGTGGTTGGCGGGGCTGCGGGGGTCCGTGGCCGAGTAGATCGCCACCCACCCCGAAGAGGTGGAGAGGCGCAGCCGATCGGGGCGGAATGGGTCGAACCGGGCTATCCCGGGAGCCGAAGCCGCTGGTACTGTGCGCTGGGAGGGCAGATGGCGCAGCGGACAATCGACGTCGACCAGCATCTCTTCGAGGCGCGTGACACCTGGGTGGAGCACATCGACCCGGCAGCCCGCGCCGATGCACTGGTCATCGAGGATGACGAGGCGGGCTGGCCCTGGCTCACCTGGCGAGGGACCCAGCTGTCGCCGATCGAGATTCCTTTCCCCGAGAAGTCGGCAGCCATCGGGGACGACCGCCTGTTGCGGCTGGCCGGAGAGCGAGCCCCGTTCACCTTCGAGGGCCGCGTGCCTCCGGCCTACGGCGCAGCCGGGCCGCGTCTGGCCGCGCTGGACGAGTTCGGGATCGATGCGGCCGTCATGTTCCCCAACTTCGGATTGCTCTGGGAGAAGATGTTGGCCGGGGACCGTGCTGCGCAGCGGGCCAACGCCCGGGCCTACAACCGCTTCATGGCCGATGTGTGCAGCGACGGCGAGGACCGCCTCTTCGGGGTGGCCCACCTCCTCCTGCACGATCCCGCCTGGGCGGTCGAAGAGATCCGGCGGGTGCGAGCAGAGGGCGTCCGCCTGGCCATGATGGCGCCGGCCCCGGTGGACGGCAAACCCCTCTCCCATCCCGACTTCGACCCGGTCTGGGCCGCCTGCAGCGACGAGGGGGTGGCACCGGTCTTCCACGTCTCGGGCTTCGAGAGCCCGCTCCACCCGGCCTGGTTGCAGGGTGAGCTGGAAACCGGCGAGATCCTGTTCGACTCCATCTTCTTGTGGTTGGCGCCGGCGGTCGCGCTGGCCGATCTCATCCTGCACGGCACGCTCGAACGGTTCCCGGCGCTGCGCGTCGGCGTGGTCGAGCTCACAGCCGGGTGGGTGCCCAGTTTCCTGCTCCACCTCGATGGCGCCTCGGACTTCTACGCCTTGCGCCACGGAGGTCCGTACCGGCCGCTGGCCGAACGGCCGTCGGACTACTTCTTGCGCCAGGTCCGGGTGGCGGCGCTGCCCTACGAGATGCCGAACCGGCTGGTGCCCAAGGTGGGGGACCGGACATTCATGTTGGGCAGCGACTGGCCCCACGCCGAAGGCGTGGCCGATCCCCGGGCTGCCGCCGAGCGGGCAGCGCACGGTCTGGGCGAGGACGCGCGTACCCAATTGCTGGGGGCCAACGCCGAATGGCTGCTCGGGCTATGACCGTCGACGTGGTGGCGACCGAGCGTGAACGGGAGCGACTGCGCTCGCTGTACCTGGCTGCACCGGCGCAACGAGCGCCCTCGACGGCACGCGGGGTCCACCACATCGCGCTGATGTGTGGAGACGTCGAGCGCACCATCCGCTTCTATCAGGGACTCCTCGGCTTTCCCCTGGTTGAGATCTTCGAGAACCGCGACTACCGGGGCTCGACCCACCTGTTCTTCGACATCGGGTTGGACAACTCGTTGGCCTTCTTCGACTTCCCCGGCCTCGACCTCGGCCCGTACGCCGAAGTGTTGGGTGGACTGCACCACATCGCCCTCTCGGTCGATCAGGCGGTGTGGGATGCGGCGCGGGCCAAGTTGGAGGAGGCGGGCGTGGAGTACCACATCGACAGCGGGATCTCCATGTACTTCAGTGACCCCGACGGAGTGCGGCTGGAACTGATCGCCGAGGAGCTGGGTTCTCTGTACGGCACCCCGCTCCATTAGTGGGCGTCACCGGCATGGCCAACCTGGCGGTCAAGGTGGCCGACCTCGAGGCGGCGTCGAACTGGTACGCCGCGGCGGGAGCCGTCGTGACAGAACCCGTCGCCTGGGAGAACGGCCGCCGAGCCGACGTGACCTTGGGTTGGTTGCACCTCACGCTGTTCACCAAGGCCATCTACGAGGACGCGGTCGAGCTCCCCGAGGAGGGGTTCCTGCACCCGGCACTCTTCGTCGACGACCTCGACGCCGAGCTGGCCCGCCACACGGTGCTGTGGGGACCGCGGGTCGTCTCAGGGAGTTTCGGCGTGCGCCGGATCGCCTTCGTCGAGGCACCCGGCGGTATCCGGCTCGAGTTCATGGAACAAGTGGAAGAACCGGAGGATCCCGCATGAAAGTCGTCCGAGTGCAGCACGTGAGCGTGAACTGTGATGGCCGGCTCGAGGAGACCCGCACGTTCTACGCCGAGCTGTTCGAAACCGAGGAACTGGAGCGACCGGTCATCCCGGGCATCTCGGGGAGCTGGCTCGCCCTGGGCGACGCCCAGCTACACCTGGTCGACGCCAAGCCCCTGGGGACGCCGATCGACCGGGCCGGTGACCACTGGTGCGTCGAGGTCACCGACCTCGACGCCGCCCGGGCCGAGTTGGAGGAGTCCGGCATTCCCTACGACGAGGGTGCGCAGGGCACGGTGGTGCAGTTGTGGATCAACGATCCGTGCGGTCGCACCGTCGAGTTGCAACAGGCCCGCTGAGCTGCGCTGAGCTGATCCGAGCGGAGACCGTGCGACGCTTTGATATCCGCCAGAATGCGCGGCACGCCGGCAGAGGGAGATCCGACACGTAAGGTCTCGCGGTCTATGTCGGGCCTACTGTGCCTCTGACGGGCCGCCGATGCTTGCTGCTGCAACGGAGCGAATCATCTCGCGCAGCCACTATTGGGCCGGGTCGTGGTCCAGGCGCGGGTGCCAGACCATGAAGGAGTAAACGGTTCGAGTTCGACAGGCGCTGCTACGACGGCGAGCGAGGCCCGACGAGTGACCAAAGGGATCTCAGGAGAGCAATCGAGTGACACCGCCGATCTGCTCTTCGCTCCCGCTCGGCGAACGGGGCGCCATCAGCAAGCTAGGGCCGCAGCTCCAAGACACGGTCCGTGGGCGTGAATCCGAGGCGTTGGTAGAGCGGGAACGACCGCTCACTTGGATGTACTGCGACATAGTCCAACCCAAGTTCGCGGGCATGGGTCAGAACGAGTTCCATCAATGACGTGCCGATGCCATTGGACCTCTCCGGTGAAATAACGAAGACGCTCTGAACGTAGGCAGATCGCCGAGTGAAGTGTTCAGGTCCCGGCACCCGATCGACCAGGGCCAGCCACGCCATTCCGATCGCGCCTCCGTTCCTCGAGGCAAGGAAGGGGACATGTGAGGCGCTGTGGTCTTCCATCCAGGAGCGGAATGACCTCTCAAATGATGGCTCATCGAGGCCACTTTCCCCTCGCTCGCCCGCTCTCCATTGGTAGCGAAGTCGGGCAAGGTGTTCCACATCCGAGACACCGGCCACCCGAAGAACCAAGGAGTCGTCAGACGTCATTGGCAAAGTGTATTGAGTGGTGACTAAGCGTTCGGCCGCTCACTACTCACGTCGCCCTCACGGAAATGTATCGATCCCGACCTTGCATCGGACCCTCGACACTTCGGCAACGAGTCCAGCAGCCTGGAACGCTGCTTCGTACTCCTCGGCGTGGCAGGTGGCGCCCAGCCGCAAGTAGAGGGTGACACGGCTGTCTTCCTCGGGGATTCGCAAAGTCAAGGCCGAGCCGCGTGGGTCGGCATCTCTGGACCGGCGTTGTGGGGCAGGGACCCCACCGTCAACCAGAGCCGAGGTCAGGTTTGTTACCTAGATACGCTGGCAGCATGGCTCGAAAGTGGCGAGGCGGCCCAAGAGGGATTTGGTACAGCGACGAGCACGAGGCGGAGGCCAAGGAGGCACAGCTGCGCAAGCCGCCCAGCCGGTTCGGCGCGTGGGTTCTGCGGCATCTGGGCTACAGGGGTGAGATTGGGGACCGCGCACCGCATGTGCAGACCCCACACTCCCACGAGCACCCTGTCCAACGGCCTCCAGGGAACTGATCTCTCCTCGGAGAACTAACCCAGCCTCGAAGTGCCGTAACGTCGCACCAAGATTCCGACTCTGGCTTCGTCTCAGAGCAACCGGAACAACAGGTTCCGCACCGCGTAAGGAGCGGTCTTGGCGTCGTCCGGCAATGTGATCCTTCCGCGCTCAATATCGTCCAACGTCTCAGCCTCCATCTTCAGCACATGCCCCAGCCGGTGCTGTGGTTGCTTCTCCTCATCCTCATCCGCATCCTCGCATTCGGTACCAGCCCTGCGGCAGTGGCGACGGCTAGATTGTCAACCATCGAGAGTTAAGGCTCGGTATCAGGGGAGGGGAAACGTGAGCGACTTGACCTATCCCGCGTGTATTCGCGACCTGTACGAGAGCGAGATCTTGGGTGAGGCAGTGTTTCTTGCCCTCGTCGATATTGCGAAGAATCCTCGTGAGCAGTATCACCTCGGCACGCTTCTTCAACTGGAAACTGAAACAAAAGCGCGCCTCCGCCCATTCCTTTTCGAACGGGGCGTCTCGCTCAATGAGGAGATGGATCTGACGGGCATCGATGGTGCTGCTGAGGCATACCGTGCTCTCGACTGGCAAGAGTTCGCCGCCGCCAACATTCCGATCGTTCAGGGATTTCTCTCGCGATTCGAAGCTATCCTCGATGTTGGTCCTGCAAAAGATCGGGACGTTCTGCAATCAATGGTCCACCATGAGGCGTCGATCCTAAAGTGGGTGACGAAGGAGAGTGAAGGCATCTCCCGAGGATCGTTGGACGACGTGATCGCGCAGTTACAGTATCCGTTGCCGGTACCTGCCGAGGCGTAAGCGGAGGTGTATCCAACTTGGAACGCTGTCGTCGAACACTGATCGGCGGCAGTGGGCGACTGCTCACAACGGCCACCGCGTGGGCCCTAGTTGCCGTTGCAGCGGTGTGTAGTTCGTCAAGTGCCGCCGGGACGACGACGGTGGCAACCGGGGCAGATCAGGCCGCAGTGGCCAACGGGGCTGCACCATCGAGAACGGACGCCGCTGGCGTCGAGTGGCTCTGTCGGCCCGGATTGCCCGACGATCCCTGTACGGCGGATCTGACAACCACTGTCATCCCCGAATCGGGCCGGGCCACCCTCGCGCCCGCCTCGCCGGCCGCGAATCCCTCTGTCGACTGCTTCTATGTCTATCCGACGGTGAGCGAGCAGTCGGGGGTTGTGGCCAACCTCCGCGTCGACCCGTCTGAGACGGCGGTAGCCCGGATCCAGGCGTCACGCTTCTCTCAAGTTTGCAAGGTGTATGCCCCCGTGTACCCGCAGTTGACGCTGCACGCGCTGACCGATCGCGGAGCGATCACCGGTCGGGACATCGCTGCCGTCTATGCGTCTGTTCAGGCGGCCTGGATGGACTACCTGGCCCATTACAACCGAGGCCGGGGCGTGATCGTCATCGGCCACTCGCAGGGCGCGTCGTTGCTGATCCAGCTGCTCGAGAGGAGGGTGGATAACAACCCCGCCGTGCGCTCGCGCCTGGTGTCGGCCATCATCCTCGGGGGCAACGTGACCGTCCCGATAGGCAAGACAGTCGGGGGCAGCTTCAAACACATCCCGGCCTGCACCACCACCAGACAATTTGGCTGCGTCATCGCGTACTCCAGTTTCGACCAGATGCCGCCAGTCGACTCACTCTTCGGCCGGCCGCGTTCGTCGGCCGGGCTACAGGTCCTGTGCGTCAACCCGGGTGACCTCTCGGGCGGAACAGCCGCGCTCGCCCCGTACTTCCCGACCAGGTCGGCAGCGAAAGGGTTGGGTGGACTATCGGGTGTCACGCCGCCTGAACTGCCCACGCCCTGGGTCACCGAGCCGGACCTCTACTCGGGCCAGTGCCTTTCGCAGGGCGGGGCAACTTGGTTGCAAGTGAGTGCCCCGATCCATATTGGCGATCCGCGGAAGATCGTGGGTCAGACGCTCGGCCCGACGTGGGGCCTCCACCTAGTTGACGTGAACATCGCACTTGGCAACTTGGTCAGCCTCACGCGCAGCGAGGCCATGGCCTACCGGGGCTGAGCGATTCGACGCTTACAACTCGGCGACGACGTCGCCGAGTTGTATCACCATTTGCCGTACAGTTGACCGTCCATAGCGCCCTCATCCCGGCGTTCAGTGACACACTGATCGTACGCACTTAAATGCGTCAGGTTGCCCGTTTTCGTGCGATTACGAGACCCGAGTCCTTCCCCGCTGCAAAGCTCCCGTGAGCCTCGATCTCATGAGCGACTGTCCGACGAAGCTCTCCCATTACGTCTGCCCACGTCGCATCCTCTATCTCGTCCTCGAGGCCAGGGCGAAGGCTTTGGACCCACGCCAAGACCGGTCCAGGATCCGGAAACCTAAAAGTTCCCCTCGTCCGATCGACGGCCACCACATCGAATGTCTCACCGAGCACAGTTGCTCCATTGTCGAGGTTGAAGTTGTCCGACCAGTGGGGGGCATTGAATGTCTGGCCAATGATGCGACGACCGGCTTCTTGCCATGCTTGCCTGATCTCGATCTTGTCCCCAGGTCCGTTCGTAACTGCGAGGATCGTCCCACCGCTTTGGAGAACACGAGACAGCTCATCTAGGGCCCGGTTCAGATGAGGTACGTGATACAGCATGAAGGCAGCAACTACGACATCGACGGAATCCGAGACTAACGGCAAAGCTTGAATGTCGGCCGCCGCCAAATGGGCACGACCGTCAGGCGTGCGGTTCCTCGCCTCCGCCAGCATCCCCAGCGACAGATCGAAGCCCATTACTCGTCCAGCCCGGAGGGAGATCGGTGAGAGAAAGCCTCCTGGACCACAGCCGATGTCGAGCGCCGACTCCTCGCCGGTCCAGTCGAGATGATCCAGAACCCAGTCCTCGAATGTCGCGCCTTTTGGCAAGGGGTGCTCGGGACACAAATAGGCATACACGTTGACGCGGCTTTGCAGGTTCGATGGGTCTTCGTACTGCGATGCCACGACAGACCGCTCGGTTCCCGCCAATCGCCGCTCGCTGGCGTCGCCGGACATGATCGCATTATCCACCCAGACGGCTCACCTTGTCACCGTCCCGGCAATAAGGGGGCACGTGGGATCACGATTGTGCGCTACGTCGCAATCAGTTGGCTGAGGCGTTCCGCTTCCTTCTCGAATCTTCGTCAGCTCTTGCGTGCAGCGAGGAGCATCTGACCGGGTTGATCGTCGACTTCAATCACGCTGAGTCCCACGTTCCTCACCTGGTCGATGAACTGGGCATTGGTGAATCGATCTGGTGGATGCTCGAAGATGTGGCGTGACAACCAGTCGTGGTTGGCAACGTCATGATCCTGGGAAAACAGTCTCCCTCCGACGGCGAGCACCCTGGCGATCTCTTGGAGTCCGGCCCGCCAATCGGACACATGGTGCAGGACTGCAAAGTTGAAGACTGCATCGAACTCTCTATCCTTGTAGGAAAGTTTGGTGACATCGCCCGCTTCTACATCGACACGCTCGCCATAGTCAGCCAATCGCTGCTTCGCTCGCTCAACCATCTTCGGATCGAGGTCAATGGCAGTGACCTGAGACGCCCCGAAATCGTCGAGCTCACTGGCCACACATTCACCCGGTCCACAACCAACATCGAGAACTTTGAGACCTTCAGTGCGTCCGCCGAGCTCGATTAGGTTTGGAACAACACCGTGCCGCAGACGCTTGGTCCGAAGTCCACTGTTGATGTACATCGACTCCGCCCAGTTCATTCGCACTGGGCAAACTCTATGGCGTTGTGGTGCCGATTGTCCGGCGAACTGGGGCATGTAGAAGCCTAGATTTGAGGCGTGCACGCAAGCCTGCGACCGCTCACCGACGAAGAGATGTCGGAGTTCATTGAAAGGCGGCTCGAGCAATACGTCGAAGAGAGGGTCAGAGCAGGAGAAGGGCCAGATACTGCTCGACGCAATGCCAGCGAGCAATCGAGAGCACTGTTTCCTAGGGGAGCCTCCGCGTGAATCGCACAATCCTCAGACTGATGGGGTAATGCGGCCGAGGGCTGATCTGAGATTGGCGAGGTCGTCGTCGCTGTAGCGATGGCGGGTGTCTTTGACATCGATTGGGCGACCTATGAACCCATCGTCTGGCTGGCGAGGAAACAGATGCATGTGGAGATGGGGCAAGGTGTTGCCATGAATCTCGTAGTTGAGCTTCACCGGCCGATAGAGCTCATTGACGGCCTTTGCTACGGCCATGGCTTCCTGCCAAAAGGCCACTCCGTGATCGGGCAGATCGAAGGGCTCGATGACGTGGACCTTCGAGATGACGCATACGTAGCCGAAGATGGCGACTTCGGGATCGGTGGTGACCCAGGTCTGGTTCAAGTCGGCGATGATGCCGTAAGGGCGGCCTGAAGTGCACACGATGCAGCCCTCGGGCCGTAGTCGCCTGGCCCAGCTACCTGGATCGGACCAGGCACCTCCATAGAGTTCGGCGATCATCTCGGCTTCGTTGGGCCAGCGTTCGAGTTCCACACGCAACGTTCTAGTCAAGTCGACTTCTCTCAGCAAAGGACGACCGGAAAACCGCCCGGACCAGAGGCCCAGCTTCGTGCAGGTCTCCCACAGACGGCTCGCTCAGAACGCTGAGTATGTTCCCCACCCGGCGCACTTGGGCACCTTTGCGTCGGGCCTGGAACCAGTTGTCTCTGGGCTTCAGCTGCGCAGGCGCACCGGCCGCGGCCCGACGATGGAGGCACGTTCCATGCTCCGGACATGGGGCCAGTAGTCGCTGGAGGCGTAGTGCTGCACGGCCCGGTTGTCCCAGAATGCCACTGCGTCCGCCGTCCATGTGAAGCGGCACTGGTGCTCTGGGGCGTCGGCCTGTCGACAGAGCCGGTCGATCAGGTGACTGCTTTCGTCGCGGTCCATGCCGTCAATGTGGCTCACGAAAGGTCGGTTGACGTAGAGGTGCCGCTTCCCTGTGGATGGATGCGAGCAGACCACGGGATGTCGAACTGGCGGGTACTGCAGCTGTGCCTTTTGGCGCTGTTCCCTTGACATGCCAGCACCAAAAGTCTGAATGAAGTCATGCACTGCAACGAGATCGTCGATGGCCAACTTGGTCTCGTCGTCGAGAGAGTCGTAGGCGGCGTACATGTCCGAGAACAAGGTGTCGCCACCGTGCTCGGGCACCGACAGGGCATGGAGGACACCACCCATAGATGGGCACTCTCTCCAGGTGACATCGTGGTGCCACGAATTCTCGTACCCCGTGAGCTCGGCCGTCTTCTCGAAGCGGACCAGCTCCGGCTCCCCCGTGTTCGAGAGGAGGAACGGGTGGATTTCGAGCTCGCCGAACCTCCGGGCAAACGCTACGTGCTGGCCGGGCGACATCGCTTGATCGCGGAAGAAGATCACCTTGTAGTCGTGCAACGCGTGACGCAGCTCATCGATCACCTCGTTGGAGAGTTCGGCTGTGAGGTCCAGACCCGAGATCTCCGCTCCGATCGTGGCTCCGAGGCGGCGGGCCTCGAAGTGATTCCAACGAAGAGCGCTCAACCGGTCCCGCTCCTCGACGAGGTGAGTGAACGGTCCCACCAGTACCGGGTAGCCCGGGAGGCGGAAGGAGCCCGGCTTGGAGGGGGACGTCGTGGTCATGTAGATAGTCTCCCAGAGTCGGCCGTGCCGCGTCCCAAGCGTCCGGCCGCACCATCCCGATGCGTTGATCGATGAGTTGCTTGATGGGGAACCAGCACGCTTGGACGTTCTCGACGAGTTGCGGCACCGGGATCGCGAGCTTGCCTGTAATTGCCTGTCCCGAGCCGAAAAGGTCACGCCGAGAGCCTCGGCAACGGCCCTTCGGCAGGGGCGATCTCGCCATCAGAGACGAAACGTGGTCGCAGCCATCCTGGGTCCCTGTTGACACTTCACCGCCCGACTTATCAAGCACGGACGTGGCCAGACCGCCAGACCCCGCTGAAATCCGATTAGCCGTACAACCGCTCACGAAGCCCAAACAGCGGAGGGAGTGGGATTCGAACCCACGGAGGCTTGCACCTCACAGCTTTTCAAGAGCTGCGCATTTGTCCGCTCTGCCATCCCTCCAACAGGATCATGCTAGGTGAGTGCCGGCGCCGGGCCGGTGGGTCGATTAGGACGCGCTGTGATCCCGGGCTCGGCTCCGGCTCCGCCCCCGCACCGCCTGGTCGAGCACGACCTTGCGCAGCCGGACGACCTTGGGGGTCACCTCGACGCACTCATCGTCGGCAATGAATTCGAGCGCGTGCTCCAGCGAGAAGTTCAACGCCGGGGTCAACCGCTCGAATTCCTCGGCGTTGGCCGAACGGATGTTGTTGAGCTTCTTTTCCTTGGTCGGATTGACGTCCATCTCCTCCTGGCGGGCGTTCTCGCCGATGACCATGCCCTCGTAGACGTCCTCGGCCGGCCCCACGATCATGGTGCCGCGCTCCTGGAGGTTCATCAACGCGAACGTGGTGGTCAGGCCGCGTCGGTCGGCCACCATGGAACCGTTGCGACGGGTCTTCAGCTCCCCGTGCCACGGTTCCCAGCCGTCGAAGATGTGGTGCAGGATCCCGGTGCCCCGGGTCTCGGTCAGGAATTCGGTCCGGAACCCGATCAGTCCCCGGGCGGGCACCCGGTAGTCCAGGCGCACCCACCCCGATCCGTGGTTGACCATCTCGGTCATGGTGCCCTTGCGGAGGGCCAGCAGCTGGGTCACGACTCCGAGATAGTCATCGGGCACATCCACCGACACCCGTTCCACCGGCTCGTGCGTCTTCCCGTCGATCTCGCGGGTCACGACTTGCGGCTTGCCGACCGTCATCTCGAAACCTTCACGGCGCATGGTCTCGACCAGCACCGCCAGCTGCAGCTCGCCCCGGCCCAGCACTTCCCACAGGTCGGGTCGGTCGGTCGGCTTCACCTGGATGGCCACGTTGCCGACGAGCTCGGAGTCGAGACGCGCCTTGAGCAGGCGGGCCGTCAGCTTGGTGCCGTCGGTACCCGACAGCGGCGACGTGTTGATGCCGATGGTCATGGCCAGGCTGGGCTCGTCGACCGTGATGGCGGGCAGGGCCACCGGGTCGTCGACGTCGGCCAGGGTCTCGCCGATGGTGACCTCGGCCAGACCCGCGACCGAAACGATCTCGCCCGGACCGGCCGATTCGGACGGCACCTGCTCGAGCGATTCCGTGACGTACATCTCGGTGATCCTGGCCTTCTCGAAGGTGCCGTCGAGCTTGCACCACGAGATGACGCTGCCCTTGGTCAACTCGCCGTTGTAGATGCGGCAGATGGCCAGGCGGCCGAGGTAGGGCGAGGCGCTGAGGTTGCACACGAGGGCCTGGGTCGCCGCCCCCGCCTCGAACTGCGGGGGCGGGATGTGATCGATGATGGCCTCGAAGAGGGGGTTGACGTTCTCGCCCACCACGTTCTTCTCGGTGCTGACCCAGCCGGCCCGCGCGTTGGCGTAGAGGATGGGGAAGTCGATCTGGTGCTCGTCGGCATCGAGGTCCAGGAACAACTCCTCGACCTGGTGCACCACCTCGTCGATGCGGGCGTCGGGCCGGTCGACCTTGTTGATGACCAGCACCACCGGAAGCCGGGCCTCGAGTGTCTTGCGCAGCACGAAGCGGGTCTGCGGCAGCGGGCCCTCGGAGGCGTCGACCAGCAACAGGACCCCGTCGACCATGTTCAACCCCCGCTCGACCTCGCCCCCGAAGTCGGCGTGGCCCGGTGTGTCGATGACGTTCATCTTGACGCCGCCCCAGCGCACGGCCGTGTTCTTGGCGAGGATGGTGATGCCCTTTTCACGCTCGAGGTCCCCCGAGTCCATGACGCGATCGGTCATCTCCTGGTGGGCGCCGAACGCGCCGGTCTGGCGCAAAAGGGCGTCGACCAGGGTGGTCTTGCCGTGGTCGACGTGGGCCACGATGGCCACGTTGCGAATGTCATCTCGAGTTTGCATGGGGGTGACAACGATAGGCGAGGTCAGTGGGGTCTCATGCCGCAGCCCCGGATCCACGCTCCGGGGTCCCGAGCAGGGCCACGGTACGGGCCGCGGTGGCCACGCCCAGGGAGAGGGTGACCTGGTCGACCTCGAGGCTGACGAAGTGACCCGAATCGGGCCACCACCCCACGATTCGCCCCGGCGGCCGGGGGTCGCCGGTCCGCAGGGCCTCGGCCAGCGCCACCAGGCTGAGCTCGGATCGGACCGCGGCTCGGCGCGGCCCACCGAGGACGACCAGGTGCACCGAGACCGGGTTCCCCCTGCCGTCGGTACTGCTGCTCCGAACCTCGGCGCGGCTCCGGATGGCCAAGAGGGATGAGTGTGGGCTGTCCCACCAGTGGTCCCGGCCGATGGTGGGAGGGCTGTCGAAGGCCTTCCAGTCGAGACTGGTCCAGAGTCGCGTGGCCCAGGTCACGGCATCGGCCTGGACGGCGGCACGTCCGGCGGCCGTCAAGCCGATCAACCACTGCCCCATGGAGGACATCGCCCCCCGCCCCCGCACCTCATCGTTGATGGCCCGGCTCACGGCGAGGCCCACACCGTCCACCGGTGATTGCGTCGTCCCCCCCACCAGGGAGCGGACGGCGGCCAGGCCGATGCCGCGCCGGGCCGTGCCGGCCGACCAGGCAAACGGTGAGGGCGGACCCGGGCTCGCCGACGGCCACAGCGTCGTCCGTACGAGGTAGTCGGTCAGGCGAAACGGTCCACCGGGTCGATGCGCCACGAGGTCGCCCAGTTCGGCCGAGAGACGCTCGATCTCCGCGCCGGAGACCAGGCAGTGGTCGGCGCGCAACGGGCGCAACAGGGCGGCGGTGAGGAGGGAGGGAGCCGGAAGCCCGGACGCAGCCGGAAGCCCGGACGCAGCTGGAACCCCGGGCGGCCCGGCCGGCCCGGCCTGACGAACGAGCTCAGTCATCGGCCCCGGCCAAGAGGCCGAGTCGGGTGACCAGGTGGGAAGCCATCGCTCGCAGATGCTCCTGTTGCACGTCCTCAATGACGTAGCGACCGACGGCCGAATCGAGCAAGCCGAGTCGGAAGGGTGGGTTCCCGTGACGCAGCGTCTCGAGCAGCGCCAAGTAGTGCAAGGCAGTGCGCGCGAAGGCCCACGGCCCCCCCGAGGTGAGTTGGAGCGCGCACAGTGAGGCCTGGCCTGGGTCCGGCGCGCCCACCAGCAGGTCGAACACCCCGCAGAGGACCACACGTCCCCCGGCCAGTGGAATGGCCACGCGGTCGTCGGTGCGGGGCAGCCAGCCCGGTGCGAAGTGGGGAGTGAGCTCGCGCAGGTGCCCGATCTGGTTGGTCAACTCGGCCCCGAGTTCGGCTCTGGCCCGACGATCCAACCGGCCGACGTGGCGGACCAGGCCGGCTCGATTCGGGTGGAGACCGAGGGCGTCGAGCGCGTCGGTGAGTGGGTCTCCCACCGAACCGGTGGTGATGAGCTGGCGGAAGAGGGCGTGGACCAGATACGAGGTGACGACCTGGCTCGGGTAGACCTCTCTCTGGGGCGACGACGACTTCTGGTCCGCGTGACCCAGGAGAAGTCGGGGCCCGAGGTGGAGCGGCGGTGCGCCGTCCCCCCGGCGCGCGACCAGCGCACCGGCCCCGTCCTCCAACCAGGCCCGCAGACCGCCGGCCAAGCCCGGGTCGAAGCGGGGTCGTTGGGTCGATCGATCCCGCAGCCGGGCCAGGACGGCGCCCTGAGCCGTTCTCGTGTTCGCCGTGCTCGTGTTCGCCGGCGCAGGTGGCCCGGGGTCCACCTCGACGAGGCCATCACGTTGCGGCGCTCGACGCGGCTGGAGGGTGACCGGAACCATGCACGCAGTGTGCCTGGAGGGTGTGACGCGGCGTGACGCGGCGTGACGCACCGAGAACCGAGCCGGCTCAGGCTCCTCTACCCTGACGGGTGTCATGATTTCTGCTCTCCATCCGCTGGTGGCGGCCAACGTTGGATTTGCCATCACCTTCGGTTTGTTCGTGGTGGCCCTGCTGACTCTCTTTTTCCTCACGGCCCGTTGGGCCATCCGCCACGACCGCGCCGGCTATGCGGCCTGGCGGAGCCGACAGCAGGCAGCGGCCCCTCCGACCACGACTCCGACCACAACCGAGACCGTCGCGGAAGGGGACGGGCCCCCCACCTCCGATCCGTGAGCTGGTCGGAGCGCATGGCCACCAGATGGCGGTCCCTGACAGGCAACGCCTCGCCCGGTCCGACCCTCCCGAAGACGGCCTTCGTCCTGGCCGGCGGGGGCAGCCGGGGCGCGGTGCAGATAGGAATGCTGGCCGAGCTGGTCGACCGGGGCATCCGGGCCGACCGGGTCTATGGCGCCTCGGTCGGGGCCATCAACGGGGCGGCCTATGCCTCCAACCCGACGCCCGAGGGGATCGAGCGGATGGCCGAGATCTGGCGAAAGCTCAAAGGGGACGACATCTTCCCCCGCTCCGCCCTTGACGGACCGTGGCTCTTCTTGCAGAAGCGACCGGCCGTACACGCCAACACGGGGCTGCGGACGATCATCGAGGCGGGCATCGACTTCGAGCAGATCGAAGATGCCGCCATACCGTTCGAACTGGTGACGACCTCGCTCACCGACGGACGCGAACGATGGATCGCCCACGGCAACGCGGTGGACGCCATCCTGGCCTCGTCGGCCATCCCCTCCATCTTCCCTCCGGTCACCATTGACGGTGACGTGCTGGTCGACGGCGGCGTTGTCAACAACGTCCCCATCAGCCGGGCCCTGGCGGCCGGGTGTACGCGCATCTTCGTGCTGCTCTGTGGCCCGCTGCACTACCACCCTCGGCCAGCGAAGCGCCCGGCCGAGGCCGCCCTGACCGCGTTCTTCGTGGCGATCCACGCCCGCTTCGTGCGAGAGCTGACCGCCATCCCACCCGGGGTCGAGGTGGTGGTGTTCAGCGGTGGCGGCGAACCTTCGGCGCAGTACCGGGACTTCTCGGGCACGGCAACCATGATCGACGAGGGCCGGGCCGAAGTGGCCGAGGTGCTGGACCGCTACGCCGGGACGTCCCAGGACGTGACGGTGCCCCAGGAATCACGCCGATGACCGGCGACGGCGATAACGCGGGCAAGAAGAGGAAGAGGAAGAGGAAGAGGAAGAGGAAGAGGACGAGGACGAGGGCGGGGGCTACCTCCTCGATAACGCCGCAGCCGCAGCCGGGGCCCGGTTCACCGCCTTCGGCGCACTGTTCGACCCGTCGACCTTCCGCCATATGGCGGCCCTCGGACTGGCCCCGGGTTGGCGTTGTTGGGAGGTGGGGGCGGGCGGGTCGTCGGTGGTGCGGTTCCTGGCCGACCGGGTGGGGCCCGAGGGCTATGTCCTGGCCACCGACATCGACGTGTCGTGGGCGGCGGCGGCGGATTCCGGCCCACCGGTGGAGGTGCGGCGGCACGACGTGGCGGCCGGCCCAGGGCCCGAGGGGGAATTCGACCTGGTGCACGCCCGCCTGGTCCTGGTGCACCTGACGGATCGCCAGCCCGCCCTCGATGCCATGGTGGCCGCCCTGCGCCCCGGCGGTTGGTTGTTCATCGAAGACGCCGATCCGGCGCTCCAGCCGCTGAGCTGTCTGGAGGATCTCGGGCCCGACCAGGCGCTGGCCAACAGGTTGCGCACCGGCTTCCGGGCCCTCATGGCCGAACGGGGCGCCGACCTGGCCTACGGGCGCACGTTGCCCCGCCTGCTCCGGGCGGCCGGCCTGGGCGAGGTGGGGGCCGACGCCGCGTTCCCGGTGGCCCTGCCCGAGTGCGCCCAGCTGGAGACCGCGACCATCACGATGATCCGGGAGCAACTGGTGGCCCACGGTGTGGCCACGGAGGAGGACATCGAGCGCCACCTGGCCAACGTGGCGGCCGGACGGCTCGATCTGGCCCAGCCGCCGATGATCGCCGCCTGGGGGCGCCGACCCTTCTGAGTCACCGTTTCGGAGGCCGCGTGCGACAGCGTCACACCACCCCGGTTAAATGGGGTGGTGACCGATCTGCTGGCGCCGCCACTGGAGTTCCACCCGGCGGTGGCCGAGTGGTTCGCCGGGCGCTTCCCCGAGGGGCCGACGGCGCCCCAGGCCGCGGCCTGGCCCCACATCGCGGCGGGGAGCGACGTCCTGGTGGCCTCGCCCACCGGAACAGGCAAGACCTTGACCGGGTTCCTGGTAGCCATCGACGCCGCCTACCGGGCCGCCGAGGCCGCAGCGACCGCCGAGGCCGGGAAGAACGGGAAAACCGGGAGGGCCGGGACGGAGCCGGGCGAGTCGCCGGCCGGGTCGCCGGGCGTCCTCTACATCTCCCCGCTGCGGGCCCTGGCCGTCGACGTGCACGAGAACCTGCACGTCCCGCTGGGCGAGATCCGGGACATCGCCGCCCGCCTGGGACACGTCGACCCCGAACTGCGGGTGGCCATCCGCACCGGTGACACGCCGCCGGCCGAGCGGGCGGCCATGCGCAAGCACGTTCCCGACCTGCTCGTCACCACACCCGAATCGCTGTACCTGCTCCTCACCGCACCGGCCTCGCGGGCCATGTTCCGCGGTGTGCACACCGTCATCGTGGACGAGGTGCACACGTTGGCCCGCGACAAGCGGGGGAGCCATCTGGCCCTGAGCCTGGAGCGATTGGACGCGCTGGTCGCCGAAGCCGGCGGCCACCTCCAGCGCATCGGCCTCTCCGCCACGCAACGCCCGCTCGACGTGGTGGCCCGCCTGCTCTCGGGCGTGCACGACGACCGTCCACCGACGGTGATCATCGACTGCGGCCACGCCCGCCACCTCGATGTGTCGATCGAACTCCCCGACTCCGAGCTCGAAGCGGTGGCCAGTGGGGGACAGTTCGGCGACATCTTGGACAAGATCGCCGCGCACACCAGGGAGCACCGCACCACGCTCATCTTCGTCAATACCCGCAAGATGGCCGAGCGGGTGGCCCACCAGCTGGCCGAACGCCTGGCCGGCGAGGTCGACGGGCGCGACGGGCCAGGCGGGCGCGACGACGACGGCGACCACGGGCGGCACGGCGATGACGTGGACACTTCGCTTTTGGTGGCGGCCCACCACGGCAGCCTCTCCGCGGCACGACGGCGCATCGTCGAGACTCGACTGCGGGCGGGCGACCTGCGCGCGCTGGTCGCCACCGCGTCGTTGGAGCTGGGCATCGATGTCGGGCCGGTCGAGCTGGTCTGCCAGATCGGCTCGCCCCGGGCCATCGGCACTTTCCTCCAGCGGGTGGGACGGGCCAACCACCAGCGCGACGGGACGCCGGCCGGCCGCCTCTACCCGATGACGCGTGACGAGTTGGTCGAGTGCACCGCCCTGTTGGCCGCCGTGCGCGCCGGCCGGTTGGATCTGCTCGAGCCCCCGGTGGCTCCCCTCGACGTCCTGGCCCAACAGGTGGTGGCCGAGGTGGCCTCGGTCGACGAGTACGACGTCGAGGCCCTGTGGCAGCTGGTCCGCCACAGCGCGCCCTATGCCGGACTGGAGCGACACGACTTTGACGACGTGGTGTCACTGGTCAGTTGGGGCATCGAGACGGGCCGTGGGCACCGGGGTGCGCACCTGCACCATGACGCCGTCAACGGTCGTCTGCGGGCCCGGCGCGGCGCGCGGCTGGCCGCGCTGACCGGCGGTGGCGCCATCCCTGAGACCGGTGACTACCGCGTCGTGCTCGATCCCGACGGCGTGACGGTCGGGTCGGTGCACGAGGACTTCGCCGTGGAGGCCATGGCCGGCGACATCTTCTTGCTCGGGACCCACTCCTGGAGGGTGGCCAAGGTCGAAGTCGGAACGGTCCGGGTGCACGACGCCGGTGACCTGCCCCCGACGGTGCCGTTCTGGCTGGGCGAGGCGCCGGCCCGCACGGCCGAGCTCTCCGAAGCCGTCAGTGATCTGCGGACCGAGCTCGAGCCACTCCTGCGCGCCGACGACGGCGACGGGGCGCGCCGGCTGGTGGTCGAACGCGCCGGCGTGGCCACGGAGGTGGCGCAACAGGTGGTGGCCTACTGCGCAGCCGGACTGGCCGCACTGGGCCACCTACCCACCCGCCGCAGGATCGTGGTCGAGCGATGCTTCGACGACAGTGAGGGGACCCAGCTGATCCTCCACGCGCCCTACGGCGGCCGCGTCAACCGTGCCCTCGGCCTGGCGCTGCGCAAGCGCTTCTGCGTGTCGTTCGACTTCGAACTGCAGGCGGCGGCCGACGACGACACCGTGGTGCTCTCCCTCGGCCCCCAGCACAGCTTTCCGCTGACCGGAGTCCGGTCGATGCTGTCCAGCACCTCGGCCCGGGAGGTGCTGACCCAGGCCGTCCTGCTCCATCCCATGCTGGCGGCGCGCTGGCGTTGGAACCTCAACCGTGCCCTGGTCCTGCCGCGCATCCGCGCCGGCAAGCGCCGGCCCATCCATCTCCAGCGGATGGAGGCCGATGACCTTCTCGCCGCCGTGTGGCCCGGGCTGGCCGCCTGCCAGGAGAACGCCCCGCCCGGTCCGCTCTCGGTCCCGGATCACGTCCTGGCCCGCCAGACGGTGGACGACTGCCTGCACGAGGGCCTGTCGGTCGAAGGCCTGGTCGACCTGTGGTCGCAGGTCGAGTCGGGCCAGGTCGAGCTCCACCTGGTGGAATCGTCCGAGCCGTCCGTGTTCGCCCACGGGATCCTGACCGGCCGCCCCTTCACCTTCCTCGACGGCGCGCCGCTGGAGGAGCGCCGGACCCGCGCCCTCTCGCTGCAGCGGGGCCTGGGGGCGCTCGGGCCCAACGGGCTCCCGGTCCCGACCGACCAGCTGGACGCGCTGGACCCGGACGCGGTCGCCATGGTGCTGGACCAGGTGCGCCCCGAACTGCGCAACGCCGACGAGCTGCACGACCTGCTGCTCTCCCTGGTGATGGCCCGCCCGGTGGCGGAGTGGTCGCGCTGGTTCGCCGCCCTGGAGGCCGACGGTCGCGCCGCCCTGGTCGAGGGATGTTGGGTGGCCACCGAGCGCAACGCCGGGGCGACGTCGCTTTCGACCGATGACGAGGCGGCGTCGGCCTGTGTCGGCGGCCACCTGCAGTTGGCCGGGCCGGTCACGGTGGCCGAGCTCACCGCCGACGCGCCCCTGCCGTCGGGCGCACCGCGGGGAGCACCGGTGGCGCCGGCCCGGGCGCGCACCGCACTGGCCCGACTGGAGGCCCAGGGCTCGGCCATCGAACTGCCCGACGGTCGCTGGTGCGCCCGGCACCTCTTGGTCCGACTGCACGGCGCCAGCCGGCAGCGCCGGCGAGGCCTGGTCGCACCGGTGCCCATCGCCGACTACGTGCGCTTCCTCACCCGTTGGCAGCACGCCGTGCCCTCGGCCAGATTGGAAGGGCGCGCCGGTCTGTTGGCCGTGCTCGAACAGCTCCAGGGGATCGAGGCGCCGGCGGTGGAGTGGGAGGCGCAGATCCTCCCGGCCCGGGTCGCCGGCTACGACGCCCGATGGCTCGATGAGCTCTGCCTCTCGGGCGAGGTGGTCTGGGGCCGGCTGACCCCGCGGGCCGAGCGGGCCGGGCGGCCGGGAACGCCGTCGCCGGCCACCCCGCTGGCCTTCGTCGTCCGTGAGGACCTGCCGTGGATGCTGCGGGCGGTGCGGGCCGGGGCGACCGCCGCCGACCCCGAGGTCGGCGCGGCGGCCGACGTGCTGGCGGCCCTTCGCCGAGCGCGGGGCGTGTTTCCGACCCGAGCTGGCTCCCCTGACCGGGCGCCTTCCGGCCGAGGTGGACGAGGGACTGTGGGATCTGGTGGCCCGGGGCATCGTCACGGCGGATGCCTTCTCGGCCGTGCGCTCACTGCTCTCGGCCCGGGACCGCTGGCGCACCAGGACCTACCGCCGCCCCACCGGGAGCTCGGGGGGCGGCCGGCCCGGTCTGGCCCGGCGCCGGGCTCCGGTCGGCACCGGGATCGGAGAAGGACGCTGGTCTCTCCTGCCCGTCGATCCTGCTCCGCCCGGCGAGGCGACCGACGGCCCGGCGTCGATGGTCCCGCCCAACGAGGAGCTGGCGGAGGACGTGGCGTGGCAACTCCTGGCCCGTTGGGGGGTGGTGGCCTGGGAGGTGTGGAGCCGGGAGTCCTTCCACGTGCCCTGGCGCGAGGTGGTGTGGGCGCTCCGGCGGCTCGAGGCTCGCGGGGTCGCGCTGGGCGGCCGCTTCGTGGTCGGGCTCTCGGGCGAGCAGTATGCCCTGCCCGATGCGGCCGCGGAGCTGGTCAAGGTGCACCGCCACGCCGCCAGTGGCGAAGAGGTCGTGGTGGCCGGGGCGGACCCGCTCAATGTCACCGGTGCGATCATGGGAGGCACGCGCGTCCCGACCCGCCGGTACCAGAGCGTGACCTTGCGCGACGGCGTGGTGGTGGACACCCAGCAGGCCGGGTAGGGCCGTGGGACCGCCGACGGTTGACCTCAATGCCGACGTCGGTGAGGCCGACGACCCCCTCGGCCGCCAGGTGGAGCTCGAGCTGCTCGGCATCGTCACCACGGTGCACGTGGCCTGCGGCGGCCACGCCGGGGACGACGAGTCCATGCGGGCGATCATGGACGCGGCTCGCCGCGGTGGCGTCGCCGTCGGGGCGCATCCTTCCTATCCGGATCGCCCGGGCTTCGGCCGGCGCGACATGGTCATGGCCCCGGAGAAACTGGCCTGGTCCCTGCGGGCCCAGATCGGCGACTGCCTGGCCATGGCGCTGCGCTGTGACGTGCGGCTGGTGTCGGTCAAACCGCATGGGGCGTTGTACGGCGAGGTGGCCCAGGGCGGCGATGCCTGCACGACGTTGCTCGAGCGCGGTGGGGGACCTGTGCGAGCCGGGCACGGCCGTGGTGCTGCCGTGGGGGGCACCGGCCCGCGAGGCAGCGACCGAGGCGGGCGTGCCGGTGCGCGGCGAGGGCTTCTGCGATCGGGCCTACAACGCCGACGGCACGCTCATGGACCGTGCGCTCCCGGGCGCGGTCTACGACGACCCCGGTCTGGCCGCCACCCAGGCCCTGGCCCTGGCCGACCGGGTGGACACGCTCTGCCTGCACGGTGATTCGCCCGGCGCGCTGGCCATGGCGGTCGCCGTCCGGCACGCCCTCGACCAGGCCGGCATCACCGTGGCGGCCCCGGGGCCGCAACCCTGAGAAGGTACACAACGTGTGGTCGCGCTCGGTGCCGGTGGGAGAGATTCGCCACCTCGGTGACCACGCGCTGCTGGTCGGGGTGCGCGATGCCGTGGCGGCCCGGGCGCTGACCAGGGCCCTCCAGGCGTCACGGCGGCCGCGGGTCAGCGAGTTGGTGGGAGGACTGGCCACGGTCATGGTGTCGTTCGATCCCGGGACCGACCCCGACGAGCACCGCCCGTGGCTGGAGGGAGTGCTGCGCGAGCTCGACGCCGCCGGGTGGGGGCCCGACCGAGGGCGGGGTGAGGAGAGCAGCGGCGAGGAGATCGTGGTGACCGTGACCTGTGTCTTCGACGGTCCCGATCTGGCCGAGGTGGCAGAACTGGCCGGTTGCCGGCCGGACCGGGTGGCCGATCTGGTGACGGCGGCGCGCCTCACCGTGGCCGCGGTGGGGTTCTCACCCGGCTTCGCCTACCTCGAAGGCCTGCCCGACGAGCTGTCCCGCGTCCCCCGGCGCCGGCGTCCCCGACCGGTCGTCCCGGCTGGCTCGATCGCCCTGGCCAACGGCTACGCCGCCGTCTACCCGTCGGCGTCGCCGGGAGGCTGGCAGCTGATCGGCCGGACCGCCGAACCCTTCTTCGACGCCCGGGTGGCCCCGTATGCCCGCTTGGCTCCGGGCGACCATGTGCGCTTCGACGCCCGGACCGAGATGCCGAGATGGCCGAGATGGCCGAGATGGCCGAGATGGCCGCCCCGTCGACGCCCGGCGCCGACGCCCGGCTCCCGCGGACCCCCGAACGGCCGGCGCATCCGGTGTTCGTGGTGACCCAGCCCGGGCTGCGGACGGTGCGGCAGGATGGCGGCCGGCGCGGCATGGCCGCCATCGGGGTGCCGGCCGCCGGCCCGGCCGACCCCACGTCCTTCGAGCTGGCCAATCGGCTGGTGGGCAATCCGCCCGATGCCGTGGCGCTCGAGGCCACCGCCAAGGGACCGACCCTGCGTTGCCTCCGCCCGACGTTCGTGTCGGTGGTCGGTGCGCGGCCCGAGCTCAGGCTGCAGGGCCAGCCGGTGCCGGTGGCCCAGGTGGTGCCGGTGGGCGCGGGCCAGGTACTCGACGTGGGGCTGGTCCGGGATGGCCTGCGCTGCTACCTGGCGGTCGCCGGGAGCTTTGTCGGGCCCGACCTCCTCCTCGGGAGTTGCGCCACCGACCTCCTCTCGGGTCTGGGCCCCGGCCCCATTCACGCCGGTGACCACCTCGCCGCCGGTGTGATCAGCCCGCCACTGGGCGACCACGTCGACGCGGGAGCACAGACGGCGCGATCCGGCGCAGAGGCGGTGGTGCTTCGGGTGGTGCCCGGTCCGCACCCCGAGCGATTTGCCCCGGGCGCCCTGGACTCATTGGCTTCCATGGGCTTCACGGTGGAGGCCGACAGCAATCGAATCGGACTTCGCCTGCGACCACGAGACGCGGCGCCCCTGCTCGCCGCCGGGACCATAACCGAGCTCGATTCCCAAGGCATCGTGACCGGCGCCATCCAGGTCCCGCCCGATGGCAATCCGGTCATTCTTTTACCCGACCATGCCACCATGGGCGGCTACCCGGTGCTGGCCGTGGTGGCCGCAGTCGACCACGGTCTGCTGGGCCAGTGCGCTCCGGGGACGAGCGTTGTGCTGGCGCCCATCACGCAGGCCACGGCCCACCTGGCCTGGAGCGCCCACCGACGCCGCATGGCCGATGCCATCGCGGGCCACTATCCGGTGGTGGTCGACTCGCCCGACTAGTTCGTCCGACTAGGTCGCGTGACTAGGCGGGAACGCGGCGGCCGATGTCGGCGCATTCCTGGCAGACCGACTCGGGGATCACGCCGCGGCGCATCAAGACGCCGAAGATCTGGCAACCCACACACACGGCGAGCACCGACTCGGCGAAGGCGAAGGCCACCATCAAGCCCAGGAGGATCTGCGCGATCCACCAGTCACCGGCCAACCAGCTCACGGTGGCGGCCGTGGTCACCGCGGCCCCGATGCCCTGGGCGAAGCGCTTGGGCGGACCGGGTACCAGGCGGGGGTGCGTGGTCAATCTGGGCGCCACGACCCGGGTGGCCAGCTGCCCGAGCGGGCTCAGCGTCGGCCCGGTCAGGACCCGAGCCCAAAAACCGAGCGTCAGCGGGATGAGCAGCGCCGGCAGATCGCCCACCAGGGTCACCAGGGCCAGCACCATGACACCGCCGGCCACCACCCGCGCCGCCACCTCGTTCACGGGATTCGGGAAACTGAAAAGTGCGTTGCGACCGGCCATGACACATAAAACGTAGCGACTTGGTCGGGTATTCCCGGACCGAGTCAGACGAGGAGCTTCACCGTGGTAGCCAGCCCCACCGCCACGACGACGGCGCGCAGCGCGTTGGCCGAGATGGAGAGGGCGACCCTGGCTCCGACCCATCCCCCGACCGCACTGCCCAAGGCGAGGAAGAGGATGGCTTTCCACACCAGGCCGCCGTGGATGAGAAAGACGAGGGCGGCCACGCCATTGACCAGAATCGACAGGACGGTGCGCAACCCGCTGGTGCGGGTGATGGAATCGGGCAGGCACAAGCCCAGGATGGCCAGCAGGATGACTCCCAAGCCGGCGCCGAAGTAACCGCCGTAGACGGAGGCGGCGAACGTGCCGGTCATCAGCAGCACGGGGTGGGTCCGGGCGGGGCCGCCCGAGCCGCGCAGGGCGCGGCGCAACAGGGGCTGGGCGGCAAAGAGGAGGGACGCGCCCAGAACCAGCCAGGGCGCGATGGCGGTGAAATCGGCTGACGAAGTGGTGAGGAGCAGGGCGGCGCCCGCCACGGCGCCCAGGACGGCGACCGGACTGAGGCGCGCGAATTGGCCCATCTGATCGGAGATCTCGTCGCGGAACCCGGCGGCGCTCCCGAGATAGCCCGGCCAGATGCCCACGGTGTTGGTGATGTTGGCCGTGAGCGGGGAGAGGCCGAGCGCCAGGAGCACCGGGAACGAGATCAGGCTCCCGCCACCGGCCACCCCGTTGAAGATGCCGGCACCGATACCCGCCAAGACCAACAGGACCTCATGAAGAGGGGTGAAGGAGATCGTCCCCAGCAGTGCCGACTCCATGACCGGTCAGCGTACGGGACACCGGTGCGCACCCCAGGGGCCGTGAGGCCCGGTGAAATATCCGGGGAGGCGCAAGGTTCCCGGTCTCGACCCGTTTCACCTCTGGATAGGAGTACCCGGTAGGCGACGGGGAGGGAAGGGGCAGCGCGCACATGAGGGATCGGAGTCGTCTTAGCGCGGTCGCTGCTCTCGCCCTCGTCGTCCCCGTTGCCATCGCCGCGTTCACGTCGAGCGCCGGCGCGGCGGATGGGCCCGGCACCTACAACGTGTCGGCCACCGGTTCCGTGCTGACCCTCAATGCCCCCGGCGCCCCCACCATCAGCGGCGCAGCCTCGTCGGCCGCAGCGGGCAGTGGCAAGGCCCCGACCGCCACGGGTTCCGGCACCACCACGCCGCTCGGAATTTCGACGGCCACCGCTACCGAGGACACGGCGGGCGGGACCGATGCGCCGGCACAGGTGTGCGGACCTCTCCCCTCCGCTCCGGTGGTCGTGGCCACGGTCGGCTCGGCCTGTGGTCAAGCGACGGCGTCGCAAGACCGGAGTGGCAATCCCGCCGCTTCGGGCGCGGGCTCTCTCCCGCAGATCACCTTCGGGTCTAACCTCTCCGCCCTCACCGCACCGATCTCCTCGACCACCACCCCGACCGTGACCAGCCTGCTCGGCCCGGTGCAGACGCTGCTGAACACCGTGAACTCCAGCGCAGGCGCGGCCCTACCGACGCCGGCGGGGGTGGCGCTCAATGCGCTCATTGCGGATCTCGAGAACATCTCCAGCTCGAGCGTGGCCGACCTCGTCACCGTCCATCTCGGGACGTCCACCTCGACCATCGCCACGTCGAGCAACTCGGCCGGCGACACCATCGAGACGGCCAGCACGACGACGACGGGCACGTCCATCGATCTCCTCCCGGGACTCCTCGGTGGATCCCCGCTGGCCACCATCACCCTGGGCCACAACTCGGCGACCACCGCGGTTGACCGCACCACGGGCGCCGTCACGGCGTCCGACGACCCGTCCGCGGTCAGCGTGACCTTGGCCGGCGTGCCCGTGAGCATCGGTCAGGGCACTGGACAAACGCCGATCCTCGCCGGCACGCCTCTGGCGTCGACCATTCAGATCGGCGGCGGTTCGGCCACCCCGGGGCAAGGCTCCGGATCGGCCCAGGCCGGCAGCGTCGACCTCAACCTCCTGACCGGCATCAGCGGTGGCATCCGTCTCGACCTCGCCAGCTCACGGACCTCGGCCGACGACGCGCCGGCGGCCACGACGATCGCCGCGCCGGTCACGCAGGCGGCGGCCCCGCCGGTGCCCAATGTCACCACGGTGCACACCGGTGAGTTCTGGGCCGGCCCGCTCCCGATGATCTTGCTGGCCGGCATGGGGCTGGCCGGACTCGTCCTGGTCTCACGGCGTCGCATCGCCTCGGCCGCCCGCACACTCTTTCCCACCAGCCGCCACTCGACCACGGGGTCGACAGGTGGACCGCCACCGGGCCCGGCCTCCGGGACCTCCTCCGTTCCCCCTCCGGTCTCGGGGCCGGCCCGGCGGCAGTCTCCCTCTCCCTAAGACGAACCATGACAACAGCCAGCGTGTCGGTTGACGCGCCAGAAAGGAAACACCAAGAGATCTTCGGAGGATCTGGATAGGGGAAACAAGTTGCAGCGGGAACCGAAGCTGCAAGCCGCTCGGGACGGGATGACGGAATCCCGTCCCGAGCAGGCGCGGCCAGCAGAGAGTTCGGGCCCATGGCACCGCTAAGAAAGTGGTCGATCACCGCGCTGGGCGTGGTACTGATCTGGTCGGCCATCGGGATCGGCGCGTACGCCGTGGCGTGGCAGGTCCATGCCCATCACGCGGCGCAGGTCCTCCTCAAGGGTGAGCACGCCGCCATGGACCAGATCGCGGCCAAGGGTCACGGGGCGGGCTGCCTGGTCAGCGGCGAGCAACCCGGTCAGCTCTCGGGGATCCTGCACGTCCCGGCGCTGCACCTCACCGCGCCGGTCGAGGAGGGAACCGACGATCAAGAGCTCAACGTCGCGGTGGGACACGACCCGCAATCGGTCTGGCCCGGCGTGGCCGGCGCCTCCGTCTTCTTGGCGCACGATGTCAGCTACTTCGTCCACCTCAACGAGCTGAAGCCCGGTGACATGATCACCTATCAGACGGCCTGCAACACCGTGACGTTTTCCGTCAGCGCACAGCAGGTGGTGGCGGCCGGCTCCGACGTCTCCGGCACCACCGGGCCGAGCCTGGTCCTCGATACCTGCTTTCCCCCCAACGCGCTCTTCTTCACCTCCCAGCGGCTCCTCGTCCGGGCCACCGAGGTCTCGGCCGCGACAAAGGGCACCAGTCTCCGTCGCGGCCGGGCCCTCACCGCCGGGGCGAGTTCGGTGAATTACGCCGTACCGGCGCCCACGGCGCTGGTGGCCCAGGGCCTGACCCTCCAGCAGAACGAAGCTCCGATGGGCACCATGGAACTGGTCGATGCCTCCATCGGGTTCGCGCAGTCACCCGGCCCTCTGGCCCTCGAGGCGGCGGCGCTCGAGGCCTACTTCGGCGGCCTCCACGCCGGATCTCAGAACGAGCAGGCATGGTGGTCCGCCATCGCGCCCGGCGTCGCCATGCCGCCGCAACTGGCCGGAGCCGCCGTGGTCGGGCACGACTCGCCCCTGAACGTCGAAATTGACTCCGCCGGAGGCAGCCCCACCCAAGTGGTGTTGCGGACAACGGTGACGCTCTCGGGTGGTGCTGACCCGGGCGAGTACGCCGAGACGGCCACCCTCCCTGTTCACGGGACACAGGTCACGATCGGGAGCTGGCAATTCACGTGACGGACCGGAGCCGGATCCTGACGACGGAACTTTCCCGATCTCGGGGCGGGCGGAACGCAAGACTCACGGGCCGCAACCGTTTTCAAGGGGAAAGGTCGCGGGGGACCCGAGGAGGACGAAGGGGTTTGACCCATGAGTTTCGACGAGATGTATGACCAACCGGTGCACGCGGAGTTCCTGTCCGGGGCCGTCGACGACCCAGCCCACGGGGCGGACGCCGCGGCCAGAACCATCTTTGGCACGCCCCGCTTCCGGAGCATCGCCGTGATTACCTCGGGCGGACTCGCCTTCGCCGCTCTCGGGGCCTTCATGGGCGGGCTGGGGAGCGACGTCGCCGTGTCACCCGCCGCGGCCCATTCCCTGACGACGTCGCACGAGAGCGCCCCCTTGGGCAGCGTGGGCAGTGCCTCCCCGGGCCCCACCAACCCGCCGTTCCGCTTCGGCACACTGGCGCTTGGCCCGGCCGACTCGGGCGCAGTGACCCCCTCGACCACCAACGACGGATCGCCCGTGGGGTCCGCATCGGCGCCGGTCACCACCGTCGGCGGCGGGGCCGGTGGCGGCGGTCCCCTGCCAGCGGGGGTCGTCGGCGGCATAACGACTCCTGCGGTGCCACTGCCCTTCGCCCTTTCCCCGCCCGTGACCCAGATCGTGAGCCAACTGGGGCTCTCTGGCGCGGTCGCCGGCCTCGGTCAGACCGTCACCGGCATCGCCAGTTCCGTCCCGGCGCCGAACTCCGGGTTGGCGACGGTGACCACCCCGCTCACCGGAGTGGTGACCAACGCGACGTCGAGCCTGACCTCGAGCCTGACGGGAACGAGTGGATCCGGTGGATCCCTTGGATCCGGTAGCTCGGGTGGGGCACCGATCTGCGTCAGCACGCCCGCCCTCCCGGTCCCCACCGGTGGCGGACTCGGACTTCCGATCGGCCCGGTCGGCGCGTCGGTCTGCGTGACTCCCTGACCCGCTCGTCCTGACACGAGCGTCACTGACGGATTCGGCTCGGCCTGCTCCCTTCCCGCGAACGGCCTACTGTGCCGGGAGGGCACCCGGGAGTCGCTGCGCCCGCAGCGACTCGGCCCCCCGCCGAGGTCCGAGGAGGCCACATGGTCAGATTGACGTGTCTGTTGCGCCGCAAGAAGGGCCTCACGCCGGCGCAGTTCCACGAGCACTGGCGGACCGTGCACGGCCCGCTCATTGCGGCCAGCCAGAGTGGTCGCCACGTGGTTCGATATGAGCAGCACCCCCGCCCTCTGAGTGACTACAGCGGGGACGACGACCCCGGATTCGATGGCGTCACGGTGCAGTGGTTCGAGAATATGGACGAATACCGGGCCCACATGGGCGAGCCCGACTTCTCGGTCATGTGGCAGGACATCGAGACCTTCCTCGACACGGACAGCCTGCACTTCGTCCTCACCGAACACCCCCACCTGGTCGTGGGCGAGGACCCGTTTCCGCTGGCCTGATCAGGCCGGGTTCTCGGCACCGCCCGCGCCCGCGCTCGGGGTCGGTCGGGTCGGCATGACCGGGGGAGGGGGGACCGGGTGGATGTCGGGTGAGACCGCCGGGGTCGCCGAAAGCGGGAGCGGCACCGGGAGCGGCACCGGGACCGCCGGGACGGATCGCAGTGTCCGGCGGATCGGTGGCAGGAGGGCGAGCGCCTCGTGCCGGCGCCGATCCATCGCCGCCGCCAGGTCCTGCCACTCCCGCGACGAGACGCGGGAGAGATCGTCCGGCAGTCGTCGGAGGAGCCGCCGCAAGTCTCTCCGATGGTGCTCGGCCACACTTCCCATCACGAAGACGGTCGGGGCGGGGAGGTGGGCCTCCCCGAGGGCCAGTTCGGCCAGTCGCGCCGCGGCCACTTCGGCGTCCTGCATCAGGCCGAGCTGATTCTGCAACCCGGTGAGGCGGCGGGTGTAGCGGTTGGTGCGCCCGCCGTAGAGCTCGCCGGTGAATTCGAGCGAGTAGCGCAGGCGCTTGCAGCGGATCCGGACCCGGTGGAAGTCCGCCGCGATGCCGGTGCGCTTGGCCCGCCGGGCCGCTTTCATGACGGCGCGATGCCGGGCGTTCACGAGATCGGGCACGGCCAGGGTGGCGGGGAGGCGGGCCGCCGCCGACCGGCGCAACGGTCCCTGCTGCACCATGGTCGCCATGCCGTTGAGGAGCCGGTCCCAGCGGAGCGAGTCGAGGGCGGCCAGCATGTCGGCCCGGGCCGCGTCACGGGCACTCCACAACAGGGCGGAGAGGTCACGCAACGGGTCGTGGTCGACGGATCCGAAGACGTCTCCCCACCCGGCCACGGTTTCGGACATGGCGCCGAGGGCTTCGAGTTGGACATCGAGATCGCGCACGGTGCCGAGGGCCGCCGCCATCCACCCGAGCTCGCTCCGAAAGACCCCTGCCCGTACCGGCAGGACCTCGACGAAGAGATCCAGCGCCGCCCGGAGACGCCTCGTGGCGACGCGCATGTCGTGCAGCTCCTCGGGGTCCTCGCCCAACCGCGTCCCGGGCTCCTTGGCCCGCAGGACGGCCAGCTGTCGCCGCAGCACGGCATAGGCCAACTCACCCAGGGTCACGTCCGGCCCCACGTCGGTCGAGCCCAGGTCCGGCGGGCCCGGGATGACCGCCCCCAGGGCGAGCAGACCCGCTTCGAATTTGGAGAGCGTGGCTGGCTGCAGGCCGCACGCCGCCTGCATCTGGCGCACTATCGGTTCGAGCGCGTCCTGCCACTCGGGGAGCACCTCGACCTCCACCCGGCGCAGCTGCATGGGGCGCTGGCCGTTGCCCACCACGATCATGGTGTCGTCGAGGGCCAGTTCGGCCGCATCGGTACCACCGACGCGCAGCACGAACGGCCGCCGCCGCGTGCGGACCTGGAGGACCTGACGCACAGGGCGCCGGCCGACGATGGCGTGCATCCGTCGGCCGACCGGTCCGTCACGGCCCAGCGCAGTCACGCCGTCCTCGGGCAGCTCCTCGGTAATTTCGAGGCGTTGGCGTAGGCCACCCGCCTGCGCCGACTGGGTGTCCTTGAGGGTGATCTCGTCGTGGCGCCCGCGTCGGCGCGTGCGCAACACGAAGCCCGCGCGCGCCATGCGCCAATCGTCGGTGTCGATGTAGGAGTCGATCATCCGACGCGGGGGTCGGGCCAAGGCGGTGATGGTCAGCTGTTCCTCACCGTCCAGGGACAGCATCGGAAGGGTCGACAACCAGCGCTCGACCGGGCGCAGATCGAGCGCGTCGAACTGCCACTCGATCTCCATCATGTCGCGCCCCGACGCCGTTCCGTCACCTGTCGCCCGAGCCATGGCGTGAGGCTACAGGGCGAGCGCGATCGGGCCCCGAATGGCTCCCGGCCTCCGTTGATTGCCCCATTTTCGCCCGGCACGGCGGTAGGGTGGAGGGGGTGGGACGGCATGCGGTGACGGTTGAGCCCCCGACGCCACCCGAGGTGGTCCAGGCGGCCGGCGGTCTGCTGGTCCGGCGGAGCGGGGGCGACCTGCAGATCGCGCTGGTGCACCGCCCGGCCCAGTCGGATTGGTCCTTTCCCAAGGGCAAGCTCGAAGAGGGCGAGACCTACGAGGAAGCGGCCCAACGAGAAGTGCAGGAGGAGACGGGTTTGGCCTGCCGGCTCCTGCGCTTCATCGGGCACACCGAGTACACCGACCGCAAGGGCCGCCCCAAAGTGGTGGCCTACTGGGTGATGGCCGCCGAGGGGGGTACGTTCTCGGTCAATGAGGAGGTCGATGAGCTCCGCTGGCTGAGCCTGCCGGCCGCCGGTCGGCTCCTCTCCTATGAGCGCGACCGTGAGCTGCTCGTCGTGGTGTCCGCCGCTGATCAGGTGGAACCGCTCGTCTGACCTGCGGGATCGTCGATTCCGAGCTCGATGTTTAGCCCTGCCGCAGGATGGGTACAGCCCGAGTAAGCGATCGGCCCCCCCCGGTCGCCATTTGCCGGAGCGAGCGGCCCCAGCTGATGTTTCCAGCCTCCCACCGCCAAGGGAACTGAGATGCCCTGCATCAGCTGGGGCGCCACCCGGTAGGGCCCGTAATCTCACGCGGTGGCCCTCCAACGTCCTGTTCCCGTCGGCGGTACCGTCGGTCCGGGGTTTGTGGCGGTCCGCGACGCCTTCGTCGAGAACTTCTCGACCCGGGGCGAGGTCGGGGCCTCGGTGTGCATCGCGGTGGGCGGCTCGGTCGTGGTCGACCTGTGGGGCGGCTGGCGGGACGGCGACCGCCGCCGGCCGTGGGAGCAGGACACCCTGGTCAATGTCTTCTCCGTGGGGAAGGCGGTGGCGGCCCTGTGTGTGGCCCGCCTGGTCGGGCAGGGCGCGCTCTCCTTTGACGATCCGGTGGCCCGGGTATGGCCCGAGTTCGGAGCGCAGGACAAGGCCCGCATCACGGTGCGGCAACTGCTCAGCCATCAGGCCGGGCTGGCCGCCGTGAGGGAGCCGCTGCCCGATGAGGCCGTCTTCGACTGGGACGCCATGTGCGCGGCGCTGGCCGCGCAGGCCCCGTGGTGGGAGCCGGGCACGGCGCATGGGTACCACGTCAACACCTTCGGGTTCCTGGTCGGAGAGGTCGTGCGTCGCACGAGCGGCCGCTCGCTGGGGACGATGGTGCGCCGGGAGATCACCGGCCCCCTCGCGGCGGATTTCTTCATCGGGGTGCCCCGGGCCGAACTGGGCCGGGTGGCCGACTTCCTCGGGTTGGTCGATCGGCCGGTCGCGGCACCGTCCAACGGGATCTCCGAGGCTCAATTGTCCGAAGCTGACTTGATGGAGCATCACGCCTACTTCAATCCGCCGACGTTGTCCGGGTCGCGCGTGATCAACACGGCAAAGTGGCGGTCCGCCGAGATGCCGTCGACCAACGGCCACGCCTCGGCGCGCGGCGTGGCCCGGATCTACCAGGCCCTGGCCGCCGGTGGACGCCTGGACGGCATTGACATCGTGGCGGCCGCCCCGTTGGCCGAAGCGGTCGACGAAGCCGTGTGCGGCAACGACCTGATCCTGCACCGGCCGTCCCGATTCGGCCTGGGATTTCAGCTCACCCAACCCGAGCGCACGCTGGGTCCCAATCCGGGCAGTTTCGGTCACTTCGGCGCCGGCGGTTCGCTGGGCTTCTGTGACCCGGAGGCCTCGGTGGCCTTCGGCTACGCCATCAACACCATGGGCCCCCGTTGGCAGAACCCGCGCAATCAAGCGCTGATCGACGCCTTCTACGGCTGCCTGTAGGTGCCTCCAGTCCCCCGGCCACCGGCTGCGACCAGGTAACGTGCACGCAGTCCCATCACGGCTATTGCCATCGACGGCACGAGGAGATCCACGCCATGCTCGCCAGCACCTATCCCATTCTCGACATCTTCTGGACGATGCTCGAGGTCTTCCTGTTCTTCATCTGGATCTACCTGATCTTCGTGGTCTTCCTCGACATATTCCGCAGCCACGACCTGGGCGGAATGGCCAAGGCGCTGTGGGTGATCGGCCTGATCATCTTTCCCTTCCTGGGTGTCTTCATCTACCTGATCGCCCGCGGCGGCAAGATGCACGAGCGGGCCGCACAAGCCGCCCAGGCCCAACAGCAAGCCTTCAACGCCTACGTGCAGGAAACGGCCGGCAGCAGCAGTGCTGACCAATTGGCCAAACTGGCCGACCTGAAGGAGAAGGGCGCGCTGACCGAGGAAGAGTTCGCCGCCCAAAAGGCCAAGATCCTCGGCTAGAGAGATCCTCGCTTGAGCAGTCTCCGCTCGCTTCTCTCTACTCGTGGAATCAGAGGGGCATGAAGGGCCATTGGTAGCCGAATCAATGGTTCGGGGATCTCCAGGCCCCCGTTGACCACCGCTAGGCCAACACGACCTGCGGGATGGCTGCCTACGTTGCCCGGCGTTCTCTCCCTGTCCACACAACCTTCGACGCCTTTGACCGGCGCTCCTTGGCTGCGGCACTGAATCGGTGCTCGGCGCCCTGCGGGGTGATCCCACCGACGACCTCACCGATCGCTCGCCAACTTGCTCCGTATTGCCGGGCGTTCTCCGCTGAAGCCTTGGATAGACGCTCGGCCGACCGTCGAAGGTGATCGGCAAATCGAAGGGTGGCGAGCGACGCTTCCGGCTCGCCCGATACCCCGGCGATTGCCTCCTGGCGACCGGTCTCGATCAAGCGGTCGGCGACCAGATCGAAGTCCGTTGCCACAGGGCCAGGTTAGCCCGCCGGGCTCCCGACTTCAACTATGTGTTGACAACCATGTGTTGAGGATCTAGAGTTCAACACATGGTTGAAACGGGGATCGACGAACTCCCCCCGAATCAGCACGAAATCCGGACGCTCCGGGGGGGCCGCCTTCCCGGCGGGCTCGTTTGGATCCCGTCAGCACTGGGTGCCCACCGGCGCCGATGGTCCATCGTCGTCCTCGTCGCGGTGATCCTCCTCGCCGCCCCGGCCGTCGCCGTACGGCCGCTCGGCCTGCTCGGAGGCACACAGGCTGCCCGGGCCTCGACGCCTCCCGCCGGCACCGCCGCTCCGGTGCACAACCCGGCCGAGCGGGCCCCGCTCGCCGTCACCGCTCCCGCAACCGCCTCGACCGCGACGCCCGCTCCGCCGCCCACCACCACAACTTCCCCAACTGCAGTCGCGCCGGTGCCGTCACCCCCGCCTGCTGCGATCGCCCCGACGACGGCGCCCATCGCTGCACTGGTTGCCCAGGTGGAAGCGGCCGGGGTGGACCCGGGTGCTACCTGGACCTGGACTATGGGGGACACGACAACGCAGTGTGGTGCCATTCCCGGCAACGGCGCCGGAACCGGCTGCACGTTCGGGGCGGCCGGGGCCGCGCAGACCGTTTTTTCCGGATCACCCTCGCTCGCTCTCGTCGCCCACGAGCTGGCCAACGCGGAAACTGAGAACGACGCCGTCCCAAGTCTCATGAATGAGGTCGCAACGGCTGAAGCCGGGACGGCCTGGAGTCCAATCGACGCCGTGGCGTCGTGCCTAGTCGAGCACTTCATGGGATTTCAGGACGGCGCGGCGGGAACGTGGGAGTGTCCCGTCGCCCTGGCCACAGTGGTGGCCGCCAATATCCACGACTGACGCGTGCGTTCGTCCTCAGGGTGGGACCAGTGGACCGATCCGGCCCTACGCCGCGCTCGGGGTGACCTCCACCAGCGATGTGTAGACCACGATGTTGGACAAATAGCTGCCGGTCTGGTGGTCGAACACTCCTCCACAGGTCACAAGTTGCAGCGCGCTCGACCCGTGCGACGCGTAGACGCCTTGGTCGGGAAACTGCTGCTTTGAGTACATGGCTACCGAGCTGACCCCAAACTGGGCGGTGTCGCCATCGCTCAGGGTCACGTACACCTGATCACCGGCGACCAGCGTCCGCAACTGGAAGAACACCCCCGGGCCGGTGTAGTTGTCGACGTGGCCCAAGATGACGGCCGAGCCCACCTGTCCGGGGGAGGGACCCAGTCGGAACCAACCCGGCTGCTGGACGTCGGTGGGCACCTGGACCGTCCCGTCGGCGTTCGTGCCGAGGGTCGACAGCGAGACGGACAGTCCGATCGCCGGTATGGACAAGTTGGTCGGTACGGAGCGCACGGTGGCAAGAGTGGCCACCGCCGGTGGCGTTTTGGCGACCGCAAACCTCTTGGCCGTCGGAGAGGGCGCCGGAGCCGGCAGGGCATGGTTGCCGCCCCGCACACCGACGGTGATTGCCGCGGCTCCCGCGAGTAGGAGAAACGCCGCCACGAACAAACATGACTTCGACACCGCGGACCGCTTCGCCGTCGGGGAGAATGCCCGGGGCGGCGGGGCATGGTTGCCGCCCCGGCGAAGACGCGCGGTGATGGACGGGAGGGCGATGAGTAGGAGAACTGCCGCCACTGACATCCATGAGTTCGATTCCGCAGACCGCTCCTCCGCTGGGGAGGGCGGGAGGGACGATCGAGGATGGGGGCGGCGCCCGGGGCTCGCGGTGATCGACCGGAAGGCAGTCAGTAGCAGAACAGCGGCCACGACCAACCATGACTTTGACCGCTTCGATCCAACGTGGAAATCCTGGGTCATGAAGACCCGCTGGATCCCTCCCCGCTGGCGAGGCGACGACGCCGAGGCATAGCGGTGGCGAATGCGGCCACCGACCCGGCCAGGGCCAGCGCGCCCAGGGCGATCAGGACATCAAAGGGGGCATGGGCTGCACCACCGAAGCCGGTATGGGGAGCGCCGAGGGGAATGACGGACCCGGACGTGGACCCCGCTGCCGTCCCGCCGCTGCCGTGGGCGGCCGTGCCGCCAGCTGGGGTAGAGCCGCCCGCCGCACCGCCACTGCCACCTGCCGTACCGCCAGTGCCGCCTGTCGTACCGCTTGTGCCGCCAGTCGTACCTCCCGTACCGCCGGTGCCACCCGTACCCCCTGTACCTCCGGTGGGCGTGGTATCGACAACGTTGGTCGTGATCGTCGTCGCGCAGTTGATCATGCTGCCGCCACCGTCAACTGAGTTGTTGCACTGATTGACCGTCACGGGCAGCGACGAACTCACCGTCCCGGAGGCATCACAGGTCGATGGGGCAACGAGACCGCCGCCAACGGCCGAACCATTGCACTGGGTGATCGTGGCACCGGTGGTGGTCGCGGGGAAGGGGGTGCAGGGGTCCGGGTTTCCCGGCAGTGGGGGCCCCAAGGGGTCACCGGAGGAGCCATCGGCGGGGCCACCCGAACCGACGCACTGGTCGACCGTTACCGCCGACGCCGCACCCGGCCCATTGACTGCGATGTTGTTGGTGATTGACACGTTGCACGTCATTGTGGCGCCGCCACCGTTGCCCGAGTTGTTGCACTGCAGCACCGAGGTCACAAGATCGCTTGAGGTCGTGGGTATCCCGCCGTTCAGCGTGACAGACGAGCCCGTTGTCCCCGGGTTGTTGGTCAAATTATTGATGATCACGACATCGCATGTCGTCGTCAGTCCCGGCGTGTCATTAATGCCATTGCACTGTCCGACGGACACGTTCGCGGCTAGGGCCGGCCCAGAAAGAACCAGCGCCACACCTCCGCCCAATGCGAGTGCAACGATGCCGGCCGTGGCCAACCTGAATGAGTGGCGTTTGCCAAATGTTTTTGTCAACATGAACAATACTGTACATGATTTCAGGAAATAAATAACATATATTAAGCCTTTGGCCTGATGGCGAGGGACGCCAGGCACGGATCGTGCCTGAACGCGCACCTCCGGGCGGAGCTGCAGCGACCGGATGGCGCCCGGGCAACCGAAGAATCACGAAGCGATGGACGGAATCGGCTCACCCGAGTTGATTCGATCCCCACACCTCCATCCGTTCAGCACCGGTGAATTTTCGTGAATCGCTCGTCGCACCTCCTCCTCATGGCTGCTCCGACGTGTTGCGCACCGAGGAGTCGTGCGCGGACCGTGAATCGAAGGTCCAACCGTCGCATCCCATCGCAACCCGGTTCCTTATTGAGACCTCACAGCCGCATCGTCCACGGCGGCCGCCGCAAGGGCGCGCCCACGAGCGGACAGAGCGGCCTCAACGTCTTCACGTCCCGGCCCATCCCTCGTCGGCTGTTCGATCGAGTCGGAACCCCCGAGAAGTGCGCTCAAGGTGGCGGTGACTGAAGTCCGAAGGGCAGTCGGGTCGTAGCCACCCTCGAGGAACAACACGAGGCGTCCTGGCCGCGGCGAGTACTGGGCCGCAAGTTGGGCCAACGAGGCGAAGTCGCCATCCGAAAGCGCAAGTTCCCCCAGCGGGTCCGCGCGATGAGCGTCGAAGCCGCATGAGATCAGCACCCAGTCCGGGGCGAACCGCTCAATTGCTGGTCGCCCCACCTCATGCAAGGCCATGCGGATGATGTCTCCGGTCGCGCCGGGCGGTACCGGTATGTTCACCGTCAGGCCCCGTGCCGCAGAACCGCCGATCTCAGCTGCCTTTCCCGTGCCCGGGTAGAGCGGCCATTGATGGGTTGAGACATAGAGCACGTTGGGATCGTCCCAAAAGATCGATTGCGTCCCATTCCCATGGTGCACATCCCAGTCAACGATGAGGACTCGGTCCCCTTGAGCCGTAAGGGAGGCCGCCGCCACCGCAACGTTGTTGAGCAGGCAAAAACCCATGGCCCGATCGGCTGTGGCATGGTGACCTGGAGGGCGCGCCGCAACGAAGCCTACGGCTTGGTCGTGCTGGTGGAGGGCTTCGATGGTAGCCAGTCCCGCCCCTGCCGCCCGACTCGCGGCGGTCCACGAATCCGAACCGGCGAATGTGTCGGCGTCTAGGTTGCCCCCGCCCCTCAGGCAGAAGTCCTCGAGCTCATCGAGGTAGTTGGACGTGTGCACCCGAGCCAGCTCTTCCCGACTCGCCGGCGGCGCCTCGACCGTGAGCAGCTCATCGCCAAGGTGTAGGTCGAATACGCCGGCCATGACTGCGTCGATGCGCCTTGGTTGTTCGGGATGGAACGGCCCTCCGTTGTGCTCGGAAGCTCCGGTCGGTCCGCCGACGATCAGCATTGATCGCGCTGCGCGCAAAGCGCTGGTCGAAATACTGACTTTGGCTCCTGGCGCAGTTTCTTCCGCCAGTCAACCGCCGCCCAATACGCCTCGGTCGGTTCGATCGGGAAGCGAAGCGTCAATGTGCCGTACTCACACCCCGTCGAAACGAGGAACCCAGAATGAAAGAAGACATCGAGCATGGCGTGATTCTCTTGCAGGGTGTCCGCCACAAAGGTCGTGATACCCCTCTCCAGGGCGGCCCGAGCCAGCTCGTCGAGCAACAGCCCGCCGATTCCATGGCGCTGGAAATCGTCAGCCACCACGAAGGCCACCTCAGCCTCGGTGCTGTCAGGTGTGCGATCGTACCGACCCACCGCAACCAACTGACCATCGAGTTCGGCCACGAGTGCCAATCGGTCTTCATAGTCGACGCACGTGAAAGTCTCGAGCTCGCGGTCCGAGAGATACGGATGGAAAGAGAAGAACCTCAGATAGATCGAGCGAGGGGCCAAGTGACGATGGAACGCCGCCAGTCGCGGGGCATCGTCGGGTCGGATGGGTCGGATGTGAATGGTGATGTTCCCCGAGCACACAACGTCATTGTCGAATCCCATCGGGTAGTTCGGGGGCAATGAACAAGAGTGGTCTGGGCTTGACCTGAACTCCTCGGCGTCGATGAACTCAGTGGAACTGGAAGGCGAGCCAACGCGACCAGCGCGACCAGCCCAGCGCGAGCCATCACTCCCGAATGCCACGTGGATGTGGTTCTCGCGAGGGATGGTGACGTCGTTCAGATGGGTCACTTCAATCACCTCCTTCCCCATCGTGGCGCGAAAGGACGGCCTGCGATAGGGACGAAGGACCCCATTCAAGCAATACAGTCCGCGGCTGGGCCACGGGAACGAGCGCGACCCAGACGGCCACCATGGTCAGCGGCTCATGCCTTGCGCCGACTCGGTGATTGCCCCTGGGGCCAATTTGGCCCGCATGGCGATCTCGATGGGCGACACAGCCTGGTTAGCAAGGCACGCGCCAGACGAGATGCGTCCCGGCCTCATCGGATTCTTCAACCTCGAGGCTGCCGCCAAGCCTCTCGGCCCGGTTGCGCAGGTTTCTCAGTCCCCTTCCCTGGCCCGTGGCGCCACTTTCCCGCACCTTTGCGCCTACCCCATTGTCAGTCACTTCAATCCGCAACTCCTCGCCGAGAGTGACCCCGACATGAACTTGAGTGGCGTGCGCGTGCTTGCTCACATTGGTGAGTGCCTCGCGTAGGACCGCCAGCGCATGGTCAGCCACCCGCTGGGAGACCGCACCCTCGACCGGCCCATGAAAGCTGACCTGAGGGCGAAATCCGAGTAGTTGGGTCATCTGGGTGGATAAGTCGAGGATGCTGCGACGTAGTCCCCGGTCTCCTAGCCCGTCTTCGAGGTCGAAGATAGCTGTTCGGATCTGGTCGATGGTGGCGTCGAGATCGTCGACCGCCTGGTTGACACGGTCGACGATCTCGACGGGCCCCCCGATCCGGGTGGCGCCTTGGAGCGAGATGCCGACGGCGAAAATGCGTTGGATGACCTGGTCGTGAAGGTCACGGGCGATCCGGTCTCGGTCTTCCAACATGCGCAGCAGGCTCACCGTCGCGTTGAGTCGATTGTTCTCAATCGCCACGCCAGCGGCCAGGGCCAGCGCCCCCACCATGAACTCGTCCTCTTCGCTGAAGGCGTCGGCGTTCACTTTGTCGGTCAGGTAGAGATTCCCATAGACCTGTCCTCTGACCCTTACGGGAACTCCGAGAAACGAATCCATCGGAGGGTGATGAGCCGGGTACCCGTAGCTGTCGGGATGGGAGCGAAGATCATCCAAGCGGAGAGCTGCGGGATCGGTGATGAGGAGTCCAAGGACCCCCCGCCCGGTAGGCCGGGCCCCGATCTGCCCTTCCTCCTCGTCGCTCAGTCCGACCGTCACAAACTGGTCCAGGGCTGTGCGGGCCTCGTTCAGGACCCCGAGCGCCCCGAAGCGGGCCCCGACCAGATCGCGCGCCTCCTCAACCAGGTGGCGAAGCAATTCAGGGAGGTCGACATCGGCTTCGATCATAAGGATGGCCGCCACCAATCGCTGAAGTTTGGCAGCGTCATTTATCCTTCGATACGGCACTGGCAGAATCGTACCCAGGACCGATGCCGCTCCGCCGTGGCGCGTCGTCATCGGAGTCCTCGGCGGCAGAAAATGGTCTTTTGCTGTCACAATGGATCCGTGGCCATTCGGGTATTTCTCCTCGACGATCACGAGGTGGTCCGACAGGGCGTCCGATCACTGCTCGAAATTGACGACGAGATCGAAGTGGTCGGCGAAGCATCAACTGCGGCCGAGGCTCTGACGCGGGTTCCGTTGGCCAAGCCTGATGTCGCAATCTTGGACGTCAGGCTCGAGGACGGCAGCGGCATCGAGGTCTGCCGAGACCTGTTGTCGGCTCAGCCCGAGCTGGCCTGCCTCATGTTGACCAGCTACGCGGACGATGAAGCTCTCTACGCCAGCGTGATGGCCGGAGCGTCGGGCTACGTTCTCAAACGAATCCGAGCCGGCGAGCTCGTCGAGGACGTCAAGAAAGTTGCCGCCGGCATCTCCCTCATGGACCCTCGTGCCGTGGCAAGGGTGGTCGAGCGAATCAAAAAGGCTCCCGAAGAGGACTCTTTGCTCCGTGGGCTTTCCGCCCAAGAACGCCGGATCTTGGATCTCATCACCGATGGTCACACCAACCGCCAAATTGGCGAGGAGATGTTTCTGGCCGAGAAAACGGTCAAGAACTATGTCAGCAACCTCCTGGCCAAGCTGGGTATGGCCAGCCGAACCGAAGCAGCTGTCTACTCAGCCCTTCACCCCGCAGGGAAGCCCACCGGGGCCGCTGACGATGTGTCCTAACTCCTAACTGGTCCGGTCCGATCCGCTTCCGCCGCTGCTCGTCAGGTCTTGACCCGCTTCGTCGAGCGCTTTTTCAAGGCGCGCCCTTTCGGGTGCGGGCTGAGCGAAACCAGTCGAATCGGCCGGGATGCCCAGAGCCCTACACAGGTTGATCAGCGAACGGTCATAGTCAACTTCTGTGGCGAGTTCCCGTTCCGCTGAACGATCCCCTCGCATTCTCGATGCGAGCATCCACGAGCGGCACATCACAGCCGATGCGTGCACGGCATCGACGTTCATCTGCCCTCGATCGCCGCGAGCAAGGGCGGCCGAGAGGAGTTCGACGTACATCGACATCCATCCAGCATGGACCAGCGCCCACGGACCGGATAGAGGCGAACTTCCCCTTCCTCTCTGGACACTGCGAGTGGGACGCACGGTGGCTGGCCGGGGGAGCCCGCCGTTTTGGAGTTTGGACTCGGGCGTTTCGGAGCCGCCCACGAGGACACCTGGGACATCAGGCAACTCAGGCATATCAGGACCCATACCTTCGAGAGCCCTGGAAAGGGTGGGGAGAAGGGCCAAGGGGGACGACCGGGGATTCGCCGCCAGGCCAGCGGAATGGACGGCCCTCCATTCCGCTGGCGGGGGCATCTCTGATTCGGCGACATCGAGATCGTCCTGGCAGGTGCCGATCGCCACCACTACCACCCCTACCACATTCACCACATCCGCTGCACGAGCTGCTGGGCGCGACCCTGCCCGGGCCACCGGATGGCGGCACCGGGCAGAGGGGCGCTTGTTTTGATGTGTCGTTGCGGTGATGGACTAGACCGTGACCAGCTCACGCTCGGGCTCGGGCTCTGGCTCCGAGTGCACCAGAATCTCGGTGTCCTCCGGAGTGCGCCGCGCGTGCCAGATCCCAAATCCAACCAGGATCGCCATGAGCGCAGCCAGCACGAAGGAGGCGATTGCTCCCCACAGAGCGATCAAACCAAACTCTGAGAACGCGTAGGCCTCAAGCAGCAGACCTCGCAACGTCGTGCCTTGAAATGAGGTCTGAACCTCAGCCGCGAGAGCCTTGTTCGTGGGGTTGGCCCGAGAAGCCGCACTGACGTTGGCGTACACGCCCCCGAGTGGCATTTCACCCAGGTGCACGGCAATGAAGTGGTCGGCATAGGCTTCAGCCTGAGCCCCGGTGGTCAACGGTTGGCCGGCGTACTTGAGTAGGTAAGGCCTCATCCCCGGGGTGATCTCGGTGCCGGCCTTGGCGTGAGCAAAGGCCGCCGTAGTGGGGAAGGTGATCTGCTGTTGGGCTAGCTGGTTGTGGACGCTCGTGGTGGTGAAGCTGTAGCCCCACATCAGCAGACCTCCAGCGACGACAAGAACCACCACCATGACGGCGCCACCGGCGCTGGCTATGAAATCGAAGACTTTACGTTGCATGACTATTCCTCCTGTTGGTTTCGTGGACCCCACCATGCGCTCTGACTACCTCGTCCGCTAGGGCCGAACGTCATCGGCATCGGCCCAGATCACGATCTGTCGGTCATGGCTTTCGGTGTGGCCGTTCGCGCCAATCTCCATGGCGGGAATGACCCGATCCCGTTCGGGAGCCAGCCTTGGGACTTTCGACCCTGTCCCGACGCCCCGCGTCTGGTCAGACTGGTTCCATGATCTCGGTTCAATCAACTTCCGACACAGATGAAGGATGGCGCGACGGAGCGAAACAGTCTCGGACTTCCATCAACTTCGCCATCGCTGCTCCGTGCACGACCGTCATGACGACGGTGCTTCTGCCCTCGCTCGCCAATCGCTTCAGTGGTCCGCTGAATGTTGAAGTCGAGAAGACCACGGGAAGCGAGAAATGACGGTGCGCCCGGTTGCCGCCTCCACCGGTGACTTCGCTCGCCGGGTTGACCATCGCCAATCGGAACTCGGACTGAGCACCGAGGACCTGGCCAAACTCACCGGCATGGACGTTGGATACCTGGAAAATCTCAAGTCGAGCCCCTCGGTTTCGTTGCCCGCCGGAGCTGTTGTGCGGCTTGCCGATTCCTTGGGTACCACCGCGACCGCTCTCGCCGGCGGTGAAGTCGATCGATCCCCTGGCAGCGGCCGTGCCGGTGTCCATCCCGTACTCGAAGTCCTCTCCCCTGATCTGTGCCAAGAGCGCTTGTCGTCCGGCGGGGTCGGACGAGTGGTCTATTCGACTGCCCGGGGCCCGGTGGCCCTGCCCGTGAACTTCGCCACCGACAACGGCGACGTCGTCTTTCGTACCGATGAATCGATGGCCTCTGGAGTTGAGACCAACGAAACGGTTGGCTTTGAAGTCGATCGCATCGATGACGCCATGAGCGCCGGATGGAGCGTGCTGGTGAGCGGCACCCCCCATCGAATCGAAGATCCGATTGGTCGGCGTCAGGTGGCAACGCTCGATGTCGAACCCTGGGCCGGTGGTTCACGCGATGTCCTCATGGGGATCACCATCTGTCAGATCTCGGGCCGCGTCATCGTCCAGGAAACGCCCCCATACGGCGTGCAAGGCCCACTCAGGCCTATCGCGACATAGCCAGCAAGCCGAGAAGTCTCGGCTCGTAGATCTCCCACGCTCAAACGCAGTGTGGGTTTCAAGACATAGGAGATGCACCCATGAAAGCACTCGTCTACAAGGGCCCCGGATCTAAAGCATGGGAAGAAGTGCCGCACCCGTCCCTGCGGGAGGACACCGACGCCATCGTGAGAATTGACGTCACCACGATCTGCGGGTCTGACTTGCACATCTTGAAAGGCGACACGCCCGAGGTCACGGTGGGGCGAATCCTCGGCCACGAGGCCGTGGGCACCATTGAAGAGGTCGGCACCGGTGTCAAGACTCTTTCCGCCGGTGACCGGGTGCTCGTGTCGTGCATCTCGGCTTGCGGAGCCTGTCGATTCTGCCGGGAAGGGCACTACGGCCAATGCCTCGGCGGGGGTGGCTGGATCCTCGGCCACTTGATCGACGGCACCCAAGCTGAATACGTTCGTGTGCCCTTTGCCGACACCTCGACGTATCGCCTGCCCGATGGTGCCAGTGACGAGGAGCTCCTCATGTTGGCCGACATCCTTCCCACCGCCTACGAAGTGGGAGTTCTCAATGGAAGAGTCCAGCCCGGCGACACCGTCGCGGTGGTCGGAGCCGGCCCGGTCGGGCTCTCAGCCATCACCGGGGCACTGCTGTACTCACCGAGTCACGTGATCGCCATCGACCTCGCGGAGGCCCGCCTCGACGCGGCCAAACGTTTTGGGGCCGATCACACGTTCAACAACTCCCGAGAGGGTGCCGTCGCCTATGTTCACCGGCTCACCGGCGGGCTGGGTGCCGACGTCGCCATCGAGGCCGTCGGGGTCCCGGCCAGCTTTCAACTCTGCACGGAGTTGGTTCGCCCCGGGGGCCACGTGGCCAATATTGGAGTGCACGGTAAACCCGTCACCTTGCACCTCGAATCCTTGTGGACACGCGACGTGACCATAACGACGGGGCTGGTCGACACATATTCGACTCCCACCCTGCTCCGTCTGGTGGCTTCCCACCAGATTGAAGCCGCTCAATTTGCGACCCACCACTTCAAGTTGCACGAGATGATCGAGGCCTATGACGTGTTCGCCCGAGCCGCCGACACCGGCGCTATCAAGGTCGTGCTCGCCCGATGAAAGCAGTGCCGGCGCTCAAGGGCTGCGCCGTCGCCGCGTCGGAGTAGCGGTTCCAGGACCTGCGCGGTCTCGCCCGCAGACGGCGCTGCACCGCTGCATTGACCCAGTTCGCAGGCTCGCCGCTCTGTCCGGTGGAAATGGTGATGCATCGCTCATGACCTACACTTGGCGCACCGGGAGAGGTGCGAGAGCGGCCGAATCGGATTCACTGCTAATGAATTGACCTGGGTAACTGGGTCCGAGGGTTCAAATCCCTCCCTCTCCGCTCCGGGGGCGGGTACCAGATGTGCCCGAACCAAGAGGTCCGCCCCGGCGGACTTGCCGTGTCCCGCCACCGTGGTGGGCCCGGTCGGCTGTAAGGAGCGCGCGTGGGCGAAGGTCGGTACTGGTTACAGACCTTGGGATGTCCGAAGAACCAGGTTGACTCGGACAAGCTGGCGGGGCGGTTGGCCGCTCAGGGGTATCGGCGCGCCGCCGGGCCGGCTGAGGCCGACCTGGTGGTGGTCAACACCTGCGCCTTCATCGAGTCGGCCCGCCAGGAATCGATCGAGACCGTGCTCGAGTTGGCGGACCAACGGTCACCCGGGGCTCGCCTGGTGGTCACCGGCTGCATGGCCGAACGATACGGAGACGAGCTGACCGAGGCGCTGCCCGAAGTGGACCTGGTGGCCGGCTTCGGCCTGGACTTCGCCGACCCGCACCCGCACCCGCACCCCGTACCCGTCACCGTCCCGGTCCCCGTGACCTTGTCCGCCGCGCCCACGCCCACGCCCACGTCCGGACCGCGACCCACCAAGGGGTTCGATCTGCTCGAGTTGGCCCGCCCGGCGTCGGAGGCCCCGTGGGCCTACGTCAAGGTGGCCGAAGGGTGCGACCGCATCTGCGGCTTCTGCGCCATCCCGTCCTTCCGGGGCAAGCAGCGGTCGCGGGGCACCGACGAGATCATGGCCGAGGTGGCGTTGCTCCTGGCCGGCGGATCGACGCCGGACGGTGACGCCGCGCCGCCGTTGCGCGAGATCGTGCTGGTGGCCCAGGATCTGGCTTCCTACGGCCGCGACCGTTCCCGACCGGGTGAACGGGTCAAGGCCGGCCGGTCGCCCATCGCCGCTCTGACCCGCGCCGTCTCGGCCCGAGTCCACCGCACGAGGCTGCTGTATCTGTACCCGTCCGGGTTGACCGACGAGCTCATCGAGGCGGTGGTGGCCACCGGGGTGCCGTACTTCGACCTCTCCCTCCAGCACGTCTCGCGGCCGCTGCTGGCCCGCATGCGCCGATGGGGTGACGGCGAACGCTTCCTGCGCCGCATCGCCGACATCCGCCGCCTCGACGGTCAGGCCACCTTTCGCTCCTCCTTCATCCTGGGTTACCCGGGCGAGACCGAGCGTGACCACGACCGGCTCCTGGAGTTCCTCGACGAGGCTCAGCTCGATTGGGCTGGCTTCTTCCCGTTCTCCCCTGAGGTGGGGACCCATGCGGCCGATCTGCCCGATCAGGTGCCGGCCGAACTGGCCCTCGAACGCCTCCGCGAGTGCGCCGAGATGCAGGACGGGATCACGGCGGCCCGGCGGGACCTGCTGGTCGGCCAGCGGTGCCAGGTGCTGGTCGACAGCCCGGGCCGGGGCCGCACGGTGCACGAGGCGCCCGAGATCGACGGCATCGTCCGTCTCCCCAGCGACACCGTCGCCGGTGACCTGCTCGATGTCGAGATCGTCGCCGCGGAGGGGCCGGACCTCCACGCCGTCAGGGTCGGCGACGACGCCTACGACCATCACCTGGCAGGAGCGCCGCGGTGACCGATACCGACCCGACCCGCGTCTTCACGTTCGGGCCGACCGCCCTGGCCACGCCGGCCAATGCGGTGACCGTCGCCCGCCTGCTGGCCGCGCCGGTCTTCGTCGCCATGATCGTGATCTGGGGGGCGACCTGGTTCAACGTGGTCGTCGGCCTGGTCGTCGCCGGCAGCGATGGGCTCGATGGGTACATGGCCCGCCGCCAGGGCACCACCCGGTCCGGGGCCTTCCTGGACCCCCTGGCCGACAAGGCGGTCGTACTCGGTGCGCTCTTCGCCCTGGCCGCGCAGGGGCATCTGCCCTGGCTCCCGGTCATCCTCATCGCCATCCGCGAGGTCGGCATGCAGGTCTACCGCTCGTGGGTGGGGCGACGGGGCGTCTCCATCCCGGCCCGGAACTCGGCCAAGCTGAAGACGTTCGTCCAGGATTGGGCGGTCGGGACGTGCATCATCCCTCCGCTGGCCAACAACCACACCGTGCAGGTGGCGTCGATCTGGGTCGCCGCCGCCCTGACCCTGGCCACCGGGTTCCAGTACCTGCTGGACGGCCGGCGGGCCTCCAGGGAGGCACACGCGTGAGGGTGGAGATCGTGGCGGTCGGCACCGAGCTCCTGCTCGGCCAGATCGCCGACACCAATTCCGCCTGGCTGGGCGACCGCCTGGCCTCGGCCGGCGTGACCTCGCACTTCCACCAGGCGGTGGGCGACAATCACGAGCGGATGACGCTGGCCTTCCGGACCGCGCTGGCCCGCAGTGACGGGATCATCGTCTGCGGCGGCCTGGGCCCGACCCAGGACGACATCACCCGGGAGGCCATCGCCGACGTCATGGGAGTCGAGCTGGTGCGGGACCAGAAGATCGTCGACGTTATCGCCGGTTTCTTCCAGACCCGGGGCCGGGCCATGTCGGTCAACAACGAGCGCCAGGCCGACGTGCCCGCCGGGGCCACCATCATCCCCCAGCGGGCCGGGACCGCCCCGGGGCTCATCTGCCCACTGGGCAACAAGGTCATCTACGCCGTGCCAGGGGTGCCCTACGAGATGGCCGAGATGTTCGAGCGGGGCATCCTGCCCGACCTGCGGGCCCGCATGGCCGCGGCGGGCGAGGAGAACGTCATCGTGAGCCGGGTGCTCCGGACCTGGGGGGCCAGCGAGTCCGGCCTGGCCGAGGCCCTGCAGAGCCGGATCGACGCGCTCGATGCGTTCGACCGCGGCGGCTCGGTCACGCTGGCCTTCCTGGCCTCGGGCATGGAGGGGATCAAGGTGCGGATCACCGCGCACGCCCCGACCCTGGCCCAGGGGAACGCCCTCCTCGACCTCGAAGAGAAGGAGGTGCGATCGACCATCGAGTCACACCTCGGCGACATCGTCTTCGGGACCGACGAGGAGTCCATGGAGCACGCCGTGGCCGCCCAGCTGGTCCTTCACGGGCTGACCTTCGGCGTGGCCGAGTCGCTCACCGGCGGTCTCATCGCGTCCCGCCTGGTCAACGTGCCCGGCGCCTCGGCCTGGTTCCGGGGCGGCGTGGTGGCCTACCACTCGCAGGTGAAATTCGATGTGCTCGGAGTGCCGGTCGGCCCGGTGGTCTCGGAGGCGGCCGCCGTCGCCATGGCACAAGGGGTGTGCCGGGCCACCGGTTCCGACGTCGGGCTCGGCATCACCGGGGTGGCCGGGCCGGACGACCAGGAGGGGGTGGCGCCGGGCACCATCTTCGTCGGGTTGGCCCTTCCCCACGGCCGGACCGAGGCCCGGGAGATGCGCCTGCCGGGCGATCGCGAACGGGTGCGCCAGTACGGGGCGATCTCCGCTCTGGACCTCCTGCGCCGGGCGCTCATCGCCTTGGGCTCCTGACCAGCGGCTTGCTCGGCCCCGGACGCCGACGACGTGCCGGCCTCTCGAGGGGGTTCGTCCATCCGACGATGGAGATCGCCGCCCGCTCCATCGGCTTCGCCTTCGGCGTCAGCCTCGGTGCCCGGCCCACCCATCGGTGCCGGAGGCCGGGACCTCCTCACAGGGGGACCACAGCCGGTCCTCACGGGGTGGGAAACTCCGGGTGGAAATGTGGCTCCACTGGAGGTGCGGTAGGTGAAGACTGAGAACGGACCGAGGGTGCTGGTGGTAGACGACGAGCCGTCCATCGTCGATGCCGTGGCCACGTCCCTGCGCTACGAAGGGTTCACCGTGGATGAGGCCGTGACGGGCCGGCTCGCCCTGGCCCAGGCCCAGGACGATCCACCGGACCTGGTCATCCTCGATGTGATGTTGCCCGACCTCGATGGCCTCGAGGTCACCCGGCGGCTCCGCTCGGACGGGTTGCGGGTCCCCATCCTCTTCCTGACGGCTCGGGACTCCTTGCAGGACAAGCTGGCCGGCCTGACCATCGGGGGGGATGACTACGTCACCAAGCCCTTCGCCTTGGCCGAGTTGATTGCCCGGGTCCACGCCATCTTGCGCCGGACCGGCTACGAGGGCGAGGACGACGGCATCCTGCGCTTTGCCGATCTCGAGATGGACGAGAACGCCCACGAGGTGCGCCGGGGAGGCAGTCAGATCCAGCTCACGGCCACCGAGTTCAACCTCTTGCGCTACTTCCTGCTGAACCCGCGTCACGTGCTCTCCAAGTCCCAGATCCTCGACCACGTGTGGCACTACGACTTCGGCGGCGACGGAAACGTGGTGGAGACCTACGTGAGCTACCTGCGCAAGAAGTTGGAGCGACACGGGCCGCCGCTCATTCACACCATCCGCCTGGTCGGCTACACCCTCCGCGAGCCGGAGCCCACCGCCGGATCGAATTGAGTGTCACTCCGACTCCGACTCCTCCTGGCCGTCGGGGCGATCGCCATTGTGGCACTGGTGGTTGCTGACTTCGCCACCTACTCGGCCCTGCGCTCGTCGCTCTACAAACAGGACGACCAGACCCTGGCGCAGAATCCTCTCCAGCTCGACCGATTCCTCAGCGATATCTCCAGCCGGCCGGTGTCCTGCGTCGGGTGCGGGTGTGTTTGGCTCGGGCAATCCGGACAACGGCGGCCCAGGCGGCGGGGGAGGGAACGCCCCTGGGGGCGATTTCGGCTTCTCGATCCCCTTCATTGAGGTGCGGACAACGTCCGGCCAGGTGCTCGACACCTGCCCGGCCCACGTGGACGGCCACGCGTACAGCCCCCAGCTTCCCAATCAAATCTCCGGGATTGTCGCCCAGCCAGCTGGGCCGCCGGCGGCCTACTTCACCGCCGGCGCGACGCAGAGCGGTGGACCGGCCTTCCGGGTGCAGGTCACCAACGGCAACGCGATCAATCAGACCACGGGCAACAGCCGGAAGGTCCTCATCGTGGTCGCCGAGCCCATCGGCAATACGACCAGCACCCTCCATACGCTGTTCCTCATTGAGCTGGCCGTCACCGCCGGCGCGCTGGTGCTCGCCCTGGCCGGGGGCTGGTGGTTGGTCCGCCTCGGCTTGCGCCCGCTGGAGGACGTCGAGCGCACCGCCGACGCCATCGCAGCCGGCAACCTCGATCAGCGCGTCCCCGGCGCCGACGACACGACCGAGGTCGGCCGACTGGCCCGCGCCATCAATGTCATGTTGGAGCGCATCGAGGCGGCGTTCGCGGCGCGTCTGGCCTCCGAGGCCCGCTTGAAGGAATCCGATCGGCACCTGCGCCAGTTCGTCGCCGACGCCTCGCACGAGTTGCGCACTCCGATCGCCGCCGTGGCGGCCTACGCCGAGCTCTTCGAGCGCGGCGCGTCCACCAATGCCGAAGACCTGCCCCGGGTCATCTCGGGGATCCGCTCGGAGACGGGGCGCATGGAGCGATTGGTCACCGACCTGCTGGAGCTGGCCCGGCTCGATGAAGGTCTGCCCCTGCAGATACGCGCCACCGAGCTGGTCGGCCTGTGCGCCGAAGCGGTGCGCACCGCCACCACCGTGGGCCCGCTCTGGCCGGTGACGTTCACCGCAGCGCACCCGGTCGAGGTGCTGGGCGATCCCGCCCGGTTGCGCCAGGTGGTCGACAATCTCCTGGCCAATGTGCGCGCCCACACCCCGGAGGGCACCGCGGCCACGGTGCACGTCGATCAGGCCGGCTCGATGGCCCGGGTGGTCATCCGCGACAACGGGCCCGGCATGCCGGCCGAGGATGCGGCCCGGGTGTTCGAGCGCTTCTACCGGGCCGACCCGGCCCGGGGCCGGAATCACGGTGGCACGGGTCTCGGCCTTTCCATCGTCTCGGCCATCGTCTCCGCTCACGGCGGCACCGTCTCGGCCGAGTCGGCCCCCGGCCGCGGTATGACCGTGACCGTCTCCCTCCCTGTGGCCGCCGACGTTCTGGACGCCGAAGAATCCGACGACCCAGGTGCCGACGCCCCAGATGCCGACGCCCCAGATGCCGACGCCGATGAGTCCGACGCCAAGGGGGTCACCGCCGTGGAAGTCGGGGCCGACGGAGCCGACGCCGACGGAGCCGACGCCGACGGAGCCGACGCCGTGGAAGCCGACGGCGTAGAGCCCGACTCCGCTACGGCGGCCCGGAAAGGGACAGCGTGACCGATCCGGTCAAGGCCAAGAAGAAGCGCTCCCCCCTGACCTGGATCCTCGGCGGCATGGTCGGCGTGCTCATCCTGGCTGCGCTGGTCGTGGTGGGGGGCACCTACATCTACATCCACTTCATTGAGGGACCCGCCCCCAAGCCGCTGACCCTCCCCAAGGTCACGACCCCGAAGCACTCGGCCAGCAGCCCCACGTCGGTGGCCTCGCCCACCGGGACCTGGCAGGCCACCGGCAAGTCGGTGGTGGGGTACCGGGTCAACGAGGTCCTCTTCGGCCAGAACAACGTGGCCGTCGGGCGCACCAACGCGGTCAGCGGATCCATCGCGGTGGACGGCACGAGCGTCGGCTCGGCTTCCTTCACGGCGCAGATGGCCGACGTCCACAGTGATCAGAGCGAGCGGGACGGCCAGTTCGACGGCCGTATCATGGAGGTGTCGCGGTACCCCACGGCCACCTTCGCCCTCACCTCACCGATCAGCCTGGGCCGCATCCCCGCCGCTGGCGTCACCGTGCACGAAACGGCCACCGGCAACCTGATGCTGCACGGGCAGACCCACGCCGTTACCTTCCCCGTCTCCGCTCGATACTCCGGCACGTCCATCGATGTGACCGGCTCCATTCCGGTCACCTTCGCCGACTACGGCATCGAAAATCCCAGCTTCGCCGGCACCGTCACCACGGACAGCCACGGCACGCTGGAATTCCTGCTCGTCTTGGACCGCACGACCGGCTCGTAGCCGAGATTCACACCCTGGTCACAGCGGAGGCACATGGCGGCCGGAACGGACTCGGGCACCATGCGTGGCATGACAGTGCTGGCGCCCCCCGAACGCGGCGTCGACCCCCGGCGGGTGCCCCTCGATGTGGAGATCGCCGTGCCGGTCTACAACGAGGCCGAGCACCTGGCCGAGCGCATTACCGCACTGCGGAACTTCCTCAACGAATCGTTCCCGTTCCGGGCGTTGGTCACCATCGTCGACAACGCCAGCACCGACCGCACCATGGCCGTGGCCACCGAACTGGCGGCCGCCCTGCCCGGCGTGGCGGCCCTGCACCTGGCCCGGAAGGGACGGGGCCACGCGCTGCGCACCGCATGGTCAACCAGCACGGCACCGGTGGTGGCCTACATGGACGTCGACTTGTCCACCTCGCTCACCGCCCTGGTGCCGCTGGTGGCCCCTCTCCTTTCGGGGCATCGCGATGTCGCTGCGGGCACCCGCCTGGCCCGCGGCTCCCACGTGATCCGTGGGCCCAAGCGCGAGCTCATCTCGCGCGCCTACAACCTGCTCCTCAAACTGTGTCTTGCGTGGTCGATTCAGTGACGCCCAGTGTGGCTTCAAGGCGCTGCGGCGAGAGGCCGCCCTGCGAATCCTCCCCTTGGTCGAGGACGATGAGTGGTTCTTCGATACCGAGCTCCTCATCACGGCCGAGCGGCTCGGACTGCGTATGAGCGAGGTGCCGGTGGACTGGGTCGATGATCCGGACTCCCGCGTCCAGATCCTCCCCACCGCCCTGAGCGACCTGCGCGGCGTGTGGCGTATCTCCCACGGCCAGGCGCGGCGGCTCACCCGGGGCACGCTTCGATCACCCGCGGTCGCCCGTCGATCAGGTGGCGGCCGACCAACTGCTCCGCTTTGCCGGCGTGGGCGCCATCAGCACCCTCGGCTACCTCTTTCTCTTCGTGGCCTGGCGCCCCCTGGCCGGTCCGCTCGGGGCCAACGCGCTCGCCTTGGCCATCTGCACCGTCTTCAACCTCGCCGTGCACAGGGAGCTGGCCCGCAGCATGCAAGGAAAGGCCCATCGAGGCCGCCTGGTCGCCCTGGGGGCCGGCCTCTTCCTCCTCAGCCTGGCCCTGACCACTTTGGGTCTCCTCGCGGTGCAGGCGCTGGTCGGTTCCTCGCTGGGCTGGGACCTCGTGGCCGTGACCGCAGCCAATGCCGTGGCCGCGGTGCTCCGCTTCGCCGTCCTGAGGGCTTGGATCTTCCGACCCACGGCCCTCTCGTCCGACCATTACCTGGAGGCTTCCCCATGACCACGCTCATCCCGGCATCGCCCGGGGACGGTGTCGAGCAGCAAGAGCCCAACGGAACCGCACCGTTCCGGCCCCTTCGTCCCCGGGGCGGCCCCAGCGGATTGCACGCCGCCCCGGGGACGCCTGGTCCGCCTCGTTCGTGGCCGCGAGCAGGACCCGGCCTGGGTCCGGCCCGCTCTCCTCACCCTGTTGAGCTTGACCGCCGTGCTCTACCTGTGGGACCTCGGTGCCAGCGGGTGGGCCAACTCGTTCTATTCGGCGGCCGTCCAGGCGGGCACCAAGAGCTGGAAGGCCTTCTTCTTCGGCTCCTCGGACTCGTCCAACTTCATCACCGTGGACAAACCGCCGGCCTCGTTGTGGGTCATGGAGATCTCGGGCCGGATCTTCGGTTTTAACTCGTGGAGCATGCTGGTTCCCCAGGCCCTCGAAGGAGTGGCCACCGTCGGTCTGGTCTACCTGACCGTCCGGCGCTGGTTCTCGGCCAACGCCGCCCTGCTGGGGGGCGCCGTGGTGGCCCTGACGCCGGTGGCGGCCCTCATGTTCCGCTTCAACAACCCCGATGCGTTGCTGGCCCTCCTCCTCACGGGCGCCATCTACGCCACGGTTCGGGCGCTCGAGGCGGCCCAGACCAGATGGCTCGTGCTCGCCGGCACGTTGGTGGGCTTCGGGTTCCTCACCAAGATGCTGCAGGCCTTCCTCATTGTCCCGGCGTTGGGCATCGTGTACCTGCTTGCCGCCCCCACCCCCTTCCGGCGCCGGGCCTGGCAGGTCATCGTCCTGGGCCTGACCACGTTGGCGGCGGCCGGATGGTGGGTCGCCGCGGTGGCCCTCACGCCGGCAGCTGACCGCCCCTACGTGGGCGGCTCACAGAACAACAGCATCCTCAATCTCATCTTCGGCTACAACGGATTCGGCCGATTGACCGGGAACGAGGCCGGACACGTGGGCGGCTCGACCCAAGCGGGCAGCATGTGGGGCCCCACCGGTCTCACCCGTCTCTTCAACCCCCAATTCGGCAACATGATGTCCTGGCTGCTCCCCGGCGCGCTCCTCATGGGCGCCGTTGTGTTGCTTCTCACGTGGCGGGCCAAGCGCACCGACCACGAACGGGCCGCCTTCCTGCTCTGGGGTGGCTGCCTGGTCGGCATCGGGCTGACCATCAGCTTGGCCCAGGGCATCATCCACCCCTACTACACGGTCGCCCTGGCGCCACCGCTGGGCGCCCTGGTCGGCATGGGCACCATGGCGCTGTGGCAACGCCGCGCCTCGTGGGTGGGTCGATCGGCCCTGGCGGCGGCCCTGGTGGTCACCACCATCTGGGGCGTCGTGCTGTTGGATCGCACCCCGGCCTGGTTCCCCTGGCTCCGCGTCGTCGTGGCGGTGGCCGGCGCCCTCGGTGCGCTGGCCATCCTCGCCCTCCCGTGGCTGCGCCGGATGCCCACTGTGGCCGTCGCCCTGGTGGCGGTCCTCGGATTCGGCGCCGCCCTGGCCGCGCCGCTGTTCTCCACCATCGCCACGGCGGCCACGCCGCACAGCGGCGCCATTCCGACGGTGACCCCATCGCCGGCCGGGGGCTTCGGCGGCCCCGGCGGCGGTTTCGGTGGCTTCGGCGGCGGTGGATTTCGCCGCCTCGGTGGGATCCCGGGAGGCTTCCCCGGTGGGACCAGAGGCGGCCGGACCGGTGGAGGATTCACCCCCCCGGGCGGCTTCGGCCCCGGACGTGGGACCGGCGGCGGCTTCACGCCGCCGGCCTTTGCCGGCGGGCGGGGCGGCACCTTCGGCGGCGGTTCGGGGGTGCCGGCGGGATCCTGGGCTCGAGTACGCCCGGCTCGGGCGTCACCAAGCTTCTCCAAGCCGATGCCGGCAGCTATTCGTGGGTGGCCGCCACCACCAATTCCAACTCGGCCGCCGGCTACCAGTTGGCCAGCGACGATCCCGTGATGGCCATCGGAGGCTTCAACGGCACCGACCCGGCGCCCTCGCTGGCCCAGTTCGAGCAGTACGTGAGGGACGGCAGGATCCACTACTACATCGGCGGCGGGCGAGGTCTTGGCGCGGGCGGCTTCGGGGGTGGCGCCTTCGGCGCCACCGGCAGCACCGGCGGCAGCACCGACGTGGCGTCGCAGATCTCAACGTGGGTCGAGAGTCACTTCACGGCCCAGACGGTGGACGGCACCACGCTGTACAACCTCACCCAACCGACCACCTCGAGCTGACCGGTTCGGGCCGTTCCCCCGGCGGCCCGAACCGGTCGGCCTCCGGCGTCGGCACCGCCGCCCGATGAGAAGTCCGGATCACTGTGGACCGGGCGAGAGGGAGGCGCCTTCTTCAACGAATGCCGTCCCTCGAGACCCGGGTGTCCTACTGGGCTCCCGTACCGGGTGTCGATGTGATCTGACGTCCCGTTGTGTGCGGGTGAGCCCGACCCCGCGGGTTGAGCCGGTCCCAGATACGCCGACTGGAGCACCGACTCCACGTCGCTTGCCGGCCCGGTCTGGACGATCCGTCCGTTCGCCATCACGATGGCCGAGGTGGCAACCGCCAGGGCGGTGCGGGCGAATTGCTCCACCACCACCACGGTGATGCCCTCCGCCACCAGGCGCACGACATGGCTGTAGAGCTCGTCGACGATGATGGGTGCGAGCCCCATCGAGAGCTCGTCCAGCATGAGCAACCGCGGGCTCGTCGCCACGGCGCGGGCCAGCGCCAGCATCTGCTGTTCGCCGCCCGACAGCGTGCCGGCCGGCTGGTCACCGCGATCCGCCAGGCGCGGGAACCGTTCGAACGCGCTCCGCTCGACGTGTCGTCGCCCCGAACCGCTGTGCGTCATGACCCAGAGGTTCTCCCGCACGGTCAGGTTCGGGAACACGCCGCGGCCCTCGGGAATAAGGCAGAGCCCCCGGCGGGCCAACGAAGACGTCGATCCCACGCGTACCTTGTCACCGGCGAAGCGGACCTCACCCTCGCTCGGCCCCATGATGCCGGCCGCCAGGGCGAGGAGGGTCGACTTGCCGGCACCATTTGCCCCGAGGACAGCGGTCACGACACCTTCCTCGAACGTCGCGTCGATCCCGTGGATCACCTCGACCTCCTCGTAGGCCGCCCGTACTCCTCCGGAACTCCAAGAGGGGTTCAGGCATCGGCCACGGCCGTCGATACTGTGCCGAGATACGCGGCCTGGACCTCGGGGTCGGCCCGGACCTCCGCTGGCGTGCCGGTGCAGATGATGCGGCCGTAATCGAGGACCACGACGGTATGGCAGACGTTCATGACCAGTTCCATGTCGTGTTCGACCAGCAGAATGGCGAGGCCATCGCTCACCAGATCGCGCAGAATGTCCGAGAAGCGCTCGGTTTCGTCGGTGTCCTGGCCCGGCCGCCGGTTCGTCGAGGAGGAGGACCTTGGGCCTGGTGGCAAGGGCGCGCGCCAACTCGACGAGGCGACCGGTCCCCGTCGGCAAGGTGTCGGCTCGTTCGTTGGCCACGGACGTCAGTCCCACCCGGTCCAGTATCTCCTCGCGGATTTCATGAATCGCTCTCGACCTCGCCCTCACCACCCCCCGCTGCGCGATGGATGCGGCGACCCCGATGTTCTCGGCGACGGTCAGGGTCCCGAAGAGCTCCAGGCGTTGGAACGTGCGCCCGAGCCCGAGCCGGGCCCGGCGGTAGGACGAGAGCCCGCCCACATCCCGACCGTCGAGGTGCACGGCCCCCGCATTGGGGCGCTGCATCCCCGTTACCACGTTGAACAGGGTCGTCTTGCCGGCTCCGTTCGGCCCGATCAATCCGGTGATCGCACCCTCAGCGGCGTTGAGCGACACCTCGGACAGCGCGGCCAAACCCCCGAAGCGAACCGAGACCTCTTGGATGTCAAGTCCCACTGGTGCCTCCGGTCCCCGACAGCGCGGTGAGCGGGTCGGCCGAGACGGCAGGTCCGTCGTCGGACACCGCCTCGGCGAACCAGGCGTCCCTCTTGTCCTTCGACCGGCGCTCGGGAAGGCCGAATGCGGGCGGCGCGATCCTCGCCCGGTAGTCGGCGACGTAGACCGGGACCGGGAACAGCGCGAGATCGACCATCATGATGATGGCCATCGTCCAGTTGCCGATCGCCCCGCCGAGACGGAGCGCCCAGGCACCCCCGACGACCGCCGCCATCAGGGCCACCAGCCAGCGCCGCCGCGCCACTGAGAGATAGACCGGGCGGATGCTGCCCGGGACGGTCCCATTGGGGGTGGTCCCCACGCCGACGCCGCCGAGTCCGACGAGTACCAGCGGCAATTGGGTGAGTGAAGGGAAGAAATTGGTGAAGAACGGCGATCCCTGGTACACGCCGTTCAATCCCGCCGCACCGAACGAGGTGATCCCAAAGATGACCATCACCAAGAGCACGGAGAGCCCGCTGAAGAACTGGAAGACGTCGGCCGCCGCGCTGCCGAGGGCCATGCCGTAGATGCCGCCCCCGACCCCGGCCAGGGCGGCCGAGAAAGCGAACACTCCGATGAGCGACGCCCGGCCGTTCATGCCCAGCGTTGCGCAGGCGGCGGGACTGTCCTTCATGGCCAGGAGGCGTTGCCCGAACTCCGATCGCCGCAGGGCGACGACGAGCACGACCAGGATCACGAAGGCGACCGACCCGGCGATGAACTGGGACTTCTGAGAACTGAGCGCAAGCGAACCGATGCGGAAGGGAGCGAAGACGAGCGACCCCGAGCCGAAGGGCGCGTAGGGATGCCCGAACAGGTTGAAGGACGGGAGCGCGAACACCCAGTTGTCCATGGTGATGGCGAATGCCGCGGTGGCCAGCGCGAAGTAGATGCCCGAGAGTCGCAAGGCAGGGATGCCGACGATGACGCCGATCACTGCGCACACCCCGGCTGCGGCCAGGAGGGAGAGAGGATTTCCCCGGGCTCCCAGATGCCCGACCATCGTGGCGCCGATGCCGGCGAAGGTCATCTGGCACAACGACAGGCGGCCCGCGTATCCGACGATGGGGATGACCGAGAGCCCGACGATGGCCAGCCCCCACATGCGATTGAGGCTGAACATGTCGGCTTTGCCGACGGTGGTGGCCAAGAAGACCGCGACGACGATCGTGCCGGCGCAGAACAGGCCGGTGCCGTTCCATGTGGGACGGAAGGCGAGCTCGCGACTCCGAAGCTGCCGATGCCCGCGCAGTCGCGATTGAGGCAGGACCAGGAGGGCAATGAAGAGGATGATCGCAGGCACCGCGTCCTCGAACCCTTGGATGTAGGGGTTCTGGGGCAGGTAGGCCACCGAGTACGCGATGGAGAGGCCCAAGATGATCGCACCCACGAAGGTCATCGGAATGGAGCGCAGGCGCCCGATAACCGACGCCGCATACGCGTTGACGATGAGCAGCGTCAGCGCGGAGGCCGACAGGGTGAGGGTGGGCGCGACGAGGATCCCCGCCAGTGCAGCCAGCATGGAGCCGATGATCCAGGCGTTGCGGGCATTCGTATTGGCGCTCGACCCGTTGAGCGAGGTGAGCGTCCGGTCGTCGACGCTGGCTCGCATGGTGACGCCCATCCGGGTGCGATAGAGGTACAGGCGCAGCCCGATGGCGACGACCAGGGCCAGGATCAGGACGGTCACGTCGTTGTAGGAGATCCTGATCGACCCGAGGACCAGGGTGTCGTTGTTGAAGAGTGGGGGCAGTGCCCGATAGGTCGTGGGGCTCCAGATCCATTGCGCGACGCCCAAGAGCATGAGCGCGATGGAGAGCGTGACGACCAGTTTGGCTGCCTCCGAGACACCCTCGAGCCGGCGCATCACCGCCAATTCGATCACGATGCCGATGGCAGGCGCCAGCACGAAGATGCTTACGAGAATCGAGACGAGCGTCGGCCAGCCCCAGCCGATGCTCATCTGCCAATAGGCGAAGGCGCAGACCATTCCGATGGCGCCGTGCGCCCAATTGAAGATCCCGGTCGTCGTGTAGGTCAGGGTGAGGCCGCTCGCCGTTATCGCGTAGATGCCCGCCGCCGCCAGGCCGCCGATGGTGAAGATGATGAATTCATGCACAGCCGTCCCCCGACAGAATGGTCAGTCGCTCGACGGGGCAAGACTATGCACTTTGCACCCGCTCCCCGCGGCCTGCCCATCCCATGCTCACAAGGAGTTCAGTTGTTGCTGCTGTTGTGAGGTCAGGTGGACGACGTTCTTGGGGTTGCAGTTCCAGATGGACTGCGTGGGCTGGGTGATCGCCTTGTCGTAGATCCACCCCTTCGCCCCGCCCTTCATGAGGACGAAGCACGGCGAGGGCTGGGGGTTCTCGTTGGAGAGCGTCAAGCTGGCAATCGGCGCCTCAATGCCTCCGGCGTCCCAGTTCGTCACGGCTGCGGCGTGGTTCAGGACACACGTCACCGTGAGGCTGGCGCCACAGGCCGAGGCCGACTTGGCCCACAGGAGCCACGACTCGGCTCCCTCCTCGTCGTCGAAGTCGACGGTGTCGCCCTTGGCGTAGGTGTGCATGACGTTGACCAGCTGCTCGGTGGAGGGGTTCTGCGACGCCATCGAGAGTGGCCACCACGACGTCTCGACATAGACCGGGGGCAGACTGGGGTTGTCGACCACGGCTTGCTGCGTCTGGGCGTCGGCGAACTGTGTCCCCAGCGCAACGAAGGCGGGGTGGTAGCCGGCAGTCGTCATCGCCTGCGCGAAGGGAACGAAGTTGCCGCTGTCGGCGGGCCACAGGGCCTGGGCCCCCTTGCTCTGGTAGTCCTCGACGTAGGGCGCCCAGTTCTCCACCGTGATCGGGGGCTCAAGGAAGTCGGCGACCTTCCAGCCCTGCGCTTCGGCGCCGAATTCGTACTTCGTTTCGGGCTGGAGGATGGAGGCGTCGTTCTGCCCACCCATGCCGGCCTCTTTGACCGCCTTCGGGTAGGCCTTCGCCAGCGCCGCGAACCATCCTGAGGTGACCGAGTCTGTGTTGATACCGCTCGGATCGACCTGCAGGGTGGCCAGATCGGACGCGTTCGAGACGACATACCCGGTGATCTGTCCCAGCCCGCACTTCTCACGGATGGGGACCGATGGCTGGTCGAGGGCCATGCCGCCGCCGACCGCCATGAAGTCGCTCTGGCAGGCCGCAGTCATCTGTTGCGCGGCGTTGAACAGCGCGGCGTCGCGGTTGTCGATCACGATCTTGCGTCCGTTGATGCCGCCCGAGGCGTTGCACCATGCCGCGAACGCCTTGGCCTGCTGGGGGAACTCGGCCTCGAGTCCCGGCTCAATGGTGTTGGCCGCGTCGTTGAACACGGCGATGTTGATGGTCTTGGAGGTCACACCGCGGACCGAGGAGGCACCGCCGGGTCCGGGTTCGCAGATCTTGCCGACCCCGGGCCACACGCCGTTGGGGGTCGCGCCCGCCGACAACGCGCGACTGCCTGACGTCGCTGCGGCAGCGGTCGTCGACGTGAGTGCGACGTACGTCCCTGCGACCATCAAGGTCGCCATGGCCAGCGGCAGCGCCGACTTTCGGAACTCGGCTAGTCCTTTGCAGATCATCCCCATACCCTCCCAGGAGCACTTCGCGAACGGGTCATTCAATCAGCACCCCGACAGAATCGGGGATCGGGCTGCGGGCGCGAGCCGGGAGAAGGTGCACAAAACCGGACCCTCGCCAGCTGCTGGTACCCCCCGAAACTTGCGATTGAATATTTTATATAGAAGTTGGAGGTGGCGCAAGGGCGGGGAGGGGACCGTCTCAACTTCCCCTGGCACGCATGGTCCTCTGACGCTCCTGGGCTGGACACTCTCTGTGACGGCTCGCGCCGGCAGAGTGATCGTCGAGCGATCAACCGGCCGGAGCGAGCGAGAGAAGGGAGACGGCGTGGGAGGGCTTGGACACGTGCGTCTGCTGTCCCCAGTTCGAAAAGGTCACTGACCCGGCGACACTCGTCTTCCCCGGGGTCGAGGTGGTCACTTCCTGCAGGGGGCGTGGCGTGCTGCCCGACTGAACGTAGAGCGTGGTGGCGACCTTCTTGCCCGTGCTGTCACTGATGAATCCCTGCACCGCCTGGGCCGCTTGTCCGCCGATTGTTGTGGCGGGGCCGAACGAGAAGGGTCCGGACATCTTGAGCTCGGCGGCGACATCCTTGTTGCGTAGGCCGCTGACCAACGCGTCCAATTGCTGGTTCCCGGTCGGGAAGGACAACCACTTGTTGGTGTAGGTCGTGGCCTCGGCCGCAGTGAGTCCGAGAATGTGGGCCAAGCCGGCAGCATTTCCCCGCACATAACCGGTCTTTCCGATGAGCGCGGTGGTGAGGGTCTCCGTTGCCGCGGTGCTTTTGACGATCAATGACTGCGTCCCCGCGGTGGGACTGGTGTCGCCGGTGACGCTGAGGACGGCCGCGCCCTGCGTTGCTTTCGACACGTAGTGCACATTCTGCGTTGCCGCGTAGGCCAGTGCGGCCTTGTACGTGGCCTGGGCGTTGCCGGCGGCTCCCGACACTCCCGGCGACGCCGCCAATGCTCCGGCGGTCGTGGCAAGGGCGCATGTGACCGCGCCAACGATCACGGGAAAACGGCGCATGGGGGTCCCTTCTGCAGCCGCGGGCGCGGATGCGAAACGGCCATCATCCTGACAGGAAAGCCGACCACACGGACGTCGCCCCGACGCCTTCGGATCAGGTGGCGCTCACCGGCCCCAGGGTGATGGTGGCGTCGGGTGCCTTCGGTCGTACCTGCTCGCCCCATTGGGAGAAGACGATGTGATCTTCTCCGTTCGGCTGTCCCTGTGCCCCCACGGTGTCCTCTTCGACGGGAAAGGGGCGACCCGATGCTCGTACGTACAAGACGGCCCGCTCCGGCTTGGCACCCTGCACCTCGAGGGTGCCCCGGATGGTATCGACCTCGTAACCGTCGAGGTGGCGCGACGCCCCAAACGTGAACGGTCCCGTGAGGGCGATCTCCTCGGCCACATCGTGCGAGCGGATGCCGGCCACGATCTGAGAAAAGGCCGCGTTCGCCGTGGAGAACAAGATCCACTGGTTCGCATCGGCCGCCGCTTGCGTCGTCGACAGGCCCATCAGATCCTTCAGGCCGGCGGCGTTCGCTTTGGCGTAGGTGATCTGGCCGATGACGACCAGCGACGCCTCGTCGGACGTCGCCCCGGTCTGAATCAGCACCTGTTGGGTGCCCGACGCCGGACCGGCATCACCGCTTTGTGAATTGGAGACCTTCGAGACGGTGCCCGACGAGGTGTAATGCACCGACCACGCTTGAGTGGTAGCCATGGCCTGGCGGTACAACGTGCCGGCGTCGGGGGCGGCTCCGGCCCCGCTGGCACCGAGGAGGACGGCGACCAGCGCACCCGCCGCCACCATGCCGGTCACGCCGAGGGTCTTCGTGGTCCGCACCCATCCAGCATCACACGCATTCGTGGCGAACGAGGGTCGGTGCGAGCACGGTGGTCGGCGCTCGACGGCGCGCCGAGATGTCCCTCGGAACCGGTTCGCCGGATGTGTCCGCTCTTCGAATGGTGGTGACCGAGACGTGACCCGAAACGGGCCGCCGTCCCGGCAGGCCACCCGGGAGCGTGGCCCCGAGGGCCCGGCACCCGGTCCGGGCTCGGCCCGGGCCGAGCCGAGCCGATCGAAGGGGATCCTCGAGGGCCGTGCTGGTATGAAAATCCCGTGTGTCCAGGTAGTCCCGGGGGGACCGTTTGTAGGGGGCGGGGATCCCCGCGGAGCGAACACACGTTCGTTACTATTGGCGACGAGACACAGAAGCAGAGGCGGCCGGGCCGTTGTCACACCCCGCCCGTAGGGTCACCACACGACAGATTGCCGCACGAACAACGAGGAGAGACATGGCCGAGGATCGGGACAAGGCACTGGACGCAGCACTGGGCCAGATTGAGAAGCAGTTCGGTAAGGGCTCGGTCATGCGGATGGGCGACAACATGAGCATGAACATCGAGTCCATCCCCACCGGAGCGCTCTCGCTCGACCTGGCCTTGGGCATCGGCGGGCTGCCCCGGGGACGCATCGTGGAGATCTACGGACCGGAGTCCTCGGGAAAGTCGACCCTGGCCATGCATGCGGTGGCCGAGGCGCAGCGCAACGGTGGGATCTGCGCCTATATCGATGCCGAACACGCCATGGACCCGGTGTACGCCGGCGCCATCGGGGTGAACGTGGACGATCTCCTCATCTCCCAGCCCGACACCGGCGAGCAGGCCCTGGAGATCGCCGACATGCTCATCCGCTCGGGTGCGCTCGACATCCTGGTGATCGACTCGGTGGCGGCCCTGACCCCGCGCGCCGAGATCGAGGGGGAGATGGGCGACTCCCACCCCGGCCTGCAGGCCCGCCTCATGTCCCAGGCCCTGCGCAAGCTGACGGGGACGCTGTCCAAGTCGAGCACGATCGCCATCTTCATCAACCAACTGCGGGAGAAGATCGGCGTGATGTACGGCTCGCCCGAAGTCACATCCGGCGGACGCGCCCTGAAGTTCTACTCCTCCGTCCGCCTCGACATCCGGCGCATCGAGCAGATCAAGGACGGAGCCGATGTGATCGGGAACCGGACCCGGGTCAAGGTGGTCAAGAACAAGTGTTCCGCACCGTTCAAGCAAGCCGAATTCGACATCATGTACGGCAAGGGCATCAGTCGCGAGGGCTCCCTGCTGGACGTGGCGGTCGAACTGGGCTTCATCAAGAAGTCCGGCGCCTGGTTCACCTATGAGGGCGAGCAACTCGGGCAAGGCCGGGAGAACGTCAAGGTCTTCCTCACGGAGAACCCACAGCTCATGGCCGAAGTCGATGACCGGGTCCGCCAGGCTCTGGCCCCCAAGGTCGCCGACGAGGTCTCCGCCGAGGGCATGGACGTCGACGCCGATGACCTTCCGATCATGCTGGACAAATAGGCCTTCCCCCGTGGTTCAGGTGTTGCCACCGCCTGGGCCACCCTCTCACAGCATCGAAGTAGCTCCGGATTGACCCCGCCCCCTCGGGTGATCAGTCCGGAGCGCTTCGCGTCAGGGCCGGTCAGGGAGTGACGGCGGTCGTGATCGTGTCGGGCACCAGCTCGACCCACGTCTGCCCGGGTTGCATGGTGATCGGCGTGCCGGCCGTGGTGAGGAATTGGGTGGGTGAGCCCAGTGCGGAGCGCTGCCACGTGCCGGTGATCTCGACGCCGTTGCGGAAGACCTGGGCCTGGCCGCTGGCGTCGGGGTAGAGATCGGCCTGCACCTCGAGCCCGCCTTCGCTGTTCTCGAGCCAGGGCCCGTAACTGATGTGGACGTATTGGACCACGACGTTGGCCGCGGCGTTTTGTGTCCCGTCTGCCAGCGTGTCGGGAGTGGTCCCGTTGTAGAAGCGCTCGAACTGGCGGGTGGTCGGGTTGTAGGTCCAGGTCACGTTCGAGGTACCCGAGAAATTGATGTTCACGCTGGCCACCGGTGTCCCGGCCGGTGGGGTGGCCGAATAGCCGAAGAGCGGTTGGGGCGGGGTGGTCATCGTCGGGTGCGTTCCCCACATCTGTGCGGTTGATGAGTAGGTGTCGTACGGGGCGTAGCGACCCGCCGGGTGGGTGATGATCGACCCGTTCTCGCCCAGGTCGACGTTGACGATGGGTGAGGCGTCGATGTTGGCGAGCACGGGTGGAATGCCGCCGACATGCGCTAAGAGCGGGTTGCCCAACTGGCCCAGGATGCCGATGTCGATGTTTCGGGCTGACCGTACGGGGCCGACCGATGCGGCATCTTGGCATTGGAACACGGCGGCGTAGCGGGTGATGCCACCTTCCACCGGCTCCTCGTAGATGACGTCCGCCTTGTCGAGGCCGCTTTGGGGACGGGCGGTGGGATAGTTGTCGACCTTGACGGCGAGGGCGGGTCGGGCCGGTGCGGCCGCGCCGCCGGGCACGGGCAAGCCTGTGAGCGGGCACGTCGGCGGCGGCGCCGGCTTGGCGGTCGTGGACGTCGAGGTCGGCGGGTCCGCTTTCTTGACCGCCGCCGGTGCCGAAGAACAGGCGCTCAGCACCAATCCGGAGAGACCGGCCAGGGACAGGAGAGCCAAGCCGGGGCGACGTCGTATCGGGTAACTGTGCATATCTGCCGAGTGATCGTAGAGGGGGGAGGGGGTCAATTGGGGTCATACTGACCCGGTGAACCCAGGGACGGCCGCCAACGCGCGCCACAAGTCCACCTACCATTCCGCGCGGTGAGTTGGGCCCGCAAGCTTCCCGGACCGCTGCGGCGGGGGATTTCCCGGCTGGTTCACGGCGCTTGGAACGTGGCCGGCGAATTGGGTGCCATCGGTCCCGACGATCCGCGCGGCCGGCGCTTCGGCGCCATGGGCCGCGGCGCCTGCCTGCTCTTTCCGCAGGGCTCCATCTACAACGAGCACCGCATCCAGATCGGGGCGGAGACCCTGGTCGGCCCGAACACCTGTATCACGGCCGGCATGGCTCCGGGACAGGACATGCCCACCGACCCGGTCGTGCGTATCGGAAGCCGATGCCTCATCGGCCGGGGCTCGCACATCGTGGGCCACTGGTCCATCGAAATTGGCGATGACATCCAGACGGGCCCCTACTTGTACGTCACCGATCAGAACCACACCTATGAAGACCCGTACCAACCGATCGGACGACAGTGGCCGGTTGAGGCAAGCGTGCGTATCGGTTCGGGAAGCTGGTTGGGGGCCAACGTCGTCGTCTTGCCGGGTGCCCACATCGGTGAAAATTGCGTCGTGGCGGCCGGCGCGGTCGTCCGGGGCACCTTCCCGGATCGCTGCGTGATCGCGGGGGTGCCGGCCATGGTCATCCGGCACTGGGTGGACGGACAGGGCTGGGTTGACCTGAAGCGCGACGCCGTCCCGTAGGCGTCGGCGGTCCGGCACGGCCCGATACCGTGAGACCTCCATGGACCCGCACCTGCCCTATCTGGTGACCCTGAGTGGTCAGGATGGACCGGGCCTGGCCCAACGCCTGTTCGCCGCGCTCGAGGCCGGTCACATTGGCGTGCGCGATGTCGAGCAGGTGCGGGTCCACGGTCGTCTCCTGCTCTGCGTGGAGATCGGCGTCGACCGGCCAGGCGAAATCGACGTGACGGCGCGGGCCATCGCCCGCCATTTTGCGAGCAGCAACGTCGCCGTCTCGATCGCGCCGCTGGTCGAAGCCGAAGTGGCGTCGGGGCGCGATCGAATTCTGGTGATCGTGCTGGCGCCGACGATCGGTGCGTCGACGCTGGCCAATGTCACGGGCCGGATCGCCCAATGCCACGGCAACATTGAGCGGATCGTCCGCCTGTCGGACTATCCGGTGCAGAGCTACGAGCTCGCGGTGACCGGCGGCGACCTCGACCGGCTCCGCCGCGCCCTGGCCGACGAAGCCGTCCGGAGCGAGGTCGACATCGCGGTCCAGAGAGCCGGACTCCACCGCCGGGCCCGGCACCTGATCGTGCTCGATGCCGATTCGACCCTTCTGCAAGGAGAGGTGATCGATCTCCTGGCCGAACGGCGTGGATGCGGCGCGCAGGTCGCCCACGTCACCCGGGCGGCCATGGAGGGATCCGTCGACTTCGACGCAGCCTTGCGGCAGCGGGTGCGGCTTCTGCGAGGTCTGGACGAGTCGGATCTGGAGGTCGTGCGCGGCGAGCTGCTCTTGACCCCCGGGGCCCGCACGCTGGTGCGGACGCTCAAACGACTGGGCTACGAGATCGCCGTGGTGAGCGGGGGATTCACCCAGGTCCTGGCGCCACTGGTCGCCCAGTTGGGGATCGACTCCTTGGCGGCCAACGTACTGGAGATCGAAGATGGAGTCCTCACCGGGGGACTGGTCGGACCGATCGTCGATCGAGCCGCAAAGGCGGACGCGCTCGTACGGTTCGCCAACCAGGCCGGAGTCCCGCTGTCGCGGACCATCGCCGTCGGCGACGGTGCCAATGATCTCGACATGTTGGCCGCGGCCGGCTTGGGCATTGCCTTCAACGCCAAGCCGTTGGTGCGTCAAGCAGCGGATACCGCGCTCAGCGTGCCCTATCTCGATGCCATTCTGTTCCTGCTCGGCATCAGCCGCGATGAGGTGGAATCGGCCGATCGGATGGAGGAGGCTGGTGGGTCATGACCGGCCAGGATGTCGCACGGCGAGCCGGGGTCACCGATGACGCAGGATCGGCGGGGGCGGACAACCTGGGCCCCAGGCCCTTGCTGCGCGGGTGGCTGCACGTCGGTGCCGTCGTGGCGTGGCTCATCGGTGGCCCGTTTCTCATCGCCGCCGCGCCGAACGGGTGGAGCAGGTTCGTGCTCAGCGTCTACGTGCTTTCGATGCTGTTCATGTTCGGGACGAGCGCGCTGTTCCATCGGATCCGCTGGTCTGCGCCGGCGTGGCGCCGCATGCGCCGGGCCGATCACAGCGCCATCTTCATTGGCATCGCCGGCACGTCCACCGGACTGGCGGGTCTGGCCCTGGCCGGCTGGTCCCAGGCGCTGGTCCTGAGCCTGGTCTGGGCCGGTGCCCTGGTCGGGATCGTCCTGCGCCAGGTCTGGCTCGACGCACCGCAGTGGGCCGTCGCCGTGCCCTACGTCGTGGTCGGATGGTGCTCGCTGATCGTGGCGCCGCAATTGGTCCGGAGTCTGGGTTGGGTCGGTTTCGTCCTGATGCTGATCGCCGGGCTCTTCTACACCTCGGGTGCCCTGGTGTACGCCCGCAAGCGCCCGGATCCGTGGCCTGGTGTGTTCGGCTTTCACGAGGTGTTTCACGCCTGCACGCTGGTCGGCGCCGGCACCTTCGCCTATCTGATCGCCTTCATCGCGCTGCCCCGCTACTGAAGGCGGCGGTCACCGACCGAGTTCGAGGCCGAGCATGTCGATGGCGTTGCCGCGCATGATGCGGTAGACGTCGTCATCGGAGAGGTGTCGGACCATCTGCTCGGCCACGGCACGGGTCTCGGGCCAGGTGGAGTCGGTGTGGGGGTAGTCGGTCTCGAAGGTGATGCGGTCCGCCCCGATGGCGTCGAGTGAGTCGAGACCGTGCTGGTCGCGGAAGAAGCAGCCGTAGACCTGACGGCGGAAGTAGTTCGACGGGGGTTCGAGCACCACATCTTTGACCCCGCCCCAGGCCCGGTGCTCCCGCCACACGTCGTCGGCCCGTTCCAGGATGTAGGGCAACCAGCCGATCTGCCCTTCCGAGTAGGCCAGGATCAGCTTGGGGTAGCGGATGAGCACTCCGGAGAAGAGGAAGTCGCACAGGGACGACATGGCGTTGCCGAAGCTGAGCGTGGCCGCCACGGCCACGGGCGCATCGGCCGAGGTGGCCGGCATCTTGGACGACGAACCGATGTGCATGCAGACGACGGTCTTGGTCTCCTCGCAGGCGGCGAAGAAGGGGTCCCAGTACCCGCTGTGAATGGAGGGGAGCCCCAGGTGGGGCGGAATCTCACTGAAGCAGACGGCGCGCACACCACGGGCGGCATTGCGGCGGACTTCGGCCGCGGCCTTGGCGGCGTCCCACAGTGGGATCAGGCACAGGGGAAGGAGCGCGCCGCCGGAGTCCCCACACCACTCCTCCACCATCCAGTCGTTGTAGGCCACGACACAGGCTTCGGCCACTTCCCGGTCCTTGGCCTCGAGGAAGGTCTGTCCGCAGAAGCGCGGGAAGGAGGGGAAGCACAGGCTGGCCTCGACCCAGTTCGACGTCATGTCGGCCACTCTGGCCTTGGGCTCGTAGCACCCCGGGCGCATCTCGTCGTAGGTGATGGGTGACATGGTCATGTCGTCCCGGTCGAACCCCACGGCGGCCACGTGGCGCTTGTTGATGTAGACGAGGTCCTCGTAGACCCAGCAGTCGGCCGGGGGACCGTCGGGGTCGAAGCTCTGCCGGTAGGTTCCGCCGCCGATGTGCTCCATCTCCCCGATGCCGCGTCGCTCCGCGTGCGGACCCCGCTCGCGGAACCGGGCGGGCAGCCAGGTCTGCCACAGGTGAGCCGGTTCGACGACGTGATCGTCGACGCTGATGATCTTGGGCAGAGGAGTGGTGCCGCCCAGGCGGGGAGTCGAGTCGTCCATGGTGACCATCCTTGTGCGTATGGCGGGGCGGTTTTTCCGGAGTACTTACGCCGGCCCCAGCGCGGCGGCGAATTCCACCAGGGCAGCGAGCGGTTCGACCTGGGCGCGCATCTCGTCTCCGGAGCCCGAGCGCACGCGAAGGACGACCTCGTCGACGCCGAGACCGGCATAGTGGTCGAGCTTGGCCTCGTTGGCGATGGTGCCGAACGGGATGACGGCCAGCTCAGCCGGATCACGTCCGGCCAGTTCGGCCAGATGGTGCAGGCGTGGAATGGCGTCACCCAGGCCGCTGCCTCCGATGGGCATCCAGCCGTCGGCGTACTCGGCCACCGCGCCCAGCACCGCCGGGCCGGACCCGCCCCCGATGAGCGTCCGCACCCGTGGTTGCTGCACCGGTTTGGGCCAGGCCCAGGCCGGGGGCAGGTCGATGAGCTCACCGTGGTATTCGGCCCGGTCCTGGGACCACAGGGCCTCCATGCAGTAGAAGTACTCACGGACCAGGGTGTGGCGACGGCTGAAGTCAACGCCATGGTCCTCCGCCTCGGCCCGGTTCCAGCCGAACCCCAGACCGAGGGTGAACCGGCCTCCAGAGAGGTGGTCGAGGGTGGCGATCTGCTTGGCCAAGACGATCGGATCGTGCTGGGCGGCGAGCAGAATGCCGGTGCCCAGGCGGAGGCGGCTGGTGGTCTCGATGGCCGAAGAGAGCGCCACCAATGGGCAGAGTCCTCGTTGGTAGTCATCCGGCCGCACCCCCTCGACCAGCGCCGGAGGGGCGTCCGCCCGGACCGGAAGGTGGGTGTGCTCCGGTAGGTACAAGGAGTCGAAGCCGTGGTCCTCGACAAAACGGGCCAGGGCGGCCGGACGCATGTCGCGGTCGGTCAGGAAGGCGGTGATCCCCAGACGCATGGTGATTACGAAGGCGCCTTGGCCGCAAAGTCGGCCAGGGTCCCGGTCGACGCGGCCTGGCCGAGGAGCCCGGCGAAGGCCGCCTGCTCCCGTCGGTTGGCCGCGTGCACCAGGTCGTGTTGTCCGGCTCGCATCAAAGAGGCGATGGCGCGGGTCGCAGCTCGTGGATGGGCGGCGATCCGGGTCGCCACGGCGACGGTCTCATCCAGCGTCGTGCCTTCGGCGCAGACCCGCAGGGCGAGCCCGAGGTCAACCGCCTCCCGGGCGCTCACCCAGTCCGAGGTCAACAGGATCCGGGCGGCCTGCTGCCATCCCATCCGGGCCGGGAAGAGGACGCTGCTGGCCGCCTCGGGCGGGACGCCCAGTTCGGCGAACGGCGCCCGTAGACGGGCCGATTCGTCGACCAGCACGAGATCACAGTGGGCCAGGACGGTGAATCCCAGCCCCACGGCGACGCCGTTCACGGCGGCCAACATGGGCACGGAGAGCTCGGTCATGGCATCGAGCAGCCCCATGAATCCTTGCCCCGCCCCTTCGACCGCCCTCCCGGCGGCCATGGCCGCCATTTCGGCCAGATCCTGACCCGAGGTGAAGGCACTGCCGCGTCCGGTGAGGATGAGCACGCTCACCGTGTCATCACGGTCGGCCTCGACCAGTGCCTCCGTGACTTGGAGGTACATCGTCGTATCGAAGGCATTTCGCACCTCGGGTCGGTCGAAGGCCACCACCCTGACGCCACCGACCGGGTTGTCGATCACAATCCGGCTCGCCGGAACGTCACCGGTCGTCATTCAGTCCTCCTCACTGTTCTGGGGGTTGTTCTGGGCGTTCGCGGCGCGCCGCGCGATGACCTGTTCGGCGGCCTGGTTCATCCCCACCGAGAGGGGCCAACCGACGTAGTGCGTCAGGTGGATGACCACTTCCCGGAGTTGTTCTTCGGTGAGCTCGTCACGGGCGAGCGCAGAATCGAACTGAAGGTCGAGCAGGTCGTTTTGGCCCAGGGCAGCCAACACACCCATGGTCAGGAGGCGGCGATCACGTGTGTCCAGTGCGCCGCGAGTCCAGATGCTTCCGAACAGTTGATCGACCATCATGGCGGTGTAGTCGCCGGGCATGACGTCCGGGTCCACGGAGAACCCGTAGACCTCCTGCATCTTGGCCATTCCGGCGGCTCGTCGTTCGTCGGGCGCGGTCATGCCACTTCCGGGAGAAACGTCGATTCCACCCGCTTCCCCTCACCCACTGCGATCTCCCTTCTTGTGGCCATCACGACCTCGTGACCCTACCGACCCTGACGCCGTGCCGGGAGAGGTCGTGACAAGGCGCCGATGCCCGCGCTCTTCCGTCGGCGCCAGCCCGAAATTCGGCAATCGGGAGCAAAAGGGCAGCAGGTAAGCTCACCCTTCGTGCGAGGAATACTCAGCGCCGCCGGCTACGTGCCCTACCGGCGGCTCTCCCGATCAGACATTTCGGCCTTCATGATGAGTGGGGGTGGCAAAGGCGCCCGTGCCGTGGCGTCCCATGACGAGGACACCACCACGCTCGGTGTCGAGGCGGCGCGCCTGGCCACCAAGGGAGCACCGACCGCCGCCGTCGACGCGCTGTGGTTTGCCACCTCGTCACCCGCCTATTTGGACAAGACCAACGCCACGGCCGTCGCCGCGGCGCTTCGCCTGCCCTCCGACGTGCCCGCCTACGACTTCGGTGGCGCGCTGAGGTCCGGCATCGGCTGCTTGCTGACGGCCCTTCGCGGCGGCGGGACCACACTGGTGGTGGGGGCCGACATGCGTGACGGTCTGCCCACGAGTGCGGACGAGTCCGCCGGAGGAGACGCTGGGGCGGCCGCCCTGATCGGCGAAGGCGAGGCCGTCGTGGCCGAATTCGTCGCCAGTGCCTCAGCGACCGACGAGTTCACCGATCGTTGGCGCTCTCCGGGATCGCTCGTCTCGAAATTGTGGGAAGAGCGGTTCGGCGAGAATCGCTACGTGGCGCTCGGGCAGGATGCGTTCGCCCGGGCGCTCAAAGCCGCCGGCCTGGAGACGGGCGAGGTCGGGCGGGTCATCGTGACGGGCATGCACGCCCGCGCCGTGACCGGACTGCGCAAACGGCTGCAGGTGGACGAGTCGGCCTTCCCCGATGACCTCTCCTCGACCGTCGGGCAGGCCGGTGCGGCGCACCCGCTCCTGGTCTTGGCGTCCGTCCTCGAGAGTCTGTCCCGTGAGGAAGGTGCGCCGACGCCGACGGTCATTGTCCTGTTACACCTGGCCGATGGTGCCGATGCCGTGGTCTTGCGCACGACCGACGCCCTGTCGTCGTGGCGGCCGGTCCGTCCCGTTGCCGACCAGGTCGACCACGGGGCGGATCTGCCCTATTCGAAATTCCTGGCCTGGCGGGGGCAGCTGTCCCCCGAACCGCCGCGCCGACCCGAGCCGGCTCGCGTCTCGAGCTCGGCGGCCCACCGGAGCGAGGACTGGAAGTTCGGCTTCGTCGGTTCGCGTGATCGATCCTCGGGAGCGGTGCACATGCCTCCGGCGCGGGTATCCATGATCGGCGGCGCCCTCGACGACATGGAACCGGTGGCCATGGCTGAGGCCGTCGGAACGGTCGTCACCTTTACCATCGACCGGCTGGCCTACTCGCCCAGCCCGCCCATTGTCTTCGCCATCGTGGATTTCGATGGCGGGGGCCGCTACCCCGTCGAGCTCACCGACGTGGACGCCGCAGCAATCCGAGTCGGGAGTCGGGTGGAGATGACCTTCCGCCGGCTCTTCAGCGCCGACGGTATCCACGACTACTTCTGGAAAGCGCGCCCAGTGCGCGGGAAGGAATGACCTGATGGGTTCGCACGGCATTCGCGATCAGGTGGCCATTGTGGGCATGGGCTGCACGCCCTTTGCCGAACACTGGGACAAGGGACTCGACGACCTCATCGTTGACGCCACCACCGAGGCCTTCGCCTCGGCCGGCACCACCAGGGAGGAGGTCGATGCCTACTGGTTCGGCACGGCCCAGAGCGGGATGAGCGGCATCACGCTGGCCCGGCCACTGCAGCTGCACAACAAGCCGGTGACCCGGGTGGAGAACTATTGCGCCACCGGTGCGGAAACCTTGCGGGCCGCGGCCTACGCCGTGGCGTCTGGTGCCTATGACGTCGCCATGGCCGTCGGCGCGGAAAAAGTGAAGGACAGCGGATTCCAGGGCCTGAACGCCAACAATCCGCCCAATGACGGGACGGCCAGAACGCTGACCGCGGCCGCCATGTTCTCCATGGTGGCGCCGGCCTACGGGCAGAAGTACGGCGTCGACGACGAGACCATGGCCGACGTCCTGGCCTCCATCGCGGTCAAGAACCACCACAACGGGGCGCGCAACTCTCGCGCCCAGTTCCGCAAAGAAATCACCAAGGAGACCGTCCTCAAGTCTCCCCGACTGGCTGGAACGCTCGGTGTTTTCGACTGCGCCGGCGTGGCCGATGGGGCCGCCGCGGCCATCGTGGTGCGCGCCGAGGATGCGCTGAAGTACACCGACAAGCCCATTTACCTCAAGGCGCTGTCCTTCGTCGCCGGGAGCGGCTCGGGCCTCATCGATCCGGGCTATGACTACACCCATTTCCCCGAATGCGAAGCGGCCGCGGCGGACGCGTACCGCCAGGCCGGCATCACCGATCCCCGGAGCCAGTTGGCGATGGCGGAGGTGCACGACTGCTTCACGCCCACGGAACTCGTGCTGATGGAGGACCTCGGGTTCGCCCCGCGTGGGTCGGCCTGGAAGGAGGTACTGGCCGGGACGTTCGCACTCGACGGCGATCTCCCGGTCAACCCCGACGGCGGGCTGAAGAGCTTTGGCCACCCCGTTGGCGCCTCGGGCCTTCGCATGTTCTTCGAGTGCTGGCTCCAGCTGCGTCACGAGGCACCGGACGATCGCCAGATCGCCACCGTCGATCGTGGCCTGGCCATGACCCACAACTTGGGGGGATACCCGGGAGAGATGCTGTCCTTTGTCTCCGTCGTCGGGAACCAGTTGGGCTGACGTCCCGATCCTGCCGTCCGGTCAGTCCCGACGGCACTGGTCACCAGCGCGGTGCGCCCCGGGCCGGCAGGCCGAGGGACCCGTGACCTCCACGAAAGGAACACCACATGGGCGAGAATCAACGGGCGAGCATCAGGATGAGCGACGACGAGATCACCGTGTTCGTTGAGCAGCAACGGAGTGCGACCGTCGCCACGGTCGGACCGAAAGGCCTTCCTCATTTGGTGGCCATGTGGTACGCCGTCATAGACGGCCACGTGTGGATCGAAACGAAGGCCAAATCGCAGAAGGTGGCGAACCTGCGCCGCAACGATCTGTTCTCCTTCCTCATCGAAGATGGCTTGACGTACGATCAGCTGCGCGGCGTCTCGCTCGAGGGTCGGGGCGTGGTGGTCGACGACCCCGACACACTGTGGAAGGTGGGCGTCAGCGTCTTCGAGCGATACATGGGTCCCTACTCGGAGGACCTGCGTCCACTGGTCGAGGCGATGATCAACAATCGGGTCACGGTCAGACTCGACGTCGAGCGGACCCGGTCGTGGGACCATCGCAAGCTCGGGATGCCCGAGATGGCCGTTGGGGGCTCCACCGCGCCATTCCTGAGTCGGTGAACGACGCCGATACCCCGACCGATGTCGTGATCGGTGCCGGCTCGGGTATCGGCCGGGCTGTGGCCGAAGCGCTGTGCGGTCCGCGACCGCTCATCGTGGCCGATCGGAATCTCGATGCGGTGTCGGAACTGGCCAGGCGCCTGGGACCCACGGTCACCGCGGCATCGGTGGACATTGCCGACGAGGCCCAAGTCCGCCAATTGGCTTTGCCGGTGAAAAGGCTCGGCGCGCTGGTCATCACAGCCGGACTTTCACCCCACATGGCGTCCGGACGTCCCATCTACGAGGTCAATCTCATCGGGACGGCCCGGGTCCTGCGCGCCTTTGCCTCCGCCGTCGTTCCGGGTTCGGCCGCGGTGTGCTTTGCCTCCATGGCCGGTCACCTCATGGTCCCGGCACGACCGGTCATGGCGCAGTTGGAGAGACCGCTCGATGACGATCTCCTCGGCCGATTGACCGCGGTCGGGATCGACGTGGATGAGCCCAACACGGCGTACGTCTTGTCGAAGGCGGGGGTCATTCGACTCGCCCGCAATCTGGCGGCGGCATGGGGATTGTCGGGCGGCCGGATCGTGTCCCTTTCGCCGGGAATCATCGATACCACGATGGGTCAGTTGGCGATTGATGATGAGCTCTCGGCCCGAGCCTTTATCGATCCGGCCCCGATCCCCCGCCTGGGCCGACCCGAGGAGATTGCTTCTGTGGCCGCGTTTCTGTGCTCGGCCGGCGCGTCGTACGTCACGGGGATCGACGTACTCGCCGACGGCGGGGCGACGTACGCCAGCATGCCTCCCCCTCCCCCGACCCCGACCCCGACCCCGACCCCGACCCCGGCGTCTCCGCCGGGTCCTACGATCGGTGAGACGTCGGTCATGACCGTGACCGGCGGCCCCCGGTTCGACCAACCCTCGGAGCGGACCCTGGGGAACGTCTTACGACAGCAGGCGCTCCATCGGCCCGAGGCAAGGTTTGTCCTTGCCGACGGCGTGAGCTGGACGTTCGCCGATGTGGACCAACGAGCCGACGGCCTGGCCCGGGGCCTGGCCGACCTGGGCGTCGCCCAAGGGGACACGGTGGCGATCTACTCGGGGAATCGCGCCGACTTGGTCCCTCTGGTGTTCGCCGTCAACCGCCTCGGGGCCCTGTGGGTCCCGATCAACACCGACGAGCGCGGCAGCTGGTTGCGCCGAACGTTGCGGGACAGTCGAGCCGCCGTCGTCGTCGTGGACTCCGCCGTTGTCGGTCGGGTCGCCGAGGTGATGCACGGCCTTCCCATGGCACACCTGGTCCTCATCGGGGAGAGCGATGCCCCGGCCAACCTCGAGGAGCTGCCCGAGGGGGTCGCGCTCCATTTCCTCGACGCGTTGGCGTCATCGAGCGCCCGACTGCCCGACGTCGATGTCACCTACGGCGACACATCGGCCGTCCTGTGGACGTCGGGCACCACCGGACGGCCCAAGGGGGTGATGCAGAGCCACAACGCGTGGATCCGGGCTGCCCTCACCGGCGCTGCCTCCGCCCAGACCAGGGATGACGATGTTCTCTACTGCTGCCTTCCCATGTGCAATTCGGCGGCCTGGATCGGTGTCGTGTTCCGCGCGCTGGTGGCCGGCGTTCCCTTCGGGCTCGACACCGGTTTCTCGGTCAGTTCGTTCTGGGAACGAACGCGGCATTTCGGTGCCACCCAGGCCTTCACGCTCGGGGCGATGCATCTCTTTCTGTGGCAGGCCGCCGAGCAGGCCGATGACGCGGACAACCCGGTGCGGGCCATGGGTGCCATACCGATGCCCGACCCCGTACTCGAGCCCTTCAAGGCCCGGTTCGGGATCGAGTTGATTCAGCAGGGCTACGGGCAGAGCGAAATCATGGGGCTCATATCGCGGGTGGACGGGAGCGGCCGCCACTGGAACCCGGGGTCAGTCGGGTTGCCGCTGCCCGGGATTGACGTCCGCCTCTTCGATGACGACGACCGGGAGGTGGCGCAAGGGGAGGTCGGCGAGTTCTGTGTGCGACCGGTGGAGCCCTACGTCCTCTTCAACGGCTACTTCGGCGACCCCGAGGCGACCCTGACGGCCCAGCGGAACCTCTGGTACCACACCGGGGATCTGGGACGGCTGGACGACGACGCCCAGTTCCATTTCGTCGATCGCAAGCGAGACCTCATCCGGCACAAGGGACGAAGCGTCTCTTCCATGGCCGTCGAGCAAGCCGTCCGGGCCCACCCGGAGGTCCGCGAAGTGGCGGCGTTCGGAATCGTCACGTCCGAACTGGCCTCGGAAGGCGGAGATCATGGTGGTCGTCGTGGCCGAAGCCGGGGTGGAGATCGATCCGGCCCAGTTGGCTCGATTCGTCAACGACAACGCGCCGCACTACCTGGTGCCCCGGTACATCGACTTCGTCGGTGAACTGCCCCACACCCCGACCGGCAAGATCCAGAAATTCGACCTGCGCGATCGTGGCGTCACCGCCACGACATGGGATCGCCAGCGCAGCGCCTTCGAGGTGGAGCGCTGACGCTCTAGCTGAGGTGCGCCTTGGTGAGCGGCAGTTCACCCTTCTCGATGGCGTCGGCCCGGGACCGGAGGGTCGCCGCCGTCTCGTCCAGGCCCAACATCATGACGAAGCGCTGTTCCTTGATGCCCGAGACCACCAGGTCGGCCAACTCGTCGAGGGATTGGAATTGCAGTTCCCGCCCGGCCTTCTGCGCCATCGCCTCGAGACCTTCAATCGTCATCGGGGTCGTCTCGCGGGGGCGTTCCCGGGCCAGCTCGGGCGGTCGGGTGCGCTCCGCCGTCCAGAGGCCTGTGCGCATCAGACCCCCGGAGGGATAGAACACGGACGCCCTCAGGTTGGTGTCGTCGGCTTCGAGCTGAGCGGCCAGGCATTCGGTGATGGTCGAGACGGCCGCCTTGCTGGCGGCGTAGACCGACGCCGTGGACAGTGGTGAGATGGGACCGTCCGGTGAGGAGGTGTTCACGATGTGGCCCTCGGCTCCCCCCTCGAGCATGCGGGGCACGAAGGTGAGAATGCCGTTGACCACGCCCGTCACGTTGACCCCGAAGACCCACCGCCAATCGTTGGGCGTGGTGGTCCACACCTTCGAGCTGGGCGCGCCCACGCCGGCGTTGTTGCACAGGACGTGGCAGGCGCCGTACGTGGCGTAGACGCGGTCCGCCAGGGCCCCGACCGATTCGAGCTTGCTCACGTCGGTCACCACGCCGGTGACCGCGCCCATGCGGGCCGAGCTCGGCGACGGCGCCGTCGAGGGCCGCCTGCTCGATGTCGGCGATCACCACCGACATGCCCTCGTTCAGGAAGGCCCGCGCGATGGCGACGGCCGATGCCGCTCGCTCCTCCCGTGACCACCGCCACTTTTCCGCGAAGTTCTTTCATGCCGTCCCTCTCCGGAGAACGTGGGCACCAAGCCCCCACCCCTTGACTCCTGACTTGCAGAGTATATATTGATAATTGATTCGGAAAATAGTTGAGTGCCCCGGTGGGGCATCCGAAAGGGGCGCCATGACGGATCTGAAGACCGCGGCTGGCGAAGTCGGCGCGATCGGCGAGCCGCTGAAGGGTGGGATGCCCCGTCGACCTGAGTACATCTCGGACGTGGGTGGTCGGCCGAGAGTGCGCCGGGAATCGGCCCCACGTTTTCCCTTCCCCATGCCCAACGGGTGGTTCATCGTCTCGGAGGCAGCCGAGATCGCGCCGCTCGAGGTGAAGCCGGTCTTCTATTTCGGCCGGGATCTGGTGCTGTACCGCACGGCGGACGGGGAGGCCCGTCTGGTCAGCGCCTATTGCGCCCACCTGGGGGCGCACCTCGGCGTCGGCGGTCGGGTCGAGGACGATGCCATCGTCTGTCCCTTCCACGGCTGGAACTACGACGGGAGCACGGGCAAGTGCGTTGCCATCCCGTACGGTTCGGGGAAGATCCCCAGTCAGGCGAAGATTCGCTCGTATCCCACCATTGAGCGAAATCACATGGTGTGGGCCTGGTTCCATGCCGAGGGCAAGCCCCCGTTCTACGACGTGCCCGAGGTGAAGGAATTCGACGACCCGGCGTACGGCGAGCCCTACACCATCGATTTCACCCTGAGGACGGTCTGCCAGGAGATGGCCGAGAACAACCACGACCAGGCGCACTTCCAATTCATCCACGGGACCGAGTCGATTCCCGAAGAGGACATCTTCATCGACGGCACGTACAAGCGGGTCATCGGGATGAACGGGATGTTCACTCGTGAGACCTTCGGACTGGGCCTCGGGGTGCTGCGCATCACGAACCATGTCACCTTCTTCTCATCGACCACACCGGTCGACGAGGAGCATGTCCAGGTCCGGTGGACCTTTCTGGCCCCGGTCGCCAATGGTCCCGGAGCGGCCGAAGCCTCGGCGCTGAGCTTCACCTCCGGACTGAGTCAGGACATTCCCATCTGGGAGAACAAGCGTTACGTGGAGCGGCCGATCCTGATCAAGGACGAGCGCACCATCCTCGACCACCGTGAGTGGTGCCAGCAGTTCTACTCCGATCCCTCGCTGGCCATCGACTGATATCCGACCCGCACACCTCAGAACGTCAACGTACCAATCTCATGCAAAGGAGCATCACATGCCGCAAAACCGTTGGGTCTCGAATGCCGCATGGCGACCAGCCGCCATTCCCGAAGGCCCCGTCCTGCCCTCATTGGAAGCGGTCTACCTGACCGATCCGGTCTTGCTCGCCGCCGTGCTGCCCCCACCGCTCGAAGCTCCGCCCGAGCCCCGCGTCCACGCCCGGGTCACCACCATCGACCTGGCCCTGCCCAACGGTCACCGGCACCAGGAAAAGGTGGGCTTCTTCGCGGTCGACGCCGTCTACCAAGGCACACTGGGCGAGTATCCACTCATGATTCCCATCGATCTCGAGTCGGCGGTGGCGATCAGCCGGGAGCGCTTCGGCGAGCCCAAGAAGCTGGCCGAGATTGAGATGGAGCGCGATGGGTCGCACGTGCGTGCCAGCGTCTCGCGTCACGGCGTGGCGTTCATTGAGATGGTCGGCGATGTCGCCGAAGAGCTGCCCTGTTCCCGCGCCCTATGCGGCCACGCAGTTCTGGTTCAAGTTCCTGCCGGCCATCGAGGGTCCCGGATTTGACGCCGGGCCGCTGCTGGTGCGGGTCGACCAGGTGCGCACACCGATCACCGCGGAGCGCGTCGAAGGCAAGCTGGTGCTGCGTGACGTGGCAACGGCACCGGTGGCCGATCTTCCCGTCGAGGAGTTCGTCTCGCTCACCTGGACGACCCGAAAGAGCAGCGTGAGCCCGAAGGTCGTGGGACCGGTCGATGCGGAGAAATTCGCGCCCTTCGCCTTCGCTCGCTACGACCACGTCTGAGGTTTGGCCCGGACCACCTGAAAGTTTGAGGAGCACGAATGGATAGGTACCTGGTCATTTCGTCTGACACGCACGCGGGGCCGCCCACTGAGCGCTATCGCGAGTACCTGGACCCGAAATACCTCGAGGCGTTCGATGCCGACGTGGCGGCGAACCAGCAGTTGATCGGGGCGCGTCGGGATCTGGTCGACTCCGGCGACTTCGAAGAGAAGTGGGAAGACGAGACCGGAGACGGCGGCAAGAAGGCGTCGTGGGATTCGACGGCCCGCAACATCGAACTCGACCGGGAAGGCATCGTGGCCGAGGTCATCTTTCCCGACGCCGACGTGCTCGGCGGCGGGGCATCGGCGCCATTCGGGGCCGGCCTGGGCTCTTCGGGTGATCTGGACGGCGAGCTGGTCATGGCGGGGGCCCGGGCCCACAACCGTTGGCTGGCCGAGCTCTGCTCGGAAAGTCCGGAGCGGCGTTGCGGGATCGCCACCGTGCCGATCCTCCATGACATCGAGGAGGCACTGACGGAAATCAGGCGCATCGCCAACGACGGGTTCCGGGCCATGATGATTCCAACCCTCTGGGGGAGTCAGCCGGCCTACAACGATCCACGTTACGAACCGATCTGGGCCGCCTGTGCGGACCTGGGGATCGTCGTGCACGTGCATTCCGGGGGGGCGTCTCGAGACATCATCTCGCCGCCCGGTCTGGTGGCGATCTACGCCACCGAGGCGTGGTGGTGGGCCGCCCGGCCGCTCTGGGCGCTCCTGTGGTCCGGCGCATTCGATCGCAACCCCACGCTCAAGTTCGCCCTCACGGAAGACGGCGCGTGGTGGCTCCCGGGCATCGTCAAGCGGATGGACGAGAAATGGGTGGGCGGGCACAACACGGCCAAACTGGGCGATGCGTTCCGCCAACACGTGTCGCGCCGGCCCAGCGAGTACTTCGGCACCAATATCTTCGTCGGCGCATCGACGCCCAGCCGGGAAGAGATCGAGCGACGCCACGAGATCGGCGTTGAGGCCTTTCTGTGGGGGAACGATTTTCCGCACCCCGAGGGGACCTGGCCGCATACTCGAGAGAGCATCCATGACACCTTCTTCGACGTCCCCGAAAGCGAGGCACGCCGGATGCTCGGGGGCAATGCGGCTGCCGTCTACCGTTTCGACGTCGCGGCGCTGTCCCCGTTGGCGGAGAAGATCGGCCCTACCCTCGAGGATGTGCACTCGCCGGAAGTAAGTGCGGCCAGCTGAGATGACGGGGAAGGAACCAGTCGTCCTTCCCACCGGGCGTCGAGTAGGTCGACCGGCGCGGATCGACAAGGACGCCATTGCCGAAGCGGTTCTCGAGATCGGACTGGAACGCAGCAGCATGAAAGCGGTGGCCGAACACCTGGGAGTGAGCGTGCCCGGGCTCTATCACCACGTACGGAATCGGAAGGAACTCCTGCTTCTCGCGGCCCAACGATCCATGGCCCAGATGCGGTTACCGAATCATGAAGGAAAGCACTGGTCGGTGTGGCTTCGTGAATGGGGCCGATATTCGCGCAATGCCTTCATCGAAGAGCCCGAAGTGCTGGGCCAGTACCTCAGTGGAGCGGTCAGCTGGGAGCAGGTCGTCGAGGTCGCCGACAGCGTGATCCAGGTCCTGACCCCTCAGGGCTTCACAGCTGCATCCGCCATGGCCGCCTGGAATGCCGTCGGGACGTGTGCCGTTGGTTCGGCCGTGGCGGCCATCCGTCATCGTTCCGCCGTGCGGTCAGGTCAGCCGCCGATTGCCGAGTGGCATCGGGTCCTGGCCCAGCGGCCCGCCGACGAACTTCTGGGGGCTCGTTCGCTCCTTGACGGTATCGGGGAGAACCAGGAGGCGGATTTCGAGGAAGAGCTGACCACCATTCTGGTCGGCATCGCGGCCAGACGGGGAGAGTCATGGGAGGTCGTGCTGTCATACGGCGAGACGGAACCGGGACTCCCTATGCAGAAATTGGCAGCTGGCTGAATCCACGCACGGTGCTCGTGAAGAGCAAGACCGCACGCTCGGTGTCGACCTCCCAATTCGGATAGCGCCGCAGGGTCTCCTCGATGGCGATCCGGCCTTCCAACCGGGCCAGGGCGGCCCCGATGCAGAGGTGAATTCCGTACCCGAAGGAGACATGGCGATCCATGCTGCGGTGGATGTCGAAGCGGTCGGCGTCGGGATAGGTCCGCTCGTCTCGTCCGGCCGAGCCGGTGAGGAGGAGGACCTTGGAGTCAGCCGGGATCACCAGGCCGTGGAGCTCCACGTCTGCCGTCGTCCAGCGCCCCTGCACCGGAGAGGGGGACTCGTAGCGCAGCAGCTCCTCGACGGCATTGGGGATCAGGGAGGCGTCCGCGGCCAGTTCTGCCCGCTGGTCGATGTGGGCGGCGAGCAGGAGGCCGGCCCAACCGATCAGTCGGGCCACCGTCTCGGTCCCGGCGGAGACGAGCAGGATGGCGAAGCTGGCGCTCTCCGCTTCGGTCAAGCGCCGAGGCACGCCGTCTTCGTCGACGACCTCGGCCTGGACGAGGTCCGTCAGCAGGTCGTTCTGGGGAGACTTCCGCCGGTTCTTCAATTGTTCGTCGACGTACTCGTAGAGCGCCGCCCCGGCGATGAACGCCTGGTCGTTGACCATCCCGACGCCGGGTTCGATATGGAACAGCTGGTCAATCAAGGAACGAACATGATCCCGATCGGGCGCCGGGACGCCAAGCAGCGTGGCGATGACCGAGGCGGGGACGATGGCGCCGAACTGCTGCACATAGTCCCACGTGGCGTCGTCCCGTCGCTCGTCGAGGAGCTGGGCGCAGAGCGCCCGGACGCTGGTCTCAAGTTCGGCGATGCGGCGCGGCGTGAACGCCTTGGAGACGAGGCGGCGCAGGCGGGTGTGCTCGGGCGGATCAACGAAGATCATCATCCCGGTGGCGTCCATCACGGTGTCGGTCATCATCTCCAACACGGTTCCATGGGCGGAGCTGAACGTCTGGGGGTCGCGATGGGCCGCGTCAACGTCGACGAAACGGCTGAGGGCCCAGAAGTCGTAGCGGTCGTTGTAGTAGACGGGGGCCTCGTCGCGCAGGCGGCGCCAGATGGGATGGGGGTCGACCCGCAGGGCCTTGTCGAAGGGGTCCCAATAGAGCTCCCCACCTTCCGGTGGGAGTGGTGCGTGCGTGACGTTCATGGGTGCCAACCGGCTCCCTTCTGGCGTTCCTGATACCCAGCCAGGGTGGTGGCAGCGGCGGTCCGTGGGGGGGCCGGGTGGGAGCGGCACCGTAGGGTTCTCGCCATGGCTAGATCGTATACGATATACAGTACGATACTCCCCCCGACCGTCGGCAAGGAGGAAGATTAGCAATGGCGCTCGCCGTGGCCGAAGGCCAATCGTTGTCCGGGGTCGGGACCATCCCGCTCATCGTCGACCTCGATGCGCACGTGGTCGAGCCACCCGACGTGTGGTCGAGTCGACTGCCGGCCCGGCTGCGCGAGGTGGGCCCTCACATCGAGTACATGCCCGGAGGAGTGCCGGTGCTCAAGGGCTCCTCATACGTGGAGTCCCCGGGGACGGAGGGACCTGACGTGGCGTGGTGGTGCTACGAAGACCACCGGGCGTCAATCAAGCGGACCATCGCGGCGGCGGGATTTGCGGCTGAAGAGGTCCAACTTCGCGGCGTGACCTACGACGAGATGCGCCCCGGTTGCTGGCGGGGGAGCGACCGCATGATGGACATGGATGTGAACGGGGTCGAAGCACAGCTCTGTTTCCCCAACTATCCACGCTTCTGCGGTCAGCAGTTCTTGTGGGGTAAAGACAGAGGGCTCGCCCAGTTGTGCGTCGAGGCCTACAACGACTGGATGGTGGAGGAGTGGTGCGGGACCAGCGGGGGCCGGCTCCTTCCTCTGTGCCTGGTGCCGCTCTGGGATGCCGGATTGGCGGCGGCCGAGGTCGTCCGAAATGCGGCGCGCGGAGTTCGGGCCGTCGCGTTCAGCGAGCTTCCCACCTTCCTTGACCTTCCCAGCATCTACAGCGGCTACTGGGACCCGTTCTTCGCGGCCTGCGCCGAAAGCGGCACGGTGGTCTGTATGCACGTGGGCTCGGGGACGAAGGTCCCCACCACCTCGCCTGATGCGCCCGATGCCGTCCAGGCCACGATCCTCTTCGGCAACAGTGCGGGAGGGTTGACCGACTATCTGTTCTCCGGCGTGCTCCACCGGTTCGCCAATCTGAAGCTCATGTTCGCCGAATGCCAGATCGGTTGGATCCCCTACCTCTTGGAGCGGGCCGACGACGTCTGGGCCACCCATCGGGGCTGGAGCGGGTCGCAACTCCACTGTCCGGAGTTGCCCTCCACCTACTACTACCGCCAGATCACCAGCTGCTTCTTCAAGGATCCGGTCGGAGTCGCCCTGCTGGATCGCGTGGGTGAGGCCAATGTGGTCTTTGAGACCGACTACCCGCATCAGGACGGAACGTGGCCGAACTCCAGGCAAGCGGCGGCTGACCAGTTCGGCCATCTGCCTCAAGCGACCATCAACCGGATCGCTCGGGGCAACGCCATAGATCTGCTCGGCTTGCCGCTGGATCCCAACGGCTGAGGAGCATCACGAGAGCCGCTCTTTGGCCGGGGCTATTTGGACCAGGATCTGGAGCCCGCGTCCCTGCGAGCCGAAGATTTGCGTGGCGAAGACGTCCCCAACCTTCGAGGCATCCCAGCGCCTCCCGTCATTCGACGCGCTGGCGGCTTCGTGCCATCCGCCCATGAGGTGGATCTTGTCGCCGATCACCCGAATGACCTGACCCGTCACGTGTTGCGCGTCGTCCGAGGCCAACCAGGCCACTACCGGCGAGCTGCCGGCGGGGTCCAACGGGTGGAAATCGTCCTCGGGGATCTCATCCGGTTCCACGACGGTGGGTGCGTTGGGCATCGTTCCCGTGATGCGGGTCGCCCCCGCCGGCCCGATGGCATTCACCGTGACCCCGAGACGATGGAGCTCGAGGGCCAGAGTCTGAGTGAGGCCCACCACAGCTGCCTTGGCGGTGGCGTAGTTGGTCTGGCCGAAGTTGCCGACCAGGCCTGCGCCCGAGGTGGTATTGATGATCCGCCCCCGGCTGTCGAGGCCCTCCTTGGCCAGTGATCGCCAGTGCCGGGCGGCCACCCGGCTGGTCAGCCACGGCCCCCTCACGTGGACTCGCATCACGGCGTCCCACGCCTCGGCACTCAGGTTCCAGATGACGCCATCGCGCACGATGCCGGCGTTGTTCACCAGAATGTCGAACCGGCCCCACTCGTTGATCGCACGGTCGATCATCGCTTGGGCATCGGCCTCTTCCGCCACGTTCCCGTAATCGGAGACGGCGGACCCGCCGCGGGCGGCTATGAGATCAACGGTGAGGTCCGCATCGCGACTCGAGCCCTCCCCGTCGACCGAGCTGCCCAGGTCATTGACGACAACCCGGGCACCCTGGCGGGCCAGCTCGAGCGCGTGACCTCGACCGATCCCATGGCCGGCACCGGTTACGACAGCGACCTTCTCCTCCAATAACTTGGTCATCTCTTCGCAGCCTCGCATTGATTCGTGATCTGGGCCGGGAGACCGCAAGATGTCTCGCCCGAGCTACTCGTCCCGCCAATCCTTTGAACTATAACTTGCATATAATATCTAACTGCCAAAGATAGTACACACTGGGTACTGCCGAACACGATCCGCGGCGACGCCGCGGCCGGGCCGAAAGGACAGTGTCGCCAGATGATGGACCCAGACAGCCTGACCGGTCGGATCGCCGTGGTCACTAGGGGTGGGTCCGCGCCGGGCGGGCCATGGTCCGGTCATTTTGCTGAGGTTGGCATGGCGGTGTGCGCCCTCGACCTCGACGAGGCCGTTGCGGCATGCGCGGCGAGCTGGAGTGGCGAACCGAAGGTGAGGACCATGGGGTGAGTGCCCCCAATCCCGCGGGGACGAAGGCAGATCGCCTGGCCCATCTCGTGGCGCCGGACCGTTGCGCGCTCCTCATCCAAGAAATGCAACGGGGCGTGGTCGGTCCCGATTCGGGTCTGCCTGAGTTGGCCGCGGCCGGTGCCCAGGTCGGACTCATCGAGCGCGTCGCCAACGTCGCCCGGGGGGCACGAAGGATCGGGGTACCGGTCGTGCACTGCACGGCCGAGAACCTGCCCGACGGATTCGGCGAGAATCACAACGCCCGCCTGTTTGCGGTGGCGCGAAGGTCGGGAATGAAGAATGCGCCCGGGTCGGATGCGGTCCAGCCGGTGCCCGAGGTCGGACCCGAGGCCGGAGACCTCGTGCTCCCCCGCTACCACGGGCTGAGCCCTTTGAGCGGCTCTCCCCTCGACCAGTTGATGCGAAACAGCGGGGTGTCCACCGTCGTCGTGGTTGGCGTCTCACTCAACATCGCCATTCCAAGTCTGGTCTTTGATGCCGTCAACCTTTCGTATCAAGTCGTGATCGTGTCCGATGCCGTGGTTGGGCTTCCGGTGGAGTACGGCGCCCAGATGCTGGCGCACTCATTGTCCCTCGTCGCCACCCTTGCCACCTCTGACGACGTGAGCCAGGCCTGGGCCACGGCATGACCGAATCCCGGCCCTTCGAAGTGCCTGGAGATCGACTCATTTCCGCTCCGGCGGATGTTGGTGGTCAACCCCTCGATCCCGAGTATGCGTCGCTCCTCGATGGATTTTCCTTTGAATACTCAGCGGCGAGTTCCCTTTCCGAACTGCGGGTGGCGCTCCCGGGCCTCGGGAGTACCGCGGCGGTCGAACGGACCGAATACCGAGGGCTGCTCGAACCTGAGGTGCCCTTGCGGATCCACCGACCACGGCGAGTGGATGGACCGCTGCCCGGCGTCATCAGCATTCACGGGGGCGGCTACGTCCTCGGGAGCTACGACATGGATGACCTTCGTTTCGAATCCTGGTGTCCCCACGCCGGTGTTATCGGTATTTCGGTCGACTACCGGCTGGCGCCGGAATGTCCCTATCCCGGGCCATTGGAGGATTGCTATCGCGGGTTCGTGTGGGCCTACGACAACGCACAAGAGCTCGGACTGGATCGCTCCCGAATGGGTGTGTACGGGGTGAGCGCCGGGGGTGGGCTGGCCGCCGCGCTCGCCCTTCTGCTCCGGGACCGCGGTGAGATGCCGCTTGCCTTTCAGCTGCTCGAGGCGCCGATGCTCGATGACCGGCAGCAGACCCCCTCGAGCAATCTCGACGGGTTGGCGGTCTTCAGCAAAGAGTCCAACGAGTTCTGCTGGCGGGCGTATCTCGGCGAGGCCTACGGCGGTCTCGATGTGCCGTACTACGCGGCTCCGGCCAGAGCGCACGACCTCTCCGGACTCCCACCCTCGTTCATCTCCGTTGGTGCTGTCGACGGGTTCAGGGACGAGTCCATTGACTACGGGCTTCGACTCAATCAGGCGGGAGTCGCCACCGAGCTGCACGTCTACCCCGGGGCCCCTCACGGATTTCAGATGTTCGTCGATTCGAGAGTGGCACGACAGGCGCAACGTGACAGCGACGATTGGCTGGCGCGGGTCCTGCGTGAGGCGACTTGACAATGGCGTGGTGCGGATCCTCCCGAGGAGGCTGGACCTGATGGCCACGTATCTCGTCACGGGCGGCACCGGCCTGATCGGGTCGAACATCTGCCGACTGCTGATTGACGCTGGCGACCACGTGCGGGCAATGGTCCGCCCGGGAAGCGATTATCAGCCCCTGATCGGGTTCGGCGTCGAGCCATTGGAAGGAGACATCACGTCACCCGACGACATTGTCCGGTCGGCGGCTGGCTGCGACGCCATCATCAACTCGGCTGCCGTACTCGGCGGGGCCGAGCAGCAGATCGAGGAACAGCGTGTGACCAACGTGGAGGGAGCTTCGCATGTGTTCGACGCCGGGGTGAGGCATGACATCCGAGTGGTCACGTTGAGCACCACGACGTTCTTCGAGCACGACGTGCCCCTTACCGAAGCTTCGCCCGTGGCGGCCGACTGGAGCGACGACCCGTACACGGTCACGAAGGGAACGGCCTACGTCGAGGCCATGCGCCGGGTGAAGGAAGAGGACCAGGACATCGTCATCGTCGTCCCCGGCGGAACGTTCGGACCCGGAGCATCGGTGAAGCGGGCCATGAGCCCGACCTCGTTCAACCGGGCCGTGCGCGGTGCCGTCAACGGCAAAATCTCCGCGTATGTGTCGTACCCGGTGCCGTGGGTGTATGCCGAGGACGTAGCCACGTGCGCCATCGCCGCCACGAAGGTGGGCCTCGGTGGCCATAAGTACCTGGCGTTCGGTGCCGAGGACGCCCAGTCCACCGCCGCCTTCCTCAATGTCGCGTGTGAGGTGGCCGGAGTGTCGCACCGGATCGCCGAAGTGGTCCTCGACCCGTCCGACCCCGAGGCAGTCGACCGGTATGGCGCCACACTGGTCGATCTCGCCCAACGGCGGTTCCCCGAGCCGTGGTTCGACAACACCCACACCCGCCACACCCTCGGCTACGCCCCTCGATCCCTCACTGACGCGATGGCCGCAACCGTCGAGTGGCTCCGCTCCAACGGGCAGATCCCCTAACTCCCCAATGGCCCAGTGGGCGAGCACTTCGACCAGAGTGGCTGGCGGGTCCCGCTCAAGGGGGCAGATCCTGATCAGTCGACCTCGAGTTCACCCGTTTCGACCGCCGCCGCCGACTCCAGATACCGCCATCCGACGTCAGGGGGGAGGCCACCGACCAGCGGTTGCAGGGCCAACGCGTTCCCGTTCTTGACAGTACGCGCTGGCTTCTTCGGGAGTCACTATCTGGTAGGCGCCGTGCTCCGCCCTCAGTTCGGCCACCGAGGTTGCGAACGATACCGACGAGGTACCGGTCCGAGCGGAATTCCAGCTGGCGTAACTCACGGCATCACGTAGGAGGAACTCTCCGATTTCATTCCAGGCTTCGTCCGGATCATCGGCGACGAACACGGTGAGAGGGACATCAACCGCCGGAAACGCACACCCGACCGGCGTCACTCCCGCCTCGAGAGCGGCCGCCGTGTAGAAGTTCTCGAGGGCCCGTATCGGGGTTCTCCGCCAGGAAGTAGAGGCCGAGCCGGCCGGCACGCCGGGCGGCGATCTCGGAGCCGCCTCCGTACGCCAACATGGGTCCGCCGGGGGTGAAGGGCATCGGGGAAATTTTGGCCGGGCGTCCCTCGACATCAACAGTTTCACCCGCCCAGAGGCGACGGAGAACCTTGATCCGATTTTCCACGACCGCACCTCTTCGTTTCGGATCGATGCCGAACATGGCGAATTCTTCTGCCCGGTAACCAACTCCGACCACATAGCTGACCCGGCCTCGTCCGATCAGGTCGATGACGGCGAGGTCTTCGGCCAACTTGACCGGTTCGTAGAGGGCCAGCAGGAGGGCGGCCACGCTGATCGGCAAGGTCGTGGTCCGGGCCGCGATGGCGGCCGCCAGTGGGAGTGGTGACGGGAGGTAGCCATCGTCCACGCCGTGATGTTGGCTCAGCACGGCGGCGGCACAGCCCCGATCCTCGGCCCAGGCGCACATGTCGAGGGTCGCCGCGTAAAGGTCGGCCCGCTCAGACGCTCCGACCGGGCCCGAACGCATGGCAAACCTCATGATGAACATGGCCGCTTCCCTTCCAAGGGTGAGGCACCGTAGCGGCGATCCGGCGTTCCAGAAAATGGCTGATCTGATCTCAGCAGGCGGCTCCGCACTTCCACGGTTCGTGGTAGCGCATATCATATACAAGAGGTCGGAAAACGAGTGAGCGCTGGCCCATTGGGGTCGGTCCTCCGAGTTCAATAACGCCAAGTGCGGCACGTTGAGAGCACGTACGCAATGATCGCAAGAAAGAGGGAGCATCGTGTCGAGCACCGCCTGGCGCAGTGAAACGGAACAGCTCACCTTGCGGAGCCTGCTCGAGCGTCGACTCGAGAACGATCCGGACGGCGAATATCTCGACGTCTGTGCGACGAAATTGTCGGCGCGACTGGTCTACGACACCGCCAACAGCCTGGCCAATGCCCTAGCGGAACTCGGGGTCAATCCGGGCGACCGGGTGGCCACCCTGATTGAGAACTCACCCGAAGCAACTCTCAGTTGGTGGGGGACCGTGCAGGCCGGAGCCATCAGCGTGCCGATCAATACGGCGTACAAGGGTGAGTACCTCCGGCACCAACTGTCCGACTCCGGCTCCAAGGTGCTGGTGGTCGAGGCGTCCCTGGCCGAGCGGGCAGCCCAGGTGTTCGGACAGAGTGGGGATCTCGACCACCTCGTGGTCATCGGCGAGGCGGAGGCAGACGCTTCCCGGCAACGTGCACAAGTGGACGGACTTGCTGACCGCCACCAACGCGCCGCCCACCGCGGCGCCGTCACCAGGTGACCTGGCCACCTTCGTCTACACGGGTGGGACGACCGGCCTCTCCAAAGGCTGCATGCTGAGCCATAACTATCACGCTGCCCTGACCGAACAGATCGGCGTCTGCTGGGATCGGACGGCCGACGACGTGGTGTGGACCCCGCTGCCGTTGTTCCACTTCAATGCCATCACCACCGCCGTGGTCGGGCCGCTTCTCTACGGTGGGCGGGCCGCCATCTACCGACGGTTCTCCGTGTCGAACTTCTGGAGCGAGATGAACCGGGTGGGCGCCACCATCACGTCGACCCTGGGGACGATGGCCTACCTCCTGGCCCACGACACCGACCGCCCGGAGATGCCACTTTCGGGATCCCCCGAAGCCAACCGAAGTCTGCGACTCATCGGCGCCGCCCCCATGCCGGTCGAAGTGGACAAGGTCATCCGCCAGCGCTTCGGCGTCCGCACCTTCTCCGGGGCGTACGGCGTGACCGAGGCGAGCCTGGTGTCGTGGCAGCCGACGGGCATGACCAACCGGCCCAACGCCGCAGGCGTCATCAACGACGAATACTTCGATGTGCGCATTTTCGATGATGACGACAATGAACTGGCCCGGGGAACAGATGGCGAAATTGTCATCCGTCCCAAGCGACCTCACGTCATGTTCGCCGGCTATTGGGGTCAGCCCGAGGCAACCGTGTCGAGCAGCCGGAATTGGTGGTACCACACCGGTGATATCGGGCATGTCGACGACGACGACTACCTCTATTTCGTCGACCGAAAGGCCGACTACCTGCGCCGTCGCGGCGAGAACATCTCGAGTTTCGAAGTCGAGCGGATCCTGATGGGACACGGTCAGATCGCCGACGTGGCGGTGCACGCCGTACCGAGTCAACTCACCGAGGACGACTTGAAGATCACGGCGACCCTCAAGGCAGGTTCTGAACTCACCGAGGCGGAACTGTTCCGGTGGTGTATCGACCAGCTTCCCTACTTCGCGCTCCCGCGCTACATCGAGTTCAGGTCGGAGCTGCCCCGGAGCCCGGTGGGCCGGGTGTTGAAACGGGAGCTCCGGGACGAGTCCCTCAGCAGCGCAGTGTTCGACTGCGAGACGTCCGGCATTGCCTATGACCGACGCTGATCCGGAGGAACGGGGAGGAACGGGACAGATGAGTGACAGTTCGAGCGCAGTCGCCATACGCTCCGCCGTGGCGGCAATGAACGCAGGTGACGTCGACGGTTACATCACGCACTTCGCTCCAACGTGTGAGAGGTGGGTATCAGGGCTCGACCAGCCTCTGAGTCTCGATGATGTGGCGGAAAGCCTGCGGCAGCTTGTGAGGGCGTTCAGTCCACTCCGACTCGACGAGGAGCTCCTGATCAGCGAGGGTGTCTTCGTGTGCGCGCGATGGCGACTGCGTGGCACCCAGACGGCCGACTACGTCGGCCTGACCTCGAACGGCCGTAGCATCGACGTCGCGATTTGCGAGGTCTACGAGATCGCCGAAGACAAGGTCGTGGCCACATGGGCCTACCAGGACCCGAGCCAGATGTTCCGCCAAATGGCATCAGCAGCCTCTTCAGAAGGGAGCCAATGACCGTGGCTCTTCCCGGCACGCTCCTTCTCGATCCCGCCGTCATCGACGATCCATACCCCTTCTACCGTCGGCTGCACACGGAGGCACCGGTATGGCACGTCCCAGGTACTGACGTCTTCACCGTCAGCACCTATCCGCTACTGGCCGAAGCGGCGTCCCGTGTCGAGGATTTCTCGTCGCATATTCGCTTCTTGCTGTACCGAGACGAGGCGGGCCTTCCCAACCGGGTCTCCTTCGGCGACGCTGGCGTTGACGTCTTGGCCACCGCCGATCCGCCCAAGCACAAGGTCCACCGGGAGGTCGTGTTCTCGGAGCTGGTGGCGAAATCGCATGGACGCACTGGAGCCGGAGGTGTCCGAGGTCGCTCTGGGCTGTCTGGACCGAGCAATCGGTGATGGCCGCGTTGATTTCATGGCGAGCGTTGGCAACATTGTGCCGATTACGGTGATGAGCCGCCTGATCGGATTTCGCCACAGCGACCCAATGCAACTTCTGCGCGCCGCATTTGATTCGACGTCCATGCTGAGCGCCACCGCCACTCTGCCGGAGCTGGAGTCACTCATCGCCGCACCCTTGAAGTGGAGGAGTGGATCGCCGAACAACTCACGGATGCGGCGACGAACCCCAACGATGAGATCCTCGGCACCGTCGCTCGCGGGATCGACGACGGCATCCTCAACCTTCAAGAGGGTGGTGTACTCCTCCATACATTGCTGAGCGCCGGAGGTGAGTCAACGACGAGCTTGCTCGGCAATGCCGTCCGAATGCTGGCCGAACATCAAGATCTGCAGCACCATCTCCGGGCCAATCCAGAATGCATCCCTGCCTTCATCGAGGAAGCGTTGCGCCTGGAGTCTCCGTTCCGCTTCCTCCTGCGGACCGTTCCCTCTGGCACCACGTTGGGTGATGTGCCGATCCCCGCCGGGTCGACGGTGTTACTCCTGTGGGGCGCCGCCAATCGTGACGGCGGGACCTTCAACCGTCCTGACGACATCGACCTCGAGCGTAAGGTCCCCCGCCGTCACGTTGCCTTCGGCCGTGGCATTCACCACTGCGTCGGCGCGCCGCTGGCGCGCCTTGAGGCTCGCGTGGTCCTCACGGCGCTGCTGCAGCACACCAGCGCCATTCACCTCGATCCTCAGCAGCCACCACAATGGGTGTCCAGCCTGATGGTTCGCCGGCACGATCAACTCGCCGTGCAGATCACTCCCCGGTGAGCACCGTTCTCGGTCGGACCGAACCAATGGGGTGGAGCAGTGACCAAGGAGGCGGAGCATGACGACAACGCTGCTGCTGGTGCACGGAGGCACCGTCACCTCAACCATGTGGGATCCGGTCCTGCCCTACCTGCGCTCTCCCGGCGCACGCCATGGACCTGCCCGGCCGTCGCTACAGCCCGTCTGACCTTTCGACCGTCACGCGGGCCGAGTGGGTCGGCGCCGTCGTTGATGAGATCATCGAACGCGACCTCGGGTCAGTCGTCCTGGTCGGGACACTCGTCCGCCGGGTATGTCATACCGGAAGTGGCGGCCGGACTCCCCGACCGGATCGCTCGTTTGGTGTTCGTGGCGGCCACCGTGCCGGCGGACGGCCGGCGCCCGGTCGACTACATCAAGCCGCGCCTTCGAGACTTGGCAGTCGACCACCTGGACCTGGTCCGTGAGATGGCCAAAGGCAAGACGTTGGGCGGGCTTCGACCGGGCGAGCCGCCCATCTCGACCGAGCTCGAAATCGTCGAGAACGATCCCCGCATGGGCCTGGAGGCGCCCGGACCCCTCCACGAGGTCTATGACGGTTGGAGCCGGGTGCCACCGGAGCTTCCGAGGACGTTCATCCGTTGCCGGCAAGATCGTGTCGTGACTCCCGAGCTGGTCGAAATGATGCTGCCCCACATGGGAGGTGTGCAGGTCGTTGACATTGATGCCGGCCACGGCGTAGCCGGTGAAGCCCCGGCTGCCCTGGCCGACCTGCTGGATCAGATGGCCGACGGCGTCGAGTCGATGTGAAGGGTGGCCACCGTCCTCACGTGGGTGTCGGAGGGGCGCCCACCACGGGAGAGTTCGCCCGAATGACCATGTGCTCGAGTCCGACGCCCGGATGGTCAAGGGCGGTCCCGAGTATGCCGACGAGCGTCCCGGCCACATCTTCGGGATCAAGCATTTGTTCGGTCATGAGCCCATGACGAGTCCAGTCATTGAGCGCGTCGGTGAGGTGGCCGGGATCGAAGGAGTCACCGAATTCGGTGGGGAAGCACCCGCCGACGGCGATGGTCGAAAAACGCACCAAGGGCTGCTCAATACTCCAGGTCCGCACCGACTCCTCGAGTGCCGCCTTGCTCGCTCCGTAGGCACCCATCATGGATCGTGGCCTTCCCACGGTTTCCGATGAAAGCACCGCCACCACGGCGGCAGAAGACAGATGCTCGAGTGCGGCCTGCACGACATGGTGCAGTCCGAGTACGTGGGTTTCCAGTACGGACGCCCAGTCGGCGGCGGTGGTCGAAGCCAATGGCTCCAACGGCGCCACTCCGGCCGAGTACAGGATGAGATCGATCTCCCCCAGGGCGGATCCAGCTTCGGCCACGATTCGCCTGCAGTCCTCCTCCTTGCGAACATCGCCGACCGCGACGATGCCGAGGTCGGTGTCGGCCTCGGTGAGCAGGGTGTCGAGGCGATCGGCCCGGCGGGAAGTGACCACGACGTGAGCACCCACATCGAGGGCGCGTGCGGCGAAGGCCCGCCCGATGCCAGCCGACGCCCCGACGACGAGGACACGCCGACCCTTCAGCCCGGGCCCGATCGACCCCTTTTTGATCGTGGTTGGTGCGACGGGTGACTCGGCCATGGCGACAGCTTTCTGGAGAACGCGATCCCCATGAACCCACGGTCGAGCACCGAGGACGCCCCCGGCGCCGGTGCGGTGACGATCCGGACTGGGCCAGCGCTTGATTGCGGACAATGCAGATCATATACAATCCGTGCCTTGGGTTTCGATCTACACGACCAGAGGTGGAGGGCAGCCCGTGGACACGGGGCGGCTACCTGCGACGATGGCGGGCCCGTAATTGGGCTTTGAATTTGACCTGAAGTATTTTGAACTGCAACTCAAATTTCGGAATCAGCCGGATTCGGACCCTCGGGAACTGGAGTGGCGTGGACAAATTGCTCGGAATGGGGCGCTGGGTACCGGCGTTCGCTCGGCGGGTCGGCTCCCATTGGGTGGACCATTGACTACTGACGACGACAACGGCCGCCGTGAACAGCGCCGGACCCAACGTCAAGACTTGAGCCGAGGTCAACTTCTTGATGCGGCCGAGCGGGTCTTCGGCGAGAAGGGGTTCCACGATGCGTCCCTCCGGGAGATTGCCGAACTGGCGGAGTTCTCCGTGGGGTCGGTGTACTCCTTCTTCGATGGAAAGGATGACCTCTTTCGCCAGATGTTCGTGCGCCGCGGCGCCGAGTTCATGCGTGGTATGCATGCCGTCCTCGACGGCGAGGGTACGGCAACTGAGAAGCTGCACATGCTCATCGACTTTCAGATCGGATTCTTTCGTCGCCTCCGACCCTTCGGCCGACTTCTCTTGCGCTACGGCAACGCGTCGCTACTCTCGGATCCCAGCGAACTTGACGCCGTGATCGCCAACAACGTGGCGGAATCAATGGGGCTGCAGTCGGCTCTGTTCGCCGCTGGGCAAACGACAGGCGAGTTCCGTGACGGCGATGCCACGGTCCTGGCACATCTCTTCAGCGGACTGATGGCGGCGTACCAATCCGTCGACCCATCCATCATGTCCGATGGCACGGACACCGGAGAGCGTCTTTCGCTGCCGGAGTTGCATCAAATGGTCGCTCGGGCATTCTCGGTGTGAGCCGAGCTGATGTGGCGCCGGATCCGACCACCATGTGGGAGCAGCTCGAACGTCGGGTTGCGGCGACACCCGATGCGTTGTTCCTGGTGGATGACGACGGTCGACGCCTCACCTTCTCCGAGTTCCGTCAGGCTGCCCAAGAGTCAGCGGCGGGACTCACGGCGCACGATATCGGGCCCGGGACGGTGGTGGCCTGGGCGCTGCCCACCAAGATCGACACCTGTGTGCTCATGGCGGCACTGTCACGGCTGTCGGTGGTGCAGGTCCCGATCGTGCCGATCTATCGCAAGCGTGACGTCAGTCTCATCACGCGTGACGCAGAGATCGACGTGGTGCTCGTCGGCCCGCCGCAACGTGGCGTGGACTACGCGGTGATGATCCGGTCCTTGGCGGCGGACCGCGGCGGTCGCCCCCGGGTACTCGAGCTCGAAGGACCGCCCCCGAAGAGCGGTGCAGGCCTTCTGCCTCCACCTCCCGTCGCCCCCCGGGCGAACCAGCCTGACCTCGTCCGGTGGTACTTCTACACTTCGGGCTCGACGGGAAGACCCAAGGGAGTACGGCACACCGACAGCGGTCTGGCTGCCGTTGCGAGAGGGATGGCAGCCCATCTCGAGATGGTGCCGTCTGACCGCAACGGACTCGCTTTCCCGATTGCCCATGTCGGAGGGCCCATCAACCTGCTGGCCAGTTTCATCTCAGGAGCGGCACTCATCCTCATTGAGATCTTTGATCCACCCCGGGCGGTCGAGACGCTTCGTCGTGAAGGCGTCACCATGGCCGGCTCCGGTACGGCATTCCACCTGGGCTATCTCGACGTGCAACGTCAACACCCGCACAGGCCGATCTTCCCCCGCTTGCGCTGTTGTCCCGGCGGTGGTGCGCCGAAGCCGCCCGGGCTCCATCGCGAGGTCAAGGAGGAGTTGGGCGGGGCCGGGATCCTGTCAGGCTGGGGGCTCACCGAAGCGCCCGTGCTCACCATGGGCCGGCCGAAGGATCCAGACGAGAAATTGTCACTGACCGAGGGTCGTCCGCTGCCGGGCGTGGAACTCCGGGTGGTGTCACCGGAGGGCGGGGCGGTTGCCGCGGTGACGTCGGCGAGTTGCGGGTACGTGGCCCTCAGACGATGCAGGGCTACGTGGACCCGTCACTGGATGCTGCCGCTTTTGACGAAGGAGGCTTCATCCGCACCGGTGACCTGGGGACGGTCGACGACGAAGGTTTCGTGACCATCACCGGACGCCTCAAGGACGTCGTCATTCGCAATGGCGAGAACATCTGGGCGGCGGAGGTCGAGGAACTCATACGCCTCCACCCCGCCGTGGTTGATGCGGTCGTGGTGGGTTTGCCCGACGAGAGGACGGGCGAGCGACTGTGCGCGGTGATCGAGCTGCGAGCCGGGCACGATCCGTTCGACGTCACGTCAGTCGCGGCGCATCTCGAGGCGAACGGCCTTCGTCCGCAGGCTTGGCCCGAACGGGTGGAGAATATGTCTGTCCTGCCCCGCACGATCGCCGGCAAAGTGGACAAGCCTGATCTTCAGGAGAGGTTCAGCGGGGCATCGGCCCAGATACCCCAGCGATCGAACAGTTGACCCAACGGAGGAGACACATCGTGCATGATCAAACCCAAGGCCGACCGCCCGAAGGGGACTGGCTCGGTACGCCCTACGTGCGATTCGAACGCAAGGGCAGTTTGGCCATTTGCATTGTCGACCGTCCAGAGGCGCGCAACGCCATGACCGGGGCGATGTACTTCGCCGTGCGCTACGCGGTTGACGTCGTCAATGCCGACCCCGCGCTGGCCGGGATGCTCCTCACGGGGACCGGCGACGTGTTCATTCCGGGCGGTGACCTCGGTGGACCAACGATGGATGACTGGGGCAACGTCACGGGTCTCCTCGGGATGGACACGACACCCTTTGAGGCGATCCGCAACTCCCGAAAGCCGATCGTCAGCGGGGTGAATGGCATCTGCCAGGGTGGCGGGCTGCTCATGGCCATGTTGTCCGACGTCACGGTGGCGAGTGAGAGAGCAACCTTCCGGGCGCCGGAGCTGTACCGGGGTATCGCCGACATGGGCTACGCCGCGTTCTTGCCGGCCCAGGTCGGGCCCGCACGGGCTCGCGACCTGCTGTTCACCGGGAGGACGCTTGACGCGCAGGAAGCCTGTGCGTGGGGCCTGGTGACACGTGTCACCGGGCACGACCATTTGCTCGATGAGGCACGCTCGGTGCTGAGTGCCTGTTGTCGCACGGCGCCGCAGGCCCGATTGGCCGTCAAGCGTGCCGTCAACGAGGTCTACGGCCGCTACGACCGCATGTCGATGGACGAAAGCCTCGCCGGGCCGGAATGCCTGGAAGGGTGGCTCGCCTTCAAGGAGCGGCGTTCACCTTCCTGGGTGGCCGAAGAGTTACGTCAGGACGGGCGACTGTGAAGAGGCCGCTCTCAAGCCCCGGCCGGGGAGGGCCGGTTCACCGTCAATGCCGAGCCGCGGCTCCCTGGGCCGCGCTGCTGCGTCGGCGTGCAGAAAAGCAGGCTCCCACCAGGCCTTGGGCCGCTCGGACCGAGCCCAACCTAAGGTATGCATATTATATATGACCAGGCTGTTCCCCATAATTCAGGCGAATGTGAATTGGGGTTCAAAAGTTCGAACTATTGTTTATCCACGACTCGAAGGCAGGGAGGGACGCACATGCGAGCCGACGACATGATCATGATCAGCGTGGACGATCACCTGGTGGAGCCCCCGGACCTCTTCGCCGGTCGATTGCCGGCGGCGCTCCAGGATTCCGCACCCCGGGTGGAGCGGCTGGCGAACGGGAGCGACGTGTGGGTGTTCAACGGCACGCAGATCCCCAATATCGGATTGAATGCCGTGGCCGGGCGGCCCAAGGAGGAGTACGGGATCGAACCGACCGCCTTCGACGAGATGCGGCCAGGGTGTTTTGACGTCCACGAGCGCATCAAGGACATGGACGCAGGCGGAGTGTTGGGCTCCATGAACTTTCCGTCCTTTCCGGGCTTCAGCGCCCGTCTGTTCGCGGCATGCCGCGACAAGGATCTGGCGCTGGCGGTATTGCGGGCGTACAACGACTGGCACATTGAACAGTGGTGCGGCTCCTACCCGGGCCGTTTTATCCCGATGGCTCTTCCCATCCTGTGGGACGCAGAGCTATGTGCCGAAGAAGTCCGGCGGGTGGCGGCCAAGGGCTGCCACTCCGTGACCTTCACCGAGAACCCGGCTGCGCTCGGCTTCCCCAGTTTTCACGACGCGTCGTGGGATCCGCTCTGGACGGCACTGTGCGACGAGCAGGTCGTGCTGTCGATCCATCTCGGTTCATCGGGAAGCATCACCGTCACGGCCCCGGATGCTCCTGTCGACGTGATGATCACCCTGCAGCCGATGAACATCTGCAGTGCGGCAGCCGACTTGTTGTGGTCTCGGGTCTTGAAGAACTTCCCCGACCTCCGAATCGCCCTCTCTGAGGGCGGTACCGGTTGGATTCCCTACTTCCTCGATCGGATTGACCGAACCTACGACATGCATCGGTCGTGGACGGGACAGGATTTCGGGGACAAGTTGCCGAGCGAAGTCTTCCGTCAACACTTCTTGACCTGTTTCATCTCGGACCCGGTGGGCGTTCAGTTACGGCATCAGATCGGCATCGACAACATTGCCTGGGAATGTGACTATCCCCACTCGGACTCGTCGTGGCCGCACGCCCCCGAGGAGCTGGCGGACGTGGTCACCGGTGTGCCCGACGATGAAGTCGAGAAGATGACGTGGCGCAACGCCAGCCATTGGTACTCCTTCGAGCCCTTCGCCCACCGCCCCCGTGAGCGGTGCACGGTACGGGCACTGCGAGCCGAAGCAGCCGGGCATGACGTCGAGATTCGCTCCTACGACAAGGGCCGGTTCACCCGCAGCGGACAGGGTGTCGACCTGGGGGAGCTGGCCGCCAAAGCAACCGCGTGAGAGAAGGTTTCTTCGTCGTTGCGGAGAGATCGCGTGAGTCGGTCCCTGCCCACATGCGAGCGAAATCGAGGGAGGGTACGATCCACTATCACGTGCAAGACGAGACCGGTAACGGTCCGAGGGGCGGTGCTGCGGACAGGCCGCCGCGCCAGATCCACTCCACGACGCGACGTCAACGCCCCGTGCGCAAGAGCCGGTGGGCCGGTGAAGCGGGTGCTTGAGGCAGACACCACTCCGGAGCCGCCGGTCGATTCCGCCGGCTCCCTGGGCATCGAGCCGAACGCCTCCGTCGATGAAGTGGCCGACGCGGTGCGGAGCTGGATCGAGTCGACTCTGCCCGAAGCGTGGATCGAGGCCGGCCGCAGAGGTGGACCGGCCGCGGTTCGAGAAGTGAGGACGCGAGCCGACTACGAGTCCTGGTACCCGAAGTTCGGGCGGTCCGGCCTGGTGGCCGCCACCTGGCCCAGGGCGTACGGTGGCCTTGATCTCTCGCCAGCCGCGGCACGACGGGTCGAAGAGGAACTGCGTCCGTTCAACCTGGGGCGACTCAATCCTTTGGGTCTGAATCTGGCCGCTCCGGCACTCTTCGCCCATGGAACCGAGGCGCAGCGTCTCCGATTTCTCCCCCCCATCGTCCGAAACGAGGAAGTCTGGTGCCAGCTCTTCAGCGAGCCTGGGGCCGGTTCGGATCTTGCGTCGTTGGCCACCCGTGCCGACCGGGACGGGGACGAATGGACGATCACGGGGCAAAAGGTGTGGACCACGTGGGCGCACCTCTCGGAGTGGGCCGTGCTGCTGGCTCGTACCGACATTGATGTGCCAAAACGGCAGGGCCTGACCTATTTCCTCATCAATCTGCGCCAGCCCGGTGTTGATGTTCGCCCGTTGCGGCACATCGGGGGCGAGGTCGACTTCAACGAGGTCTTTCTCGACGCAGCCACGGTGCCCGACGCCCACCGGGTGGGTGAGGTCGGCGCCGGCTGGAAGGTGGCCAACGCCACCCTGTCGGGCGAGCGCCAGATGGTGTCGGGGGGTGGCTCGGGTGGTGTCGACCGCATCGGAGGCTCGAGCGTGGCCTATCTCATCCGGCTGGCCAGACGGCGGAGCGCCGGCGGTGGGCCCGGAGGATGGGACGACCCGGTCTGTCGCGACGGGATCATCCGCCTCTACTGCGAGGAGCGCGTCCGGGAATGGACGAACCAGCGTGTCCGCAGCCAGGTGCGCGCCGGGCGATCACCCGGTCCGGAGAGCTCGGTGGGCAAGGTCCATCAGGGAGGGCTCAACCAGCGCATTCAGCTCGCGGCAACGTCGGTGCTGGGCATGGGGGCCACCGCCTGGCTGGGCGACCTCGGCGACTACGCCGAGACATTGCCCCATGAAGTTCGCGGGATGCTGCGGAGCCGGGCCAACACGATCGAAGGCGGGACCACCGAGATCAACAAGAACATCGTGGCCGAGCGAGTCCTCGGACTGCCACGCGAGCCCGACCCGTACTCGTCGCTTCCATGGAAGGACGTTCCCCGCAGTTGAGCTCGTACTCCACGCTGTTCGTTGAACGCAATGGTCCGGTCGGCTGGCTCATCTTCAACCGACCGGCCGCTGGGAACTCCATGGACGCCGTCATGCTCGACGAACTGGAGGAGGCCTGGCGCGAGCTCAACGCGGACCCGGCTGTGCGCGTCATCGTGAACACGGGGGAAGGGGACGCCTTCCAGACCGGTCTCGACGTGGTCCAGCTGAGCGGCGATCCCGACGCCCTACGCAAGCAGTCCGGACGGACGCGCCGAGCCGAGCTGAGACTGACCGGATGGCACAACGATGTGTGGAAGCCGGTCATCACCGCGGTGAACGGGATCTGCGCCGGGGGCGGGCTGCATTTCGTGGCCGACGCCGACATCGTCTTGGCCTCCTCGAGTGCCTCCTTCCTCGACACGCACGTCTCGGTCGGCCAGGTGGCGGCCTTCGAGCTGATCGGCCTGGCCCGTCGCATGCCCTTCGAGGCGGTCCTGCGCATGGCCCTGGTGGGGCGGCACGAGCGCATGTCGGCCGACCGCGCCCTGGCCTTGGGCATGATCAGCCAGGTGGTCGATCCGCCCGAACGCCTGCGTGAGGAGGCCCAGGCCCTGGCCGAGAAGATCGCCCGCAACTCCCCGGCGGCCATGGCGGCCACCAAGCGGGCACTCTGGGGTGCCCTCGAACGGGGCCTGACCGACGCCTGCAAAGCGGGTGCCGCCGAGCTGGTGTCCATGTGGGGCCATCCCGACCAGGCCGAGGGACCGTTGGCCTTCGCCGAGAAGCGTGAGCCCGAGTGGCTCTCGCCATCCGGCGAGAGCCTCCCTCGGACATGACGTCGCCAGCACACGAAAGGGGACGCCCACAGGTGTTCGAGACCTTGAAGATAGAGCGCCACGGCCCGGTGGGCTGGCTGATCAACAACCGCCCGGAACGGCTCAATGCCATGAACAACGCCATGCGCGACGAGTTCGCGAAGGCCTGGCGCGAACTTGACGCCGACCCCGCCGTTCGCGTCATCGTCCACACCGGGGAAGGGAAGGCCTTCCAGACCGGGGCCGACATGGTGGAGATCTCGTCGGATGGCGTCGGCATGCAGCGCTATCGAGAATCGGTTGAGAATTTCGACCTTCATTTTACGTCGTGGCACAACGATGTGTGGAAGCCGGTCATCACCGCGGTGAACGGGATCTGCGCCGGGGGAGGCTTCCACTGGGTGGCCGATGCCGACATCGTCCTGGCGGCGTCCGACGCTCAGTTCTTCGATCCGCACGTCTCGGTCGGCCAGGTGGCGGCCTTCGAGCTGATCGGCCTGGCCCGTCGCATGCCCTTCGAGGCGGTCCTGCGCATGGCCCTGGTGGGGCGGCACGAGCGCATGTCGGCCGACCGCGCCCTGGCCTTGGGCATGATCAGCCAGGTGGTCGATCCGCCCGAACGCCTGCGTGAGGAGGCCCAGGCCCTGGCCGAGAAGATCGCCCGCAACTCCCCGGCGGCCATGGCGGCCACCAAGCGGGCACTCTGGGGTGCCCTCGAACGGGGCCTGACCGACGCCTGCAAAGCGGGTGCCGCCGAGCTGGTGTCCATGTGGGGCCATCCCGACCAGGCCGAGGGACCGTTGGCCTTCGCCGAGAAGCGTGAGCCCGAGTGGGCTCCGATCGAGGGCCCGGGCGAGCGTTGACCTCGAACGCTGTCGCTCGCGGCCCAAGCACGTGACGTCGATTTCGGCGGCGGGACTCTGGCTCCGGGTGGCTCGCGCCGCGGGCATCGACGCCCTGTACGGAGCACCGTTCGGCCCATTGGAGGTCGTACCGGTGCCCGACGCACTTGCCCCGACGTTCGGCGCGGCCCATCAGCGCGTGCACGGGCGGCGCGCCGCCATCCACCGTGGCGACGGCATGTTCATGCTGCCGGCAATCGACGTCGGGCCTCGGCACGTTGTCGAGGCAGGATCGGCCGAGGCGTTGGTCGCCGCCCTGCCCGTCTTGTGCGGTCCGGGGGAGGTCGAGCTGCGAATGACCCTCGGTGCCGATGAGCCGGTGGCTGACCTGATCCCATCGCCGCCACCGCCAGAGGACACCTGGGTGGAACCGGCCGAGGAAGCGCTGGCCGTCATGGCTGCCGCGGCCTCCGTGGTGGTACTGGCCGGTCCCGGTGTCATCCGGTACGGAGCGGTGCCGGGACTGCACGACCTGGCCGTCGCCGCAGGGTTGGGCGTCCTCAACACGTGGGGGGCCAAAGGGGTGTTCGACTGGAGAAGCCGGCACCACCTGGCCACGGTCGGCCTGCAAGCGGACGACTTCGTCCTGAGCGGCCTCGGCGAGGTCGACCTGATCATCGCCACCGGCCTCGACCAAGCCGAGTCGCCCGATCGGCGCTGGAAACTGTCGCCCGCGCTCCACCTGCCCCCGGGAGGCCTGGCTCCGTTTGCCGAGCGATGCGGCTCTCGGCGCGGCACCCCGCGCCCGCCACCTCTGCGCGATCGACTGGCCGATGTCACACAACGCGGGTGGACCGTCGAGAACACTCCGCTTCCTCCCAGTCGAGTGACCTTGCACTACGCCCAGTGTCTGGCCGAGGGTGCGCTCATTGCGGCCGACCCGGGCGTCGCCGGATTCTGGGTGGCGCGCACATTGGGAACGACGAGACTTGGAGCGGTGATCGTGCCGTCCTCACCCTGGCCTGGGTTCGCCGCCGCCTGCGTCGCCGTCTCGTTGCTCCGCCGGCCTTCCCAACCGGCCCTGGCCGTCACCGATCGTTCGGCTGAAGGCTCGACCGCGGCGATCGTCGACGCGGCGGCGACGCTCGGGCTTCACGTGCCCGTTGAGGTCTGGGACCCAGAAGGAGATCGGCTCGACGCCGCGTCGCACCGCGAGCGTCTGCGCCGAATGGTCTTCGGAACCATTCCCTCCGGAGGCGCACCGTCCACCCTGTCCACCGACCCGGGCCAGATGGACGAGATGATCGAGGCGGCCGGGCCCATCGTGGCGTGGACCTGAGAGGGACGACGACGAGCTCGGTCGGGCCGATCGATCCCTACCCGACGACGCAGGAGGATCTGAGGGCTGAGATCTCAGTGTCGGTCAGGCCGAGCTCGGTGGCCAAGATCTCGTCGGTGTGCTCCCCGAGCCAGGGGATGCGTCGATCACCGCCCTCGGGGCGATGGTCGATCCTGGCCGGATTGCCCGGTACCAGCACCGGTTGATCGATGCCGTCCGTGCGTTCGATCCCCACCAGCATGTGACGAGCGGCGACATGGGGATCCGACACCAATTCATCCGGCCGCATGCACGGCCCGGCGGCGAGCCCGGCCTGGCTGAGAGCTTCACAGGCCTCCAGCCGGCTTCTCCCGGCCGCCCAGCCCTCGATGGCCGGGCGTATGACATCCTCGAGATGCTCGACCCACCCGTATGGACTGTCGAACCGCGGGTCGGACAGCCATTCGGGGTGACCGACCACGTCAGCCAGTCGTTCGAACATGTGTTGCCGAGCCACCTGCATGACGAACCAGCCATCGGCGGCCCGGAAGCCGTGGTTGATGACCGTTCCGGAGTCACCGTTGTCGACCCCCATCGACCAGTAATTGGTGACGATGTCCGTCATGGCCATCACGGAGTCGAGCATGGCCACGTCGACATAGCTGGGGCGCCCGGTACGGTCGCGGTCCCTCAGGGCGGCGAGGAGGCCGATGGTGGCGAAGAGCGCCGCCCCGATGTCCCCGAGTGCGCCGACCGGGGATACCGCAGGCGGGAGATCGCCCTGACGTTTGGTTTCGTAGATACCCGACATGGCTTCGACGATGGGGGCGAAGGCGGGCCAATCGGCATAGGGGGTGGGCACCGAGTTCCCGAAACCCGACACCGAGGCGTAGACGCAGCGCGGATGGACGGCGACGACGTCATCAAAGCCGAGACCCAGCCGGTCCATGGCACCCGACTTGAAGTTCTCGGCGAAGATGTCGAATCGGGGTGCCATGTCGAGCACCAGCTGGCGTCCCTCGGGTTGCTTGAGGTCGATGCACATGCTGCGTTTGCTCAGGTTGTTCCGCAGGAACGTCGCTCCGACCGGGCGACCGTCGGGATCGGCCATGGCCGGCAGCGAGGCCCGACCCAGTTCGCCGGTCAGCGGCTCCACCTTGACGACGTCGGCGCCCAGGCGGGCCAGGAGTTGCGTGGCGTACGGGAGGGCCTGCATCTGTTCGACCGCCAGCACCCGTATGCCCTCGAGGGGCCGTCCGGCCGCGGGGGCAGCCCCCGCGGTTGCCGCAACGAACTCCATTCTGCATATTATATCCGAATCGGGCAGATTCGGGTTTGACGGTGGGCCGGAAGCATCACCCGGTGGCGTGTCTCACTGCCCGGTGAATCGGGGTTCCCGCTTCTCCTGGCTGGCCCGACCGTACTCCTTGAAGTCTTCGGAGCGGCTCGAGACGTCCATCGCCCACGCCTCGTCGGCCAGGTGGCGGTCGATGTCGGACGTCAGGCCGCGGTGCAACAGGAGCTTTGTCAGACCGACCGCCACGGTGGGAGCCGAACTCAATCGTTCGACCAGATGGTGAGAGGCGGACTCGAGCTCGGCCGCGGCCACCGATCGGTGGACCAATCCCCACGACGGCGGCGTCGGTACCCGTGACCTTCTCGCCCAGCATGAGCATTTCGCGGGCCCGGGCCACACCGGCCAAGCGCGGGATGAGCCAGGTGGCACCACTGTCGGGGGTGAAACCGAACGTCGTGAACGGTGCCCAGAGTCTCGCATCGTCCGCGACCACGGCGAAGTCCGACGCCAGGAGGAGGTCGAGACCGAGGCCGATGATCCACCCGCGAGCGGCGCAGACGATCGGGGTCTGACAGGTGAGCATGGCCGGGATGAGTCGGTTGACGTGTCCGTTCATGCGCCGGTGAATCGAACCGACCCGAGGTCGGTCAGGCCCCGACGTTCTCTCGGCCAGATCGAATCCGGAACAGAAATGATCTCCCGTCCCCTCGAGGTGGATGACCCTGACCGACTCGTCGCTGGCCGCCGCGTCCACCAGGTCGGTCAGCGCGTACACGATCGGATCGGTGAGGCTGTTGCGTCGTTCCGGGCGGTTCAGGCGAATGCGCAGGACCGGGCCATCGTGCTCGACCACGATGCCGGGCGGTATTTCCGGATAGGGCTTCACCGCTTCTCCTCCGCCGCGAAGCGTGCGGCCAACGCATCGAGGGCGTCCTGGCACGTGGCCGCTCCGCCCGGGGGCTCTGGCAGCCTGACCTCGCCATGCTCACGGGAAGGCAGCAAGATGGTGGCGTGGCCCGGCGTCGTCGTCTCGCCCCGTTGGTTCTCTCCCCAGAGGTCCAGATCGACCGCCGGGCGATTGTCGTCTGAGAGGTACTTTCGGGCGATCCGGCCATGCATCCAGTGGGTGTCCCCCACATAGTTGAACTTTCGGAACTGGCAGTCGAGCTTCCACAGCCAGGCGTCGTCGCCCATCCAGTCGGTGCACAGGTGGATCAGCCACGTCTCGCGCATGCGCCCGTAGTCGTAGCTGGCGGGATTGCCGGCCCGGTGCGCCCATTCCGGATCCCAGTGCACCCGCTGCTGGACGTCGGGAATGTTCAGGTCGTCGGGCTTGAAGAAGCGCGGCATGCGCTGCAACTGGTCGTAGCCGAGACGGAGGGCTTTGACGCCGTACAGGCCCATCCCCATCCCGGTGTGCCAGACGACCATGTCGGTCACCCGCAGGGGACCCTTCACCAGCGGCGCAATCTCGTCACCCTCGTTGACGTCTTCCCACCACCGTGGATCCGCCCCTCGTCGTCGCGCCCGCTCGCCGGAGAGGGACTGCCCAATGGCCGCGATCTCGTCGTCGGTGTACGGGCGTATCTCGGTCTGGTCGTTCTTCTTGCGTTCGGCCGCCTTTTCCCGCTCGGCTCGGATCATGAGTCGGTACTGGCCCGACAGCACGGGACCGTCGGCCGCGGCGAAGACCTCAGCCAGCCACTCGTGCACGGCACGGCCGGCGAAGTCACCGGTCTTGTCGTGCACGCCGACCAGGGCGTTGCGGCGGGTCACCCGCGTCCCCGGGCGCAGCGGGTTCCACCACTCCCGGAACGATCCCGAATAGAAAGCGTGGACGCCGCCGAGCGGGTCACCTTTCATCTTTGCCTTGGTCTCGCCCTCGAGCTTTGTCACTTCATCCTCGCCGATGAGGGTGTCCCCGCCGACCAGGTGCGGGGGGGCGATCGGGTCCACCCCACCGGGTGCCGGCGCCGTAGGTCGGGTCGCACCAGAGGGGATTGTCGTCGCCGTAGGCCTCGGCGACGTGGCGAAAGGCATCCTCATTGGGGCTGCGGAAGTGGGGGGGATTGGTATGCGGACGAGCAATCCCGATACGTTCCCGCAGGCGAGCCACGCCCTCGTCGGTGATCGCGTCAGGCATGGCCACGCGTGCTCCGGTCGATCATCGTTGCCATCTCCGGTCGGTCGGTCCGGTCGGTCCGCGTCGTGCGGGGCTTGCGGCTGGTCCGCATGGGACCACCGAGATCGTGAGCACGTCGAACAAGGTAGACGACCAGTTCCTTCCGGGCGCCGGCCATCCCGGCGGTCACCACGGCCACGACGCCGTCCGCCTCTTGGTCCGCCCAACGCTGCCCGCTGTCACCAGTTCTTGGACCTCGGGTGGTCCTTGAGGTCCTGAGGGTTTCTTGACTCCCCGCGCTACGCATCGAGTGCTTCGATGAGCTCGGGGTCGACGTTGAGGTCGTTCCGTTATTGGGCGTGGCTGCCCCCCACATGCGTGTCAGCCGAGATGATCGTGTCGCGGTCCGTTCAGCCATGGCTCACTCCTAGGTATTGAATGAAATATACAACTTTTGTCGGTGCCGCAGAGCGCCGGTAGTGTTCTCGACGGTCCCCAGGCCGTGGGGACCGATACCCCTGGCGCAGTCATTGCTGCATGGCCGGAGCGCTCCACCGGGCGCCAGCCACCACGAGTTTCCGGGAGGGCGGCCAGGAGAATGACCGCACGGCCGGATCGGAAGGGAGCAGCGGTGTCGAGCGTTGAAGGACACGGAGCACCGGATCTGATGGCGGGTGCCCGGCCCTACGGACCCGGGCTCGGCCCGGCACGAGGAGAGGTGCCTTCGCGCGAGGGCCGAGGCGGCGTGTGACCTCGGTCGCCCTGACGGACGAGCAACGGATGCTGGCCGCGACGACGGCACAGATGGTCGCCGATCATCCCACCGTTACCGATGCCGAGGTCGAACGCCAACGTGGCACCGGTGAGTTGTGGGGTGCCATGGTGGCGAATGGATTGGTCGCCCTCGTCATCGCCGAGCAGCCCGACGACGACGAGCCCACCCTCAATGCGGCGCTCGTGGTCGAACAGCTGGCTCGAGGTGTGTCCGCCGTGCCGTACCTGGGCACCGTGCTGTCGCTCGGGCTCCTCCATGCGGCGGCGCCGCATGGAGAAGAGATCACAGAGATTCTCGCCGGACGACCGGGATGCGTCGTGGTGGACCGGACACTGTCGGCGTTGGCGCCACACGGCATCGCCGTCGACGTCGGACCGGGAGCGCTCGCCGTCGGGGCCGAAGGGGGTGTGGTGCGTACGGCGACGCTGGGTGCCCACCTCGACGGACTCGATCTGTCGCGGCCGCTGGCCAATGCGGTGGGCGGGGGAACCGAGATCGGTGCGATCTCGTCGGGGGCCGGGACACGATGGCAGGCTCAAGCCCTGGCCTGGCTGTGTGCCGACCTGGTCGGGACGTGCACCGGCGCGCTGGAGGGGGCCGTGGCGCACGCCCGCGTCCGCCAGCAGTTCGGCCGACCGATCGGCTCCTTCCAGGCCGTCCAACAGCTCTGTGCGGACCAGCTCGTCACCGTGGAGTCGTGCCGATCCATCACCTGGCAGGCGGCCTGGGCCGTGGACGCATTGGACCCGGCCGAGGCGCTGGTCCAGGCGCAGATGGCCAAGGCCTATTGCTCCGAAGCGGCACGGACGGTGTGCGAGGCGGCCATTCAGGTGTGGGGCGGTCTGGGCATGACGTGGGAATGCCCGGCTCACCGCTACCTGCGCCGCGCCTTGTTGGATCGTCAGCTCCTGGGTGATGAGCGCGCCCAACTGGGCGCCATCGTCGATGAACGTCTGGTCACCGCGGCGACGAAGACGAAGGTGCGCTGATCGATTTTCGCGACGATGCGGCCGAAGCGACCTTTCGTCACGAGTTCAGGTCCTGGCTGGCGACCCACCTCCCGAGTGATCCGGCACCGCTCGGGGGGCCCGAGCGGGCCCGCTTCTGGCGCGCCTGGCACCGCGCGCTCTACGAGGGTGGGTGGATGGGCTTGTCGTGGCCCGTCGAATACGGCGGGCGGGGCTTGTCGGCCATGTACGAGGCCATCTTCAACGAGGAGATCGGCACTGCCGGGGGACCACCCGCGCCCCATGTCGGCTTCTTGGGCCGGGCCCTGCTCCACTTCGGCCTCGACGACCAGCGACGGCGATTCCTTCCCCGCCTCCTCTCGGGCGAAGAGGTGTGGTGCCAGGGCTTCAGCGAACCTGGAGCCGGGTCGGATCTGGCGGCCTTGTCCACCCGGGCCAGCCTCGGCGCTGACCACTATGTGGTCAACGGCCAGAAGGTCTGGACCAGCGACGCCGCCTGGGCCGACTGGTGCCTGCTGCTGGCCCGGACCGACCCGAACGCCTCGCGTCACGAGGGCATCTCGGCGCTGATCGTCGATCTCCACCAGCCCGGCGTGGAGGTACGGCCCATCGTCCAGGCCAACGGCGACTGCGAGTTCAACGAGGTCTTCTTCACGAATGCCGTCGTCCCCACCGACCAGATGGTCGGAGCCCCCGGTCAGGGGTGGGAGATCGCCATGGCCACGGTCGGCTACGAACGCGGGCCGGTCGATGTCGGGTTCACCTCTCGCTACGCCCGCCTGGTCGGCGAGCTCGAGGACACGGCGCGCGCCGGCAACGTCGACCCCGCCCGGCAGCTGGACTGGGCCCGGGCCTATGTCCAGGTCGCCGTGCTGCGGGCGCACGTGATGCGCGACCTCTCGGCGAGAACCGTGGGCAAGGCCCCCGGCCCGGAAGGCTCACTCACCAAGCTGCTGGGTACCCGGACCGAGCAAATGCTGCATCATGTCGCCATGGACCTCACCGCGCCGGCGCCTCTCGTGGGCACCCGGCCCGACGTGCTGGCTGCGTACCTCTATTCGCGCGCCGCCTCGATTGCCGGTGGCACCAGCGAATTGCAGCGCACCATCGTGGCCGAACACCTGCTCCATCTGCCGCGGTGGCGGTAAGCGAGCCGTTCCGCCGGAACCTGAATTCCGGTGCCGCATGCTCTCGCGAACGGAAGGAATGAGATGACAGAAAAGGTTCAGCTCGAGGTGAGCGGTGCCGTCGCCGTGATCACCAACAACAATCCCGAAAAGCGCAACGCGTTCGACGACGACATGGACGCGCGGCTCTTCGACATACTCAACGAGCTCAAGGGGCGTCCTGATGTCCGCGCGGTGATCTGGCGGGGAGAGGGCAAGGCCTGGTCATCGGGGCGAGATGTGGCGGCGATCGGCAACCAGACCACCCCGCTCAGCCATCATGAGCTCATGACCCGTGGCCATCGGGGCATTCTCCAGGTGTTCGACATCGACGCCCCGATCATCGTGGCCATTCAGGGATGGGCCATCGGCGGCTCGTTCCAGCGGGCATTGCTCTGTGACATCAGGATCGCCGCCGAAGGCTCACGTTTCATGTTGCCTGAGGTCGGCCACGGCGTCATTCCCGACACCGGTGGCGTGGGGCGCTTGTACGAAATCTGCGGGAGCGGCGTGGTCAGCGACCTGGTCCTGACCGGGCGGCCCATGAGTGCCGAAGAGGCCTTGGGTCACGGCATCGTCTCGCGGGTTGTGGCGCCGGAGGCGCTCGACGAGACGGCCTGGGAAATGGCACACAAGATCGCCGCCTCTCCGAAGGTCACGGTCAAGATGGCCCGACGTGTCCTCCAACACCTGAGCGAGCCCGGCGTCCGCTCCTCCATGAACGATGAGTTGATCTATCAGACCTTCATCAACAAATCGTCTGATTTCGCCGAATTCAGGGCGGCCAACGCCGAAGGGCGCGAGCCCCACTACACAGGGAGTTGAACATGACCGAACAAAGAGGATTGCTCGAACCTCCGCCCGTGGGGACGAGGGCTTTGCCCGACGGCACCTTTGCCGGGACGTCGGTCTTCGTCACCGGTGGCGGCACCGGCCTTGGAAAGTCGATTGCGGCTGAATTCGCGCGGCTGGGGGCGGACCTGGTCATCGCCAGCCGAAAGTCGGAGCACCTCGACACCGGCCGGGAATGGTGGAAGCACTGGGGGCGAGTGTTCTGGGGGTCACGTGCGACATCCGTGACGCAGACCAGGTCGCTCAGGCCTTCGAGGAGGCGACGGCAACCTTTGGCTTGCCCGATGTGTTGATCAACAACGCCGCGGCCAACTTCCCCGTGCCGGCAGAGGACATGTCACCGAATGCCTGGCGCACCGTCGTCGACATCACCCTCAATGGCACGTTCTTCTGCTCGCGTGAATTCGCCCGTCGGCACATCGAAGCGGGGACCGCCGGCTCAATCGTCAACGTGGGGGCCTCGTACGCCTGGACCGGTGGTCCGGGTTTTGCCCATTCGGCCGCCGCTAAGGCCGGGGTGAAGAACATGGTCGAGACGCTCGCCGTGGAGTGGGGACCCTATGGGATCCAGGTCAACGGACTGGTGCCCGGGCTCTTCCCGCACGAGGACATGACGGCCGACATCAAAGGCAACCTTGATCGAACGAACGAGAAGGACGCCTGCCAGCCCGCCCTACGGGTTGGTCGCCTCCAAGAACTCGGGTGGGCCGCGACGTTCCTGGCTTCGCCGTTCGCCCGTTTCATCTCCGGCCACACGCTGGTGGTCGACGGCGCCAACTGGCAGCGCCGGACGCTGACCAACGCTCCCGTCGTGACCGTGCGCGACCAGATGGGCCGCGGACCGTTCGACCCGAATCCCTCACGGTAACGACGAGAGGACCGAATCGCATGACAGACCGACCAGAATTCCACCTGTTCCTGCCGCAGATGCGCATGTCACCGGCGGCGCTCGTCGACCGGGCGCACACGGCCGAGGCCGCCGGATTCGCCGGCGTGGCCCTCATGGACCATCTGGCCCCGCCCCAGGCCCTGGATCAACCGATGTTCGAAGCGATGACCTTGGCGACGTGGCTGGCCGCCCGTACCACGCGCATCACCATTGGCCATCTCGTCCTGTGCGATTCATTTCGGCACCCGGCCGTGCTCGCCCGTCAGGCGGCCACCCTCGACCACCTCTCCGACGGCCGCTTCGAGTTGGCGATCGGCTCGGGTTCGACCCCCGATGAACTGGTGACCTTCGGCATCAGCGACGCCAAGGCGGCGGAGAGAACGGCCCGCCTCCGGGAGACGCTCGACATCGTGACCCGGCTCTGGACGGGGGAGCCCGTGACCTATGACGGGGCGTTCTACCAGCTGGTCGAGGCCCGTCAACTGCCGAGGCCGACGCGTCCGATCCCGGTGATCATCGGCGGCACGGGACCGACCACGTTGGAGATCGTCCGGGACTTCGCCACCTGGTGGAACGTGCCGGCGCATCACAGCGCTCGGCTCGAAGAGCGTCGCTCTCTGGTTGGTTCCGCCCGGGTCTCGCTCCAACAGGTGGTGACGTTCGTTCCCGAAGGGAAGGACGGGCCAGAAATCGTGCGACACGGCGGAGCGGCGTTTCGGGTGGATGGGACACATGGGAAGGGCGATCGGGTCGGGTCCCGAGCTGGTGGAGAATTTCGAGGGCCTCCGTCAACGTGGTGTGGCCCGCTTCTATGTCTGGTTCACCGATTTTGCCGATCCCGACACGCTCCGCGCCTTCGGCTCGGAGGTCATCGAAAGAGTCGGTTGACCGGGCCGACGTTCCGGACGAAGCGGGACGTCCTGACCCGAATGCATATAATGTACAGTCGTCGGCCGAGCGATGCGCCGGCTGGCGCGGTGCCCGATCGAAAGGACTTCTCGTGCCTGATTCATTCGACTACGTCGAGCGCCTCTTCCCTGAGCCAGTCGACCTCGGGATCGCCGAGCCCGACCGTGCCGTCGCATCGGTCGAACACGGCACGCGCAGCTTCTTGGAGGGACAGGGCGGCGAGGGAACGACGTGGTACGAGGGGGGCGGATCGGCCAGCGACCAGGCCGTGCAGGGGATCACCATCTATCCCCCCACCCGGGGGGTCACCACGCAGGGCGATCCCTTCGAGCCCGTCAAGATCGGGATCCTCATCGACATGGACCTCAACCAGCTCTTGGCCGACTGGATCGATCCCACGATCTTGGCCATCGAGGACGCGCTCAATGAGGGCGTGTGGGCCCGGTCCGCCGTACAGCTGATCATCGCCGATGCCCGGGGACTGCCCCGCGAGAATTACAAGAAGGTGATCGATGGCTATCGCTGGTTGGTCGACCAGGGATGTGTGGTCGTGCTCGGGCCGATGATCTCGGACAACTCGCTGGTGCTGCAGGACACGGCCAATGCGTTGGGTGTCGCCTGCCTTGGATGGACCGGCGCCCACCGGTTCGCCTCGGAGTTCTGCTTCACGGTGGCCAATGGTGACATCCCCACCGAAGGGGTCATCTGCGCCAACTGGCTCCACCAGCGGGGCCTTCGCAACGTGGGCCTCTTCTGGGAGGCCGGATCTTCGGGCCGCGACTACGCCGACTACTTCCGCGATGAGGCGATTCGCCTCGGTTTGACCATCACCCGGGAGGTCAAGCTCGAGCCCAACCCCTCGAACCTGCGGGAGCACCTGGCCGCCATGAAGGACTCGGGCACCGAAGGCCTCTACTACGGCGGGATACGGCTACGCCGCCTTCCACTTCGGTCCCGCCCTCAAAGCCCTCGAGTGGGATCCGCCGCGGATCATGGGGACCGCCTTCATGTTCTATTCGAACAAGAACCAGTGGGGCGAGGGGCTGGAGGGCTGGCACGGCATCGATCAGCTCGGCGAGGACGGCGCCAATCCCAACTACAACGCCATGCGCGAACGCTTCGAGAAGCGCTTCGGCCGGACCACCGGGAACGTGGTCGTCGCTCTGGCCTATGACACCGCCCGGGTCGCCATCCACGGGATTGCCAACGCCTCCATCCCTTCGCCGCCCCAGGTCAAGGACGGAATCGAGAGGATCCGGTGGATGCCCGCAACCAACGGAGGTCCCTCCACCTACATCCAGTTCGGCCCGGGCGATCACAAGGGCTACAAGGGTGACTTCCTGACCATCCGGGAACTGCGTGGGGGAGAGTTGCGCTTCGGCGGCTATTTCCGACCGGAGTGGCCGTCGAACGACACGCCACCTTCGTAGTGGCGGCGGGGGAGGGACTGGCCGCCCTGCTCACCGAGCACCCGTTCGCCGACGGAGATGTCCTTGTCAGCACCTCGAACCTCGACGTCACGGCCGGCGAACTGCGAGCTGACGCCGAGCAGTTGTCCCACCGCCTTCGAGAGGTCGGGGTGGCAGCCGGGCAGGCCGTGGTGGTCGAACTGCCCAATGGGCCCGCCTTCATCACGGCCATGTTCGGGATCTGGCTGGCGCGGGCGGTCTTCGTGCCGACGAACTCCCGTCAGCCCCGGGCCGAGCTCGAGCGCGTCGTCGCCGCCACCGCCCCGGCGGCCATCATCGATGGCGACGGGGTCCGGAGGACGGGAGTCGAACCCACGCGGTACGAGGGCGACGTGGCCTTTGTCACCTGGACTTCGGGAACGACCGGTCAGCCCCGGCCGATTCTCCAATCTCACTCGGGCTACCTGGAGTTGCTCGACCGTGTCCTGGGGCCGCTGCGGGGAAAGCCGGCCGATCCGGACCGTCGACCATCACCCAACCTGGTGCCGGTGTCGCTGGCCCTCAACGCCGGTATCTACAACGCCCTTTTCGGGCTGCGCGCCGGTGCGCCGCTCGTGGTCATGGACAAGTTCTCAACCTCGGAATTCGCCGAGCTCACCTCTCGATTCGCCATCCGCTCCACCGTCCTTCCCCCACCGGCGATCGTCATGTTGGCCGATGATGAGACGATCGTCGATCTGGCGCCGTTGCGGTACGTGCGCAGCATCACCGCCCCCCTGTCGCCGTTGGCGGCGCGGCGCTTCACCGAGAAGTTCGGCGTCACCGTGCTCAACGGGTACGGGCAGGCCGAGATCGGCGAGGTCATCGGTTGGACGGCGGCCGACGCCCGGGAACACCCGGAAAAGGTCGGGGCGGTGGGACGTCCCCATCCGGGTGTGGCCATCAAGGTGCTGTCCGGCGAGGGCGTCGAGGTGTCACGCGGCACGGTCGGGGAGTTACTGGTCAAGCCACCGCGCATGGCGGCCGGCTATGCCGACGGTGACAGCCTGGACGACCGACTCGACGGAGACGGATACCTGCGGACCGGTGACTACGCCAGGGTGGACGAGGAGGGCTTCGTGTGGATCGAGGGTCGGGTGGGCGATGTCATCAACCGAGGGGGCAACAAGGTCTTTCCCGGACAGGTCGAAGAGGTGCTGTGCCTCTCTCCGGGCGTGCACGAAGCCGCGGTCGTCGGTGTGCCCGATGAGCGTCTCGGTGAGGTCCCGGTGGCTTTCGTCGTCGGCACCGCGGTGGCGGAAGATCTCCGGCTGCTCTGCCGGGAGCACCTGGTGGCCTACAAGGTTCCCGTGGCCTTTCACCAGATCGACGTTCTGCCGCGGAGCGAAATAGGAAAGGTCCTGCGTCGAGACCTGATCGCCAGGCTCTCGCATGCGGTCTGACTCGTCGATCGTACAACTAGTCGTCCCAGGCTTCCGTGCGATCGGCCCGTGAGGGTTGTCGACCCAGGTGCATGGGCGAGAGTGCCGAGTCCACCAGGAGGATCCGCTCCAGTCGTTCGGTGATGGCGAGATTGCGGGCTTCCCATTTCATGAGCATCGGGTCACGACGACGGGCTTGCTCTCGCTCGGCCCACTGCTCCCAGGTGGGGATGGCCCAGAGGAGGAAGCACTCGCTGTCGTCTCCCAACGCGGTTTCCCACGCTCCGGCCAGAACCCACCCGAACTTCTCCAGTGATGGCGTGGCTTCCTGACGAACGATCTCGAGGTACTGCTGGGACGTGCCTCTCGGAAGGCGGATCTGCTCGTGGCCGTAGGCGACGCCGCGTGTGCCGTTGGCACACAGTTCCTCAATGGTCGGCATCCACGGTGCCGGCACGAGAAGACGGTCCACCCCGCCGGCGCGCAGCGAGGCGGCGGCCGCCCACCACGCGGCCAGCTTGGGGTCCTGCAGGTCGCGATGTCCGAGTTCGTGGCCGAACGAGCGAGCCAGTCCCTCGAAGCCGTCCTCTTCCCACACGTTGACCACCTGCGGCCAGTGGCCGGTACTCCCGACGACACCCCAGACGCCGAAGCAGAGCTGGTGGCGATCCTCCATGGCGGCCGGGCTCCAATTCGCCGTCATGTGGTACATGTAGCGGGACCGGTTATGGCCGATGATGTCGATGAATTCGTGGATGTAGACCTTCTCGTTCACGGCGACCCTCAGACACAGATTGCATATTATCTACAATCCTTCCACCGCTTCAGACCGGGCCGAGGGGAGAGAAATACGGCAGGGTGACGGCGTCCGACACCGGATGGAACGTGACTCCCACCCGCATGCCGTCGTACAGGTCATCCGATTGGCAACCGATGATGGCGCTCATCAGCCAGAATTCTTCATCCAGTCGGACAATGGCCGGCGCGTAGGGAACGCTGAACGACGGGTCCGGAGGGCGCCAGACGACCGTCCAGCTGTACAACGAGCCGAGTCCCGCGCTCTGCTCCCACGCCATGGAGGTGCCACGGCACGAGGCACACACCGTCGACGGGCGGAGCGCGCTGACGCCGCACGACGCACAGCGCTGATAGAGGAGTCGCTCCTCGCGGCAGCCGTCCCAGTAGGGCCGACTGTGCACACTCGGCGACGGAGTGGGAATGCCCCGCGCCTGGGCCTTCAGCAGGGTCATGGGCGCTCTCTCCCCAAGAGGAGCACGTCGCAGAAGAGAGCGCCGGCGCCGCCATTGGATGACATGGCCACCTCCGCTCCTTCGACCTGACGGGTGGCACACGACCCGCGCAGTTGCTGGGCCGCACGGATCACCCGCTGCAGCTGTTGCGCGCTCATACCGGCGTGGCTGAACGACATGGTGCCGCCATCGGTGGTGACGGGGAGCCGGCCGTCCGAGGCGATGTTGCCCTCGTTCACGAACGCGCCGCCCTCGCCTTCGGGGCAGAATCCGAATGTTTCGAGCTGTCGGATGATCTCGAAGGAGAAGGGATCGTAGAGCTCCGCCACGTCGACGTCGTCCGGGGTCAGGCCGGCCATGGCGAACGACGCGCGCGCCGCCCGGGCCCCGACGCGTCCGAAGCATTCGCCGCCGTTCCGGGGCCGGAAGTCCCACACCGGGGGCACCATGTACGCCGGGCCGAAGGAATCGCTGGCCCCGCCGAGAATCCAGACCGGCGCCGGCGTGTCGGAGGCCCGATCGGCGGCAACCAGGACCAGCGCACAGCCACCTTCCGACGTGGTCGCGCAGTCAAGCAGATGAAATGGGTCGGCCACCATGCGTGAGGCCAGGATGTCATCAGCCGTGAACGGGCCGCGACCGAAGTAGATCGCTTCGGGGTTCACATGCCCGTTGTTGCGGATGGTGGCCGCCACGGTGGCCATCTGTTCGGACGTCGTGCCGTACGTGAGCATGTGCCGACGGGCCATGAGGGCGAATTCGGCGGCGGTGAAGAGGCCGTAGCTGACCACCAGCTCATTGGCCGGCCGCGTCCAGGGAGCCGTGCTGGTCGCATCGGTGTGCACCCCCGCCCCTCCGGCGGCAACCACGACGACCGAACACTGCCCGGTGACGATCAGTGCGGCGGCATCGAGGACGGCCGGGATCCCCAACCCACTCGGTCGACGAGTGCAGGGCCCCAAGCCGAGTTCGAGGGCGATCTCAGCGCTGGCCGGTCCAACGACGCCGTCGACCTCGCCGGGTGAGATGCGGGCGTCGGCCAGAGCGCCGAGGGCACCGGCCAGCGCGATCGACGTGGAGGTGTGCTCGGGCAACCGTCGAGCTTGCGGGGTGTTGTAGACCCCGGCGATGGCGACGTCGCCAAATGGGTGTGGGTGCACGCGATGACGCGAGATCACGCTCGGCGGATTCAGTCGGTGGCTTCAGGCGCTTCGAAGAGGTTGCGCTCCTTGAAGAGCAGAACCACGGCGTCGCCAACCGCCCCCATCATCTTGAGGTATTCGGCCGAAGCCTTGTCCCCATCACCCTTTTGTATGGCCCGCACGATGGCCGCCAAGCCTCGTTTCTCGACGTCGATCGCCCCCGGCACCGACGCAAAGAAGCTACCCGGTACCAGGGCGGACATGGCCCGGAGCGGGACATTGATCCGTGGAGAGGCGGCGGCTTCCACGATGGTGCCGTTGAAGGCCATGGACAGACGCCGCAACTCATCGGGCTCACTGGCGGCCAGAAACTGGGCCTGTATGTCGGACAGGCGATCAGCCAGCCCGGGTGTCGCCCGGGCGAGCGCGCGCCGGGCCGCGAATCCATAGAGAAGTCCGAAGAGCTCGTAGTGGTCGTGCACCGATTGTTCGTCCAGCGCATTGATGAAGGCGCCCCGATGCATCTCGATGGTGACCCATCCCTCGCGCTCGAGCACGATGAGGGCCTCGCGAACAGGAATTCGGCTCACGCCCAGATTGCGGGCGATGGCGTCCTGGGGCACGCGCATCCCCGGCCGCAACGACCCGTCGAAGATCAGCCATCGGATGTGGGAGGCGATTTGCTCGCCGCTGCTGGTGCGGACGATCTGCCCGTCCCGGCCACCGTCCGCGCCCTGAGCTTCGGGTTTCTTGGAACTCGCGGTCGACGACGGCATTCTTATATCTTATGCGAAGTAGCCCACCGGTCGACGTGACGGCTGAGGGCGGACGGCTGGTGGCTGAGGCCGGCCGGCCGAGGCGAGGTGTCACGGGAGGGGCGAACAACGACGGACCAGCCAGGTCAGCTGGCGTAGCGTGCCCGCAGCTCGAACTTCATCACCTTTCCGGTGGGGTTGAGCGGCAGGGCGTCGACCACTTTCACCTGCCGCGGCACTTTGAAATTCGCCATGCGATCACGGCACCACGAGATAAGCGTTTCGGGATCAATGGTCTCGCCCGGTCGGGGGACGACGAACGCGACCCCTACCTCGCCCAGCCGCTCGTCCGGCACCCCGATGACGGCAACTTGGCCCACCTTCGGATGGCCGACGATGATGCCTTCGATTTCCGCCGGGAAGGCGTTGAAGCCCCCGACGATGTACATGTCCTTCTTCCGGTCCGTGATCCTCAGGTTGCCGTCCAACCCGACCACGCCGATGTCGCCCGTTCGGAGCCAGCCATCCTCAATGGCCTCGCGCGTGGCGATCGGATCCTCGAAGTACTCCTTCATCACGTTGTAGCCACGAACGAGGATCTCACCCGGCTGGCCAGCTGCGACGGGCTCTCCCTCGGCGTCGACCAGACGGATGTCCACACCGGGCAGTGGCCGCCCCACCGTGGTGGCGATGACCTCGGGGGAGTCGTCATGTCGACACATGCTGACGGTGCCGGTGGTTTCCGTGAGGCCGTACCCGGTGACCACCGTTTCGAAGCGGAGCTCCTCGCGCATGCGTCGGATGATCTCGACCGGCACCGTGGCCGCGCCGGTGACCGACAATCGGAGTGAGGACAGGTCGAAGGAAGCGAAATCCGGATGATTCAGGATCGATTGGAAGACGGTTGGCGTCCCGGGCAGCATGCTGATCCGCTCTTCGACGACGCGCTGCATGACCGGCAGAACGTCAAAGACGGCGTGGGGGACGATCGTGGCGCCGCGGAGCACGCAGGCGAGAATGCCGGACTTGAGCCCCGCGGTATGGAAGAACGGGTACACGACGAGATAGCGGTCGCCCCGTCGGAGGCCCACCAGGTCAGACCACGCGACGTACGTCTCGACACTGGCACCGTGACCCAAGACGGCGCCCTTCGGTTTGCCCGTCGTTCCCGAGGTGAAGATGATGTCGGAGGTATCGGTGCTTTGTATGGCCGCACCTCGCGCCTCCACCTCCTCCGGCGGCACGGCAACGGCGCGGGCCATGAAATCAGCCAGAGCGATGGTCCCGGCCGTCGTCGGACCCGTCATGATGACGGTCTGCTCCAGGGCTTCGAGCCCCGACACACCACCGAGCAGTGCCGAGAGATCCGAACCGAGGAAGTCGGTGACGGTGAAGAGAAGTCGCGCCCCCGACGTGCGCAGGACGTGCCCGGCCTCCTCACCCTTGTAGCGCGGTATTGAGGGGGACGAGCACGCCGCCAACCGAGTACACCGCGAAACTGATCACCACCCAATCGGCGCTGTTCGGTGCCCACAGCGCCACTCGATCTCCCGCGGCAATGCCCGAGGCGATCAGGGCGCGAGCCGCCAGGGCGACCTTCTCCCTGAGATCGCCGAACGAGAGCCTCGTCGACCCGTCGACCAGCGCCTCGTCTGCTCCGAACAGGCCGGCGGCGCGGGCGAGCGCCTCGGGAATGGTTCCGGGTGCGGCATCAACGGTCTGCGTTCCGCTCCATCTCTGATCGGGGCACGAATGTATATATTATGAGAATGGCTGGCCAGAGGTGACCGTGACCGGTGGCCCAGGCGACATCGACGGCGACTACGTCCGGGTGGACCACCGCGGCGAGGTCGCCGTGGTCACGCTCGATCATCAGCCGGACCGCAACGCACTGTCCTGGGCCATGACCCGGGCCCTGTCCGGGGCGGTGGCGGCAATCCAGGCCGAAGGGAGGGCCCGCGCACTGGTCGTGGCGTCCGCCGGCCCGGTCTTCTGTGCGGGCGGCTCGGTTGACGATCTGCTCGAGCCCAAGGCGCCGCTGGAGGCGATGTACGCCGGCTTCGAGGCGATCGCCGAGAGTGCGCTGCCGACGGTGGCCGCCGTGAACGGCCCGGCTCTCGGGGCCGGCATGAATGTGGCGCTGGCCTGCGACCTCATCATCTGCACACCGTCGGCTCGATTCGAGACCCGCTTCCTCGACGTGGGCCTCCATCCGGGGGGAGGGCACCTGTGGCACCTTCGCCAGCGGATGGGCCGGCAGGGCGCGGCAGCGATGGCCCTTTTCGGGGCGAGCGTCGGGGGCGAGGAAGCGGTCCGTCGGGGACTGGCATGGCAATGCGTCGAGGAAGACCGTGTGCTCGAGGCGGCGGTGACGCTGGCCGCTCGAGCCGCCGCGCTGGACCGCCCCTTAGTGGCTCGGACCCGGGCCACCCTCGACGAAGGCGCCGGAGTGCACCGCAGGCCCGACGCCGTCGCTCTTGAGCTTGAACCGCAGCGGTGGTCCATGGGGCGTCCCGAGTTTGCCTCCAAGCTCGACCTCCTGCGGGAGCGCCTCGGGCGCCGAGGCGAGGGTGGCCGGGATTCGGCCCCTGGGGCATCGGAGGTGTGACCCGCCCTCTACCGGGCACCTGAGGGACGGCGCATCGTGTCTAACGTGTCGCGCGACATGCCGGACGTCCCCCTGCCCACCCACCACGTCCATCGGATGGACGATGGGAGACGGGTGGGCTATGCGCTCTACGGCGACCCCGACGGGTTCCCGGTCCTCAACTGTCACGGGGGTCTTCTGAGCCGAAACGACGTGGCGCCGGTCCATGCCGACGCCTGTCGCCTGGGCGCACGCATCATCTCGATCGACCGGCCCGGCGTGGCCCTCTCGGATAGGAACCCCGGCCACGCCATGCGTGATTGGGTGAGCGATGACGTGACGTCGGTGCTGGCCGAGCTGAACGTGGGGCGGTGTTCGGTCATGGGCTGGTCATTGGGCGGCCAATACGCCGTGGCGGTGGCCCACGTCCTGTCCGACCGGGTGGTACGGGTGGCCGTATTGGCCGGGTGCCCCCCGCTCGACCATCCGTCGCGACTGGCCGAGCTCAATGGCATGGATCGGCGCTTCGCCGCACTCAGCACCAGGCGCCCGTCTGCGGCCCGCACCGCGTTCGGCGTCGTGCACGGAGTGGCCCGCTATGCCCCGGCGCTGGCCACGCGAATGGCCTGTGTCGACCTTCCGGCCCACGAAGCCGCCGCCGTCCGCGCCCAGGGTGCCTGGCTGCCACGGACGATGGAGGAAGGGGTCCGCAACAGCCGCGGGGTCATCGACGAGTACCGGGCCATGGTGTCCCCCTGGGGTTTCGACCCCGCCGGTGTGAGCACCTCCGTCGCCGTGCACCAGGGGAGTGCCGACAAGCTGGTCCCCCAATCGTGGGGTCGTGATCTCGCCACCATGTTGGGGAATGCCACGTTCCACCTCCACGCCGGCGACGGGCACATGATCGGTCTGACCAAGCGGGCCGAGGTGCTGGCGTCACTCGTCGAGCAGTAGCGCCGCCACACGTCCGGTCACTGCGCACGCCATCGGGTCGAGCGCGGCTAGATCACCGGGTTCAGGATCTTGTCAAGCTTGCCGAGCTCGCTTTCGTGGCCCGCCACGGCGCGTTCGGTCCACTGCTCATCGTGCATGGCGTCGAATGTCAGCACCATTCGCACCCCATCTGGCCTTGGATCGAGAGCCACGGTTGTGTCGACCTCATAGGGTTGGTGGCCCGGGATGAAATCCGCCAAGCTCTTGTACCCGAGGCGACGCAGCGGTTCGATGCCGGTGTAGACGATCGACACGTCAGTGGCGGTCGGCATCCCGGCTTGTTTCATGAATTCGACCTGATCGGGGGCCGTCGCGGTCATGGTGTAGAGCAGCTCACCGCCGACCCGAAGGTCGAGGTGTTTGACGGTGACGCTGAATCCATCCGGACCCCACCACGACTCGATGCCGCGCTCGGTGGTCCACAGAGCCCACACGGCCTCGACCGTGGCGGCGTAGCTCCCTCTCAATGGTGATCGTTCGACGTGGCCCGTCTTTCGATGTGGCGTTCTCGCTCATGCTTCCTCCATTGGTTGGTTGTTTTTCGGATCCCGCTGCGCCCCTTCAAGCGCGGCAGCAAACCGTTCGAGTCGGGCTTCCCAGATGTCCCGGTAGCTCCCGACCCAACGCTCGAGCTCGTTGAACGGCTCCGGGCGCAGTGAATACAGGCGCTTGGGCCCCACGGGGCGCACCTGGACGAAGCCGGCCTCGTTCAGGATGCGCAGGTGCCGGGACACGCCCGACTGGTGGATGCCGACGAGAGCCACGATTTCGTTGACCGCCTGTTCGTCGTGCAGCACCTCCACGATGCGCCGCCGGGTGGGGTCGGCCAGGGTCTGGAAGACGTCGAGTTGCATGGCCACATATATATGTGAAGATGCATATGCTGTCAAGGGACCGGATGACCGGGTGTGCGAACCGACCGTCCTCCGAGGCGGTGGGACCCGAGGCGTGCCGACACGAAGCCACCCCGTCGAACACCGGTGGGACACGGCCGAACACGGCCGAACGCCCGAACCCGGCGCGGCATGTCACGCTGAGTTGGTGCACGTGCGCTCCCCCTCGGTGGCCTGGCGCGGCCTCTTTGCCGGGGCCGCCGCCGCACTCCTCCTGGCCGGCTGCGCCGCCGATGCCCGGACGCCGAGCGCCGCGGCCCGGGCTCAGCGCACTTCGACCACATCGGCCCCGACAACGACGAACGTCGACCCTGCCGGTCTCTCCCATTGTCTGGACGCCGTGCAACGGCGATCTGCAGTGCGGAACGCTCACCGTTCCGCTCGACTACGCCACGCCCCAGGGGACCACAATCGGCATCGCCCTGGAGCGGCACCTGGCCGAAGATCCGGCCGAGCGGATCGGCTCGCTGGTCATCAACCCCGGCGGTCCCGGCGTGTCGGGCATCGACGACTTTCCCAATGAGCTCAGCGTGCTCACCAGCCAATTGCTCGATGACTTCGACATCGTCACCTTCGATCCGCGGGGCGTGGAGCGCAGCGACCCCGTGACCTGCGGGGAAACGCCTGGTGCGCCGCCGGCCCCCGTCTCCGATCCGGTGCCCCAGACGGTGGCGGCCCAGAAGGCGGCGATCGCCGCCATGCGTCAGTTCGGTGCCGACTGCCAGAAGGCGAGCGGCGCCATCCTTCCCTTTGTCGGCACCGTCGACGTTGCTCGCGATCTCGAACGGCTGCGGATCGCCCTCGGCGATGCCACCCTCACCTACATGGGACAGTCATACGGAACACTGCTCGGTGCGACGTACGCCGAGATGTTTCCCACCCACGTCCGGGCCATGGTCCTCGACAGCGCCATTGACCCATCCCTCCCGATCGGACAGTTCACCTTGGGCCAGGCCAAGGGATTTGAAGGTGCCCTGAGTTCGTTCTTCACCTGGTGCGCGGCCAGCACCTCGTGCCCGTGGCAAACGACCGATGATCCGACTGCGGCCATCCTCGGTCTGATCGCCCGATCTCGGACCGGCCCGGCGCCAGCGGGGAGCGGGCGGACGGCCGGGCCGGGCGAGATGTACAACGCGCTCCTCGAAGGACTCTATGCGGAGTCGGATTGGCCGACCCTGGGCACCGCCTTGGCCGATGACGCCGAGGGAAATGGCGCGCCGATCGTGACCATGTCGGACCGCTACCTCGCCGACGGTTCGACCAACGGGTCCGACGCCGGCGAAGCGATCGACTGCCTTGATCATCCAGTCTCGAGGGACGTGAGCGGCTACGCCACCCTGGCGGCGCAGTACGGGGTGGTGGCTCCGGTGTTCGGGCCCTTCCTGGCCTGGGGGCAAGCCGCCTGCGCCGTGTGGCCGGAGGCGGCCACACGGACGCCGGCTCCTGCGGCGGCCGTGGGCTCGCCACCCATACTGGTGATCGGCACGACGGGAGATCCGGCCACGCCCTATGCCTGGGCCGTCAGCTTGGCCCGCCAACTCAGCCAGGGCGATCTCCTGACCAGAGACGGCAACGACCATGTGGCCTATTTCTACAGTGGCTGCGTCCGGTCCTACGTACAGACATACCTGGTCGGTGGGGGTGCACCCGCCCCCGGGACGATCTGCACTTCGTAAGCCGAAGGTCTGGCTTCAGGCGGTGGCGGCGGTGAAACGGTATGAACCGCTGCTGACGCCGAGCACCGCCGCGCCGTCGTGAAACGACTCCAGCGTCACGCCGGACGCGCGGTCGAGTGGGCCGCCCCCCTCCCGCACCGACGCCGTTCCCGCGGCGGGGAGGGTGATCCGGGCGGACGCATTGGCCGGGACGACGGCGGCGAGCGAGAGCTCCGTTCGATCCTGGCTCCACGAGACCGTGATCGGTCCGGCGATCGTCGGGACCGTACCTCGGGCCCCGCGCAACCCCGCCTTCGGGGGAATGATGGTGGCCAAGACCGTCCCGTCGTTGGGCGGGGGCTTGCAGGGTGACGCCCAGAAGTGTTTCTTGCATGGCGACCAGGGCGGAGGAGCCCCACCCATGGGACATCGAGTCTCCGATGAGATCGCTCGGTGTCCAGGTTTCCCAGGTGAAGGTGCCTCCTGAGGCCACGATGTGGGCCCAGCCCGGTGTGCCGGTATCGGTCAGGGTGCGGACCATGTCCTGGACCAGTCCGGCGTTGGCCAGACCGCGCAGGAGCTCGAGCCCATGGACCGGACCGACCGCGATGCCCAGTCCGGCCACGTAGGCGCCGACCGCGGCGACGCGGGGGGCCGGCACCACCCCGTAGGCCAGGGCCAAGGCGTTGGCCTCTTGGGAGGCATGGGCGCTCTGCGCTCCGCCGGGCAGCAACCCGTCCGTATAGATCCCGGTGGGGCGCGTCAGTTGGGAGTTGATGGCGGTGGAGAGTGTCGGCCGCCCGCGCCATCTGTGTTGTTGCGCCGGTCGTGTCACCGGCCACCATGGCCAACTGGGCGATGCGATTGAACGCATTGACTCCCAACACGTTGCTGGTGGTGTCCAGCGTCACACTCTGGTCGTAGCCGAACACCGGGTCGCTGTTGCTGTTTCCCTCGGCGAACCCGTTCAAGAGTCCCGTGGCGGGATCACGGGCGGCCCAGATGTAGTCGGCCACCTTCTGGGTCGACGGGTAGAGCGACAGTGCGGTGCCCCGGTCTCCGGTGGCGACGTAGTAACGCCAGACCCATTCGGGGTAGCGCTCGGTGAAGATGGGGATGTGGCGTGCCCCGTCGCCGTTGGGATAGACCGCATTGACTCGACCGTCCGGCCAGTAACGGGTCTGCCCGCGGGCGACGTCGCGCAGGCCCTGCCAGCTCATGTTCTGGTCACCGTAGGCCCGCATGATCGCCTCGGATTCGTTGGCGGAATCCCAGACGAACTGCCCCTTCTCCCGGGTTGGGGTATCGACGAATTGCTCGTGGGTGCAGTAGAGGCACGAGTGCGCGTTGAGTCTCCAGACGGCATCGAGCATGTGCTGGCCGGTGGAGAAGGTGGCTGCGCTGACATCGGGCATGGCGGCATGGGTGGCCACCGCGCATCAGCTGGGCGGCGCCAAGCGACTCTCCTGGATCGTCAATCTGCAAGTACCGAAAGCCCACATAGGTGAGGGGCTCGAAGGTCTGCGCTCCCTCCCGGGTGACGTAGGAGAACGAGAGATTGGTCCCCTGGGTGCCGTGGGTGGTGGAGACGTGGCCGTCCGGATCGAGCTCGTAGCCGACATGCATCGGCACGGTCCGTCCGCTGAGGCCGCTGGCGAATCGCACCTGCGGTCGAGCGGCGTAGACCGCTCCGAAATCCGCCACTACGGATCCGCTGCCCAGCGTGCGCACGCTGATCGGCGCCACCACGCGCTCCGCCATGTCCGTCCGCTGGGCGAACATGTCGGTGAAGGGCGCCGTTCCTGCCGGCCCCAGGACCGATGGCGGGGCCCAGGCGGACGCGTCGAAATCAGCGGTGGCCCACCCCTGCGGGTGAGCCCTGCCGTCGACCCACTCAACGAAGTCGGCACCATCGGAATTGCGCAGGGGGGAGGGCAGCCATTCCGCCGGAAGCTCTCTCCACGTGCCGTCCGTCCCGTACGCCACCTGCCGACCATCGGTGTAGGTCAGTGAGAGCTCGACTATGACTCCGGGAGCCGAGAGCGGGCGACCCTGACCAGCGCCATACCACCGATGCAGCACACCGAGTGCGGTCGCCTTTCCCGTGTGGATCTGCCCAGTCAGATCGACCGATCGGACGTACTGCTCGTCGGGATACGAGAAGCTGGGACCGAAGTCCACCCGATTGCCGTCGACGAAGAGCTGATAGGTGTGCGCGGCCGAAATGAACGCAGTCGCCCTCTGCAAGGCTCCCGGTGGCGGGGTCACGACGGTCCGGACGTAGGTCACGACATCGGGCTGCTGGGAGGCCGCTTGCGGCTGGAGCCATTTGGCGGTCCAGTCCGCCAAGCGCAGGGTGGTCACGAAGCTGCCGCTCGGCGCGGGAGCGCTCCAGTGGCCGGCGTCGTCTTGTACTTCGACCGTCCACGTGTAGGCCGCATTGGCCGTCAACGCAGGTCCCCCGTAGGGGACGAAGGCTTGGCGGGCCGATGCAACCTGGCCACTGTCCCAGACCAATGCGGTGTGGAGCGGATCGGACCGATGGACGGTGATGTGGTAGCCCTGCTGACGGGCACCGCGGGCGGGCGACCGGAGGACCCAGGCAAAGCTGCAGGCGTCGGGATCAACGCCAATGGGGTCAGCCGTCCCATTCACCGTGAGATCCTGCGCCACCAAGCCCGGCGCCGAGGACGATGCTCTGGCCACACGCTGTGGGCTGGCGCCGCCGCCGCATGCTCGAATCCGGGGAGCACGCCGGCCACCGCGACGGCGGCCGATGTGCGGACGCCCGTAGGCCAAGAAGGTACGGCGGTCGAATGGGTTCACCCGATCTCCCGCACCAGTTGAGTACTGCGGTCGCTGAAAAGAACGGTGCCTGACGTCGACACCGTGATGCCCGTCGGGTCTCCGATGCGCGTGAGTATCCAACGGGTTCCATTTCCCAGCCCCGTCGAGTTGGAGACCGGGAGCGCCCCAGCCAGGGTGTAGAGGTCCCCTCCCTGCATCGAGCGGCCAAGCACCGTGGAGGTGGAGCTCGGCACCGCCCTGATGCAGTGCTGACTGCCGTCGGTGATGAAGAGCGTTCCCGTTGCGCTCACGGCGATACCTTCCGGATCGTTCAATTCGGCGGTCTGACCGAGTGCCGACATTCCGTCTGCGAGATAGGGGCCGTTGCCTCCTTCACCCACGATGGCGGCGATGCCGCCCGCGGCGATCGAGGTGCCGTAGTCGCTTCCGCTACTGACCGGCAGCTCGAGGATCGATTGATCCCCGCTGTCGGCGATGAAGAGGTCACCGACCTGGTCGGTCGCCACGGCCACCGGATTCCACAGCTGAGCCAGCGCGGCCGAGCCACTTCTCTGGCCCGACCCGCAGACGCCGTTCCCGGCGATGGAATAGAGGTGCTGGGTCAACATGGGCTGACCGAAAGAGGTGCCGTCAGCCGCCGGCATGACGCGCACCCGGCAGTTCGCCGTGTCGGCGATGTAGAGATCGCCCTTCGCGTCGACGGCAATCCCTGTCGGATAGTTGAGTTTGCTGCTCAGGGCGGCCAAGCCGTTGCCGTTGTAGCCGGCTGACCCTGTGCCGGCCACGGTGGCATCGGCATGGCTGCCGGGCCGGATCATCAGGATCCTCTGGTCGGTGGCTTCGGCAACGTAGACATCCCCCGCATGGTCAACCGCGACGCCAGTGGGGAAGCCCAAGCTGGCTTTCCCGCCGCACCCACCGCCCACCAGGCTGTACGCGTGATGCGCCGCCACCTGGAGCCCGTAGAGGGTGCCGGAGCGGCTCGGCACCAGCACCACCCGGCAGTGATTGGTGTCGGCAACGAAGAGATCCCCGGCGGCATCGACGGCGATCCCGGTCGGGGAACTGAGGCTTCCTGAGCCACCCGACCCAGCCACGGTGCGAACCGTCGGCAGCGAAGAGGCGGCCGTGGGAATGGCCAGCGCGCCACTGACGACAAATGTCCCGGCCAAGACCATCAGCGAGCGCCGCACGGCATCATCATGCCGGACGTCGCGCCGTTCCGCTTGGGAGCTTTCCAACATCGCCCAAGGCGTCATAGTGTGAACTCCCATCGACCACTGGATTCGAAGGAGAGATCGTTGACGCTCCGTGACGAGGCAATGTCAGCCGCCAATGTGATGCTGGTTGGCCACCAAAGCGACGCCATCAATGCGCTACCAGGCAACGCCGACTGGGGCTGGACCATTCCCTGGCGTGGTGGTCATCCATCACATGCCCGGTTGGGATTCGGCCACCAAAGAGATCACCCGCAATTTTGCCGCGCACGGGTACAACGCCATCTGTCCCAATCTCTACTATCGAGAAGGTCCCGAAGACGATCCGGACGACGCCGCCGCCAGGGCCCGGGCCAATGGCGGCGTTCCCGATGACCGCTTGGTGGGCGACGTCGGTGGCGCCATTGCAGCATTGCGGGCCCTGCCGACGTCAAACGGAAAGGTCGGCGTGATCGGGTACTGCTCGGGGGGCCGCCAGTCGTTCCTGGTCGCCATCAGCCTCCCCGTCGATGCTGCCGTCGATTGCTACGGGGCCTTCGTCAGTGGATCTGCTCCCGAAGGCTTCCCCCTGAAGGTCACGCCGTTGATCGACCGGACCGAATCGCTGGGCTGCCCGTTGCTGGGACTCTTCGGCCTCGAGGACCAATTCCCGAGCCCTGAGCAGGTGGATGAACTGGAGCAGGCTTTGATAGCCCACGGCAAGACCTACGAGTTCCATCGGTATGAAAATGCCGGACATGCCTTCTTCTCGCCCAACCGTACGAGTTTCCGCCCGGAAGCGGCCCTGGACGGGTGGCAACGGATCTTCTCGTGGTTCGAGACCTACCTCACACCATCGGAGGCGTGATCGTGTGTTCCTATGTGACGGTTACCGCCGACGTCGCCGGTAGTGCCAAAGGCCCCGACGGCTGGTTCTCCGCGACTTCGGTCGCGGTGTACTTCGACCACCCATATCACGCCGCCTATGACCACACGCTCAACATCGATTTCACCGACGCTTCTCGCGGACCCAGCACACGGGTGGCGGTCGAGTTGAGTGCGGCGTCGGCACGCGAGCTCATTCGCTGCATGGAGACTGCGCTCGAGGCCGCGGGGGCAGCCGCTCTTCCCTAGCCATGATTCCCACTGCGGGCGGCGCACCTTGGCCACAGCGACCAAGATGGGCGGGTGGGGCGACCGACCGGGAGCTTCTTGACGTGACCACGAGTCCCGCTCCGTTCACGGCCGGTGTCGACCTGCCCTGGGCCCGCGTTCCCGCCGAGGTCCACCAGTGGGCTGCAGCGGGGCGACTGCCGACGCTGCGAGGCGTCCAAGGAGCCCAAGGCCGGGTGGCGTGTGACTGGTTACGACGTCGCAGGGGATGGGCGTAGGAGACGTGTCCCGTCCCCTCCCTGCGGTTGCTCCACTGCCGCCGGTGGTCGATGGCCGTCTGCCCTGGGTCGGGGGAGGCCTTGGGTTGCTGCACAATCCCACCGAGTTCCTCGTCCGCCAACGAGCGCGGCACGGCGACACGTTCGTCCTCGATGCCTTCGGCCATCGGCTCTTCTGCGTGTTCTCGCCGGCCGGCGTGCGCTCGCTCTATGCACAACCGGAGGAGCAGGCCAGCTTTGGGATGGCGACCTACACCCTCATCAAGTCGAAGGTTCCCATTGAGCTTCTTCTGGGCCGGCGCAATCATCCCAAGTCACTCTTCGGGAACGCCAAGACCGAGACCTACCTCGAAAATCTCCGCCTCGCCGTGGCCCAGGAGATTGAACGACTCGGGCGTTCGGGGAGTTTCGAAGTGTTCGCCGAAATGCGTCGGCTGGGTCACCGTCTAGGCCTGGCGTCGTGGAGTGGTGCCGAGGCCGCATCACCCGAGTTCATCGATCGTCTCATCCCGCTCTTCGATCGGCTCGACAGTTCGGAGTCCTTCGTTCGTCCCGACCGAAACCTGGTGACGTGGGCCACCCGCAAGCGGGGGGAGCGGAAGGCCATGGCGGCGATCGAGTCCAACCTGTCCCGAGATCATTGGGAGCCGATCCGGACGAGCCGCCGGCCGATGACTTCCTTGATCAGATTTATCAGTCCTATGCCGATCTCCCACCGGACGAACAGATGACGGGCACGGCGAGAGACGTCATGGTGATCCACATGGGATCCCAATCCAATCTCTATGCGGCCCTAGCCTGGACCTTCGTCAATCTCCTCCAACGTCCAGACCTCATGGACCGGGTGCGGCACGGGGACGATGCGCTGCTCGAGCAATGTGCCAACGAGTCCATTCGGATGGCCCAACGATCGATCACCATGCGTCAGGTGCTTCAGCCCATTGACGTGGATGCCGGTGACGACACGTATCGATTGTCGCCGGGAACTCTCCTCACCACCATGTTGTCGGTCACCAACACCTCGGCCGCTCCCGGGCTTGAAGTATTTGATCCGGGCCACTATACGGGTCGAAAGCTGAGCCCTGACGTGCCGCTGCCGACGAGAGAGCTCGTCAGCACGTTCGGTCATGGCCCGCACACCTGCCCGGCCGCCAGGTTCTCCATTTCGGCCATCCGCACGTCAATCCGACTGCTGCTCCTGGAGTACGACTTCACGCCAGCCTTTCGATCGGCCACGCCGCGCCGCCGCCAGATTGGTGGGGTGGCCCGAGCCGCCAGGCCCTGTCGAGTGGCGTATCGGAGTCGTTTAGCGCTCTGCCCAGTGCGGCCGGTTGATCGCCGGCATTTTCTGGTGCCTTGTCTCAAGGGTAATCTTGCCGTCCCGGGGCCGCTAGCTCATCCGGAAGAGCAGAGGACTTTTAATCCTAAGGTGCCGGGATCGAGACCCGGGCGGCCCACCAGGTCAGAGCCGGTTAGAGATCCCCAGGCCGGCCAACGCCGTCCACATAACTCCCATCTGCTTTGTAGTTCCGGAAGAGGGACTCCCGCAGGCTGGCGGCGATAACTGGGAGCTTGGTGGGTCGGTCGGTATTCGAGCGACGGTGCGAGCTTTGGGGCATTTATTCCAAGGGTAGGTCGCGCAAAAGACAAGGGTCCGCGGATGGAGCACTCTGGCGGTGGCTCTGCTACATGGGACCGCGACACAGGCCGTGGTTCGCGGGCGCGTCGTAGTGAATGACTGTGGCGGACACCCGCGACGCGCACAGCTGAGCGCGCATTTGCAGTGATCGGCTACCATCCGATCCACGTCTGGCTCCGAGACCCCATCGCGAGGCGAAACTCGCACGTCACGTCGCCGTTCTTGGATCGGCGGACTCTCTGCTGCCGCTCTCATGGGTGGCCTCCTCCTAGGCCTCCCGCCGACGGTCGCGCAAGCGCAAACGGTGAACGTTGCGTGTCAGACGTCCAGCCTGATCTCCGCGCTCGCCGCGGCGTCGTCTGGCACGACCACATTGGCATTGCCGTCGGGCTGCTTGTACACCCTGGCGTCCGTCAACAATTCGAGTGACGGGGGCACAGGCCTTCCCGTGATCACTGCGAATGTGACGATCCAGGGGAACGGCGCGACGATCACGCGTTCGACCGCCTCCGGGACGCCCGCCTTCCGGCTTCTTGACGTGGCCTCCGGGGGGAGCCTTACGATCAGTTCGCTGACGTTGAACAACGGACTTGCGAACGGGGGTCAGCAGGGAGGCGGCGCCATCTTTAGTCATGGCACTCTCACGGTTTCAACGAGCACCTTCACCAACAACTCGTCTCCTTCGACCACAGGTACTTCCGGCGGCGCGATCAATAGCAGCGGGACGTTGAACGTCACGACCAGCCTCTTCGCTGGGAATTCGGCCCAGGAAGGAGGCGGGGTTTTTAACCAGAGCCTTGCCACCATCACGGACAGCACATTTTCCGGGAACAACGCGACGATTTACGGGGGCGGCGCCCTCCTCAACGCGGCGGGGAGCGAGACGGTGGCGGGCGACACGTTCGTGTCCAACAAAGGTCCGGGTGGCGGCGCCATCGACAACGACACGAGGCTCTCGATCAGCGACAGCACCTTCAACGGGAACACGGCAGGTGGCAACGGTGGTGGCGCGGTTGAGAACTTCGGGCAAACGACCATCACCCAGTCCACGCTCGACGCGAACACGTCGCCCTATGGCGCCGACATCCTGAATTATCGCGGGTACACCCTCTCAATCAGCCAGAGCATCGTGGGTGACGGCTTGCAAGGCGCGAACTGCGACGCGTCTGCGCCCATCTCCGACGGGGGCTACAACATCGACTCCGGTTCGTCCTGCGGGTTCTCCACGCCGAATCATTCGTTGCCGAACACGGCACCCCATCTCGATGCCCTGGCGTCGAACGGCGGCCCGACGCAGACGATGGCGCTCGCGCCGGGGAGCCCGGCGCTCGACGTCATCTCGCCGAGCGTCACCGGATGTTCGGGCGGGACAGACCAGCGTGGCATCGCACGGCCGCAGGGGTCGGGGTGCGACGTCGGGGCGTACGAGCTCGTGGTGACGAGCACCGACACCCAGCCACCCACCGTGCCGACCGGGCTCACCGCGACCACCGTGACGTCCAACTCCGTCGGGCTCAGCTGGTCGGCCTCGACCGACCCTGACGGCATCGTGGTCGGCTATACCGTCTACCGCAACGGGCTGGCGGTCGGTAGCTCCGGCGGCGCGACGAGCTACACCGACCTGGGCGTCTACCCAGGGACCACCTACCAGTACACGGTCGATGCCTTCGACGGCGGAGGCAACCACTCGTCGCCGTCCTCTCCCGCCCTTTCGGTGACGACCACCGTCTCCGGCCCCATCGGCTTCGTCCAGGGCGCCTCAGTGAGCACCGGGTCGCAGGCCACCAGCGTCACCCTGCAGCTTGGTCAACCGGTCGGGGCCGGCGACCTCTTGGTCGGCTGGTTCGGGCAGTACAACTCGAGCGGCCAGGTGAAGGTCTCCGACAACGTGAACGGTGCTTGGACCCGGGTCACCACGGCTTCGACGACCTTCGGCAGTGGCGGGGACCTGGCGTTCTATTACCTCCAGAACGCCAAGCCGTCGTCCGGGTTGACGATCACCATCTCGGCGACATCGGCCACCTACCTCCAAGGTGCGGTCTCGGAGTTCTCGGGCGTGGCCACAAGCGGGGCCTTCGACCAGGCCGCCGCGGCCAGCGGCAACAGCACATCGGTCGCTACCGGCGCGACTGCGGCCGTCGGCGCAGGCGAACTGGTGGTTGGCGGCATCGTCACCGGCGGACAGCCCGGCACCGTCACGCCGGGATCGTCGCAGGGCCAGCCGTTCGTGATGGGCACCCATACGAGCGCGGGTTCGGCCGACTTGGAGGACATCGTGTCTAGTACCGCCGGCACGCAGAACGCCACGGCCACCTTCACGTCCTCCAGCGATTGGCACGCGGGGGTGGCGGTCTTCCATCAATTCTCGTCCTCGAATGCGCCCCCGAGCGTCCCGACCGGGCTGAGCGCCCCCACCGACACGGCGAGCTCGGTCGGGCTCAGCTGGACCGCCTCGACCGGGGGAGCGACCGGCTACACGATCTACCGCAATGGGACCCAGGTCGGAACCTCGACCACCACCACCTACACCGACTCGACGGTTGGCCCCTCGACCACCTACCAGTACACGGTGGACGCCTACAACGGGGCCGGCACCCACTCGGCCCAGTCCTCACCGGCGTTGTCGGTGACCACCCCGGCCACTGCGCCCCCGAGCGTCCCGACCGGGCTGAGCGCCCCCACCGACACGGCGAGCTCGGTCGGGCTCAGCTGGACCGCCTCGACCGGGGGAGCGACCGGCTACACGATCTACCGCAATGGGACCCAGGTCGGAACCTCGACCACCACCACCTACACCGACTCGACGGTCGGTCCCTCGACCACCTACCAGTACACGGTGGACGCCTACAACGGGGCCGGCACCCACTCGGCCCAGTCCTCACCGGCGTTGTCGGTGACCACCCCGGCCACTGCGCCCCCGAGCGTCCCGACCGGGCTGAGCGCCCCCACCGACACGGCGAGCTCGGTCGGGCTCAGCTGGACCGCCTCGACCGGGGGAGCGACCGGCTACACGATCTACCGCAATGGGACCCAGGTCGGAACCTCGACCACCACCACCTACACCGACTCGACGGTTGGTCCCTCGACCACCTACCAGTACACGGTGGACGCCTACAACGGGGCCGGCACCCACTCGGCCCAGTCCTCACCGGCGCTGTCGGTGACCACCCCGGCCACTGCGCCCCCGAGCGTCCCGACCGGGCTGAGCGCCCCCACCGACACGGCGAGCTCGGTCGGGCTCAGCTGGACCGCCTCGACCGGGGGAGCGACCGGCTACACGATCTACCGCAATGGGACCCAGGTCGGAACCTCGACCACCACCACCTACACCGACTCGACGGTTGGTCCCTCGACCACCTACCAGTACACGGTGGACGCCTACAACGGGGCCGGCACCCACTCGGCCCAGTCCTCACCGGCGTTGTCGGTGACCACCCCGGCCACTGCGCCCCCGAGCGTCCCGACCGGGCTGAGCGCCCCCACCGACACGCCGAGCTCGGTCGGGCTCAGCTGGACCGCCTCGACCGGGGGAGCGACCGGCTACACGATCTACCGCAATGGGACCCAGGTCGGAACCTCGACCACCACCACCTACACCGACTCGACGGTCGGCCCCTCGACCACCTACCAGTACACGGTGGACGCCTACAACGGGGCCGGCACCCACTCGGCCCAGTCCTCACCGGCGCTGTCGGTGACCACCCCGGCCACTGCGCCCCCGAGCGTCAAATGGATCCAGGGCGCCTCGGTGAGCACGGGCAGCCTTGTCACGAGCGTCACTCTCACCTTGGGCACGGTGACGGCCGGCGACCTCTTGGTTGGCTGGTTCGGGCAGTACAACTCGAGCGGCCAGGTGAAGGTCTCCGACAACGTGAACGGTGCCTGGACCCGGGTCACCACGGCTTCGACGACCTTCGGCAGTGGCGGCGATTTGGCCTTCTATTACGTCCAGAACACGAAGGCGGCCACGAGCCTCACGATCACCATCTCGGCGACCTCGGCCACCTACCTCCAAGGTGCGGTCTCGGAGTTCTCGGGCGTGGCCACGAGCGGGGCCTTCGACCAGGCCGCTGCGGCCAGCGGCAACAGCACATCGGTCGCCACCGGCGCGACCCCGGCCGTCGGCGCAGGGGAACTGGTGGTCGGCGGCATCGTGACCGGCGGGCAGCCGGGCACCGTCACGCCGGGGTCGTCCCAGGGCCAGCCGTTCGTCATGGGCACCCATACGAGCGCGGGTTCGGCCGACTTGGAGTACATCGTGTCGAGTACCGCCGGGACTCAGCAATCGACGGCCACCTTCACGTCGGCCACCGACTGGCACGCGGGGGTGGCGGTCTTTAAGTAGCCCCATCACCGCGTCCGACGGGCGAGGACGCTGATCGGCCGCCCTGCGCCGGAACAGTGCCCTGAACGGCCTGAAACTGGGTCTTGACTCAAAGAGGATTCGTGCTGGGACGGTTGAAGCACGAATCGATATGTCCGGATTTTGGGCGCGTTGTGGGCGCGAAGTCCCTGACAGCATTGAACGCCAAGTGACACTTGCGAACACAAGATCGTGGTGGCCGGACTTGAACCGGCGGCTGAAGACGAGCACCCACTCAACTACAGCAGTTCGAATAGGCCCCAAGCTCCTGCCAGAACCGGTGGCGATACCTTCCGCCGGAATCGCCGTTGACACCAAATGCGCACGGCGGGGAACCTATCAGCGGATAATTATCTCCACGGCCGTGGAACGAGCTGGACCGGATTCTTGAAGACCATGCGCCAACACTGACTTTCTGGGCGAAGAGGCCCGGCGCCAACGTGCCGACGATCCCGTTCTCGTCGGTGGCGACCTAGATCTGGTACATGTCCACGCCCGACGGTAGCGCTGCGAGGTCTCAGGGCACAGGGCAATCCTGCGAGGAGCGAATACCGTTACTGAGATGACGATTGAATATGCACGTGAACAGGCGACCACGATTGTTCACACTCTCGGGGCCTCGACACTGCCACTTCATGAGCGGCTGATCCGGGCCTGGGGCCGTGCGTTCATTTATGTCATTAGCGACTCAGAAAAGGATTATCTATCGGAGGAGCTCTACCAGTCGATCAGGCTGCTCAATAACCGGATGACAGCCCGAGAAGGCGACGACGAGGGCACGCTGCAAGCAACGCTGACACGAATGACGTACAGGGAGCTGGAGGACTGTGCCGACGAGATGATCGACATCGCCCTGCGGATCCTCAGAGCTTAGGGCCAGAGCATTCGACGCTGGGGTGTGTCGGGCCTGCCAGCGTCAGCACACCTGACCACCCGGGACGCATCGCTACAGAATGGCGGTGGCTACTCCTCCCTTCTCTTCGAGAGGTTCTCAAAGTCCTTCGAGTGTCTTTCAAGGTCTCTCGAGAGTGTCCTAACAGGCTTGGTTATCTCTTCGACTCGCGCTGTGAGTTGATCCAGTTGCGCAGAGAGCTCGATCGGTTCGACGACTGGCACTTCAGTACTCGGGGGAGGAACGAAATCGTTCCCAACTCCGAGGGGATCGTAGAGGTAGTCGATCTCCTTGGCCAGGTGGCGAAGGCCAAGCAGATAGAGCGCAGACACGTCTTGGAGGAAAGCCATGCGGTTGACGGATTTTCGTTCGACCATCCGGGCCTGTTCAATGATCCTCTCGATCTGATCTTCGGCACTGATTCGTGTGGACATTCCGACAACGTAGATCGGGATCTCCAAGGGATGTCGTCGTGCCGAGGCCATGCTCGATTTGCGGTGCTCGAAGCTAAGCCAAATGGACTGACGATCGTGAAGAACGACTGATGGCCGGCCCTAAGTCCCTCCGCTCCCAGTTCTACCGGGCGGCTCGAGACTTGGGCAACGTCGAGGCGGCGCTAAGGGGGCCGGCTACCTACGCAAGCGAGTGGTGCGCCGGAAGGTGTACCGGACAACCAACAGGATCAAGAGGCGGGTGCTGAACGATGTAGGGCTGTAGGTAAGCGTCTAGCCCACGGCAACTCGCCTACGTGCCGCTCGCAGAGGTGCCGGGATCGAGACCCGGGCGCCCCACCAGGTCAGAGTGTTCACCTCACAACCCTTAAAGGGACCTCACAATTTCAACATAATCGGAATCTACGCTTTCAGGAGTGAGGCCCGACCTTCGGTGGATCCTCGGCTGTGCCGCACCGGTCGTTGTCGGCGCGATCCTGGTTGGCAGCGGTGCGGCATCTTCGGGAAGCGCGATTGCGACAGCTGCCCCCCACGGAGCGATTCGTAGCCTCCGCCCATCGTTCCTCCACCGTGTTCGGCATCGACGTCGATACGTCTGACGCCGATATCGGTCGTACGCACGTTCCGCAAGTACTGAGCATGGTCAAGCAGGCGGGGGCCACAGCGGTTCGCTTTGGAGGCAACTGGAACTCCGCCGAGCCGTCGCCCGGCGTCTACAATTTTCGTGCCCTCGACCAACTCCTCGCCCTAACCCACTCGGACGACCTCACCCTTCTCTTTGGGTTAGGCGACGAACCGGCATGGGACGCCACAAACGGCAATCCGAATGCGCCGCCTGAGGACTGCAATTCCCCGACCGCCACGTGTACCTCGGTGAGCGACTATGTCACCGCCCTCGTCAGACATGCCGCCCCAGAGGGACTTCACTACATCATTTCGCGCAACGAGCCAGAGGACTTCAACAGGAATTGGGTTGGTTCGGATCCCAACACCTTCGCTCACTTCCAGCAGGTCGTCTTCCGGGCTGCGCACGATGCGGATCCGTCCATCGACGTGCTCAACGGAGGCACGGTGGCACTCTCACGCTCGCTCGTTGCGTTGGGAAAGTCGCTCGCCCCCGACGCTCCCTACGATCAGAAAGCGGTTGCTTTCGCATCGGCTCTCTATGCCAATCCCGCATATTGCGACTCGCTGGATGTCCTCGACCTCCACGTCGGTGACCATGGACCCGTCTACTCGCCTCGGATCGTCGACGCCTCCGAAACGGCCATCGAGGCTTGCGATGGTGGCCGGCACGTTCCAGTGTGGGTAACCGAGGTCGGGTATCCGTCGATCGCAGCGCTCCAAAGTTCGCCCGTCTACCAAAAGGAACTCGTCGGGGACAAGTATCGAGGAGGAGGTTCCGGGCAAGCGAGCTTTCTCACCGACACCTTCACCGCTCTCGAGAAGAACCACAACGTGGTGGGCATCAACTGGACCTTCATGATCGACCCCAACACCACCCCGACGCCTCCCCAGCGAGCCACCTACGACCAAATCCTCGGTTTCGGTGACGGCCTCGCCACCTCGTCGTACACGCCAAAGGCCGCCTACACCGCATTCAAGAACGTCGCCGAAAGGTGAGACGGGCATGGCCTCAAGCGGTCGTTGCAACAAGCAGCCAAGCAGCCACTTGCTCAATGGCACGCACTCCTCATCAGGGCCGCTTTCATCTACCCGTAACCCGATCCTCACCGTGCGTTCAACCGAGGTCGTTAGGTTGGCTTTGTCGTCAGGACACCCCATCCTGCGTCATTGCCCGCCTTTGGGTCCGTGGGCTCCCCCCCGCAGATCCCCCCTCTGCGAATCCCCCGGACCCGGGGCGGGTCGACCGATCCAATTAACCACGGCCGCTTTCAAGAGCACCGTCACGTTGAGAACATTTTAGCTCGGTGGCCCGACGCGAACGAGGGTCGAAGCCCTCCCATTCCGTTTCTCCAGCGTTCATCGGCGACACGGCCCACGTTGTTTCCCGCTCAGAACGACCACAGCGAAGATCGTGATCGGCTGCAAACGTGTTGGGTCCAACGTGCAGGGCTGGGGGCGGAGCAACCACAACCAGAATCGAAATTTCCGCACTAGAAAATAAGTGCCGCCAATTTCGGGACGATGTGCGCGGATGAAGTTGGTGACCATCGTGTGAACGTGAGCCACCAGACGCGGCCAAGCCAAGCAAGGACGGACGGTGCGCCGACGGCCCAAGAATTCGCGCTTGACGAGAGATAATTCCGGGACAAAAGTTGGCGAATCAACTCACGTCGAACGAGGGGGGCTTTGCCGATGAGGTTCTCGAAGATTCTCACGACTGGTGTCACCATGGCGATGATCGCGGGAATGGCCTTGGTCATGAGTGCGTCCGCTGGTGCTGAGCCGAGAATGGGTCACGACCATATGGGGGAAGGCCACGCTGACCACACCGCGACGTGTACCGGAACATTTGCGTCGCCGGGGGTGCTCGCCGGGACGTACCACTCGAACGTCGTGATTAACGGAGTGTGTGCCGTCAATGGTGGTCCTGCCCTGGTGTTCGGCAGTCTCACGGTTTCCCCCGGCTCGACATTGGATGCGGCATTCGCCCTCAATGACGCTGGCTCAGGTGTCTCGAGTTTGACCGTCGCGGGCGACGTCACTGTCCTGCAAGGTGGCAGTGCGCTGATCGGCTGCGAACCGAACCACTTTGTCTGTCAGGACGATCCCAACCAGACGACCGGCACACTCACGGGGCAGAACCGCATTTTCGGAAGCGTTCGTTCGTTCCAGCCACTTGGTGTCGTGATGCACTCCACGACGGTCGGCGGCGATGTGTTTGAGGGCGGCGGCGGCGGCGGCGTCACGTGCATCCCGCCCGCCGGCAGCGTGTTTGCGCCGTCCAACCCCCATCTCCCGCCTACAGCGACTACGAAGACATCACGGTCGGCGGTAACCTCGGGATTATCGGGCTGCAGACCTGCTGGCTCGGCAGCCTGCGGGACACCGTCCGAGGAAGCATCATCGACTTCAACAACACCATGGCGGATCCCGACGCCGGTGAGGTACTTCAGAATACGGTCGGTGACGACATCGCCTGCTTCGGCAACAGTCCAGCCGTTCAGTTCGGCGACTCGGGGGGCATCCCCGAACGTTGTGGACGGCCGGGCCTTCGGCGAGTGTGGATTCAACGTCTTGAGCCCAGACCCGAACTTTGGGACTGGCGGAAGTCAGCCCATCTCGGTCAAGGGCACCTCATCTGACGACGACGAGGGCTAACGAGTCGCGAGGTCGATCCACCACGGTTCGGTTGTCGCGTGTTCACTGACGGACGGGGTCGACATGCGGCGACAAGTAGGCGACAAGTACATGGCACCTGGCAACAGCTGGAGAACCTGCTGCTGGTTCTGCTGCAGGTTCTGGTTCCCGTTGTTCGCCGTGGCCGCGGAGGCTGACGTGTCCGGTGGGGTGGAGCCCGAGTTGATCCGCTGACCGGTGCTCAGCTGGTTCCCACCGCCCAGTTGGCTGCTCATCTGCGAGTTGGCGATGCTGAGCTGGCTGGTCCCGCTCTGGGTGCTCGAGTCGCCGGTGGTGCTCAGGCAGCTGTTGGCGTGGCTGAACAGGTTGCCCACCGAGGTGCCCAAGAAGGCGACCCCGACCACGGCCACCACGGCGATGAGCCCCACCAAGAGGGCATATTCGATCATGGCGGCGCCACGTTCGGAGCGCGAACGACCCGACAATGTGCTCCGCATCCGCCGGAGGGTCGAAGGATCGTGCCTGTCCGGTGCCGTCACGTTGCGTCCCGTCTCTTGAGATTGAATACGAACCCCGGGTGTGGCCGTCCCGCCAAGAGCGGCCACACGCGGGGTCGTCCGCCAGGCGACAGCATGGCCGCGACAAGGTGCAGGCCTGGGGCACCGACGTTGCACCTTGGTTGCGGTTGGGCCCAGACCGGACGCGGAACGAGAGGTCCAAGCCTCCCGAAGCCGCCACTCCGTTCCCGATTGGTCACGACCCACGGGTGCAGTTGCCCCGCTCAGAGTGACGACACCCGCAGATCGTGATGTGGGGCATCATGACGGGTCCGGGGTGCAGGGCCGGGGCGCACCCGTCGCAACTTGGTTGCCTTTGACCTAATCCGTCGCGTTGTGCCGACTGTCCGTCGTCGCAGAGTCCACCGTAAACGTGACCTTCCGGGTTGCACGGCCCCCTGAAGTGGAGTGGGCATGCAAGATTCCGTCGAGGGTCGTGAAATGTTCAGTATCCCCGGGGCATCAAGTTGCTGCGTAGTGGCGCGACGTTGCGGAGCTTGAGCGACTTCGCCTTGATGCCGCTGCTTGATCGGCGTCCGCCTCAGACTCGGCTGACCCCCGTGTCAAGGGAGGAAATCCGTCACCCGCTCCTCGTCGGCGAGAAATGGGCCTATGCCGATCGCCGCCAGAGCTTCATTGAAGACGTCACGTGTTCTGGCTACTTCTGCCCGTGCTGCTTCCGCTCGCGCGACGGAGAGATCTGAGGGGTGCATCTCGGCGAACTCATCCGCGCGACCAAGAGTTTCGCGGGCGGTACCCCACGCAACCGTGGCAACGATGGCTCGACCCACATCTTCGTCCGTAGCCGACAGCACACTGAAATGTTTACGCGGAAACCGCCAGATCCGCACTAGAAAAAATTTGCCACCATTCCCTCCGCAGGAGGTCACGGGGGTTGAAGCGGGAGCACACGGGCGCCCGTGCGGAGCCGATACCGTTTGGGCCACGGTTACGTCCAGAGAGATGATTTTGCTCGAAACGCGGTCAACTACCGCCGCGGCCGAAGGTGCCAGACCGCCATCGCCGAGGTACCGCGCCAGATTGAGTTTTCGTATCGCCCTCGTGCTCGATGCATCCCACCACGCCAGCACCGACCCTCTTGGGCGAAGTTCACCGGGGCCACTTGCCGCGGCTGCCGCGTGATCGACGCCGAGCTAGATCGAAGACATGGCCATCAGCGACCGCCGCTGACAGATGGCGGGGATCCACCCCGACCCCCCGAAGTGACCCTGAGGTGCGTCCGAGCCCCACGACGGACAGAGTGGATCCCCGCCAGGAGAGTAGGCACCCTCCGTCCCTGCGCCGTCCCCGTTGTAGGTGGGACATCCCGGCTCCACAAACGTCTCGGCATGCCGTGTCAGCCCGCCCCCGAATAGCGGTCACCGTCAGCCCCTGTCCGCTGAGCTGGGGCCCGACGAACGTCCACCGGTGGACGCATTTGGACTACCTCAAACGCTCGATGACAGGACCGAAGGCGGCGTAGTCGCGGACGCTGAAGTAGGACACCCCCCAGCGCTCCCGGCAGGCAATGAGATGCTCGGCGATCTCGGCGCACGTTCCGAGAGCCAAAAAAGGTGTCACCAGGGCGTCATCAACGCTCAGGCCGGGGATGCGTGCCGCGATCTCCTCAGCGGCCCGACGTCGGTTGTTGGTTACGACTACGGCCTGAACCAGCACATTGAGCTCCAGTCGAGCCCAACCCGATCCGGCCTCCTGCCGTAGATAGGCAACCGTGTCGTCGAGGCGTTGCTCTTGCCACTTCACTTCATGGCGGTTGCCATCACCAAGGGTTCGACCGAGCATCGTCAACCCGATGATGTCGGCGTGGCGCGCTGCGTGAGAAAGGGCTCGTCTGCCGTTGACTCCCACGAGGAGCGGTACATGGGTTTGGCGAGACCTCATCGTCTTCAGGCCGTCGATGCGGTAGTACTCGCCACGGAAGACGACTTCATCGCCATCAAGAAGACTGCGCAATATTTCGACGGCCTCCCCCATGCGAGCCTTTCGGATGGCCGGAGCGTCAAAGGGGACTCCGACGGCTTGATACTCGTTGAAGGAGTGGCCCGCCCCGATGCCAATCTCGAGGCGACCTCCGCTCAGGTGATCGATAGTTGCGAGCTCCCGCGCCAGATGGACGGGATGGTGAAAGTCGTTGTTCAGCACCAACGGGCAGACTCGAAGCCGTGTCGTTGCCCGGGCCATCGCCACAAGTGGCGCGAGGGGAGCGGGACCGTTGTCGACCTGATCCCACGTGTGCATGACATCGAATCCGAGATCTTCGATAGCTCTCGCATGAGAGGGGATCTCATCGAAATGGAGTTCGCTGCGCTTGAAACCCAAAGCGAATGGATGCACGTGATGGATGAGCCTACCGACGAGATGGGCCACTTCTCGTGCCGCGACCGGCAACGTGTGCCCTCTTAGTCGCACCCGACAGTGAGAGATCGAGAAGTCCGACGAGGCCTCCGAGTCCACGGCGAATCGGTTGCATTCGGACGCGGGCCTTGATGCATCGCCGGCGGTTCTGGCCGGTCGCCGCATGGTGGTCTCTGCGGGCCTTGCATGGGATCGCCGCCGGTCTGGTGATCTGGCCAGTTGACTCTGCCCTACGGGAAGGGTTCATGCTCTAGAGGTGGATGAACTGCTGAGCATCGGCGACTTCTCCGATCGGTGCGGCCTGTCGGCCAAAATGCTTCGCTCGTACGCCGCGGCCGGCCTTTTGGTTCCCGCAGCCGTCGACGGCTCGTCGGGCTATCGCTACTACTCGACCGGCCAGCTGCACCGGGCCCGGATCATCGCCCTACTGCGCCGGGCCGGGATAGCGGTCGATCAGATCGCCATGTTCTTCGGCAATCCCGACACAGTCCAGCTTGATTGCTGGGACCGAGAGATCGTGAGTGAGTCGACGGCCCGCCGTCAAGCGCTGGCCCAGGCTCGAGCAGCCCTGGCGCTGGCTCAAGGACCTCCTCCAGCCCAGCCAGAAGCCTCGATGAATGAAGCTCGATGAAAGGAGACGAAGTGACACACACATATGTCACCGGAACGGCCACCCATATTGGTGGGCGCGACACCAACCAGGACGCCGTGCTGGTCAGCGATGATTTGTTGGCAGTGGCGGACGGACTGGGGGGCCTCCAACGTGGCGAAGTCGCCAGCCGACTCGCCCTCGACACGCTTGATGCAGCCTTTGCCGCAGACCGAAGCATTTCGGGACTGCTCACCGCCGGCCGAGAAGCCAATCGGGCGGTATGGCGGCAGGCGAATGGGCAGGACGCAACCATGGGCACCACGCTGGCGGCCCTGGCGTTGACTTCCGACGGAGAAGCAGTCGTTCTCCACGTGGGTGACTCACGCCTGTACCGCTTCCGGGCCGGGCGACTCGAACAGCTCACGCATGACCACACCGTCATCGCAGATTTGATCCGCGCCGGCGAGCTCAGCGAAGCGGACGCCCATACCCACCCCTACCGGCACGTCCTCACGCGAGCGATCGGCGTGGTCCCAGAGGTCGACATCGACTACGCCGGAGTGACCTGCGAACCCGGCGATCGACTCCTGCTCTGCACGGACGGTCTTTTCAATGCTCTGTCCCCCGATGAGCTCAACATCGTGTTGGCATCGGACGCCGAGCCCCAGAAGTCTGCCGACCAACTGGTCACGAGTGCCGTGGAGTGCGACGCGGAAGACAACGTCACCGTCGTGATCATCGATGTTCATTGAGACCGGCGAATGGGAACCTCGTAAGGCAGCAACGAACGATTGAGCCCCGTCCAGGCGTCTCGATAGGATACGGTCTCGCCGGGTTCAGCGGTGTCTTCTCAGTGCTTGATGTCTCAAAGGCCGTCTTCATGCGACCGTGAGCGAAGCGCTGGGATGATGCCGCCTGCCTACCTCAGCCCAGATCGTCTGAGTCGAGGCGAGCGCACCAGCGTCCGAAGGTCTACCATTGTGAAGGAGTCTTGAAAGCGGGTACCGATGATGCTGGCGGAAGTGTTTGGGCCCGACCTGTTGATCGTCGTCATTGTGGGCATGGCCATACCCCTGTGGGCCATCATCGACGCCCTGAGTCGACCAGCCGCCGCCTTCTATGGCGCTGGAACCAACAAGACCGCTTGGGTCATCGTGCTGCTCGTTGCGACCTTCGTGTTGGGTCTCGGGCTCTTTCTCGCCTTGTTCTATCTCATTAGCGTCCGCAGAAAGGTCCATAATCAGATGCAGCTGATGTCCCGCCGGTAGGCATGAGGTCGGGACTGCGGCTGTTGCCCATGCCCTAGTCCGCCGAACCCGGGGCGTGGCAGTGCGAAGTGGCCCGTGCACGGCTCGAAAACGAAGGTAAGAGACGCACGCGGCGCAGGTAGATAGTCGGAAGACATCAAACCTCCGACGATTGGCGGCGAATCTGCGAATGGCGACGCCACCTGCGCCGAGCGTGGGCGCGTCGGACCGTCGAGCTGACACAATGACCCGTGTGTCGAGTTGGGGAGACTTCGAGGCCCAAGCTCCGGATCTGGCTGTGTTTGGAGCGGAACGCCTGGCCGCTGCACCGGCGTACTTGGCAACCCTTCGGAGGGTGGGCGCACCCCGAGTCCACCCCGTCGCGCCAATCATCGGCGCCGGACGCCTCTTCGTCTTCATGGAACCGACCTCGCCCAAAGCTCGCGACCTGCGAGAACGGGGTTGGTACGCACTCCACAATGGCGTGCCGGACACATCTGGGACCGGCGGCGAGTTCTTCGTCAGCGGCCAGGCCACCCTCATGGACGATCCCGAATTACGCACCGTCGCCGGTGAAGCGGCCTCGTACCAACCGGAGGATCGCTACATCCTCTTCGAGTTGGCGATCGCCGAAGCTCGCTGCAACGGTTATGGAGACGTGCCTCTTCCGGATCCGAGTCGCTGGATGCCGTGACGAAGCGCCGTCTCTGGCGTCACCACGAGCGCGACGCATGGCGCCTCGCAGGGGATCCATGATCGGACGAACCGGCTGGTGCACGGCCGAACCGCCGGTGCACGACCGAACCGCGGTGCACGGCCGAACCGCTGGTGCACCCGAATCGGCCTCCGCCATCCCGATCGCCAAGGCGAGGTTGGTTGGCGCGGAGAGCCCGATCGGCCTGGACCGAGTCCGCACGGATCACCGACCGCTGATCTTCGCTTCGAGTCCGTCGATTCGATCAGCCAGATCCTTGAGCCCACCCGTCGGTGTGTATGTCGAGGCGGTCGAGTATCTGCACGGTGTCGTCATAGGTGTGCTGTGATCGGATGTCGCTGGCCACGCTCTGCACGTTCTGTCCGACCATGATGACGGAGAGCAGGACCAACTGGAGGAACGTTTGGGCAATCCAGGCGATAATGCCCTCGCCGCCAGGCTTGAGCGCCGGCGGCAATCCAATCAGGGCGATGGCACCGAACACATAGGCACACCACATCGATCCGACGATGTTGGTGAGGAACACGGCAATCTTTGCGTTGATCCCGTCGGCCCTCTTGACCTCTGTTCGCAGGCCGCGAATGACTGATCGCTTGACCGATGTGATGGTGAATCTTGACCGGGTTCTGTATCTGAAAATCGTTCATTAACTCTCCTCGTCCGGTGGTCACTCATGAGCATGGCATGAGACCGAAACCCTTGAGGTGAAGGCTTGGCTCCGAGGCCAGGTCCGGGCGCGGCCGCACCGGGGTCATCGTGCTGTGCGCAGGCGCTGATCGCGGCTCGGGGGTGGCTGGCGACTGTGCCGGACGAGCTCCTGGGCGTGCCGCCGGTTGCGGGTCTCGCCGCGCCCGGTGACGCGGTGGTGGCACGCAACCGACATCGGCTGCCCGGGCGCGGCTCCGCCTGCCCGTACCTACTTCGTTCGCCGGCTGTCGCGACTCGTTACCGGGCCGGGACCTCCTGGGGCGGCGGCGGACCGACGTAACGAGCGGCCGGACGGATCAGTCGGTTGTGGGAGGCCTGTTCCATCACATGGGTGCACCAGCCGATGGAGCGGCCGGCGGCAAAGGTCGGGGTGAACATGTGCCGGGGGATGCCGCACAAGTGCATGACCACGCCGGCGTAGAACTCGACGTTGGCGTAGAGGTGGCGTCCGGGCTTCAGCTCGGCCAGCACATCGACAATCGTGCGCTCCACCTGCACGGCCAGGTCGACCAGTGGCCCGCCGAGCCCCTCTGCGACCCCGCGCAGCAGCAGCGAGCGGGGGTCGTCGGTCTTGTAGACGCGATGGCCGAACCCCATGATGCGATCGCCCCGCTCAACCAGTGGCCGGATGTATGCCTCCGCCCGATCGGGCGTGCCGATGGCGTCGAGCAGGTCGAGGGCCCGACTCGGCGCACCGCCGTGGAGCGGGCCCGACAGCGCACCGATCGCCCCCACGATCGCCGCCCCCAGGTCGGCACCGGTCGACGTGATGACCCGAGCGGTAAAGGTCGAGGCGTTGAAGCCGTGGTCAATGGTCAGGATCATGTACTGCTCAACGGCGCGGGCGTGCTGCTCGCTCGGGACACGGCCGGTCAACATGTAGAGGTAGTTGGCGGCGAAAGCGAGATCGTCCCGGGGGACCAGAGGCTCGTGGCCTTCCCGGAGCCGGTGCGCCGCCGCCAAAATGGTCGGGACGACGGCGCACAGCCCGAGCGCCTGGTCGTACAGATCCTCGGCGCCTATGTCGTGGGTCGGTGGCCAGCCCAACTCGGCACCGAGCACGGAGACCGCGGTGCGAAGCACGTCGAGGGGCGCACCCTGCCTCGACAATGCCGGAAGCAGTGCCGCCAGCCCGGGTGGCAGCGTGCGAAGCGGCCTGATCGCCGCGGCAAAGGCGTCCGAGGCCGTCGCGTCGGGCAGCTCACCCCGGAAGAGCAGATACCAGACGTCTTCGAGGGAACGTTGCTCGGCCAGGTCAACCGCGGAGTACTCCCGGTAGTGGAAGAACCCTTCCAGTCCGCGCACGTCACCCACGGTGGTCTCGGCCACAACGACACCTTCGAGCCCGGCCGGCACGTCACCGCTCGTCTCTGTGGCCGGGCGAATGCGGGCCACGCCCATCAGGTCGCGCGACGAGACCACACCGAGCAGTTGCCCGTCATCGACCACCGGCAGGTGCCGGTAGTGGTGTGAGGTCAGGCTGCCCCACGCCGCGTCCACCTTCTCGTCCGGGCGGAGGACGTCGGGGTGCGGGGTCATCCAGAGATTGACGGTCTCATGATCGGGACGGGCCGACGTGGCCGCGGCCCGGAGGAGGTCACGCTCGGTCAGTATCCCGACCGTCTTCCCTAACTCGGTCACGATGACCGATCCGGTGTCCGCCTGCTGCATCAGGCGGGCGGCCGCGGCCAGGGTGTCGGCGCTGGTACACGTGACGGCGGGGGTGGTCATGAGGTCTCGCACGACTGTCTCCATGCGTCCACTATGCCCGCGTGACCTCGATCTGTAAATGTTGATCAAGTCAATATATGGTGGACGAGTGGACCGGATGCTGCAGAGTGAGGAGGCGGCCCGCCGGCTCGGCGTCAAGGTGGCCACGCTCTACGCCTACGTCAGCCGGGGCCTGCTGGAGTCGCACCCCGAGCCGAACGGCCGGCGGCGTCTGTTCGACCTGGTCGACATCGAGCGCCTGGCCAAGCGACGACGGGGTGGACGCGAGGTCGAGACCCGGTTGGCCACCATCACGACCGGGGTCACCCAACTCCGGGAGGACGGTCCGGCGTACCGGGGCCGGCCGGCGGTTGAGCTGGCCCGGCGCGATGTCCTTCGAGCAGGTGGCGGAATTGCTGTGGCGGTCCGACTCGACCGAGGCGGCACCCGCCGACTGGACCGCACCCGATCATCGGCCCGTGCCCCCTCATTCAGACGGCCGACCGCTTCCGCTGGACGCTCGTCATGTGCGGCGCCGCCGATCCCCTGCGGGCCGACGCCCGACCCGAGTCGATCCATCGATCGGCTCGCCGGATCATCGCCGCGTTGGTGGACTCCGTAGGGCACCGCAGCCGAAGGCGACGATCGCACCGGACCGATCGCCGAGCGGTTGGCCGGTCGTCTGGTCGGGAGCCAGTCCTCCCTGTCGGCCACCGCCATGAACGCCGCCCTCATCCTCATGGCGGACCACGAGTTGGCCACCTCGACCCTGGCCGTGCGCGTGGCGGCATCTGTTCGAGCCGACATCTACGACGCGTTGCTGGCCGGGCTGGCCACCATGGCCGGACCACTGCATGGCGGAGCCAGCCAGCACGCCTATGAGCTGTTGGTGGCGGCCGAGCGCGATGGCGCCGCCCGGGCGCTCAACGACGCCTTGCGTTCTCAGCGCCACCCCCCCGGGTTCGGGCACATGGTGTACACCCGGGGCGACCCGCGCTTTGACGAGCTGCTCCCTCTGGTCGAGCCCCTCCTCAGCGAGGAGCGACGGCAATTGCTGCGCCAGATCATGGATCTGGCCGGCGCCAACCAGGTGGGTCCGTGCAACAGCGATCTGGCCCTGGCCGCCCTCAGTTGGGGCACCGGCATGCCGAGCGACGCTGGTCGTACCATCTTCACCCTGGCCCGCATCGCCGGCTGGACCGCCCACTACCAGGAAGAACTCACCGAACGCCCACTGCGTTTCCGCGCCCGTGCCGTCTACAGCGTGTGACCCCGCTCAGCCCCGCCCCGACCCGCCGCCCCAGGCAAGACCCCTCAGCCCCGCGCACAGGCAGCGCCGCTCGGGCGATCGGCCTGTCCCCACCCGAGGATCTCACCTTGGGGCCAGAAGTCACCCGTGATCTCGTCCTGGACGTAGGGCACCGGAGCCGGTGCGCCTTCGGCCAGGGTGTGCACGGCGGCCAGGAGGACGTCGACGTCCTCACCCGAGGTACCCAGTCCGCAACTGGCGCGCACGGCGCCGGGTATGCCCCGGCGGTCCCCGCGCTGCACGGCGGCCCGGGCCTCGGCTACTCCCTCGGGGCCGATGCCGAGCAGGCGAAGCAGGTAGGGGTGGGCACAGAAGCACCCGTGGCGCACCCCGATGCCCCATTCCGCGCTCGAGGCGGGCGGCCACCAGCGCGTGGTGCATGCCCTCGACGGTGAAGGCAGCGAGCGCCAATGTGTCGGTTCCCGGTCCGGGTCCCAGCACCCGCACGCCGTCAATGGCGCGTAGGCCCTCATGGAGCCGGGTCGAGAGTGCCGCCTCGTGTTCCATCACGGCATCCCAACCAAGTCGCGCCAGCTCGTCCATGGCGGCGCCGAAGGCCACCGCCCCGATCACGTTGGGGGATCCGGCCTCTTCCCGATCGGGCGGGTCGGTCCAGATGACCTCGTCCAGATCGACCAGATCGACCGCGCCCCCCCCGGCCAGGAAGGGGTCGCCGGTGGCGAAGACACTCCGGGGCCCGATGAGTGCGCCGGCGCCATAGGGGGCGTAGAGCTTGTGCCCGCTGAAGGCCATGAAGTCCGGCTCGGGGGGCAGGGGCCGATGCGGGGCCAACTGCGCCGCATCGAGCAGGACCGGGATCCCGCGTCCGTGGGCCTCGGCGCAGATCTGGGCCACCGGCGGTGACCACCCGGTCACATTGGAGGCTCCGGTGAGAGCGAGCAGGGCCGGGCGCCGACCCGCATCGAGGACAGCCGTCACGTCCTCGACACTGAACGTCCCGTCTTCCCCGCACTCCACCCAGCGCCGTTGCGCCACCCGGGCCCAGGGCAGCAGGTTGGCGTGGTGCTCGACCACCGTGGTGGCCACCACGTCGTCGGGGCCGAGCTGCAGTCGATAGGCCAGATGGTTGATGGCCTCGGTGGTGTTGCGGACCAGGACCACGACGTCATCGCCCGCTCTCGACCGGCCGGCGAAGTCATGCGCACTGTCCCGGGCCGCTTCGTAGCCTGCCGTGGCGAGACGGGATTTGTACCCGGCGCCCCGGTGCACGCTCGAGTACCACGGCAGGAACTCGGCCACCCTGTCCGCCACCACTTGCAGGGCGGGCGTCGAGGCCGCGCAGTCGAGGTCACGGTAGGGACGATCGGTGCCGTCCAGGCACGGAACGGCCAATCCCGCCCCGACCAGCCGGGTGGTGGGGGACAGTGCGGTCACCACCCAAAGGATAGGGAACGCACCCTGACGGTGCCGCGGTACCCTGCCGTGGTGGAAGAGCGCTACGAGGACGATCTGGCCCAATCCCAGCGGGTGCTCGATGACGTCGAACGCGCCCTTGAACGCTTGAGTGAGGGCAGTTACGGCTCGTGCGAGATCTGTGACGACCCCATTCTCGGCGCCGACCTGTCTGCGGACCCGACCCGGAGGGTGTGCGAACAGCACCTGGCGCTCACCCAGACCTCCCAGCCCGAGCCCGAACCCAGCGACCCGGCGTGAGCAGCGCCCACACCTGACCAGCGCTCCTCAACCGGCGCCCGCTCTTGCCGGTCGCACCGATGTGATCAGATACCGAGTCCCTTGACGGACCCGAACCGGGCCGCCACATCGGACCAGTTGATGATGTTCCACAGGGCGTTGAAGAAGTCAGCCTTCACGTTCTTGTACTGGAGGTAGAAGGCGTGCTCCCAGGCGTCGAAGACCAGCAGGGGCACCGAGCCGTTGCCCACATTGCCCTGGTGGTCGTAAATCTGCTCGACGATCAGCCGGCCGCCCAGCGGCTCGTAGGCCAGCGCCCCCCAGCCCGAACCCTGGATGGTGTTGGTGGCCTGGGTCAGGTGAGCCTTGAACTTGTCGAATGAGCCGAAGTGCTCGTCGATGGCCGAGCCCAGGGCACCGTCGGGCTTGCCTCCGCCGTCGGGGCTCAGGTTCTTCCAGAAGATGGAATGCAGTACATGCCCCGAGATGTGGAAGGCCAGGGTCTTCTCCAGGCCCACGATGGGACCGAAGTCGTCCTTGTCCCGGGCTCCGGCCAGCTTCTCGAGGGTGGTGTTGGCCCCGGCCACGTAGGCGGCATGGTGCTTGTCGTGGTGCAGTTCCATGATCTGGGCGGAGACGTGGGGCTCCAGGGCGCTGTAGTCGTAGGGCAGGTCGGGCAGCGTGTAGTCGGCCATGTCGGTGGTTTCTCCTCGGTAGGTCGTCGTTGCACCAGGACGATACCCGAATGCCGCGTGATCCAACCCCGCTGTAAGGGGCAGACCAGGCCATACGGCGCTGTGGCACTACGATCGAGCTGTGCCTCCCGACCCCAAAGATCGCTGGAGAGATCTCGGATCTTTCATCCGCGAACAGCGGGGCACGGCCCGCCTCTCGCTCCGTCGGCTGTCCGAGTTGGCCGGTATTTCCAATCCGTACCTGAGCCAGATTGAGCGTGGACTGCGACGACCCTCGGCCGAGATCCTCCAACAGATCGCCAAGGCGCTGCGGATCTCGGCCGAGACCCTCTACGTGCAGGCCGGCATCCTCGAGCCGCCGGACGGGGCGCCGGACCTCACCCGGTTGATCCTGGCCGACGGGTCGATCAACGAGGAGCAGAAGCAGGCGCTGGTCCTCATGTATCTCTCGTTCCGCCGTGAGTATGAGGAAGAGCACGGTGTCGGGCCCCCCGAAGCCTCCAACGGGACCCCTCCACCCGCCTCGGACCCGCCCCCGCACGCCGTCACCGCCTGAAGAATCGAACCCCGGGCAGGAAAAAGGCCCGTCACCGGTAGGATCTCACCGGCATGCGCCGGCTCGCGGTTCTCTCACTCCATACCTCCCCCCTGGCCCAGCCGGGCACCGGCGACGGCGGAGGCATGAACGTCTACGTCCGGGAGCTCACCACCGCCTTGGCCCGGTCGGGGGTTTCGTGCGACGTCTTCACCCGGGCCTGGTCGCCCGACCTCCCGGCGACCGTCGGCGTGGAACCCGGCCTGCGGGTGCATCACATCCGGGCGGGACCGCTCACCGTCCTGCCCAAGGAGCACCTGCCCGCGGTCGTCGATACCTTCACCCAGGGGGTGCTCGAGCGCATGTCCACGCCCGGTTCGACCTCGCCCGGTGACGACGAGACCCTGCCCTTCAGTTCCGTGCACGCCAACTACTGGCTCTCGGGGCTTTCGGGTCACGTCATCAAGCACGAGCTCAATCTTCCGCTCGTCTGCACCTTCCACACGCTGGACCGGGTCAAGGCCGAATCGATGCCCGAAGAGGTCGAAGCCGACATGCCGCACCGTCGGGCCGAGGCCGAGGCCTCCATCATCGATTGTTCCGACGCCGTGCTGGCGTCCTGCACGGTGGAGGCCGAGCAGATCGCCTCGCTGTACGGGGCCGATCCGGCGCGCATCCGCATCGTCCCGCCCGGGGTCGACCACGCCTTCTTCGGGCCGGGCCACCGCCCGCAGGCCCGCCGCGCCCTGGGCCTTCCCCTCAGTGGGCGGCTCCTGCTCTTCGTGGGCCGGATCCAGCCGCTCAAGTGTGCGGACCTGGCGATCGACACGCTGGCTGAACTGAGCACACGCGGCGGCGAGCCCTATCGGCTGGTCGTGGTCGGCGGTCCCAGCGGCCCCCACGGGGAGAAGGCGCTCCAAGGCCTCCTCGATCTGGCCGACGCCCGAGGCGTGCGGGATCTCGTGCATTTCGTGGCACCACAGCCGCACGAGCTCTTGTCCTCTTATTACCGGGCCGCCGACGTCTGCATCGTGCCCAGTCGGTCGGAGTCGTTCGGTCTGGTCGCCCTCGAGGCCGCCGCCTGCGGCACCCCGGTGGTCGCCTCGGCCGTCGGCGGGTTGACCACCCTGGTCGACCAGGGACACACCGGTTTCCTGGTCGATGACCCCACGCCGCGGCGCTACGCCGCCGCGGTCCGACGGATCTTCGACGAGCCACTGTTGGCCGAGCGACTCTCCACGGCATCGGTACTGCGGGCCCGCCGTTACACCTGGCGGGCCGCCGCCGGTGCTCTGGTGGAGCTGCACGACGAGCTGGGCTCGGGCCGACTCGTCGAGTGCAGCTGATCGATCGACGGGGACCGTGCCGGTTGTCGACCTCCCCGAGGATGAGGAGATGGCCGCCGCCGTCCGCTGCATCAATGCCTGGCTAGAACGGGAACTGGCCGCCGACGGGCTGCTGGTGGCGGGCGAGCAACAGAGCGTCACCGATCGCACGGCGTCGCACCGGTGGTATCTCCGCTTCGCCGGCGAGGAGAAGGACTTCATCACGGTGTGGCTGACCCTGCGCCAGCGCACCTTGCACCATGAGGCGCAATTCATGCCGGCCCCCGATGAGAACGTCGAGGAGACCTTCACCTACCTGCTTCGCTGCAATGCCAACCTGTACGGCATGTGGTTCTGCCTCGGCCCCGAAGACGCCGTCTATCTCGTGGGGAAGGTGCCGGCGGCGATGATCGACGATGATGAATTGGACCGCATCGCCGGGTCATCGGTGCTCTACGTGGACGACCATTTCCCGACCGCGATGACATTGGGTTACGCGTCGGTCTACCGTCGTCGACCACGCCGGTCCTAGCCGTCGTCCCGCGCTCTGTATCGTCATGGCCATGCCAATCACCTTGATCATCTCCGGCGGAGGGAAGATGGGCGGCGCACTCCTGAGCGGATTGCTCCGCTCGGCGTGGGCGGACGCCGACGAGATCGCGGTGATCGAGCCGAACGCCGAGCGTCGGGCGGAGCTGACGGACGCCTACCCCGAGCTCGGGGTTTTCAACGCGCCCGAGGAGGGGATGCTGAGCGGTTCGGGCGATCGCATGACGGGAGCCGTGCTGGCCGTCAAGCCCGAGGCGGCAGAGGGAGCGTGTCGGGTGCTCGGTGCCGTCGGCGTCACCCGCGTGCTGTCCATCGTGGCCGGCATTCCGTGCTTCCGGCTCGAGGCGGCCCTCGGTGGGGAGCCATCAGTGGTGCGGGCCATGCCGAACACGCCGGCCCTGGTCGGTGCCGGGGTCACCGTCATCGCCGGGGGATCGCACGCCACCACCGCCGACCTGGCCTGGGCCGAAGACTTGATGTCGGCCGTCGGCACCGTGATCAGGCAGCCGGAGCGGCTCTTGGATCCGGTCACCGGTCTCTCGGGCTCGGGCCCGGCCTACTTCTTCCTGGTGGCCGAATCCCTCATTGAGGCCGGGGTCCAGATGGGGCTCTCCCGCGAGGTCAGCCGACAGCTGGTCATCGAAACGATGCTCGGTTCAGCCCGGTTGCTGTCCGAGTCGGGAGAGGAACCAGAGGTCCTCCGAGCCATGGTGACCTCGCCGGCAGGCACGACGGCGGCTGGAATTCGCTCCCTGGAGTCACGGGCGGTCCGGTCCGCGTTCATGGAGGCCGTCGCCGCCGCCACGGAACGCTCCCGCTCCCTGCAGCGGTAGGGAGCAGCGGGGGCTTCATCCCACTTTTCCTGGGGCCGGAATGGGCCTACCATCCTTTTTGGGAGGAATTGTGAGGACCACTGAAGACCTGAATACCGAGCAGATCCGGTTCATGACGGTGAGCGAGGTCGCCACTTCGTTGCGCGTTTCGACCATGACCGTCTATCGGCTCATCAACGGGGGTGAATTGCCGGCTGCCCGGATCGGGCGCTCGTTCCGGGTGCGGACCGAGGATCTCGACGCCTTTGTGGCCGACCACTTCAATCGGGCCGGCTGAGCCGAGGGGAACGGACCGGGATTGCCGCCGAAGGACTCGCGGCCGTCGGCCTTGGCCGGCCCAATTTTCTTTCTCTCCGACTACGGCACGAGGGATGAGTTCGTCGGTGTGGTCCATGCTGTGTTGGCCGCATCGGCGCCCCGGGCCAGCGTCATCGATCTGACGCATCGGATCCCCGCCTTCGACGTCCGTGCCGGCGCCCACACCTTGGCCCGCGCCGCGCCCCATCTGGGTTCGGGTGTCGTCCTGGCCGTGGTCGATCCCGGCGTCGGCTCGTCACGCCGGGGACTGTGCCTGCAGTGCGAGGCGGTCGACGGAGGACCGACCCTCTTTGTCGGGCCTGACAACGGCATCCTGGTCGCCGCGGCCGAGTTGGTCGGTGGTGGGACGATCGCCCGGGCCTTCGAGCTCTCCCGCCGGGGCCCGGCCGACGATCACCGCGGGACCTTCGATGGGCGTGACCTCTTCGCCCCGGCGGCGGCCGCCCTGTGCGGGGGCACCCGACCTGAGCTGCTTGGGGAGGCCATCGATCCGGCTTCACTGGTCCGCCTCCTGCCCGGTGTGGTCGAACACGGTCGCCTCCCCGACGGGCGCCATTGCCTGCGGGTGGAGGTCACCTGGGTCGATCACTTCGGCAACGTTCAGTTGGCCGCGACGTTGGCCGACGCGCTGGTGGCCAGCCTGTCCTTCATGGACGCGGTGTCGGTGACGGCGGTGGTCGAGAGCGATCTGGTCACCCGGCCCGGATGGCCCAGCGCATTGGTACCCGAGAGTGCGAGCCTGCGCTGCGTGGAGACCTTCGCCGACCTTGACCGCGGCGAACTCGGCCTCCTGGTTGACGCCAACGAACACCTGGCGGTGGTGGTCGGTGAAGGCTCGGCCGGACACTGGCTCAACGTGGAGGCAGGGGAACTCGTGGTACTCGCCTGGTGACACCGGCGGTCCACCCCGGAGGGGCGGTGATTCGGAGGGTTGGTGCCCGGGCGCGCCCGGTCGGTACGATCCGGGCCAGTGAGCGCTGATTCGCCCTCCCCGTCGAAGCGCATTCCGGAAGCGACCGTCGTGCGGCTGCCCGTCTACCAGCGCATCCTGGCCGAGCTTGTGCGCAACAGCGTCTCGACCGTGTCCTCGGAACAGTTGGCCAGCTTGGCCCGCGTCAACGCGGCCAAGGTGCGAAAGGACCTGTCGTTGCTCGGTTCCTTTGGCACCCGGGGGTCGGGCTACGACCCGGCGTTCCTCATCGCGCAAATCGATCGGGCTCTCGGGGTCGACGAGAACTGGCCGGTGGCCGTGGTAGGCATCGGGAATCTGGGCCGGGCGTTGACCAACTCCCAAGGCTTTGCCACGAGCGGGTTTCGGGTGACGTGCCTGTTCGATGTCGATCCCGCGGTGGTGGGTGAAGAGATCCGCGGCATCCGGGTGCGCCACATGGACGAGATCCCCGCACTGGGGACATCGGAACGGCCCGCCATCGGCGTCATCACCACGCCGGGCGGGGTGGCGCAGCAGGTGGCCGACACCCTGGTCGAAGTGGGGGTCACCTCCCTCCTCAACTTCGCACCCCGCGTCCTCATCGTGCCCCCCCACGTGCACCTGCGCTATGTCGACCTCTCCATCGAGCTGCAGGTGCTCGGCTTCTACCGGGCCCGGCGCGATGGCCCGGCCCGGGGCGGAACCGCCCGGGAGGACCGGGTACCGAGCATCCGCTCGGTGGGCCTGTCGGCCCCCTCCGATCTGGGCTGAGCCATCGTGGGAGCACCCGGCCCGTGCCTGAGCCCAGGTGACTGGCACGTAAGGTGACGGGGCGGGCAAGCTTGTAGCCCCACCCAGGAAGGATCCGCGTGTCCGTCGTCGTCGTAGGGCTCCAGCACAAGCAGGCCCCCCTCCCCCTCCTCGAGGCGGTGGCCATCGGTGACGCCGATCTCCACAAGGTGCTGGGTTCGCTCCGGCACTGCCGAAACCTCCAGGAGACCGTGGTGCTGTCGACCTGCCTGCGGACCGAGGTCTACGCCGTGGTCGACCGCTTCCACGATGCGGTGGCCGAGATCTACGACGTGCTGTCCGAGGTTTCGGGGGTTTCGAAGGACGACCTCGAGGCCTGCGCCGCCGTGCGCTTTGACGACGACGTGGCCTCCCACCTTTTCGCCGTCACCGCGGGACTCGAGTCGACGGTGCTCGGGGAGAGCGAAGTGGTGGGCCAGGTTCGCCGGGCCTACGAGCAGGCCCAGGAGGAGGGCATGTCCGGGCCCGTCCTGTCCGCCCTCTTCCAACACGCGCTGCAGACCGGCAAACGCGTGCGCACCGAGACCGGGATTTCCCGCGGGACCACCTCGTTCTCCTACGCCGCCGTGGCCGTGGCGCGTGGTGAAGGCGGAGCCGACCTCCGTGACAAGCGAGTGCTCGTGGTCGGCGCCGGAGGGATGGGCATGGGCGTCTGTCGGGCCCTCTGCGACATCTCCCATGACGCGGCGCCTCGTTCCATTGTGGTGGTGAACCGCTCGGTCGGCCGCGCCGAGGACCTGGTGCGCACCGCCGGTCTGGGCCCGCAGCTGCGCGCCGCTTCTCTCGGGGAGATCCACCGCGAACTGGCCCGGGCCGACGTGGTGCTGGCCGCGGTGGCGGCGGAGGCCCACGTGCTCACGGCGGCACACTTTTCCGGTGTGGGCGGGCCCATGCTGGTCATCGATCTGGGTGTCCCGCGCAACGTGGATCCCGTGGTCGGCACACTCCGCGCCGTCACCCTGCTCGACATGGACACCCTGAGTGCGTCGGTGGCCGCCGCGTTGGGCGACCGCCAGGATGAGTCACTGGCGGCTCAGCTGATCGTGACGGAGGAGGTGGAGCGCTTCCGAACGGCGAGCCGCCAACGTGGCGCCGCTCCGGTCGTCGCTGCGCTGCGCGCCCGGCTCGAGTCGCTGCGGGAGTCCGAACTCGAGCGGCGCCGAGCCCAACTGGCCGATCTGACCGAGGCCGAGTGGGAGCAGGTGGATGCCGCCACCAGAGCTGCGCTGGCCAAGCTGCTGCACGAGCCCACCATGCTCTTGAAGGAGACGGCCGGCTCACCGCGCGGCGAGCGCCTGGTCGAGGCGCTGCGCATCCTCTTCGATCTCTGAGCTCGTGACGAACACGCTCCGCCTGGCCACCCGCGGGTCGCCGCTGGCGTTGTGCCAGACCACATCGGTGGCCGACGCCCTGCGGGCCGCTCATCGCGGACTCGAGGTTGAGGCGGTGCTGGTGCGCACCCGGGGCGACGAGCTCTCCGCCCCGCTCGACCAGATCGGGGGACAGGGCGTCTTCGTGACCGAAGTCGAGAGGCGCCGTCTCCGAGGGCAGGGCGGATGCCGCGGTTCATTCGGCCAAGGACATGACGTCGATCATGGTCGACGGCCTGGTGCTGGCCGCCGTGCCGGCGCGGGCCGATCCCCGCGACGGACTGGTGGGGTGCCGGCTGGCCGATCTTCCGCCGGGCGGCCTCATCGCCACAGGGTCGGCGCGCCGCCGGGCCCAGCTGGCCGACCTGCGTCCCGATCTGAGCTTCACCGAGATCAGGGGCAACATGGAACGCCGGGTCAGCCGCGGCGAGGATGGTTCGGTGACCGCCGTCGTGGTGGCCGTGGCGGCCCTGGAGCGGCTGGGCTGGACCGCTCGCCTGACCGACATCTTGGACCCGATCGATGTCCTGCCCCAGGCCGGGCAGGGCGCCATCGCGGTGCAATGCCGGGCCGACGACGGGGCGACGCGAGAGCTGCTCTCGTCCATCGATGACGTGCCCTCGCACCGGGCGCTGCGGGCCGAGCGGTCGGTCTTGGCCGGACTGGGGGGAGCTGTACCGTGCCGGTGGGCGCCTGGGCGGAGACCTCCCTCGGCTCGCCGCGGCTGCGCCTGCACGGTCTGGTGGCCAGCGCCGATGGGCGCACGGTCATCCGACTGGCCCGAGCCGGGACCGATCCGGAATTGCTGGGTGCGGAGGTGGCCCGTGCGCTCCTGGTCGATGGTGGGGGATGGGGCATCGACGGATTCGAAGGGGCGCGCTGGGCGCGGCCCGAACTCACGGGGAACCCGTGACCGTCTACCTGGTTGGCGCCGGTCCGGGTGACCCCGGGCTCTTGACCCGGCGGGGCGCCAAGCTCGTGTCCCAGGCCGACGTCGTCATCTTCGACCGGCTGGTCCACCGCTCGCTGCTGGCCTTGGCGCCCTCGTCGGCCGAGCTGGTCGATGTGGGGAAGCGACCCGACGCGGCGCAATCGGGCACCGGCCGACAGGCTGAGATCAATCGACTGCTGGTCGTGCACGGGCGGCAGAGCCAGACCGTGGTGCGGCTCAAGGGTGGGGACCCGTTCGTGTTCGGCCGCGGCGGCGAGGAAGGCGACGTGCTCACCCGGGCCGGCGTGCCGTGGCAGGTCGTTCCCGGCGTCTCTTCGGCGTTCGGGGTACCGGCCGCCGCCGGCATCCCCGTCACGCATCGTGGCCTCTCCTCATCGGTGACGGTGGTGACGGGCCGGGTGGGGGATCCGACGGCGCCGGGCGGTGTCGACTGGGACCTGGTGGCCAAGGTGGGGGGAACGCTGGTCATCCTCATGGGGATGCAGACGCGCACCGAAATCGCGGATGCCCTCCAGCGCGGGGGCAAGCCGGCCGACACGCCCACCGCAATCATCGAGCGCGGCACCACCTCGACGCAACGCGTCGTTCGCACGACGCTGGACCGGCTGGCCGACGTCGACCTCGGTTCGCCGGCCGTGATCGTGGTGGGCCCGGTCGCCGCCCTCGGGAGCGACGGTGCACCGGTGGACCCGCCCGGGCCGCTCGCTGGCCGCACCGTGGTCGTGACCCGATCGGGACCCCGGGCCCACGGCCTGGTCGACGCCCTCCAGCGGGCCGGCGCCGAGACGATGGAGGTCCCCTTGACCGAGCAGACCGAGGCCGCCGATGGCGGCTCGGCGCTGCGCGAGGCCGCGGCCGAGGTGGCGCGGTGCCGCTGGGTCGTCCTCACTTCGGTCAACGCCGTGCGCCGCTTCATGGATTGCCTGCGCGATGCCCGGGCGTTGGGCTCGACCAAGGTGGCGGCAGTGGGACCGGCCACGGCCGTCGCCCTGCGCCGGGCCGGGGTCGAGCCCGACCTGGTACCGGCCGAGCACTGGGCTTTGGGACTGGTCGACGCGTTCCCGGCGGCCGATCTCGAGACGGGCGCAGCTCGTGTCCTGTTTCCCTGTGCCGACCAGGCGCCCTCGACCATTGAAGACGGGTTGGCGCACAAGGGGTGGGACGTTCGACGCGTCGAGGCCTATCGAACGGTGGCCCTCCCGCCGCCCGAGCCCGAGGTCATGGCCAAGATGGCCGACGCCGACGCGGTGACGTTCACCGCATCGTCCTCGGTCAAGGCCTTTGCCGCCCTTCGTCTGCCCGACGGCCGGCCGCTGCCGGTAGCCCCACTGGTGTTGTGCATCGGGCCCACCACGACGGCCAGTGCCGGGGCACTCGGGTGGGCCGGCGTCGAGATGGCTGACGAGGCGTCGACCGAGGGGATCGTCGCGGCCCTGATCCGGCATTTTTCCGAGGGCCGGGCCGGCGGCTCGTAGGCTGGTCCGTCATGTCGCCCGACGTCGCACCCGCATCGCCGGCCACCGGGGCACCGGGCTTTCCGGTGCGGCGCCTGCGCCGGCTGCGCCGCACGCCGGCCCTCCGCCGGCTGGTGGCTGAGGCCCGCCTCAGCGTCGACGACCTGATCGCGCCGTTGTTCGTCCGTGAGGGCATCGCCGCGCCGGTGGAGATCACATCCATGCCGGGTCAGGTGCAGCACACCGTCGACTCCCTGGTCATCGAGGCCAAGCGCCTGGTGTCGCTCGGCCTGCCCGGGCTCATGCTCTTCGGCGTGCCCACGGAGAAGGACGCCAGCGGTTCCCAGGCCTGGGATCCCGAGGGGATCGTGCAGCGGGCCCTGCGCGCCCTGCGCGATGCCGTGGGCGACGAACTGATCCTGATGGCCGATCTCTGCCTGGACGAATACACCGATCACGGGCACTGCGGCGTTCTCGGCCCCGACGGAGCGGTGCTCAACGACCCGACCCTCGAGCTGTACGGCCGCATCGCCGTGGCCCAGGCCGAGGCCGGGGCCGACGTGGTGGCACCGAGCGGGATGATGGACGGCCAGGTGGCCGCCATCCGCACCGCGCTCGATGCGGGCGGTCACGACCAGGCGGTGATCTTGGCCTACGCCGCCAAATATGCCACCGCCCTCTACGGCCCCTTCCGTGACGCCGTCGACGTCACCATCGCCGGCGGCGGGGACCGGCGCTCCTACCAGCAGGATCCGCACAACCGACGTGAAGCGCTCCTCGAGATCGCCCAGGACGTGGCCGAGGGGGCCGACATGGTCATGGTCAAACCGGCCATGACCTCACTGGACGTCCTCGCCGCGGCCCGACGGGCGGTGCGGGTGCCGTTGGCGGCCTACCACGTGAGCGGTGAATACGCCATGGTCCACGCGGCCGCGGCCGCCGGCTGGATCGATGGTCCGGCCGTCGCCCTCGAGCAGCTGATCGCCCTCAAGCGGGCCGGGGCGGACTTCATCCTCACCTACTTCGCGGCAGAGGTGGCCGAGGCCCTCGGTGGCTGACGCGTCCGTCGGCGTCGAATGCCCAATGGTTCGCCCGGGCGGCACGGGTGATTCCCGGCGGCGTCGACTCACCCGTCCGGTCGTTCGCGTCCGTCGGCGGCACTCCCTACACGGTGGTCCGGGGCGAGGGCGCCTCCGTGTTCGACGTCGAAGGACATCGCTACCTCGATCTGGTGCAGTCCTACGGGGCCGTCCTGCTCGGGCACGCCCATCCGGCGGTGACCGATGCCATCACGAGGGCGGCCGCACTGGGGACCACCTTCGGTGCGCCCACGCCCGGAGAGGTGCTGCTGGCCGAGGCCATCTGTGCCCGCGTCCCCGGGTGCGAGCAGGTGCGGATGGTCTCGTCGGGTACCGAGGCGGCCATGAGCGCGGTGCGCCTGGCCCGCGGCGCGACCGGGCGGGATCGGGTGGTGAAATTCGACGGGTGCTACCACGGCCACTCCGACGGTCTGTTGGCCGGCGGCGGGAGCGGCGTGGCCATGCTCGGCTTGCCGGGCTCGGCCGGGGTGCCGGTCGGGGCGGTGGCGGCCACCGCCGTCGTGCCGTACAACGTGGTCCCCGAGCTGACCGATGAGGTGGCGTGCGTCATCGTCGAACCGGTGGCCGCCAACATGAACCTGGTGGCGCCCCGGCCCGGATTCCTGGCCGGGCTGCGTGCTGCCTGCGACGCCGTCGGGGCGCTGCTGATCTTTGACGAGGTGATCACCGGATTTCGATTGGGCCCCGGAGGCGCCACCACCTGGTCGGGGGTGACACCCGACCTGTGGTGCTTCGGGAAGGTCATCGGGGGCGGCCTTCCGGTCGGGGCATTCGGTGGGCGCCGGGAGCTCCTGGCCGAACTGGCGCCCGGAGGTCCCGTGTACCAGGCGGGAACCCTTTCGGGGAATCCATTGGCCACGGCCGCCGGCTTGGCGGTGCTCTCACTGGTCACCGAAGGGGACTACGCCGATCTCACGGCACGGGTGGCGACGTTTGCCTCACGCTTGTCCTCGGCCATTGCCGGCGGCGGCCTGGACGTGGTCGCCCCGGCCATCGGACCGCTGGTCGGTCTCTTCCTCGCTGACCACGATGGCCCCGGGACAGGCGAGACCGACCGCGCCGCGCCGATCGACTACGTGACGGCCGGTGCCTGGTCCGGCAACGGCCTCTATCCCCAGTTCTTCCACGCCATGCTGCGGCGGGGTGTGGCGCTGGCCCCCGGTCCGTACGAAGTGATGTTTCCCGGCCTGGCCCACGGTGACGACGTCCTCAACCGCGTGGTCGAAGCCGCAGGGGAAGCGGCGGCGGAAGTCGCCACGCGTCGATTCGTCGGCACGTGAGGCGGAGCTTCACGCGTGATCTGTCACGATCACGTGACCGCTCGATAAGAAGGAAGGCCTGAGGTGGAGGACCGCATCAATTCGGCCTTGTATCTCGAGTTGGGCAACAGCCCGGCAGCGGACACCGAGCGGCGCGCCGGCGACCTGGCCGCCCTGCCGGGAGCCGAACGGGTCAGCTGGTGGGAGAACTGCTACCCCGGGCGCACGGACCTGCCGAGGAAGGTGGATGAAGGCTCCATGCTCACCGTGGCTGAAGTGGATCGCACCTTCCGAGCCCCGGACCCGCCACCCGGTGTGACCGCTCACCTCTTCCATCGTCATCCCCGCCCGAGCCAGGGCATCCTCGACGGTGGCACCACCACCGGGTTGCTGATCGTGTGGATCAGTCCGAAGTCGCCCGATCGGGCGCAGGAACTGCGCGATTGGGGGGACTTCGTGCACATCCGTCACATCGCCGCGGCGGGAATTCCCGGCTTCACCCAGATCTCGGTCTTCGAGAACACCGACGACGTCGATCCCCGCTACATGCATTTCTATGAGTTCGCCAGCGCTGACCCCGAGGCGACGTTCAAGACCATGACGCCCCACGTTGCCCCCAGGCTCGGCGGCGCCGAGAGCGAGGCCTACGCCGACTGGGCCGATTGGCGGGCTCACGGTGGGCGACTCTTCTATTGCAACACGTTCGCGCTGCTCGGGACGGTGCGGACGCCCACGCCCACGCCGTAAGCGGATCGAGTGCGGTGGTGAGATGTCGGTTTCGAGCGCGCGTGGCCCGGCGTCGTGGTGCCTCGTTCAGATCGCCGGCTCCAGTTCCGGCCCGGCGCAAAGCTCCAAGTCCGAATCTGGCGATGCCGTGCTCTCCGACGCCGTGCCGGCTCGGACCCGCTTCCGGTTCGGTACCAGGAGAGCGGTGAGCACCCCGAGGAGAACGACTGCGGCACCGACCCAGATCGCCGGGGTCAACCCGTTCACGTAGTCCTGCGGCGAGGCGTAGCCCCCCGAGGAGGAGAACACCGCACCGAGGACCGCGATCCCCAACACGCCACCGAGTTCGCGGAACGCGCTGTTGGTGCCCGAGGCGATTCCCTCGAGTGAGGAGGGCACCGCGCCCAGCACCAGCGAGGCCAGCGGGACGAAGAAGAGCGTCATCCCGGTGCCGGCCAAAATGAAGGCCGGGACCATGTCGATGTACGGCGTGCTCGGCGTCAACAGCAAGGCCAACCACGCCAGGCCGGCCGTCTGCAGGATCAGGCCGGGCACGACCAACCGCTTGCCGCCCCAGCGCTCGGCCAGGATCCCCACGACCGGGGCCAGCACCATGACCATGCCGGTCCACGGCAGGATCCGCAGCCCGGCGCTGAGCGGTGAATAGCCCTGCACGGTCTGGAGGAACTGGGAGAGGAAGAAGATCGAACCGAACATGCCGAAGCTGAACAGCATGGCGGTCACGTTGACGGCGGCAAAGGCTCGATTGCCAAAGAGGCGCAGCGGCAGCATCGGGTTCTCGATCCGCAGTTCCCACCGGACGAAGGCGGCCAGTCCCACGGCGCCGATGGCGAAGGCACTCAGGACGCCGGCGCTGGTCCAGCCGTGGGAGTTGCCCTGGACGAGGCCGTAGACCACGCCGAACAGGCCGATGCTGACGAGCACCACCCCTCGGATGTCGAGCCGGGCCTTGTAGCCGCGGGACTCAGCCAACTTCCACCAGGCCAAGATCCCGAGGGCGACGCCGACCGGCACGTTGATCCAGAAGATGTACTGCCAGGCCCACCCGGTCGTGATGGCCCCGCCGACCAATGGTCCGATGGCGACGGCCACGCCGCCGATGGCGCCCCAGATACCGAGGGCCGCGTTGCGACGTTCCGGTGGCACGGCTGCGCTCAGCAGCGTCAACGACAACGGCATGATCATGGCCCCTCCGGCCCCCTGCACGGCCCGGGCCGCCACCAGGATCCCGATGGATGGCGCCAGGGCGGCCACGGCGGACGCCGCGGTGAAGATGGTGATGCCGAGAACGAAGATACGGCGTCGGCCAAATCGCTCCCCGATGGCCGCCGCACTCAACAACAACACGGCAAAGGTCAGCGTGTAGGCGTTGACGATCCATTCGAGACCCGAGAGTCCGGCGTGCAGGTGGACGCGAATCACCGGCAACGCGTTGGTGACGACCAGGTTGTCGAGCGAGGCCATGAACAGGGCCAGCCCCGTGATGAGCACCGCCCAGGCGGCCGAGCGGCGGCGGGGCCCGACGTCCAGGGGCCGCTGATCGGGTGGTGGGGCCAATGTCGTGGTCATGATGACTCCTCTCCGCTCGACGTGAGCGAGGGCTGTCAACGGGTAGTTGTGACTACTTACTAACTTCAAAAGGGCTGCAAGATCGGGGGGAAAACCGGGGCGCATGGGGTGCCCGGTGTCCCTAGGCCACGCCGGCGTCGGCCGGCGTGGGGGTGGCGGGTGATGTGGTCGGCCAGGGCCGAAAGCGCCTGTTGCTTGGCCTCGTCCTCGCCGTCGAAGAAGGACTGGGCCCACGGCTCGTTGACCGAGCGGAGGTCGATGGCGGCCATCACGCTGCAGAGCATGCCGTGGGCGAAGAACTCGCGGATCGGTCTCGGCTCCAGCGTCGCGTGGCCGCCGCTAGACCAGCCGCCACAGGCGGCGGAACGTCTCCTGGCAGGCGAGCCGCGATGTCGGGATCGGCGGCGGCGGCGACGAAGCCGTGGAGTTGCACTTGCAGCAGGTCGGGGTCCTGGAGGAGCTCGAGATAGGCCAGACCCATGGCCGTCATGGCCGCCTCGCCCTCGAGCCCGTCGGCCGCGGCGACGAAGGCCTCCTCGATCCGGGACGACACGACGTCGTAGGTGGCGATGAACAGATCCTTCTTCGTCCCGAAGAGTCGGAAGAGGTAGGGCTGGGAAATGCCGGCCCGGGTGGCGATGGCGTCGGTCGAAGTGCCGGCGTACCCGGACGCGGGCGAATTCGACGATGGCGGCGTTGAGGACGGAGGCCCGGCGGACATCGGCGCTTTGACGGATCGGAACCATCACGATCGCTAAGTTAGTGACCACTCACATAATCTGTCAAGGGTCGAAGCCGGAAAAGGTCGATTGACCTGGCTGTACGGCTCCGGGTTCGGGTCAAGCTTGCTCAACCGTCGGTCTTGAGCGTATATGTTTGAGCAATTACTCAAGAAGAGGGCACCCATGGCCAAGGCAGGTGCAGCGAGCAGGATGACCGAAGAGGTACGGCCCGGTCCACCGAGACGCGGCGGCGGCTGGTCGAGGCGGCGCGTGGCCACCCTGAAGGACAGTGGGATTCGCCGGCGCCAGTGCCCGGGCCATCGCCGAGCGGGCCGGGCCAATCAGGGGCTGATCTTCTACCACTTCGGGTCGGTGACCAACCTGCTGCTGGCCGCGCTCGATGCGGTCAGTGCCGAGCGGCTCGAGCACTACGGCGCCGCGGTGGCCGACGTCGGACTCGCCCGGGTGAGCTGGTGGACGTGGCCACGGACATCTTCCGCCAGGATCTCGATGCCGGCTACGTGACCGTCCTGGTCGAAATGATCGCCGGCGCCTCATCGACGCCGGGCCTCGGCCCGGCCGTCGCCGACCGCATCGAGCCGTGGACCGAGTTCACCAGGCGAGGCCATCGAAGAACTGCTGGGCGATTCGCCGCTCGGCTTCGGTGCTCCCGGCCGGGACCTGGCCTATGGCATCGTGGCGCTGTACCTGGGACTCGAGATGCTCAGCCATCTCGATGGGGATCAGGCCCCCGCCCTCGAACTGCTTTCCCACGCCAGGGTCCGTGGCCGGTTTCTTCGACAAACGTGAGCGGATCGACCACCAAGAGAAGGAGACGGCATGAACACAGCGCACCACCAATCCGAGGCGCCGCCAACCGCCGCGGCCGGGACACGGGTCTCGATGTGGTCACGGGTGCGTTCAGCTATTCGGGCCGGGCCATCACCAGCCAGTTGCTCGAATCCGGCCGCCGGGTGCGCACGCTGACCGGGCACCCGCGGCCGGGCCCCGGAAGGCTCAGCCCATTGCGGTGGCGCCGTTGGACTTCGATGACCAGCTGGGCTTGGTGGCGTCACTCGAAGGGGCGACGACGCTCTACAACACGTACTGGGTGCGATTCGCCCATGGGCGCATCGATCATGATCTGGCGATCTCCAACTCCCGGGCCTTGTTCCAAGCGGCCAAGCGGGCCGGGGTGCACCGCATCGTCCACGTCAGCATCACCCATCCCAGCGCGGCGTCACCGTGGCCGTATTTTCGGGGCAAGGCGTTGGTCGAACGGGCCCTGGCCGAGAGCGGGCTGTCGTACGCCGTGCTGCGCCCGGCCATCCTCTTCGGCGGCGACGGGGTGCTGATCAACAACATCGCCTGGTTGCTGCGGCACCTCCCGGTGTTCGCCATCGGAGGTCGGGGCGACTATCGGGTCCGGGGCATCCACGTCGACGATCTGGCCCAACTGTGCCTGGCCAAAGGCCGGGAAACCAACGACAGCGTGACGGACGCCGTCGGGCCGGAGCGCCCGACCTTCAACGAATTGATCGCACTCCATCCGTGACGCCGTCGGCAGTCGAGCCCGCATCCTCCACGTACCGGGCGCCGCCCTGCCGGTGTTCTCCCGGGTCCTCGGGTTGGTCCTCCACGACGTACTCCTCACCCGTGAGGAGTACACGACCATGGCCCGGGGAATGGCGGACACCGACGGTCCGGCCACCGGCCAGACCGCCCTGTCGACCTGGTTGGTCGCGCACCGCTCGGACCTGGGTCTGCGCTATGCCAACGAGCTCGAACGCCACTTCGAGGGAACGGACACGAGGTCGCGGTGCGCCATCGGGTGACCATACGGCCGGCGTCGTCGGAGGACGGCGGCCACATCCTCCCGTTGGCCCGCGACATGGCCACCTCGTTCGTGGTGGACACCGGGGCGTTCGCCTCCTCGTTCGCCGAATTGCTGGGACGTGACGATGCGGTCGTCCTGGTGGCGCTGGAAGCCGCAGCCGTGGTGGGCTACCTGCTGGGGTTCGATCATCTGGCCTTCTACGCCAATGGCCGCGTGGCCTACGTGGAGGAAGTGGCCGTGCGCGAGGACCGACGAGGGGCCGCGATCGGTCGGCAATTGATGCAGGAATTCGACACATGGGCCAGGTCGAGATCGGCCACGTTGATCACCGTGGCCACCCGGCGGGCGGCGCCCTTCTACCGCAGTCTTGGCTATCGAAGAGACGGCCACACTCTTCCGGAAGGTGGTGTGACCGGCCCGGTACGCTGCGGCGATGGAGTTGCTGGCCGAAGGGCGCATGGCCGAGGTCTTCGCCTACGGGGACGGGACCGTGGTCAAGCTCGATCGCCCCGAGTGGAGTGGCGTCTCGAACTTCGAATCCGACGTGCTGGTTCGGGCCGCCGCGGCCCAATTGCCGGTGGCCCGCTCGCATGGCGTGGTCACCATTGACGGACGCTGCGGTGTCGTGCTGGACCGCATCCATGGCCGCACCCTGCGCCAGGTTCTCGACGTGCAGGGGGGAGAGCCCGAGGTCCTGGCGCTGGCCCAGCAGTTCGTGCTGCTCCAGCAGACGATCAACGGCACCGTCATTGAAGGGCTGCCCGACCTCGTGACACGCCTGGGCGAGGAACTGACGCGGAGCGGGCTGGGCGGCCGAGTGGTTGGTGCGCTCACCGACCTGCTGGCCGAGCTCGACGACGGTCAGCGGGGGGTGTGCCACTTCGACTTTCATTCCGGCAACGTGCTGGTCAGTGCCGACGGCTGGATCGTCATCGATTGGATCACGGTGGCTTCGGGCCCTCCGATGGCCGACTTGGCCCGGACCCTCGTCCTCGACGGGAATGCCGCCGTTCCGCCGATGTACGAATTCATGCAGGCGGTCCGGCGCCACGGTCTGGCCGCGCGCGATGTGAGCGACACCACGTGTGACGGCTGGGTCCGGGTGGCGGCGGGTGCACGGCTGGCCGAGGGGTTCGAAGGTGAGTACGCCGAATGGTTGGCCGAGGTGGCCGGCGGCCGGCTTCGACTCTTCGTCTAGGACGGCCGCGGCGGGGTCAAGCGGCCGCGGACCGCCACTCGGTCTGCTCGGCGGGCTCGTCGGGGAGCAGGCGGGACACCAGCTCCATGGCCTTGAAGCCGATCTCGGCCGGCCCGGCGGCGTCGGGTCGCATCAGGTTGGCCATGATGCGCAGCAGCTGGCTCATGAGGAACTCGGAGCGCATGCCGATGCCGACGCAGGCCCGCATGGCCTGGGGGTTCGAGATCATGCGGACGAAGGCGCGGGCCACCTTGTAATAGGCGCCGTAGGCGTCGTCGAGCTGGCGGTCGTAGTCGGCCAGGGCACCGGCCCCTCGCCCGAGAGGGCGCGACCGAAGGCGGCGGCGGCCAGCCGGCCCGTCTCGTAGCCGTAGGCGATGCCTTCGCCGTTGAAGGGGTTGATGGACCCGGCGGCGTCCCCGGCGAGTATCACGTTGCCACCGGCCCGTGGTCCGACCGAGAGGCCCATCGGCAGTTTGCCCCCGGTCGGCGGACCGAGGCACGTCTCGGGGGAGAGGCCCCAGGACGCGGGGCGAAGTTCACGAAGGCGTCCATGAGGTGGGTGGTGTTGATGCCCTTCCAGCGGCGGTCGGTGGAGAGCAGCCCGACGCCCACGTTGACCCGCCCGTCGCCCATGGGGAAGATCCAGCCGTAGCCGGGGACCATGGTGCCTTCGGCGTCGCGGATGTCGAGGTGCGACTCGATGAAGGGATCGTCGTGGCGGTCCGAGGAGTAGTAGCCGCGCAGGGCCATGCCGAGCGGGAGGTCGCGGCGCCGCTCGGTGCCCAGCATGCGGCCCACGCGCGAGTTGGCCCCGTCGGCCACCAGGACGTAGCGGGCGGCGATGGCGCGCGAGGCGCCACCGTCCTTGTCCCTGACCGTGACGCCGGCCAGGGTGGGGAGGGTCGCCGAGGGTGCGGCCGCCTCGTCCAGGTCCGGGGACACCACCTCGGTTCCGGTCAGACAGAGTGGCCCCGGCCTTGACCGCTCGATCGGCCACCAGGCCATCGAGGTCGTGGCGGGTGATGGTGTAGCCGTAGCTGGGGAAATTGGGGTGTTCCGGCCATTGCATCTCCAGGGACTGCCCGAAGCCGTAGGCCCGCAGGCCGCTGTACTTGTGCGACCCGGCCAAGGCTTCTTCGAGGCCCATGTCGGCCAGTTGGCGCACGGCGCGTGGGGTGAGGCCGTCGCCGCACGTCTTGACGCGGGGGAAGTGCTTCTTCTCCACCACCACCACGTCCCAGCCGGCGTCGGCCAGCCAGTAGGCGCACGAGGATCCGGCCGGACCGCCGCCGACGATGACGACATCGTGGACCGGTTCGATCCGGGCCGACTTGCGTTTGGCGTGGCGCGGTGAGGAGCCTGCCGGTGAGCGAGTCGACGGGCGGCCGCTGACGCCTCGGTGGCGGGCGGTGGGTCAGCCGGGGTTGCGGCGGCGTCAGCTGGCACCCCCTCATCGTAGGCTCCGAGAGAGGCATTGCGACCAGTCACCTCAATGTGCCTGGGCGAAGGGTCGCATGGTAGAAACGGACCACCATGGACCAGTACCTGCCGATTCTTCTCCTGGGGTTCCTTGGCTTCGCTTTCACCGTGTTCTCCCTGGTGTCGTCCTCCATGTTGGCGCCGCACAAGAAGCCGACGCTGGCCAAGTTGGCGCCCTACGAGTGCGGAATCGTGCCCAACCGGGAGCCGCCACAGCGCTTTCCGGTGCGCTTCTACCTGGTGTCGATGATCTTCATCATCTTCGACATCGAGATCGTGTTTCTCTACCCGTGGGCCATCGTGTTCCACCAGATCGCCACCTTCGGGCTGATCGAGGTCATCGTCTTCGCGGCCGTGGTCTTCGTGTCCTTCCTGTACCTGATCTCCAACGGCGCGCTGACCTGGGGCCCACCCAAGACGCTGCGGTCCGGCATGCCCCTGCGCACGTCCGATTCGACCATCTCGCGCATCAGTGCCGAGCCCAGGCATCCCGGTCAGGCGGCCTGAGGCATGGGACTCGAGGATCTGCAGCACAACTTCTTGACCGGCAAGATGGAAGACCTGGTGAAGTGGGCCCGGCGCAACAGCGTCTGGCCGGCCACCTTCGGCCTGGCCTGCTGCGCCATCGAGATGATGTCGGTCGGCGCGGCCGACTATGACATCAGCCGCCTGGGCATGGAGGTGTTCCGGGCCTCGCCCCGGCAGGCCGATCTGATGGTGGTGGCCGGTCGGGTCTCGCAGAAGATGGCGCCGGTGCTGCGCCAGGTGTACGACCAGATGATGGAGCCCAAGTGGGTCATCTCCATGGGTGTGTGCGCCAGCACGGGCGGGATGTTCAACAACTACGCCATCGTCCAGGGCGTGGACCAGATCGTGCCGGTCGATGTCTACGCGCCCGGCTGCCCGCCCTCGCCCGAGACGTTGCTGCACGCCATCTTGACCCTGCACGAGAAGATCCGCACCGGTGAGATCACGCGACGGCCCGGGCACGAGCCTTCCGGTCGGGGAGCAAGCGACGGGGGGTTGGGTGCCCACGGTGCCCAACGCCGTGCGGGTGGCCACACCGCGGTGAGCAACCCGAGTACGACAGAGGCCACGGCGGCGACGCCGCCGGCCGTCCTGCCCGACGTGCCGCGCCTGGCCGACCGCCTGGTGGACCAGCTGGCCTTCCCGCACCGCGACCGCTACGCCGAGATGGTCGAGGCCTTCCGGCTCAGCGGCTTCGAGACGTGTGCCGACCTCTGCGCGGTGGACTACCTGACGCACCCGGGGCGGTCGTTGCCCGACGGCGTGGAAGCGCAGCGCTTCGAGGTCGTGGTCAACCTGCTCTCGTTGAGCCTGCGCCAGCGGGTGCGCATCCGGGTGCAGGTACCCGAATCGGACCCGGTCGTGCCGAGCCTGGTGGACAGTTACCCCGGCGTCGACGCCATGGAGCGCGAGGCCTACGACATGATGGGGATCATCTTCGAAGGTCATCCGGACCTGACCAGGATCCTGATGCCCGAGGACTGGGAAGGCCACCCCCTGCGCAAGGACTACGGCGTAGGGCGGGTACCGGTGCAGTTCAAAGAGGCCCCCGGTCCCCGATGAGCGACCACGGGAACGAGCACGAGCACGGCCACGAGCACGGGCATCGCAATGTGCACGGGCACGACCACGAGCCGAGCCCCGATGAGGTCGAGCACGAGGAGCGGGTCAGGGTCGAGGAGGCCATGCTGCGGGCCGAGACCTCCGAGGGCGCCCAGGAACTGCTGCCTCGCGACACGACCAATGCGCCCGACCTGCGCCGCGAGGTGGGCGCCGTGCTGCGCCTGCCCGAGGGCAACTACATCGACCCCGGGGACATCGACTTCGAGCGCCGCGACGACGAGACGATGATCATCAACATGGGCCCGCAGCACCCCTCGACCCACGGCGTGCTGCGCCTCATGCTCGAGTTGGACGGAGAGACGGTACTGCGCACCAAGCCCATCATCGGGTACCTGCACACCGGCATGGAGAAGACGGGCGAGGAGCTGACCTACGTCCAGGGGTCGACCAACGTCACCCGGATGGACTACCTCGCTCCGTTGCACAACGAGTTGGTCTTCTCCTTGGCCACCGAGGCGTTGCTGGGTGTGGACATGCCGCCGCGGGCCACCTGGATCCGCATGCTCATGGTCGAGCTCAACCGGGTGTCGTCGCACCTCATGTGGATGGCCACCAACGGCATGGACCTCGGGTCGACGTCCATGATGATCTACGGGTTCCGCGAGCGCGAGATGGTCTTGGCCTTCTTCGAGAAGACCACGGGCCTGCGTATGAACACCAACTACATCCGGCCGGGCGGCGTGGCGGCCGACCTGCCCGACGGGTGGCAGGACGACATCGAGATCATCTGCGACACCATCATGGCCCGCACCTTCGAGTACGACGAGTTGCTGACCGGCCAACCGATCTTCCGGGAACGGACCGAAGCGGTGGGCAACCTGACCGCCGAGGAAGCACTGGCCCTCTCGGTGACCGGGCCCATCCTGCGTTCGACGGGTGTCCCCTGGGACCTGCGGCGGACCATGCCGTACCTGGCCTACGACCAGATCGACTTCGACGTGATCGTCGGCAGTTACGGCGACAACTTCGACCGCTACTCCGTGCGCCTGAACGAGATTCGCGAGTCGATCAAGATGATCCGCCAGATCGCGGCCAAGATGCCCCCGGGCGACTACCGGGTGCAGGACCGCAAGGTGACGCCGCCGCCACGGGCCCGCATCGACGAGAGCATGGAGGCCCTGATCCACCATTTCAAGATCTTCACCGAGGGCTTCCGGGTGCCCGAGGGCGAGGTCTACGTGGCCATCGAGTCGCCCCGGGGTGAACTGGGCTGCTATCTGGTGTCCGACGGGACGTCGAAGCCCTACCGCCTGCACATCCGGGGGCCGAGCTTCGTCAATCTCCAGGTGCTGCCGGTCCTGTTGCGCGGTGGGTTGATGGCCGACGCCGTCGCCGTCATCTCCTCGGTCGACCCGGTCATGGGCGAGGTGGACCGGTGAGCCATCTCACGCCGGAACTGCTGGAGCGGGCCAGGGACCTGGTGGCGCTCTATCCCGAGCCACGTTCGGCGCTCATCCCGATGTGCCACCTGGCCCAGGAGCAGGACGGCTGGCTGCGCCCCGAAGCCATGAGCGAGATCGCCGACCTGTGCGGCGTCACTGCGGCCGAGGTGCGCGGCACGGCCACCTTCTACGACATGTTGCACACCGAGCCGGTGGGGACCTACGTCGTCTCGGTCTGCACCAACATCGCCTGTCTGCTCGGGGGCGCGGCCGAGTTCCTCGAGCACGCCGAAGCCGCGCTCGGCGTCAGGGCCGGCGGGACGACACCCGACGGTGCCTTCACCCTGGAGGAGGCCGAGTGCCTGGCCGACTGTGACCGTACGCCGTGCGTGCAGGTCAACCACCGCTACGTGGGTGGGCAGACGGCCGAGTCCTTCGATCAGCTCGTGGTCGACCTCCGCCGCGGCGCACTGGCCGACACCATCCCTCCGCACGGGACCCTGGTGCGGGTGCGCCGCAGCGTCGGACTGGTGGCCGAGCCGCAGGCCGTGGCCACCGAGCGGGCCGCCATGGACGAAGCCCAGAAGCGCCGGGCCGAAGCGGCCGCGCCCTCCATCCCGAGCGGGCAGGGGGGCTGAGGCGGATGGCCCTCACCGAGGCGCCCAAGATCGTGACCCAGCGCCTGGGCTACGACGATTCGCACACGCTGGAGCGCTACCTGGCGACGGGCGGGTACGAGGGACTGCGCAAGGCGCTGACCATGACGCCCGAAGCGGTGGCCCACGAAGTGGACACGGCCAGCCTGCTCGGTCGGGGCGGGGCCGGCTTCCCGGCCGGCCGCAAGTGGGCGCTGCTGAACAAGAAGCCGGTCACCTACCTGGTCATCAACGGGGACGAGAGCGAGCCGGCCACCTTCAAGGACCACCTCCTCATCGAACGCGACCCCCACCAGATCATCGAGGGCGCGCTGATCTCGGCCTACGCCCTGCAGGTCACGCAGGCCTTCATCTACCTGCGGGGCGAATTCGCCCTGGGGCTCGAGCGCATGCAGGCGGCCCTGAACGATGCCTACGCGCACGGCGCGGCCGGCCGGGACATCTTCGGCTCGGGGTTCTCGCTCGATGTGGTCGTGCACCCCGGTGCCGGCGCCTACATCTGCGGTGAGGAGACGGCGCTGCTCGAGTCGCTCGAGGGCAAGCGCGGCTTCCCCCGGATCAAGCCTCCGTTCTTCCCCGCCGTGCACGGTCTCTACGGCGAGCCGACCGTGGTCAACAACGTCGAGACCATGGCCAACATCCCGTGGATCATCACCAACGGCGGGGCGGCCTTCGCCGCCTTGGGCGAGGGACGTTCGACCGGCACCCGGCTCTTCGCGCTGGCCGGTCACGTGCGCAACCCGGGCACCTACGAGCTGGAGATGGTCAAGACCACCTTCCGCGACCTGATCTATGCGCCGATCCTGGGCGGCGGCATCACGGGCGGGAACGACCTGAAGGCCTTCATCCCCGGTGGCGTCTCGGCCCCGTGGTTCGGGCCGGACCAGGTCGACCTCCCCCTGGGCCAGGACGAGGTGGGCGACGCCGGTTCGATGCTCGGCTCGGGCTCGGTGGTGGTCATGGACTCGACCACCTGCGTGGTGCGGGCGGCCTGGCGCATCACCAAGTTCTTCTCCCGCGAGTCCTGCGGCCAGTGCACCCCGTGCCGCGAGGGCTCGGGCTGGCTCGAGCGCATCCTGTACCGAATTGAGAAGGGGTCCGGTCGCGAGGAAGATCTCGATCTGCTCATGGACCTGTGCGACAACATCTCACCGGGAGTGGCGTGGCCGCCCCAACAGACGACCATCTGTGTGCTCGGTCCGTCCATCCCGTCTTCGATCGCCTCGGGTATCCGCATGTTCCGCGACGAGTACCTCGTCCATGTCAAGGACGGGGGGTGCCCCTTTGACTGAGTCCGGCCAGTCGGGCCAGTCCGGCCACTCAGAAGAGGTCTCCTTCGTCCTGGACGGGCGGCCCACCACGGCCAAGCCGGGCGAGATGCTCATCGCCGCGGCCGAGCGGGCCGGGACCTACATCCCGCGTTTCTGCTACCACCCCCGCATGGAGCCGGTGGGCATGTGCCGGATGTGCCTGGTCGAGGTGGACGGTCCGCGCGGGGCCACGCTCCAACCCTCGTGCTTCATCGCGGTGACCGACGGCATGTCGGTCGACACCGTCTCGGAGAAGGTCAAGAAGGCCCAGGACGGCGTGCTGGAATTCCTCCTGGCCAACCACCCGCTCGACTGTCCGGTCTGCGACAAGGGGGGCGAATGCCCGCTGCAGGACCAGACCCTGGCCTACGGCCCGGGGGAGAGCCGGTTCGTCGAGGAGAAGCGGCACTTCGAGAAGCCGATCGCCATCTCGGACCTGGTGCTGCTGGATCGGGAGCGCTGCATCCAGTGTGCCCGGTGCACCCGCTTCGCCTCCGAGGTGGCCGGCGAGGCGCAGATCGACTTCGCCGGACGCGGCGAGCAGGTCGAGGTGGCCACCTTCCCCACCGAGCCCTTCTCCTCGTACTTCAGCGGCAACACCGTGCAGATCTGCCCGGTGGGCGCACTGACGGCCACGCCGTACCGCTTCACCGCCCGGCCGTGGGACCTGGACCAGGTGGAGTCGACCTGCACCACCTGCTCCGTCGGCTGCCGGGTGGCGGTTCAGTCCTCCTCCAACCGGTTGACCCGGCTGCTGGGCATCGATTCGGACCCGGTCAACCACGGCTGGCTGTGCGACAAGGGACGCTTCGCCTTCGAGTCGGTCAACGGCGACGAGGTGGATGCGTCCCCCGAGTCGGCGCCTGCCGCAGCGGCGACCGCCATCACGGCGACCGACGCCGCCGCCGCGGCCGATGCCGCCGTCGACGTGGCCCCCGCCACCGCGGCCCAGGTCGTCAGCCTGGGCGTGTCGCGCGGCCAGTTCCTGGGCGAGGTGCGTGAGACGGGCCGCTTCGAGCACGGGCGCCTGGTCGAGCCCAGGGTCCGCAAGAACGGTGAGCTGGTCGCGGTGAGTTGGGGCGAAGCGCTGGCCGCCGCCGCCGCCGGCTTGACCGCGGCCCGTGAGGCCGGTGGCCCGGGTGCCGTGGCCCTGATCGGCGGGGCCCGGCTCTCCAACGAATCGGCCTACGCCTGGGCCAAGCTGGCCAAGAGCGTCATCGGGACCGACTCGGTCGACGCCCAGCTGGGCGACGGTCTGCCGGCCGAACTCGTCCTCGGTCTGCCCCGCGCCACCATCGATGCCGCCTGCGCCGCCCCGGTCCTGATCACGTTGGCCGGCGACCTGCGCGAGGAACTGCCGGTCCTGTTCCTCCGACTGCGCGAAGCGGTCATCGGCTCGACCGAGCTCATCGAGCTGACGCCGGTCCCGACCGGCCTGAGCCCCCTGGCCACCGCCACCTTGCCCATCCGGCCCGGCGAGGCGCCGCTGGCGGCGCGCGCCCTGTGCGGCGACGCCGCGGCCACAACCGCCTTGGCCTCGCACCCGCAGGGCCCCGCCATCGCCGGACGACGTGCTGGCCGCGGCCCGGGCCAGCGTGGCGGCGCGGCCCGACGGCGAGGGCATCGTCGTGGTGGTGGGCCGGCCGTCCTACGCCGAATCGGGCGAGGTGGCGGCCGAGGCGGCGCGCGCCCTGGCGGCCGCCCTCCCCAAGGCGACGTTCCTGCCGGCGCTGCGCCGGGGCAATGTCTTCGGGGCCCTGGACATGGGGCTCGCGCCCGGGCTCCTGCCCGGGCGGGTCAGCCTGGAGACCGGCCGGGACTGGTTCACCGCCGCCTGGGGCTCGGTGCCCGAGACCGCCGGCCTCGATACCGCCGCCATCCTGTCCTCCATGGCCGGCGAGTCCACCGAGGGTCCAGCCGTCACCGCCCTGATCCTGCTGGGTTCCGACCCCATGAACGACTTCCCGGACCGGGCCGTGGCCGAGGCGGCCCTGTCGGCCGGCCACTTCATGGTGGCGGTGACCGGGCACCCGTCCGAATCGGTCAACGACTACGCCGACGTGGTCCTGCCCTGCGCGGTGGCCCATGAGCGCCCGGGCACCTCGACCAACCTCGAGGGACGGGTCAGCCGCTTGGGCCACAAGCTGACCGCGCCCGGCTTCGCCTGGGCCGACTGGATGATCGCGGCCGAGCTGTCGGCCGCGCTCGGGACCGATCTGGGGGTGAGCAGCGCCAACGATCTGGCCGACGAATTGCAGCTGACCGCGCCGGCCTATGCCGGGCTGACCCTCGAGGTGCTGCATTCCGACGCGGCGCACGATGGCATCGTGCTGCCCCTGGTGGTGGGGGCGACCCGAGCGGGTGGGGTCGAGCCGATCGACCCGGTGGCGCTGCCGGGGGTCGAGTCGGTGGAGCGTCAGGGGGCGCCGCCCCGCACCGGCCTGGCCGCCGGGGACGGCCGGGCGGACGGCCGCGTGGCCACGACGGGTCCACGCCCGCCGCTGCTCTCAGGCGTGCCCGAGGCCCGCGGCGACCGGGCCCACGTTCCACCGACCGACAACTACGCCTTGCGACTGGTGGCCACCCGGAGCCTCTACGACGCCGGGTGCACCGTCACGGGGTCACCGTCGCTGACGCCACTGGTACCCAAGTTGACCGCCCGGGCCAACCCGTACGACCTCGACCGTCTCGGGGCCCACACGGGGGACCAGGTGCGGGTGCGCTCGGCCCGCGGCTCGCTGGTGCTGACCGCCGAGGCCGACGCCGGCGTGCCCCGGGGCGTGGTGGCCGTCGACTTCAACGTGCCCGTCGGCCCTGATTCTGTGGCCAACGCCGTCTCCACCCTCATCGACAGCCGGAGCCCGGTGACCGACGTGCGGATGGAGTCGCTGTGAGCTACTTCGATCCGCTCTTCTACCAGGGGCTCAACTGGCAGGTCTGGTTGATCGTCATCATCAAGGTGCTGGTGGCGTTCGTGGCCCTGCTGGTGGCCACCGCCCTGATGATCTGGTTCGAGCGCAAGGTGATCTCGGACATGCAGAGCCGCATCGGGCCGAACCGGGCCGGGCCGTGGGGCCTGCTGCAGACCCTGGCCGACGGCACCAAGCTGGTCTTCAAAGAGGACCTCCTGCCCGACCGGGCCGACTCGTTCGTCTTCAAGTTGGCGCCCTACCTGGCCGTGGTCCCGGCCGTCCTCATCTTCTCCGTGGTGCCGGTGGGCGGCGTCATCACCATCGGCAGCCACACCTTCGAGCTGCAGGTGTCCGATCCCCCCATCGGGATCCTGGTGGTGCTGGCCATGTCGGGCATCGCCGTCTACGGCGTGATGCTGGCCGGCTGGTCCTCGGGGTCCAAGTACCCGCTCCTCGGGTCGGTGCGGGCGTCGGCTCAGGTCATCTCCTATGAAGCCGCCCTCGGCATGACGGTGGTCGCCGTGATCCTGGTCAGCCGCTCGCTGTCCACCCGGGCCATCGTCAACGCCCAGGCCCACGGCTTCTGGGACTGGAACCTGATTCGTCTGGGCTTCTTGCCCTTCATCTTCTTCATGATCGCCATCACGGCCGAGCTGACCCGCCCGCCCTTCGACCTGACCGAGGCCGAGCAGGAGTTGGTCGGCGGCTTCCACACCGAGTACTCCTCCATCCGCTTCGGCCTGTTCTTCCTGGCCGAGTTCATGAACACCATCACCATGTCGGCCGTGGTGGTCACGCTGTTCTTCGGCGGTCCCGATGGGCCCATCCCGCGCTTCATCCCCACGTCGGACATCTGGATGCCCGTCATCTGGTTCCTGATCAAGACGGCGGCCTTCTGCTTCATCTACGTGTGGTTCCGGGCAGCGCTGCCGCGGCTGCGCTACGACCAGCTCATGGACCTGGGGTGGAAGCGCCTGATCCCCATGACCCTGGCCTGGCTCCTGCTGGTGGCCAGTGTGATCACCTGGCACTGGTGGGGCCTGATCATGGTGGCCGTGGTGGTGCTGGCCGCCGCGCTGCTGATCCGGGCCAACAAGTTGGGCGAGGGACGCAGCGAGGCCGACGCCATCCTCCCCGCCGTGGGCACGCGCCTGACCCCGGCTCCCCGCCTGAACCCGGTGGGCGATCCGGTCGGTCCGAAGGGAGAGGAGACGTAGTGGGCCTCAGCGACGAAATGAAGGACCAGCTCAGCTTTCTCGGTGGCTTCAAGCTCACCTTCCAGCATCTGACCCGGCCCCGGGTGACCACGTCGTACCCCGAGGACAAGAAGCCCAAGCAACCGCGCCAACACGGTCGCCACGTCCTGAACCGCTACGAGGACGGGATGGAGAAGTGCATCGGGTGCGAACTGTGCGCCGGCGTCTGTCCGGCCGACTGCATCTACGTGCGCGGCCTGGACAACCCACCGGACCACCCGGTCTCGCCGGGCGAGCGCTACGGCTACGTCTACGAGATCAACTACCTGCGCTGCATCCACTGCGACCTGTGCGTGGAGGCCTGTCCCACCGAGGCCATCACCGAGTCCAAGTTGTTCGAGTTCTCCTTCACCAACCGCTCCGATGCCATCTACACCAAGGCGGAGCTGCTGGTCGACGACGACGGCATGCTGCAGAAGCTCCCGTGGGAGGACTGGCGCGAGGGCGACGACATGATGACCTCGGGTTGGATGCGCGCCACGTCACCGTCGGGCAGCGCGGCCTACGAGGGCGAGGTGCAGTGGGCGGGCGAGCTCGGCTACGGCATCCGTAGCCCCGAGGGGGGCCAGTCCGGCCGGCGCAACGACGAGCTCACCGGCACCAAGTCGCTGCGCGAGACGCTCGAGCCGCACCTTTTGGCCGAGGACATCCCGTTGGCCCACTCGGGCATGCAGGGTCGGGTCTGGCGGGCCAAGACGGGGGCGGCGCGCAACAAGAAGAAGATGGCGGCCACCCGGGCCCGGATGAAGGAGCTGCGCGCCTCCCGCAAGGCGGCCAAGGCCGAGGACGACGCGTGATGGACCACAGCATGGTCCTCCTGGCTGCCACGCGAGCCAGCTTGCCTGATGTCCTGGTCTTCGCCGCCAGCGCGGCGGTGATCCTGGTCGGTGCCCTGGGTGTGGTCACCTCGCGCAACCCGGTGCACGCGGCCCTCAGCCTGGTCATGACCCTGTTCGGGGTGGCGGTGCTCTTCATCGAGCAGGAGGCCGACTTCCTGGCCGCGGTGCAGATCATCGTCTACGCCGGCGCCATCGTCGTGCTCTTCCTCTTCGTGATCATGTTCCTCGGGGTCGACCGGCGCGATGACATCGAGGTGGAGCCGCTGGTCGGGCAGCGGCCGCTGGCCTTCATCATGATCGGCCTCACCCTGGCCGGTGTCATCACCATGCTGGCCACGGCCCACTGGGTGACCGGGGCCCACCAGGTGGTCGGGCCCATCGAAGGTCACATCACCGCCAGCCCCACGTCGCCCTACGGAGAGCCGGCCCAACTGGGCAAGCAGCTGTTCACCACCTACCTCTTCGCCTTCGAAGCGACGGCCGCCCTGTTGGTCATCGCCGTGGTCGGCGCCGTCGTGCTGGCCCGCCGTCCGCCCATGCCCCACGATGCCCCAAGCGACCACACGCCCCCGGAGCTCCCGTCGTGAGCCTGGCCGGAGGGTGGTACCTCGGATTGGCCGCCGTGCTCTTCTCCATCGGCGCGGTGGGGCTCCTGGTGCGGCGCAACGTGCTGATCATGTTCATGTGCATTGAGCTCATGCTCAACGCGGCCAACCTGACCTTCGTCACGTTCGCCCGCATGCTGAGCGACATCGGCGGGCAGGTGCTCGTCTTCTTCGTGCTCGTGGTGGCCGCGGCCGAGGTCGTGGTCGGCCTGGGCATCGTGGTCGCCATCTACCGGCGCCGGTCGACGACCGTGGCCGACGACCTGAATGCCCTGAAGGGCTGACGGCACCCATGCTCTCCACGTCGTACCTCATGCTGCTGTTGCCGCTGGCCGGTTTCCTGGTGCTGGTGGCCGTCGGCCGCCGGGTGGGCGATCCGGTCGCCGGGTGGATCGGGACGGTCGCCATCGCCGGTGCCTTCGTGGTCGCCTGCATCACGCTGGCCGGTGTCCTGCACCAGCCGGCCGACCACCGCGTCTTCCTGCAGACCTACTTCACCTGGTTCCACGTGGGTGGCCTGACCGTGCCGGTCGGGATCCAGGTGGACCAGCTCTCGATCACCATGTGCATGTTCATCACGGGCGTGAGCATGCTCATCCACCTGTATTCGATCGGCTACATGAAGAGCGACCGGGACTATCCCAAGTTCTTCATCTACCTCAATCTCTTCGTCTTCTCCATGCTGTTGCTCGTCCTGGCCAACAACCTGCTGCTCACCTTCGTCGGATGGGAGGGGGTCGGCGTCTGCTCCTACTGGCTGGTGTCGTACTGGTTCCACAAGGACGCGGCCGCCTCGGCCGGCAAGAAAGCCTTCATCTACAACCGCATCGGTGACGTCGGCTTCCTGGCCGCCATCTTCCTCATCTTCGAGAAGACGGGAACGCTGCAGTACGTGGGCGGTCCCGGTGGTGGGGTCTTCGGGCAGGCCCACCATCTCAGCGGAGGCACCGCCACCGCCGTCGTCCTCTTGCTGTTCCTGGCCGCGACCGGCAAGTCGGCCCAGATCCCCCTCTTCAACTGGTTGCCCGACGCCATGGAGGGCCCGACCCCGGTGTCCGCCCTCATCCACGCCGCCACCATGGTGACGGCCGGGGTCTACCTGCTCTGCCGCATGAACCACGTCCTGTTCCTCAGCTCGAACGGCACCGAGGTCATCGCCGCCGTCGGTGGGATCACCGCCTTCGTGGCGGCGACCATCGCCTGCGCCCAGCAGGACATCAAGAAGGTGCTGGCCTTCTCCACCGTGTCGCAGATCGGCTACATGATCCTGGCCGTCGGCAGCGGGGCCTACATCGCCGCCATCTTCCTCATGGTGTGCCACGCCTTCTACAAGGGCCTCCTCTTCCTCTCGGCGGGATCGGTCATCCATGGACTCGACGACGAGCAGAACCTCAAGCGCATGGGCGCGCTGCGCAAGACCATGAAGTACACGACCTTGATGTTCACCATCGGTTGGTTGACCATCGCCGGGGTCCCGCCGCTGTCGGGCTTCTGGTCCAAGGGTGACGTGCTGGAGAATGTGTACGCCCATTACAAGGTGTTGTGGGCGTTGGGGCTCCTCACCGCCGTCCTCACGGCGTACTACATGACCCGCCTGCAGACGCTGGCCTTCGGGGGCGAACCCCGCTGGGACAAGATCGGCCCCCACGGCGAGCCGGCGCTCCATACGCCCCATGAACCGACCTGGCTGATGCGGCTGCCGCTGGCGGTCCTGGCCTTCTTCTCCATCACCGCCGGGATCCTCGACCTCCCCTGGGTCCACCACTACACGTTCGCCAATTGGTTGGCCCCGGTGTTCTCGGGCACCTTGTACAACGATCATCTGCACTCGACCGCGGTGTGGGTCCTGTCCCTGACCGATGTGGCGGCCGCCCTCATCGGCATCATCATCGCCTACGGCCTGTGGCGCGGGGCCAACGTCGACCAGCCGGCCCTCGAACCGGAGTTCCTCCAACGGGTCTGGTACTGGGACGACTTCTACGACGCCGTCATCGGCCGGCCCAGCCAGAAGCTGGCCGCCTTCTTGGCCTGGGTGGTCGACGCCCGGGTCATCGACGGTGCGGTCAACGGGGCGGCGCAGGTGGTGAAGGCCACCGGCACGGCCACCCGCAAGCTCCAGACCGGGTACGTGCGGAACTACGCGCTGGGCATCGCCCTCGGCATGGCGGCCCTGATCATCTTCCTGCTCAGCCGGGTGTGGTCGTGAACAGCGCCTTCCCGTACCTGACCATCCTCGTCCTCCTGCCCGCGGGCGGGGCCCTGGTCCTGGCCCTGCTCGGGTTGGGCGGCACGGTCTCCAAGGAGGTGAGCGGCGTCATCGCCCTGGCCGTCTCGCTGGCCACATTGGGCTTCGCCGCCGCGACCCTGGTGGCCATGAAGGTGGGCTTCGGCGGCTACCAGCTGGTGGAGAACCACACCTGGACCGGTGACGCCCTGGGGGTGCGCTGGTTCCTCGGCGTCGACGGCATCTCCATCTTCTTGGTGATGCTCTGCGGCGTGCTGTTTCCGCTCGTCTTGGTCAACGCCCGCCACAAGACGAATCTGCGGGCCTACGCCGCCTGGATGCTCCTGCTCGAAGCGGCCGTGATGGGCAGCTTCCTCTCCCTGGACCTGATCGTCTTCTTCCTCTTCTTCGAGCTGACGCTGGTGCCGGCCTACTTCATCATCGCCGGGTGGGGCCACGAGCGACGGGCCTACGCCGCCATCAAATTCTTCCTCTACACCTTCTTGGGGTCGGCCTTCTTGCTGGTGGGCATCTTGACCCTGGCCTTCATCCATCAGGCCCAGACCCACGTGCTCACCTTCTCGCTGCCGGCCCTCGAGCACACCCACTTCTCGTCCGCCACCGGCATCCTGCTGTTCCTGGCCTTCACGGCGGCCTTCGCGGTGAAGGCGCCGCTGTTCCCTCTTCACACCTGGTCGCCCGACGCCTATACCGAGTCGCCCACGGGTGGTTCGGTCATCCTGGCGTCCCTGTTGGCCAAGTTGGGAACCTACGGGATCATCCGCTTCGACCTCAACCTCTTCCCGCAGGCCACCCGCACGCTGGCGCCGATCTTCCTGACCCTGGCCGTGATCGGCATTGTCTACGGCGCCATCGTGGCCTGCGCCCAGCGCGACCTGAAGCGGCTCATCACCTATTCGTCCCTGGCCCAGATCGGCTTCATCGCCCTGGGGACGTTCGCCCTGAGCACGCAGGGCCTGTCCGGTGCGGTACTCCTGATGCTCAACCACGGGATCATCGTGGCCGGCCTCTTCCTGCTCGTCGGGTTCATCTACGAGCGGAGGAAGACCTGGCAGGTCAGCGAGCTGCGCGGCCTGCAGAAGGTGGCGCCGGTCATGGCCGCGGTCTTCACCGTCGTCATGATGGCCTCCATCGGCGTGCCCGGGCTCAACGGCTTCGTCAGCGAATTCCTGGTGCTGGTCGGCACCTTCATCACCCATCGCTGGTGGGCCGTGGTGGCGCTGCTGGGCGTGATCGTCTCGGCCATCTACCTGCTGTGGGCCTACCAGCAGGTCTTCCACGGTGTGCCCAAGCCCGCCGACGAGAAGACCCGCGACCTGAGCTGGCTCGAGCGCCTGGTCATGGCCCCGCTCATCATCCTCATCGTGTTCCTGGGCGTGTATCCCAAGCCGGTGCTCGATCGCATCAACCCGTCGGTGAACCAACTGATGGCGCACGTCCAACAGGTCACCGGCCATAGCCAGCCCGCCGTTGTCACCCGGGGCACCGCCGGCGTGGGGAGCCCCCCGTGATCGCCCACCTGCTGGCCGCCGCGGCCTCGGCCGCCTCGCGGCGCATCGACCGGCTCGACCGCATCGGCGGCAAGCTCCACGTGCCCCCCATCCGCTACCTGAGCATTCTCCCGCCCATCATCATGATCGGCGGGGCGGTGCTGCTCCTGGCCCTGGCCTCACTGGTCAGCCGTCCGCTCCGGGTACGGGTGGCCACCATCGGCACCGTGGCGATCGCCGGGACCGCCGTGGGGATCTCCATCTGGCAGTGGTTCGATGTGCAGGATCACGGTCCGCACACCTACGTCGCCAACGCGGTCGTGATGGACGGCTTCAGCGTGTTGATCACCATGCTGGTGGCTTCGGCCATGGTCGTCACCGCACTGGTGGCTGACGGCTATCTCCGGCGCGAGGACATCACCGGTGCCGAGTTCCACGTGCTGGCCCTGGTCTCCGCCTCGGGTGCGATGTTGATGGGGATGGCCAATGACCTGATCATCGTCTTCCTGGGCCTGGAAATCCTGTCCATCGCCCTCTACGTCCTGACGGCGTTCAACCACCGTCGAGCGGCCTCGGGCGAAGCGGCGCTGAAGTACTTCATCCTGGGTGGGTTCTCCTCGGCCATCTTCATCTACGGGATTGCGCTGACCTACGGCGCCACCGGCTCCACCAACCTGACCCAGATCGCCGACTTCCTGTCCAAGAACGCGGTGTTGACCAATGGGCTGTTGCTGGCCGGATTGGCCCTCATGCTGGTGGGCTTCGCCTTCAAGGTGGCCGCGGTGCCCTTCCATATGTGGACGCCCGACGTGTACCAGGGAGCGCCTTCACCGGTGACGGGATTCATGTCGGCCGTGGCCAAGGCCGGAGCGTTCGCCGCCATGCTCCGCGTGCTGTTCACATCCTTCGGCGTCGTCTCCACCGACTGGAAACCGATCATCTACGGGCTGGCCGTGCTGTCGTTGGTGCTGGGCTCGGTGCTGGCGTTGCGCCAGCGAGACGTCAAGCGCATGTTGGCCTACTCGTCCATCAACCATGCCGGGTTCATCCTCCTCGGTGTCGAGGCGGCCACCACCCGCGGCGTGAGCGCGTCGCTCTACTACCTCTTCGCCTACACGTTCATGACGATCGGCAGCTTCGCGGTGGTGACGGTCCTGGGCCGAGAGGGCGACGGGGACCACGATCTCACCCGCTACCGCGGCCTGGCCCGACGGCAGCCTGTGCTGGCGCTGTCCTTTGCCGTCCTGTTGCTGGCTCAGGCCGGGGTCCCGTTCACCACCGGTTTGTGGGCCAAGCTGCAGGTTGTCCTGGCCACGATCTCGGCCGGTGCGGTACCGCTGGCCGTCATCGCCATGGTGACCGCCGCCATCGCGGCCTTCTTCTACCTCCGGGTGGCCGTGCTCATGTACGCCCCCGGGGCGGACGACAGCGAGCAACCGCCGGCGGCGAGAACGGCGCCGGAGGAGGGCGCGTCGACCTTGGGCGTCGCCCGGCGCGGTGTCGGGCACCATCTCGACGCTGAACGCGGAGATCCTCCTGGCCGACGAGGCCCCGGCGGCCACCAGCGAGGAGACGCCGTCGGTCGTCCCGGTCCCGGCCCTCACCGCCGTGGCCATCGGCCTCTGCCTGGCGGTCACCGTGGTCTTCGGAGTCTGGCCGGCACCCCTGCTCGACTTCTGCCGCCAGGCCACGCTGCTCTTCATCGGCCAGTAAGGAATCGGCCCGGGCGGTGGGCCGATCACCGTCAGCGACACCGACACCGGCGCGTCACCGTCAGCGACCGACGCCGACCCGATCCTTCCCCGAGCCGGGCACCTGCGAGCAGGTCACCCCAGGTCGGCGCTGAACGCCGCCAGGCTGTTCGGGAAGTTCCCGCCCGTCAACTCGGCGTTCGTGTCGCCCCCGCTCGGCAGCGTGTTGTAGTTGAAGTAGCTCTCGTACGCCACGCCGTTGGTCGGGTTGGTCATCCAGGCAATCAGGTTGTTGACGTAGAGAGGGTCATCGCCCAGCCCGTGCCCGTCGGGGCGAATGGTCACTCCCCATTCGCTCACGGCCATCGGCTCACTTTGGGCTGCGGCAAAGCTCTTGGCGGCGCTGAGCGCGGGCAAGGTGGTGTCGGCCCACGCGTTGGCCGGGGTCAATGGCGTCACCCAGGACTGGTCGTAGACGTCCAGGCCGATGTAGTCGACGTAGGCGCTCCCGGGGTAGGCCAGGTCCACGTTGTAGTTCGAGACGACGGACTGGCCGACAAACGCCGACGCATCGGGGTTCCACACGAACTTGAACGCTTCCCCCGGTACCGAGCGCATGGCCGTCACGATCTGCTGGAAATACTTGGCGTAGTTGGATTCAGCCGCGGGGGTCAGTGCGTCCCATGCGTACCAGTTCCCGTCGAACTCCCAGCCGAGGCGAAGATCGGCGTTGGCCTCGCCGGCGGCGACCAGGGTCCCGGCCAGAGTGACGAAGTATGAGTTGTAGGCCCCGGTGGCGCCGGCCGCCAGGGATCCCACGGGGGTGTTGGCGGCATTGGTCGGGATGATCGGCACGCCGAGCGACAGGGTGTACCCCGTTCCCTCCCAGCCCTGGGCGAACAGCCACGAGAGACTTCCGTTCGCCCCGTCCATGCCCGACCAGCCGCTGCTGGCGGGCAGGTAATCCGAGGCGATGGTGGGCTTGGTCCCGGTTGCGCCAGCGAAGGAGGCCATGCCGGCGGGATTGGCCGGGCCGACGTAGGCACCCTGGCCCAACGAGGTGGAGGACGACGGGGCGGTCGCCACCGGCGTCGTGGACTGCATGGTGCGCGAAGCGGTCTGTGGGGCGAGAGGCCCGGACACGGCCGCAGCGCCGCCACCCCATTGACCGCTACCGGCGGGCGGAGAACCCGAGGCGATGGCGGGCTGGGTCCCGGTTGGGCCGGCGGCAGAGGCACTGACGGCGGGATTGGCCAGGCCGACGGAGGCACCATTGCGCACTGAGGTGGACGACGATGGGGCGGCCGCCGCAGGCGTACTGGACGGCTCCGTCGGGGAAGCGGTCGCGATCGTCGGGGACGCGGTCGGGGTGTCGAGGAGGCGATCGGTGGGGCGACGGGCCCCGACACGGCCGCACGGCCGCCACCCCGTTGTCCGCCGCCGTGGGCTGAGGCAACCGACCCGAAGCCGACAGCGACGGCTAGCACGCATGAGCCGGCGGCGACGATCGAGGCGCGCCGACGGGCTGCACGACGGACCAGACCATCGAGTGGCCTTCTCTCACGCACTGTTTCCCCCTCATCGTGCTGAGCAAGGGGGCCGCTGAGAAAACCGCTGCATTCTCACATCAACGTTTCGGCGACCCGGCTGACTCAGAGAGCTCCGTGGCTTTGCGTCCCCCTCTCGCGAGAGGTTTGCCTTTTTCGACTGTTGCGTGTTGCGCTAACGACATTAATCGCACTTTTCAGTCGGATTCAATGGCCCGGGAGCACGATGCATCGAATGCAACCATTCAGCGACCATCGTGCCACCGAGGTCACAGCAAGTCGTGCCCAAGACCGAGTCCTCCGCCGCACCGTGCCTTCCTTCAGGGCTCACACGGGCGCGCCGGTTGGTGCGGACGAGTTGCATGTCCCTTCGAACGTCCCGCCCAGGAACGATTCGTGCCATGGCGATCGCTCGCTCAGGCACGGAACACGGCGCGTCAACATTTCCACTCGACGGGACGGGACGCGAACGATACGCGGACACGCACCTTCTTAAATCCATGCATGCGCACACCTGTCGGACTCAAGTCGAATCCCCAAACGCGCCCCTTCGTGCCCCAGCCTCGCCACGCCGCGTCGGTCCCCACCTCGGGGGAACAGGTAGCCACCACGGCGGACTTCGTGACCCAACCCCGCCACGCTGCGTCAGTCCTCAGGCTGACGGTCCTCATCGCGGCACACAACGAAGAGCAGAGCATCGGAGCCACGTTGGATTCGGTGCTGGCCCAGGAGCGGTTGGCCGATCGAATCGTGGTGGCGGCAGACAACTGCACCGACGCGACGGCGCAGATCGCCTCGATCGAAGCGGGTGAAGAGCGCCCGCCCCTTCCTCGTCCATGAGACGGTCGGCAACACCCACAAGAAGTCCGGTGCCCTCAACCAGGCCTGGGCATTGACCAGAGGCGACACGGACTTGTTCATCTGCATTGACGCCGACACCGTGCTCCCGCCCGGAGCGCTGCGTGACTGGGAGGCCGAATTCATCCAGGACGACGAGATCGCCGGGTGCAGTGCCAAATTCACCATGCTGAGCGCCCAGGAGATGTCGGGCCTGGCCAAGGACAGCATCGTGCCGATGACCGCCGGCGAGTTCCCGGCGCTGTCGTTCCGGGAACGGATGTGGTGCCGGATCCAAAAGGCCGAGTTCGCCAAGTGGACGGACACGGCCCTCGCCCGGAAGGGTCGCTGGACCAGCGTGCTGGCGGGCACCGCGTGCGCCATCCGCGCCTCGGCGCTCGAAGAGGTCGTGGCGCAGCGGGTCGAGCGGGGCGAAGAGGCCAACCCGTGGGTCTACACCTCAGAGGTGGAGGACTTCGAGCTGACCTACCGTCTCCGCGAGCTGGGCTACGTGTGCCGGGTGAGCGCAGACGTCCGGGCGTACACCGGAGCGATGCTGACCCTCAAGACCCTGTGGGCGCAGCGCCTGAAGTGGCAAGTCGGAACCGTGCGCGAGCTCAAGCGGATCGGCGTGAACCGACTGACTGTCATCGACTGGTGGCAGCAGTTCCTCGGCATGGTCTCAGCTCTCCTTCGCGTGTCCTGGGTGGCACTCTTCGTGTTCGCCATCTTGGTGTCCGGCCACGTGCATCTCCTGCGGTTCTGGTGGATCTTCCCTGTCGTGTTCGTCGTCTGCGACGTCCGAGAGGCATGGCGGATGCCGCACCGGACGAAGGCTGACTTGTTGACGTCGGCGCTCCTGTTCCCTCAGGAAGCCTTCGCCTGGCTACGGGCGGCCTGGTTCGCATGGTCATGGGTCGAGGTGCTGACCGGTCGCAAAGTTGACCGCTGGGCCCTTCAGATCGCCGCAGAGTCGAAATAGTCGATATCTTCTATGAAACCAGAGAGGAGGTAATCAGATGTCCATTTATGGAACCGATCCGGTGTCGGCGAGCACGGTGGGTGCGTTGGCCTCAGGCAGCACGGCGGGGACCTTGGCGTTCACGGGAGCTCACATCGCATCCGAGGCTGTTCTCGCTGTTGGGCTCATTTTCATGGGCGCCACGTTGGTGAGAGCTTCTGTTCGTCGCCGTCCGCACCGTCCGTAGCCGAGAGCCGGTCGGAGCCGGATAGAGGTTCCCTCTATCCGGCTCTGCCGGTATCAAGGACCGAACATCAGCATCAATGTACCGAACATCAGAAGTACCGAAATCAAAAAAAGGAATGTAAATGCGCAAGCTTCGATTGGCCGGGTTCCTGACGTCGGCGATCCTCTTCACATCCGTCGCCGCCGCGACGGTCGGTGCAGGGTCGTTGCCTGCTTCGTCGGCCATCAAGTTGACCACCCCGACCAACGTGGTCAGCAACTCGGCCACCACCGGGTCTCCTCAGCTGGGGACCTCGGTGACCTTTACCGCGACCGTTGCGGGACCGTCGGGCGCGAAGACGCCCACGGGCAAGATCACCTGGTCGGTGAGCGGGTCCGGCGGCGCCACCGCCTGCAAGACCTCGAAGACCACGCTGAGCGCGGGCACGGCCACCTGCGCCATCACCGTCACCAAGGTGGGGACCTATGTGGTCTCGGACAGCTACGGCGGCGACACCACCTACGCAGCGGTCAAGTCCGCCTCCGACACGGTGACCGTCGCCCAGGCCAGCGCCGTCAATGTCGTGAGCGATTCCACGACCGCTTCGAACCCGGCGTCACTGGGCGGATCGGTCACCTTCACCGCCAAGGTCACGGGGCCCACGGGATTGAAGGCCCCCACCGGCACGATCACCTGGTCGGTGAGCGGCTCGGCCGGCATCACGGCGTGCAAGACCTCAAAGACGACCTTGACCGCGGGCGCCGCCACGTGTGTCCTCACCACATCTGGAGTCGGCACGTACGCGGTCTCGGACACCTACGGCGGCGATGCCAATTACGCGGCGGTGTCATCGAACACCGACGTGGTCACGGTGGCCGGCGCGGTGCCCACCTCGATTCCCGTCGTGGACTGGCACGAACTGAACAACGGGTGCGCGAGCACCGTGGCGGTGTGCAACGGGCCCGATGAGGAAAGCGTGAGCACGACACAGCTCACCGCAGAGCTGTCCTACCTGGTGAGCCAGGGGTACCACACCGTGACCCCGGCCCAGTACCAGGCGTGGACCGAAGGCTCCCAGACCCTCCTGCCGCCGAATCCCATCCTCCTGGTGGCGGACAACGGGATCGAGTCCTTCTTGGCCGGGGCGCAGCCGATCCTCAAGGCCGACGGCTTCACCATGGCGGTGGCCGTGGTGACCGGCTTCGCCGATGGTGCGTCAGGCGTGTGCACGGAGCCCGCCTATGAGTCCGGATGCCCCGGGGCGAATCAGGACGGAAACTGGGACGCCACGTGGGCCCAGTTGGCCGCCCTGTCGCCCTCGGTCTACAACTTCATCGTGGAGTCGGGCACCGGTGGACACTTCGTCCAGACCTACGACCCGAACTGCACCGCCTTCTATGCCTGCAAGGTCCCCGGAGAGAGCGACGCCGCCTATGAGGCACGCGTCCAGTCGGACCTGTCCGCCGGCCAATCCGAGATCATCTCCAAGCTGGGTGCCGGCGCGCTTCACGTCCGGTGTGTGGGTCGTCCCCTACTCCGACGACGGATACACGGCCTGCACGCAGACCGGCTGCACCCCCCAGCCGTACGACGGGCCGGCCGGTTGGCTCACGTCGTGGACCGCGCAGAACTACCCGGTCGCCTTCGTCGAAGACGCCTTCCGTAACGGCGTGCAGAATGAGCGATTCCGCCTCGACGCCAAGGGTTGGATGACCGAGAGCGAATTCGAGAGCATGTTGACGTCAGGCATCGCCGCGGGCGACTTCACGTTGACGCACACCGCGCCGGTTCCGGTCTCGCCGACCGATGTGGTCACCGACTCCAGCAGCTCGGGCTCGGCGACGGCGGGTCAATCAGTGACCTTCACCGCCACGCTGGCCGGCCCCTCTGGGTCCGCTGCGCCGACGGGCAACGTCACCTGGTCGGTGAGCGGGACGGCGGGTGCCACCGCGTGCACCACCTCGACCTCGGTCGTGAACGGCGGGACGGCCACCTGTGCCATCACCGTGTCCGCTCCCGGAACCTATGTCGTGTCCGCCGCGTACGGTGGGGACCAGAACTACACGTCGGCGACGTCGAGTCCCGACACGGTCACCGTGGCCCCGCCACCGCCGACGAGCACCAATCCCGTGGCGGCCATCCCGGTCATCTCCATGGACTCGACGACCATGACACCGACCCAGGTTCAGGCCGAGCTGGCCTATCTTCAGGCAGCCGGCGACCACACCATTGCGGCCGCCGCCTACGTCAGCTGGGCCGAGGGCAACACGGTCGCCCTGCCGGCGAATCCGATCCTCCTCACGGTGACGGGCGACAACGAGAGCTTCCTGGCGGCGGTCAGCCCGTCTCTCGTCAGCGCCGGGTACAGCGCGGTCGACTTCGTGTCCACCGCTCAGGCCGACCTCGGGGGCTCCTCGGCCACGTGGGCTCAGCTGGCCGCCCTGACCCCGTCCGCCTGGCAGTTCTCTTTCTCATCGGGCGCCGACGGCGGCACGTTGGTGGCGAGCGACCCGAGCACCTGCGACATCTTCTACGCCTGCGAGTCGGCCGGTGAGGGTGATTCGGCCTACGAGAGCGCCGTCATGAATGAGGTCGGTGCCGGACGCCTTGAGTTGGACAACCAACTGTGGATGCAGACGGTGAATGACTTCATGTGGTCGGCACCGTTCGGTGATGCCGGACAGGCCGGGCAGCAATACAACGGTCCGGCCGGTTGGCTCTCCCTGTGGGCCTCCTACGTCTTCCCGGTGGTCTTCGTCTCCGGTGGAGCGAGCGGCGACAACCAGCACAACGCCCTGGACGTCAATGGGTCCACCACCGAGGCGACCTTCGAGTCCACGTTGACGAGCGACCAGGCGAACGGCACGTTCAACGGCTGAGCCGCCTCAGGCTCAGGTCGGTCCGGGCGGAGTCGAACTCGTCTAACTCCCCGGACCGACCGGGCTTGCCTCCTCGGCCTCGAGGGACCCATCGGTGCGGTCGACGTCGTCCATGACGGCCAGCACTTCTTCGGGCACGGCCGGCCCGGATCGTTTGGCCACGCCGGTGGTGAGGAGGCGGCCGATGACCGGGACCTCGGTCAGGGACTCGGCGCGCATGATCTGGACGACCACCGGGACGAATTGCTCGGCGGAGTCGAAGACGATGTAGCGGGGGAGCCAGGTCGGTTCGTACTTGGCGTTGAAGCGCCACAGCGTCTCGATCTGCAGCACGCCCGAGAGGCGCCGCAAGGCCCAGCGTTCGACCCGCTGGGTGACGCCGTCGCCCGACTCACCATCGAGCACGGAGCGGAGGGCGGCGAAGTTGAGGCTCAGGCCCTTCATGCCGATCTCTTTCAGGTGGGCGATGGTCGAGCACAGAGCGAAATCGAGCAATCCATTGGGGTGTTCGTCGGGATCTCGGCGCATGAGGTCGAGGGAGTACCCACCGATGGCCGGTGACGGCACGAACTGGCACATGGCGACCGGGCTCCCGTCGGGCCCTTCGACCAGCGTGAGGAGGAGGCCGCTGTCGCGGGCATCGAAGAGCCGGCCCAACATCATGGAGAACCCACGCTCCTGCTCACCCCGCCGGTTCTTCGCCATCAGCTCGACCAGACGAGCCGCGTCCTCGGGGGCCAGCTTGGCCGGGTCCAGGAAACGGACCGTGTAGCCGTACCGGGCCACCCGATTGACCGCTTGGCGCAACCCCTTCATCTTGCCGCCCTCGAGTGAGAACTGACGTGGGTCCACCACTGCCTCATCGCCGATGTAGAGGAAGCGCATGCCCGAGGCCTGGTAGGTGGGGAGCCATTCCTCACCGGCACCCATGACGCCCAGTCCCCACCCGTGGCGGTCGACGTAGCGGCGGAAGGCATCCCACACGTGGGCCCGCTCGGAAAAGGGGCCGATGGGATCGGGCGAGACCAGGCAGACCCCACCGAGGATGGCGTAGGCCACCATGGAGTCGCGGTGGAAGAACCACTGTTTGTCGTCGCGCAGGGCGAAGTAGTCGAGGGTCCCGGTGCCGTGGCGGCGCACAATGTCGCGGGCCCGGATCTCGGCGGCCCGACGACCGACCGTGCCGCGGCCGGTGAGGATCCGGCGATCCACCACGGGGCGGGTCAGCACGTACAGGGCGAAGACGACCAACGTGATCCCCACGGCCAGCAGGCTCCACGATGCGTAACGGTTGATGTGCGGGGGAAAGGCGATCGACTGCACCCCGATGAGCCGTTCGACCGACCCCAAGAGGACGTCGGGCCATCCGGGCAGCGGGTGGTGGTGCACGCGCCCGGCCACCTCCACCCCGACGAAGGCTCCCAACGTGGCCGTCACCCCGCCGATGAGCAGAATCAGGACGGCGGAGACGATCGTGCCCTGCTCGGTCTGGGCCCGGAACCGTTCACGCTGGACGATGAAGAGGACCAGGACCGCCGCACCCACGAGCAGGTCGACGACGTCGAGGGTGTGGACGAGGTGCAGCGCCAGCGTGGTGGCGAGGAGGGCCACCGCCATCATCCAGGAGCGGCGCTGACCCCGAAGGACGCCGCGCGACAGCATGACCATCCCGATCCCCGACAGTGCCACCAGGGCACCCGCCGCTTGGGCCACGCCGATGGGGAGATACTCCTGAATCAGGTGCAGGTGGTCACGCAGGGGCTCGGTGAAGGCCGAGAGCAGGTCGATCACACCGGCCACGAAGAGCGCGGTGGCCGCCAGCCGGCGGATCCGGCGCACCCGGATGCGGTCCGCCGCCACTTCGGGGGCCGGCGGCCACGAGGCACCGCCCGGCCAGCTGGCCACCAGTTCCGGGTGGAGCTCGGCGGCGTGGGTGCGGCCCTTGACGATGGTGTCGCTGGTGATCAGACGCTCGCCCAGCGTGGCCAAGGGCAGATCGACCTCGGCCTGCATGAGGCGGACGTGCAGGTCGGCTCCGGTCTCGATCTCCAAGGTGGCCGACTGGCGGTGGTGCAGAAAGGTCGGTGGGAGACCGAACCGCCCGCGGTGCTCGTGCACCAGCTCGGACGTGGCCCCGGGGCAGGCGAAGAACCCGGTGTCGAGGTGGGTCAGTTCGGGGACCAGCGCACCCCCGGCGACCAGGCCGCTGGCCCCACCCTCGATAGCCAGCCTGGTGGCGTCCAGGGCGTCCAGTGCCCCCACGTTGATCAGGGAGGACGCGGTGGGCTGGGTCCCCTGGGGGCGCCCGCCCCGACGCCCAGGGTGAGGCGAGATCCCCACCGCCAAGGGCGCGCCAGATACCACGGGAGGTGAGGGCCACAACGACGCCCAACACCGCCAACAACGCGAAGGCCAGGATGACGGTGACCAGGAACCGGGAGAACCAGCTCGCCGCGTACGCATGTTCCAGCGCCCGCTGTTGACGGGGGAGCGGAACACATGGCCCAGTCCATCCACTCACGAATTCGAGGCGGAGCAGGAGGGCGATGGCGGCCAACACGAGCGGTGGCACCCACAGATAGCGCCTGAGCCGGCGGTACAGGAGACGGGAGGTGACGAATCGACGAGCCTGGCGCGGGTCGTCGAGGCGCTCCATCCCGACGAGCCACGGCCGATCGTCATCGGGCGCGACGTCAACCGGTTGGGCCAGGTCGGGTCGTTGCGTGCCGGCACGCACCAGTACCTTGCGTATCCCTACGCCGGTCACGCACTGAAAGTCAACCGCGGGATGCACCACCACACCGAGCTTGGTGAGCGCGGCGACCAGCTCATCGTGCTCCTCCGCCTCCGGCAGGACCACCATGATCTGCGTCTCGGGCCGGGCGGCGAAGGACGTGAAGGCCGCGGTCAGGTCGCGGTGGAGGGAAAGGACCTCGGCCGGGCCCGGTGCCCCGGGGCACCCGGTGGCCACCAGTTGGCCGCAGACCACGACGATGCCGGGGCCCTGCCATTCGGACAGCGTCTGGGCGATGTCGCGACACGCCGCCAACGAGCTCGCCGACGGTGGGGAGGGGAGCAGGAGGTCGCCCACCACCATGATCCGCCTGTCCGAGGGCGACGTCGACCGACACCCCGGCATCGGGCCGTGTCGCCAGTGCATCGCTGGTCCTCAACGGCGGCTTCGAGGGTCATGCAGCGTCCATCGTGCCACCAACGGGGGGTCGAAGTCCGCCAGAGAGCCCATGCTGGCCCAGTCGTGGGAAGGGCACCTGCCCGATAGGCTGATCGATCGTGTCTCGCCACCTCCGTCTCGGTCTGGGCCTCGGTCTGGCTCGGGCCGAATGAGCACGACAGAGCAGGTCAAGCCCAATTGGCGATGGAAGGAGGTCGATGGCCCGTCCCGTCAATGGGGCGACGCGGTCATCTTCGACATCGACGGGGTCCTGTCCGACGCCGCCGGCCGACAACACTTCATTGAGCAGGGGAACCGCGACTGGTCCGCCTTTTTCGAGGCCTGTGGCGACGATCCTGTCATTGAGGAAGTGGCCCGGCTCCTGGAACTCTTGGACTCGTCCCTGGCGGTGATCCTGTTGACCGGACGCCCGCTGCGCGTGCAACCGCAGACGCTGGCCTGGTTGCAGCGCTACGGGCTGCGATGGGATCTGCTGGTGATGCGCGACCGGGGTGACTACGCACAGGTGACATCGTTCAAGCAACAGGTGGTGGCGGATCTGCGCCAGCGCGGCTTCAATCTGCGCCTGGCCCTCGAAGATGACCCGTCGAACCACGCCATGTTCGTGGCGGCGAACATTCCCTGCGTCTACATCCATTCGGGGTACTACGAATGACGGGTGGCGCGGCGCTGGCGACGCCAGCCGGCGGCGAGGGCCGCCAGGGCCAACAGCAGCACCGGGAGGTCGCCGAGATGGTCGTAGACGGTGAATCCCCGACGCAGCGCCGCGGTGGCGCTCACCACAGCCGGCTGGCCTAGCACCGAACGCTGCACCACCGTTCCCACCTGGTTGACCATGGTGCTGTACCCGGTCGGAGCGGCCTGAACCAGATCGCGACCGGTCTCGACCGCCTGCACCGCATCGGCGGCCACCTCCTGGGTCGGGATCTGGGCCGTGGCGTAGGACGAGGTGTTCGTCGGCACGACGAGCAGCTCCGCGCCGGCTCGCACCGAGGTGCGGCTGCGACCGGCGTAGAACACCTCGAACGAGACCAGTGCCCCCAGCGGTCCGGCTGGCGTGCGCATGAGCCCGGTGCCGTGACCCGGCACGGCGTCCAGCGGTACTTGGGACAGGTCGGCCAGGTGGGAGACGAGCGAGCGGAAGGGCACGTACTCGCCGAAGGGGACCCGGTGCACCTTCTCGAACGTCGCCACGATGCGGCCGGAGGGCCCCCAGGCCACGATCTCATTGCGAAACGTCGTCGGAGACACCGGCTCGGTCACCCCGGCCACCAGCGTGGTCCGCAGATGCCGGGCGATCCGGCTCATCGTCGCCGCCTGGGGCGAACCGGCCAGGGATCCCGACAGGGCGATGACATCTTCGGGCCACAGCACCAGCGAGGGCGAAGGACGGTGATGTCCGACCTGGACGTTGGCGGCCAGTTGGGCCGAGAACACCATGGCCGGCGGCACGTCCTCCTGGTTCAGACCGCGACGCCCACCCCCTTGGACCAGGGCGACCGAGATGGACCGCACGGGCGGGCCACCATCGGGCGCCGCCGCACCGACCAGGACCAGCACGGCCAGGCCGACCAGGACGATCGCACCCCGGACGCGCACCCGATCCATGCCGGAGACGAACGTGGCGACGCCGACTCCGCCCGCCCACACCGCGGCCGTGAGGAGCAAGGGCCCGCCCAACCGGGCCAGGGGCAACAAGGGCCCATCGGCCTGACCGAGAAACACGCCGCCCAGGGGGAGGCCGCCGAAGGGCCACGTCATGCGGACGGCCTCGGTCAGGGTGAAGGCGGCCACGTAGGCGGGGGCGCGACCGCGCCATGGGGGGGTGAGTCCCGCCGCCGCGGCCATGAAGAGGGCTTCGACCAGGATGAGCACGAGTGCGCCGTACCAATTGAACGCCCGGGCCCACATGAGCCCCAGGGCGAAGCAGCCGATACCGGCCCACCACCCCGACCACAGTCGCGCCCGCCAGGGCAGAGCGGCCAGACGCCAGTAGAGCAGTCCGGCGCCGACGAGACCCAGGGGCCACCACCCCCACGGCGGGAGGGAAAGGGCCAGGAGGAGCCCGGAGGCCAGAGACGGCAGCAGGATCCGGCCACGGCGCGCCGCGCCGCTCACGTCGTGGCTGCGAGCATGGCCGCGTGCGCGGCGGCCCTTCCGCTGGCGATGCAGGCTGGGATGCCCACGCCGCGATAGGCCGACCCGGCCACGGCCACGCCGCCGAGTCGGGCCACCGCCGCTTCGATACCGGTGGTCCGGAGCAGATGGTGCACGCGGTACTGCGGGAAGGCCAGCGGCCAGCGGGTGACCCGGGCTTCCATCGGGGCACCGGACACTCCGACCAGCGCACCCAGCTCGTCCCAGACCCGTTCGATCACCTCGGCGTCGGTCCAGGCGTCGGCCCGGTCATCGCCGAAGCGACCCAGCGAGGCCCGTATGAGGTGTTCCCCGGGACGGGCCAGATGCGGCCATTTCTGCGAGAGGTACGTGCCCGCCGTGACGGCCCACTGCTCGTCGTCGCGCCGCCCGGCGCTCCGTCGCGGCACCAGAAAACCGGTACCGGTCAGCGGGGTGGTCACCGAGTCATCGGCCACCCGCAACGTCACCAGGGCAACCGAGGCATAGTCGATGCCGCCCAGGAGCGCACCGAGCTCGTCGTCGTGTGGCTGCAGCAGGCCGGCGGCGATGGGGGCCGGGGTGGCGATCACGACACCGTCGGCTTCGAGGACCCGATCTCCGTGTCTCACGGCCCACGAGGTACCCCGCCGCTCCAGGGCGCCGATCGGGTGCGCCAGATGGACGTCGACCCCCCGGGCGACGAGGGCGGCGCCGAGCCGGGTCACCAACGACGACATGCCGCCGTCCAGCGCCCAGAACAGCGGTGGTGCATCGGGACCCGGGGCGGGAACCTCAGCCCGGAGGGCGCGCATGAGACTGCCCCGCCGTTGGGCCGCCGCCAGCAGCGGCGGGAAGGTGGCTGCCGTCGACATGTCGTCGACCGAGCCGGCGTGGATGCCCCCGATGAGGGGATCCACCAGCCGGTCGACCGCCCGCCGCCCCAGCTTGTGGGCCACCAGTGGGCCCACCGACCGGTCGCCGATGGGCCCCCGCAGGTCGGGCCGGGGCAGGAGGGCGTCCCGGGCCAGGCCGGCCACGCCGCGCATTCCGAGGATGCCAGAACGCGCCGACGGCCAGAACCGGGACGGGACGCCCAGCGCCAGCCCTTCGGGGAGCGGGCGAACCCGCCCACGCGCCCAGACCCCGGCCCCCCGGCCGCCGATGGGCACGAGCGATTCGCCGAGTCCGACTGCGTGGCAGAGATCGAGCGCTTCGGGTCGGCGACCGAGAAATCCATCCGGGCCGAGATCGACCACGGCGCTCCCGAACGTCTCACTGTGCAAGGGGCCGCCCAATCGGGCCGATGCTTCGACCAAGGTGATCCGGGGCGCCCCGGGCCTCGCACCGGCGTCGCCGCCCGTCAACTCCCAGGCCGCCACGAGCCCGCTGATCCCTCCGCCGATCACCGCGACGCGTGACACGGGCATCGCTCTCAGTCACACCGTGCCGCGGCGGTGCAGACCACGTCGGCCAGGACACCCATGAAGGCGCTGTCGTCGTTGAGTGATGCGGTGCGGGCGAAGCGCAGGCCCGTGCGCCACGCCACGTCGGCCAGCTCGATATCGATGTCGTAGAGGATCTCCAGGTGGTCCGCCACGAATCCGATGGGGCAGACCACCACGCCATGGGTGTGACCCGTACGACCCAATTGACCCACCACCTCGCGCACATCGGGGCCGAGCCATGGTTCGGGTGTGCGGCCCGCGCTCTGCCAGGCCACCAGCCAGCGGGAGAGGCCGGCGGCCTGGGCCACCAGGCGAGCCGATGTCTCCAGCTGCTCGGGATAGGTGTCGCCCATGGACCGCACCCGCTCGGGCAGCGAATGGGCGGTGAAGATGACCGGGTACCGCGTCGCTTTCGGAGGGGGGTGCGAGTGCCGCCAGGGCCTCGTTGACTCGAGCGGCCATCAGGGCCACGAACCCGGGGTCGGCGTACCAGGGCGGCACGGCATGGAAACGGCACTGCGACCCGAGCGCGGTCTCGGCCCGCTCGAAGTACTCCTGCGAGCCCATGGTCGATCCGTGCGGCGTCAACACCAGGCCGATGACGTCGCGCCCGCCGGCGCGCAATTCGAGGGCGGCGTCTTCGATGAACGGGGCGGTGTGCTTGGCTCCGAACGCGACGGTGAAGCGATCGCCGGCTCGCCGCGTCAGCTCGGCGGTGAGGCCGGCCACCTGAGCGGCCGTCACCTGGTTGAGGGGCGACGTGCCGCCGATGGCGGCGTACCGCCGTTCCAGTTCGGACAATTGTTCGGGCGAGGGCGGGCGGCCCCGACGTATCCGCGTGTAGAAGGGCGCGATGTCGGCGGGACTCTCCGGGGTTCCGTGCGCCATGACGAGAACCCCGACCGGCGCGTTCGGATCGCTCATCCCCGGGTGCTCTCGGCGTGCACGAGGTCGACGACCGCGGCCAGGATCCCGACATCGGCCTCGGGGAGCACGCCATGCCCGAGGTTGAACACGTGTCCGGTCCCGGTCCCGTCGGCGGCGCCGCGGGCCATCACCTGCCGGGTGGCCGCTTCGACGACCGGCCAGGGCGCCCACGCAGAGGGCCGGATCCAAATTGCCCTGCACGGCCAGGTCCGGTCCGACGCGTCGGCGGGCCGCGTCGAGCGGCACCCGCCAGTCGACACCGACCACGTCGGAGCCCGCCGTGGCCATGAGGCCGAGGAGCTCACCGGTGCCCACGCCGAAAAGGATGGAGGGCACGCCGAGGTCCGCGATCCCGTCGAAGACGGCCCGCGTGGTCGGGAGGACGAACTGCTCGTACTCGTCGGGGGAGAGCGCACCGGCCCAGCTGTCGAAGAGCTGGACCGCTTGCGCCCCGGCCTCGACCTGGGCCCGGAGGAAGGTCACCGACAGGGCGGCCAGACGAGCCGTCAACCGCTCCCACAGGGCCGGGTCACCGTGCATCAGTGACTTCACCTTGGTGAAGGTGCGAGACGGCCCGCCCTCGATGAGATAGCTGGCCACGGTGAACGGCGCACCGGCGAAGCCGATGAGGGCGGTACCGGTGCCCGCCAGCTCGCGGGCCACCAGGCGGGCCGCGTCGGTGACATAGGGCACGTCGGTCTCGGGCTCCAGCGGGCGTAACCGGCGCAGGTCATCGGCCGAGCGGAACGGCTCGGCCACCACCGGGCCCCGGCCCGGCTCGACGTCGATCCCGAAACCTATGGCATGGACGGGCACCACGATGTCGGAGAACAAGATGGCGGCATCGACGCCGTAGCGCCGGACCGGTTGGAGGGTGAGCTCGGCCGAGAGCGCAGGATCGGCGATGGCCGCGAGGATGGAGCCTTCGCCGCGGGCGGCGCGGTACTCGGGCAACGACCGTCCGGCCTGGCGCATGAACCACACCGGCGTGCGGGTCACCGGTTGACGCAGGCACGCCCGAACGAGGCCGAGCTCCGCCTGGCCCGGCGCGGGGTTCACCCGAGCGGCTCGATGACGACCGCCGTGCCGTAGGCGCAGATCTCGGTCCAGTTCCCGCCCATCTCGGAGGTGTCGAACCGCATGGCGAGCACGCAATTGCCGCCCCGGGCCTCGGCCTCGGCCACCATGCGACCGGTCACCTCCTCCCGGCTCAGCTGGAGGTTCTTGGTCAGGCCCTTGAGCTCTCCGCCCTTGAGGGACTTGAAGGCGGCACCCACGTTCGATCCGACGTTGCGCGAGCGCACGGTCAGGCCGAAGACCTCGCCGAGGACGGACGTCACCTTGTGCCCGGGCACGTCGTTCATCGTCGAAATGAGCATGTGGGTCCTTTCGCCTCGTCCGCCCGGCTCATCGTAGGCGTCGGGCGCCGTGCCTCCGGGTCGTCGGCCGTCGCCTAAGCTGAACCGTTTCCCTGACGGGCGAGGGGAGAAAGGGGAGCCGTGCCGAACCATCCCGATCTAGAGGCTGAGCAGGAGTTTCTCAATCGCGCCTACGACGGCTTGGAGGGCATGCGCGGTGAGGCGCGCCAGATGCTCCAAGGCGTCCTCGATCTGGGCAAGGGCGGCACTTTCCAGTCTCGCACCGAGCGCGACATCGTGGTGCGCACCAGCCTGGCCCGCCTGGAGCAATTGGACATCGGCGACCAGGCGCTCTACTTCGGTCGCATCGACCGCTTTCCCGAAGGGGACAACGAAGACGGATCGCTGCTCGGTGAGTCATTCCACATCGGGCGTTTGGCGGTGTCGGGCCCAGACCACGAGCCACTGGTGGTGGACTGGCGCGCCCCGGTGGCCGAGCCCTTCTACCGAGCCACCGGGCTCGACCCGCAAGGCCTGGCCCGCCGCCGACACCTGGCCGTGCGGGGTCGGGCCGTACTCGGGTTGGAGGACGAGTATTTCGTCGACCCATCGAGGGCACCCGGGGCACCCATCCTGCCCGTGCCCGAGGCCGGATCCTCCAACGGCTCGGCCGGGGAGCGCCTGCTCTCCGAAGGCATGGTCCTGGGTGGCCCCGGTGCCCTGCTCTCGGCCCTCGGCCAGGCCCGCACCGGGCGCATGGGCGACATCATCGGCACGATTCAGCGGGAACAGGATGAGATCATCCGCTCACCGCTCTCGGGGATCCTGGTGGTCCAGGGTGGACCCGGTACCGGGAAGACCGCCGTGGCCCTGCACCGGGCGGCCTATCTGCTCTACACCCACCGCTTCCCATTGGAGCGACAGGGAGTCCTGGTGGTCGGGCCCAACCCGCTCTTCCTGCGCTACATCGAGCAGGTGCTCCCGTCGCTGGGGGAGACCGGAGTCAGCCTGTCCACCGTGGCCGGACTGGTGCCCGAAATCCGGGTCGGCGGGGTCGACGATGCCGCCACGGCGAAGCTCAAGGGCGACGTGCGCATGGTCGATGTGCTCGCCCGCGCCGTGCGCACCCGGCAGCGACCGCTGCGACGCGACGTCGAGGTGCCGTTCGGCGCCGGTGTGTTGCGCCTGCGGGTCGGCCAGACGCAAGAGATTGTCGCCCTGGCGCGTCGACGACCGGGCACCCACAACGCGCGTCGCCGCTTCGTCGAGTCGCAAGTGGTCCGTGCCCTGGCCGAGGACTACCGCCAACGCCTGACGCGGGGATCGCAGACCGTGGAGGAGGGCGGTCCGAGCGCCGAAGAGCAGGCCGATCTCGCCCGGCGCTTGCGGAAGGCCCCGGAGGTAGCCGAAGCCCTGGACCGGATGTGGCCTCGCCTGTCGCCCCATGAACTGCTGCACGACCTGTTGGGCGCTCGGCCATTGTTGGCCGAAGCCGGCAAGGGGATCCTCGATGATGATGACGTGCGTCGGCTCTACCGCCCGCGGAGTGTCGGGCTGGATGAGGTCCCGTGGACGGTGGGCGACGCCGCGCTGATCGACGAGGCGCGCACGTTGCTCGGGCCGCGCCGCGGAACGGCACGTCCCCCCGTTCCCGTCAGGTTCGGGCCGAGGAGGGGAGCGCCCAGGACGTCGGCTTCTGGCCCCAGGGCCTGGCCGCCAACCCCATGCCGACGGGCGGCGCCTCCATCACCGGGGACGACGAGATCCGCTCCTTCGGGCACATCGTGGTCGACGAGGTACAGGACCTCTCTCCGTTGCAGCTGCGCATGCTCGCCCGCCGGTCGCTCTCGGGATCGATGACGGTGGTGGGCGACATCGCCCAGGCCACCGGTCCGTGGGCCCCGCAGGATTGGGACGACATCACCCGCCACTTGAACCCCGGACGCGAGAACCGCCTGGTGGAATTGACGGTGAGCTACCGCACCCCGGCCGAAGTGGTCGAAGTGGCGGCCCAGGTCCTGGCGGTGGCCGCTCCGGGCATTGCGCCACCGCGGCCGGTCCGGCAATCGGGCGAGACGCCTCGCCTCGTGGGCGCGAGCCGCACCGGCCTGGCCGAGACGGTCGCCCGGGTCACCCGCGAGGAAGTGGCGGCGGTGTCGCCGGGGCGGGTGGCTGTGCTCGGCCCGGCCGTCCTGTTGCCCGAGCTGGCCCGAGCCCTCTCCGACGCCGGGCTCCACCCGACCGACCCGCGTGACCCGCACGGCGACGGCCTGGTCGCCGGCCTGGTGCTGCTCCCCGCCGATGAGACCAACGGCCTCGAGTTCGACTCCGTGGTGGTCGTCGAACCGGCTCTGGTGGCCTCGGTCGGCGAGCATCGGGCGGGCGAGGGGCCGCCGGTGGCGACGACACGGGGATTGCGGACCCTCTACGTTGCGCTGACCCGACCGACCAGACGGCTGGCCGTCGTCCATGCCGAGCCGCTCCCGATCCCCCTGGTGATCCCGACGGCGCGATGAAGCCCCGGGCACCGGGCAGGCGGGGCAGCGTCGTCACCTGCCTTTTGGCGCTCACCTGGTCTTGTCGACTAGAAATTGCCCTGTGACCCAGGCTGTTTCGGTCGAGCACCCCGCGCCACAGGGCAAGATCGTCCACGATCGACCCCCCATGCTCGCCATCGGAGTCATGATCTGGCTGGGCTCGGAGCTGATGTTCTTCAGCGGCCTCTTTGCGGCCTTCTTCACCATCCGCGCCAATGCCCCAGGTGGCATCTGGCCGCCGCCCGGCACCCACCTCGACACCATCCGTGGCCTCATCTTCACCCTGGTGCTGATCTCGAGCAGCTTTACCATGCAGTACGCCGTCAATCAGGCCGAATGGCGCCGCCGCAAGTCGGCCCGCCGATGGATCATCTTCACCCTGATTCTCGGAGCGGCGTTCCTGGCGAACCAGGCGACCGAGTGGCTCTTCCTCACCACCCGTTGGTACACCAACTCTTACGGGTCGCTGTTCTTCATCATGACCGGCCTGCACGGCCTCCACGTGTTCATCGGCCTGTTGGCCATGGGCTTCCTGCTCGGTCGGATGAAGGGTGACGTCGGAGGCGACCCCGGGGAGTTGGCGGCGGTCCAGGGAGTCAGTTACTACTGGCACTTCGTCGACATCGTCTGGATCGGCCTCTTCAGCTGCCTGTTCTTCCTCAAATAAACATGCCCGGCCCCCACCCCCCCTCACGACCGACCAGGCGCCACCGGGTCTTCCTTCCGGGCGCCCTGCTGGCCGTGGCCACCCTCGGCGGGCTGGCCCTCTTCTTCCCGGGCTCCGGCGCCGAGGGGGCCAGCACGTCCACCACCACGACCACGACGCCGGCGGCTACACCGGCGCCGGCCACCACACCGACGACCTCACCGAACAACACGCCGGCCTCGTCGCTGAAGCCGACGGCCAAGGGCGCGACGTGCGGCACGGTCAACCTCAAGGGCGTGAGCAACGTCTACAACACGGGCAATCCCAACAACAGCACCTTCAAACACTGCAGCGGCGGTCACATCGTGAGCTACGGCAGCGCCGCCATCACCTACACCAACCCCCCCACGGCGCAGGCCCAGGCGGGCAAGTTGCTCTACGACCAGACGTGTTCGAGCTGCCACGGGTCCCAGGCCAACGGCGTGGCCCCGAACGGCCAGGCCTCCATCGGACCGAACCTGCAGGGCGTGGGTACGGCCACCATCGACTTCTGGATCACCACCGGCCGCATGCCGGCGGTCAATGTCAAGGCAATCGAAGCCGAGCGCAAGCCGCCCGTGCTCACCAACGCGCAGGCCCTCCAGGTGGCCGCCTACATCAACTCGCTGGACCCCGCCGTACCGGCCGTCCCCACTCCGCACCTGAACGCGGCCGACGTCTCCGACGGGGCCAACTTGTTCTCGTTGAACTGCGCCGCCTGCCACACCATTACGGGCGCCGGGGACGCCCTGGCATTTGGCACCAACGCGCCGACACTGAACAATAAGAGGGTGACGCCACAGCAGATCGCCGAAGCCATCCGGATCGGGCCGGCCAACATGCCCCGGTTCTCGGGCAATCTCTCGGACGCCCAGGTCCGTGACGTGGTGGCCTACGTGACGCAGAACATCCAGCACCCGGTGGATCCGGGCGGTGCCGATCTCGGGGGCGTGGGCCCGGTGGCCGAGGGCTTCGTGGCCCTGCTCCTCGGCGTGGGCGGGCTGGCGCTCATCTGCTTCTGGATCGGAGAGCGTTCGTGAGCGACGACCTCCACGAACCGACGCGCACCAAGGTGCCGATGCCGATCGCGGCGTTCGATGATCCGCACCTGGGGGATGCGGCCAGGAATCCACAGCGGGTGGAGGCGATCGTGGGCGGCATCTTCGTGCTGGCCATCATCTTCATCGCCGGCTTCGGCGCCGCCTACTGGCAGAACTGGGACCCCTGGATCCTCGGCGGCACCATCGGGGCCGGCCTCTTCCTGCTCGGCTTCGGGCTGACGGCCTGGGGCAAGTACCTCATGCCTCAGGGCCCCTTCGTCGAGGAACGCCATGTGCTGGCCTCCAGCACCGAGGAACGCGACTTGATGTCGGCGGCGCTGGTCGAGCGGACGGCGGTGGTGGTCAAGCGCCGCAAGTTGCTGGGCGGCCTCTTCGCCCTGGGCGCCGGCATCTTCGGCATCGTCGCCATGTTCCCGCTCCTACGTTCACTGGGCCCGCTGCCGGGTGACACACTGGCGGTGACCAACTGGCGCAAGGGGACCAGGTTGGTCGACTCCAACGGCCGGCCGGTGGAGGAGGAGACGCTGGTGGTGGGTGGCCTCATGACCGTCTATCCGAGAGGGAGGGTCAACACCGACGAGGGTCAGGCCGTCGACCAGACGGTGCTCATCCGGGTCCAGCGCACCGATTTCACCACCGTGCCGGGGCGGGAGACGTGGGCCCCGGCCGGCTACGTGGCGTACTCGAAGGCGTGCACCCACCTCGGTTGCCCCGTCGGCCTTTACGAGCAGGAGTTGGAGCTGCTGGTGTGCCCGTGCCACCAATCCATGTTCAACGTGCGCAACGGGGCCGTCCCCCAGTTCGGCCCCGCCCCCCGCCCCCTGCCCCAGCTGCCCCTGATGTTCGATGCCAACGGCTACCTGGCGGCCCAGGCGGGCTATGACCAACCGGTGGGCCCGGGGTACTGGACGAGGTCGAACACCACGTGAGCGCGCCCACCACCACCCCGCGGACCAAGCGCCAGGCCAAGGCCGCCCTCGGTCCCTACGGCCGGGCCGGCAGCATCGTCAACGACCTCGATGACCGGCTCGGCATCGCCAAGGGCGGCCGGGTCTTCTTGGACAAGATCTTCCCCGACCACTGGTCGTTCATGCTGGGCGAGATCTCGCTGTACTCCTTCGTCGTCCTGCTGGCCACCGGGGTGTTCCTGTCCCTGTACTTCGTCCCGTCGGCCAGTCAGGTCATCTACCACTGCGCCGCCACCGCCACCAACTGTTACCACCCGCTCAACGGCCAGCGGGTGTCGGAGGCGTTCAGCTCCACCGTCAACATCTCCTTCGGGGTGCGCGGTGGCTTGCTGGTCCGCCAGATGCACCACTGGTCTGCCGACATCTTCACCGGCTCGATCATCGTGCACATGGCCCGGATCTTCTTCACCGGCGCCTTCCGCAAGCCCCGGGAGCTCAACTGGATCATCGGCGTCACCATGCTGACCCTGGCCATCTTCGAGGGCTTCATCGGCTACTCGTTGCCCGACGACCTGATCTCGGGGACGGGCCTCCGCATCGGCTACTCCATCGCCGAGTCGATCCCCCTGGTCGGGACCTACCTGGTGACGTTCCTGTGGGGTGGGCAGTTCCCGGGGACCGGCATCATCATCCCGCGCTTTTTCATCATCCACGTCCTCATCATCCCGCTCGTCCTGCTGGGCCTGATCGGCGCCCACCTGACCCTCCTGGTGGCGCAGAAGCACACGCAGTTCGCCGGCGAGGGTCGCACCGAGAACAACGTGGTGGGCTCACCCATGTTCCCGACCTTCATGGCCAAGACCACCGGCTTCCTCTTCATGGTCACGGCGGCCTGCGCCCTGCTCGGGGCGTTCGCCCAGATCAACCCGATCTGGCAATTCGGGTCCTATGACGCGTCCAAGATCTCCTATGCCGTGCAGCCCGACTGGTACATGGGTTGGCTCGACGGCGCGCTCCGCATCATGCCGTCGTGGGAGTGGACGGGCTGGGGCTACACCATCCCGTTCGAGGTTCTCCTGCCGGCCGTGGTGTTCCCCGGCCTGATCTTCACCATCGCCGGCATCTGGCCGGCGATGGAACGCCGAATGACGGGTGATGTCATGCTGCACAACCTGCTGGACCGGCCGCGGGATCGCCCCAAACGCACGGCCGCCGGTGCGGCGATGCTGGCCCTTCTCTTCACCTTGTTCGCGGCCAGCTCGACGGACGTGCTGGCCAACTTCTTCCACATCTCGCTCAACGAGGTGCTGTGGTTCTTCCGTATCGCCACCATCGTCGTCCCCGTCATCGTGGCGGCCCTGGCCTACCAGATCTGCCTGGAGATGCAGGGGGTCCACGGGATCGGCAAGCGCAAGCGGGCCGTGGTCGTGCGTCGATCGGCTGACGGTGAATACTCCACCGTGGCGTCCGACCCCCGCCCCGACGACGAGCGCACCGAGATGGACCCCGAGCCGGTGCCCGAGCGGATTGACGTCGAACCGCTGGTCGGTGGCGCCGTCGCCGCCTCGAACGGCGCTCCGTCGCCCACCGGGGTGCGTCAGGTCACTCGCTGACCCAGCGCCGCAGCGCCCGCGACCTGTGGGTGGCTCTCGAATCGCTGCACGCCGTCACCTACTTCGCCCGGCCCTGCCGTCACGCCCTGCGTGACAGCGGCCTCGTCGGGTTCTGGACCGGCTACTTCGCCGCTCGGGCCGCGCCGCTGGGCCGGGGTGGGTGCCGGCCCGGTGTCCGCGGCCTTCTTCAACTTCGAGCCGGCAATGGTGGCCGACGCGGTGCCCGGTTGCTGGAAGGTGGTCGACCCCGCCGCGTTGACGGTGGTGCGGGCCGCCGCCGGGTCCGACGCGCTGGGCGAGCTGTGTTCGCCCGACGCGCTGGGCGAGGCGGCAGGGGCCTTGCCCCGACTGCGGATCGCCTCGTCACGCTGTTCGGGTGCGGGGCGGACCCTGACGGGCGTGAACCGGGCCCTGTGGGCCTCGATCGAGACCGAGCTCGTGCGCCGGGGACTGGACGAGCATCAGCTGGCGCTGGCGGAGCTCTGGCAGGCCTGCACCACGCTGCGTGAGCACCGAGGTGACGGGCACGTGGCGGCGCTGGTGGCGCACGGCCTGGATGGCTGCGAGGCCCATGTGCTGGCCGCCGCCGCCGATGCGATCCCGACCGAGGTCCTGCGGGACAACCGGGGATGGAGCAGGGCGCAGTGGGAGGACGCGGCGGCCCGCCTGTCGCGTCGGGGCCTGTTCCGTCCGGACGGGGCGGCGTCCGACGACGGTCTGGCCTTGCGTGAGTCGATCGAAGTGACCACCGACGTCCTGGCTGAGGAGGCCTACGCCTCGCTCGCCGATGATGCCATCGGCGCGCTCTATGACGCTCTCGTCCCGTGTGCTCGGGAGCTCCAGGAGTCGGGCCTCTACCCCTTTCCCAATCCGATGGGTTTACCTCAGATCTGAGGTGGTGGCGCCGGCGGTGGGTAGGCGCGACCCGTGGACAAAGAGAGCGAACCCCGTCGATACACATCGATGACGCAACCCCGCCTGTCAGGGGTGCTTCTCTCAGTCGGGCCGTTCCCCTGCTACTCTGCTTGCAGCCGAGCGTCCCGCCTTCGCTCGGACTTTCGCTGCCCTAGACCCCGGGAGAGTTAGCCATTATTGGCACCGGGCTCGATTGCGAAGTGCAGCCATGATGTCGGCTCTCAACAGCGAAGACGATTCCGGGCTGAGATGATTCGGCTCGAGCACCGGGTGATTCGATGATGTCCTTGTTGGCCATCAGGGCCCTGGTCAACCTCAACGGGCCGGGCCACTACCTGCACTGGGGCTTCATCCAGCTTTCCGTGGCCAACGCCCTCCTCATCGCACTCATGGTGGTGGTGTTCGTCGGAGCGATTCTCATTCCGTTCCGTCGAGGAAAGAGGCGCAACCGATGAGCATCGAAACCGGCAGTCCCGGCCCACAGGCGGACGCCGAATCCGATTCGAGGCAGTGGACGGCGAGGGCCCGGAAGGCTGCGGTTGCGGCGCTCCCACCTGAACGCCTGCTCCCGGACAGGCAGCCTTCCTATATGGCCTCGTGGATCTACGTATTCGGGATCCTGACGCTGGTCAGCCTCACCTGGGTGATCCTCACCGGTTGCGTCCTGGCCATCATGGGACCCACCTGGTGGCACGTGTCCTCGGTCGGCCTCTTCGTGAACTCACTGCACCTCTGGAGCGTCGAGGCCTTTTTCTTCTTCATGGTGATCCACCTGTGGGGCAAGTTCTTCATGGCGGCGTGGAGGGGGAACCGACGCCTGACGTGGATCACCGGAGTTGTCACCTTCGTGATCTCGGTCGGTGCCGCCTTCACCGGCTATCTGTCCCAGCAGAACTTCGACTCCCAATGGATCTCCACGCAAGCCAAGGACGGCATCAACGCCAGTGGGGCGGGCGCCATCTTCAACGTCTTGAACTTCGGGCAGATGCTGATGTGGCACATCGTGCTCCTCCCGCTGGTCGTCGTCGCGCTCACCGGAGTGCATGTGCTGATGGTGAGGCGTCGGGGCATTGTGCCGCCGTTCGACGTCGAGGGCGACGCGTCCAGTTCGGCCCCCAACCCGTCACCGGCAGAGACCGAGGATGACTCGTGAGCGCAATGCAGGGTGCGCACAAGCCGCGTCGCTTCAACCCCGATCGAGACGTCGAGGACTGGCATGGTGCCTACGTCCCCTATGACATCTTGAAGGAGGCGCTCGTCGCCCTGTTGGTCGTCGGCGTCTTGATCGCCGGGTTGGCCATCATCTTCTCGTCGCCCGACGAACATCCGGTCACCCTCAAGAGCTGGACGGCCAACGATCCGGTCGACTTTGCCCAGACGGCGATCACCGAACTCGACGGCACCAGTGCCGTCGCCACCTATGGTCCCCCGTACAACGCCACGCCCGACAGCTCCCAGTCGATCGGCTTCTTCTCGCCCGAGAAGTGGTTCGGGGTGCGCCATCCCGTGAACACCGCCCAGGACTTCGTGATCGATCCACTGAGGACCCTGCCCAACCGACCCGCGCTCAGTGCTGTCCTCAATCGCTATACGTCAGCCCCATCGTCGGAGCAAGCACGGTGGACCGCGGCCTACGAGAAGGCCGTCACCAAGGCCAGCTTTGCCCACGGAGCCCTCCGGGTCCCCGCCGGTCGCTACGGACCGGTGGCACCCATGCTGAGCGCCTTGACCTCAATGGCCCGGAGCGGATCGCTCGATGGTGCGTTGCTCAGCTCACGCCAGTTCTACGACACCAACTACACCAAGCCGCTCCTCTACATCGCCGACGGTACCTATCTGGCCAACCTCGCTGGTCAACAGCATCTCCAAGGGAACCAGTGGGGGATGATGAACGAGACGGGGAGTTTCCCCGGTCAGGCCTGGCTCTGGCTCTACACCTTGTGGTACCAGGTGCCGCCGATGAGCTCGTCCCCCAATGCCGACCTGCAGGTGTGGGCCATCATGATGGGACTCACCGCGCTGCTCGTCTTTTTGCCCTTCATACCGGGCCTGCGATCCATTCCGCGTTGGTCACGGGTGTATCGACTGATCTGGCGTGTTCACTACCGGGAATTGCAGAGCTCAGCGACCACGTAGTGTCGGTTTACTCAACGGACTCGTAGGCAGGACGCCGCTGGAGGTGCATACTCGAAGTGCCTCAACCCCGGAAGACACTCAGATGACTGATCCGTTGTGAGAACCTGGCCGGGATAAATTGCAGCGCAGGGTTGACCAACCTGCTTGCCTCAGAAACACCCACCGTCGGGAGAGATGCGTTCGTCCACGGAGGCGATGGATGCCCCGTCCACTCAATCGGGGTTGGACGGTTGATCAACCTCAGAATTAGAGATTCCTATATTTTCGATGAGAATCTGACTCTCGGCTCGTCTGCCAGAACAATGGCCCGGCTTGGGAGCGTTGGTTCTCGAGCCATGCGACGTGAACGTTAAGTTGACGTGAACGTTTAGTTGAAGCGCTTGCCAACGACCGACGCCGAGGGAGACACACGAAATGACGACAACCGAACAGGGGGCGAGTGGAACGGCGCCCCCGTCGATCCTGCCGGCGGCCCGCGCCATCGACCTGGTCAAGACCTATGGCAAGGGCGATGCCGTCGTCCACGCCCTCGACGGGATCAACGTCGAGTTCGAGAGTGGCCAGTTCACGGCGGTGATGGGTCCCTCTGGTTCGGGCAAGTCCACGCTCATGCACTGCATGGCCGGACTTGACACACCGACGTCGGGCCGGACCTTCGTGGGTGACCGGGAGATCGGGAAGCTCGACGATGCCGGTCTCACGCAGATGCGTCGAGACCAGATCGGGTTCGTCTTCCAGTCTTTCAACCTGGTTCCGACGCTGACGGCGAGGGACAACATCACGTTGCCGGCTGACCTGGCCAAGGTCAAGGTGGATCAGGCCTGGTTCGACTACCTGGTCGGGCAGCTCAGGATCGGCGACCGACTGTCCCATCGTCCGAGCGAGATGTCAGGTGGTCAGCAGCAACGCGTCGCCTGTGCCAGGGCGTTGATCGAGCGGCCCGATCTGGTCTTCGCCGATGAGCCGACTGGCAACCTCGACTCGAACGCCTCCGCTGAGATGCTGGCCTTCATGCGTCGTTCGGTGACCGAACTGAGCCAGTCGATCGTCATGGTCACCCACGATGCGCGGGGTGCGGCCTACGCCGACCGGGTGGTCTTCTTGGCTGACGGCAAGGTGGTGGATGAGCTCGTCTCACCGACGGCGGACTCCGTCCTCGAGCGGATGAAGCAGCTGGGTAGCTGACGTGCGCCGGATCGTTCTCCAGGGCCTGTTGGCCCACAAGCTCCGTCTGGCGCTGACCGCTCTGGCCATCGTGCTCGGCGTCACGTTCATCTCGGGAACCTTCGTCCTTACCGACACCTTGCACAACACCTTCACCACCCTGTTCGGCCGCATCTACCAGAACGTCGACTTCGAGGTCCGTGCGACGGCCGCGTTTTCCAGCAACAACGGAGGGGCGGGCGCGAGCCGTAAACCGATCCCCCAGTCGATCGCCACCTCGGTCCGTCATGTCCCCGGCGTGGCCTACGCTCAAGGAACCGTAAACGGGTACGCGCAGTTCGTCGCCCCCGACGGGAAGGCGATCAGCAACGGCGGAGCCCCGACCCTGGGCTTTTCCTACGACCCCAACCCGCAACTGGCGGCACTGCACCTGTCCCAGGGGACGGCCCCCACCTCATCGCACGACGTGGTGATGGACGCCGGAACGGCGGAGAAATACCACTTCAAGGTCGGCGACCACGTCCGGGTGCTCCTGTCCGGACCACCGCAAACGTTCACCCTCAGCGGGATCGTCAAATTCGGCACCGCCAACAATCTGGCCGGCGCGACCATCGCGGCCTTCAAGCTGCCCGTGGCCCAGCGGCTGTTCGGTGAGGCGGGCCGCTACGACGCCATCGATATCTTGACCTCGCCGGGGGTCGACAAATCGACCGTCCAACATGCCATTGCCGCCACACTGCCCAAGGGTGTGGAGGTGGTCACCGGCCAGACGGTGGCCAACGAACAGTCCAATGACGTCAACCAATCCCTCTCCTTCTTCTCCACCGCCCTCCTCGTCTTCGCCTTCATCTCACTGTTCGTTGGCGGCTTTACCATCTTCAACACGTTCTCGATCACCGTGGGTCAGCGCACTCGCGAGCTCGCTCTCCTCCGGATCGTCGGAGCCAGCCGCCGGCAGGTGTTCCGCTCCGTGCTGGCGGAGGCCGTCATCGTTGGGACCGTGGCATCCCTGGTCGGGTTGGGCCTCGGTGTATTGGCTGCCGCGGGCCTCGAAGCGCTGCTCAAGGCATTCGGCATCACCCTGCCGTCGGGATCGTTGGTCTTCGAGGGCCGGACCATCATCGTCGCGTTGGTGGTCGGGGTGGGTGTGACCGTGGTGTCGGCCGTTGGCCCGGCCCGGCGCGCCGTTCGCATCCCGCCGGTGGCGGCTCTGGCCGACTACCGCGCTGATGAGGAGGAGTCGTCCCGGCGACGGATCGTCATCGGCTCGGTGATTGCCCTGCTCGGCATAGCCGCGCTCGTCTTCGGTCTGACCAAGCCGGCGATCCAGCTGGTCGGGCTCGGAGCGTTCGCCATTTTCATCGGGATCGGGATGCTGGCGCCCGTCGTGGCCCGACCGATGGCGAGTGTGATCGGTCGCCCGCTCGCCCGACTGTTCGGGATCGCGGGCAAACTCGGTCGGGAGAACTCCATGCGCAGCCCGCGACGGACGGCGCAGACCGCCTCGGCCCTGATGGTAGGGCTGGCCCTCGTCGCTACGATCGCCGTGTTCGGCGCATCACTGTCCAAATCCGCCACCAGCAGTGTCGACAATGCGATCAGTTCCAACTACATCATCACAAGCTCCTCCCAAGGTGGCGCCGGAGGTTTTAGCAACTCGGTCTCCAGCGCCGCAGCCAAGGTGCCCGGTGTGACGGCCGTCTCGACGGTGTATCAAGGCGCCTTCGAGCTCCGAGGTTCGGTGTCCAACCTCACGGCGGTGTCGACCGATCATTTGCCCAGCACGATCATCCTCCGCATGCAGAGTGGCAATGGTGCGTCGTCTCTGGCTTCTGGCCAGCTGCTCATCGACACCACCACGGCGAACACCAAGCACCTGTCGGTCGGAAAGGTGGTGCCGGTGAAATTTGCGCAAACGGGATCGTCCACCCTGCGGGTCGGCGGGATCTTCAAGCCCAATGCACTGCTTGGGAGCTACGTGGTCGGGGACCGCTATTTCTTGGCTCATTTCGACAACCCGTTGCCCGTGGCGGTGCTCTTGCGGACTGAAAACGGCGGCTCGGCCACCGCCAAGGCGGTCGACAGGGGACTGGACGCCTATCCGAACCTCAAGATCCAGACCCGGGCCGCCTTCGAGAAGACACAGCAGCAGCAGATCAATCAGCTTCTCGGTCTGATCTACGCCCTGCTGGCCCTGGCCGTGCTCATCGCTCTCATCGGCATCGTGAACACCTTGATGCTTTCGGTGTTCGAGCGGACCCATGAAATTGGTTTGCTCAGAGCAGTCGGGATGAAACGCCGACAGTTGCGGGCGATGATCCGATCGGAATCGGTGATCCTCGCCATCTTCGGCGCCATCATCGGCATCATCGTCGGCACGGCGCTCGGCGCTGCGTTCGCCGCTTCGTTGAAGCAACAGGGCATCACCGACATTGTGATCCCGGTGGTCAGCCTGGTGGTGTTCTTGATCCTCGCCGCCCTCCTCGGCCTCGGCGCGGCCAGCTGGCCGGCTCGCCGTGCCGCCAAACTGGATGTGCTGACGGCGATCGCAACCGACTAAGAGGCGACGAGGTCGTCTTCTACTCCCGATCGGGTCGAGCCGGGCCGGCTTGAGCACGTACTGTGGACCGGATGAGGAGTCCGGGACCCTTGTTGGCTGCCGGGCGGGACGCCGACATCTTCGAGTACGGCCCAGGGTTGGTGCTCCGACGATCTCGGGAGGGACGCTCTCAGGCCGAGGAGGGTCGGGTGATGGAGTACGCGCGGTCGCAGGGGTACCCCGTACCTGCGGTCGAGGAGGTAAGCGACGACGGTTTGGAAATGGCGATGGAGCGTATTGAGGGCACCGACATGGTGGCCACGATGAGCAAGCGCCCGTGGACGATTCCGCAGCAAGGCAGAGTTCTAGCTGAGCTCCATCATCGACTTCACGAGCTGACCGCACCGGACTGGCTTCGTGACGCCGCCGTCGGACGTGGGGATCGCTTGCTCCACCTCGACCTGCACCCACTGAATGTGATGATGAGCCCAAGAGGCCCGGTCGTCATCGACTGGGCCGGTGCGAGCCGAGGTGATCCCGCAGTCGATGTGGCGTTGGCTTGGGTTCTGATGGCGGCGGGTGAGGTGTCGACCGGCCGCCTCATCGGTACGATTCTCGGGGTCGCCCGCTCGGCGTTGGTCAAGAGCTTCCTTCGCTCCGTCGATGTCGATATTGTGACGAAGAGCCTGAGTGATGTGGTGGCGTGGAAGACTCTGGATCCGCACATGTCGGTCAGCGAGCGAGCTCGCATGTGGCAGGTTGTGAAGGAGGCGGGTGGGGCTTCCGCCCCTTAAGGTTTCCGCCCCTTAAGGTTTCCGCCGCTTAGGGTCTGCCGTCGACCGCTTGTTTCACTCGGATTGAGCCTGGTCGTTCCAATGCGCCCGCAGGTCGTCTAGCCACGGCGGGTACTCCAGCGGTGGATCGGGCAGCACGGTGGCGCCTCTCTCGGCCAGGGCCCGCTCAAAGGCCGCTTGATCATCGCCCCATGACCGAGGGTCTCCCAGCATGACTTCGAAGAGTGTCGCCCCCTCGGGGCCGGCCACCAGAGGACCGAAGGCGGCCCCGAGGGGCAGCTCGATGTGCGTTCCGGCCGGACAGTGCCGCCCCCCGCACCAGATCTCGCCGGCCATGACGATGAGCACGTGGGGGCTGAAATGACCATGCCGCCGTACCACCATCCCCGGGTCGTAGCGGGCGTAGAGCGAGAGGTACTGCGGGTCGGGGGAGAAGGCCAGCCACTTCTCGTGGACGAACGATTCGGTGCCGTCGGCGTTGCGCTGGCCTTTGACGGCTTGCCACGGCACACCGGGGTCGTCCAGCAGCCGAAAGGTCGGCTCGGACCCGGCCACCCTGGGATCGGCCGGCGGGCCCGGACCATCGACGCTCACGGCGACGTCGCCGCCATTTCTCTTCTGACCGGCGCCGGCCGGACCCACTCGAAGATGCTCATGGCGCAGGTCAACGCTCCGAGTCCGGCACCCAGGACACAGACGGCGGACCAGCCGCCGGTCGCATAGACCGACCCCGCGGCGACCGACCCCACCGCACCACCGACGAAATAGCAGACCATGTAGGCGCTGTTGATCCGGCTCCTGGCGTCGGGTCGCAGCGCGTAGATGATGGTCTGGTTGGTGATCTGCATGCCCTGTGTCCCGACATCGAGCACGAGGATCCCAATGAGCAGGGCCGCCAACGAGGTGCGGCCGAACCACAAGAGGCCGAACGATCCGATCAGGAGCACGCCGGCCACGATGGTCGATGCTCCGGCGCGATCGGCGTCGGCCAGCTTCCCGGCCAAATTGGCGGCGAGCACGCCGGCGGCCCCGACCAGACCGAAGAGCCCGATCACCGCGTTGGAGTAGTGGTACGGCGAATTGGAGAGCAGGAAGGCGAGGGTCGTCCACAAGACGCTGAAGCAGGCGAAGGCGCAGGCTCCGTGCCAGGCCCGCCGCCGCAGGACGGGCTCGTCAACCAGGAGGCGCAGGGACGACCCGACCAGGTGGCCGTAGGACCGCTGGGGACGCGGACTCTCGTCTGGCAGCGCCCGCCACAAGATGACGGCAAAGAACACCATGAGGGCGGCCGAGACCCAGTAGATGGCTCGCCACCCGGCCCATTGGGCCACTAGGCCCGACACCGTGCGGGCCATCAGAATCCCCAGCAGCAGGCCGGTCATGATCCGGGCCACCACCCGTCCCCGCCGCTCGGGCGGCGCCAGATCGGCCGCGAACGGGATCATGACCTGCCCGGCCACCGAGGCGCAGCCGACCGCGAAGGAGGCGAGCCCGAAAATGAAGAGGTTGGGCGCCAGCGCGCAGCCGATCAGGGCCACGACGGCAACGAGGAAGATCTGCACCACCAGTTTTCGGCGGCGGAAGAGGTCGCCCAGCGGGACAATCAGGAGCAGGCCGGCGGCATAGCCGATCTGGGCGGCGGTGATGACCAGTGCGGTCGGGCCGGCGCCGCTGTGGAACTCACGCCCGACGTCGTGCAGGACCGGCTGGGCGTAGTAGAGGTTGGCAACCACCGCACCGGTGGCGACGGCCATGACGGCAACGAGGCCTCGGGACAACCCCCGTGAGGCCACCGGTGCCGCTGAAGTGCTGGTCACCGTTTCAGGGTACCGGGTGAGCATCGCCCACCTCTCGGAGTCCGGGTGGGCTGCGACCCGCTGGTTCAGACGTGACCGCCGCGCCGGCTCTCGGCGGTCACGCCGGTGAGCGCGGTGAGGATGAGCGGGACACCGAGGAAGGCCAGCCAGGAACCGAAGACCAGGGCCAGCACGGTCATGAAGGCGCCCATGCCCAGGACAAAGGGCCAGATGGAGGAGCTGGGGAACGAGTCGATCACGCCTGCTCCCTCGGCGATGGTGGCGTCATCGCTGTCGGACGGCCGGTCGCCCGCGCCGGGCGCGCGGCCCCAGAAGAAGAACTTCCGCCCACCGAATCGCTTGTGCCAGAAGAAGTAGTACAGCCCCGGGAGGAATCCGAGGGCGGCGGTACCGACCAACATCATCGTTCCGCCGTCCTCGTAGCTCCAGAACCAGTAGACGGTGCCCACGATGCCGAAGAAGACACCGAGGAAGAGGAGGAACAAGGCTTCGATCTTCACGCGACGGGCACCTTCTCCTTCGGGGGGCTCTTGGACGGTCCGTGGTGGACGGTCAAGTGGTCCGGGTGATTGTAATCCCAGGTCGGCCGCTCGGACCGGATCGGGGGCAGGTGGGTGTAGTTGTGGTGCGGAGGCGGCGAGGTGGTGAACCACTCGAGGGTGTGCGCGTCCCACGGGTTGTTCCCGGCCGGAACCGGATTTCGCCACGACACGACGAAGTTGACCAGCAGGATGAAGAACGACACGCCGATGATGAAGGCGCCCACCGTCGAGACGATGTTGTAACTCTGCCAGCCGAGGTTGGAGGGGTAGCTGGCCACGCGACGGGGCATCCCGAGCAACCCCACGACGTACTGCGGCATGAAGGTCACCCAGAATCCGATAAACAGCAGCCAGAAGTGCCATTTGCCCAACGTCTCGTTGAGCATCCGGCCGAACATCTTGGGGTACCAGTAGTAGACGCCGGAGAAACCGGCGAGCACGGCCGTCCCGAAGAGCACCTGGTGGAAGTGGGCCACCACGAAGTAGGTGTCATGGGTGGCGAAGTCGATGGGGGGCGACGCCAGCATGATGCCGGTCACGCCGCCCATCAAGAAGGCGAACAGGAACCCGAGACTGAACAGCATGGCGGTGGTGAATTGCAGTTGCCCATGCCATAACGTCCCGATCCAGTTGAAGAACTTGATCCCGGTCGGGACCGCGATCAGCAGACTCAAGAAGGAGAAGAACGGCAGCAGCACCGCACCGGTGGTGAACATGTGGTGGGCCCACACGCCCGTGGACAGGGCGGCGATGGCCATGGTGGCGAAGACCATGCCCTTGTAGCCGAAGACCGGCTTGCGGGCGAAGACGGGGAAAACCTCGGTGGCGATGCCGAAGAAGGGCAGGGCGAGGATATAGACCTCGGGATGGCCGAAGAACCAGAAGAGGTTCTGCCACAGCAGGGGTGACCCGCACGACGCGGTGGGCAGTCCGTTGACCAGATGGCAACCGGTGACCGTGAAGATATGGGTCCCGAAGTGCCGGTCGCAGAACAGCATGATCAGGGCGCTGGTGAGGACGGGGAAGGCGATCAGGATCAAGATGCCGGTGACCAGCATGTTCCAGGTGAAGATGGGCATCCGGAACATGGTCATGCCCGGGGCGCGCAGATAGAAGGTGGTGGCCACCAGGTTCACCCCGGTGAAGATGGCCGAGAACCCGGTCAGGACCAGGGCCATGATCCAGACGTCGCCACCGATTCCCGGTGAGCTGGTGGCGCTGGAGAGCGGCGCGTAGGCCACCCAGCCGAAACTGGCCGCCCCGCCTGCGACGAAGAAGCCGAGCAGCATGGTGATCGATCCGGTCAGGTACAGCCAGTAGCTCAGGGCGTTGAGCCGGGGGAAGGCCATGTCGGGCGCGCCGATCTGGAGCGGCACGATGTAGTTGGCCAGGCCACCGAATGCGAACGGCCCGGCGAACAGGTAGAGCATGAGGCTGCCGTGCATGGTGAACAGCTCGTTGTACTGGTTGAACGACAGCAGGGTCGAGTGCGGAGAGGTCAGCTGGAGGCGGATGAGAAGCGCCATGATCCCGGCCAGGTAGAACATGACCAATGAGGTGATCATGTAGCTCATGCCGATCACCTTGTGATCGGTGGAGGTCAGCCACTTGAGAATGCCGGTGGGACCGTGCTCGGCGTGTCCGCCGTCATGGCCATGATCGCCGGTCAGGGGAGGCGCGGCGTCACCGCAGCGGCTGGTCGACGACGACGGGCGGATTGAGAACTTCAGTCACTGAACGCATCGCTTCCTGAAGTTGAGAGGTTTGCACCACTCGAGCCGGCCTTCACACCGCTCGGAAGTTGGGGTACCGACGCCGGGTTGAGCCGCGCCAGCGCCTGCTGGGCGCGCAGCCAGACGGCGTACTGGCTCGGTGTCACGGCCCTGACATTGAAGAACATGAGCGAGTGGTACAGCCCGCAGAGCTGGGTGCACTGGCCTCGATACGTTCCGGGGTGCAGCACGTTGAAGTCGAACATGGTCTTGTAGCCCGGGCTGGCGTAGCGGCTGAAATTGAACTGCGGGACGTAGAAGCCGTGCAGCACGTCGAGGGATTGGAGGGTGATCTGCACATCGGTGCCGGCCGGGATCACCATCGTCGGGGCCTGCGTGGTCTGGCCGATCACCTTGACGCCGCCGGGGTAGTCGAACTCCCAGCCCCACTGGAAGGCGTTGACGCTGACCCGGGCGCCCGGGTTGGCGGGCGTGGCGTCCACCTTGTTCTCGGCCAGGACCGTGAAGACGAACAGCACCAGCACGATGAGGATCGGCACCACCGTGTAGGAGATCTCGAGCACGGTGTGGTACTGGGTCTGCTTGGGGATGTCCTCCGACGTGCGGCGGTACTTGAAGACGGCCCACAGGATCAGGAGCAGGACGAAACCGCCGACGATCAATCCGGCGATGAAAAACCCCTGCCAGAGATGGAAGGTGGTTCGGCCCTGGGTGGTGGCGCCGGGGTAGAAGCCGAAGGACGGGAGCTTGCAGCCGCCGAACACCAAGGCGGCGGCCAGCACCCCGAGCACGGCCAGTGGTCGACGCCGGGCCCGGGAGGGCGAATTTGAGGATGTTGCACCGCCATTTTCGGCAGAAGGGCTGGTCAACGACGAGTCCACGAAGCTGACACTATCGAACCCCACAAAAAAACACGAAGTAGCTGTTCACCGGCTCGTTCGGAGGGCCGCTCCGTGCCTAATGGGCGTGGGGCGCCGCCGCCTCTGACCCATCGCTCACCGACTCGTTTGCGGCCCAGGTGAAGACCCCTCGGGCCATGGTCGAAGTGGCCCGCTCGGCCCGGGCGGCAAAGACCCGTTGGCGGGCCGCCTGCACCGCCGTGTCGGCCGGATTGGCCAGCCAGGCCTGCTCGGCCAGATGCCCGGCCAGGCGAAGGGCTTGCTCAGCGGTGCCGCCGTCGGTGGCGCCGTCGGTGGCCTGGCCCAAGAGCTCGAGAGCACGGTCGGCCAGGACGACGGGCCCGCCGGCCAGCGCCGCCAGTTCGGCGGCCAGGGCGCGTTCGGGAGCGGGCTTGAGCGTGGCCGGGTTCCCGTCCCACCACCCGCCGTACTGGCGCCACACGGTGTGCACGATGAACTCCGGTTCGTCGTAGACCGGGCGCAGGTAGGGCCGCGCTTCGAGCTCGGGCGGCGGCAAAACCGAATGGATGGCGTCATCGAGCCTTCCGCCGGCGTTCATGACGGCCAATGTCTGGTCGACCAGTGACGTCAAGAGGTCGGCCGTATCGGTGAGCGCCTGACGCACGCGGTCGGCCCCCACCACCGGGAGGCCGTGGCCGGGCAGGAGGAACTCCGCCTCGAGGGCGAGCATGCGCCGGAGCGCGTCGGCCCATTCGCGCGGGTAGCGCTGCACCTTCTGCGGGTTCCCGGCGTTGGGAGAAGCCCAGATGAACAGGTCGCCGCAGCACAGCACCTTGGTGTCGGCCTGCCAGGTAATCGTGTGATCATCGGTTTCGCCCTTCTCATGGCGAAGGGAGAAGTCGACGCCTCCGACGGAGAGATCGAGGGTGTCGTGGTACGTGCGGTCGGGGTAGCGGTATTTGGTGGGCCAGTTGAGGTCGGTGAATCCGAACTGCCGCCGGTTGATGATCGTGTTGTAGCCCGCCGTGAAGATGTAGCGGTCGAATCGGGCCGGCAGCGCGTGGTGGGCGATCACCTCGGGCGCCTTCCACCCTTGGGCTCTCGACTCTTCTTCCCAGACCGGCACGCCGAAGACGTGGTCGATATGGCCGTGGGAGTAGATGGCGGTATTGAGGCGGGCTTCGCTCCAGCCCCGGATGTCGCCGTGGACCACCGGGGCCAACGGCAAGCTCCCGGTGTCGACCAGGACGAGCCCGTCATCGGTGGCGAAGGCCGAGACGTTGGCGAAGGAGGGGGTGAAACCAACGCCATCGGTGATCTCGACGAATCCACCGATGTGGTCCACGGGGTGCATGGTGGCCGTCGACACCTCGCCGCGCCAGAGGCGGTCGGCCAGGGTCAGGACATCTTGGGACACGATCCCCCTGTCCGGCGATTCGATCGTTCAGGTGAGCAGTCCGGACGCCGGTCCGGCGCGGTCAGTTCCCCGGTGCGCTGTCGTCGGCCTTGGGCGTGGCCGCCGGAGCGGCCGTGTCGGCGGCGGCGGCGGTGCCGTTGCTCGCAGCTACGGTCCCGGTGGCCGAGGCGGCCGCCGAGGAGTCCTTCTTGGCTTCGCCCAATCCCTTTTCGAATTCGTTCTTCGCCGAGCCGAGGTTGCGGGCCAACTTGGGGATGGCAGCCCCACCGAAGAGGACGACGACCAGGACGATCGCCACGATGAGCAAGTCGGGCCCAAATATGTCTGCCAGCATGTGAATCTCCTTCGCATCGGTCCACGTGAGGTGTACCACCCATCAGGTTAGACCTATTCGGCCGCCCCCTTGCGGCGGACGGCCTCAGGCTGCACCCGGATCCGACCAGTATTCGGAATCACCCAGCCAGAAGGATGTCAACAGCCGATGCGGCCCTGCTGACCAGGCCGGGCCGCCGAACCCCCAAGGCCTGGGTGTTCTGGCGTGGACCTGGAGTGGAGCACCGTCATCGGACCCCGCCTGGGCCACGACAGAAGCGGTGAGGACGGGAGGTGAGAGGCCGAGGCTCCGAGGCCAGGCAGGGTGAGTGGTGGCGGTGCTACTTGCCCTGCCACTTCGGTGGGCGCTTCTCGGCGAAGGCGACGGGCCCCTCCATGGCATCGGCCGACGAGAACACGACGCCGGCCGCCTCGGCATTGATCTTCCATCCCTCCGATTCGGGAAGCTCGGCGGCCAGTTTCATGACGCTCTTGGAGTAGCGCACGGCCAGCGGTGCGTTGGCCGCGATGGTCTCGGCCAGGGCGAGCGCCTCGTCGAGCAGTGATGCTGCCGGCACGACGCGGTTGACCAGACCGAGCGCGTAGGCGCGCCGAGCGTCGATGGGATCTCCGGTCATGGCCATCTCCAGAGCCACGGCCATGGGCAGGCGCTTGGGCATCCGGATGAGGCCGCCCGCACCGGCGATCAGGCCTCGCTTGGCCTCGGGGATGCCGAACACGGCATGGTCGGCCGCCACGACGAGGTCGCACGAGAGCATGATCTCGAAGCCCCCGGCCAGGCAGGAACCGTTGACGGCGGCGATGATCGGCTTGGGGAACTGGCGCGTGCTCAGACCGGCGAAGCCGCCGGACGCAGCCGTGATCTCCGCCCCCTCGCCGCGGGCAAACGCCTTGAGATCCATGCCGGCGCTGAACGCCTTGTCGCCCGCTCCGGTGATGACGACCACCCAGCAGTCGGCGTCTTCGCCCAGTTCGTCCATGATCGCCGACATGGCGCGGCTTACCGCGCCGTTGATGGCGTTGCGGGCCTCGGGTCGGTTGATGGTGAGGATCTCGACGTTCCCTCGACGTTCCCTCAAGACTTCATCGGCCATGGATGTTCCCTTCGCTGGTGGGGTCCGGCGAAGATTAGTGCGCCGCTCCATTCGCCGGCCGGGCCCTCTGGCCTCACGCACGGTCGTGGCGGGCGTGAGGCCGACTCCGGCGGGTGCCCCACCGCGACCGTGAGCGCGGGAAGACCCCGACCGTTCGGGCGTAGGCTTGAGAGGTGACATTTGTCGAGCAGGTGCTGGTCCTTCTGGTGATTGTGTGCGGGGTCCTGGTGCTGGGCGGGACGATCGCCTTCCTGGTGGTCCGTCGTGTCCTGCGTCGCCGCTGGCACGGCGTCCGCAACCACGTGGCGACCCGGACTTTCATGGCCGCCGTGGCCCTCTTTGGGGGATGGCGGGAGCGGGTCGGGGCCCGGGCCACACCCGAGACGGACGCGCGTGGCACCGCGGCCAGGACCCGGCGCAGACTCTGGTCCGCCATTGAGGACGCCGAAGCGGCAGTCCATCATGCCGACGTCTCGCACGCACCGGTGGGTGAGCTTCCCGCCGTGTGCCGGTCGCTGCGCCAAGTGGCCGGTCAGCTCGACACGCTCCTGCGTCTCGAACGTCGGCTGCCCCCGGCGCCGTCGGCCCGACCCGACGCCCTGCGGACTCAGGTGGCCGAGGTGATGACAGCGGCGCGAGACGTCCAATCGGCCGCCTTGCACGCTTGCAGCGACGCCAACCAGCCGCGGATCCGGACCCTGGTCCGAGACGCCGGCGACGAGGTGGCGATTGTGGCCGCCGCGGTGGCTCGGATGCGCTCGATCTCCTCGTCCTGAGCGGCTCCGCCGGGGCGGTCCACAGGCTGCCCTCGTCGCCGCCATGCCAAGCTGTGCGACGTGCCCGCCCCGGCCCATGCCCGTCGTCCCCATACCGATGCCGAGAGGAGCCTGCTCGGTGCCGGGTTCGTCATCGGGGTCGCCACGGCGGGCTACCAGGTCGAGGGGGGCTACAACGGTGCGGGAGAGCCGGGGAACAACTGGCTGAACTGGGAGCGATCGGGCCGGGTGGAGCGCTCCGGCATCGCCTGCGACTTTTGGGAACACCCCGAAGCAGCGCTTGACCGCGCGTCGGCCATCGGTTGCAACGCCTTCCGCCTATCGGTCGAATGGGCGCGCCTCGAACCCGAAGCTGACCACTTCGACGAGGTCGCCCTGGCCCGCTACGTCGAGATCCTCTCGATGTGCGCGGCGCGCGGCCTCCAGCCGATGGTCACCCTCCACCACTTTTCCTACCCCTGGTGGCTGGGCGAGGAGTTCTGGTTGCGCCCCGGGTCACCCGACCGATTTGTGGCCCACGTGGAGCGGGTACTGCCGGCACTGGCTCCGTTCTGCCGGCATTGGGTGACCATCAACGAGCCCAACATCCAGATGCTCATGGGCTGGATCGAGGGGGCAACGCCGCCGGGCCGCCGCCGGGCCTTCGCCGATGCCTATTGCGTGCTCGACAACCTGCTGACGGCGCACGTCCTGGCGTCTGACGCCATCGTGGCTCGGCAGCCCGACGCGGTGGTGACGTGCAATACCAGCTCGTCGTCTATTTACGAGCATGATCGGCTCTTGACCGATCTCTTCCTCCTGCGTGCCGCCGCCGTGGACGAGTCCGCGGTCGACGCCTTCATTGATGAGCGCCGCGTCCTGCACGACGCCGCCTTCCCTCCGCAACACGCCGGAGAGTTCATGTTGCGCCGGTTCTTCGCCGCCGTGAGCCCCTACGGCACCACCAAGAGCATCGGCGGGGGGGCGCTGTGGCCCCGGATCCGCGCCGCCTCGCGTCGCCAGGCCCCTCGCCGCGTGGTCGAGGCCGTCTACGCCTCGCCGCAGACGTCCACCCTCGGGGCCGTCGGCTTCGATTGGTACGACCCGATCGCCAGCCATGCCATCCGTCTGCCGGGTCGGCGCGGCGAAGGCGGCGGTCGCGACTGGTCGCTCGGGCGGAAACTGTGGGATGTCCCGCCTGACGCGGCGGCGCTACGGTCGTGGTGCCGGGCCGAGTCAGCCCTCCACCCCGGCCTTCCCCTGTGGGTGGTGGAGAACGGGATGGCCAGCCGGGGTGGCGCGCCCCGAGCCGACGGGTGGGACCGACCGCGCTATGTGCGCGAGCATCTGGGCGCCGTGCTCGAGGCGATTGAAACTGACGTCCCGGTGCGCGGCTACCTGCACTGGTCATTGGTCGACAACTACGAGTGGGGCACCTACGAGCCCCGCCTGGGCCTGTTCGGCATGGACCGGGACCTCCCCGGCGGAGGAGTGCGCTGGCACGACACCGACGCCCAGGGTCACGATGCGGCGGGCGCCTTCAGCCGCATCGTCCACGGCCTGCTCGCCGGTGACCGGTCGGTGCTCGATCCGGGGGACGACTGAGCTCAGCCCCGGCCGGCGGGGGCCGCCGCGGGGTCGGCTGAGACGTCGGCTGAGGCGTCGGCCTCGGCGATCTCGGCTCGCTCCTTGCGCCGCCCGCGGACGAACAGCACCACGATGAGCACGACCATGAGGCCGAGGAGGATGTCGGAGGCCAGGCTCGAGATGCTCTCCAATCGGGCGTAGGCGTTCCCCACGAAATAGCCCAGCAGGCAGAAGGCGGTGCCCCAGACGACACCCCCGGCGGCGTTGGCGGGTAGGAAGACCCGATAGTGCATGTCGGACATGCCGGCCAGTCCGGGCACCACGGCGCGCAGGAACGCGGTGAACCGGGCGACGAACACGGCGATCGCGCCCGGCGGTTCAACTGGTCGGCGATGCGATCGATCAGCCGGCGACGCCGGCGCAGCAGCGGCAGGTCGAGCAGGCGGGGCCCCCACCTCTGACCGACCACGTAGCCGACCGAGTCGCCGGCGATGGCGCAGAGCACGACGACCACGATGAGATCGACGATGTAGATGTGGCCGCGGGAGGCCACCACGCCCCCGAGAATGACCGCCGTCTCACCCGGGAAGATGAAGCCGATGAGGATCGCCGCTTCGGCGAAGACGAAGGCGCCGACCAGGGCATAAGCCTCCAGTCCGTGCAGGTTCAGGATCGGGTGAGCAGTCGCAGAATCATGGTCCGTCGCCTTGGGTCAGCGCGGGATTACCGCCTGCTCGGCATGGCAGCGAGCCGTTCTAGTTGACGGCGCGCAGCGTGTGGTCGCGTGCAGTGAACTGGCGCCAGCGGTCCTCGACGGCGGACATGAACGCCTTACCCGAGGCCAGGTGGAGGAGGATGTCGGACTGGCCCTGGGGGCGGGCCAGCATCCAGCTGTGGCCGCCGGGGACCCACTGGACGGGTGCGCGCGCCACACTGGCGAATTCGGCGGCGGCCGCTCCGGGCGTGATGCGATCGAAACAGCCCCATTCGTTCAGAATCGGAATCTGCTGGGCCACCAGACCGCGCACCTCCGTGCGCTGGTCGACTCCCATGAGGAGACTTCCGATCGGCATGGTTTGACTCACGGTGCGGATGTTCTGGCGAAAGTCCGGCAGGAGGGATCGCACGGTCGAATACAGGCGGCCGATGAGGAGATCGGGAAAGTCCATGACCACAGCGGCGACCATGTCGACCATGGGAGCGACGTCCGGGATGATGGGTGTGAGAAGGGTCGGGATGATGCCGCGGCGGTCCTTCCAGGCCGGTGTGCTGACCCCGTCCCGGTAGATCAGCCCAAGCGTGCGTCGAGGATGGTCGTGAGCGAACTGCACGGCGACGGCGCCGCCCATGGAATGTCCCAGGAGGACAACCGGTCCGGCATCGACCTGGTGCACGATGGCCATGACCTGATTGGCCAGGCTCTCCATGGAGACGTCGTGCCAATCGAGTGCATCACTGCCTCCGAATCCCGGCAGGCTGGGATTGATGACCCGCCACCCCATCTGCTCGGCCAGTCGCGCGCTCTCCCGCCAGTACATGCCGCCGCCGGCGAAGTACCCGTGGATGTTGACGGCCCAGATGGGGGGAGTGCCCGGTCCGTCCGGGCCGTGCGCGCCCTCGTTGTCCGATACGGCGAAGTGCAAGCGCCGACCCTCGACCCGAATGGAGCTGGGCACCATCCGGAGCGTCGGTGTCCGGCGGATCTTGCGGACGTATTGGTCTCGGACGACACCGAGGCCGTGTGCGGCGTGCCCGGCGTCGACGAGCTCCACCGGTGAGGGACCGTCGGACGCCGCCACGATGGCGCCGGAGATCTGCAATGAGTCCTGCGGCTCCGGCGATTCGCCCTTACGTCTCAGAAAGTTCACCGCCATATGGGACCCCTCACGCCATCCGTCTCGTGCCTGCACCGTACCCGACGCCATCCGCCATTCGGTACCCCTGGGTGTGCACGAAGGCAGCGAGGCTGCGACCATGGGTGTGGTTGAACGAGGGAGGGTGTCGAAATATGAGCGCTGACACAGTCATTCGCGGTGGAACGGTGATCGACGGGACGGGGTCGCCGGGGCAGGTGGGCGACGTCGCCGTCACGGACGGGCGCATCTCCGAGATAGGGACGGGACTGGCCGGTCGCCGCGTCCTCGATGCCACCGGGCGGGTTGTCTCGCCCGGGTTCATCGACATCCACACCCACTACGACGCCCAGGTCTTCTGGGACCCTTCGTTGACCCCGTCCTCCTTCCATGGGGTGACAACAGTGGTTGCCGGAAACTGCGGGTTCTCCATCGCGCCGATCCGGGCCGACGGCGTCGCCCTCATGGCGCACACGCTGCAGCATGTGGAGGACATGAGTTTCGACACCCTCTCGGTCGGGGTTCCCTGGTCGGAATTCGAAACATTCCCGCAGTACCTCGATGCGGTGGAGCGCCGAGGCACCGCGCTGAACTTCAGCTGTTACGTGGGTCACACCGCGGTGCGCCTCTACGTCATGGGGGAGGCGGCGTACGAGCGCGCCGCCACCGAGGACGAGATCGACCGCATGCAAGTGGTGGTGGCCGAGGCCATGGCGGGCGGCGCAGCCGGCTTCGCCTCGAGCATGTCGCCGACCCACAACGGTGACCACGGCCGCCCGGTACCGTCCCGGGTGGCCGACGCCGAAGAACTCCGGGCGTTGCTGCAACCGCTACGTCAGGGCTCACGCGGGGTGGTGGCCCTGCTGCCCGGAGGTGTGATGAACCACCAGGAGGTCTTCGCCCTGCAGCGGGAGATCGGTCGTCCCTTCACCTGGACGGCGCTGCTCACGGTGAAGGGCTACCCCTACCACGAGAAGGTGATCGCCGAACACGATGCCGCCTGGGCCGACGGCGTCGAGGTGTGGCCCCAAGTGTCCTGCCGCCCGCTGGTCTTCCAGATGAATCTCTCCGAGCCCTTCACCTTGAATATGCGACCTACCTTTGCTGCGCTCATGGGCAAGACGAAGGATCAGCGTCTGGCCACCTACCGGGACCCGGCGTGGCGCCAGACGGCCTGGGACGAGGTCAGCGGGGGGCGCGGTGGGTTCCCGGTCAACTGGGCCAACATCTCGGTGGCCGAGTCGGCCTCGCATCCCGACCTGATCGACCGACCGGTCATGGTGCTGGCCGAGGAGCGGGGCTGCACCCCGCTCGACGTGATGCTCGACATCTCCCTCGACGACAATCTCGAAGCCCGCTTCTGGTCGGTGTTGGCCAACGATGATCCCGAGGGCATCGCCTGGCTCTTGCCGCGCGACAACGTGCTGCTCGGTTTGGCCGACTCGGGCGCGCACGTCTCCCAACTCTGTGACGCCTGCTTCTCGACCGACCTGTTGGGAAACTGGGTGCGCGAGAAGGGCGTCATGCCCATCGAACGGGCAATCCACAAGCTGACCGGTGAGCCGGCGCAGGTCTACGGGTTGGCCGATCGGGGCACGGTCGCCGTCGGCCAGGCCGCCGACCTCTGCGTCTTCGATCCGCAAACGGTGGCTCCGGGACCACTGCGCCGCATCCGCGACTTCCCCGCCGATGGCGAGCGTCTGACGGCGGACGCACCGCTCGGCGTGACCCACGTCCTGGTCAACGGGGTACCCATCCGAACCGACGGCGTCGCCGACGAAGAGGGTCTGGCGGGGCGGCCCGGGGTCTCCCTGCGGCGCTGACGCCGGGGCCACTGCTCGGCGCTACGACTCCGATGGGAGCGTGCTGGCCCCGTCGCGCCGCCTCATATCATCGGTGCATGTCCTTCCCCATCGCGGAGCCGAGATCATGAGCCAGGACGACCTCACGTCGCCAGACGAACCACTCGGGACGGAGTCCTTCGAACAAGGGGACGAGGCGCTTGACGAGACCTCCCGGATCGATCCGGACTTCGTCGAAGAGGTGGAACAGGATCCCTCACTCAATCCGGCGCTTCAGGTTGACGATCGTGAACTTGACGAAGCCGGTCTGAGGCTCGATGACCCTGAATCACTGGCGAGCCTCGACGGAGGCATCGACGACCCCGATGGCATCGGCGAGCCGCCGTCCGGGCGCCTTGACCCTCGGGGCGGTGACGATGAGGGCTGGGACCTCGACGCGCCGGTGGCAGGCGCCAACGAGACCGACGAGGATTTCGACGAACCGAGCGATTGATCCTCAGCCGTCAAATAGTGGACGTCGCGGCTCACTAAGAGTGAGTCCGATACGGCCGCACCCGCTGGGCGAGACCATGTACCGGTGAACGGGGACGCCCCACAGTGAGGAAGTAGGTGCGAAACCGGGTCTACTACCTGCCTTCAGCCTTCGAGCCCTTGCGGGATTGCGGCTCCGGATGCTCGCCTTACCGGCAAGTCGACCAACTTGCCCCAGCTCAGTACTCCTGGTTCAAGTCTGCCATCAGTCCGGCGAACGGGAGCAGGCCGGTCTAATCACGCTGGTGCAGTCCGAACCATCCAGACGAATTCGCCCCGCTCATCGGTACTGCTGTGATGCGCTTCAAACCCAAGCTTTTCAAGAACTCTGAACGACGGTGCATTCCAGATGCCAACTGTTGCCCAAAGACGATCTCTACCGGTCGCGAAAGCTGCATCGATCACCGCGCCAGCGGCCTCTGTTGCGTAGCCGTGGCCTCGGAATTGGAGGAGGATCTCATAGGCGAGTTCCGGCTCATCAAAGGAGCCCCGACCAATACTCAGTCCGCAATACCCAATCGGGCGCTCTTCATTGCGCCGTCGAATACCCAGTAGCCCGAGGCCTTCCACTTGCGCTCGTTTGTTCTGCTCGACCATCCGTTGCTCGACTTCATCGATGGACAGCGTCGTGCCACCCTCGTGTTCTCGAAGGAGTTCGAGGTTGCACTCAGCGTCACGCTTCGTGCGCAGTCGCAATGACAATCGCTCGGTGTCGATCGAAAAGGCCATCGTTCGGAAGTGGTCCGCCATTAAGTGCTGCCGCTCCAAGGCATCATGCCCGTCCACCAGCTGCGTGAGGATGGATCGACCCGCGACCACTTCCCGGCGGAAAGGGGCTCCTTTGTCACGTGGGTCGCACGCTCAATTGTGCCCCGAACTTCACCAGCTCTCTCAGTGGATCGCCGAGCATGTGGTGGACAGCGGGCTGCTGATTAGGTGACGTCGCGGCGGAACGTGGTGAAGTAACCGATGGTGAGGGGAATCAGGCCCCAGCCCAACATCACCAGGCCGCCCTGCCACCACGCCAGGAGATCCGGGGCGTGGCCGTTCCCGCCACCGAATCCCCCCCGCGCCACGGCGCCGGCCAGTGCGGCAGCCGCCGAGGAGGGAAGCCAATTCAAGTTGTAGTGAAAGATCGCCTTGGCCAACGCGATGAGAATGCCCTCGAGAATGAAGGTCGTGCCGATCGTGATGAGGATGCCGGCCACCTGGTTCTTGACCAGGACGCCGAAGCCCAACCCGAAGAGGCCCAACAGGATGGCGGCCGCCACCAGACCGGGGATGACGGCTCCGGCCTGGTCGATGACCGACGAGGTGGTGCCACCCAGACTGGAGTTCCAGGGCAGTCCGACGGCCAGCGCGACGACCAGGGTGAGAACGGCCATCAGGATGGCCCAGTAGGACGTGACCAGGACCTTGGCGCCAAGGACCCGGCTGCGGACGGGGGTGGAGATGAGGGTGTCGGTGATGGTCTTTTGCCGGTACTCGCTGGTGATGCAGATGACCCCGGTGATCGGGGCCAAAAAGGTGATGCCGAGGTACCCGGCGCCCAGCAGGATGCGTTCCTGATTGAGGGTGTGCACGAAATAGAAGGTGTGGCCGGGAAATCCCCCGGCACCGGCAAAGACGGCCGTCATGAACAGGACGGTCAGCGGGAAGGCCAATCCGAAGCAGACCCAGACCCCGGGCATGGTGCGCATCTTGAGGAGCTCAGAGCGGACGGCGTTGATCACGTCGGCCTCCCCACCTCGTTGAAGCCGAGACCGGAGGTGAGCTCGAGGAAGATGGCCTCGAGATCGGCTCCCTCACTGGTCAGCTCGTAGAGCACGATCTGCTGGGAGGCCAGCAACGGCCCCAACTGCTCGGGTGTCACCCCATCGACTGCGACCACATCAGGAGCCAGGCGCCGGAATCGCATGTCGGCCGCGGTGAGCACGGCACAGAGCCGATCCGCCTCGGGCGAGCGGGCGTGCATGCTCGTCTGCGAGATCCCCGCCGTGATCGATTCCAGCGATCCCTGCGCCTTGAGCTGACCGTGCGAGATGATCACGGCGTTGTCGATGGTCTGCGCCATCTCCGACAGGAGGTGGGAGGACACCAGGACAGTGCGTCCTTCGCCGGCGAGGAAGCGCATGAATTCGCGCAGCCACGCGATGCCCTGTGGGTCGAGACCGTTGGACGGCTCGTCGAGAATGAGCACGTCGGGGTCACCGATGAGGGCGGTGGCCAGCTCGAGGCGCTGGCGCATGCCCATCGAGAAGCCCCCCACCTTTCGCTTCGCGTCGGCCGTCAGCCCGACCAGGTCGAGGACGACGTCGGCCCTGGCCTCGTCGTGGCCCCCGGCCCGGGCCACCATGCGCAGGTGGGTCCGGGCCCGGCGCGACGGGTGAAAACTGGTCGCTTCCAGCACGGCGCCCACCAGGCCGGTCGGGTTGGGGATGTCGCGGTAGTACCGCCCGCCGATGGTCGCCTGGCCGGACGATGGTGCCACCAGTCCCAGCAACATGCGCAGCGTGGTGGTCTTGCCTGACCCGTTGGGACCGAGAAAGCCGGTGACCCGACCCGGCTCAACCGTGAAGCCCAGGTCGTCCACGGCCACCACCGACCCGAAGTGCTTCGAGAGACCGGTGAACTCAATGGGAAGCCCCCGGATGGCCGCCGCTCCGGTCGTCATCGCAGGGACGATAGCCGCCTCACCGGGGGCGGTCGCGGTCGTCGGGGCCGGTTTGCGGTGACCTTCGGTCGGATGATTCCGGCGTCAGGTTGGGACGAGGCCAACTCCGGCGGAGCGGGTGGAGGGGCATGGAAGCGCGTTGGCCTCTCCCGGCCTCGCCTACCCGTGCGAGAGTTCGTCGGGCAGTAAGAGGCGCACCGACACGGCCAGCTCGTCGTAGACGCGGGTCATGGTGGACCAGCCGTTGATCCAGCCGACCAGGGCCGAATACCAGACGTGCCCGATCATGCGGGCCCGATCGGACATGTCGGGGATGGCCGGCTCTCCCATGGCCCGGGCGATGATGCCCTCCATCAGCAGTGTGATCTGCTGCTGGCATCCCACCGCCCCGGGGTCGGGCGAAGACAGGGAGGCGAACACCGCAGCCACCAACCGGGGTTGGCGACCCATGGCGCGCAGGGCGCGGTCGAGCACGTCGCGCACCCGGTCGCCCGGATGATCACCGCGCGGCGGGTGCTGGCCGATCCGGGTGTCGAGCATTTCCACCCAGTGCACGAGGGTGGCGGCCAAGAGGTGGTCCTTGCTGGTGAAGTAGCGGTACACCGTCCCCATGGCGACGTCGGCCCGCGCCGCCACGTCGCGCATCTGCACCGCTTCGTACCCGCCTTCGAGTCCCAACGCCATGGCGGCATCAATGACGCGCTGACGTCGAGCCTGCTGGGCGCGGGTGAGCGGGCGGGCCAGCGTCTGCTCCATTCGCACATGCTATCCGGGCTGCCACCTGCGGCTTCGAGATCGAGGGGTGGCATTCGGCGCCGCTACGCTGACGAGCGATGCCCGGGCAGCCCGCCGACGCCGAGGCTGAGATCGTCCCATTGGGGCGCCCCGCCGACCCGCTGTCCACCACCGATGGGCGGATGCCGGGTGCGCGCGGTCGCAAAACTCGCCAGCGCCTGCTGACGGCCACGGTGGAGCTCTTGACCACCACGTCGTGGCGTTCGGTCAAGGTCACCGACATCGCCCGGCGGGCCCGCACGTCTCCCGCCACCTTCTACCAGTACTTCGGGAACGTGGAGCAGGCCATTCGCGTCCTGGCCGAAGGCATGGTGGACCAGGCCGCCCGGCTCTCCGAACTGGTGGTCGGCGACTGGTCCGAAGAGGCCAGCTGGGAGACGGCGCTGAGCGTGACCGAGGCGTTTTTGTCGTACTGGGAGGACAATCGCACCGTGTTCCGGGTGGTCGATCTGGCCACCGAAGAAGGCGATGCCCAGTTGCGGGGCATTCGGGTGCGCGCCCTCAACGCCGTCACCATCGCACTGGCCCAGGTGATCACCCAGGCCTCGCCGTCCCACCGCGGTCCGCCCGGGTCGGTGACGACCTCGCCGGCCGGTTCGGATCCCATGGCGGTGGCCGGGACACTGGTCGCCATGTTCGCCAGCGTCTCCGCCCATCGATACGGCTTCGAGTTCTGGGGTATCCGCACCCGCAATCTGATCGACACCCAGGCCCGCATGCTCCATTGGTCCGTCACCGGCCGTCCTGGACCGATCGGCGTGGTGGGCCGCGAGGCCGTCGGCGCCGCGGCGGCCAGGAGAGCCGGCCGGCCTCGCTGAGCGATGCCGATCTCGTTGAGCGCCACGGTGGACCGTCGCCGGTGCCGCCGGTCGGGGGCAGACGTAGGGTGTGGCCCGTTCACGAGGAGGATCCATGACACCTGAGGATCGTGCTGCTACACCCGGCCCGCCGGTCCGGAGCATCGTGGGTCAGACGTTGATCGGCGGACTCGGAGCCAGGTCGGCCGTCCGGGCCGGCTGAAGCGGGCCGGGACGATCGTTCGCTCCATCATGTCCCCGAAGCCGACCGTGGCCGTCCTGGGTGCCGGCGCCGGCGGCATCGCCATGGGCATCGCCCTCAAGCGCGCCGGCTTCGAGTTCACCATCTACGAGAAGTCCGACGGCGTCGGCGGCACGTGGCGGGACAACGGGTACCCGGGAGCGGCCTGCGACGTGCCGTCCCACCTCTACTCGTATTCCTTCGAGCTGAACCCGTGGTGGTCGCGCACCTTCGCCAGCCAGACCGAGATCCTGGCCTATCTCGAGCGGTGCACCGATCAGTACGGGATCCGGACCCATCTGAGATTGGGCACCGCCATTTCCGAAGCGCGCTGGCAGCCGGAGACGCAGGAGTGGGCACTGACCGCGTCGGACGGCGAATCGTTCACGGCCGACGTGGTCGTCAGCGGGCTGGGCATGCTCAACGTGCCCCGCATCCCCGCCATCCCCGGGGCCGACCGCTTCGCCGGCCGGGCCTTTCACTCCTCGCGCTGGGACCACGGCAAATCCCTGTCCGGCGAGCGGGTGGCGTCCATCGGCACCGGCGCCAGCGCCATCCAGTACGTGCCGGCCATCGCCCCGGACGTCGAGCACCTCACCGTCTTCCAGCGCACGCCGATCTGGATCACCCCGCGGCTCGACAAGCCCTACTCGGCCGCCGAGCAAAGGCGCTTCGCCCGGGTTCCCGGCGCGGCGCGGCTGCACCGCTTCGGGATCTGGCGCACGTACCAGCAGGCCAGTTTCCGGACCGACTCCGACCTGACCACCGCCATGACCGAGTTGGCTCGTTCCTACCTGGCCCGCAAGGTCGAAGATCCGGCCTTGCGGGAGGCGCTGACCCCGGACTACCCCGTGGGGTGCAAGCGACCTCTGACCTCACGCGAGTGGCTGCCCGCCCTCCAGCGGCCCAATGTCCGGTTGGTCACCGACCCGATCGTCGAGATCACCGAACGCGGGCCGCGTACCGCCGACGGTGAAGTCCACGAGGTCGACACCATCATCTACGGGACCGGGTTCAAAGCCGACGAGTATCTCTCGACCGTCGACGTCGTCGGCGAGGGCGGCCGGCACCTCAGCGACGACTGGGCGGAGGGCGCCGAGGCCTACATGGGGATCTCGGTGGCGGGGTACCCGAACTTCTTCCTGCTGTACGGGCCCAACACCAACGGCGTGACGTCGATCATCTTCTTGCTGGAGGCGCAGGTGCACTACGTGATGGCGGCGCTGCGTCACATGCACCTGTTGGGTCTGGCCAGCCTGGGCGTTCGCCGACGGGTGATGACCCGCTACAACCGCCGCGTCCAGTCCAGGATGGAAGGGACGGTGTGGACGGCGGGGTGTACGAACTACTTCCGCGCCCCGTCAGGCAAGGTGGTGACGCAGATGCCGTTCAGCGGGGGCTGGTATTGGCTCCACACCCGGATCTTCCCCATCTGGAGGTACCGGGTGGGCCGCAGGGCGCTGGAGTGAGCCCTACTTGAGGGCCAGCGGATTGAGCGGCGAACCCAGCGCGTTGGTGAAGGGCAGCGGTGTGGCGTCGAGCAGGAAGGAATACTGGCCGTCGTCGGCGCAATCGGCCGCCAGCGGATCGAGCACCCAGTTCTGCCCCTGGGTCATCCCCATCTCCACCAGGTGCAGCAGGTGGACGGGCAGATACAGTTCGTCGTACTGGCTGGGGTAGACCTCGAAGGTCAGGTTGTCGATGGCCACGGCGGCGATGTCCCGGGTGAAGAACCACTCCGCCGTCTCGACGGTGAGACCGGGACTGGGCCAGGTGTAGGCGACCAGGTCACGCGAGCCGGGGGCCAGGTGCACCATCTGCCCGGTGCGCACCAGCACGATGTCACCCGGTTCGGTGGCGATGCCGGCCATGTCGCAGGCCGACGTGAGGTCGTCGGGGGTGATGGGGTACCCCGGTTCGAGCACGTCGACGCCGAGGGCCCGGGCCACATCGAGCAGGACGCCCCGCCCGATCACGGTGGAGAGGCGATGAATGCCGCACCGGCCCGCTCCCTGCGCGTCGACCGACGAGGCGGGGTAGCCGTTGTAGATCACCCCGTCGTAGCTGCAGTGGGCCAGGGCGTCCCAGTGCGTGGCGCATTGGGTGGCCAGGGTCACGACGTCCTCGCTCGAGCAGACCCAGTCGGGATCCGGACTCAGCGGCTCGTTGACCTGGATCATGGTGCGGGTGGGGTTCACCCGGCCCGGTATGAACCCGGCCTGGATGCCCTCGGCCTCCGAGAGGGGGAGCCCGAGTGCGAAGGCCTTGCCGCTGTGCACCGCCCCGGCGCCCCGGAGGCGGGCGGCGTCATCGATGAAATTCAGGGTGCCGATCTCGTCCTCGGGACCCCAGCGTCCCCAGTTACGAATTCGGCCCGCCACCTCGGCAAAACGAGCGGGAACGGCCACGCGCGCACTGTAGTTCGGCGCCACCCGGACGGGTCCGGGAAGGACCTTCACCGGGCTCGGTTGTGGGCTCGGTTGTCTGAGGGAGCAGGGAGGACGATACTGAAGGCGCAACCGGCCTCGACGAATGCAGCGGGAGGGATTTCCAATGAAGACACGTGCCGTGGTGTGCCTGGGGCTGGACGAGCCCTGGAAGCTGGAGGAGATCGAGATCGACGAGCCGGGCAACCGGGAGATCAAGGTCAAGATGGTCTATTCGGGCATGTGCCACTCCGACGAGCACCTGCGGACCGGTGACATCAGCGCGCCGCCCGAAGTGCTCGAGATGATCGGCGTGAAGTCGATGTTCCCCGTGGTGGGCGGTCACGAGGGCTCGGGCATCGTCACCGAGACCGGGACCAACGTGACCCAGGTCAGCGTGGGCGACCACGTGGCCGTGTCCTTCATCCCCTCGTGTGGCGTCTGCCACTGGTGCGCCTCGGGCCGCCAGAACCTGTGCGACCTCGGCATGTCCACCCTGGCCGGCGGCATGATCAGTGACGGCACCTTCCGCTACCACCTGGGCGGCCAGAACCTCAACCGCATGGCGCAGCTGGGGACCTTCGCCGACGAGATGGTCTGCCACGAGAACTCGGTGGTGCGCATCGAGCCCTACGCCAACATGAAGGCGGCCGCCCTCATCAGTTGCGGCATCTCCACCGGCTTCGGATCGGCCGTGGACCGGGCCAAGGTCAAGCCCGGCGAGACCGTGGTCGTCGTCGGGTGCGGTGGCGTCGGATCGGGCGCCGATCCAGGGTGCTCGCATCGCCGGGGCCCGCAACCATCATCGCGGTCGACCCGGTGCCCTTCAAGCTCGAGAAGGCCAAGGAGGTCGGCGCCACCCACACGGCCGCCTCGATCCTGGACGCCCAGCTCATGCTCCCCGAGCTGACCATGGGTCGCAACGCCGACGTGGTCATCCTGACCCCCGGTGTGCTGCACGGCGAGATGATCGCCCAGGCGTGCGCGACTGGGCTCCAAGGACGCGCGGGTCGTCGTCACCTCCATCTCGCCCTTCCACGCCATGGACGTGAAGCTGAACCTGTTCAACTTCGCCATGTTCAACCAGGCCCTGCTGGGCACCGTCTTCGGCTCGGCCAGCCCGCGGGTCCAGGTGCCCAACCTGCTCAACCTGTTCGAGGCCGGCCAGCTGAAGATCGACGAGATCATCACCCAGGAGTACACGCTCGACCAGGTGCAGCAGGGGTACGACGACCAGGCCGCCGGGACCATCATCCGTGGCGTCGTCAAGTTCGACGCATGACCTGACGGGCGCGGGATCGCTCGGCTCCCGCACCCTGGCTGTGACATGTGACTGAACTCCTCCTCCAGCCCGTCACCATCGGGCGCACCACCGCGCCGAACCGGCTGGTGTTCGGCCCCCACGAGACCAACCTCTGTCGCGGGCGCTCCTTCTCGGACCGCTCGGTGGCCTACTACCGGCGCCGTGCCGTGGGTGGCTGCGGGACACTGCTGACCGAGACCGCCTCGGTGCACGAGAGCGACTGGCCCTACGAGCGGGCTCCGCTGGCGGCCGAGTGCCGGGCGGGCTGGGAAGCCATCGGGAGCGAGCGTGCGGGCCGTCGGCACCGGCGCCGTCGTGCTGGCCTCCCTCGGCCATGCCGGGGGCCAGGGCTCGAGCGCCTACAGCCAGCGCGCCCTGTGGGGACCGTCACGGTTCCCGGACCCGGCCACCCGTGAGGTGCCCCAGGAGATGGAGGCCGATGATCTCGCGGCCGTGGTGGCCGGCTTCGCCGAGGCGGCCCGGCTGGCCGTCTCGGCCGGTCTGGCCGGGGTGGAGATCAACGCCGGGCAATTCAGCCTGCTCCGTCAGTTCCTCTCCGGCCTGACCAACACCCGGGACGACGAGTACGGCACCGACCGGCTCCTCCTGGCCCGCCAGGTCCTCGAGGCGGTGCGGGCGGCCGTGGGCCCGGACCCGATCGTCGGCCTGCGGTTGGGGTGCGACGAGCTGGCCCCGTGGGCCGGCATCACCCCGGAGATGGCGCCGGAGATGGCGCGACAGCTGGCCGCTCCGGTCGACTACATGGTGGCCGTCCGGGCGCCCGCCTTCGACGTGGGCGGCACCAGGCCCGACGGCCACACCGAGCCGGGCTTCGCGGTTCCCCTGGCCGCCGCCCTGCGCGGTGCCCTGCCGGCCGCCGTCGCCGTGGTGGCCCAGGGTTCGATCGTCGCCCACGACATGGCCGAAGCGACGCTGGCGGCCGGTTCGGCCGATCTCGTCGAGATGACGCGGGCCCAGATCGCCGACCCCGACCTGGCCCGCAAAATGGCGGACGGGGTCCCGGCGCGGATCCGACCGTGTGTGCTCTGCAACCAACGCTGCCAGGTGCGCGACGCCCGCAACCCGCTGGTGAGCTGCATCGGCGAGCCCTTCTCGGGCTACGAGACCGAGGAGGCGTTCCCGTCGGGACGGGCCACCACGTCGCTCGACGTCCTCGTCATCGGCGGCGGCCCGGCCGGACTCGAGGCCGCCCGGGTGGCCGCCACCCTGGGGCACGCCGTCGAGCTGGTCGAGGCGGAGGCGCGGCTGGGCGGGATGCTCGCCACGGCGGCGGCCGGAGCGGGACGGGCGCACCTGGCCGACCTGGTGGCCTGGCTGGCCGCCGAGTGCGCGCGCCTCGGGGTGCGCGTCACCACCGGCACCGCCATCGGGGCCGACGCCGTGGACCGGCGACTGGCGGCCGGGACCAGGGTCATCCTGTGCGCGGGGCGCGCCACGACCCCGGCCTGCCGGTGGGCGACGGGACCGTGACGGTGGCAACCGCGGCCGACCGTCCTCCGCTCGGCCCTCGACGGCACGCTCGGCCACCTTCCGGCCGGGGCGGTCGTGGTGGCCGATCCGGTCGGGGACTCGGTGGGGGTGGCCGTCGGCGAGCTGCTGGCCGCCCACGGCCGTCGATGTCGTCCTGGTCACCGGCGACCTCGTGGCCGGGGTCCAGCTGTCCCGGAGCGGCGACCTGGCGCCGGCCAACGCCGCGGCTGGCTCGCGCCGGCGTGCGCATCGCCAAGGGATCGGTCGTGCGCCAGCTGGGCGACCACGCCGTGCACCTGGAGAACCAGTACACCGGTGAGAAGGAGGAGGTCCCGGCCGCCCTCCTGGTCGAGGTCACCTTCGGTCTGCCCGACGATGCCCTGTGGCGCGACCACCCGGGCCTGGTCAGGGCCGGTGACGCCGTCGCCCCGCGCACCGCCTACGAGGCGGTCCTCGAAGGGCGGCGGGCCGCCCTGGGCCTGGGGGATCCACCATGAGCTCGGGCGGGCGGTACCGCTTCTTGTTCCAGCCGCTGCGCCTCGGACCCACGGTCGTGCGCAATCGCATCGTCTTCTCGGCCCACCTGACCAACTACGCCGAAGAGGGCCTGCCGAGCGAGCAACATGCGGCCTACTACGGCGCCCGGGCCGCCGGCGGGGCCGGTCTCATCATCACCGAGGAGCACTCGACCCATCCGACCGACTGGCCGTACGAGAAGCTCATCCACGGGTTCCACCGTGCGGTCGATCCCGGGCTACCGCAAGATCACCGAGGCGGCCCACCGCTACGACACGCCGATCTTCGCCCAGATCAACCACAACGGCGGGCAGGGCTCGGGCATGTACAGCCGGCTCCCGGCCTGGGCGCCCTCGCCGGTGGCCGATCCGTTGTTCCGTGAGGTGCCCAAGGCCGTCGATCGGCACGAGATCAGGGAGATCGTCGACGGGTACGCCGCGGGTGGCCGCGCCACTGCGCCGAAGGCGGCTTCGACGGGGTCGAGTTGCAGTGCTCGCACTCGTCGATCGTCCGGGGCTTCCTCTCACCGGCCACCAACCGCCGGACCGACGACTACGGCGGCACCTTGGAGAACCGCTCCCGCCTGCTCATGGAGATCGTGGCGGCGGTGCGCCAGTCGATCGGTTCGGACCTGGCGCTCGGCGTCCGGCTCTGCGGCGACGAGCTCATCGAGGGCGGCACGACCATTGACGACGCCGTCGCCGTGGCCCAGGCGGTCGAGCGGTCGGGCCTGGTCGACTACATCAACACCTCGATCGGGGTGGCCACGGCCACGCTCTACATGATCGAGGCATCCATGCAGGTGCCGCCGGGCTACGCCCTGTGGATCTCCAGCGCCATTCGCAAGGCGGTGAACCTGCCCGTGGTGGGCGTGGGTCGCTTCAAGGACCCCCTCCAGGCCGACCGGGCCCTCATCGACGGGCACGCCGACCTGATCGGTGTGGTGCGGGGCCAGATCGCCGACGCCGACTTCGCCAAGAAGGCGCAGGCGGGAGAGGCGGCCGACATCCGGAACTGCCTGTCGTGCAATCAGGAATGCGTCGGACGCATGGGCCTCAACCGTTGGCTGGGCTGCATCGAGAGCCCGAGCACCGGGCGCGAGTCCGTGGTGGTCCGGCGCCGGGCGGGCCGGCCCCGCCGGGTCATGGTGGTCGGGGCCGGGGCGGGTGGGCTGCAGGCGGCCATCGCGGCGGCCCGGGTGGGCCACCGGGTGGAGGTGTTCGAGGCCGATGAGGTGCGCGGGTGGACAGGTGCGGGTGGCGGCGACGGTGCCCAGCCGGGCCGAGTTGGCCGATCTCATCCGCAACCAGCTGGCCGAAGCGCAGCGCTCCGGCGTGGCGGTCCACTTCGGGACCACGGTCGGCGCCGACCTGGTGGCCCAACACCAGCCCGACGTGGTGGTCGTGGCCACCGGTGCGGTGCCCCAACGGCCCTGGTGGGCCGGGGATCACCCCCGGGTGGTCGATGTGCGGGACGTGCTCGAGGGCGGCGCGGTGCCCTCGGGCCAGGTGCTCGTCGTCGATGAGTTGGGCTTCCACCAGGCCACCAGCACCGCCGAGCTGCTGGCCGACCGCGGCTGTGCGGTCGAGATCGTCAGCCCGGGCATGGTGGTGGGCCAGGACCTGGGCCTCACCCTCGACCTGGAGACATGGTGGATGAAGGCCACGGCCAAGCGCATCGCCCAGACCACCGACACCATGGTCACGGCCGTCAGCGAGGGCGCCGCGGGAGGCGTCACGGTCTCGCTGCAACAGCACACCACGGGGATGGACTCCGAACGCCGGGTCGACTGGGTGGTCTGCGCCGTCCCGTCGCGTCCCGCCGACGAGCTGTGGAGGGCGCTGCGGGCCGGCGGGCTCTGTGAAGTGCACCGGGTGGGCGACTGTGTGGCACCCCGCCGGGCCCACGCCGCGGTGATCGAGGGCGAGCGGGTCGGCGCCGCCCTGTGATCGCCGTCGTTGCCGTCCGTGACGGCGTGCTGCCGCTCGGAGCCGAAGAGACGATCAACGAGGCACGCGGTCGCGTGCTCCTGGTGGGCACCGGGACCGAGGTGGCCCGGGCCGAACTGGCGGGCGCACTGTCGGCCGCCATCTGTTGGGAGGCCGGCCCGTATCGACCCGGGAGCTGGGCCCGCGCCCTGGCTCCCGAACTCGAGGCGGAGGATGTCGTCCTGCTTCCCGCGTCGGCCGACGGACGGGACCTGGCGCCGCGCCTGGCCCTGGCCCTGGGCCGTCCCCTGCACGCCGGGGCCATCAAGATCGATCCGGCCGGGGCCAGCCTGCTGCGCGGCGGCGGGCGCTCGCTCCTCGACGTCGACTTCATCGGACCGGTGGTGGCGACGCTGCAGCCGGGCAGCCGGGGAACCGACGACCGGTCCGGGAAGCAATCCGGGAAGGAGGTCGAGTCCCGCGCCATCTCGCTCGACATCGTCCCGGAGCCCGACGCCGACTACGAGGGGCTGGTGCCGGCGGACCCGGCCACCATGGAGTTGCGCGAGGCCACGCGGATCGTGGCCGGCGGGGCCGGTCTGGGCTCGCCCGAGGCGATGGACCTGCTGGGCCGGGTGGCGACGGCCCTCGGGTGCGCCACCGGTGCCACCCGCGTGGTGACCGACGCCGGTTGGGCCCCGTTCAGTCGTCAGATCGGCACCACCGGACAGGTGGTGGACCCCGATCTCTACATCGCGGTAGGCATTTCGGGAGCGGTGCAGCACGTGAGCGGCATCGGACAACCCAAGGATGTCGTGTCGATCAACCTCGATCCCAGTGCACCCATGATGCTGATGGCCGACCTCGCCCTCGTCACCGACGCGGCGGCCCTGACCGTCGCGCTGGCCGGGCGGCTCGGTGTGACGGCGGCCCCGCCGGAGGGAACGGACGCCGGATGGAACGATGACGAGCGTTTGACGTGGTGGTGGTCGGAGCCGGCCCGGCCGGCTCGGCCGCGGCCCTGGTGTCGGCCCGTGGTGGGCTCTCCGTGTGCCTGCTGGAGCGGGGGCCGTTTCCGGGATCGAAGAACATGTACGGCGGCGTGACGTACGCCCGCATCCTCGACGACCTCATTCCCCGATGGTGGGAGGAGGCCCCGGTCCAGCGATGGATCACCCGGCGCTCCACCATGGTCGCCACGCCGACCCAGGCCGTCACGGTCGACGTGCGGGCGGACGCGTGGTCGGCGCCACCGTTCAACGGGGCCACTACCTACCGCTCCGAGTTCGACGCCTGGTTGGCCCAGAAGGCGGTCGAGGCCGGCGCCACCCTGGTGACCGAGCACCACCGCGGTCGGCCTCCGGCGGGACGAGCGTGGTGCCGTCGTCGGCGTCCGCACCGACCGACCGGACGGCGACGTCACCGCCAAGGTCGTCATCGCCTGCGACGGCGTCAACTCGTTCCTGGCCAAGGAAGCCGGCCTGTACGCCAACTTCTCGAGTGAGCACTTCACCCTCGGGGCCAAGGAGGTGCTCACCCTGGGCCGGGACGAGATCGACCGACGGTTCGGCCTGGTCGACCGGCAGGGCGTCGACATCGAGATGATCGGCGTCACCCGGGGCATACCGGGAGGCGGCTTCCTCTATACCAACCTCGACACGGTCGCCGTCGGCGTGGTGGTCGATGTCGACGCGCTGGGAAGGGCCAAGGTGCGCCCCGAGGAGCTCATTGCGGGCGTCAAGGCGCACCCGGCCATCGCCCCGTCGCTGCGCGGCGCCGAGCTCCACGAGTACAGCGCCCACCTGATTCCGGAGGGCGGGTTCGACTCGATGCCCCAGCTCGTCACCGACGGCATGCTGGTGGCGGGCGATGCCGGAGGGTTCTGCCTGGCGGCCGGCCTCTTCCTCGAAGGCGTCAACTTCGCCATCGGATCGGGCCGGGCGGCCGCCGAGACGGCCATCGCCGCCATCGGGCGGCACGACACCACCGCATCGGGGCTGTCCGACTACCGGCGCAAGATGAGCGGCACCTTCGTCATGGCCGACCACAAGAAGATGCGACGCGCCCCTGCGCTGGTGCTCTCCGACCGGATGCAGACCCAGTACGCCGACCTCATCTGCGATGTGGCGCAGGGGTTGTTCACCGTCTCGAACCCCGCCCCCAAGCCGGGATTGCGGGCGATCTTCCGCCAGGAGCGAAAGCGCCGCGGCATCCGGCTCCGCAACCTGACCCGCGACGGCATCACCACCTTGAGGACATTCGGGTGAGCGAGCCGTCCTTCGAGGACCGCATGGCCACCGTGGAATTCCGGGTGGCCGGGACAGCCCACATCGTGGTCGACAACGACGTGTGCAAGAGCTGTACCACCAGAGAGTGCGTGACGGCGTGTCCGGCCCGCCTCTTCGTCCCGACCGCGGAGGGCGGCATCCTGTTCAACTACGAAGAATGCTTCGAGTGCGGCACCTGCTACATGGTCTGCAACCAGGAAGGTGCCATCACCTGGAACTATCCGCTCGGTGGCCACGGCGTCGTCATGCGGAGCTCCTGACGTGGCGCCGGCGCCCTTCATCGCCGCCCTCCTCAAGCGGGTCGACCTGCGGCCCGAGGCCGATCCCCTGACCGGCGTCATCACCCACGACCCCCACGGGGGCCTCTCGGCCAGCGACCAATGCGCGCTCGAGTTGGCCCTTCGGGTCGCTGAATCCGAGCACGTGCCGGTGCGGGCGGTCACCGCCGGGGGACCCGAGAGCGATGGCATCCTGCGCCTGGCTCTCGAGTCGGGCGTCTCCGAGGCGGTGCGGGTCGACGTCGACCCCGAAGCTCCCAGCGCAGACATCGCGGCCGCCCTGGCCGCCCAGGTGCAACAGGCGCGCTTCATCTTCTGCGGCGACCACAGCCTCGATCGGGGCACCGGTTCGGTCCCCGCCTTCGTCGCCGGCCACCTGCGGTGCGCCCAGGTCCTCGGATCGGCCTCGGTGCACTGGATGGACGGCTCGCTGCACATCGAGCGCCGGCTGGACCGGGGGCGGCGGGAAAAGGTCGTGGCCACCGCCCCGGCCGTCGTGTCGGTCGACGGCGGCCTGCCCGCCGCTGCGCCGTTCCTCCCTGCCGTCGGTCCTGCGGAGCGCCCGGGCCGACATCGCGGTGACGACCCACCAGCCCGTCGAGCCCGAACCGGGACGCACCCGGTCGTACCGACCTCGCCCCCGGGTGCTCAACGGGCCCGACCCGCACCTCCCGCCGCGTGAGCGCCTCCTCACCCTCTCCGGCGCCCTCACCGTGTTCGATCCCCCCCGGGTGGTAGTGGCGTCACCCGAGGAGGCGGCCGACGAGCTCCTCTCGTTCCTGGGCGCCCGCGGCTATCTGCGCGTCGTCGGAGTCGGGAGCGGGATCGTGAAATCCCGGCAGGAGCCGCTCGTTCGTCCGGCGACCGCGGCGGACGGTCCGGCCATCGTCAAGATGCTGGTCCGCGCCTTCCAGGACGACCCGGTGGCGAACTTCATGTTCGCCGGTCAGCGACGGCGTGAGTTGGGGCTGCACTCGTTCTTCACGTCCCAGTTGCGCCGCCAGTACATGCCCCACGGCCACGTGTACGTGACCGACGATGTCAGCGGTGCGGCGTTGTGGGGGCCGCCCGGCCGGGAGCGCCACGGCGTCCTCGAACTCCTCCAACTCATGCCGACGGCACCGTTTCTGACCAGTGCGCACACGGTCGGGGCCCTGAAGCTGATGTTCAAGGTCGAAGGCCTCCATCCCACCGAACCGCACTGGTACCTCTTCACCCTGGGCACGGCTCCCGAGCGCCAAGGCCAGGGCGTGGGCTCCGCCCTGCTGCGCTCGATGTGCGACCACATCGACGAAATGGGAGAGCCCGGCTTTCTCGAGTCATCGAAGGAGCGGAACGTGCCGCTCTACGCTCGGTTCGGCTTCGAGGTGATCGACGAACTGCCCTCGATCTCGGGCAGCCCGCCCATCTGGCGTATGTGGCGAGAACCCAGGGTCCCCGAGATCTGATTCTCTCGAAGAGTCGCCTCAGGTGAGCGGACGCCGGGCCGACCGCCCACCACATTCGCCGTTCGAGAACGTCGGCGATGGCCGCGTAGGCGAGGTCGGCGGCCGTTCGCCACGATTGGCCGACGTCGTGGAGCACGGCGGCGGTGAAGCGCGCACTGAGGTGGGCGCCAACCGTCGCCACGACGATGGCCGGTGGGTCGCCGTCGCCACCCGCCTCTCGCCAGAGCTTGCCGGCGATGCGCGCCATGGCCTCGTGCCGCCGCGTGCGGCGGCGTCCCTCGACGGCGGCGATCTCCGGCGGGAGGTCGGTTCGGCTCGTCAACTCCCAGTAGCCGGGGCCGTACCCCGCCTGCATCTCGTGTGCCGCATCGCACACGCCCCGGAGCCAGGTCTCCCAGCCCCCTTCGAACGAGGGCAGCAGCTCGCCGTAGAGCTGGATGCCCGCCTCCAGGGACTCGGCGATGAGCCGCTCCCGGGACTCGAAATGACGGAAGAGGGTGCGCCGGCTCACGCCGGCTTCCTCGGCGATGTCGTCCATCGTCACGTCGAGACCTCGCGCCAGTAGCAGCCGGCGTGCGGCCGCCAGCATGACGTCAACGGTGGCCTGCCGCTTGGCGTCGGCGATGGTCGGCGTGGCGGTCTCGGTCATGATGCGAGCCTAGCCGCGCTTGACACTCATAGGTGACATGAATGATACTCATGAGTGTCAGACACTAGGAGGCAGGATGCCGCTCGATCTCGTCATCAGATCCGGCACCGTCATTGACGGGACCGGTGCGGCACCTCGCACGGCGGACGTCGCCATCGCCGGCGGTCGCATCGTCGAGGTCGGCTCGGTCGGGGCCAAGGGCCGGCGCGAGATCGACGCCGATGGCGCCGTCGTCGCCCCCGGCTTCGTCGACATCCACACCCACTACGACGGGCAGGCCACGTGGGACGAGCGGCTGCAACCGTCGTCCGGCCACGGCGTCACCACGGTGGTGAGCGGGAACTGCGGCGTCGGCTTCGCACCGGTGCGCCCGGGCGACCGCGAGACGCTGGTCGAGCTCATGGAAGGGGTGGAGGACCTGCCCGGCACCGTGCTCCACGAGGGCCTGTCGTGGGAGTGGGAGACCATCGCCGACTATCTCGACGCGCTCGAGCGCCGACGCTATGACATCGACGTCGCCGCCCAGGTGTGCCACGGGCCCGTGCGTCTCTACGTGATGGGGCAGCGGGGTGCCGATCGCGAGCCCGCCTCACCCGAAGAGATCAACGGAGATGGGTCGCCTGGCGGCCGAGGGCATCCGCGCCGGCGCGCTCGGCTTCACGACCTCGCGGACGTTGAACCATCGGACCAGCCGGGGAGCACCGACCCCGACGCTGACCGCCGCCCGGGAGGAGCTGGTGGGCATCGCCCGGGCCATCGGCGAGACGGGGCGCGGCGTGCTGCAGGTGGTCTCCGACTTCGCCGACGGCGACGTCGAGGGGGAGACGCTGCTCGAGATGATGCGGGCGTCGGGCCGGCCCCTCTCGATGTCGCTGCTGCAGGCCGCCCCCGGTCTCGGCTACCGCTCCCGGCTCGACCTGCTCGAGACCGCCCAGGCCGAGGGCCTCGCCATGCGGGCCCAGGTGGCGGCGCGCGCCGTCGGGATACTGCTCGGCCTGCAGGGCTCCATCAACCCGCTGAGCCGGATGCCGTCGTATCAGGCCGTCGCCGAGCTCCCGCTGGCCGACCAGGCCCGGATCCTCTCGGGCACCGATTGCCGCCGGCGGCTGGGGGCGGAGGTGAGGGAGAAGCACCTGCCCTTCCCGCTCGAGCACATTTTCGAGCTGGGTGACCCCCCCGACTACGAGCCACGACCCGACGCCAGCATCATGGCCCGGGCCCAACGGGACGGCCTCGACGCCCACGACCTCTACATCGACCTCCTCTTGGGCGATGAGGGTCGCGCCCTGCTCTACCTGCCCTTCTTGAACTACTTCGACGGCAACCTCGACGCGGCCGCGGAGATGATCGCCCACCCGCACACGGTCCCGGGCCTGAGCGACGGCGGCGCCCATGTCGGCACCATCTGCGACGCCAGTTTCCCGACGTCCCTGCTCACCCATTGGGGGCGCGACCGGGCGCGGGGCACGACATTCGCCCTTCCGTTCCTGGTCCAGCGCCAGAGCCGGGCCACGGCCGAGGCGGTGGGGCTGCTCGATCGTGGTCTGCTCGCACCCGGGCTACAAGGCCGACGTCAACGTCATCGACTTCGAGAACCTGACCCTCACCCCGCCGCTGATGGTGCACGACCTCCCCGCCGGCGGCAAGCGTCTGGTCCAAGGCGCACGGGGGTACCTGCACACCATCGTGTCCGGCGTCGAGACCTACACCGACGGCCGGCCCACCGGTTCTCTCCCCGGCCGCTTCGTCCGCGGTGAAAAGCCGCCGCCCACACAGGAGGCATCGCCATGAACAGCCACCCCCCGAGTCCTCGAGGTCCAGTGCGAGTGGACGTCCACCGACGTCGCCGACGAGGAGCTCTGGACCGAGCGATTCGACGACACCGAGCAGGCCGAGCTCGAGGCCGCCCTGCGCCACGCCCTGGCGAAATCGGACGACGTGCTCGAACTCGGGTGCGACGACTTCCCGCTCCCGACCCTGCACGGCCGCCTGCTTCGTATCGAGGACGAGCTCATCAACGGGAGAGGGTTCGTACGACTGCGCGGCGTCGACCGCCGGGCCTATACGCAGGCGGAGATGGAGATCATCTACTGGGGCATCGGCACCCATCTCGGGTTGCCGTGGGCCCAGAACAAGTACGGCCACGTGCTCGGGGACGTCACCGACCAGCACAAGGGCATCGACGATCCGACGGCACGCGGCAACGAGCTCGGCGGTATCGCCCTGCCCTTCCACTGCGACGGTTCGGACCTCGTCGGCCTCATGTGCCTCGAGAACGGCCGCGGCGGTGGATTGTCCGCCGTCGCCAATTCGGTGCGCATCCACAATCAGCTGGTGTCAGAGCGCCCCGACCTCGCCGCCGCGCTCTACGACGACCTCCCGAACGACTTCCGGGGCGAGCAGGCGGCCGGCGGGAAGCCCTACTACCTGGTGCCCGTCTTCACCGAGTGGGACGACCGGCTGTTCGTGCGCTGCATTCCGCCCTACATCCTCGCATCGCAACGTCATCCGGAGACCCCCCGTCTCACCGACCTGCAGAAGGAGGCGTTGGCCGCGGTCGTCCAGATGGCGGACGACCCGGAGAACCATGTCCTGATGGACCTGTTGCCCGGCGACATGCAGTTCATCAACAACTACCACGTGTTCCACGGCCGTACGGCCTACGAGGACGACCGCACCACCGGCCACATCCGGCACCTCAAGCGGCTGTGGCTCGAGACGACGGTGCTCGAGAGTCGCCCGCCGTACTTCGCCAACAACCGCACCCACTGGTCCGAGCACCGCACCGCCAGCCGCCTCCAGGTCCACTGACCCCCCTTCGGGTGGGTCAACGGAGCGAGCCACCATCGCCGGTAGCCAACCGCGATGATGTGGGCGTGCGCTCCCCGTCGAGTCGACTCTTTCTGACCAGCGCCACCGCGGGGTGTGCCGGAGTCGTCCTGATCGCGCTCGGCGCCCTCCAGTCGGGATCTCCATTCACGACCGAGGTGCCCGGTTCGTGGCCGTTCCGATTCGCCACCTCACCCTTCAGCGACCAGTGGTTCGGCATTCTCATGGTCTATTCGGGCATCGTGGTGCTCCTCGGGGCCTGGTACTGCCTCGCCACGTGTTGCCCGGGGCGGCCGCTGCGCCACCTCTACGCCGTATTCGCCGCGTGGGTGGCTCCGTTGCTCTTCGTGCCCCCGCTCTTCAGCCGGGACGTGTACGCCTACGCCGCGCTGGGCCAGCTCACCTCGCGAGGACTCAACCCGTATGGCCACAGCCCGGCTTCGTTGCACGGCCCTTCGTTCCTCCGTTTCGTGGACCCTCTGTGGCAGCACGCGCACGCACCCTACGGCCCACTGTTCATGGATCTCGGGAGAGCGATGGCCCCTGTGGCCGGGAACAGCGTGGTGGCCGCCGTCGAGGGGTACCGGCTGATCGCGCTGATCGGCGTGCTCCTCATCGCCGCGTCGGTGCCGACCATTGCCCGGTCGGTGGGGCGCCAGCCGCAGTCCGCCTTTGTCCTGGCCGTCCTCAACCCGCTCGTCCTCCTCTACCTCATAGGGGGAGCCCACAACGATGCGCTGATGCTCGGGCTCCTGGTGGCCGGCGTGGCCGCGGCCACGTTGCGTCATCCGGTCGTCGGGATCCTCCTGTGCGCAGTTGCCGCCGAGGTGAAGATTCCCGGGTTGATCGGTGTGGTCTTCATCGGCTGGGCCTGGGCCGGCCAGGGCGCGGCGCCGGCCCGTCGATTGAAGTTCGTCACCCTCTCTGTGCTGATCGCCGGTGCGGCCATGGTGGCGGTCAGCGAGGCGTCCGGGTTGGGGTGGGGCTGGCTGTCCAATCTCTCTGATCCAGGCACGGTCATCTCGTGGCTGGACCCGGCCACCGCCGTCGGTCTGGCCACCTCGCACGTCCTTGGCCTGGTTGGGTTCGCCGGCCACGTCCATCCGATCGTCGGGGCCTGCCGAACCATTGGCCTGGTGGTCGCCGGGGTGATCTCGGCGGTGATGCTGGTTCGCTCCGATCGCGACGGCCTGCCCAAGGCGCTGGCCGTGAGCCTGCTCGCCGTCGTCTTCCTGGGTCCCATCGTGTGGCCCTGGTATGAGACGTGGGGCATCGTGTTCCTGGCCTTCGTGTCGTCCCCCTGGGCCCGACGGCTGCTCACCGTGCTGACGGCGGTGGGGTGTGTCGCCACCATTCCGGCCCATGGGCATTTCACCGCCGGCGAGGCCGCCGTCACCATCGTCGTCCTCGGCGCGCTCACGCTGTTGGCCGTGGCGTCGGCCGCGGGTGCGCGCCGGCAGTGGAGTATGGCGTCGAGTTCGTGACGGGGTCGGAGGAGAGTTGGTCAACCAGTACGGCCCAGCACTGGCCGCTCATCCCACGAAGATCGCGAGATCGCGAGGCCGACACCCATGCCGCCGCCGCTCATTCGGCCTCGATGGCCCTGTCGCTCTCGTCGTTCTCGGCCCGCGCCGAGCTCGGTGCGAAGCGATGACGGGGACCACACGCGGGCCTGCAGGACGATGTGGGGGATGAGTGGCCGGAGGGTGCGGGCGCGGAGGCAGCCGCGCCAGAGGCCGGCGCCATAGGCCAGGTCATCGGCGATGTGGAGGGCCGTGTAGCGCACTGGATCGAGGTCTCCGGGTGTCGATACCAAATCGTTGAGGGCGGGGGTTATCAGCGCCATCGCGGCCGCACGACGAGTGCGCCCAAAGAGCAGACCCAGGACCAGGGCGGGGGACCAGGCCCGGGTCAGGCCCGAGAGGGCAGGGAGCGCCGATCGTGCCGTGCCGCCTCCGGCGATCCGGCCGGCGACGGACAGCGGCTCATCGACCAGGCCACGCAACCGTTGGGCGAGCATGAGGATCGGGACCGCCACCGCTCCGGCGGCCAGGACCGGCCGGCGGGCGGCCAGGAGTCCCCACGTTGCGGCCGACCAGGCCGACGTACGGAGGGGCACCAGCGCCTCAGGGTGCCGTCGCGAGAGCGGGCCGGCCGTGGTGCCGTAGAAGACACGGCGGGTCAGCCAGGAGCGGGCGGTGTCGGGCCCGGCGTGGGCCACCGTCGGAGTCGGCACGTAGCGGACGTCCCACCCGGCGGCCACCAACCGCCACACCAGGTCGACGTCTTCGCCTCCGCGGAGGGCGGGGTCAAAGAGTGACGTCGGGGCGACCCGTCGGCGGACCACGATGGTCGCGCTCGGCACGTAGGGGATGGCCGTGTTGGGCCGCACCAGACCTTCGGCTTCCCCGCGATCCAACGAGGAGCGGACAGCCTCGTAGCGGGAGAGCCAGGTCGGCGGGCTGACCGGCGTGGGGACAATGCGCGGCGCCACCGCCGCCACCATCGGGTCATCGAAATGTCCGAGGAGCGGGGAGAGCCAATCGGCCGTTGGTTCGCAGTCCGAATCGACGAACGCCACCAGCGGCGTGCTCACGATGTCCAATCCGGCGTTCCTGGCTCCCGATGGTCCGGCGTTGGCGGTGAGGCCGATGAATCGGGCGCCGAAGGACAGCGCGATGGTCTCGGTCCGGGCCGGATCCGACGACGCGTCGTCCACGACGACGCAGGACAGTCCGTCGAGGAGCGACAGCAACCGTTGCAACTGATCGGGGCGATTGCGGACAGGTATCACCACGGTGACGTCGCCCAGTCCATGGGTGGCCTCCGTCGGCCGCGGGTTGAACGTGCCGGATGACACCAGGCGCCGGGCCAGGAGCTGTCGACCTCGCCGCTCACCCACCGTCGCCCCCATCGCCCACTGCGCCACGACGACGCGGGCGCGGGGCGAGAGCCGGAGGAGTCGGAGCGGGCTGCCCCCCATGAGCACGCTGCCGTCATCGAGCACCGTCGTCATCGGGTCCACGACGAGATGAAAAGAGCCGGGAAGGGGCGTGGCGGCGCCATCGGGGGCGGGCGGGATCGGCACGGGAGGACTTGTGTCTTCCCTGCTCTGGGGGATCATGAAGCAATCTTGACAGGGAGGGGCACCCCAGCCGTGGGCGATAGGCTGGCCGCTGACGTGGAGGAGCCCATGACGCTGGCTGAAGAGGCCGAACAGCAGGACACCGACGACCAGCTCGACGAGGACATAGACGATCTTCTGGTCGAAGAGGTATCGATCGACGGCATGTGTGGCGTCTATTGAGCGAGACCGACGTGCGGGTGACAGCCCCCGCGGAACCGATCGCGGCGGAACCGATCGCGCTGGAGAGGGCGTGGAGGCTCCATCCCAGCGTTGCACTACGGGAGGAATCGTTCGGCGCGTTGGCCTATCACTACGACACCCGGCGACTCATCTTCTTGAAGTCCAGGGCCCTGGTCGAGCTGGTGGCGTCGCTGGAACAGTTCGAGAGTGCCGACGCCGCGCTGGTCGCCCTCATTCCCGAGGCCGAGCGCCCGCAGTACGCCCGCGCCATGGCTCGACTGGCCGCGTCCGAGGTCATCGATGTCGCCTGAGGTGATGCCGGCATCGGTTCCCCTGCGCCAACGGTTCACCCGGGGGCTCGATGCGCCCATCTGCCTGACCTGGGAACTCACCTATGCCTGCAATCTGGCCTGCGTCCACTGCCTGAGTTCCTCGGGCCGACGGGACCCGATGGAGCTGACGCCGGCCGAGGCGCGGCAGATCGTCGACGAGCTGGCCGCCATGAAGGTGTTCTACGTGAACATCGGTGGTGGCGAGCCGATGCTGCGCCCCGACTTCTTCGAGTTGTTGGGCTATACCGTCGAAAAACAGGTGGGGGTGAAATTCTCCACCAACGGAACCCGCCTGACGGCGGAGAAGGCGCGCCGCCTAGCGGCGATGGACTACGTCGATGTGCAGATCAGCATTGACGGTGCGTTGGCCTCGACCAACGACGCTGTCCGAGGCGAGGGGGCGTTCGGGGCGGCCCGGCAAGCCATGGAACATCTGGCCGAGGCCAACTTCGGCCAGTTCAAGATCAGCGTGGTGGTGACACGCGACAACGTCAGCCAGCTGGACCAGTTCTCGGACATGGCGCAGCACTACGGGGCCCAGCTGCGCCTCACCCGTTTTCGGCCTTCCGGTCGGGGCGCGGAGACCTGGGAGGTGCTGCACCCCACGGCCGGGCAGCAGCGCACCATCTACCGTTGGTTGCGCGATCACCCGGACGTGCTGACCGGCGATTCCTTCTTCCATCTCTCCGCCCTGGGCGAACCGCTTGACGGCTTGAACCTCTGCGGAGCCGGCCGGGTGGTCTGTCTGATCGATCCGGTGGGCGACGTGTATGCCTGCCCGTTTGTGATCGACCGTGAATTCCTGGCCGGCAACGTGCGCCGACCCGGTGGATTTGCCGCCGTCTGGCGCGAGAGCGAGCTGTTCCGGTCGCTGCGGGAGCCGCAGAGTGCCGGGGCCTGCGCGTCGTGCGGTTCCTACGATGCCTGTCAGGGCGGGTGCATGGCGGCCAAATTCTTCACGGGCCTGCCGCTGGACGGACCCGACCCCGAATGTGTCTTCGGCCACGGAGAGACCGCACTGGCGGCGCGACCCGCCGACGCGCGGCCTGGATTCACCGTGGGGCACTCAAAAATCGATGCGACTGGCACGCCCATCGCCGTTCCGACGCCTGTCCGATTTCGCCCATCAGCCCGGGTCTAGTACGGCCAGGGGGTGGCCGGCGATGTCGCTCGAGAATGCCACCTGGCCCGAGATCGAGGCCGCGGGTCCAAGCAAGCTCCTGGCCATTCCCATCGGCTCACTCGAGCAGCACGGACCCCACCTGCCACTGAACACCGATACGCGCATCGCCACCGACCTGGCCGTTCGACTCTGTGCCGTGCGTCCCGATGTGATGATGGCGCCACCCCTGCCCTACGGGGCCAGCGGAGAGCATGCGGGGTTTCCCGGGACCCTGCTCCTCAACCACGAGGTCCTGGCCGGCATCCTGGTCGAGTTGGTGCGATCGGCCCGAGCAGCCTTCGCCGGGGTGATCGTGATCTCGGCCCACGGCGGCAACGGCCACGCTCTGGCTCTGCTGGAGCAGTCCTGCCGGGCCGACGGCGATGCCGTGCTGACCTGGGAAGCCCACGCCCCGGGTGCCGACGCCCACGCCGGGAGGACCGAGACGTCGCTCATGCTGGCCATCGACGACACCGTCGTCCAGCTCGAACGGGCCGAAGCGGGCTGCACCGAACCGCTGGCCACCCTCATGCCCCGTCTGCGCGCCCAAGGAGTGAGACCGATATCGTCCAACGGCGTGCTGGGGGATCCCGATGGAGCGAGCGCGGCCGAGGGTGAACTGCTTCTCCGATCGATGACGGATGACTTGTCCGCCGCCGTCGAGGGCCGGTGGCCGGTGGCCGAGCGGGGCACGTGAGGCGGGTCGCCATCGTCACCGGCGCGGCCCGGGGGATCGGCGCGGCCACGGTCGACCGGTTGGTGGGCAGCGGATGGCAGGTGGTGGCCGTCGATGTCTGCGCCGACGACCCCGCCCTGGATTACGCCCTGGCCACGCCGGGCGATTTGAGGGCCGTCGGGGACCGCCACGGCGATCAGGTCCACATCCTGACCGGTGACGTACGCAGTCGATCCGACATGGACGCGGCCGTCGACGCCGCTCTGGAGAAGTTCGGTCGTCTTGATGCGGCCGTTGCCGGGGCCGGTGTGGTCTTCGGCGGCCCGCCGCTCTGGGAGACCGCCGACGTTCAATGGAACGTCCAGTTCGACGTGAACGTCAACGGCGTGCGCCATCTGGCCGCCGCCGCGGTTCCGGTGCTGCTTGATGCTCCGGTGCCGCGACAGGGTCGGGTGGTGGCCGTGGCCTCGGCGGCGGGGATGCTCGGACTGCGTCGGCTGAGCGGGTACAGCGCGTCGAAGCACGCGGTGATCGGATTGATGAAGGCGCTGGCCGCCGACCTGGCCGGTACCGGCATCACCGCCAACGCGGTGTGCCCCGGTTCGACCCGGACCTCGATTCTCGACGCCTCGGCGGCCGTCTACGACCTGTCGTCAGCCGAGGAGTTCGCCCACCAGCAGCTGGTGGAGCGGCTGCTCGAACCCGATGAGCCGGCCGCCCTGATCGCCTGGCTCTGCGGGCTCGAGTCCAGCGGTGTCACCGGAGCCGCCCTGCCCGTCGACGGCGGCCTGACCACCTCATAAAGTGCAGTCATGGCTGAATGCACCCACCTGGACCAGATCGCCGACGTGGAGCCCCAGACCCCAAATGGCTGCACGGCCTGCCTGGCGCTGGGTGACACCTGGGTGCACCTGCGCCTTTGCCTGAGCTGTGGCTTCGTGGGTTGCTGTGACGATTCGCCGAACCGGCATGCGACCCACCATTTCCAAGAGGTGCACCACCCGCTGATCCAATCGTTCGAGCCGGGCGAGGACTGGATCTTTTGTTACATCGACCAGGTGGCAATGGAGCCTGCATGACGGTGCGGGGGACGGCTCAGGTGCTCTGCCCGTAGGTGGTGGACCGGTCCGCCGTCCTCGCCATCCCCACGGCCTTGACGGCTCGCCGTAGGTCGTCGATGAGGAACGGGACGGTGGCCGCGCTGCCGGCGTGGACGGTGGCGTGCAGGGAGTCGGGGCGGTGCTGCCGGTCGAGATACCAGCCCTCGGCGTGCAGGCGTTCACCCACGGCGAAGATGTCGAGCGACGCGGGGTCCTGAGCGCCGAAGGCGATGACCGTGGCCGGCGGGTCACCCCGCACGCCCAGGCCGTCGACCGACTCGATGCCCGCTCGAAGGGCCAGTGCAGCGTCGTGGGCGGTCCGGGTCAGCTCGAGATACCCGTCGATCCCGATGTGCATGAGCGCGGCCCACGCCGCGGCGATGGGACCAGCCGGTCGGGTCCCGGCCATGGCGGTCGAGGCGTAGAAACCTCCGAGCCAATCGGCGGTGGCGAACACCTGGTGTCGGGCCAGGTCGTGGGTGCGGTAGAGGATGACCGAGACACCCTTGGAGGCGTAGCCGTACTTGTGGACGTCGGCCGAGATCGACGTCACGCCGGGCACGCGGAAGTCGAAGGGCTCGGCGAACCGCCCCAGCTGGGTGAGAAACGGGAGCAGAAAACCACCCATGCAGGCGTCGACATGGCACAGGATCCCCCGCTCCGACGCCAGCGCCGCGATGTCGGTGATGGGGTCGACCACGCCCTGGGGATAGGTGGGCGCCGAACCGACCACCATGATGGTGGTGTCCGTGCAGGCGTCGGCCATGGCGTCGATGTCGACCCGGAAGTCCGGACCGACCGGGACCCGGATCAACTCGACGTCGAAATAGTCCGCCGCCTTGGTGAACGCGGCATGGGCGCTCTCGGCGGCCACCACCCGCGGGAACCTGATGCCCCGGTCGTTACGGGCCACGTCACGCGCCGTCTTGACCGCCTGCAGGAGGCTCTCGGTGCCACCCGAGGTGAGGTAGCCCTCGACGCCACCGCCACTGGCCGGATCATCGGCTCCGAGCAAGGTCGCCGTGATGGAGACGATGTCGTGCTGCATGGTGCCGATGCTGGGGAAGGCCAGGACGTTGAGTCCGTTTTCGGCGCTGTAGAGGGAGAGCGCGTCCTGCAGCAGTTCGTGCACGTCGTCGCCGGCCGAGTAGACCAGGCTGAACACCCGACCGCCCCGCCAGTCCTGATCGCCCTCCTTCATGTGCATCAGTTGCTGCATCACCTCACCGCGCGGCAGCCCGTTTTGGGGCATCGGGGTGTGGGGCAGTGCGGCCATTGAAGCCCTATTCAACCAAGTTGTAGAGGGTGGAGTCGCCCTGGAGAGCAATGCTCGGGCGTCCGTCCAGTCCTTCGATGCTCGTCCCCGCGGTGGTCACCCGCTGCATGCGTCGCCGGTCCTCGCCGTAGTCGTAGATGGCGTAGTGCTGGGTGGCCCGGTTGTCCCAGATGGCCACGTCGCCTTCTTCCCAGGTCCAGCGCACTGTGTTTTCGGGACGGGTGACATAGGACTGGAGGATACGGATGAGATCCACCGATTCGGCGGCGTTGTGTCCGACCAGGCGATGGGCGAAGCCCCCCAGGAGGAGGGCACGTTCCCCTGTCTCGGGGTGGACCCGGACGACGGGGTGTTCGGTCTCGAAGACCTCGGAGACGAAGGCGGCCAGGTTGGCCAGGCGCACCTGGCCGAGCTTGGCTCTGAGCGCCACCACGTCGGGCCGACCGTAGTCGTGGCCATTGGAGTGCACGGCCCGCAACCCATCGGCCAACTGGCGCAGGTCGTCGGGCAGATCGGTGTAGCCGGCCACGGTGTTGGCCCAGAGGGTGTCACCGCCCACTTCAGGCAGCACCATGGCCCGGATGATGGAGAACATGGGCGGTCGATCGACGAAGGTGACGTCGGTGTGCCAGTGGTTGGCGGCACCCCCGGCCAGGGAGTCGAGATCGAGAATGAGCTCTTCACCGTCCACCACGGGGAGCGTCGGGTGCCCCTGGGTCAGCGGTCCGAGACGCCGCCCGAAGTCGATCTGCTCGCGGGCGCTCAGGTCCTGGCGCCGGATGAAGACGACGCGGTGAGCCAGCAGGGCGGCCCGCACGCCGGCGATCTGGTCGTCAGAGGCCCCGCGCAGCGAGACTCCCGAAATCTCGGCACCGATCCGAGCGCACAGACGGCGCACCTTGATGGTGGTTGCCACGCTGCCGACGGCCATCACGCCCTCCTTGCTGTGGTCCCGATGGCGGACCGGGAACCGGGATACCGATCACGAATCTCTACCAGTCCGGTGTGATTCAAAGTGTAGGCACGGATGGGGGACCACGGACAGCGGCGGCCATCGGCGGTTGCCGCTAGCTTGGCCGCCGTGCCAGGTGAGACCGCATGAAAGTCGGCGTGACGTGAGCCTTCTCGGTCTGGAGGGGAAGGTCACGCTGATCACCGGTGCCGCCGCCGGCATCGGGGCGGCGACGGCGGCCATGTTCGCGGCCCGGGGCGCGACGCTCGCCCTGTGCGACCGCGAGGCGTCCTTCGCCGATGGTGAGGGAGCCTTTCGTCGCGTGCTCGATGTGCGTCACAGTGACGCCGTCAGCGCGTTCGTGGCGGAGGTTGTGGAGTCCTTCGGCCGGATCGACGTGATGATCAACAACGCGGGAGGCACCTTCGCCTCACCCATGCTTGACGTGTCCCCCAAAGGCGAAGCGGCCCTCATCGCCGAGAACTTCACGCAGGTGACGCATCTCGTGCGCCAATGCGTCCCGCACATGCCCGAGGGTGGGTCCATCGTCAACGTCACCACCATCGAGGCACACCGGGCGGCTCCCGGGTTCGCGATCTACGCCGCCATGAAGGCCGGTCAGGCCAATCTGACCAAGACGCTGGCCCTTGAACTGGCTCCGTTGGGGATCAGGGTCAACGCGCTGGCACCTGATGCGATGCAGAGTGAGGGGGTGGCGGCTCTCGGCGGGGCGCTGGCCGAGAGTGCGGTGGCCTATCGAACGGGTGGCGTGCCCCCGATCGGCCACTACGGCGCGCCGGCCGACGCGGCCGGGGGGATTCTCTACCTGGCCAGCGACCTGGCCCGCTTCGTCACCGGCATCACCCTCCACGTCGACGGAGGCAATCAGGCCGCCGGCGGCTGGATCCGCACCGATATCCCGTAGCGGCGCGAGCTCGGGTGTCCTGGGAAGCGAGCCCGCATCAGTAGGGTTCGCTCAACGAGAGACCGAATCGACTGGCCAGGCGCGTCATGTCCATCCGGTCTTGATCCCGCGGTGCATAACCGTCGTGATGTTCGAGCTGCAGTTCCGGCGTCAGGCACGGCACCACCCGATCGAGAATCCGGCCCTCACCGAAGCCCTCGGCCGGGTAGGGACAATCCGATCCATCCGGAGAGGCGCCGCGCTGCCAGGCCGTTCCGTCCTCGGCGAAGCTGACGGGATGGAGGTCGACCTGGAGGCCATCGGACGAGTGCAGGACAACCCGGACCGGAGCAAGGTTCTCGGTCACCGAGAACCCGAGCGTCGTCAGGGAATCGAGCACGCCGGGGAGCGCGTCGAGCTCCACCACGAGGTCGACGTCGTCATGGGGGCGCGTCACCTCGCCGAGCAGCGCGTCCACGCCCCAGCCGCCGTCGAGCCACACGCGTCGTCCCTCTCGGCGGAGGGTATCGAGGACCAGGAGCACCTGGTCGGCCGGGAACACCGCGCCAGGATCAGGACGTCCAGATGATGGCCTGCGGCTCCGAATAGGCCAGGATCCCGAAGTCCCCGCCGTCGCGTCCGACCCCGCTCATCTTGAAGCCGCCGAACGGAGCGTCGTGATTGCGCTGGGCCGTGTTGATGCCGACGTGCCCCGCCTGGAGTTGCTTGGCCGCCCGCAGGGCCCGAGCGCCGTCCCTGGAGAAGACGTAGTCGTACAGCCCGAACTCGGTGTCGTTGGCGATGGCGATGGCCTCATCCTCATCGTCGAAGGGGATGAGGGTGATGACGGGCCCGAAGATCTCCTCGCGGGCCACCCGCATGGAGTTGTCGCCGGTGATGAGGGTCGGTGCGACGTAGAAGCCCGTGGGCAGATCGGTGGGGCGGTGGCCCCCGATGATGACCTCGCCACCGTCGGCCGCTGCCGTGGCGACGTGGGCCTCGATGCGGCCGCGCTGCGCCGCCGAGATCACGGGGCCGATGATGGTGGCGGTGTCGGTCGGGTCACCGACTTTGAGCGCGCCGGCCATCTGCACCAGCCCGTCACGCACGTGATCGAAGATGCTCCGGTGCACCACGGCCCGGGTCGGGGCCGTGCAGATCTGGCCCGAGTGGAAGGTCCACGTGGACCCGATGCAGCCGATGGCCGCCTTCACATCGGCATCGTCGAACACCACGCACGCACCCTTGCCGCCGAGCTCGAGGAGGAGCCGCTTCATGGTCCGCGCCGCCTTCTCGGCGATCGTGACGCCCACCTGCGTGGAGCCGGTGAAGCTCAGGCAGTCGACGTCCCCGGAGTCCACCAGCGCGGCCGATGAGGTCGGGCCGTTGCCGTTGACCAGGTTCACCACGCCGGGGGGGAAGCCGACCTCATCGAGGATCCTGACCAGTTCCACGATGGCCAGCGGATCCTGGGGCGCGGGCTTGACCACGACGGTGTTACCGGCGGCCAGGGCGGGCGCCACCTTTCCGGCCATGTTGACCATGGGGAAGTTGTACGACGTGATGCAGGCCACCACTCCGACCGGCTGGCGATTGATCATGCCGCCGATGATGCCCCCCGGGGCGAGCGGCGTGGCTTGGGCCGCCTGGGGCAGCAGGGGAGTCTGGAGCACGGGGCGAGGATCACGGGCGTAGCGCTCGAAGCGGTCGGCGGCGACCGGCACCTGCATGCGCGAGCCGACCGTGGCCGTGGCCCCAGTCTCGGCGATCACCAGGGGTAGCAGGTCGGCCGATTTGGAACGGATGGCGGCTGCTGCGGCGCGCATGAGGTCGCCACGCTCCTCGACCGATAGCGCGGCCCAGGCCGGCTGCGCCTCCTTCGCCGCGGCCGCGGCGGCCAGGGCATCGGCCGCGCTGGCGTTGGGAGCCCGGCCCACCACCTCTTCGGTCGCCGGATTGATGATGTCGTAGGTGCCATCGGTGGCGTCGACCCACTTGCCCCCGATGAGGAGTTGGTGTTCGTCGCGGCGGGTGTGCTCGGCCATGTGTGCTCCCTGCTGGCGGAGTCAGGTGATCTGACGGTGCGTCACATTGTGATCCGCCGTGCCGCCGCCCGCCAAAGGAGCAGCGTGAGCGCCTCGCCAGCGGTGCCGCGAGCGGCGATTCGACTCCGGTTGGCCGCGCCGGTGTCCGGGCGGCGAGACTGGGGAGATGGCGACCGGGACCGCACCATCGGGAACCGATGGGTTCCTCGTCCCGTTGGGGGACGAGGAGTCCGACGGCTTCTGGGAGGGCACCGCCCGGGGGGAGCTCCGCATCCAGGCCTGCTGTGCCTGTGGGGCGTTTCGGTTCCCGCCGCGGGTCATGTGCCCGCACTGCCAGTCCACCGAACGGGTGTGGCGTGCCGTGTCCGGCCTGGGCACGATCTGGTCCTATGTGGTGGCCCACCCGCCACTGCTCCCGGCCTACGCCCCGTTTGCTCCCTATCCGGTCATCACCGTGACGCTCGACGAGGATCCCCAGCTGCGCCTGGTGGGCAACCTGGTCTCGGGGCCCGACGGCGCCATCAATGAGATCGACCCGGCCACCATCGTCATCGGGGAGCCGGTCCGGGTGGTGTTCAGCGTGCGTCAGCGCCCCGATGGCTCCAGCGTCTACTTGCCGTCGTGGGTCCGTCGGCCGGGCTGAATTCGTTGCTGGGAGACCCCGAATACGTCTCGCGGACGCAAGATGGACGGAATCCTGCGATTCTCTTGGTATGAGGGAACGGAAAGCCGCCAAGTCTGTCGCCGTTGACGGCGCCTCTCCGGCCGGAGTGAACGCCGCGCCGGGCGCCCAGCCCACGGCCCACGCACTCTCGGGAGTGGTTGGAAATACCGTCATGGGGACGGCCGACGTATCACGGGCCCAGGAACGCCGGCGGCGGATCCGCCTGCGCCGCATGGTGGCCCTGCTCGATCTGGTCGGGGGCTGGGTGGCCATTCGCCTGCTGATGGGTCGCGCCATCGTCCCTGACCTCCATGCGCCCCACTGGGTCGGCACGGTGATGCCTGCCCTCCTGCTCATTTCGTTGCTTGGCCTGGTCATGGTCGGGCCGTTCCTCGGCGCGGGCCGGTCTCCCCACACGCTCATCCGACCCGGTGAGACCAGCGTCGGCCTGGAAGACGTGGTGGGGATTGACGGGATCAAGGCCGAAGTGGTGCGCTCGATCAACCTCTTCCTGGCCCATCAGACCTTCCGCGACACCATGGGCGGTTCGGCGCGGCGGGGGGTGCTGTTCGAGGGGCCACCAGGGACCGGCAAGACCTTTGTGGCCAAGGCGATGGCCAAGGAGGCCCACGTCCCGTTCCTCTTCGTCTCGGCGTCGGCCTTCCAGTCGATGTTCTATGGCCAGACCAACCGCAAGATCAGGTCCTACTTCAAACAGCTGCGCAAATACGCCCGCACCGAGGGCGGTGCCATCGGCTTCATTGAGGAGATCGACGCCATCGGCGCCTCCCGTCGCGGCATGGGCGGCAGCGGCGGCGAGGGCAACAGCGGCGTGGTCAACGAACTGCTCGTGCAACTGCAGTCCTTTGACAACCCGTCCCGGGGACAGCGGCTGAGCGGTCTGTGGATTGACGTGTTCAACCGCTACCTGCCCAGCGAGTGGCAGATGAAAAAGCCCACGGTGGTCCCGGCCAACGTGCTCATCGTCGGTGCCACCAACCGGAAGGACGACCTCGACCCGGCCCTGATCCGGCCGGGACGATTCGATCGCTCGATTTTCTTCGGGCTCCCCGGCCGGCAGGCCCGGGCCGAGATCGTGGCGTACTACCTGGGCAAGAAGGCCCATGCCGAAGATCTCGACGCCCACGGTGCGACCGACAGCGTGGCCGGCATGACCTTCGGGTACTCACCGGCCTCGCTGGAACGACTGATGGATGAGGCCCTGGTCATCGCCCTGACGCACGGTCGCTCGGCCATGACGATGTCCGATGTGGCCGAAGCCAAGATGCTGGTCGAGCTCGGCGTCACGGAGGTGTCGGTCTACACGCCCGAGGAGAAGGTCCGGGTGGCCACGCACGAGGCCGGTCATGCCACCGTCGCCTACTTCGTCGGTCAGAGCCGCCAGCTCGATGTGCTCTCCATCGTCAAGCGTCGCGATTCACTTGGTCTGCTCCAGCACTCCGACACCGAGGAACGGTTCACCCAGACCCAGGACGAGCTCGACGCCCTGCTCCAGATCGCCATGGGCGGTCTGGTAGCGGAGGAGCACTGGTTCGAACACGTGTCGACCGGTCCGGCCGGCGACCTGGCTGCGGCCACCAGCATCGGGGCCCAGATGATCGGCGCCTGCGGGATGGGCGAGTCGCTCATCTCGGTGGCGGCAGCGGGTGAAGGTCCGTTGAGCGGTGGGCTGATCGACAAGGTGCTGGGCGACAAGGCCGCCCGGGCCGAACTCGATGCGCTCCTGCTCTCCTCGCGCGAGATCGCTCGTCAGATCGTGGCCGACCACGCCGACGTGGTGGAAGCCCTGCGCGACGCGCTGCTGGAACGCGATGAGCTCGTCGGTCCGGAGATCAGCGATGTGATCGAGGCGAGACTGGTCGAGGTCACAACGCCACGATGACCTTGCCGGTGTTGCCGCCGGTGAAGAGGAGGTTGAGCGCATCGGGAGCGGACTCCAGGCCGTGGACGATGTGTTCGGCCTGGCGCAACCTTCCTTCGGCCAGCCACCCGAACATGGCGGCCTGCGCCTCGGGGAAGCGGCTGACATAGTCGAGGATGATGAAGCCCTCCATGCGCCCCCGCCGGGCGATGAGGGTGCGGTAGTTCCCCGGGCCGGCCACCTTGCCCTCGGTGTTGTAGGTGGAGATGGCTCCGCAGAGCACCACCCGTCCGCGCAGGGCGATCTGAGCCAGACAGGTGTCGAGGATCTCCCCACCCACGTTGTCGAAATAGAGGTCGATGCCGCGGGGGCAGGCGGCGTGCAAGCGCTCGGCCACCGGCTCGCTCTTGTAGTTGATCGCCTCGTCGAATCCCAACTCGTCGACGATCCAACGGCACTTCTCGTCCGTGCCCGCCAGACCCACCACCTTGGCGGCCCCACTCAGCCGGGCGATCTGCCCGACGGCCGAGCCGGTCGCCCCGGCCGCCCCCGAAACCACAACCGTGTCGCCCTCGGCCATCGCGCCGACGTCGAGCAGGCCGAAGTACGCCGTCATGCCGTTGACGCCGAAGAGGTTGAGGGCCAAGGTCGGCTCGACGCCCGCCGGGATTACCTGCAAGCCGGGCTCACCTCCCCCCGCGACGGCGAAATCCTGCCATCCGAGCATCCCGAAGACGAGATCGCCCACGGAATGGTTCGTCGAGTTGGAGGCGACCACCTCCCCGATGCCAGCTCCTCGGATGACCTCGCCGATGCCGATGGGGGGTAGATAGCCGGGGGCATCGTCCATCCAGGTGCGGATGGTGGGGTCGATGGAGAGGTACCGCACCCGGACCAGCGCCTCACCGTCCGCTGGTTCGGGCACCGGCCCATCGCTCATGCGAATGGTGGCGCCGTCGACCATGCCGGAGGGTCGAGTGGCGAGCAGGAGCCTGCGATTCACGTTGGCCATCGCGCCAACCTACGACCTACGCCCACGGTGCGCGGCGACGGCCCAGCACCCTGAGCAACCGGGGCATCCGACCCGGCCGCCGGCGCCGGGCGGAGGCCTTGGCTTCGGCCTTGGTTTCGGCCTTGGCTTCAGCCTCGTGGCCGCTCGTCAGCGGGCCGCCGAGTTTCCAGTAGACCCCCGACCTCGGCGGCTTGACGTAGTGACGCTCCGGCGGAAGAGGTCGCCGCGGTTTCCGCGGCCGTTTCCCACCTGAGGCGGTTTCCCACCTGAGGTCATTTCCCGCCTGAGGTCATACGGGCACTGTGACCGATCGGCTCGCGATGGTCACGCCGGATAGGCCAGGTGGGCCGTGTCGTTGAAGCCTCGAACGATCCACCGCTCCGGGGTGACGATCAATCGCGAGATGGAGCTGTTGTCGGCCCCGATGAAGGCGAAGGGCCGTGAGCCGCTGGCTTGGGCCAGTATCTCGCCGATGGCGGCGCCGTGGCTGAACACCACCACGCGATCCCCGGCGTGCGCCGCGGCGATGCGGTTGACCGCATCACGCAACCGAGCGCCGAATGCCTCATCCGATTCGGCCCCGGGCACCACGGCCCATGACTGCTCATCGAACATGCGTTGCGCGATCGGGTCCTGGTCCGCCACTTTCTGACGGAAGAGCCCACCTTCCCACTCGCCCAGGAAGACCTCGCGCAAATCGGCATCGACCACCGGCGTGAGCCCGGTGCGTCGCGCCAGCGGCGCCGCCGTCTCGGCGGTGCGCCGCAACGTGCTGACCCAGATGGCGGCGTAGTCACCGCCCGCCAGTCGGGCCCCGACCAGTTCAGCCTGCTCTCGCCCGATCGGGGACAGCGGCGGGTTGCCCTGGCCCTCGAAAAGCTCGTGCGGCGTCCCTTCGATCGCATCGGCCGATGCGCCGTGACGGACCAGGAGCAATTCGGTCGAACCGGGCGGTGCTTGGAGTGGCTGCTGACTGAACGTTCGAGGGACCGTCATGCCGGCCGAGTGTATGAGAAGCCGGCGGGGGCCTTGCGGGGGCCTTCCGGCCGCCCGGGTTTCGGGCCAGCCAACCGGTCCTAGCGCCCGAAACGCGGGTTGATCGGTCACCGGGGAGCGCCGAGGCACGGGTCGAGCCGGGGATGCATCGGTCGATCGACCTGCCCAGAACGCCAACCCGCCTTGCACTAACCTGGGGTCGCTAGCCGGGGGGCGAGCGGAGCGTGATGAGTATCGCTGAGGTGCAGATCTCGGGTCCGGGGGTGCGTGCCGCATGCCCCACGGCACCGGGGATCACGGAGACCAATCGTCCTCCGAGGGCGCACGGGTAGTGAGGCGCGGTCAATCTGGGCAGACCTTCGGGCTGGCGTCTCGCTCCGGCGGCGGAGCAACCCGGCTCACCTCGTGGCAGATCGGCCTCGGCCTGGTGGTCGTGGTGGCCGTGCTCGGAGCCTCGATATGGTTCGCCGTCGCCGGTCAGCCCAGTCAGGCCGTGCAAACCCAGCCTTTCGGTGGCTCGCTCGTCTTGAATTACCAGCAGGGGCCGGTCGTCATGGACCTGGCGTCGGGAACGGCGAGCATCGAGTTGGCCAACGTCAACCAGGCCGTCACGGCGCCGGGACCCTCTACGGTCAGCGCCATTCCGGTCTCTGATGGAAGCCTTCTCCTCAATTCGGTGAACGGGACCTTCAACTTCCTCGGCCAGAACAACGTCCTGGTGGCACCGACCGGGGGCGGGGTCGCCCTGAGCGGGTCCTCGGGCTTCCAGAGCGCGGCCGGCTTTGCCACCGGCTCCGACGCCTATGTGGTGGGGGACGCCGCCTCGAGCGCGACCATCTCCCTGGTCAATGAGGAGGTCGTGGCCCAGGCCGCCCGGCGGACCTCCACCGCCTCTCCTGGAGGGACCTCCACGGTGCAGCCGCTCGGCACCGCAACCACCGACAATCGGGTGGACCTCGGGGTGGGGGGATCGGTCACCGCCAACGGAGACTTCTGGTCCATTGCGGAGGCGTCACCGAGTCAGCCGAGTCCGCCGAGTGACCGGTTGATCCAGTATGCGCCTGCATCGCACCCAGGCAACCCGCTGACCATGATCGATCGCGGGCCGGTGGCCGGGGTGGCCTCACTCGGGGTCGGCGCCGGCCCATCAGGAACCCAGACGGTCGCCCTGGCCACGCCCGGCGAGATCCGGGTGTTCCCGGCGGCGAAGGGGTCGGCCCCCGTGTCCCTGGCCGTCCCCGATCTGGGCGCCACCACCCAGATCGTTCCGGTCTCCGGGGCGATCGGACAGGTGCTCTTCGCCTATCAGGCGTCCGGCCGCTGGAGCCTGGTGGGGGCGGATCCGGCGACCGCCAGACTGATCGGGCCCGTCTCCCTGCAGGGCGTCCCCGCCGGCGCGGTCCTGCGGGCGCCGGCGTTCAACCGCGGCAGCATCTACACCGTGGCCGACACACAGTCGACACAACCTCGACTCCTTCGCATCGACCCGCGATCCGGTCTCGCGTCGCCGCTCCCCGGCGTGCCCGACTACCCCCTGGTCAGTTCGGGCGAGACACCGACCTCCTTTCAGCAGACCCAGGTGATCTCGGTCGGCCCACGGGTCATCATCAACAACCCGGACAGCATCCTTGGCGTCGTGGTCTTCACCGACGGGAGCCAGCCGCCCAAGACCTTCGACAAGGGAACCCTGGCCAGTGTCGACCCGGCGGCGCCCGGGGGCGTCGCCTTGAATGCCGCGCCCAAGACGAAGAGGCAGTCGCAGCCCAAGCAGCAGCAGGTCCAGGCGGCCGTGGACGCGCAGTCGCGCTGCCTGAACACCTCCGAGACGCCTCACCGGCCCGTGATCACGACGCCTCTGGTGGCGTCAACCCACACCGTGACGCTGTCCTGGTCCTACCAACTGTTGAGCAATCAAGACTGTGAGCCCACCACCTATACGGTGGCGGCCTCGGTGGTCGGGGATGGGCAAGGGCCGGCGCAACCCGAGTACGCGGTCCAAGGCCAACTGACGTTCACCTACCCGGGATTGCATCCCAACGTGACCTATCAATTCGTCGTGACGGCCTTCATCGGCCAGGACCAGACGGCGTCGTTGCCCGAAGAGGCGACGACCAACCCCCAGGGGCCCGACCCCCCGACCGCCGTGACGGCAACCGACGCCGACGGCACCGGTTGGACCGTCAGTTGGACCGCCTGTTCGGGCTCTGGGTGTGACGCCAACGAACCGGCCACGCAATGGACGGTCACCGGTCAATCGTGTGGCAGCGGCGCATTCATCGGGACGCCGCCGACCGTCACGGTGTCGGGATCCCAGGAGACTGCGACCTTCAAATTTGCCGACAATCCAAGCTTGATCGGGCAGCCCCTGCAGTTCGAGGTGCAGGGTACCGACATCCTGGGTCATGTCGGGGACCCGGCCACCAGTAGCGGATGTGCCGACGGTTGGGCCATTCCCGTGGCCTCCGACATCAGCCTGTCGGCCTTCGACCGCCAGGCCGGCGACTTCACCGACACGGCAACCCTCACGGTTGCTCCCGTGCCTGGCGTGAGTGCCGCCGAGGCCTACGGCAGCTTGAGCACGCAATACACCTTCGTCGTCACGAACACGGCGAACAACAGCCAGGTCGTCAACCAGGTCGGCAATCCAGGTGGTGGCCCCATCGGCAGTCCGACCATGACGGTGACGGGGTTGATCCCCGGAGAGACGTACTCGGCCAGCGTCACGGTGACACCGGTCGGCCACCCATCGGCCGCCACCACCGTCCCGGCGCAACTCATCTCCGGAGTGACGTCGTCCTGGCCCTCGATGGCCCTGGTGTCGAGCACGACCGTCCTTGATCCCTCGGCCGACACCGGCTCACTGTCGGCGACCATCGCCGGTGCATACGGCAACGTCCCGGCCGGACAGAGCGAGGCCCTCCAGGCTTCGGGATCGGTCTCCTGTTCGGGCACCGTGATGCCGGCCTTCGCAGGTCTCCCGGTGGCCCAGGGTGCGGGCGGCTCGGGCACCATTGCGGGCATTCCCCTCTCCCTGGTGGGCAACGGCGGGCCCGGGTGTGTCCTGAACCTGACCCTCTCCGAATCGGGCACCAACTTCCATGGTGGGCCAACGGCCAGCACCTACGGGCTTCCGGCGCTCGGTGCGCAATATGCCACCCCGGCCGTCTCGGCTGCGCTTGAGGAGACACCTGGCTGCGCCTACTGCGTTGCCGTGACGGCAAGTACTCCCCTCGAGGCCGGGACGTCGAGCCTTGGCGGCGTCTGGACGACCACCGTGAGCAGCACCGACGGCGTCGATCCAGCCGACTGTGCCCAGGTGAGCCAGCTCGCCCCGTCGGCGGGGGACTCTGTCACCGGCCTCGTCGACATGTCGAGTTGCGTGCAGAATTTCGAGAACGTGGACGGCAGCCCGACCACGCCGGTGACCGTCACCTTCACCGTCACGGTGTCGTGGACCTATCTGGGGGTCCTGTCGGGCCCCGTGCCCGATACCGATCCGCCCCTGTCGACCGGTCCGCTGACCCCGACCACCGCTGTCCCACCGGGTCCGTGATGAACACACCGATCCGCTCGGCCGCGGCGAGGATTCGCCGCGGCAACGACCCGACGGTGACGGGAGCCCGAGGCCTCCATGGCCCGAGCCGCCGTCCGAACTTCCGCTGTCCTTCGCACAAGGAGCGTCCATGACCACCACCCACCCAGATGCCGACTACTTGGCCCACCGCTTCGAGGTTCTCACCGGAAGCGTGGCCCGGGTCATCCAGGGCAAGGACGATGTCATCCGTCAGGCGGTTATCTGCATGTTGGCCGAAGGCCACCTCTTGATCGAGGACGTGCCGGGGGTAGGAAAGACGACGCTGGCTCGAGCACTGGCGGCCACGGTGGAGCTCACGTGGAACCGCATCCAGTTCACTCCGGACCTCCTACCGTCCGACGTGACCGGGGTGTCGGTCTTCAATCAGGCCACGCTGCAGTTCGAGTTCCGGCCGGGGGCGATCTTCGCCAATATCGTGGTTGGTGACGAGATCAATCGCGCCTCGCCCAAGACCCAGTCCGCGCTGCTCGAGGTCATGGAGGAGGGCACGGTCACGACCGACGCCGTCATCTACACGGTGCCGCGGCCCTTCATGGTCGTGGCCACCCAGAATCCCATCGACATGGAGGGGACCTACCAACTCCCTGAGGCTCAGCTCGACCGCTTCTTGATGCGGTTGTCGGTCGGGTATCCGGGTCCCGAGGCCGAGGCCATGGTGCTCAGGTCTGAAAAGAACGCCGCGACCGTGGACGGCCTGTTGCCGGTCATGTCGAGTGACGACCTCTTGGCCATGATCGATCAGATCAAGACGGTCGAGGTCGCTCCGGCCATCGAGAATTACGTCATCGCCCTCAGCCAGTTCACCCGCACTGCACCCGAGGTCCGGCTCGGCGTCTCTCCCCGCGGCAGCCTGGCCCTGCTCAAGGCGGCGCGGGCCACCGCGGCCGCGGCCGGACGGAGCTTCGTCATCCCCGAGGATGTGAAAGCGGTGGCCACCTCGGTGCTGGCGCACCGGATCCTGTTGCGCCCGGAGGCGGAGCTTGAGGGTCGCACCAACAGCGAGCTGGTGTCCCGCGCCCTCCAGGGTGTCCCGGTACCCCGTACCGTCGCCAGCTAGGCGCGGCAAAGGCCTGGTGCGAGTGCCCCAATGACCAGGATCGGTGTGGGAGCCGCCGTGCTGGGCGCCGTCCTGGTGGCGCTGGGATGGACGCTCGTCTGGCCGCCCCTGGTCGTCTTGGGGGCCGGCATCTTGATCCTGGTCCTGGTGGCGCTGGGCTACGTCGTACGCCGACCTCAATTGGTGATCGAGCGAGAGATCCAGCCACCGAGGGTTTCCAAGGGTGATCCGGCGATCGCCTACCTCAGTTTCTCCAACCAGGGCAGGAACCCGGTTCCGGCCATCGTCGCCTCCCAACCCTACGGAAGCAGCTCCGTGCGCATTGTCCTGCCGAGACTGCTGGGCGGCCAATCGGGGGTCCGTGTGTACCGCTTGCCGACCTCGCGGCGCGGGATCTTCGACATCGGCCCGGTGGAGATCACCCGCTCCGATCCTTTCGAGTTCGTCCGGGTGACCCAGCAGCACGCCGGCAATGACCACATCTGGGTCTATCCCGAGCTGTTCCCATTCCGCCCTCTGCCGTCTGGGATCACCCGCCATCTCGAGGGCCCGTCGTCGGACACGGCGCCCGAAGGGAGCATCACGTTCCATCGGCTCCGTGAATACGTGGTCGGCGACGACCTGCGGATGATCCACTGGAAGTCGACGGCCCGGACGGGGCAGCTCATGGTTCGACACAACGTCGACACATCGCAGCCCTACACGGTTGTCCTGGTCGACCTGCGCCCAGCCGTCTACTCGGCCGAGACCTTCGAGACGGCGGTGGATGCCGCCGCGTCGGCCGTCTCGTGCTCGGCCTCGGGGAAGTCTCCGGTGCAGGTCCGCACGACGGGCGGGCAGCAGGTCGGTGGCCCGAGCCAACGAGATCTCATTCCGCTCCTGGACTTTCTCACTGGGATCGAACCCGATGCCAGCGGCTCGATCGGGCAGGATTGCCTGCGGCTGCGCCGTGAACGCGGCGGGACGGGCCTCGTCGTCGTGACGGGCGCACTCGATACTGCCGACCTTCCGGCCATCGCAGGATTGCGCCGGCGCTTTCAGCGCATCGTCGTCGTCTCCGTCACCACGGTCCCCATGCCTCCGCTCCAATTCCCCGGTGTCACGATCATCACCGGAACCTCGGGCGACGAGATCTGCAACGCGTGGAACCTCGAGGTGTCCGGGTGACCGCTCGGCGTCTGCTCGGTGCCGCGGTCCTGCCGTTGGCGGCGGCCATGACCCTGGTCGCCTCGACGCCGTGGTTGCGGGCCTTTCCGCCGGGCGTCATCCTGCCCATCCTCCTCTTGGCCTCGGTGATCTCGGTGGCCATTCCGCCGCTGGTGGCCACGTTGACCGGTCGGTCGGTGGTGTGGTCCGCCGCGGCATCCTTGGTGGTGTTGGTCGTCTTCTCTCTGCTGGTCGTCCTGCACGATCCGACCGGGATGAGTGACGTGCTGCGCGGCTTCACCCAGGGAGTGGCTCGGCTCTTGTCCATCGCCCTGCCCGTCTCCGCGCCGAGGTGGCTGTTCATTCCGCCCGTCGTCCTGTGCTGGCTCGTTGGCGCGGTGTCATCCGAACTCCTGACGCGCAGTCGGACGACGGGACTGGCCCCTCTGGCCGGCATCGTGGGGTTCAGCTTGGCCTATGCGGCGACCGCCGGCGCTCCCGGCACCATGGTGGCCGAAGCGGCGCTCCTGGGACTCTCGTCCGGGATCCTTCTCTTCGTGCGCCGCTGGCTGTTGAATACCGAGGATCTCGAAACACGGGCGCAACCGGGGCCGTCGGGAAGAGCCCTGACCCGACCCCTCGTCCTCGGAACGCTCACGCTGGCCGTGGCGGCGGTGGTGTGCGCGCTCGTCATTCCCCAGCTTCCGGCCTTCAAGGGTGCGGCCAAGGCGCCCACGCGGACGCCCCCGACGGTGACCGTCGCTCCCATCACCCCGACGGTCGGGCTGGCCGAGCTGCGGGGCGACACGGCGTCGAACCAGGCGCCCCGGACCCTCTTTGTTGTTCGGATGAACAAACCCAGTTCCGGCTATCTGGCCGCCGTGGACCTCGATTCCTACGACGGCGACATCTGGTCGTTGCAGCACACCTTTGAACCGACCGGCGGACGAGTGCGACTCGCCCCCGGCACCGGACAGACCAGCCAGGCCGAGTCCGAGGTGGTCCAGCACTACAAGGTGGTCAATGCCCCCGCCTTGCCCTGGATGCCCTACCTCGATCAACCGACGTCGGTGTCGGGGGTCGGGGTTGATTTCGACGACCAATCGGGCATGATCATTCCCACGCAGCCCCTGGTGAATGGCCAATCGTATTCGGTCACTTCGGCCACGACGAGCCGAACGCTGGCCACGCTGACCCCGGGCCAGTTGCGGCGGCTGTCGGCGGGATCCACCCGCAATGCGGCCGACTCCCAACCCTTGGCGGGGGCCGATCAGTCGTTCGAAAATGTGCTGACGCAACTGGAAACCGAGACCGGTGTCTCCAGCGGAGCGACCCTGACCTTCCTGCGGGCCGTGGAGGACGATTTTCGAACCAACTACCGACGAGTCTCAACCACCGACTACGCCGGGACGCCGACCAAGGCCCGCACGGCGACTCGTCCCGACCTCTACGGCACCTCGCTGGCCGATATCCAGGGAGCCGTGTTCGGGAGCAACAAGACCGGTACGCCGGAGCAGTTCGCCACTCTGGTCACCCTCCTGGCTCGAAAGCTGGGAATTCCGGCCCGACTGGTGACCGGCTACCGCCTGTCCGGGCCGAATGCGGTCGCCACGCCAACCCGACCCAATACCGACTACCGGGTGACCAATCTAGATGCCTGGGCCTGGGTCGAGATCTACGTGCCGACTCTGGGGTGGTTGGTGGTCGACCCGACACCCACCGCCACCGGATCGCCCCACGGGCCGGCGCCGTCGGCGGCGCCGACCCCGACGACGGTGCCTCCGCCGCAGGTCCGCACCGTGGTCACCCCCGGCAACAGCGGGCACGCGGTGGCGCCCCGCGTGAATGTGAACCTTGGCCGGCCCTCGGACCGCCTCCTCATGATCCTGGGCGCCGTGCTGATCCTGGCGATCCTGGTGGGGCTCTTCCCCGTGTCGGTCGAGGCCATGAAGGCAAGAAGGAGGCGACACCGACGTTCGGCTGCCGACCCGGGCCAGCAGGTTGAGGGGGCGTGGCTCGAGACCCTTGACGTGCTCTATGAGGCACGCGTCACGGGCCTGGCTCCATTGACGAATTCCGAAGTGGCGTCGGTGGTCGATCAACGTTTTGGCCAGACGGCGGGCGCCCCCGTCGCCGCGCTGGCCACAGCGGCCAGCGCGGTCGCCTTCTCCACCAGCCTGGAGGCGGATGCCGACATGAGCGGACGGGCCTGGACCCAATTCGAACACTTCCGGCGAGCCTTGAAGTCGCGACAGTCCAGGCGGGAGCGAAACCGATCTCGCCTGCGGGTAGCTCGGCGGCGGCGCGAACGGGCAGACGGGGCGCAGCAGGCCCGCTACCGGTCGGTCCTAGACCCGCATTAGGTCGGGGACTCTCCATCGTCCCGCTGGTGCGGCGCCGGCCTGGCGTGTCTGCCCCTCCCGGTCGCGTCCGGCGCGTCGGGCGACGCGTCCGGCGACGGTTCGGGCGAGCCGTCCGGCGGTCTGGGACGAAGGATCGCCTGCTCCACGAGATCGGGCGAGGGGTAGCCGAAGCCGTCGGGAGCGGGTGCCGGCCCGCCCGCCAGGGGCTGGCGCCTCGGCCGTGCCCTCCCCCTCCGGCTGGCCTTCTCGGGCCCGGTCCGGGACCTGCCGCGGTCGGGGGTCGAGAAAGCGCGGGCGGATCACCGGCGTCGCCGGGTCCTCGTGCGGGGGTGCGCTCGACAGGAGCCTGAGCAACGGATCGGGGGCGGCAAAGCGTCGGCCGGTATTGGGGCTCGTGGTCGGCGTGAGCCGGGAGGCGACGATGCGGCGCGAGGCTATCTGCCGTATCGGCGTGGGCGCGATGACATGGCGTTCAACCTTGGTCGTCGGGGCCACGACCGGCGCCGGCGCATGGCGGGCGATCGGCCGGGGCGACCCGGCCGGATGCGGCCCATCCGGCGGCACCCACCCGCCGTCGAATCGGGGAGGCTCATGGGAGGCGATTCGATCCCGCGCCGTGGACGCGAACCACAGCAGTGACGCCTTCGGTAATTCGAACCCACTCGCCCCGTTCGATCGAGGCGCCCACTCATCGGGGGATCCGGCGGGCACCGGCACCAGACCCGTCTCTCCGTTCCGGACGGCGGTCTCGGGTTGCGCCGCTCCCGCAAACGACCACGCGTCGTCTCCGGGCTCAAGCGAGCCGATCGCATCGACCTCGCTCGAGGGCATCGGTGCGAGGAATCGATAGGCCGACTCTCCCACCACGAAGTAGCTGGTCGGAGGCCAGGACTGGGCGTCCTCGATCGCCTTGAGGCGATCGGCGAGCTCCAGGGCCGAACTGGGCCGTTTCAACGGGTTCTTGGCCATGGCCTGGACCAGCAGGTCCGACAGGGCCATTGGGACGCCCTCGGCCAACAACGGCTGGATGGGGTCCCGGAGGATCCGGACGATGACGGCCGCCGGCGCCTCTCCATCGAAGGAACGGAACGCGGCGTGCCCGGCCAAGAGCAGATAGAGCGTCGAGGCCAATTCGTAGATGTCCGTGGCGGTGGTGGCGGGGGTACCTTCCAACATTTCGGGTGCCGCATAGAGGGTCTCGAAGCCGATCACACCCGCCGTGTCGGAGGAGGAGCGGAGCCGGGCCACCCCGAGGTCCGCCAGCGCCGGTTCACCGTGGTGGGTCATCAGCAGCTTGCGCGGTGTGACCGATCCATGGACGATGCCGGCCCGGTGCGCCGTTTCGAGCGCTCCGGCGATCTTGATGGCGATGGAGACCGCGTGCGCCGGTTCCATGCCGCCCTCCCCGGCGCCACCAACGGCCACCGGCCCCTGGCAGAGATCCATCACCAGGACGGGACGCCCGTCGGGCGTCACCTCCGTGCGGTAGAGGGTCACGATGTTGGGATGGACACTCAGCGTTTCGAGGACCGAGGTTTCCCGGAGCAGGGTCTCGAGGTCGGCCGGCGAGATCTCCCGGACGTTGAGCAGCTTGAGGGCCACCGACCGTCCGGATTCTGATTCCTTGGCCGAGTACACGGTGGCCATCTCTCCGTCGCCAATTTCCGTGATGTCGGCGTATCCGGGCAGGAGGTCACTGACTTCCAGGGGGCTCTTGTGTCTGAGCGCCATGGCGTTCGCTCCTTCCCCGTCGGATCTCGGATGGCGTCGCCCGACCTGCCAGTGCGGCATGGCCGAATTGAGCCCTGTGCGCTCGAAGCGTACCAATTCGATGCCGCCTCCCATCCCGGTGACCCCGGGTGATCAGCGCAGTTCGGTCGGATCCTCGTCTTCGACCACCTCGGCATCGATGATGGTCGGGTCGTTCCCGGGGTCATTCCGTGGTGCGTTCCCGAACGGCCCAGCGGGCCCACCGGCACCGCCGAAGCTGGTGAAGAAGGCGCCCGCACCGCCCGGCCCGTCTCTGAAGGCGAACTGGAGCGGCCGCCCGGCCTCGGGGCCGAGGGCGCGCCACATCGGCGCGGCCCGCACGTGCACAACGTAGGCCTGGGCGGCCAGTGTCAAGGCCACATAGAGCAGGAAGCTGGCGGTCTCCAGGTGGGCCGTGGCGACCTGTCCGGTGCCGGAACCGAGCGCCAGGTGCAGGACCAGCGAGAGCACCCACAGGATCATGGTCAGCCCGGTGGCCTGACGAACGACCCAATGGTTGGATTCCCAGATCTGGACCGTGAGGGCCCGTACAAAGCCGAGCACTGCGGCACCCACCACGGTGACCCCGAGCACCAGCCACAGGCCGCTGCTCGAGACATGGTGGCTGCCGGTGTAGGCCAGGACCTCGATCAGCCCGATGACGCCCAGAAAAATGGGCATGCGCAGGCGCAGCGTACGGGGCACCGGGCGGATCCGCCTCTGGCGGAAGAGGAGGAGGGCCACCACCACGACATCGAAAGCGATCGTCCAAAACATCGCCTACCAGCCTATGGCCGCGGCTCGTTCGGCTCAGCCGCGGTCGGCCGCGGTCGGCCGCGTTCAGCCGTTGAACAGCCGCGGTCAGCCGTTGAGCAACGGGCCTACCTCCGACCCGAAGGCGGCCGTCTGATCGCAGTACTCGGTGACCGAGCGGGCCATGAAGCGGACCTGCAGGTGGTTGACGCCCATGGCGACGAGCTCACGCAGGGACGAGGCGATCTCATCGGCCCCGCCCCGGAGTACGTAGCCGGGCAGCTTCCAGTCCGACCGGCTGTCGGCCAGGTAGATCGGCTCCACGATGGTGCCGATGTCGATCGGTGCGCCGTCGCGCACCTCGTCGCGCCGCCGCCGCAGCCGGGCGATCTGTTCGGGGAGGTCGCGCCGTCTCGTGCCCTGGGGTAGCCACCCGTCGCCGAAGGCCGCCGTGCGCCGTATGGCGGCCGGCGAGGAACCACCGATCCAGATCGGAGGCCGCGGTCGGCGGACCGGCCGCGGTGACACGCCCATGCCCCGGGCCGGAAAACGGGGTCCGGGCAGGGTCGGGAATTCGGAGGTGAAGGCCAGGGCCAGGGCCGAGACGGCTTCGTCGGTGTGGCGACCTCGCTCGGCGAACTCCCCGGTGAGCAGCTCGTATTCCTCCGGGACGTGCCCCGCACCCACGCCCACGATCAGTCGACCGCCCGAGAGGTGGTCGAGCGTCGAGAGCTCCTTGGCCGCTCGGAGGGGATGACGTTGGGCCAAGATCAGGACGTGGGAGAGCAGGTGGGTGCGCGTGGTCAGCGCGGCCAACCACCCCAGGGTCGCCGTGGTGTCGTACCACGTGGTGCCCATGGCGTCGGCCAGTCGTTCGGGAATGGCGGTGTGGTCGCACACGCCGATGTAGAAGTAGCCGGACTCATCGGCTACCCGGGCGATGCGCCCGAGATCCTCCACGCCGGCCGTCTTCTCCCACTCCGCCACGTACAGCGTCGACTGGGACTGAATGGGCAGCTGCATGCCGTAGACGACCTGTCCATCTGGAACGGCGCGCACCACGTCGGCGGGCAGGGCAACCGGGGCAGCCGGGTCAGGCATGGCGAGTTCCTCCAGTGGCGGGACGTGGGTCGGGGGGCGCGCCCAGGACGAGCGAGAGTTGCGCCGGCGTCCCGAAGGTCGTGGCCAGCACGCGGGCGCGCTTGAGATGCAGGTGCAGCGGGACCTCCCAGGTGAAGCCCATGCCGCCGTGGACCTGGATCCCCGCCCGGGCGTTGGCCAGGGCGGCCTCGTCGGCCAGCACCTTGGCCCCGAGCACGGCGCGGGCCACCACGTCGTCGGGCGTGCGCCCCGTGCTCTCGGCCTCGTGGGCCGCCACGTCGGGCTGGTCGACCAGGCAGGACGCGGCGTGCACGGCCGCCCGGGCCACCTCGTAGCGCACCAGCATGTCGGCGCAGATGTGCTTGACCGCTTGAAAGGCGCCGATGGGCTGGCCGAACTGATGACGTTGCTTGGCGTAGGCGACGGCCAGATCGAGCGCCGACCCGGCGTGGCCGACCTGCAGCGCGGCGGTGAGCAGGGCGCCGTCGCGCCAGAGCCGCCCGCCCAGGTCGGGCAGGGGCTCCCCGGCCGGCAGCGAGTCCAGGTGCCACAGCGGGGTGAAGGGACACAGTGGCGCGGCCATCCGCTGCCCGTCGGACGCCGCCGGGGCGGGAGCAATGAGGCGCGCCGTCGAGTCGCCGGCGGAACCGGACAGCACGAGTAGCGCATCCAACGAAGCCAGGTGTTCCACCAGGATCGGACCGCCCCCGGTGCTGTGCACGCCCACCGCCGCCCGCCCATCGGCCGCTCCCACGACCAGCCGGGCGCTCGCCGCCAGATACGTTCCGACCAGCGGTCCGGGCACCAGGGCCCGGCCCAGCTCCTCGAGGACGACCACGGCGTCGGCCAGGCCCAACCCGACGCCCTCGGGCTCGGGCAGGGAGAGCGCGAAGACCCCGGTGTCGGCCAACAGCCGCCAGTCGTCGGCGCCGATGGCCCTCTCGGCTCCTTCGTTGGCCCGCAGGTGGTCGAGCGGGAGCCGACCCGTGACCATGGAGCGGATGCCGTCGGCCAGGGCCACTTGGTTGTCGGACAGGCGGAAGTCCATCGCGTCAGCGCACCTTGGGCAGGCCGAGGATGCGCTCGGCCACGATGTTGCGCTGCACCTGCGACGTGCCGGCGGCGATGGTCAGCGAGATCGATTTGAACCAGGTGTGCAGCTGCTCGTCGTTGCCCAGTCCCACCCCGTCGGGCCCGAGCAACGGGTCGGCGCACAGGGCGCCGCGGTCCAGGACCTCCATGGCCAGATCGCTCAGGGCCTGGGCCTGCTCGGAGTACGACAGCTTGAACACCGAGCCGCCGATCCCGGGAACGCCGGTCTCCGCCGCTTCGGACACGTTGCGTTTGGTCAACGCCCACAGGGCGTCGAAGGCGGCCGTGAGATGTCCCAGCCGGCGCCGGAGTCCCGCATCGTCCAGGAGGCCGAGGCGACCGGCGAGCGAGTGGACGGCGTCGAGCAGCCGCATCGACTCGAGTAGGTCGCCGACAAAGGCGGTGCCCCGCTCGAAGGAGAGGGTGACCATGGTGACCCGCCAGCCGTCGTTCTCCTCACCTACCCGGTTCGCCACCGGGACCCGCACCTCGTCTAAGAACAGCTCGGCGAACTCGGCCGAGCCGGCAATGGTGCGCAACGGGCGGATCTCCATTCCGGCCGAGTCCATCGGCACGATCAACCAGGTGATGCCCCGGCGCCCCTCCTCGCCCGTGCGCACCAGCATCTCGCAGTGGTCGGCCACTTCGGCGTGCGAGGTCCAAATCTTGCTGCCGGTCACCACGTACTGGTCGCCGTCGCGAACGGCCCGGGTGCGCAACGAGGCCAGGTCGCTGCCGGCGTCGGGCTCGCTGAAGCCCTGGCACCACACGTCGTCGCCGCGCAGGATGGCCGGCAGGTAGCGCTCCTTCTGTGCGGCCGACCCCTCGGCGATGATGGTCGGTCCCGCATGGAGCAGGCCGACGAAGTTGACCCCGACGTAGGGCGCACCGGCCCGCTCGCACTCCTCCTTGAAGATGAGCTGCTCGACCGGCGAGGCGCCCCGCCCACCGCCCTCGGCCGGCCAGTCCACCCCGGCGTACCCGGCGTCGAAGAGCAGGCGTTGCCAGCGCGAATCGAAGGCGCGCCGAGCGGGCCAGTCGTCGGCCGGAGGTGCGGCCCCGAGGGTCGGCAGGGTGGTGACCAGCCAGGCGCGCAACTCGTCGCGGAACCGCCCCTCGGCCGCGCTGTAGCGAAGGTCCACGTCCTTACCGGTCCACCGACGGCGAAGCGATCAGGCGGGGAAATCGAGACCGAACAACGTGATGGCGTTGCCCCGCACGATCTTGCGCCGCTGCGCGTCGGTCAGGTCGGCCATCTGTTCCTCGGCGATCTGCCGGGTGCGGGGCCAGGTGGAGTCCGAGTGCGGGTAGTCGGACTCGTACGTGATGTTGTCCTCACCGATCTCGTCGACCGACTTGAGGCCGTGGGCATCATCGAAGAAGCATCCCCACACGTGGTCCTTGAAGTAGCTGCTCGGCTTCTCGGGCACGATGTCGGCCACGCCGCCCCAGCCCCGATTGTCCTCCCAGACCCGGTCGGCCCGCTCGAGGATGTAGGGGATCCAGCCGATCTGGCCCTCCGAGTACGCCACCTTCAGCTCGGGAATGCGGACGAAGACGCCACTGAAGAGGAAGTCGACCAGTGAGAAGGTGGCGTTGGTGTGGGTCAGGGTGGAGCCCACGGCCGGCGGCGCGTCGGCCGACGTCGAGGGCATCTTGGACGACGAGCCGATGTGCATGTTGACGATGGTCCTCGTCTCGGCGCAGGCCCGGAAGAACGGGTCCCAGTAGTGCCCGGGGTCGTGCACGCTGGGCAGCCCGAGGAAGGGCGGGATCTCGCTGAAGCACACGGCGCGGACGCCCCGGTCGGCATTGCGCCGGACTTCGGTCGCCGCCATCTCGGCGTCCCACAGCGGGATCAGGCACAGGGGGATGAGCCGCCCACCGGAGTCGCCGCACCACTCCTCGACCATCCAGTCGTTGTAGGCCCGCACGCAGAGCAGCCCGAGCTCCTTGTCCTTGGCCTCGGTGAAGGTCTGGCCGCAAAACCGGGGAAAGGTGGGGAAGCAGAGGGCGGCCTCGATGTGGTTGAGGTCCATGTCCTCCAGCCGGGGCTTGACCTCATAGGAGCCCGGGCGCATGTCCTCGTAGGTGACGCCGCGCATGGTGACGTCTTCTCGGGGCACGCCCACGGCGGAGTCGACCCGCAGCAGCGGGCGCTTGAGGTCCTCGTAGTACCACCAGTCCGTCGGCAGTCCTTCGGAGCCGGGCGTCACCGTCAGCTTGCCGCCCACGAAGGTGATCTCTCCCATCGGGGCCCGCACGATGCGCGGTCCCACCTCGGCGTACTTGGCCGGCAGGCGGTCCTGCCACAGGGTGGCGGGTTCGACCACGTGGTCGTCCACCGAGATGATCAACGGGAGCGCCTCGGGCATGGGAGCGAGGTTACTCCGGACCTGACGGACCGTCAGATGCGGGCCGCCGAGCTGCGTCAGCCGCCGATCTGCTGCTCAGCCGGCCCATCAGTAGTGCATGGCCACGCCGCCGTTGGGGCTCAACAACTGCCCGGTCACGAAGCTGCTGGCGTCCGAGGCGAGATACAGCACGCAGTAGCCGATGTCGGAGGTCACCCCCACCCGGCGCAGCGGGGCGAACTTGGCCATGGGGGCCAACATGGCCGCCTTGGTCTCCTCGTCGATCGTCCCATCGGCCCTGCTGTAGTACCGAGCGGTCATGTTGGTCGGGATGAACCCGGGCGCGATGGTGTTGACCCGCACGCCGCGCCGCCCGACCTCGACCGCCATGGACTGGGTCAGTTGGGCCACCCCGGCCTTGCAGATGGCGTAGGGCCCGATGCCCGGCGAGGGGGCCAGCACGGCGGCCGAGGCCATGTTGATGATGCTGCCCGCGCCCTGTTCCACCATCACCCTCCCGGCGGCCTGGCATCCGTACAGGACCCCCTTGAGGTTGACCCCGAGGATGCGGTCGAACTCGTCCGGGTCCAGGTCGATGATGGAGCTGTCGATCATGATCCCGGCGATGTTGCACATGATCTGGAGGCCGCCCTCGCCGGCCACGATCTCCGCCACCAGCGCCGCCGTGGCACCCCGCTCGGCCACGTCGAGTTCGGCTGCCGAGGCCCGGCCACCGGACGCCTTGGATCCCGTGGGCCGTCTCTTCGGCACCGGTCATATTGATGTCGGCGCACACCACGATCGCCCCGGCCCCGGCCAGCACCTCGGCCGTGGTGCGGCCGATGCCGCTGCCGGCTCCGGTGACCAGGGCCACGCGTCCGGTCAGGTCGAACGCGTCGCGCACACTCTCCGTCGTTTCCACGGGCGAACCTTAGGTCCCGGGCGTGACCGTGATCCGGAGTGGCCCCGTGCCGGTAGGCCCGGGTCCGGCCGGGTCCGTCCCCGACCCCGCTAGGCGGAGACGCCCTCGACGGCCAGCAGGGTGCGCTTCATGGGCAAGCCACCGCCGTAGCCGCCGATGCCGGTGCTGGCCAGCACCCGGTGGCAGGGCACGATGATCGGGATGGGGTTCTTCCCGTTGGCCTGGCCGACGGCCCGCGGGCCCTTGGGCCGACCGACCCGGCGGGCCAGCTCGCCGTAGCTGATCGTCTCGCCGTAGGGGATGCGGGTGAGCTCGGTCCACACGTCCTTTTGGAACGGCGTGCCGTCGAGCTCCATCGGGACGGTGAACTCGGTGCGCTCGCCGGCGAAGTACTCCTCGAGCTGGGTGGCGGTGTCCTTGAGTACCGGCGGTGCGTCGTGCCCGTCCACCCGCGTCGTCGCGGCCCGCGACGGCAGCCAGATCCCGATGAGGACGTCGCCGTCGCTCTCGAGCACGAGGTGGCCCGCAGGGGTGTCCATGGGCATAGTGAACGTAGGGGTGGTCATGCGGCGTGCCTTCCTTTTGCGGTGGTGGGGTCGGTCGGGGATGTTCTCGGTGTGGGGACCTGCGCCGTGGGCAGCGACCACAGGTGCGCCATGGCGTAACTGCGCCAGGGTCGCCAGGCCTCGGTGAGCCGGGCCAGACGCTTCGGGTCGGCCGGGAGGCCCAGCTCCCGGGCCGCCCGGAGGATGCCGAGGTCGGTGGGCATGAAGGCATCGGGGTCCCGCAGGGCGCGCATGGCGACGTACTCCGCCGTCCACGGCCCGATGCCGGGCAGCGACACCAGGCTCGACCGGAGCTCGTGGGGATCTGCCCCGGGGTCGATCGCCACCGTCCCGCGGTCCACCGCGTCGGCCAGGGCCACCAGGGCACGGCGCCGGCCCGCCGGCATGGCGAAGATGGTCGGAGCCCGTTCGGCCAGCTCGATCAGCGCAGCCGGAGTGGGGAAGAGATGGGTGATGCCCTGGGTTGCGTCGGGCAGGACCTCGCCGGCCGCCGCCACCAGGTGCCCGGCCACGGTGCGGGCCCCCGGGACCGAGATCTGCTGGCCGATCACGGCGCGCACCGCCAACTCGAATCCATCCGCCGCGCCCGGGACCCGACGCCCCGGATGCGCGGTGACCAGGGGGCCCACGAATGGATCGTCGCCCAGGGCTTCGAGGATGGCGACGGGATCGGCATCGAGGTCGAGCAGTTGGCGGCAGCGCGAGACGGCTGTGGTCAGGTCCCGAAGGTCCGAGAGGTAGACCTCGGCGTCGACGAAAGCGGGACCGTCGTCGTCGAGCTCATCGGCCCGCAGCGCCACCACGCCGTGGCCATGGGGGAGGCGCAGACTCCGTCGATAGGTGGTGCCGTCCAGCACCTCGATGCCGGGGACGGCCCGTGTCCCGAGAAAGCTCAGCGCCGAATCGGGGCTCAGCGGGCGCCGGCCCGGCAGGCGAAGGCGGATGCCCTGGGTGGTGCCGTCGGTCCGGTTGCGGGCGGCCCGCTTCGACACCCGCGCCCGGAGCCCACTGGGCGTCTTGGCGTAGATCTGCTGCACCGTCTCGTTGCACTGACGGACACTGGCGAAGCCGGCGGCGAAGGCGATGTGCGAGATGGGGAGGTCGGTCGTCTCGAGCAGGACGCGCGCCGTCTGGCTCCGCTGGGCCCGGGCGATGGCCAGCGGCCCGGTGCCGATCTCGGCCGTCACCACGCGATTGAGCTGGCGCACGCTGTACCCGACGCTGCGCGCCAGCCCTTCGACACCTTCGCGGTCGACCATGCCGTCTCTGATGAGGCGCATGGCGCGGGCGACCACGTCGGCGCGCAGGTTCCATTCGGGAGAACCGGGCGTGGCGTCGGGCCGGCAGCGCAGACAGGCGCGGAAGCCGGCCTGCTGGGCGGCCGCCGCCGAGGCGTAGAAGCGGACGTTCTCGCGCTTGGGGGTGCGGGCGGGGCAGCTGGGCCGGCAGTAGATGCCGGTCGAGGTGACGGCGATGAAGAAGACCCCGTCAAAGCGGGCGTCCTTGCTGTGCGCCGCTTGGTAGCAGCGTTCGGGGTCTTCGATCACCGGGCCATGGTGGCACGCCACCGCTCTGATTACTGGCGGAAATCGGACATCACCGTCTGGCCTGTCGCTGCTTGGGGTCGCCCGGTCCACTGGCCTGAGAAACGGACCGGCCCCAGTTGACATGTGACCATTTAGTCACATAGTATAAGGGCGTGGACGAAGTATTCAGAGCCCTGGCCGATCCCACCCGGCGGAGCCTGCTCGACGAGCTGTTCCGGGAGGACGGGCAGACGCTGAGCATGCTGGAGGAGCGCTTCTCGATGACCCGCTTCGGGGTCATGAAGCACCTCAACGTGCTGGAAGAGGCAGGGTTGGTGGTGACCAGGCGGCGCGGCCGCGAGAAGCTCCACTTCCTGAATCCGGTCCCGATCCGGCTTGTCCACGACCGGTGGGTGAGCAAGTACGCCGAATCCTGGGTGGCAGGGCTCAGCGACATCAAGCAGAGACTGGAGAGTCAGATGGAGAAGATTTACGAGATCTACATCCGCACCACACCCGAACGCCTGTGGGAGGCCATCACCGACCCCGAGATCAGGAGCAAGTACAACTTCGGCGCCGGGACCACCTCGGACTGGAAGGTCGGCTCGCCCCTCAACATGGACGTGGCCGCGCAAGGGGTCCATCTCGGCGAGGGCGAGGTCCTCGAAGTCGATCCCCCACGCCGGCTCGTCCACACCATGATCGCCCTATGGGGTGACGACGTGAAGCGCGAGGGTCAGTCGAGGGTCACCTGGGAGATCGAGCCCGTAGGCGACTCGTGTCATCTCACTGTGACCCACGACCAGATGCGGGAAGGCGCCAACGACCAGATCTACGGCGGCTGGCCCATGATCCTCTCCGGCCTCAAGACGTGGTTGGAGTCGGGCGAGCTCCTCACCACTCCGGGTTCACTCATGTACGGCGGCTAACCGCACGTGGTCCGCGGAATCAGGCAGCAGCACGGAACGAGACAGAAGGAGCAGGAACATGTCGAAGACCGAAACGAAGATCCGCATCACCGATGTGAGGACCGTCGGCGTCGCGGTGACCCAGCAGGATCGTGCCCTCGAGTTCTACGTCGACCGGCTCGGCTTCGAGAAGCGTCTCGACGTCCCTATGGGCCAGGGCGCGCGTTGGATCGAGGTGGCGCCCCCGGGGGCGAGGACGACGATCGCGCTCATTCCGGCGCACGATGGCGTGCCGGCAGGGGTCGAGACCGGCGTGCGGTTCACGACCGAGGACGCCGACGCTGACCATGCCGAGCTGCGGTCCCGCGGCGTCGATGCCGACGAGATCATGCGGTGGGAGGGCGTGCCCGCCATGTTCGCTTTCCGAGATCAGGACGGCAACGGTCTCGAGATCGTCGAGCAGCCGTGAGCGCGCGGAAGCTCGACAAGGAGTTCCTGGCCACCATGCAGAAGAGTCCCAACCGGGGCGGCTGGACGTATGTGGTGATGCCCGATTCGGTCGAGTTCTTCGGCACGCGGGGGCTGGTGAAGGTCAAGGCCACGGCCGACGGCCGCCCGTTCGAGAGTTCATTCATGGCGATGGGTGACGGCACGCACAAGCTGCCGATCAAGGCGGCGGTACGAAAGGCGATCGGCAAGGGCGAGGGCGATACCGTGACGGTGCGCCTGACTCAGCGCCTCTCTGGATGACGCGGTGGTTCAGCGCCCCCGGATGGAGGCCAGCACCAGTTGGCGGTGCGTGGGCGCGTCGCCCCAGGCTCTCGAGAGGGCCCAGGTGCGCTTCATGAAGTAGTGGAGATCGCATTCCCAGGTGTACCCGATGGCTCCGTGGACCTGGAGCGCCACCCGGGCCGCCCGGTCCGCTGCGTCCGAGGCCATCGCCTTGGCCATCGAGGCGTCGTGCGAGACGGTCGGCTGCGACGTGGCCAGGGACCAGGCGGCGCGATACGTGGCCGGCCGAGCGAATTCCAACTTGACCCGGGCGTCGGCGAGCAGGTGCTTGACGGCTTGAAAGCTGCCGATGGGTTTGCCGAACTGTTGGCGCTCCCTGGCGTAGTCCGCCGCCATCGTGATCATGCGATCAGCCAATCCGATGAGGAGCGCCGCCGATCCGGCCGCGGCGCGGTCCGCCATGAGTTGGACGATGGCGTCGGCCGCCACGCCGTAGGCCACGAGGGTGTCGCCCGAGATGGGCCACTGCACCGCGGCAAGGTGGCGAGTCGAATCGAGGGTGGGGGTGGGTCGCACGGTGCAGACCGACGCCGGGATGGCGTGCACCTGCCAGCCGGAGTCGGCGTCGCGGCAGGACAGGATCATCACGTCCGCGCCCGAGGCGCCAGCGACCCTCGGGGTGTGCAACATCCCGTCGGCGGACACGGTGGTCGGGGAGGACAGGGCGCCGGCGCCCACGTCGATGCCGCCGACGGCCACGGTGGCGTGGCGTTCGACCAGCGCGGCGAGCGCGTCCGCCGCCGGGGCGGCCGGCGACAAGGTGGACAGCACCGGAGCGGCCAGGCCCGCCGTCTCGAGCAACGGTTCGGGGAGGGCGGCCCACCCGGCCTCTTCGAGCACACCGACCAGGTCGACATCACCCAATCCGAGACCCCCGGCCGATTCGGGCACCAGGAGGGCCGGTGCGCCCAGCTCGGCCAGCACGTTCCAGCGTTTTACGGCCAGCGCGGCCCCCTCCTCGGCGCCGGCGGCTTCAGCGGCGCGCAGCGCGGCGATCGGGCACTCGTGGTCGAGGACCTGGCGAACCGCCTGTCGCAGGGCAATCTGCTCGTCGGAGAAGGCGAAGTACATGTTCAGCCCCGCGGCAATCCGAGCAGTCGCTCGGCCACCACGTTGCGCTGGATCTCGTTGGTGCCGGCGTAGATGGGCCCGCCCAGCGCAAACAGATAGCCGTCCAACCACGCGCCGGGCGCGCCCGACTCGAGCAGTTCGGCTTCGGGCCCGAGCAGGTCGAGAGCGGCGTCATGAATGGCCAGGTCCGTCTCGGACCAGAAGATCTTGTTGCAGCTGGCTTCCGGTCCGACCCCGTGGCCCTGGGCGACTCTGGTCGCCGTCCAATAGGTGTGCAATTGATAGGCCTCGGCGTCCATGTGGGCCTGGGCGATGGCGTCGGCCGATCGAGCGGAGCCGCGGCGCGACACGAAGAGCTCGACCAGTCGGTTCGCCGCTTCGGTATACCGGGCCGGGCTGCGAAGGCTGAGGCCGCGCTCGCTGCCGGCGGTGGACATGGCGACCGACCAGCCGGCGCCCTCGTCGCCCAGCATCTGGGAGTCGGGTATGTCGACATGGTCGAAGAAGATCTCGGCGAAGCCCGTCTCGCCATCGATCTGGGGAATGGGCCGGACCGTGACCCCCGGCGCGTCGAGGGGGATGAGGAAGTAGCTCAAGCCGCGGTGGCGCTCGGCCTCGGGGTCGGTGCGGAAAATACCGAAACACCAGTGGGCGAAGGCCCCCCGGCTGGCCCACGTCTTCTGCCCGGTGAGGAGCCAGCCGTCGCCGTCGCTGTTGCGGACGGCCCGGGAACGGATCCCCGCCAGGTCGCTGCCGGCGTCCGGCTCGGACCAGCCCTGGCACCACACCTCTTCCCCCGAGGCCATCGGCGGCAGGAAGCGCTCTTTCTGTTCGGTCGTGCCGTACTCGAGCAGGGTAGGGGCCAGCAGGAAGATGCCGTTCTGGCTCACCCGCTTGGGCGCCCGGGCGCGGTAGTACTCCTCCTCGAAGATCAGCCACTCCATGATGCCGACGCCGCGGCCGCCGTACGCCGTGGGCCAGCTCACCACCGACCAACGATCCTCGAAGAGTCGGCGCTCCCAGGCCCGGTGGGCGGTGAAGCCATCGGCCGTGTCGAGGGAGGGCAGGGGATCGGCCGGGACGTGGGCGGTCAGCCAGGCTCGCGCCTCGGCCCGGAACGCCTCTTGCTCCGGGGTGAAGGTCAGGTCCATGCTCATGCCTGCACGCGCTGCCCATGCGGGTGCGAATCTGGCACACCCCCGGAGGGATTGCCAAGGCGGGGCCAGGCCCCGATTGGGGGCGCCGGCCCCCTGGAAACCCGTAGGATTCATGGTCATCGTGAGCGCCCGATGCCCAACGCCGTAATCATCGATGCCGTCAGGACCCCTGTGGGGCGTCGGGGCGGCCGCCTCTCGGGCTGGCACGCCACCGATCTGGCCGCTCAGCCACTGGCCGCGCTGCTGGCCAGAAACGATCTCGATCCGGCCCTGGTCGAGGACGTGATCATGGGCTGCACGATGACCGTGGGCGAGCAGGCCATGAACATCGCCCGCAACGCGGCGTTGGCCGCCGGGTTTCCCGACTCGGTGCCCGGCACGACCGTGGACCGCCAGTGCGGGTCGGCCCAGCAGGCCATCCACTTCGCGGCCCAAGCGGTGATGTCGGGCGCCATGGACATCGCCATCGGCGCCGGGGTGGAGTCGATGAGCCGGGTGCCGATCGGCTCGACGACCGAACCGGGCCCCGGCGAGGCCTACGGGCCGCTCTACACCGAACGCTTCGAGTTGATCCACCAGGGCGAGTGCGCCGAGGAGATCGCCCGGCGCTGGAAGGTGACACGGGACGAGATGGACGCCTTCGCCCTGGCCTCACATGAGCGGGCGGCCCGGGCCACCGACGAGGGGCGCTTCGCCGACGAGATCATGCCGTTGGAGGCGCGGGTGCATCCAGACGTGCCGGGCGCGGCCGACGTCACGGGGTTGCTCGAGAGCGACGAAGGCGTGCGGCGCGACACCTCGTTGGAGAAGCTGTCGGGCCTGCGCCCGGCCTTTTCCGAGGGTGGCTCCGTGACGGCCGGGACCTCGTCGCAGATTTCCGACGGCGCGGCGGCCGTGTTGATCATGAGCGAGGAGAAGGCATCCTCCCTGGGCCTGCGGGCCCGGGCCCGTTTCCATACCTTCGCCGTGGCGGCCAACGATCCACAGATCATGCTGACCGCCCCGATCCCCGCCACCGAGTTGGTGCTGGCCAAATCCAAACTGTCGCTCGACGACATCGACCTGATCGAGATCAACGAGGCCTTTGCGTCGGTGGTGCTGGCCTGGGCGCGCGAGTTCCACCCGGACATGGACCGGGTCAACCCGAACGGAGGGGCCATCGCCATCGGTCATCCGACCGGGTGCTCCGGGGCACGGCTGATGGCGACGTTGCTCAATGAACTGGAGCGAACCGGCGGGCGTTACGGACTGCAGACCATGTGTGAAGGCGGCGGCCAGGCCAATGCCACCATCATCGAGAGGTTGGAAGCGTGACGACCCGCGCCCCGGTGATCGAAGGATGGTTCACGGTCGATGACGATGGAACCGCCGCGCTGACCGGTTCGCGCTGTTCTGGTTGTGGCACCTACGCCTTTCCGGCCGCCACGTCGTACTGCGGCAATCCCGACTGCGCGTCGCGGGCGTTCGAGGTGGTGGCCCTGTCGCGTCGGGGCAAGATCTGGTCGTACACCGACGCCAGGTACCAGCCGCCGCCGCCCTACGTGCCCGCGGATCCCTACGTGCCGTTCTGTCTGGTGGCGGTGGAGTTGGCCGCCGAGAAGCTCGTGGTGATGGGACAAGTGGTGGCCGGGGTGACGGTCGGCGACCTCACCGTCGGAGACGAGGTGGAGCTGGTGGCTGACACCCTCTATTCGGAAGGCGACCACGACCATCTGGTGTGGAAGTGGAAGCCCGTGGCCGAGTCCAAGGAGGCGTGAACCATGCCGGACGACAAGAGAATCGCCGTCCTCGGTGCCGGCATGCATCCCTGGGGCAAGTGGGGCAGGCCCTTCGTCGAGTACGGCATGGCCGCCGTCCATGATGCGCTCGATGATGCCGGGCTGACCTGGCGGGACATTCAGTTCGTCTCGGGTGCCGACACCATCCGCAACGGGTACCCGGGCTTCGTGGCCGGTGCCACCTTCGCGCAGGCGTTGGGCTGGACCGGGGCGCGCGTGTCGAGTTCCTACGCCGCCTGCGCGTCGGGGGCGGCCGCCATCGGGAACGCCCGGGCCCAAATTCTGGCCGGGCTGTGCGACGTGGCGCTGGTGGTCGGCGCGGACACCACGCCCAAGGGGTTCTTCACCCCGGTCGGAGGAGGTGAGCGCAAGGACGATCCGGACTGGTTGCGTTTTCACCTGATGGGCGCCACCAATCCGACCTACTTCGCCCTGTACGCCCGTCGCCGCATGGATCGCTTCGGGGCGACCGAGGAGGATTTCGCGCTGGTCAAGGTCAAGAACGCGCGGCATGGTCTGGCCAACCCGTATGCCCGCTACCGGGGCGAAGTGACGGTCGACGAGGTCCTGGCCTCGCCCATGGTGGCCGACCCCCTCCGTCTGCTCGAGATCTGCGCCACGTCCGATGGCGGTGCTGCACTGGTGCTGACCAGCATGGAGTTCGCCCGCCGCCACGCCGGCCGGGCCGACCCGCTGGTCACCATCGACGCCGTGTCCACGGTCACGCCGTCCTTCCCCAACACGGTGATCGAGATGCCCAACTTCTCGACGGACTCCTCCGTCGCCGTCGGCTCGGCGCGGGCGAGGTGAACGGGGCCGGCTTCCGGCCCTCCATCACCGCCGCCGCCTACGCCGAGGCCGGGATCGGCCCCGACGATCTGGACCTGGCCGAGGTCTACGACCTCTCGGCCGCCCTCGAACTGGACTGGTACGAGGACATCGGCCTGTGCGGGGAGGGGGAGGCCGAGAAGTTGCTGCGCGACGGTGTCACCTCGCTCGGGGGCCGGGTTCCGGTCAATCCATCCGGTGGCCTGTCCTGCTTCGGGGAGGCCATCCCGGCCCAGGCCATCGCCCAGGTGTGCGAATCGGTCTGGCAGCTGCGCGGGACGGCGACCGGGCACCAGGTCGAGGGGGCCCGGGTGGCGGTCACGGCCAACCAGGGCCTCTTCGGGCACGGATCGTCGGTTCTCCTCACCCGCTGAGTGCCCTCTGAAGCCGGCTGAGCGAAATTTCTAGGATTGGGAACTCGGGTTTCGGGGTATCGCTAGTGGCGACCGCAATTCCGCGCCGGCTTTGCTTAGGCTGACCTGAGTCCAGTTTGCGCTGATAGGCGTCACGATGTGCCGAACGGTCACATTGGATGAAACGACACGGCGGAAGGAGTCTGGATGCTGGCAACCGATGTGGAGAGGTCCCGTAATGCCGTTCAATCTCGAGAAGGAGCCAACGGCACGGTGACGGACCAATACGAAGCGAGCCCGGGAGCCGAGACGGATGAGGTGCTCAAGGCTCTGGGCGAGTTGGAACTGGTCCTGCGCGAGAACGCCGAGCAGGAACGGTTGCTCTTCCAGCGGGTGGGCGCACTGCGCCTGGCACGAGAGAGCGGCAAGGAATGGCGGGCCATCCTGTCCGACGAGGAGGAGCCGGGAACCGTTCAGATGGTCAGCACGGTCCTGCGCCGTCAGTCCGAGGCCAGCGGGTACCTGCGGCGATCGTTGGTCGTTGCCCTGCGGGCCGAAGGGCAGAGCATTCCGAGCATCGCCCATCTCTTCGGCGTGACCCATCAGCGGGTGTCCAACCTGCTGCGTCGCGTCGCACAGGGCGGCACCTCGGCCTAAGTCGAGGCGCCGCCTCCGGTCGAGGTCGGCGAGCTCCAGCGCTGCAGCACCTCGTCGGCTTCGGCCATCACGCCGTCGATGATGTCGGCCACCGTCGGCCATTGGTCGATCAGCCCGACCACCTGACCGGTCGGCAGCACGCCCACGTCCGTCCGGCCGTCGACCAGTGCCGCCTTGGTCATCACGGGTGCGTTGGCGGCCATGACCACTTGCGGCCAGGTGAGCTCGTTGCCGTCCTTCATGGCCCGCCCCTCCTTGAGGAGCGCCAGGAGTGACGCTCCGGATTCACGGCGGAACTGGTGGGCGCTGCGCAGGGCCCGCGGCAGGGCACGCAGCCAGCCCTGGGACTCGAGGTGTTCCACCAGGTCTGTGCGCACCACCCGTTGCGGTGCGCCGTCAACCTTGGTGGTGACCACGGTGCCCGTCACCGGCGTGGCGACGTACTGCGCCTTGATGGCTTCGGGCACCCGGCTCTCCGCCGAGAGCAGGAATCGGGTCCCCATGGCGATGCCCGAGGCGCCGTAGGCCAGCGCGGCGACCAGGCCGCGACCGCTGAAGAAGCCACCGGCGCCGATGACGAGGACGCGATCGCCGACGGCCTCGACCACCTGGGGCAACAGGAGCGATGTGGGCACCGGGCCGGTGTGGCCACCGCCTTCGCCGCCCTGGGCGATGACCGCGTCGACGCCCCACTCGGCCACCTTCTCGGCGTGGCGCCGCGCCCCCACGGTGGGCATGACGAACAGGCCGGCTTCCTTGCAACGCGCCACCAGGGCGGGATTGGGAGCCTGGGCGAAGCTGGCCACCCGGGCCCCGGTCTCGATCATCAGGGCGATGCGGTCACCGACGTCGGCCACGTCGGTACGCAGGTTGACGCCGAAGGGTGCCGTGGTCCGGGCCCGCACCTCGCCGATGGCGGCGGCGAGTTCCTCCAGCGTCATGGTGGCCGAGGCCAGGATCCCCAGGCCGCCCGCGTTGGCCGTGGCCGCCACCAGCCGCGGTCCGGCCACCCAGCCCATACCGGTCTGCACGATGGGGTAGCGCACCCCCACCTGGGAGCAGAACTCGGTGTGCAGGGCGGGATGGCGGGAGGTCGGCGTGGCGGTCAGCTCTTGATGTCCCGGTCGCGGCAGCGAGGTCGGGTCCAGCACCGTGCGCAGCAGGTCGAGCTCTTCGGGCGTGGGACTTCGGGTCTCCGCCACATCGTCGGGAATGGTCAGGGAGAACCCGGTGGCGCCGACGATGTCCTCGACGCTGACGCCGGGGTGGCGCGAGGCCAGGCGCATGGTGTGGTCCGGGGTTTCGAAGTCGAACACGCCGAGGTTGGAGACGACGCGCCGGACGTCGTGAAAGCGGGTGGCCCCGGCCCCGGCGCCCGCCGCCCGGGCGTAGCCGACGCCGCTCACCACATCGACCCGGGCCACGAAACTGCGAACGGAGTGGTCGGGCACCCAGTAGCTGGTCGGGTGGTTGACCGAGTTGCCCGGCGCCCCCCGCACGCCGACCAGTTGCACCTTGGGGTGAGCGTGGTCGCCGATGGCCGAGATGTTCTGGTTCCCGTCCCGGTCGATCTGGCTGGCCATCATCATGATGTGCCGCCGTCCGGACCACACCACATCGAACACGCTCCGGTACGGCATGGCCGCTTCGCGAATCAACTCGTCCGGTCGGGCGGTGAGCGGGGGTGCGCCGACCATGAGGGCGGCTTCACCGTCGGTCAGGACCAGGTCGGGGGCGAAGGTCGACTTGGCCAGCCGGGCCCCGAGGGCGGGGATGTTGCCGAACGGGCTGGCCATGATTTCGCCGGCTCCGCGCCAGGCGTCGGCACAGGCGATGACGCAGGACTCGGCCCGGCTCACCCCGGCGTCATCGCTCATGAGGCGCTCCTCTCCTTCACGTGGGCCTGGTACTCCGATTCGGTCACGTGCAGGTAGCGCTGCGCAAAGGCGTTCCACGCCTCGGCGTCACCGGCCGAGGCGGCGTATTCCTTCTGGAACGCCTCGTCGCGCCCGTAGTCGGGCGGATTGGCGGTGAAGTGCGCCCCCCCGGGCGTCTCGACCACCCCGTCGGTCATCATGCGGTGGATGACCACCGAGCTGAGTGGTCCCTCGTCGGTCAAGCTCCCGCCTTCCACCACGCGCTCGGTCGTGACGAAGCGGCGATCGGCCGCTCCGAGAAAGAGCGGGTCGAAGAAGACGTCGGGCCCGAGGATCTGGCCGTTGCCGGCCACGTCGGCCCGGTTGGTATGGATGATGGCGGCATCGAGGCGCAGGGCCGGCATGGCGACCAGTTCGACCTCGGCGTCGGACGGGTCGCCGAGAAACGGGCTGTCGGCGCCGTAGGGGGAGCGGACCAGGCGAAGGTCGGGGTTGACGGTGAGCACGTCGGACCCGAGCCCGGCCCGGGTGGGCAGGAAGGGCACACGCCAGGCCGCGGCCTGGAGCCCCTGGAAGAACATGCCTTCGTCGACCTCCATGACCTCGACCCGCCCTTGCTGGCGAGCGGCCCGCCAGTGCGGGTCGAGCGCGATGGAGTCCAGGGTGACGAAGCCGCACACCACCTTGCGCACCTTGCCGGTGGCGCAGAGCAGCCCGATGTCGGGGCCGCCGTAGGCCACGACGGTCAGGTCGCTCAGGTCCGAGCGGCACAGGGCGCGAACGACGGCCATGGGTTTGCGGCGCGAGCCCCAGCCCCCGATGCCGATGGTCATGCCCGAACGGAGTTCGCCGACGATGTCGTCCACCGTCGTGCGCTTGTCGCTCATGTGGTGCGCCTGCTCATGTCGAGGTGTCGGCGTCGCGCTTTTCGACGAAGGCGGCGCGTTGCTCGTCGGCCACGCCGCGCACATGGAGCTCATAGGTGAAGCCCTGCTCGAACCGGTAGCTGCGCTTCACGTCGACGGGGTCGATGCCGTTGAGCGATTCCTTGGCCCGTCGGATGATGCTGGGGCTCTTGGTGGCGATCTCGGCGGCCAGCGACAGCGCCGCGGCCTGGAGGTCGCCCGGGGGCACGACCGCCGCCACCGATCCGTAGGAAGCCAACTCGGAGGCCGAGATGGGCTTGGCGGTGTAGACCATCTTGCGCATGGCGTGCTGAGGGACCAGGCGCGCCAGATGGGTGGCGGCCCCGAGCGCGCCCCGATCCACCTCGGGCAGTCCGAAGGTGGCGTCGTCGGACGCCACGACCATGTCGGCGTTGCCGGCCAACCCGATACCGCCACCGAGGCAGAATCCCTGCACGGCGGCGATGACCGGCACTTCGCAGTCGTAGACGGCGGCAAACGCGGCGGCGCAGCCGCGGTTGACCCCGACCAGCGCTTCGTCCCCCTTGGCATTGATCTCCTTGATGTCGACCCCGGCGCAAAAGCCGCGGCCCAGGGCCCGCAAGATCACCACCCGATTTTCGGGGACCCGACCGGCGGCGGTGAGCGCCTCGGCCAAGTCGAACCACCCCGCCACATTCGAGCGCGTTCACCGGCGGATGGTCGATGACCACCTCGCCGATCCCGCTGTGCTCCTGGACGATGTGTACGGGCATGACGCCGGTATCCCCTTTTCGTGCCGTGGTTCTGACGCCGGGTCAGAAACCCCTGCGAACTTAGGCGAGCCGGGTCGAGCGGGCCAACACCGCGCCCGAATCGGTGCCGTAGGGTGGGCGGCCGTGCCGCAGGCGGTCTTCGACTTCAACGATCAGGTGGTGGTGGTCACCGGTGGCAGCCGTGGCGTGGGAGCCGGGATCGTGGCCGCGTTCCTCGGGGCCGGGGCCAGCGTGGTCACCTGCGGCCGCCACGAGGTCGAGGTCGAGGGGGCCACCTTCGTGACGGCCGACGTCCGCCAGCCCGAGCAGGCCCGCCTGGTCATCGGCGCGGCGGTCGAGAAATTCGGTCGGCTCGACGTCCTGGTCAACAACGCCGGCGGCTCTCCCCAGGTCATGGCCGAAGCAGCCTCGCCGCGATTTTTCGAATCCGTGGTCTCGTTGAACCTGCTGGCCCCCTTCTACTGCGCTCAGGCGGCGCGGGAGGCGATGGCCGGCCAGGACAGCGGGGGATCCATCGTGAACGTGGCCAGCATCTCGGGGTTACGGCCATCGCCCGGGACGGCGGCCTACGGCGCCGCCAAGGCCGGACTGATCAACCTCACCTCGACCCTGGCCGTGGAGTGGGCCCCGTCGGTCCGGGTCAACTGCGTGAGTGCCGGGCTGCTCCAGACCGACGCCGGGGACGAGCACTACGGCGGTCCTGAAGGATCGGCCCGGGTGGCGGCCACGGTGCCTCTCGGCCGCATGGGAGGGGTCGAGGATGTGGCTTCGGCATGCCTCTTCCTCGCCAGCTCGGCGGCGGCCTTCGTCACCGGGGCCTATCTGGTGGTGCACGGCGGGGGCGAATGGCCCGCCTACCTCACGGCACTGGCTGACGCCGGGTGAGTCCTGAGCTGGACCTGATCCGCACCCGGCCCATGGGAGTCGGCGACGCCGGGCGCCGAAGACGGTTTCGTTCAAATGAGGGGTAGCCAACGCTCAGCTGCTAGACACAAGCACCGTGAAATTGGCGGTTCCCACCGAGACACGTCCGGGCGAACGGCGCGTGGCCCTCGTCCCCGACGTGGCCAAGCGATTGGCGGCGGTCGGCTGGGAGGTCGTCGTCCAGGCCGGTGCCGGCCACGAGGCCGCCTTCCCCGACCGCGCCTTCACGGAGGCCGGCGCGACGGTGGCTCCTGACGCCGCGGCGACCCTCTCGGGCGCCGGTCTCGTCGTGCGCGTCAACCCGCCGAGCGCGGAGGACGTGGCGGCGCTGCCGCAGGGCGCCGCGCTGCTGAGCTTCTTCGGCGTGGCGCAGGCCGAGGACGCCGTGCGCGCCCTGGCCGCCAAGCAGGCGACGGTGTTCAGCTTCGACCTGTTGCCCCGCATCAGCCGGGCGCAGGGCATGGACGCGCTCAGCTCGCAGGCGACGGTGTCGGGCTACCGGGCGGGCCTGACCGCCGCCGAGCACCTGGCCAAGTTCTTCCCCATGTTCATGACGGCGGCCGGGACGGTGCCGCCGGCCAAGGTGCTCGTCATGGGTGTCGGCGTCGCCGGCCTGCAGTCCATCGCCACGGCACGGCGGCTGGGCGCGGTGGTCAAGGCCTACGACGTGCGGGCCGCGGCCAAGGAGGAGGCCGAGAGCCTGGGCGCCACCTTCCTCGACACCGGCGTCTCGGCCGAAGGGACCGGGGGCTACGCCCGCGAGCTGACCCCCGAGGAGCTCGACCGCCAGCGCGCCGCGCTGGCCGAGGAGGTGGGCCGCTCCGACGTCGTCATCACCACCGCGGCGGTGCCGGGGCGCCGGGCACCCGTGCTGCTCACCACCTCGATGGTCGAGGGCATGGCCGAGGGCGCCGTCGTGGTGGACATGGCCGCGGACCAGGGCGGCAACTGCGAGCTGACCAAGGCGGGCGAGGTGGTGGAGCACAACGGCGTCCACATCGTGGGCATGGCCAACCCCCCCTCGGGCATGCCGACCCACGCCAGCTTCCTGTTCGCCCGCAACGTGGCCAACGTGCTGGGGCTCATGGGCCCCGACGGCACGCTCGCCCCCGACTGGGACGACGAGATCGTGGCCGGGATGTGCGTGCTGCGCGAGGGCGCGGCGGTGGCGCCCGCCGCGGTGGAGCTGCTGGGCGGGACACCGGGCGGGACACCGACGCGGGACACAAGGAGCGCAGTCGTGATCGCGTTGCTGTTGCAATCGACCCCGACCGGAGGGTCGACCACGGGGATCGTCGGCTACCTGACCATCTTCGTCCTGGCGGCGTTCGTCGGGATCGAGGTCGTCTCCAAGGTGCCGAGCATCCTGCACACCCCGCTGATGTCGGGGTCCAACGCCATCCACGGCATCGTGCTGGTCGGCGCGATGACCATCATGGGCGAGGCCCACGGGACCGGTGAGGTCGTGCTCGGCTTCCTCGCCGTCTTCCTGGCCACGTTGAACGTGGTGGGCGGCTTCGTGGTGACCGACCGCATGCTCGAGATGTTCAAGGGCAAGCCGGACGACCGGCCGCCGCCCGCCGGCCGCCAAGGCGGAGGACGCCACGCCCTCCGAGCCTTCCGAGCCCTCCGAACCCAGCGGGGGCGCCTCCTGATGCTCGCCGTCTCCTTCACGCTGACGACCGCGCGCGACCTGGCCTATCTCATCGCCATCGCCGGCTTCATCTTCGCCCTGAAGGGCTTGAGCTCGCCCAAGCACGCACGCCGCGGCGAGCTGGTCGGCGCCGCGGCGGCCACCCTCGCCATCGCGATGACCTTCACCCTCCCGACGCTGCGGCACTCGGGCTGGAACCTCACGCTGACGATCATCGCCATGGTGCTCGGCGCGGCGATCGCGGTGCCGGTGGCCCGCTTCGTGAAGATGACCGCCATGCCCCAGCTGGTGGCCGTCTTCAACGGCGTCGGCGGTGGCGCCGCCGCCCTGATCTCCATCGTGGAGCTGCTGCACCTGCACTCGCTCGGGCTGCAACCCGCCGTCTACGTCACGGCCGAGGTCCTGCTGGGCGTGCTGATCGGGTCGGTGTCCTTCTCTGGGAGCGCGATCGCCTTCATCAAGCTGCAGGAGCTGATCACCGGGCGGCCCATCACCTACCCGGGCCAGCAGGTGATCAACGCGCTCGTCGGGGCGGCCATCGGGGTCATGATCATCCTCGCCCTGGTCACCGGCAGCATCGTCTACGTCTGGATCATCCTGGTGCTCGCCCTCGGGCTCGGGGTGATCTTCGTGCTCCCCATCGGCGGCGCGGACGTGCCGGTCCTCATCTCGCTGCTGAACTCGTTCACCGGCCTGGCGGTCGCGGCCTCGGGCTTCGTGCTCGACAACGATCTGCTGATTGTGGCCGGCACCCTGGTCGGTGCCTCGGGGATCATCTTGACCCGGCTCATGAGCAGCGCGATGGGCCGCTCGCTGCCGAACATCCTCTTCAGCGCCTTCGGCTCGGTCATCACGGCCACCGGCGGCGAGGAGGGCGACGCGACGCGCCCGGTCCGGGCGGGGACGCCCGAGGACGTGGGCGTGCTGCTGGCCTACGCGCGCAAGGTCGTCATCATCCCCGGCTATGGCCTGGCGGTCGCCCAGGCCCAGCACACCGCGCGCGAGCTGGAGGAGGCCCTCAAGGCACGCGGCGTCGAAACCTTCTTCGCCATCCACCCGGTGGCGGGCCGCATGCCGGGGCACATGAACGTCCTCCTGGCGGAGGCCAACGTGCCCTACGAGGACTTGAAGGAGATGGACGAGGCCAACCCAGAGATGTCGACGGCCGACGTGGCGCTGGTGGTGGGGGCCAACGACACCGTGAACCCGGCGGCCAAGACCACGCCCGGCAGCCCCATTTTCGGCATGCCGATCATCCATGCCGACGAGGCGGAGAACATCATCTTCCTCAAGCGTTCCATGCGCCCCGGTTTCGCCGGCATCGACAACGAGCTCCTCTATGACCCCAAGACAACCATGCTCTTCGGGGACGCCAAGGACACCCTCTCCAAGCTGGTCTCCGCGGTCGCTGACGCCTGACCGCCCTTCCCGACCCCGGCGGGGGTCGGGCCATCGAGACGGTCCGCCGGTGCGGTGCGACGTGACCGACACGTCCCGACTCCTCAACGGGCGCGCCGGCTGATCGACGCCGCACATCACGCCGACTCGCGTTCCCGGTGTGAGCCGAAACAGCACGTCGCGGCCGGTGTAGCGGCGCTTTTGACGGCTCGCCCGACCGTGTGTGCCGGGCCACCCCCACTATCCTGACCAGGGCACCATGGCAGACATCGCCGAATCGTCGGCCTCTCGAGCTCGCAGCCTTCCACACCTGGTGAGGACCCAGCGCACCCTCCAGGTCATCCTCGGCCTGTTCTGGATCCTCGACGCCGCCTTGCAATTCCAGCCCTTCATGTTCGGCCAGGGCTTCGTGCACAGCTTCATCCTGGCCAACGCCAGCGGGCAACCGGCGCCGATCGCCTGGTTCCTCACCCACATGGGCCACTTCCTCAGCCCCCACATCGCCGTCTGGAACACCTTCTTCGCCCTGATCCAGTTGTGCATCGGCACGGGGCTGCTCTTCCGTCGCACCGTCCGGCCTGCGCTCGTCGTGTCGTTCTTCTGGGCACTCGGCGTGTGGGTCATGGGTGAGGGGCTCGGCATGCTCTTCACCGGGACCGCCTCCGCGCTGACCGGGGCGCCCGGGTCGGTCTTCATCTACGGCTGCCTCGGCCTGATGGCCTGGCCCCGTCGGGCCACCCGGACCGCCGATGAGGGCGCCGCCGATGAGCAGCACACCGAGGACCTCGAACTCGAAGGGGTGGCGTCGTCGGCCGCCGGCCGCGGGATCGGTGGCGTGGTCACGCCGCTCGCCGTGTGGAGCGGCTACTGGGTGCTGGCCGCCGTGCTGTTCGTGCTTCCGGCCAACCGGACCCCGACTTCGGTTGCGAGCGCCATCGTGGGTATGGCCCCGGTGTCGCCGAACTTCTACGCCCACTTCCTGACCAATGTCGGTGGTCACTTCGCCTCGACCGGTCTCGAGACGGCCTGGGTGCTCGCCATTGCCTCCCTCGTCATCGGCCTCGGGCCCTTGTTGACGCGGCGGCCCAGCGGTTTCCTCTTCGCCGGTGGCCTGCTGGCCGCCGTCCTGTGGAGCACCGGCCAGGGGTGGCTCGGGGGCATCTTCAGCGGGTCGGGCACCGACCCCAACACCGGCCCCCTCATCATCGTGCTGGCCCTGGCCATGGTCCCCGAACGCCTGGCCACCCGGTCCTCCTCGCCCGCTCCGTTCACCGTCCTGCTGCGCCGGCGACCGGCCTTCTCCATCGGTGCCGCCGCCGTCATCGGCGCCGGCCTCCTGATCAGCGCGACGTACCCGGTGTCGGCCCAGGAAACGGCCGGGAGCGCCATGGCCGGCATGCACATGGCCCAATCGGGCTCCGCCGCGTCCGGCTCGTCAAACGGTGACGCCACGCCGACCTCGACGTCGACGTGCACCCGGCACCAGGCCGGCCTGCCGAGGTCGGGGCTCGACCTGACGAACTCGCCCTTCATGGCCATGGGCGGATCCAATCTGGGCATGAACATGAACGGGGCGGACGCCTCCGCCGCGGCCGGGCTGAACACCACCACGACCAACTGGCACTACACCGGTCCAGCCCTGCCGAGCGCCACCTCCAACGTGCTTCTGGCCAACGGCGCCAACGGTCCGGGCGACATCCACATGGCGGTCACCGGATGCGCCAAGCCCGTCACCGCGACCCAGCTGCTCGGCGCCACGCAGTACGTCCAGTCGACCAGCCAGGCGGCTGCCGCCTACGCCACCCCGGCCGAGGCCATGGCGGCCGGCTACGTCGCCGTCTCCCCCACGAGCTACCCGGTGGTGACGTACGTGAACCCGGCCACAGTGGCGGCCAACAAGGCCGCCAAGCGGACGCTGGACCCGCAGTTCATTGACGGGCTGGTCTACGCCACCCTGCCGTCCGGACAGACCACCCTGGTCGCGGCCATGTACATCCTGCCGGGCACGGTGCCGAAAGCACCGATGCCCTACGGGGCCTTGGTGCAGTGGCACCAGCGCACCAACGTGTGTGGGCCGCAGACCGGGGTCTCGACCGCGGCCTTTGACGTGACCGGGTCCGACTCCCTGCGTCGGCCGGCACGGTCAAGAAGAGCACGCCGTACGTGACCTTGGTCTGGCAGGTCCCGGTGGCCGGCGGTCCCGCTGGCCATCCAGCCACCCGACATCCAGATCGTGGAAGCGGCGGTGATGTCGCCGGCCGCCTAGCTGTCAGAACACCTAGCCGACGCCGGGGTGCCGGGCGGCCACGTCACCGCGGGGCGATGACGTCGACCTGAGCCAGGGTTTCGGAGCTGGGCTTCCACCCGCCGGCGGCCACGTTGGCGGCAACCTGCTCGGGTTTGGTGGCTCCGGCGATCACCGAGGCGACTGCGGATCGGGAGAGCAGCCAGGCAATGGAGAGCTCGAGCACGGTGTGCCCTTCGCCCTGGGCCAGTGCTTCGAGCGCCGCCACCTGGGCCAGGCGGGCGTCGCTGAGCTGGCTACTGGCGGCCTGGCCCATGCCGGCCAGGCGGGTGCCCTCGGGAGGTGCCTCGCCCGCCCGGTACTTGCCGCTCAAGAGTCCACTGGCCAGAGGGAAGTAGGGGAGGAAGGCCATGCCGGTCGCGCTCACAGTCGGGCAACACGGCATCCTCGGGCTCGCGGTGGAGGATGTTGTACTGGTTCTGCACGCTGGCGAAGCCAGGCGCGCTCCCGACCACGGCGGCCCGGGCGTCGGACAGCATGGCGGCATCGAAGTTGGAGCACCCGAATTCCCGGATCTTCCCCTCGGTCACCAGCTCGGCCAGGGCCCCCTCCGTCTCGGCGATCGGCGTCTTCTGGTCCGGCGCGTGCAGCTGATAGAGGTCGATGCGATCGGTGCCCAGCCGAGTCAGGCTGTCCTCCACGGCGGTCCGGATGTAGGCCGCGCCGGCCCCGCCCTCATGCCCTTCGTACGGGACGCCGAATTTGGTGGCCAGCACGATCTCGTCGCGCCGGGTCCCCAGGGCGGCGCCGAGGTAGGACTCGCTCTTGGTGCCGCCGTAGATGTCGGCGGTGTCGAAGAGGGTGATGCCGGCATCGAGCGCCGCGCCCACCACGGAGGCGGTCTCCTTGCGCCCGATCCGCATGCCGAAGTTGTTGCAGCCCAGTCCGACCACGCCGACGGTGAGTGAGCCGATAGAGCGTGTGTCCATGATCGATGAGCCTCCGTGTGGCTGTCCTGACGCAGGGGTGTGCGGTCGGCAGTAGCGTACCTGCGGCACCGAGCAAATGATCCGGTCGAGGAAGCACCAGTCAAGGAAGCAAGGAGCAGGACATGGCAGCAGGCGCAGTTGACGTGACGGTGGCCGCCACACCCGACGAGGTATGGGCCAAGGTGGGCAGCTTCGGCGAAGTGGACAAGTTCTTTCCCGGCATCGAATCCTTCCGGGTCGAGGGTGACGATCGCATCATCGGCATGTTCGGCATGGAGATACGCGAGCGGCTGCTGTCGCGGGACGACGTGACTCGCACCATCACCTACTCGGTCGTCGACGGCGTTCCCATCGAGAGCCACACCGCCACCATCAGCGTCGAGCCCGACGGTGACGGATCCAAGGTGACGTGGGCCTACGACGTCGAGCCGGCGGAGATGGCGCCGATCTTCGGTGACACCTACAAGGGCGCGCTGGCGGCGGTTGAAGCGTCCTTTTCCTGACGCCATGAGTTCCCCCGACGCGGAGCCAGCGGCGGGGGATTCGGCCGTTCCGCGGGACGGTGCAGTGCCACGGCCACGTCCACTGACCGAAGATGTGCCGCGGATCTACCCGCGGCGCCTGCCCGAGCCCAGTCGGGCCGAACTGGTCCGAAGGGGCGCCACGATCACCAAGGTGGTGGGCACGCATTTCGCCCCCACCGCGTTGCGTCAGCTCCGCACCTTCCGCCAGGGTGCGCTGCCCGGGGCCCAGCTGGCCCGTCCGCTGCGCAAGAGCTTCGAGGACCTGGGCGGGACCTTCATGAAGTTCGGGCAGATCATCGCCTCGTCTCCGGGGATGTTCGGTGACGAGGTGGCCGACGAGTTCCGGGCGTGCCTGGACACGGGACCGGCCGTCCCCTTCGTCGATGTGCGCCAACGGGTCGAGGAAGACCTCGGCTGTGCCTTGGGTGACGTGTTCGCCGACTTCGAACACGTCCCGATCGGGCGGGCCTCCATCGCCGTGGTGCACCGGGCCCGCCTCCACGACGGCCGCGTGGTGGCGGTCAAGGTGCTGCGGCCCAACGTCGAACATCTGGTGGCGGCTGACCTCGACCTCATGCAGCCGCTCATGGAGATCCTGGTGCGACAGACCGGTGATCAGCTGGCCGGTTCCACCCTGCAGATGCTGGACGGCTTCCGGGTGCAGATCGGCGAGGAGATGGATCTGCGCAATGAGGCCCGTTCGCTCGTTCACTTCCGGCGGCTCCAGAACGAATTCGAGCTGGCGAAGATCGCGGTCCCCGAGCCCTATCCCGAGCTGTCCGGTCGCAACGTCCTCACCATGGAGTTCTTCGACGGCGTGCCGATTGACGATCTGGCCCAGGTCGCTGCGCTGGGCGTCGACCCCAGGCCGTTGGTCCAAGAGGTCATGCGAGCCTTTTTTCTCACCACCGTGCGCTGGGGTGCCTTTCACGGCGACGTCCATGCCGGCAACATGATGCTGCTGCGCGACGGACGTATCGGTGTCATCGACTGGGGCATCGTGGGACGGCTCGACCCCTCGACTCACCGCTTCTTCATTTCGCTGCTCTCGGCGGCCATGGGCGACGAAGCGGCCTGGACCGACGTGACCGCCCACATCACGCGCACCTACGGGCCGGCCATCGGGCTGGCGGTGGGCATGTCCGACGAGGAGCTCACGGGGTTCGTGCGCAGCATCTTCGAGCCGGCGCTGACCCGGCCCTTCGGCGAGGTCAGCCTGGCCGGGCTCATGCAGACCATCCAGCTCCAGGTGGCCAGGGCGCAGGGCATCGAGGCCCATTCCCGCAGCCTCGGTGCGATCGTGCACCGCCTGCAGGCCCAGCGCCGCCTGCGCCGGCTGGCCGACGAGTCGGGCGGCCTCATGTCCGAGTTCGACCGGGGTACCTTCCTCCTCACCAAGCAGCTGATGTACTTCGAGCGCTACGGGCGGCTCTTCATCTCGGAAATTCCCATCCTCCACGACCGTGAGTTCATCGAGCAGTTGCTGGCCAGCGTCGACACGACGGGCCTGAGCGAGTGAGTGGACCTCCTGGCACAAAACTGGAATCTGTTCTAGTTTCACCCCAGGGCCGCGCCAGGCGGCCGATGAGGCGGGGAGGTAGGGGAGGTGGCGATGGCTGACGACGTGGTCCACTACAGCGCCGACCACGTCCTGGAGTATCCCTACGTCCGCTCGGTTGGTCCCGTTGTCGGAGCCTTCCTGACGGGGCTCCGAGACGGCAAGGTGGTCGGGATCCGCGGCACCGGGGGCAAGGTCATCGTGCCCCCCACCGAGTACGACCCCGAGACCGGGGACGAGACCACCGATATCGTCGACGTCGGCCCCGAGGGGACCGTCACCTCGTGGTCCTGGGTTCCCCGGCCGCGACCCAAGCACCCCCTGCAGACCCCCTTCGCCTGGGTCCTGGTGCAATTCGACGGCGCCGACACGTCGTTCCTGCACGTCCTGTCGGCCGCCGACTCCGGCGAGGTCTCCACCGGGATGCGGGTTCGGCCCGAGTTCGTCCCGCCCGCCGAGCGAGTGGGGCACGTGAACGACATCCGCCACTTCGTCGCGGTGGAAGGGAAGCCATGAGCGAGCCGGTGACCATGATGGCGGCCCCCATGCGCCTCGACTACGTCTTCACGCCCGGGGTGGCGCAGAGCAAGAACCTGCACGGCTTGGAACAGGGCAAGTTCATCGGCCAGCGCTGCCCCAAGTGCCAGAAGGTGTACACGCCCTCGCGCGGCTCGTGCCCGACCGACGGGGTGGCGACGGACGAGATCGTCGAACTGCCCAACACGGGGACGGTCACCACGTACTGCGTGGTCAACGTGCCCTTTGCCGGACAGACCATCGAGATCCCCTACATCTGCGCCCAGATCCTGCTCGACGGGGCCAACATCTCCTTCATGGGCCTCATTCAGGAAATTCCCACCGGGGAGATCCGCATGGGCATGCGGGTGGAGGCGGTGTGGGTCGAGCCCGACCAGCTCGGACCGACCATGGCCTCGGTGAAGTACTTCCGGCCCAGCGGCGAGCCCGACGCCGAGTTCGAGACCTACAAGGAATACCTGTGACCACGTTCCCGGGCCTCACCTCGGGCCATCGTCCCGTCGGTGTGGTGTCCTTCGCCCAGTCCGATCTCGTCCGTCGGGAGGCCGAGCACAACGACGTCGAGATGCTCCAGCCGGTGGTGGCCGAGGTGTTCGACGCCATCGGCATCACCAAGGACGACGTCGGCTTCATCTGTTCGGGCTCAACCGACTACCTCGTCGGCGGCCCCTTCTCCTTCGTCACCGCGCTCGATGCCGTGGGGGTGTGGCCCCCCCGGGCCGAGTCCCACGTCGAGATGGACGGGGCCTGGGCCCTGTACGAGGCCTGGGTGCTGCTCCAGGAGGGCGAGATCGACGCGGCGCTCGTCTACTGCTTCGGGCGGTCGTCCCCGGGCGACCTGAGCGAGATCATGGCCGTCCAGCTCGACCCCTATTACATGGCCCCCTTGTGGCCCGACCCCACCTCGTTGGCCGCGCTGCAGGCGCAGGCGATGATCGACGCCGGCATGGCCACCGAGGCCGACTTCGCCGCCGTGGCCTCCCGGGCTCGCCGCTCCGCATCTGGGGAACCCCAAAGCCCAAGTGGCCTACGACCGCCCGGCGGAGACCCTGCTGGCCGAGGACTACGAAGTGGTACCGCTGCGACGACATGCCATGCCGCCGTTGACCGACGGGTGTGCCGCCATCGTGCTGGCGGCCGGAGACCGGGCCTACGAACTCTGCCCGCGTCCCGCCTTCATCACCGGCATCGACCACCGGATCGAGACCCACGCCCTCGGGGCGAGGGACTTGACCCACTCGCCCTCGACCAAGTTGGCCGGCGAGAAGGCCGGTGTGGGCGAGAAGCCGGTTGACCTGGCCGAGCTCCATGCGCCCTACGCCCACCAGGAGTTGATCCTCACCGAGGCGCTCGGCCTGGGCGAGCGTGTCGACATCTCACCTTCGGGCGGCGCGCTGGCGGCCAACCCCATGATGTCGGCCGGTCTCATCCGTATCGGTGAGGCCGCCCGGGCCATCTGGTCGGGCCAGGCCGATCGGGCCGTGGCCCATGCCACCTCTGGTCCCTGCCTGCAGCAGAATCTCGTCTGCGTCCTGGAGGGTGTCTGATGTCCGAGCGCTGCGCCGTCATCGGCGTCGGCCAGACGGTGGCCAAGTCCAAGCGGGAGGACGTCTCCATCGCCGGCCTGGTGCGCGAGGCCGCCGTGATGGCACTGGAGGACGCCGGCCTGGGCTTTGCCGACATCGATGCCGTCGTGGTGGGCAAGGCCCCCGACATGTTCGAGGGCGTCATGATGCCCGAGCTCTACCTGGCCGCCGCGCTCGGTGCAGTGGGCAAGCCGATGTTGCGGGTGCACACGGCGGGCTCGGTCGGTGGGTCCACCGCCATTGTGGCGTCGCACCTGGTGGCCTCGGGCGTGCACAACCGGGTCCTGACCGTGGCCTTCGAGAAGCAGAGCGATTCGGACGCCATGTGGGCCTTGTCGGTGCCCCAGCCCTTCGCCACCCCGCTGCTGGCCGGAGCCGGCGGCTATTTCGCGCCCATCATCCGGGCCTACATGCATCGCTCGGGCGCTCCGCGCGACATCGGCATGAAGGTCGCGGTCAAGGACCGCCTGCACGCGCTCAAGAATCCCTACGCCCACCTGCATCTGCCCGACATCGACCTCAAAATGGTCGAGGATTCCATCATGCTGTGGGACCCATTGCACTACCTCGAGGCCTGCCCGTCCTCAGACGGTGCGGCCGCCATGGTGATCGGCTCGGAGTCGGCGGCGGCGCAAGCCGAATCCGACACCGGAAAGCGCCCGGCCTGGATCCACGGCATGGCCATGCGCTCCGAGCCCACGCAGTTCGCCGGTCGGGACCAGGTCAATCCCCGCGCCGGTCGGGACTGCGCCGCCGACCTCTACCGGCAGGCCGGCATCACCACACCCCGTGAGGATTTCGATATGGCCGAGGTCTACGTGCCCTTCAGCTGGTACGAGCCGATGTGGCTGGAAAACCTCGGCTTCTGCGCCGAAGGCGACGGGTGGAAGCTGACCGAAGCCGGAGCCACCTACATGGAGGGGGGCGACATCCCGTGGAATTGCTCCGGCGGTGTTCTCTCCTCGAATCCGATCGGCGCGTCGGGGATGCTCCGGTTCCTCGAAACCGCCCTGCAGATCCGCGGACTGGCTGGTGAACACCAGGTGCCCGACGCCCGGCGCGCCCTCGGCCAGGCCTACGGTGGCGGTTCCCAGTTCTTTGCCATGTGGGTGGTCGGGGTCGACAAGCCCTGAATCAGGTGCCCGGCCGATATGCTCGGGCAACTAAATGACCAGGAGGTCGATTGTGAAGGTCGTCGTGGACTTCGACGAGTGTGCCAGCAACGCCGTCTGCATGGGCATCCTGCCCGAGGTCTTCGAGGTGCGCGACGACGGATACCTCTACGTGCTCGACGAACACCCGCCCGAGTCGATGCGCGAGAAGCTCCGCGAAGCCGTGAACGGCTGCCCGACGGGTGCCATCTCCATTGCCGAGGACGACTGACCCAGTGACCGCCGCTGCCCCCGGCAGCGTGCTGTAGTTGAACCCAGGCCATCCATGACTGACCCCTCGCCCCTTCCGGTTCCCCGTCTGCGCTTCGCGCCCTCGCCCACCGGCTTCTTCCACGTCGGAAGTGCCCGCTCCGCCCTGTTCAACTGGTTGTTCGCGCGCCAGCACGGCGGCACGTTCATTCTGCGGATCGAGGACACCGACGAAGAGCGCAACCGCCCCGAATGGACCGATGGCATCATTGCCGCCCTCGAGTGGCTGGGCATGCCCCCCGACGAGGGCCCGTACTTCCAGTCGGCCCAGAGCGCAGCCCACCAGGCGGCCATCGAGGCACTCTGGAGCAGCGGCGCGCTCTACGCCTGTGGTTGCACCCGGGAGGAGATCGAGGCGCGGACCAAGGCACGGGCGGCGGCCGGTGACCCGACCCCGGGCTACGACGGTCACTGCCGCGACCTCGGGCTGCCCCGGGGTGACGGCCGCGCCCTGCGCTTCCGGACACCCGACGAGGGCAGCACCACCGTGGTCGACCTGGTCCGGGGCGAGGTCGAGTTCCCCCACCGGGCCACCGAGGACTTCATCTGCGTCAAGGGCAACGGCATGCCCCTCTTCGTCCTGGCCAACGCGGTCGACGACCGGACCATGGCCATCTCGCACGTGTTCCGGGGCGAGGAACTGCTCCCCACTACCCCCAAGCAGATCATGTTGTGGGACGCCCTCAACGCGGCAACGGGCACCGACCTGGCCCTTCCCGTCTACGCCCATCTACCGCTCCTGGTCAACGAGCAGGGAAAGAAGCTCTCCAAGCGCCGCGATCCGGTGGCGGTGGAGATGTATCGAGAGCAGGGCTACCTCCCGTCCGCCTTCCGGAACTATCTGGCCTTGTTGGGATGGAGCCCCGGGGAGGACGAGATCGTCCCGTTGGAAGACATTGATCGAGCGATTCCGCATCGAGGACGTGCAGCGGTCGCCGGCCTTCTTCGACATTCAGAAGCTCACGCATATGAACGGCGTCTACATCCGCGCCCTCTCCACCGCCTCGTTCGTGGCCGAATCGCGACCGTGGGTCGACCCGGTGGCGGGGGAGTGGGCGCCCGGGGGATGGCACGATCCCGACGCCGACAGCGCGACGACGCCAGGCCCGCCCTGGCCCGCCGAGCGATTCAACGATGAGGTCTTTGGTCTGATGGCTCCGGTCGTCCAAGAGCGCGTGGCCACATTGAGTGAAGTGCCCGCCCTGGTCGACTTCCTCTTCTTGGAAGATCCGCCGATCGACGAGAAGAGCTGGGACAAGGCCATCGGACGCGACGAGGTGGCACCCAAGCTGCTCCAGGGCGCGTTCGACCTCTACGCCGACTGCGAGTGGCAGCGCGACGAACTCCACCGGGTCACGTCGGACCTCGGTGAGTCGTTCGGCAGGAAGCTGGGGAAGGCACAGGCGCCCATCCGGGTGGCTGTCACCGGCCGGCAGGTGGGCCCGCCGCTCTTCGAGTCACTCGAAGTGCTCGGCCGGGACGAGACCCGGCGCCGCCTGGCCGCCGCGCTGACCCGCCTCCGTACCACCACCTGATGCTGCTGTCGCCCCTGCGCTGGGCCCTGCGGATCCTGAGCCTGCTGCTGGCGGCCGTCGTCCTCTACTTCGCCGTCACCTTGGTGCAGGTCTGGTTGACCTCGCGCCACTACGACCCCCAGCCGGCCGGGGCCATCATGGTCATGGGGGCGGCACAGGACAACGGTGTGCCCACCAAGGACCTGGCGGCTCGCCTGCACGAGGCGTTGATCCTGTACCGCGCCGGCTACGCCAAGATCATCATGGTGACCGGCAGCAAAGAGCCGGGTGACGTGTACACCGAGGCGCAAGCCAGCGCCATGTACCTCGAGAAGTCGGGTGTCCCCCGCACCGCCATATTGCAGGCGGGCGGCAATGACAGCTACGAGAATGTGGCCGACGCCGCCCCCCAGTTGCTGGCCCGGAATCTCGGCACGGTGCTGATGACGACCGACCCGTTCCACGAGGACCGGTCCATGGCCATCGCCTCGACGCTCGGCCTCACGCCCGCGCCGACCCCCACCCAGACGTCCCCTATCACGGGATGGGCCACCGTTCCCTATTTCCTCAAGGAGGCGGTGGGTGTCGGCTTCGGCCGGATCATCGGGTACAACCACCTGGAATGGCTCCATGCGGCCTGACCCCGAGCCTCACATCGGCACAAATCCCCACCGTGCCCGGCCGAAGCGATCCCGCCACAGGCTCGGCTAACCTGGTCATCCACTCATTCGGGGGTGGTGTAATCGGCAACACGACTGGTTCTGGTCCAGTTATTGAGGGTTCGAGTCCTTCCCCCCGAGCACCGGTGGAATCCTTCGGGATTCCGCCGCCTGGTCCCATCGTCTAGAGGCCTAGGACACCACCCTCTCAAGGTGGCGACACGGGTTCAAATCCCGTTGGGACTGCTCAGGAAGCTCCAGTTCAGAGTTGGACGGAGATGCCGTCAGGTTGCTCGGGGCGTCGTTCATTCAACGGTCGGGCACTCAACTCCAGCGAATCGCAGGAACTCGCAGAAGGTCCCGCGCGCGACCGTATGATTTCTTGCTGCCGGAGAGCACCACCAACAAGGAGGACCCATGGCACGAACAGTCGTCCTCATTACGGGTGCGTCATCTGGAATTGGGCTTGCTTGCGCTCAACACCTCTCCGAACTTCAGCACACCGTGATCGGTGCAGCCGCCGCACCTCAACCGCGCACGGTGGTCCTCTATCGAAATGGACGTGGACGATGACCAGTCGGTCACTGCTGGCGTCGAGGGTGCCGTCACCGAATACGGAGGGCTCGACGAGGTCGTCACGTGCGCTGGTTGGGGGCTAGCCGGTGCAATCGAGCAGACTCCGATCGACGAAGCCCGAGCTCAGATCGAAACGAACTTCTTCGGTACTGTTCGGGCCGTCGTGGCTGCCCTCCCGTCGCTCCGCCAGCGACGCGGGAACATCATCATCATGAGCTCAATCGGAGGGACGATTGGGATCCCGTTCCAGGGGTACTACTCGGCAAGCAAGTTCGCCCTCGAAGGTTGGGCCGAGGCGCTTGCCTGGGAGGTAAAGCCCTACGGAGTCAAGGTGACACTGATCGAGCCTGGGAACTTCCGCACAGAATTCACTCAGAGCCGGAGAACAGTGATGGTCAGTGGAGATGATCCCTACGCAGCCGCTCGAACCAAAGCAATCGACGTCATGGAGAGAGATGAACTCTCCGGAGCGGATCCCTCCGCGGTCGCCAGACTGGTCGCCAAGGTACTTGCCTCGAAGCGCTCACCTCGGAGAAGGACGGTTGGACCACGCGTGGAGCGCATGGGACCGATGGCCAAGCGTCTTCTTCCAGGCAGAGCTTTTGAGGCAGCGTCGGCATCAAGCCTCGGTGTTTGACCTGAACCAGGCTGGACGCAACAGCCCTCTTGCATTCGTGATAATCCTGACGGTCGGTGAGGAAAACCTCGAGCGTGTTGGCTTCGACTGGTTATGGCGCTACACAATCTTCGACGTTGGTCCTGAGGTAACTCATTTGGGGGATTGGACGGGGCCGAGTGGACCATCAGGACTGAGGCACTCGTTGGGGTCGAGCAGGAAGCTTCAAGACGATTGCATACCGGGCGATCCGGTAGATTGCACTCGTGTCCGACGCGAAGTCCCCATCGCCCGTTATCAGCTATTTCGTCCGAGAGATTGAACCAAGTCTTCCAGCGGCGGAGAAGGCGAAGCTGGCGACGTACGGCGATGCGATTGCCAAGACGACGCATCATGGTGACCTTCGGAGGGCGTGGCGCTGTGCTGAGTGGGCGATCAAGCTGGCTGAACGGTCATCCCACTCCCACCCGGACCACCTGATCAAACATCTCAAAGAGATCCGCAAGTTGGAGAAAGACACGGTCTTTGGCGCCGGGTTCGGCGGGATGGTGAAGGACGGAGTTGGCCCGGGCGAGGATGCTGAGATCCAGTGGGTCGATGACACCGTTGTTGTGGCAAAGGCCGAGGCAGAGCGAACCGGGTGGGACTCGGTGCCTTGGGAGGAGCTTCTCAAGGAAATGTTGGCCGTCGCAACGCCCAAGGTTTAGGCCAACCGCGTCGATGGCCTCTCTAGAATCTCCGGGCAGCGGTCTCCAACCCGAGCGGGCCGAGACAGCCGACGGTCAGGCCCGCAAGCTATGACTTGAGTACGTCCGCCATCTCGAGGGTGTCCCGACCGTTGAACACCCGATCATGGCCGTTGCTTGGCGCTTGGGAGGGTCCTCCCGGTGCCGGGGCCTCGTGCCCGAGCGTGTCGAAGACGACGACGCGGTCGCGTCCTTCGCGCTTGGCTTGGAAGAGTGCGGCGTCGGCCCGGCTGATGAGAGCGGGAAGATCGTCGTGTGGGGCGGACCCGACGACCCCGAAGCTCACGGTGAACTTCGGGAGCCCGGCGACCGCAATCGCGGCCTCGAGGCGGGTCCGGGCCGCATCGAAGATCTCACGCGCCTTTTCGAGGCTGCAGCCGGGGACCGCGATGGCGAACTCCTCCCCTCCGTGGCGGCAGACGACGTCTTCGGTCCGCAGCGACTCGCCGAGGACTTGAGCGAACAACCGCAGTGCACGGTCACCGGTCCCATGGCCGTAGGTGTCGTTGAGCAGCTTGAAGTGGTCGAGGTCGGCCATGGCGATCGCGACGTCTGACTCCTCACGCCGCAGGGTCGCCACGCGATGCTCGAATGAGCGCCGGTTCAAGAGGCCGGTCAGGCTGTCCGTCGTCGCCTGGAGCTGTGTCTCCGCCATCACCCGCAGGAGACCGATTCGAGCGCCCGAGAGCTTGGCCAGGGTGGCGAGGTCTTGTTCGGTGTTCTCCGAGAACGAAGTGTGCTGCTCGCCTGTGACATGGATGACCCCCACCGAGCGACCCATGATGGAAACCGGCACGCACATCGCCGACATGGCCCCTTCGGGCCGGCCCCGGAGCTTGGGGCAGGCGTCCAGCTCGTCGCTGTCGGAGAACCGTTGCACCTGGGCCCGACGAGCCGCGGGACAATGATCAGGCGAGTCCACGCCGCAGGCGGGCGGCGATCCGGCGGGTGAGGCCGAGGCCATCCGCAGGAGGTGCGCGTGGCTATTGTCGGCCAACAAGAGCTCGATGGGTGCGTCCGGCACGATGGCTGAGAACGACCGTTCAATCACCTGGACGACCTCGGGCTCTCCCTCGGCCATGTCCAGGGCGTTGGCCAGGCGGCTCTCGAATTTCTGCCCCCGGGCCTGAGCCTCGAACTGCCCGGCCAGTGTGGCGATGACTCCGTCGCTCTTCTCCTGTTCCTTCACGCTGCGGAACGACAGCACGATCGCCATCGGGGCGACGAGCACCGCCATCCACAGGCCCATGACGATGTAGCGGGCGGCCCCTGTCGCAAAGAGCGCCGCCAGGTAGACAGCTAGGAGTCCGACCAGCGGGCCCACGATCACCCCGATCACACAGCTCAGGTAGGCGGTACGCTTGTTCCGAGAGCGCGCTGCGCTCCAGTCGTCCTCGGTTACCGCGGCGCCCGCGAGTGCCAATTCATCCATTGGGCCCCCCTAGAAGATCCTCCGAGGAAGGCTACGAGGCTTGAGTTGCTGGTTCGTTGCGAAGACGTCGCCATGAGGTGTTGTCGAGCCAGAACATCGCGAGCACCGGGACGATCGCCGATTCGGTCGTGGTTGAGGCGTCGATGGCAACGGCGCGAACGCAGCCAGACGTCAGCGGGACCCCAAGCTGTCGGCAATCTTTCGGAGCTCTGCCCGCTCGTCGGGATGGGCAATGTCAACCAGGGCATGGGCACGTTCGCGCACCGTGAGTCCCATCAGCTCGGCCACACCGTATTCGGTGATGACGACCCCGGTGTGGTGCCGGGGAGTTGATACAACCGAGCCCTCAGGCAGTTTGCCGACGATGCGGGAGACGGGAGTGCCGGCAACGTTCACCGTCGATCGGAGGCAGATCAGAGAGTGGGAGTCCGCATGGAGCTCGGCTCCGGCCACGAAGTCCTCGTGACCTCCGACGCCAGAGATCTGGCGCCCATCAATGGTGTCCGCCACCACTTGGCCGTAGAGGTCGACGGAAAGGGCCCCGTTGATAGATACCAGGTTGGCGTTGCGCGCGATGGTGGTGGGGTCGTTCACCACATCGACGTCCAAAAATGCCACGTCGTCGTTGGCATCGAGCCATCGGTAGAGCGCGGAGGAACCGAGCGCAAAGGTGGTGACCGAGACTCCGGGAAATATGCCTTTGTTGGCGTTGGTGACCTTCCCCGACTGATGCAACTGCATCAGACCTGTGGTGAACATTTCCGAGTGAATGCCGAACCCACCCAGTGGGCCCGACGCCAGCTCGGCAGCGACGATATTGGGGATGGTTCCGATACCAGTCTGGAGGGTGGCGCCTTCGACCACGAAGGCCAAGGCATGATCGCAGATGGCCCGGTCCTCGTCACTGGGTGGTGGCTCATCGAGCGAGAAGGGCACGCCGTCAGCCTTAACGAGGACATCGATCACCTCGACCGGAATGGTGTTGTCGAATTCAGGCGAGAGGGTCTTGGTGCGGGGGAGGTTGGGGTTGACCTCCAAGATCAGGAGGCGATTGGGGTCGTGTCCCGCTCGGAGGAGTTCTGGCCGCGTTGCGCCGTAGTGCAATGCGAGATTGACGTTTCCATTGGCATCAGGCGGTGCGCCTTGGGCCACCATGACACGCGGGAGCGAACATGGCCAGGATGGGAGCGAACTGCCTGAATCCGCCTGGCACGTGTTCGATGCGGTGACCCTGCGAGAGCAGAACCCTCTCCGCCGGGCCGAAGAAGCCGCAGCGGTACGAGACGCCGGGCTTGGTCAGCACGTCGTAGTAGTTGAGGAGGAGCGCTCCGCCAAAAACGAGATCCTCCCAGTCGTCCCGTGATCCCAGTGCCGTCAAGAATGCGTCAGGGTTGGCCGGCCCCAACCCGAAGCCGACTTGATCGACGGGCCGGACGAAGGAGATCGACTCTTCAGGTGTGCAGGTAATGGGCACGGCGCCATCGAGGGCATTCGCTGGTGAGAGAAGTCACGCTCGCATTTTGCCGCACCCATCATCTTCTACGCCATTGCCCCGGCTGGCTAAGAAGGTGCAATCACGCATCACCGATGGGTTTCGAGGTTACAGCCGTCTCTGCCCTCTTCGAGAGCTCGCGCAACTCATATCCCCGTCCTCTTTCGGATGGGCGTTAATTTGAGTGAAAGCCAAAGTGGAGAGGAGGAACCTAGCGATGTCCAAGCTGAGCGCAGGAATTCTCTTGTTCAAAGTCAGTGACAACGATGTCCTTGAGGTTCTCATTGTGCATCCGGGAGGGCCATTCTGGGCCAAGAAGGACGAGGCCGCGTGGTCGATTCCCAAGGGTGAGTACCCGGAGGACGAGGATGCATACGAAGCCGCACACCGAGAGTTTCGCGAGGAGCTCGGAATGGATGCCCCATCCCGTTCCAGCATCGACCTAGGAGAGATCAAACAATCCAGTGGAAAGCGAATTCGCGTGTGGGCGATCGAGGGAGATCTCGATGCCTCGAAAGTCGAAAGCAATACCTTCGCAATTGAGTGGCCACCCAAGTCTGGACAGTCGGTCGAATTTCCAGAAGTTGATCGAGCGTCCTGGGAGCCGATCGCAGTTGCCAGACGCAAGGTACATAAGGGCCAGGTCGACTTCTTGAGCCGCCTGACCGAGGCACTTCGTCACGAGGGCCGAGTCGGTGTGAGTGAGGGTACGGACGATGAGCCCTCCCCACAAAGCTCGTTCTTCTAACAACAGGGCGGCCAAGAGTGGACTGCTCGGTAGCAGCCGGAGCCGGGCCCCACCTCTTTTCGATCTGACCACTCCGCCGATCCGCTTAGGTTCCCGACACATCGGTCGTGTTCAAGGTGGGCGTTGATCGCGAGAATGTCGCGAATCTGTCACCCAAGACGTCCGCCCATCACCTCCAACCAACCGTCACGATGAGTTCCGCCGACAACGTCTATTTCCAGTTGTGTTGCACTCCATTCGTGTCTACCGTTGCCGACAGGACCAGGGTTGACATCAGTTGGAGGAAATGTGCAGCCAGGGTCAGTTCGTGCCGTTGAGTATGAGATTGTGTCCAATCAGGCGGACATCTTCGGCTTGAGCAAAGGCACACTGAAGAACGAACTGGCGGGGCTCTCCGAACTCGGTGTGATGCGATGCGTCGATGACCAGTCCCGAAAGCTCACGGTGATCGGTGATGCGAAGCACGTGCGGAAACTGATCGCGAATGGCATGGCGTGTAACCCTGACGGGATGAAGTTGACCCGCCAAGTGTTCCCCGTGGTGCTGCCTGGTTGGCAGAAGTCGAAGTGAATGCGATGAACTGCGTGAACTGTGCGGGGCCGAGGTTCCTCTGGACTCCCGCAGTCGCCACCCAACGTGCCAAACGACGAGACGCCGCAGTGTCGTTGTTGGCGACGAAGGCCGAAGGTGTCCGAAGGGCGCCCGGGAGTGCTCGGATGGTGAAGGCCGGACCTCATCGGCCGACAATCCGGAGAACGGCCTTTCGTTCGGCCTCTGGTGTCACGCTTTGTTCGCGGAATGGTTGACCAATCGCCACCAACAGGCGCGATGCCTTCGCATGATGGCTCTTGTCCACAACTTGGGACCCTCTGCGCACCAACTCATCGGTATTGTGCACGGCAGCATGCACATGAAACGAGCGGCACGATCCTCCGCAACCTCAGACTCGAACCGTCAACTTCGGGTGGCACGTAGGTTCTGGAACCGATGACCAAAGGGCAACACGCGGCGCCACGGGGATGGATCCGCAGTCACCTCCATGCACTTCGGAGGACGTGGCACATGACCGACGGTTGCATCGCTCCAGACTGCCAAAGGCCGGCGATGAAGTTCCCACCGTCTCGGTACTGCAAGAACCATTGTGACTACGTGCCGCCGATCGTTGGTCGCAGTGTCACGATTCCCCCGACGCCTCACGAGGAGTTCTAGACGATCAGGTCAGTCGAAGAGGCGGATGCGGCCGAAGCGAGTCCATTGGTGACGTGCACCGCGGTGCGGAACGACCCGACCAGCTGCAACGCCCACCCTCATCGGCGGCCCCGGTGCCTCCATCGATGACGAGTTCTGAGACTGGCGGGAGCCAAGCCGTGACGCCGTTCGCACGGCCTCGTTGGGGCATTCGTGTCCATGCCGTTGCGACGTTCTCTGGGTTTGGTGGCGACGAGGAGAAAGGGGTGAAGCTTCCCCTACTTCTTCCTTCGTTTCCGCATGAGCTTCTGAACCGACTTCGTCATCTTGTTGACCTGCGAGGAAAGCTTGCTCAGTTGACGGGTGAGCTCAGCCGAACCAGCGGAATCCTGCGTCGAACCCATGGCGTCAACTCGCTGCCTCAGAACGTCCATATCCTCGGCAAGGGTCATCAGCGCAACGAGGACCGGCGGCCCAGCTTTCTCGAGCGCGTCAAGGCGGGCGTTGGTGTCCGGGTATTTGCTGGTCGCCTGGGCAACCAATTCTTCAATCCGTGCTCTGGTTCCCATCGGGACAGCGTAGGCACTGTGAGAATCCTGGATGGGCGATGGTCAGGGGAGTACCCACTCATGGACGCAAACGCCCGTAGCGGTCTTCGTCCACAGGCGATCTCCTGCCTGACACTGAGTTGGGGGGGATGAGGCGGGAAATCGTGAACGACAGCTACTTCTCTTCTTCTTCTTCTTCTTCTTCTTCGAGAGTCTCTTAACGTCCTTCGACAGCCTTCCAACGTCCTTCGAAAGCTTCTCAACTGCCGTGGTCATCGTTGTAACTTGCGATGTGAGGTCACCCAATTGTGCGGCGAGCTCGACCCGTTCGACGGCTGGAGCTTCGGCAGACCGGGAACTTGCTTGGCCGTTGGCCACAATGTCGACGCCACGGTCAAGTCTGTCGATCTCCTTGGCCAGCTGACGGAGGCCGACCAGACAGAGAACGGAAACGTCTTGGAGGAAAGCCATGCGGTTGGTGGACGCTGCCTCGGCTACCCGGGCTTGTTCCACGATCGTCTCGATCTGGTCCTCGGCACTGACTCGCTTGGACACCCCCGATACCGTAGGCCCGGATCTCCATGTAGTGCTCGCGTTTCCATACGACCACCTTGCGGAGGCTCCGTGGCCGAGAGGGTTCTCGTAGACCATGTGCCAACGCCTACTCTCTTCGTCGCTGACGAGCCTCTGGAGCACCCTGGCCGACGATCCCGAGCTGGCGGGGATGTCTCCGGTGATCTCCCCCGTCGCGGTGGACGGGAACAACGACACGAGCTGACGTTGAGCTATCCGCGGCCGCAGCCACGGTAGCGCCGGAAGTTTCGGAGGCACGGGCGATCCCGTGGGGGGTCGCGCGGCCTTCGATAGCCCGGGGCAGGCACTGTTCCTTCTCGGATTCAAGAGCAACCAACACGCAACGCGAGTGCGACAGCCTCGCACCTTGGAGTCGACACGATGGCGTTCGAGTAACTCAGGATCAATTGGTTGTGGTCGTTTCGGGGCGGGGCGACCACAACCGATGGTCTTGTCAACCACAGAAGGAATCGAAATGTCTATTGCGAACGGATCTACCGACATGAGCGGCACCGGCAATCCTCGCTCCGATGAGTGCGAGCCGACGGAGTCATGACACTGCGTTCCCGCATCTACTGGACCATCTCCGTGGTCATCTCGGCCGCTGTCTTCGCTCTGCCGTTCGTCAACCTGTTCAAAGTCCATCCATGATGAGCAGACGCCTCTAGCACACAGACCGTTGCCGCTCCGATGACATCGGGTCGGCGAAGGGCGGCTTCTCCCCGTTGCCTGGCGAGCCCACCTGGACCTCGCTGCTGCGCTGGCGGTCTCAGCCTGACGGGTCAGCGTCGGGCGCGAGCCGGTCGTGGCGGCGGAAACGGCCGTCTGCGGTGCCGGCGACGGCACCCGCACGCAAACCGGCGCGGCGAACAGCCCTGCCGCTGCAGAAATTGTCGGGCCTCAGCGGGCCGCCAGCCCCCAAAGGAATAGTTCGCAACCTGCCCGCAACTGATCAGCACCCTTGCTAGGTCAGACTCTGATCCGTAGCCCAGGGAGGAAGGCTGCATCGGGGCCATCTCCTCCTGCAGTGCGCGACGAAGTGACCCAACCTCCCCCCGGCGGCGCTTCGTCGCGCCTCTGTACCGATGGCAGCGATCTCGAACACGTAACGATCGAACGTCGCAAGGCCTCTCTGCAGACCCTGCCAGGCGGGCGGGTTGTTTGCCTCTCACAAGTGCCGACCCGCGACGGATTGGTTCAACGCCCTCGGCCGCCCTCGACGCCAACGTATGGATATTCACACTGAGCGCGACTTCCGCCGCTGCAGGTAACTTGCTATCCAGCGTTCAATGGAGGGCCAGCTCATGACTGATGCTTTCATTCTCGGCGGCGTTCGAACACCAGTTGGACGGTACGGGGGCTCCCTCTCGCACCTGCGTACCGATGATCTTTTGGGACGGACGATGATCGCGGCCTGCGAGAGGGTGGGCGTCCCTCTCGACCACATTGAGGACATCACAGCCGGTTGTGTCAACACCGCGCACGAAGGGATGGGCGACGTCGCACGATGGGGTGCCCTCGCCGCTGGTTTTCCGGACTCCGTTCCTGCGGTCACCATCAATCGCTTCTGTGCGTCGTCGTTGACAGGTGCAATTGCGATTGCTCAGGCCATCCGATGCGACGAGCTTGGGGTCGGGGTCGCCGGGGGCGTCGAGTCGATGTCCCGCTCGGGCTGGGCCCAGATGAAGGGCGATGCGCCGTTCAGTCCACGAGGGCCCGTGCTCCTGCTCGACACCATGTGGGCGGGCGCTGGTGGACCGCCCAACCCGGTGCTCCTGGCCCGCAATGCGTACGTCGAGATGATCAAGACGGCTCAGAACGTGGCCGACCGGTATGAACTCACGCGAGAAGAGATCGACGCTTTTGCGCTTCGATCGCACCAGCACGCCGCCGCCGCTCGCGACTCGGGTCGCCTGGCGGCGGAGATCCATCCCATTGAAATCCCCGGTACGCGCAAGGAGCCCAGCCGAGTGTTCGAGCACGATGAACTCATCCGGGGTGACACGTCAGCCCAGCAGTTGGCAAAGCTTCCTCCCCAGCCCAACACCACTCAGATGACCGCTGGGAACTCCTCAGCCCTCAGCGATGGTGCCAGCGCGGTTGTCCTGGCCAGCGGCGTCGCCGCCGAAGCCCTCGGAATCGAACCGCTGGCCCGGGTAGTGGCGTCGGCTACCTACGCGCTCGACCCTCAATTCATGGGGATCGCACCGGCCTTCGCCATAGCGAATGCCCTCAGGCGGGCAAAACTGGAGCCCCAAGACATCGACGTCTGGGAAGTGCATGAGGCCTTCGCGGCCCAGGCACTCGGCGTGCTGCGCGAGCTGCCAGTCCAACTTGAGGGATTCGAGGTGCCGGACGAACGACTCAATCCGAACGGGGGGGCCGTGGCCATTGGCCATCCATTCGGATCGTCGGGGACCCGATACGTCCTGACTTTGGCCACAGAGTTACACCTCCGAGATGTCCGCTACGGGGTACTCGGAGTCTGCGTCGGATCAGGTCAAGGAGTGGCCCTGGTGCTGGAGAACCCCGGCACCAAGTAGTTGGACCGGGACCCATTGACGGGTCTCCTGGCGAGGTGGGCGCGCAGCCCCTGCGTGTGGTCTCTCAGTTTCCCTTGGTCTCTCGTCGGGCCTCTTGAGCGGCCTTGAATTTTCGGTGCTGCTCGAGGATGTGCTCATGCGATGCACCGCCGCTCGGAACTTGCGGGTGGTGGTGTCGGCACAAGATATAGGGAGTGCCTTCCAGCGAGTGATGGCCAATTCTCCAACAGCCCTTGGTATGGCAATTGACCTTACGGACGCCCGTGTATACCCCGATGCCGACCGCGCTTATGAGAGTCGCCTCACCGAGGTCGGAACCAAAGCCGGACCAGAAGTTGTAGTACAGGTCCGGCCCTCCGTGGAGCGTCCCGGTATGTAGCGCCAGCCAATGTCTTACGCCAGCGAAGAACGCAATGAGAAGCGCAATTCCAATGACCAGCAGGAGGAGGGACAGGCCGACTCCCAGCTTCCTCGAATGGCCGGCTCCTCCATCCGCAAGATTGGGCACCCGACCTTCGTCGTTTCCAGTTTTGGTCGGCGGAGCGGGTGAAATTGCCGCCTGTGTGGTAGCCAGGGAATCGGGCATCGTGCCTCTACTCTACGGTGAATGTGAGATGGCGTTGGGATGCCCAGACAGTGGTTCAAGACCAGAGAGCTCACCACCGAAGCTGAGGAAGTGGAGGAGGCGCTTCGCCAACAGGAACCGCTCGGGCTTCTCCGTCCGCCGGGCTCGGACGTGGCACTGCGGTGAACCCCCGGAATGAGTCAAATAGGAATGATTACGCCCCCGACAGGACACCCGTGAAATCGCACGTCGGCCGGCCACTTATTGCAGCTTGATCGGGAATGTGACTGTATTGGCGACGACGAGCCGGTAACTCCCGACGGGAGCGGCACTCGACCCCGAGCGTGTGACAACCGTTTTTGGCCACATCCCGGTTACGAGGACGTGCTGTCCCGGGGCAAGGCGGGTTGGGCCAATCAGCGGACAGGAATAGGCAACAGGGCCAGGCCAAATGTCTGTCCCGCTGCTATCGACCACGCTCAATGGGAATGTCCCGCAGGGACCCATGTATTGATCGCCGTGACCGGTTCCGCCGTAGGTGCACTCCACTCGGCCGACGTTCTGTACCACAGCCCTGACATTTACGGTCTGGGACTGGTCATACGTAAGTCGGGGCAGTGTCACTCGCATCACCACGTCCTTGGCCGGACACGATCCGAGAGCGACAAATGCCTTTTTAGTCAGCACGGGCCGGCCGTCGGAGTGGATGACCCCGATCTCTATTGCAGCCGGCCTTGCCGCCGTGGCCGCAGGTCCGGTTGCCAGGACAAGAACGACCACCGCACCCAAGCCGATGAACCCCGACAGCTGGGATCGCTTGCGCCCCCTGAGTATGAGCCTCATGTCCTATAGGACGCTATTGGGGCGCAAAAGGTTCGGTTCGCCGTCATGCCACGGCGGTTGTGGCTGGGTGCCGCCTTCCGCCGGTTGGGAGCAGACTTGATCGATGGCGGTGGAGCGATGCGATGAATGCGGGTACGACGCAGATGACTGGAGCGACTCAAGTTCGGTCACGACCATCGAAGGGTTGCCCGCGGGCTGGTTCAAGGCCTTGGCGGGACCAGAGCCTGCGCCTGTGACATCTGTTTTTGGCCACCTCCCGCTTACGGGGGCGTGCTCCTGGCTCGAGCCTGGCTGATCGGCATGATTGAAGGCGATGTCTTCAAGAGCAAGGACAAAACCTCCCATGGATTCGGGGTGGTGGCTGTCGAGCCGTTTTGGTGTGAGAATGGACCGGGTGGGAGGCAGTTCATGAAGCGTCTAAGCGGGGTGACCCTACTGTTCCTGTCACTTGCTGGCCTGTGGAGCGTCGCCCTCACCTTGCTGGCATTTGTCGTCGACATTCCCGTTCGGACGGGAACGCACAATCTCGTCCAGACGGCCTCGGGCGGCTATCAGGAAGCCAAGGTCCTGCCACAGACCTACTTTCAGGCATATGGGGTGCCGGAGCTACTTTTGACAGGCACAGGCATAGTCGCCGCTGCCCTCGTTGCTGTATTGCTCAGTCACCGCAGTCGCTCTAACCAGCCGAACGCCGGACGGGCGGCTTGGGGAGTGTCTATTGCGGCACTGGTTGTCGGCATCGTTGGTTTCGTGACCGTATACCTCTTGTTCGTGGGTATCTTCCTGACGCTGGCTTGCCTCACCTTCTCAAAGCAACAGGCCACCGTGAAGAGATCCCGGCAACAGGCGCTATCGGCAACATCCCGAACCTCCCGCTGACTTGTCAGAGTCGCTGTCGATTCTCGCTCATTCCATACCCGGGGTCCTCGGACGCCGGGACGGCGGCTAGCGCCCCGGCTTTCTCGCCTCGATGAGGAATCGTTGGGCGTGGGCAACGAATGGACCGTCCCGTTCAATCTTCTCGTGCAGGCTCGAGAGGCGACCTCGGTATTCTTCGACGGTGAATCCTGGGACCGTCCAGTAGACCTTTCGGAGGAAGTAAACGACGGCTCCGACATCGTTAAAGACCGTTCGCAGTGATTCTTGGCGAAGATCGACAACATGGAGACCTGCATTCTTGGCTTGATCAACCGCCCGTTGGGCGGTGCGTCGCTTGGATACCGGTTGCGGTCCCATTATGAAATCCGTGAGTTCTCGATTAGAACCGGCCCCAACTTGCTGGGAAAAATAAGAACCTCTTGGACGCAGCACTCGGGCGATTTCACTCCAGATCGTGATCGTCGGATGGCGACTAGTGATCAGGTCGAAGTGGTCGGCGGGGAAAGGTAGAGCAGCATCGTCGGGGATTACCGCGACTGAAACGCCAAACGGTGACAAGTTGCGCCTTGCGATCGCGGCGTTTGGATCCCAAGACTCGGTGGCCGCCAAGGTGTCGGGCGTTTCGAGAATTTGGGCCAGCACACCGGCGAGCACTTCACCTCCTCCGGTTTGGATGTCGAGAACCCGTTGGGCGGTTTCTACTCGTGGAACCAGCATCTTGGCGTAACCCCAGGACGGGCGTTCTTCCGTGGCTCTGTCGTCGAACCAAGAGAAGTCCCAACCTTCCACGGCCTCCGACTCGGCTTCGGCGATGAGAGCATTAAATGCAGCCCGACTCTTCACGGGAACATCTTGGACGCCTGTGCTCAGCCCGTAAAGTACGGGCTTCTCATCTCTAGACACGCTTGATCGGACCGTGGTCAGACAACAGCCGGCTCCCGAGTGCCCTGTAACCCCGACTATTCAGGTAATCCACCTCGTGGGTTCACCATCCAGGGAATCCACCCCAGGCGTACGCCACTTCAAGGAGGTGGCAGAGGCCCGTCGGGGTCCGTCCTCTCCTCGGTTAAACGATGGGTTCGCCGATGGCAAGGAGATGACCACTCATCCCAATGATTGACGGCTCGCTTTCCACCGCTCTGGCGGCATAGAGGATGGCCTCTTTGTCCTCGGGGGTATCCCACCGCTCGACCAGGTGCTTCATGCAACCAGCAGGACCTTCGACCCCGACGAGGGTTCGCACCTGCATCCCGGCGTCCTCGATTTCGGAATGGAGTTCCTGAGGCTCATGGAAGTAGGCGGTCGTGAACCAGTGAGGGACATTTTCGGGATTGCGGTGCTGGCCCTCGGCGAGATCCCGTTCGACGATTTTGCGGAACTTGGGCTCGAAGAAGAATCCCCGGGCCAGGCCGTCACAAAGCGAGGCGAAGCGGCTGATTGCGGCCACAGCGACAACGCCGTCGGTGCGCACGACCCGCAATGCCTCCTGCAGGCACTTGACGCGATCGGAGCGGCTGGTGAGGTGGTACATCGGCCCTAGCAGAAGCACGCTGTCGTAGCTCTGACTCGAAGCGTTCAACTCTCTGGCGTCCCCGACCTCCGCCGTCACTCCATGCGGGCCGAGGTCGGCCAACGCCTTTTCCACATGGCGAGGGGTCAGGTCGACGATATGCACCTCGTACCCCTCGGCGACAAGCCATTGGGCATGTGCGCCGGTTGCGCCCCCTACGTCCAACAGACGGGCCGGAGCGGGTGGAAGGTGACGTAGGAGGATCTCTTGGGTGCGAAGAAGTTCCAGCTGGCCCAAACCGGTCGAGAAGCGGTCCTCTTCCCGGTAGGTTTCATAGTGCCGGACAACGGTTTGCGTTTCATCATTGTGCACTGCACCACAGTACTTTCCTGATGACGATCCGGAGATCTGATCGGATCTGTCGACGTGCCCCGATCGTCGGGGTTCGCGGCGATGCTTCGTCGGGTGGGTCGCGAACGAACGATTACGCCTCCTCGATGGTCGACTGGCGTTGCCCCACTTCTGCGCTAGTCACCCGTTCGTCATTCATCCTCAGACGGCTACTCGATCCTCTTGGAAGTGAGGACGGAACCATGGGGAATCGGTCCGAAATCCGAACGAGTATCTCGAGTTCCGGAACTACCAAGTCTTCGGGTGGTCCAACTCTGCCCATAGCCGGACTCTGTAAAGCTCGATCCCGTCATTGACAAACACGATGGAGTTAGAGCCAGCTGAAGGAATCTGCAATTGGTACTTAGGAACTATCCGCACATGCCACGCCGGCATTTCAGTAGATCGCGCCGAGTAGGCGAACTTTTTCAAATCGACCACGCACCCGAATGTGGTCACATCGCCAGTTTCTAAGCCCACGTAGATCTCTAACTCATTGTCGATGTCAGCGGTCTCGAGCACAACGATGAGAACGAGAGGCTTCCTTAGCGGCGTTGGATAGCTCGGAGCGGACACGCTCGTGATTCCGACATCGACCAACCTTCCGTCAGTCACATCCTCTTCCTCGCAGAAAATGACCGAAGCGATCTTCATGGGACAGCCAACGCGTCTTGGTGTGCTCCGAGGCTTCTCTTTTCGACCCTGTCATTCATTGACCGCACCTCCGTCTTTTGAGTATTGAAACTGGTCGCGAGACGGGCGAACTTTCCACTTCGTTTGACTCCACCTACAGTGTGTGGGGTGCAGTGAGCGTCGTCGAGGTGGGTAACCGCACAGTCATCACTAGAGTTACCACCACCAGAGACTCACGTCTGCACACTTCGGTTGGGACCCAGTGAATGAACATGATGGACGACCGAGCCGATCACGTGCATTCCGACGATGGAGGTTGCGATGCCAGAGCACCCGAATGTGCAGAGGATCCGCGATGCGTACGCCGCCTTGACCGAAGGCGATCTGGCTGAGGCTCTGAAGGACATCGCACCCACCGCGACCTTTCATATCGGTGGCAGTGGTCCGCTGAGTGGCGACCGAACCGGAATCGATAGCATCACCAGCGCGCTGGTGGGCGTGTTCGAGCTGACGGCGGGCACCCAGAAACTCGACATCACGAGTATCTACGCCGACGACCGTCACGGCATCGTCGTGATGCGCGAGACAGCGAGCCGTCCCGACGGAGCCACACTCGATCTTGAGGAAGTGCACGTTCTTGCCATCGATGATGACGGCCGTATCACCGACCTGTGGGACCTCCCGAGCGACCCGGAGGCACACGATCGGTTTTTCGACGGTGAGTAGCGGCTCGCTCCCGAGTCAGGCTTGCAGGTCGACGCCGGCGCCGAGATCCGTCTTGGGCAGCCCGACGATCGCTGCGGATCCCGAGCCGTTCTCCAAGGTCCGGCAGCGCGCCGATGGCCTCGGCGACGGGTCCATGTCTCGTCGCTCGAGGCCGGCATCGCACCGCGCTTCAGCGGCCATACGGACGATCGAGGCACCCGGAATGGGCAACTCGTCGTGCCCGAAGCCGAGGGCGAGGAGGAAGCAAACTGAGCGATCCGAGTATGGCTCGAGTGGGTTCAGAGCCAGTGTGATTCGGGCTATGGGCGCGCACCTAGCCGCGGCTCAGGCCGCGCCGCGGAAGTGCGATATCCCCCTGCCGGCCGACGCCAAACGGTAGCGTCGAGACATGGCGGTCAAAGTGATCACGGTACCGAGAACAACGATGAGATCCGATCCCGGGGACGAGGCCAGGCTGCTCCAAGAGGAGCTCAACGACAATGGCCCCCACATGGGTCGCCTGGTTCAGTTGCTTCCTGCGGTCGGCGAAGAGGACTGGTTGTTGGCGGTCTTCGATGTCGAAGACCGATCGCCGGAAACCGGGCCGTAGAGCCCACCTGGTCTTGACAGCCAGGGCTTGATTCCTGATTCCTGATTCCTGATTCCCGGTTCCTAGATCCACACCCGCACCGGGTGGCTCGCAACCTGGTCGCCACCCTCGACAAGTCAATCCGCCGACGCACAATTTCCAGTCCGACCACCGCGTCCGGACGGGCCAGGTGCGCGGGTGATCTTTCCAGGAAGGCGGCCCCCGTGGCGGACCGGGCACGAGGCGGACCACTCGGGACGGATCTGAGCATCCCAATCGTGGCTTCCGGCGGCAGACCGGCCGAATCCTTGCCACAATGAGGGCGATCAGGTGACCGTGGCGGGACCGAGGGGACGGGGTGTGCCACATGGATCGAGGAGTCTCGACCGAGCATGTGCAGTCCGTCCTGGCCATCGAAGATCGGGTGCTTCGTAACTACTGGGTCACCCAGACCTACTCTGACCTCGCCGCCGAGCTGACGGCCCTGCTCCAGCCGGGCACGGCCAACTGGTGCACCTTTGGCACCTGGGCCTCGTGTACGGTCGGCCGTAACCTCCGGGGGGAGGCACTGCCCGACTGGTTGCACCATCGAGTGGTTCTCTCTGACGGCATGATGGGGGCCGCGCAGAAAGCAAACGCCGCCATCCGCGACGCAGGCCTCGACGGCGGTTTCCACTGCATTGGGTCCGAACATCTGATCGACATCCTCCGAGAGCGATTCGGCGCCTGCGCGACCAACCTCTCCGATGGGAACACCGAGGTCTTTGCCGAGATCGCCCCGGCCGCCGCCACCTTTCTTTCGTGTTGCGGCGGCGATCCTCAGAACCCTGCGTCGGCCCGGGCCACGACGCTCCGGGCGTGTGACGGTGCGCCGGTCTTCGAGGGGCGCAATCGGTTGCAGGCGGGCTTCCAGCACTGGTGCGACGCCCTCGCCGAGCCTGACCCAACCCGACGGAGCCAGCTCATTCTCGCCGGGTCCCTCGAACTGGGAGCTCATGAACAACACCATCTGCAGGGGCCGATTACCGGAAGCATGGACATGGGTCTGAACGAAACCGTCGCGCTGCTCAAGCGACGCCTTATCAAGGACGCACCGGGACCGCCGGCGATCGCGGAGGCGGTCGACGGCTTGTTGCATCCGTTGGGACACGCGATCAGCGACCTCTGGGGCGATCTCATGACCGAACTGCTGGGCACCATCGAAACACCCGACGGGACCTTGCGACTCAACCGGGACGTTCCGCCCCTGCCCGGCCGGCCTTTCGTGGCCCCCGACCTGACTCCGGTCGTCGTCGATGATCTGGCCACCCTGTTCGGGCGGTACGACCGGGCCACCGAAGATGGGCGTGGCAGTCGCGCGTTGGACTGGGTCGACCTGAATGGCCGGATGAACTTCATCGCCAATCTGTTCCAATCCCGGCACCATCGAAAGGAACTGTTCCAGCCTCCCTTCGGGACCGACGTGATGGTCCAGATCGAGGCCGGACGCATCCCGGTTGCGCCCTCGCGATCAGCGGCGCGAGGCGGGGTGAGGAGCGGTGACGGCGTGAAGCGGCTGCAGCAAGGCATCCCTCCGTCGCGTGGCACCAAGATGTTCACCGACGCGATGGTCGAGAACCTGAGGGTGTGTGGTGACGCGCCGGCGGACGCCGCAGTGGCCGAGTTCTTCAAGGCCACGGGAAACAGGCACTCGACGCTCTTCCGTCGCTTGGCCTCAACTTCTGTCGGGGCGGCCACCGACGAGGATCTGCCCGGGATCGGGGCGTTTGCGCGGTTGGAAGAGAATTGGCCCGACTGGGCGAACCCCGAGCTGGTGTGCGACGGACAGCGGGTCTTCGGCGAATTCGGCCCGCAGCTGGGCATGGGGCTGTTCATGGCGAGTCTTCCGGCCGACTACGCCTTCGCCAAGGGAGTGCAGGCGCTCGGTCGAACCGCCCGACTCACTCGCGACCCCAAGCGCAGGTACGTCGAAACGGGACAGATGATCATCGATGTGATGACGCCCGGCGCTCTCGATCCGGGTCGAAACGGCTATCGGGTCGTTCGCCACGTTCGCCTGATGCACGCGGCGGTGCGCCACGTCCTGCTGCACCTGGCCGAGATCGAGAGGGATGCAGTAGTCCCGATAGAACCGTGGGACGACGCCCTGGGACTGCCCATCAACCAACTTCAGCTGCTCGGAACACTCCTCTCCTTCAGCGTTCAGGGAATCGAGGCTCTCAAGCGGTCGGGGGTGCGACTCAGCACGTATCAGATGGAGGCCTACATCCACGTATGGAATCTCGTGGGTCACCAGATCGGTATCCGAGCTGACCTTCTCCCGCTGTCCTGGGCGGACTCGCAGGAGCTGTGGGACCACCGGCGACGGACCGAGTACGGGCCGACACCCGAGGGAAGGGAACTCACGAAGGCCGCCATCGCCTGTATGCAGGAGCTCTTCGGCTTCACCCAACTGCCCGGTCTGCCGGCCACGGGCATCCGACACTATTTGGGCAACGAGACGGCCGACATGCTGGGCGTACCGAAGGCCGACTGGACCCGGGTCATTTTCGAACTCATGTATCGGACCGACCAACTCTATGAGTTCGCCCTGGTTCGTCTGCCCGGGACCGGGCCCATTGCCTCGCTCCTGGGCCGGCGAATTTGGCAAGGTTTCGAGCTGTACGGGCGGGATGGGCAACGGCCCGCCTTCCAGGTCACCGATGAACTGAAAGACGCCTGGGGGATGAAGAGCCGGTGACCACCGAGCACGTGGCGCTCCTCTTCACCGATGTGGTGGGATCGACCGCCCAGTCCCAGAGCCTGTTGCCCGAGGCGGCCGACGCGGTACGTCGCGACCACTTCGAGCTCTTGCGCCGGACCCTGGCTCACGCGGGGGGCACCGAGGTGAAGAACCTGGGTGACGGGCTCATGGCGGTGTTTTCGTCAGCCTCGGCCGCCCTGGCCTGCGGGGTGGCCATGCAGCAGGCCGTCGAGCGGGACAATCGGGGCCGTGAGCACTCCGTCGGGTTGCGGGTCGGCCTGAGCGGAGGCGAGGTGGTCCACGAGGACGACGACTACTTCGGGGACCCGGTTATCGAGGCGGCTCGTCTGTGCGCGGCCTGCGACCCCGGCCAGATCCTGGCGGCCGACGTGGTCCGGCTGATGGCGGGTCGGCGAAGCCGTCTCGACTACCGGTCGCTCGGTGAGCTCCCGCTCAAGGGCCTGCGCGACCCGGTCGCCGCCGTCGAGGTGGTGTGGGAGCCCGTCGCGGCCACCGGGGGCGGATCCGGCGTTCCCCTACCCCGCCGACTCGCCGCCCGTACCGCCACGGGCGCGCACGTGATCGGAAGGGAGCCCGAGCTCTCCGTCCTGGCCGAGGTGGCCAAGCGGGTGGCCGCCAGCGACGGACGGGAGGTGGTGCTCGTGTCGGGCGAAGCCGGCCAGGGCAAGACCACCCTCGTCGCCCAGGCCGCCCGTTTCGCCTTTGACGGCGGGGCCTGCGTTTTGTTCGGGCACTGCGAGGAGGACCTCGCCACGCCCTATCAACTCTTCGCGGAGGCGTTCGGCCACTATTTCGTCCACGCCGACGAGAAACGTCTTCGTGGCCTGGTCGACGCCCACGGATCAGAATGGGCGCGCCTCGTGCCCGCGCTCGGTGAACGGATTTCCGACATGCCGCCGTCGAAGGCCACCGATCCCGACTCCGAGCGCTACTTGCTCTTCGCCGCTGCCGTCGGACTGCTCACAGCGGTCTCGCGGCACGATCCCATCGTGCTCGTGCTTGACGATCTCCAGTGGGCCGACAGTGGGAGCCTGGCTCTGCTCCGTCACTTGACGGCAGCCGAACGCGTAATGCGGGTGTTGGTACTCGGGACGTTTCGCGACAGCGAGCTACCCCAGTCTCCGGAACTCCGGGAAACCCTCGGGACGCTCTGGCGCCATGAGGGCGTCTCCCGAATCGAGCTCGGTGGCCTCGATAGCTCCGGCGTGGGTTCATTGCTCGAAGCGGTATCCCGTCAGCGCCTCGACGCGTTCGGCCTTGGTCTGGCCGAGGCGGTCCACCGTGAGACCGACGGCAACCCCTTCTTCGTGACCGAGATGCTCCGTCATCTGCGCGACACCGGGGCCATCCACCAGAACGCGGCCGGCCGTTGGGTGGCCAGCGGCACTATCGACCGATCCGCTCTCCCCGAGAGTGTCCGTGAGGTGATCGGTGGTCGGGTCGTGCGGCTCGGGCCTGATGCCGACCGGGTGCTGTCCACGGCGGCCGTCATTGGGCGGGACTTCGATCTCGACGTCCTCGAACGGGCCACCCGGGTCCCGGTGGATGCCCTCCTCGACATCCTCGAGGCCGCCACCACCGCGTCCCTGGTACAGGAGGTGGATGACGTTCCGGGTCGGTACAACTTCGGCCACGCGCTGTTCCAGCACACGCTCTACGAGAACCTGGGGCCGACCCGGCGGGCGCGAACGCACGAGGTGGTCGCCCTGGCGTTGGAGGACTTCTGTGGTGACGAGCCCGGTACCAGAGTGGGTGAACTGGCTCGGCACTGGATCAACGCCACGCCCCCGGCCAACCTTCCTCGTGCGATCCGCTACTCGCACGAGGCAGCCAACGCCGCGCTCAGGTCGCTGGCGCCCGACGACGCGCTCAGGCACTACACCAAGTCACTCGAGCTGCTGCAGGCGGTCAGTGACCCTGATCCGGTGCTCGTGCTCGACCTGGCCATCGGGCTCGGGACCGCCCAACGGCAGACCGGGGACCCATCGTTCCGGGCGACGCTCCTCGATGCCGCTACTCAGGCGGCAGACATGGGCGATGTCGACCGGCTGGTGGCTGCCGTCCTGGCCAACGACCGGGGCTTTTACAGCGCGGTGGGTTCCACCGACCGGGAGAAGGTCGAGACCCTGGAGAGGGCGCTCGACCTGTTACCCGAGGCCCACCCGGACCGGGCCCTGGTCTTGGCCACCTTGTGTTCGGAACTTGCGCACGGGAGCCCGCTCGACCGCCGGCGGGCTCTGGCCGAGGAGGCCATCGCCATCGCCGAGTCCTCCGGCGACGATGCCGTCGTGGTCAGGGTCCTCAACCATCTTCATGTTCCACTCCAGGTGCCCGCCCTGCTCGAGCTCACCGAGGCCCGGGCCACCGAAGGCCTCGTGCGGGCCGAACGGATCGGCGACCCGGTGTTGCTGTTCTGGGCGGCGTGGTGGCGACTCGAGGCTGCGGCCCGGGCCGGGGACATCGACGAGATGGACCGATGCCTCGCCATCCACGGTGCCATGGCGCAGCGACTGAACCAGCCCGTTTTCGCCTGGGGGCACACGTTCGTGCGCTCGCTCCGGGCCCAGATCTCGGGGGACACCGATCTGGCCGAACAGTACGCCACCGAGGCGCTCCAGATCGGCACCGAAGGCGGACAGCCCGATGCTGCCACCATCTTCGGCGCGCAGCTCAATATCGTCTGCGGCCAGCGGGGGACCCAGAGCGAGCTCGCCCCGCTCATCGAGAAGATGGCCTCGGAGACACCGGATATCCCTCGCACCTTCTTCATCTCCATCCTGGCCAAGGCGCACGTCGAGGGGGGGCGTACCGACCGGGCCGCCGAACTGCTCGCGGAATTCGCCGCCGCCGGCTTCGAGCTGCCCCTCGATCAGCTCTGGCTCACCGGTATGGTCGACTTTGCCGAAGCCGCCATCGAATGCGGGGACCCCGCCTACGCCGGTCCGCTGTTGGCAGAGCTCGAACCGTGGGCGACGCAGCTGCCCGCCACCGGCGCGTCAGCTCTTGGTCCGGTTAGTCACTATCTCGGCGGGCTGGCGACCGTGCTCGGCCGGTTTTCCGAGGCGGACGCGTACTTCGCCCGGTCCGCCGCCATGAGTCAGCGGATGGGCGCAAAATTCTTCGCCGCCCGCACCGATCTCCTCTGGGCCCGGATGCTCGTGCAACGCGCCGCCTCCGGTGATGCGGCCCTGGCCCGCGCTCGGCTTATCAGTGCTCGTGACGTCGCCTCGGCCAACTCGTACGGGGTCGTCGAGCGCCGCGCCGTGGCGGCACTGGCCGAGTTGGGCTGAGAGCCAGGATGGGCTGACCGAGGCGCCGATCTCGAAGGACCCGCCCGCGGCGAGGTGGAGGTGATCGAACGGTTCGGCCGCGACCCCTTTTCGCTACGCTCGACCCTGTGCCCGAAGACCATCGACGTGTCGCCGACCTCCTCGTGGACTGCCTCGAAAATGAGGGCGTCACGTGTGTGTTCGGCATTCCCGGGGAGGAGAACATCTACCTCACCGACGCCTTGTCCCGGTCGTCGATTCGCTACGTGTTGGTCCGCCACGAGCAGGCGGCGTCGTTCATGGCCGAAATGTTCGGGCGCCTGACCGGTCGCGCCGGCGTCTGCTCGGCCACCCTCGGTCCGGGCGCGATCAACCTGCTCCTGGGGACGGCCGACGCCAATACCAACAGCACCCCGGTCGTGGCTTTCTCCGCCCAGGTTGGGCTGAACCGTATCTACAAGGAGTCCCACCAGAGCGTCGATCTGGTGTCCATGTTCACTCCGGTGACCAAATGGGCCGACACGGTCCTCACCCCGGGAGCGGTGCCCGAGATGGTCCGAAAGGCATTCAAGTTGGCCCAGACGGAACGCCCGGGCGCGGTCTACCTGGCCATCCCGGAGGACATCGAGAGCCAGAGCGCCCCGAGCGGGCTGGCGCCCCTCAGTATCAACACCCCTCGACCCGATGAGCCCTCTCCTTCGCAGATTGCCCGTGCCGCCGCTGTGCTCAACGGGGCCAGCCGGCCCATCGTCCTGGCCGGGCACGGCGCGGCCCGCAGCGGTGGGGCCGAGGCCTTGCGACGCTTCTCCGAACTGCTGGGCCTCCCGGTTGCCACGACCTTTCATGGCAAAGGGGTGTTCGCCGACGATCACCCGCACGCCCTCGGCGCGGTGGGATTCATGGGTCACGACTACGTCAACTTCGGTTTCGACGAGGCGGACGTGGTCGTCAGCGTCGGCTACGAGCTCCAGGAGTTCGATCCGGTGCGGATCAACCCCGAAGGCGACAAGCGGATCATCCACGTGAGCCGTATCCCCGCCGAGGTGGATGCCCACTATGACGTCGAGGTGGGGGTCCAGGCCGACATCAGCCGGACCCTGGACGCATTGGCTTCTGCCACCACCCACCGATTCCAGCTGGGAGCCAGCGGCGAGAAGATCCGCCGCCTGCTGGCCGACGAGCTCGCCCTCGGTGCGGCCGATGGCACCTTCCCCCTCAAGCCTCAGCGCGTGGTGGCCGACACGCGCGCCGCGCTGGGCCGGTCGGACATCGTCTTGGCGGACACCGGGGCCGTGAAGATGTGGATGGCCCGGCTGTACCCCACCTATGAGCCCAACACGTGCCTGATATCCAACGGCTTGTCCACCATGGCCTTCGCCCTGCCCGGCGCCATCGGAGCCAAGCTGGCGATGCCCGACTGCCGGGTGTTGGCCGCTGTGGGCGATGGGGCGTTCCTGATGAACTCCCAAGAGATCGAAACGGCCGTGCGAGAACGGATCCCGCTCACGGTCCTGATCTGGCAGGACGACGCATACGGGCTGATCAAATGGAAGATGGATCTGGAGCTCGGCCGTGACGTCGCCATCAATTTCACCAACCCTGACTTCGTGGCCTACGCCGAGAGCTTTGGGGCCCGGGGGTATCAGGTGCGCTCGGCCGGAGATCTGTTGCCCATGCTGGGCGACGCGCTGGCGTCCGACGCCGTGTCGGTAATCGCCTGCCCGGTGGACTACACGGAGAATCTCCGCCTCACCGACGCCCTCGGGGATCTGTCCGGGCCCTTCTGATCGGCCGATGCGGATCGTCGGTCGCGCCGGCGGGCTGGACCGGTGCGGCAGTGAGAGAGGATGAGCCATGGCACCACGCATCGTCATCATCGGAGGGGGCAGCGTGCAGTGGGTCCCCAAGCTGCTTCGCGACATTGCCAACACCCCTTCGTTGCACGGGTCCGAAGTCGTCATCGAGGACATCGACGGCGCCTCGGTGCCGCGCATGGTGGGACTGGCGGAGCACATCGCCGAGGTCCGGGGGATTCCGCTGACGGTCACCGGGACGACCGATCAGCGTGCTGCCCTGGCCGGTGCCGAATTCGTGGTGGTGGCCATCTCCACCGGGGGATTTGCCAGCATGCGCCACGATCTGGCCATACCCGCTCGCTTCGGCGTACGCCAGACCATCGGCGACACGGTCGGCCCCGGAGGGATCGCCCGGGCGCTGCGCAACATCCCCGTCCTGGTCGACATCGCCCGGGACATGGAGGCGCTCTGCCCGGACGCCTGGCTGCTCAACGTGACCAATCCGATGACCACGCTCTGCCGCGCCGTCACCGGCCAGTCGACCATCAAGGCCGTGGGCCTGTGTCATGAGATCACCATCACGCAGCTCTTGCTGAGCCTTCTCCTCGACACCAGCTACTTCGATGTCGACATGACCGTGGCCGGGGTCAACCACTTTCCGATCATCACCGAACTGCGCCTGGCCGGTGAGGACGGATTCGCCGATCTCACCGAGCTACTCGAGGATGGCCACGGTCTCGATCAACCGCTGGCCATGGAACTTCCCGACGGGGTCCTCCACGGTGGGCCACGCGGCGACAAGTGGACCAAACGGGACATTGTGGAGCACAGCCAGCTCAAGTTGGACGTCTTTAGTAGGTTCGGCGTCCTGCCCGGCGCGGGTGATCGTCACGTGGCCGAATTCTTCGCCGGCTACCTCACGGAGGAGTCAGCCTGGGGGGAGCGGTGGGGTGTCCAACTGGTGCCGATCGAGGTGCACGAGGGGAGCCAGGTGAACCACCTGGCCGACTTCGCCCGGGACCTGGCGTCGGACCACGTCTCCGAGTGGCCGAGCGGTGAGCTGGTGGCGCCGCTCATCGATTCCCTGATCACGGGCACACCACGCGTGATGCCGTTGAACGTCCCCAATGACGGCTCGGTCGCGGACTTGCCCGACGGTGTCGTGGTCGAGATGATGTGCGTGGCCGACCGAGACGGGGTACGCGGCCGGGATCGGGTGTCGTTACCCCCGTTCCTGGCCGAACATCTCAGACGGATCTCGGCCTCGCAGGAGTTCACCGTACAGGCGGCGTTGTCGGGGCAGCGGTCATTGGTCCTCGATGCCATGCAGACGGATCCCCTGGCCGGCCGCATGGATGCGCGCCGGCTCGACGAGATGGCCAACGAGCTCCTCAGGGCGACGGCCGCATGGCTGCCCCGGTTCGCTTCGTAACTGGGATCCGCTCTCGAGAGGGCGAACTGGCCAAGCACCATCGTCGTCAGAAACGTTCATCGCGGTGCCGGATGAGCACGACTGCATTGAAGGCGCTGCGCTTGGTTGCAGTGCGCTTCAGTTGCACCGGGCCAGCCCACCGTCCATGATCGACTGTGCCCATATCCCACCTCACGTCGAATGCGTCAGCCACCCAGGTGGCGGACGCAGTCGCCGCCGACGGCGCCGTCATCGTCGACCACCTTGCGCCGATGGCTCTGATGGATCGCATCGGGGAGGAGCTGGCTCCCTGGTTGGCCGCAACCCCGACTGGTCCCGATGCGTTCAGCGGAAGCAAGACCCGACGCACGGGGGCGCTCATCGCTCGCTCTCCCGCCAGTCGCGACCTGGTGCTCCATCCATTGTCCCTCGGGGTGACCGGGTTGGTGTTGGAGCATGCCAGCAATTTCCAATTGCATCTGACCCAAGCCATCGCCATCGGCGCCGGTGAGTCGGCCCAACCGATCCATCGCGATCAGTGGGCGTTTGATTTCTTTCCCTTTCCCCGGGGGTACGAAGTGCAGTGCAATTCCATCTGGGCCCTCACGGAGTTCTCCACCGAGAACGGTGCCACCCGGGTGGTCGTCGGCAGCCACAAGGCCGACGATGGCATCGCCTACCGGATCGAAGATACCGAGCCGGCGGAGATGGGTAGGGGTTCGGTCTTGTACTACTCCGGAAGCGTCTACCACGGCGGAGGCCCCAACCAGACGGACACCACGCGTAGTGGGATCAACATCACGTACAACGTGGCGTGGCTACGCCAGGAGGAGAACCAGTACCTGTCGGTGCCGCGGGAGATTGCGGCCACTCTTCCCGTCGACCTCCTCAGGCTCATGGGGTACGACCGAGGTGCCTACGCGCTCGGCTACATCGACGATCTCCGTGATCCCATCGAGGCGGTGCGGCCCGGCACAGGCAGCGTGGGGTTTGGCAGCGGCTCGCCAGCCGGGCCCTCGCCGGAGTCGAAGGCTCCCGCGGTGGGCCGTGCCGATTGAGATCCGGCCCTTCGCCGCCGATGATGATAAGGGGGAGTTCTTTGTCGCCTTCGAACAGATCGTCAATGACGGCGAGGGGTTCCCGCTTGCCGCCCCCCTGACCCGTGTCGCCTGCAATGACTATTGGTTCGGGCCCGACACATCGGTGTGGGTGGTACGGGTCGACGGGGCCCTGGTTGGGGGCTACTACGTCAAGCCGAACTTCGTCGGCCGAGCGGCCCATATCGCCAATGCCGGGTACTTTCTCGTGGAAGCCCACCGAGGAAGCGGGCTGGGACGACGCATGGTCACCCACTCCCTCGACGAAGCTCGGCGGCTGGGCTTCGACGCTCTGCAGTTCAATCTGGTCTTTGCCTCGAATCCGGCCCGGCGAATGTACCGCGAACTGGGCTTTCAAGAAATCGGCGTGATCCCCGCCGCGGTCGACGGAGAGGACGCCGTCATCTACTGGCGTAGCCTTGCTCCCGGGAATCCATGAGTGACGTCACGATCGAGGACCGCGGGCGCCACGTTGCCGTGGCCTGTCTCCATCGCCCGCCCAACAACTTCTTTGACTCGGCCCTCCTGAGCGACCTTGCCGCCGCCTACGAGGAGCTGGCCGGCACCCGATGGTGCCGGGCCATCGTCCTGGCGTCGGAGGGGAAGCACTTCTGTGCCGGTCTCGACTTCGCGTCCAACGGCACGCAAGACATCGCCGAGGTCTACCGCAACGCGCTTCGGCTCTTCGCCTCGCCGCTTCCGGTTGTGGCCGCCGTGCAGGGCGCCGCCATCGGGGGTGGATTGGGCCTGGCCATGTCGGCCGACTTCCGGATGTGCGCGTCCGGGAGTCGTCTCAGCGCCAATTTCTCCAGGCTCGGCTTCCATCACGGCTTCGCCTTGAGCGTCACACTCCCGAGAACGGTCGGGCATCAGACGGCGGCCGATCTCCTCTTGACCGGACGCCGGGTCGGGGGCGAGGAAGCCGTGCGGTTGGGCTTGTGCGACGTGCTGGTCGACGACACCGCCATTCTCGAGCGGGCCACGGACCATGCCGCGGCGATCGCGGCGTCCGGGCCGCTGGCGGTGCGATCTATTCGCCAGACCCTGCGCCGTGGACTCCTCGAGCAACTTCGCCTGGCCATGGAGCATGAGCGTGTCGAGCAAGAGCGACTGCGGACGACGGCGGACTTTGCCGAAGGCCTGCGGGCCAGTGCCGAGCGGCGGGAGCCGAACTTCAGGGGCGAATGACGCCGGGCCGGTGAAGGGAGATCGTTCGTTGTCCTCTCTTCGCTCCATGTCGCGCCACCGGGTCGGGACGTTGACTCCCGGGAAGTGAGCAGTGGGCTACCCCGTCGGTGTCCCGCGGTCCAGGGGTGGCCGTCCGCCCCCGCCCTGGCCCATCGGTCCCGGGGGACTCGGGCTGATCATGATGGTGGTGGCCGAGACGCTCCCGTCGCTGTTGGTGGTCCCCTTGACGGCGATGAAGTCGCCCACCTTGACGGCGTTCGAGGTCAGGGTGCCCGTGGTGGTGCGAAAGGTGGTGGTCGAGGCGAACGTGACCGTTCGTGACGTCCCGCCCCGGGATTGGATGGTGATCGTGTCGCCCGAGACCGCGGTGACCTTGCCGATCGTCGTGGGCCGTTGCTTCCCCGCGGGCGGCCTTCCATGATGAGCCGGCGAGGAGGGCGGTGCGCTGTTCGCGGTCGCCGCGCCGGCCGCGGAGCCGAGGCCAAGTGTCGCGGCGAGGACGCCACCTCCGACCAGGGCCCGGCGAGAGGTGGCCCATCGCCACCGCGAGCCCGCCGCCGGGCGCGGCAGGGCCGAATCCGCTACCGGTTGCGTCCGGTGTGTCGAGGCTTCTTTCCAACATGCCTTCTCCTTTTCGTTGTCACTCGTGGTGTGGCTGCCTATGCCCACTGTGCGCCCGGAAGGTTCGGACGGGCTGGTCCATCGCTGTGGAGGAGGTAGGAAGATGGCGAGCCGATCCCTGCGGGCGGCGACGCTGGCGCTGAGGACGCCGGCCGCCCTCCGTGCTGACGCCTCGGAGGAAGCCTGACCGACCCGGTGGATAACATGGACGCGACCACGGGGCGCCGCGCTCCCTGATCGGAAACCACAAAAGGTGGGCCATGTCACGAACTGCCCCTGTGAGCAACTGGGCGACTGATTTCGACGTCCTCGACCCCGGCTACATCGCCGATCCGTTCCGCATCTGGGATGGCCTTCGCGCCCGCTGCCCGATCGCCCACACCGAGCGGCGGGGCAGTAACTGGCTCCCGACTCGGTACGACGACGTCACGGCCATCGCCCATGACATCGAGCATTTCAGCTCGCTCAAGGTCGCGGTCATTCCGGTCGACAATGACGAGCCCGAGGACAGCCCTGCGCTGGAGTACGGCCTCCCGCCGATCTCGGCGGACCCACCGCTGCACACGTGGACGCGCCGGCTGTTGCTGCCCTGGTTTTCCCACCGTCGGGTGGAGAGCTATATACCCCTCACCCGCCAACTGTGCCGGGGTCTGCTCGACGGCTTTGCCGAGCGTGGACAGGCGGACGCCGCGTCGGAGTACGCGCAGCAGATTCCCGTCCGGGTGATCGCGCACATTCTGGGTGTCTCCACCGACATGGCTGATTCCTTTACCCAGTGGGTGCGCGATGTCCTTGAATTCGCCGATGATGCCGAGCGACGCATCGCCGCCACCGAGGGTCTGCTCGACTATTTCGTGGCCCAGCTGGAGGTCCGGCGGCACGCTCCGGGGGATGACCTGCTCAGCGAGCTGCTCCAGACCGAGGTCGACGGGGCGCCTCTCGAGGACAGCCTCATTCTCGGTATTGCCGCCCTGGTCTTGATCGCCGGTGTCGACACGACGTGGAGCGCCATCGGGTCCTCTCTCTGGCACCTGTCGACCCACGCCGGCGACCTCGAGCAGCTGGTGGCCGATCCCGGTCTGATGCCGGTGGCGATCGAGGAGCTCCTGCGCGCCTATTCTCCGGTCACGATGGCGAGGGTGGTCACCCAGGATGTCGAATTCGGCGGTTGCCCCATGAAGGAAGGCGACAAGGTCCTCATGAACTTCCCGGCCGCCAATCGCGACCCCGATGTCTTCGAACGTCCGGACGTGGTGGATCTGGCCCGGGCCAAGAATCGCCACGTCGCCTTCGGTTCTGGTATCCACCGATGCGCCGGCTCTAATCTGGCTCGCATGGAGTTGCAGGTGGCACTCGAGGAGTGGCTTCACCGGATCCCTGCCTTCACCCTCGACCAGGGACGGGAGATGACCTGGGCCGGCGGCCAGGTACGGGGCCCCCGCGTGCTTCCGGTGACGTTCTGATGAAGATCCGGGTTGATCCCGACAAGTGCCAAGGGCACGCCCGCTGTTATGGGTTGGCGCCGGAGCTCTTCGACGTCGATGACTACGGGCAGGCCTCGGTCATCGTCGACCAGGTGCCGGCCGAACTCGAGCACAAGGCGCACCTGGCCATCGCCAACTGCCCTGAATACGCCATTGAAGTGGTCAGCGACGAGCACTAGGCCGTCGCCGACCTATGCCCAGGAGTACCTTTCGATTCCCGGACACCCCCGCGTGGTTTGATCGGGCCCTGGCCGTTCCCTTCAGCCAGGAAGAGGTGCAGGTCGATGGCTGTGCCATCCGCTCATTGGCCTGGGGCGAACCGGGCCGGCGGGGACTGGTCTTCGTGCACGGTGGGGGCGCGCACGCCCACTGGTGGACTCACGTGGCGGCCACTTTCGCCGCCGAATTCCGGGTGGTGGCGATCGATCTGTCGGGCCACGGGGACAGTGGCCACCGCGACGCCTACGCCTTGGACCAATGGACCGACGAGGTGGTGGCGGTGGCCGAGACGGCCCGCATCGATGGACTGCCCATCGTCATCGGTCACAGCATGGGCGGATTCGTCACCATTGCCACCGCGGCGCGCCACGGGGATCAGGTCGACGGCGTCATCGTGTGCGACTCGCCGGTGGCGGAACTCGACCCTGAGATCAGCGCGTACCACCTCCGCGAGGCCTTCGGCCGACCGCGCACGTACCCCGATCTCGAAGACGCCGTCGCTCATTTCCGGACGGTGCCCGCCCAGGAGCACTACCTCGACTACGTCATTGACTTCGTGGCCCGCCACTCCCTCAAGGAGGTCACCGGGGGCTGGCAGTGGAAGTTCGATCGCCGGATCTTCGAGCAGTTCGGCGCCGGCATGCGCTCCATCGCGGCGCCGTATCTCGAAGACGTCACGTGTCGCTTGGCCCTGCTCCGCTCCGAGTACGGGCTGGTCACACGCGACATCGGCGCGTCCATGTACGAGAGGCTGGGTCGGGTCACCCCGGTGATCGAGATCCCCGAGGCCGGGCACCACGCCATGCTCGACCAGCCCCTCATCCTTCTCACCGCGCTCCGGACGCTCCTGGCCGACTGGGACCATTCGGAACCGCACCGGCGGCGCTGACGCCTCAGACCGGGACCGGGAGCGGGGCCGCTTCCTCGTTCTCGGCGCTGGACTCCTCGGCGTCGGAGTGGCGGGAAGCCCGGATCAGGGCGAAGGCAATGATGGCGGCTGCGGTCAGCACAATGGCGCTGAAGGTGAAGGCCGTCGTGTATCCGTGCACCGCCCCCGCCGCCTGCGAGGTCAGTGACGAACCGTGGGCGGCCAAATAGGAAGCGGTGGCCGTGGCGGCGATCGTGTTGATGAGGGCGGCCCCGAGGGATCCCCCGGTCTGTTGCGTCGCGTTCACCAGGGCACTGGCCACGCCGGCATCGTCTTGCTGCACCCCGAGCAGTGCGGTGCTGCTGAGCACGACGAACGACAACCCCATGCCCAGGCTGACGATGACCTCGGCCGGGAAGACGTGGCTCAGGTACGACGAGTGCACCGAGATGAAACTGAAAATGGCCAGTCCGACCGCGCCCAGGACCAGCCCGCTGGTCAAGACGGCCCGCGGGCCGAAGCGGGGCAGCAGGCGGCTGGCCAGGGTGGCTCCGCCGATGATGCCCACCGAGAACGGGACGAAGGCGAATCCGCTTTTCATGGCCGAATAGTGCAACGTCCCCTGAAAGTAGAAGGTCAAGGAGAGGAACGTTCCGAGCATGGCCACTCCCACCAGGAGCGAGGCCAGGAACGATCCGCCGCGGTTCCGGTCCAGCACGATCCGGAGAGGGAGGAGGGGATGGGCCGCCCGTCGCTCCAAGAAGACGAAGGAGGTCAGGAAGACGAAGGCCGAAGCGAAGAAGATGACGGTGGTCGATGACCCCCAGCCGTCCGATCCGGCTTTGGTGAATGCGTAGACCAGGGCCAAGAGCCCACCGGTCACCGTGATGGCGCCCGGTATGTCGTAGCCATGACGAACCGGGCTGCGACTCTCGGTCGTGACCCGCCACGCGGCCAGGGCGGCGGCAATGGCGATGGGCACATTGATGAGGAGGGTCCAGCGCCACGAGGCGTACTGGGTGAGCGCTCCGCCCAGGATGAGGCCGATCGCCGCGCCGCCTCCGGCAATGCCGCCGTACACGGCGAAGGCGCGAGCGCGTTCCTTGGGTTCGGTGAAGGCCACGGTCAGCAGTGAGAGGGCGGCGGGCGCCATGATGGCCGCGAAGGCTCCCTGCAGGGCGCGGGCCCCGAAGAGCATGGCTGAGTTCTGGGCCAGACCGCCCAGGGCGGACGACGCGGCGAATCCGATGAGGCTGACAATGAACATGCGCTTGCGACCCAGGTAGTCGGCGATACGCCCACCGAGCAGGAGGAGTCCGGCGAACGACAGGGTGTAGGCCGTCAACATCCACTGGCGATTGGCCACCGAGATGTGGAGGGAACGTTGGGCCGAGGGGAGGGCGATGATCACCACGGAGGCGTCCAGGACCACCATCAACTGGGCCACGGCGATGACGGCCAGGGCACGGAACCGCCTGGGGTCGAGGGCTCCGGGCGACTCGATGTCGGCTGGAACGTGCTCAAGGGTGTCGGTCATCGGATCTCCTCGTACAAATTTGCGGCTGATGCCTCCGTTTCACCGGCTCTGGGGGTCGCTATGTCTCCCGGTCTGCCGTACAATCGGAGTGCTGGTTCCAGTTAGACTATACGGAACGATGGTTCCGTTTGTCAACACGGGGGGAGAATTTCTTGGACGCCGATGGGATGAGCAACACGACCGGATGTGAAGGTATTTCCGAAGGGGAGGCCCGCCCCCTCCGGGCCGACGCGCAGCGGAACCGGTTGCGGGTGCTCGAGGCGGCCGAGGCGGTGTTTGCCTCCGAGGGCATCTCGGTGCCGGTGGACGTCATCGCCGAGAAGGCGGGAGTGGGGGTGGGCACGCTCTACCGACACTTCCCCACCAAGGAAAAGTTGTTCGAGGCGATTCTCATCCAGCGGCTCGAGGAGCTGGTCGCTGACGCCCGGGGTCGACTCGGTTCGGACGATCCGGGCGCCGCGTTCTTCGGATTCCTTCGGCACCTGGTCGACGAAGTCGTGTTGAAGCGCGACTTCATTCTGGCCATGTCTGGTGCCGGCGTGGAGTTCGAGGTCGTGGCGGCGGACGCGAAAGAAGATCTGCAAAGAGCGGTGGCGGACCTGTTGCGAGCCGCGCAAGCTGCCGGTGCCGTGCGCGACGACGTGACCGGCGCGGTGGTGCTCTCGCTCGTCGGCGGCACGTGCATGGCGGCGGAGGGGCACCACCAGGAGGCCGCTCCGCTCGATTTGCTGAAGATCATCTGCGACGGGCTGAGGACCGCAGAGACCTCGTCGTAGCGCTCGGCCGCGGTCGGGTTGTCAGGCCGTGGCAGCCACCTGGTCCAGCCACTCCAGCATCGGCCCGAGCTGATTCCCCAACTGACGGCGCCGGCCCTCGCTCATGGGAGAGCGAAACCAGGCAGCGAATTCTCGAGCCCGATCGGGCCGCTCCATCAGGACGGCGATCGGCATCGTCTGGACCCGAATGGTGAAGAGGATCGCGCCCGATTCCGGGAGGCGCCGCAGGGTCTGACGTTCGCTGCGAATCCACAATGGCGGTGCACCGGGTCGCGGTGACTCCTCGGACCACAACGAGGGGTCGAGGTCGTGACAGGGGGCCCACAGCACCAGGGCGGCCCACACGGAGACGTTCCTGCGCCAGACCGGCCGGTCGGCGGGCAGGCGGTCGAAGAAACGGTCGACCTTGTGGCTGAGTTCCTCGGCGTAGTGGGGCACCGGCTGGTGCACCAGGGCGGTCGGGAGTCCGAGCTTCTCGGCCAGGAGCCACAGACTGGGAAAGCAGAGCGCGGCTCCTTCCAGGCGCCACGCGCCGTCGTGGTGCACCATGAGGCAGAGATCTTCTTGGACACGCGCACCCGCTCGGGCCAGGGGATGGACTTCTTCGGTGTCAGGCCCCTGTTCGCTCAGCGGCACGTAGGTGGCCAACCACCGGTCGACCAGGGCGCCGGCCTCATGGGCCGGTTTCTCCGCGTACGGGCTGCAGGCCAGGACGTGCGCCCGCTGCTCGGTCAGCAAGCGCCGGCGGAGGAGGATCTCGTCCGAGGCCAGGTGGTCGTAGACCAGCCACTCATCCTCGGGCAGGGCTCGCGTGCCCATGCGGGTATGGGCCTCGGTGACGGTGAGGTCGATCTCATCCAGCCAGCTCGACCCTTCGACGGGCCAATACCGGTCGGGGCCGGGTGCGTAGGAGCGGAGCACGGCCGGGCTGAGGACGCTCGGAGTCATTGATCCCGCGTCCGGCGCCGGGTCACGCCATACGAGTCGATGGGGCTGTACAGGGAGAGTCCGCCGTCACAATCAAGAACCTGGCCGGTGACCCACTCCATCTGATGCAGGGACACGATGGCTTCGGCGATGTCGGGGGACTGGCCGAGCCGACCGAGGGGCGTCCGATCAGACACACCGGAGAGCCACGGCGAGGCCGCAGGGGTGGGACCCAGCATCGGTGTCTGCGTGACGCCAGGTCCGATGGCGTTGACCCGGATGCCGAGGGGTCCCCATTCGAACGCCGCCACCTTGACCAGCATGCTCAGGGCTGCCTTCGATGCGCAGTACGCGCCCATGGTGCGGTCGACCAGGTGTGCGCTCACGCTGCTGGTGGCGACCATCGAGCCGGACAGCTGTGCGTCGGCCATGGCGCGGGCCAACCCTCGCAGGCACAACCAGGGTCCCCGGGCGTTGACCTGCATGACGCGATCCCACTCATCGGGACTGGTCTCGGTCAGGAGCCCCGAATGACCGATGCCGGCGGTGACGGTGACCCAGCGTGGAATTCCCCTTGCCTCGACCGTCTCGCGCAAGGCACGGTCGATCGCCGCCGGTTCGGCGATGTCGCATCGGACGTCGTAGCTTCCCGCCACGTCCCACACGGTCGTGGGCACGTCCCGGGCCCGGTAGATGTCGACGACCGCAGCACCGATGCCGGATGCTCCACCGATGACCAGCGCACTGTGCTCCCTGCTCGAGGTCATGCGGCTCCTTTCGCCATGGGACCGGTCGGGCGACCGGGACGAATCGTCGCACAGGTGCCGCCACACCCGCTCCGGCGCAGGGATCGAGCGAGGCGATTGGGCTGGCCGAGGGAGCACCGCGCCTCGACCTGTTCGCGCCCGTCCTCAGATCCACTAGAACGAGTGCATCACTTTGCACCAAGGGAGCGGCATACATGAAAGCAGCGGTCTACTACGAGACGGGCGGACCGGACGTCTTCCGTTACGAAGACGTGCCCGATCCCACCATCGGCAGTGGTGACGTTCTGGTCCAGGTCGAGGCGGTGAGCATCGAAGGTGGGGACACGCTCAATCGACTGGGCGGCGACCTGAATGCGACGCCGCACATCGTGGGCTACCAGTGCGCCGGGACCGTGGTGGCCAAGGGCGAGCAGGTCACGGCCTTTGCGGTCGGGGACCGGGTCGTGACGGTGGGCATCGACGGCTCCCATGCGGAGCTGCGGGCCGTCCCCGAGTCATTCGCCTGGAAGATTCCCGACCAGCTCCCCACCGACCAGGCGGCCTGCGTGCCGGTGCCGTTCGGGACGGCCGACGATTGCCTCTTCGAGTTCGGGCACCTGGTAGCGGGCGAGACGGCCCTGATTCATGCCGGTGCCGGAGGTGTGGGGATCGCCGCCGTCCAGATGGCGAAGCGGGCCGGAGCCCGGGTCCTCGCCACGGCGTCGAGCGACGACAAGCTGGAACGGTTGACCGAGCTCGGGCTCGACGAGGGGATCAACTATCGCCGCGATGACTTCGTGGCCGAGGCGCGACGTCTGACCGACGGCCGCGGGGTCGATGTCATTGTGGACTCGGTGGGAGGTGCCACGCTGCAGGGAAGCGTGCGGGCGCTCGCCTACCGCGGCCGGTGTGTGACGGTCGGTGATGCGGGGCGCGCACCGGCCGAACTTCTCGACATCTCCACCCTTCGGCCCAACAACCAGTCGTTGTCGGGCTACTTCCTCGGGGCCGAGCTGCTGATGTCGCCGCGTCCGCACGCCATGATCGCCCGCCATCTGGGTGACATCGCCCAAGGTGAGCTCCGCGTCGTGATCGACCGGGCCTTTCCGCTGTCCGAGGCGGCGGAGGCCCACCGGTACATCGAGAGCCGACAGGCCTTCGGGCGGGTGCTGCTGACTCCGTAGTCGGCCCTACGTCGGGCGATCGCGCGATCCGAGCGCCGGCCGATCCACCGATCGTGGCGTCCCGCTTCCCGCCCCGTGGCGGGCGCTCCACCTAGCATCAGCCCATGCGTCGGCTGGCCGATCGGGGGATGAGGGTTCTGGCCCGGCTCTTGGTCCACGTCTTCTTCCGGCGTATCGAGTTGCAAAACGGGGATCGGCTGCCGGCGACCGGGCCGGTGGTGTTGGTGGCCAACCATCTCAACGGGCTGGTCGATGGCCTCTTGCTCATGGCCACGCTCGGTCGCTACCCCAGATTTCTCGGCAAGTCGACGCTCTTCAAGATTCTTCCGCTCTGGCCGTTCTTGAAGTTCGCCGGGGTCATTCCCGTATATCGAGTCATCGACGGCGCCCCGGGAGATCACAACGTCTCCGCCTTCGCCACCTGCCACAAGATCCTGGCCGGGGGCGGCACGGTGGCGCTGTTCCCCGAGGGGATCAGCCACGACGAGTCGTCCTTGCAACCATTGCGCACCGGTGCCGCCCGGATCGCCCTCGAAGCCGGGGCCGACGGCGGCATTGCCGGAGTGGTGACGGTGGCCGTTGGCCTCACCTATGACGCCAAGGCCCGCTTTCGTTCCCGTGCCCTGGTGCGGGTGGCCGAGCCCGTCAGCATTTCCCGTTGGACCGCGGCGCACCGCTCCGAGGGTCGCGATGCCGTCCGCCAATTCACCGACGATGTGGCCCAACAGCTGACGACCGTGAGCCCGACCTACGCATCATGGGAGCAGGCCGAGCGGCTCTCCCGGGTGGCCGACGTGGTGGCGCGTCCGCCCGAGGTCGGCCTGCCCGCCGACGTCACCATGGCCGACCGGGTCGGCGTGACGGAGCGACTCGCCGGAGCCGAGCAGGGCCATGCGCGGCGGACCGAGGTGCGCAGGCTCCTGGCGACCTTCGAGGCCTACGAACGCGATCTCGAACTGCTCGGACTCAGCGATGCCCAAGTGGCGGCCAAGTACGGCCAGGGGAAACTTCGGGGCGCGGTGCTGTGGTCCGTGCTCAAGGTCGTGGTGGCACTGCCCCTCGCGGCCATCGGTGTCGTCGTGCATGTCGTCCCGTACCAGATCATCAAGCAGCTGGCCAAGAGGCCGGCCAATGAGGGGATGAAGGCCACGGTCAAGCTCCTGGGCTGCTTTGCGCTGTTTACCGTCGTCTATGTCGCCTTGGGAATCGTGGTCGGTCGAGCCGTGGGTCCCTGGGCCGGGCTCCTGGTCGCCGTGGCCGCTCCGTTGTGCGGCTACGTGACGGTGCGGGTGGCCGAGAGGGTCAAGCGCATCGGTGGGCTGGTGGAGGGATACCGCACGGTCAAGGACCGCAAGGTGGCGTTGGCGACCGTGTTCGCCCATCGGAGGGCCGTGGTCGACGCCGCCCGGGCGGTCCTGGTCTTGTCGTGACGACGGACCAGCCTGAGCTACGGGCCGGCGCACGCGCAGGTGGCCGAGATCTGGCGTCCACCCGGAGAGGACGGCGATCGACCCGTCGTCGTGCTGATTCACGGCGGCTTCTGGCGGCAGGTCTATACCAAGCGATTGATGCACCCCCTGGCCGCTGCCGTGGTCCGACACGGATGGGTGGCCTACAACATCGAGTATCGGCGGGTCGGCCCCTTCGGTGGTGGCGGTTGGCCCGAGACCTTTGCCGACGTCGCGGCGGCCGTGAACGCGTTGTCCGATGTCGACGGCATCGATCACGACCGCATCGTCACCTGCGGTCACTCGGCTGGAGGGCAGCTGGCGCTGTGGGCGGGAACGGCGCGCCCCACCCTCGGTCCCGCTCGGTCGGTCACCGTGCGCGCCGCCATCTCCCTGGCCGGCGTGGTCGATCTGGCGGCGGCGGCGCGGCTCGGGGTGGGCGGCGGCGCGGTGGACGCGCTCATGGGGGGCGGCCCCGACGATGTCCCCGAGCGGTACGCGGTGGGTTCGCCCGCGGCCCAGCTGCCCCTCGGTATTCCGCAGTACCTGGTGCACGGCACGGCCGATTCGAGCGTGCCGGCGTCGCTCAGCGCCGACTACGTCGAGCAGGCGGTGGCCCTGGGCGATGACGCCACCTTCGTGCCGCTGGCCGGGGCCGGCCACATGGACATGATCAAACCCGCCGGTGCCGCGTTTGACCAGGTGACCGGCGTGCTCGATCGATTCTCCACGCCCACGGTCTGACCGGACCCACCGGCTCGGGCCGCCTCGGCCGGCTCGAGTCGGCCCGGCGCCAGCTGCGCTCGAAGGGCAGGCGCCACTTCCGCGGTTCGATGAGCTCCTGAATCGATGCCGGTCCCCAGGATCCCCGGGCGTAGGGCTGGACCGGCGGGGGCTTCTCGAGCAGGGGCGCCGACAGCTCCCAGAGCCGCTCGATGCCCTCGGCCGTGTTGAACAGGGTGTGGTCGCCCACCATGGCATCGTGGATCAGCCGCTCGTAGGCCTCCAGGATGTCGGCATCCTGGCCCGTTTCGTGCAGGGCGAACTGCAGGCTCAACTTCTCCAGGTTCATGCCCGGGCCCGGTTTCTTGCCGTAGAACGAGAGCGAGAGCTTGGAGGCGTCGGCCAGGTCAAAGGTGAGGTGGTCCGGTCCTTTGGCCCCGACGCCCGAGCCGGGCGGGAACATGCTCTTGGGCGGCTCGCGGAAGGCGATGGAGATGATGCGTTCCCCGCTCCCCAGCTCTTTCCCGGTGCGCAGGAAGAACGGGACGCCGGCCCAGCGCCAGTTGTCGATTTCGCAGCGCAGGGCCACGAACGTCTCGGTGTCCGAGTCGGCGGCCACGCCGGGCGTCTGACGGTAGCCTTCGTACTGACCGCGCACGACCTGCGACACGTCGATCGGGCGGAGCGAGCGGAAGACCTTGTTCTTCTCCTCGCTGATCGCCCTCGATTCCAGTGCGGTCGGGGGCTCCATGGCCATGAAGCCCAGTATCTGGAACAGATGGGTCACCACCATGTCCTTGAAGGCCCCGGTGGTCTCGTAGAAGCCGACGCGGTCGTCCACCGAAAGTGTCTCGGGGACATCGATCTGCACGTGGTCGATGTGGTCGCGATTCCAGATCGGTTCGAAGAGCCCATTGGCGAAACGGAAAGCCAGAATGTTCTGGGCCGCCTCCTTGCCCAGGAAGTGGTCGATCCGGAAGACCTGATCTTCACGGAAGATCTCATGCACGGTGGCGTTCAACGCCTTGGCACTGGCCAGATCGGTCCCGAAGGGTTTCTCCATGATGACGCTCGACCGTTCGACCAGGTCGGCCTCTCGCAACATCTGCACGACGTCGCCGGCCGCACCGGGCGGGATGCTCAAATAGTGGAGGCGGCGTGTGTCCCCGCCGAGCGAGTTCTCGGCCACCGTCACCGCGGCGGCCAAGCCGGCGGCCCCGGTCGTTTGGGAGACGAAACTCAGCTTCTGCTCGAAGCCGGCCCATTCGAGAAGGGAGATCTTGCCGGTGGCGAACTGGTCACAGGCGTGGCGGGCCACGTGCCGGAACTCATCGTCGGTGAGTTCACTGAGGGACGTACCGACGATCCGGAAATCGGGGAGCAGGCCTGATTGCGAGAGGTGCAGGAGGCCGGGCAGCAACTTGCGGGCCGCCAGGTCACCGGTGGCCCCGAAGAGCACAATCACGTGGGGGAGCAGGGTGGGCGTGGGTGGGAAGAGATCGTCCACCACCGCTTCGGTGTCGATCACTGCGCCGTGGCTGTCGGTTGCCGCTGGTTCAGCTCCGACGCGTTGCCCCCCATGATCTTGGCCACTGATCCGGTGTCGAGTTTTTGCAGTTCCGTCACCCAGTCGGTGGGTTCGGGGAGACCTTCGATGTGCGGCCAGTCCGACCCGAAGATGACCCGGTCGTCCCCCATGAGGTCGACGATCTCGTTGACGTCGTCCTCCCAGAATGGATTGATCCAGACGTGGCGCCGGAAGGTGAGCACCGGATCCTCCTTGAAGTAGCCCGGCATCTTGCGAGCGGTACCGGTCAACTTTCTGAACAGGGGGGCCAGGAACTCCGAGCCGTTCTCGACCGAGGCGATGCGGACGTTGGGGAAGCGGTCGAACAGCCTCTCGAGGATCAGGGTGGCCAGGAAGTCGTGGGCCGCCCGTTCGATGGTGAACATCTTGATGCTGGCCCCGCCCTGCCCGCCCTTGAAGGAGGCGGCGAATCCGTCGGGCGCGTACCCGTTCGACGACAGCCCGGCATCGCCGGCGTGGACGACGACGGTGATCCCGGCCTCGTCGACCCGGGCCCAGAAGGGGTCGAACATGACATGGGACGGGGAGTAGGGGCCGGTGATCGTGGTGGGTGCGGCCGCCCGCATGACCACCGCCCGGGCGTCCTGGTCCAGCGCCCACTCCAACTCCCGCACCGCTTCGTCGGGGTCGGCCAGGGAGATGTAGGGAGCGGCGAAGATCCGCTCCCGGTACGCCATGCCCCAGTCCTCGGCCAGCCAGCGGTTGAAGGCCCGGAAGAGGAGGACCACGGCGCCCGGGTCGTGCTTGAGGGCTTCCTCGTAGAGCATGCCCAACGTGGGGAAGAGCCAGACCTGGGACAGGCCCTGGGTGTCCATGGTGCCGAGGCGGGCATCCCGGTCCCGGTATTCGGGTCGGATCGGCTCGGGCGTGCCCATCAGCTCGTGCAGCGGGCGGCCATCGGGATTGCCGCGGAAATAGTCCATGAGGGCACCGGCCGGCGAGATGGGGTTGAAGGTGGGATTGGTCACGGCCCGGCTGATCCGCCCACCCAAGGCGTGGTATTTGCGCCCACCGACGTCGACCCATTGGATGACCCGGGGACCGTGGGCGGGATCGAGGTGGCGGGTGAAGGCATCGAGCGCCTCGTAATAGTGATTGTCGGCGTCGAAGACCGGAGTATCGAGGGTGTGCATGTGATGCCTTCCAGAGTGGCGGGGGCGACCCCCCTCAACTTTAGGGGGCGCGCGGGGGCCCGGCCGCCGTGTGCTGGACTCCGGTGGGATCCACCGCCCATGCCGGGGCCTCTCCCCACCGTTCGCCGTAGACGAGCTCCGACATGGGCCGGCGGCGCACCGGGCCGTGGGAACCGACCGGGCGACCCAGCGTGATGGTGGCCATGATGGTCGTGTCGTCGGGGATCTGAAGCAGCGCGCGCAGCTCCCCCTCGACGGCAAAGTGCCACGTGGTCATGACCCCCCCGTAGCCCAGGGCCCGGGCCGCCAGGAGGAGGTTCTGGCAGGCCGGGTAGACGGAGCCACCATCGACGTGCGAGGTATGGCGGTAGGCCACGAAACATCCGAGGACGAGGACGGGAACCGACTCGAAGTCGTCTACGTAGCCCTGCATGGTGCGGGCCATCCTGGCCTTGGGGGAATTCTGGTCGGTGCCCGATCCTTCGTCGTAGCCGTCCGCTTTGCGCTTGGCCTCCCAGAACCTGCGGGCGCCGGACCCGATGATGCGTTTTGCCTCGGCCGCCACCGGTCCATCGGTCAGCACGACGAAGCGGAAGGGTTGTCGGTTGGATCCGCTGGGGGCCCGGGTGGCGGCGAACAAGAGGTCGCGCAGCACCTCGTCGGGAACCGGCTCGTCCCGATAGCGCCGAATGGCCCGGGTGGTCAGGAGTCCCTCGTAGAGGCCGATGTGGTCGTGGGGTGCGCTCACGATCACTGACGGTAGCCCTTTCAGGACTGACGCAGCATTCCGCCCCCGTCGACTTCGACCCGTTGGCCCGTGACGTAACCGGAGAGTCCCGAGACGAGGAACAGCACGACCCGGGCCACATCGGTCGGCGTGCAGACGTGACCGAAGGGGGAGACACGGTCGAGGGTGCCGATGTCCTCCACGCCGCCGCGCCTTGACCAGCCGGCGACCCATCTCCGAGACGACCAGTCCGGGGGCGACCACGTTGACGTGCGTACCGTGGCGCTGCTCTTCCTTGGCCAAGGTGAAGGCCAGCGCCTCGAGAGCCGACTTGGCCACGTTGTAGGGCGCGCTGTGTCCGGCCTTGTGGCGCGTGGCCACCGAGGACACCATGACGACGTCACCGCGGGGACGCTCGCGCATCTGGGGCACGAAGAGGTGGGCCAGATGGAAGGCGCCCATGACATGGATGCCGAAGAGCCGCACCATCTCCTCGGGTTCGGTCTTGCTCACCGAGCGTCCCTTGCTGGCGATGCCGGCGTTGGAGACCAGAATGTCAACGGCACCATGGGCCGCCAGGACGTCATCGCGCAGTTGTCGGCAGTCGTCGAATGACTCGACCGCGGCCCGGTGTTTCGTGGCGGTGCCGCCGTCTGCGGTGATGGCGGCTACCGTCTCTGACGCCGCGCCGTCGTCGCGGTGGTACACCACGGCCACCGTGGCCCCGGCCGCCGCCAGCTCCTGACTGATGCCCCGCCCGATGCCGCGACCGCCCCCGCTGACCAGGGCCACCCGCTCGGTGAGGTGTCCCGCTGCCACCGACGCCCCCATTCAGTCGTCGATGGCTTGATAGACCAGGCCCCGCAGCTGGGCCCGGAACGGATAGGCGATGGACGGCATGAGTTGGGTCATGAACACGGCGAAGAGATCCTCGGTCGGGTCGATCCAAAAGGCCGTGCTGGCCGCGCCGCCCCAGTAGAAGTCGCCGGCCGAACCGGCCATGGCGGTCGCCGCCGGGCCCTGTCCCACGGCGAAGCCCAGCCCGAAGCCGACGCCATCGAACCCGGCCTCGCCGAATCCTCCGATGGCCATGTCGGCCAGGGTGGCCCCACCGGGGAAGTGGTTGCGGGTCATCAGCTCGAGCGTCTTGCGCCCGAGGATCCGCCGTCCCGCCAGCTGCCCGCCGCCCAGCAACATCTGGCAGAAGGCCACGTAGTCGTGCAGGGTCGAGACCAGGCCCCCGGCGCCCGAGAGGTAGGTCCGCGGCCGGAGGTAGCGGCTCGTCTCGGGGTCGTCGAAGAGCTTCGGGGTGTTGGCGGGCCGGTACTCGTACAGCGCGCTCAGCCGCCCGGCCGAGGCTTCGGGAACGAAGAACCCGGTGTCCTCCATGTCGAGCGGCTCAAAGATCTGCTGTCGCAGGTACTCATCGAAGCGCTGGCCCGAGAGGATCTCCACCAGGCGGCCGACGATGTCGGTGGAGAGTCCGTAGTTCCAGTGGGTGCCGGGGTGGAACTTCAGGGGGTGCTCGGCCAGGAGTGCCGTGATGCTCTCAAGGGTCATCCCCTTGTGCCGGGCGGCCCGGGCTTCGGCGAATCGATCGTCGATCGGATTGCCCGAGAAGAGGGCGCCGGGCAGCCCGGTCGTGTGCATGAGCACGTCGCGGACATTCATCGGCCGATCGGGCTTGACCAGGTCGATCGACCCGTCGTCGCGCACCACCCCGACCATCTGCGTGCGCCAGGCCGGGATGTAGCGGGACACCGGGTCGGTGAGCTGGAACATGCCCCGTTCGTACAGCTGCATCAGCGCCACCGACGCGATGGGCTTGGTCATCGAGAAGATGCGAAAGATGGTGTCGTCGGCCATGGGCCGGGCCCGCTCACGGTCCATCATTCCCAGCGTCCGCTGGTACGCCACCCGGCCATGGCGCATCACGGCGATCTGACAGCCGGTGATCTTGCCGGGTTCGATGAAATTCGTCTCGAAGTGACGGGTGATCCGCTCGAGGCGGGCCCCGTCCATGCCGGCCGCATCCGGCTCGGCGGTCATCGTCGTGCATCGTCGTTCCCATGTCAGGCGCCGGCGGCCTTCTGTCGGAGGTACGCCGCCGTTCCCTTGAGGAACTTCTCGACGTCCTGAGCCTTGTCGGCGGCGATCCCGGCGAAGTACTCGGGCACGTAGACCTGAGCCTGGCCGGCCGCCAGGCCGCCCAGAATGGCGTCGACGGCCACCGAGACCGGTTCGGCCGGTATCGGGAGGTCCGGGACGTCGTTGTCGGGCAGGCTGAACAGATCGGTGTCGATGACGCCCGGGTAGACGACCATGACCTTGACGCCGCTGTCCCAGATATCGACCGCCATCGCCTCGGAGAAGGCGGTCAGCGCCGCCTTCGACGCGTCGTAGGCCGCTTCACCCGGGGCGCTCAAGGTGGCGGCGATGGAGGAGATGTTGACGATCTGTCCCGAGCCCCGTTGCAGCATCTGGGGCAGCAGCGCCATGGTGAGGCGCATCGGGGAGAGGTAGTTGATGTGCATGACCTGGGTGATGGTTTCGATGTCCAGGGCCGTGACGTGGCGCCGTTTCGGGATGCCGGCGTTGTTGACCAGGAGATCGACGCCCCCGAAGGCGTCCATCACATCGACCGCCAATCGGTCCACGGCGTCGGGATCGGCCAGGTCGACGACCCACATGCGGCTGTCCGGTGAGTGCTCCATGCAGCGACCGACGACCTCGGTCAGCCGGTCGGCTCGCCGGGCGCAGATGCCGACCACCGCTCCTTGTGCGGCCAAGGCCTCGGCCAGGCCGGCACCGATCCCCGAGGATGCGCCGGTGACCAGCGTGCGGCAGCCAGTCAGATCCAATCCCATCGTCCACCCCTTTTCTCGCCGGCCCTCCGATGCCAACGCCGTGGCGGGAGCACTGCGACGACTCACCTTAGGCAGCCTCGGGTCCTGACGCTCATTGACGATTTATTCACGCAATCGTTGGCTCCGTTAATCACTGGTTGACGCCGGCCGCACCACCATGGGCGCATGGCAGATTTCCTCGCTGCGCTCGGCATTGTGGGCTTCACCCTGGTGATGCTCGGACTCATCTGGGCCCTGGACCGGGTATGACCTGGACCCAGGGCGTCCTTCTCGGTGTGGCCATCGTGATGTTCTTCTACCTGGGCTTCGCCATGTTCAAGCCCGAAAAATTCTGACGTGGGCCTCACCTGGACCATCATCACCCTGGTCATCGCCCTGGCCCTGGCCTGGCGCTACCTCGGGTCCTACATGGCCGCCGTCTTCGACGGTCGGGTCCACTTCCTGGCGTGGGCCGAGCGACCGGTCTACCGGGTCTTGGGGACCAGTCCAGAGCAGGAGCAGAACTGGAAGCGCTACGCCGGCGCGATGGTCATCTTCTCCGCCGTTTCCTTCGCCTTCACCTATGTCATCATCCGCATCCAGGGGTCGCTCCCGCTCAACCCGCAGCACCTGGGTGCGGTGCCGCAGGCGCTCAGTTTCAATACCGCCTCGTCGTTCCTGACCAACACCAACTGGCAGAACTACGGGGGCGAGACGACCATGTCGTACTTCTCCCAGATCGGCGCCCTCACCGTCCAGCAGTTCGTGACCCCCGCCGTGGGCATTGCCGTGGCCCTGGTGATCATCAGGGGTTTCTCCCGCAAGAACTCCACGACGGTGGGGAACTTCTGGGTCGACATCACCCGCGCCCTTCTCTACGTGCTGATTCCCATCGCCTTCGTCGGTGGCCTCATCTTCGTCGGCCAGGGGGCCGTGCAGACTCTGGCCGGCACGGTCAGCATCCACGACGCTCTCAACGGGGTCACCCAGACCATCCCGCGTGGGCCGATCGGCTTCATGGAGGCCATCAAGCAGCTGGGCACCAACGGCGGTGGATTCCTCAACGCCAATTCGGCCACCACGTTCGAGAACCCGACCGGGCTCACCAACTGGCTGTCGATCTTCCTGCTTCTGGCCATTCCCTTCTCCCTCACCTACACCTTCGGCAAGATGGTGGGCAGCATCCGCCACGGCGCCGCCCTCCTCGCCGCCATGGTGATCATCTTCGGGGTCTGGGTGGGCTACACCGCCAACGCCGAGCACGGGCAGAACCCCGCCATCGCCGCCGCCGGGATCCACTCGACCGTCGGCAACACCGAGGGCAAGGAAGTGCGCTTCGGCGACACCTCGACCGCACTCTTCGGCGTGGCATCGACCAACACCTCGACCGGCTCGGCCAACGGTTCGTACGACTCGTTCACGCCCATCGGTGGGATGGGCCTGATGACCGGCATGATGCTCGGCGAGGTGACCCCCGGCGGCGTCGGGAGCGGCCTGTACACCCTCCTGATCTACGCCATCATCGCGGTGTTCATCGGTGGCCTCATGATCGGGCGAACGCCCGAGTACCTGGGGAAAAAGATCCAGGCCAAGGAGGTGAAGCTGGCCGGGCTGGGTGCCCTGGTCATGCCCATCATCGTGCTCATTCTCACGGCGATCGCCGTGTCCCTCCATGCCGGCCGAGCCGGTCCCCTCAACGCCGGTCCCCACGGGTTCAGCGAGATCCTCTACGCCCTCACGTCCCAGGGCAACAACAACGGCTCGGCGTTCGGGGGCCTCACCGGCAACACCGCCTTCTACAACATCATCGGAGGTATCGACATGCTGATCGGCCGGTTCGGGATCATGATCCCGGCCCTGGCCCTCGGGGGTGTGCTCGCCGCCAAGAACGTGGTCCCCGAGTCGCTCGGTACCTTCCGCACCGACAACGGCATGTTCGTCGGCCTGACCATCGGGGTCATCGTCATCATCGGTGGCCTCACCTTCTTCCCCGCCATCGCTCTCGGCCCGATCGTCGAGCAGCTCAGCCATGGACAGTTCTTCTAATGACATTGACAACCACCCAACCAGAGCCGGCAACACCCCAAATACAGGCCCACGGAGTGGCCGAGGCCCGGAGCCTCTTCGATCGCGAGATCCTCCGGCAAGCTCTCTTCGACTCCATCAAGAAGCTGAACCCGCTCGGTTCAGATCAAGAACCCGGTGATGTTCGTGGTCCTGGTGGGCTCGGTGATCACCTTCATCGAGGCGATCGCCAATCCGGGCATCTTCACCTGGTCCATCACCATCTGGCTCTTCCTGACGGTGATCTTCGCCAACTTCGCCGAGGCCATGGCCGAAGGACGGGGCAAGGCCCAGGCCGACACGCTCCGCCGGATGCGGGCCGAGACCGAGGCACGTCGCCTGAATCCCGACGGCACCGAGACGCTGGTGGCGGCGGCGGAGCTCACGATGGGGGATCTGGTCGTCTGCGAGGCGGGGGACCTCATCCCCTCCGACGGCGAGATCATCGAAGGCATCGCCTCGGTGGATGAGTCGGCCATCACCGGCGAGTCGGCCCCGGTCATCCGCGAGTCCGGTGGCGACCGTTCGGCCGTCACCGGCGGCACCAAGGTGCTGTCCGACCGCATCGTGGTGCGCATCACCGCCGAGCGCGGTCATACCTTTCTCGACCGGATGATCACCCTGGTGGAAGGGGCCAACCGGCAGAAGACCCCCAATGAGATCGCCCTGACCATCCTGCTGGCCGTGCTGACCATCGTGTTCATCCCCGTCGTCGTGTCGCTCCAGCCCTTCGCCCACTTTGCCGGGGCCACGGTCTCGGTCGTCATCCTGGTGTCGCTGCTGGTGTGCCTGATCCCGACCACCATCGGAGCCCTCCTCTCCGCCATCGGCATCGCCGGCATGGACCGTCTGGTGCAGCGCAATGTCCTGGCCATGAGCGGTCGGGCGGTGGAGGCGGCGGGCGACGTACAGACGCTGCTGCTGGACAAGACGGGCACCATCACCCTCGGCAACCGCATGGCGTCGGACTTCTTCCCCGTCGGTGGCCACGCCGAGCGGGACGTGGCCGACGCGGCCCAACTGGCCTCGCTGGCCGACGAGACCCCCGAGGGGCGTTCCATCGTCGTACTGGCCAAAGAGCGCTTCGACATCCGTGAGCGACAGCTCGAAGGGGAGCACACCTTCGTGCCCTTCTCCGCGACGACCCGCATGTCCGGCCTCGACCTGGACCAGCGCCAGATCCGCAAGGGCGCCGCCGACTCGGTCAAGCGCTGGTCGGGCGAGCAGGGCGGGACGATTCCCGCCGACCTCGACGGCATCGTCGAGCGCATCTCGCGGGCCGGGTCGACACCGTTGGTGGTGGCCGAAGGTCGGGACATCGTTGGGGTCATCGAGCTCAAGGACGTGGTCAAGCAGGGCATCCGGGAAAAGTTCGACGAGATGCGCCAGATGGGCATCCGCACCGTGATGATCACCGGCGACAACCCCCTGACCGCGGCGGCGATCGCCCAGGAGGCCGGCGTCGACGACTTCCTCGCCGAGGCCACGCCCGAGGCGAAGATGGCGCTGATCAAGGCCGAACAAGAGGGCGGCAAGCTCGTGGCCATGACGGGCGACGGCACCAACGACGCCCCCGCTCTGGCGCAGGCCGACGTCGGGGTGGCCATGAACACCGGGACCACCGCGGCCAAGGAAGCCGGCAACATGGTCGACCTCGACTCCAACCCGACCAAGCTCATTGACGTGGTCGAGATCGGCAAGCAGCTCCTGATCACCCGGGGTTCGCTCACCACCTTCTCCATCGCCAACGACGTGGCCAAGTACTTCGCCATCATTCCCGCCCTGTTCGTCGCCACCTACCCTCAGCTCAACGCGCTCAACATCATGAAGCTCCACAGTCCCCAGAGCGCCGTGCTGTCGGCCGTCATCTTCAATGCGCTGGTGATCGTGGCCCTGATCCCGCTGGCGCTGCGCGGCGTGAAATTCCGCCCGGCCAGCTCCGCGTCCATCCTGCGCCGGAACGTCTGGATCTACGGCGTGGGCGGCATCATCGTCCCGTTCATCTTCATCAAGCTCATCGACCTGATCCTCGTCGCGCTGCACGCCTACTGATGGAGTCCGACTGATGCTCATCCACCTCCGCCGAGCCTTCACCTTCGCTGTGGTCGCACTCGTCCTGACCTTCGCCTACGCCCTCATCGGAACCGGCGTCTCCCAATTGTTCTTCAAGCACCAGGCCAATGGGTCGATCACCGCCAACGGGTCGACCCTCATCGGGCAGAACTGGTCGGCCACGAAGTGCCCGGGGAACCCCGTGGGGAGCTGCGTCTTCCAGGGCCGGCCTGACGACCTCGGACCCTACGCCGCCAATCCCAAGGCCACGCCTGCGGTGGCCGGAGGGGACAACCCCCTGACCGCCAGCAGTTACAACGGCGCCGTCAGCAGCGGTGAGTCCGGGGCGTCGAACCTGGGCCCCCGCTCCAAGACCCTCAAGCAGAACACCCAGGCGCTGACCGCCTACTGGCACCAGCGGGGTGTCGACCCCACTCCGGACCTGGTCACGACCTCGGGCAGCGGGTATGACCCCGATATCACGGCGTCCGACGCCACGGCCGAGATACCCATGGTCTCGAAGAGCACCGGACTCTCGCCTTCGGTCCTGCAGGCGCTCATCAACCGTCAGAACAACGGCGCGCAGTTGGGCTTCCTCGGCAGCAGCTACATCAACGTCCTGCAGCTCAATCAAGCGTTGGCCCAACTGCGGCGGTGACCATCACCGCCATGTCGGCGGTCGTGCCACGGGTGCGCGCCACCGTGGCGGGACGGATCATCGCGGTGCGGGCATATCGTCGACCGTGGATGCGGCTCGACGTCGAGCTCGGCGACGGTACGGGCACCATCATCATCCTTCGCTTCATGGGCCGCGCCGCCGTACCCGGCATGTCACCGGGTCGTCGGGTGGGAGCCGAGGGCATGCCGTCGGAGCAGGGCGGCACCCTCGTCATGCTCAATCCGCACTACGCCTTCGTGGTCGATGACGTTGTGGTCGATGACGATCACGCGGAGCACTCCAGCGACGATGAAGGTGGGTCGGTCCACTCCATCGAACGAAGCGGTGGCGGTGATTCTCCCCCAACTGATCGGCGACGGCCGAGGCCACGCCCCAACCTTCGAGGGATGGCCGGACATCCGGTTGACGTTCCGTTCACCCGAATGTGATGGATATTCACGCTTCGTTCACGCCCTCGGCGATCAACTGGAGCCAGCAATGGAGGTGCGATGATGTGGGACCGCCTGCTGTTCGCGATCGATCAATTTGAGTCGGGTCAGACGGCCTTGAGGTTTGCCGCTGGTGTCGCCGAGGCGACCCAGGCCGACGTGAGAGTGCTCCACTTGCGTGAGTTGCCAAAGTGGGCGCGCGTCCCTCCACTCGAGACTGACGCCGAAGCTGAGCGGCTCGTGGCCGGAGCCGTGCTCTCCCTGCGCCTCGTCGGCGTGGGTGCCGAGGGTCGATCCCGTCCTGGGCGCGAAGACGAGGTCGCGGTGCGAATAGTCGAGGAATCGATGTTCTGGGAGTGCGACGCCATCGTGCTCGGGTCACGCCGGCTGCACGGGTTCGAAAGACTGTCGGGTCGGGGCGTGAGGGAGCGTGTGCTGAGGCTCTCGTCGCTGCCGGTGCTGGTCGCGCCAACGCCCGTGATCAACGGTTTTCACAGTCCCGAGAGATTCAGATCCCACGCCGACGACGCCAAGGGGGTCGGCCCGCCGCCGCCCGAGCGGAATTCGTGATGAGGGCCCAGCATCTGGAACCGTTTCGACGTTTTCGCCGTGGCTTCTTCCCGGGCGCGAACCCGATGCGTGGTGTTCGACCACCGGTGATCGTGGTCGCACTGGATCGGCTGGTCTCGTGTCAACTGCCGTAGTCGGCGGGAGCGGGCCGATGCTTGTGCTCTATCTGGCGTCCCTGGCGTTGGTCCTCTGGGGTGTCATCGACATGGCGAGGCGTTCATCCGACGTGCTTCCGCCCGGGAAGAAGGCGTCGTGGATCATCGGATCGGTCGTCGGTTGGTTGTTCTTCGGCGTCATCGGGGCGATCGTCGTCATTCTCTACCTGGTTGGGCCACGTAGGCGGATGAATGCCCGGTCGTTCTGATGGAGCTCTTGGGTGAAGGTGCGTCGCGTCTGCCGCAGGAACCGAGTCAACCGATCAGACCGCCAGACGACGCAGTGGAGCTCGACGATGCCGCGTGACGTTGTTTCCTCGGACTCCTTCGGGGTGAGCCAGCGCGAGCGGAGGCGGAAATGGCACGACGGGAGGAGCCACTTCGCCGCACCGGTCGGCGCGCTCTCTGCCAGGCTCGAACGCGGGGGCGATCCGTTCGGAGAGAGGCGAACTGGCGGGACCGACCGCGTCCGACGGTGGTCCTCGCCACCCGGACGAGCGCTTGTGCTCGGGATCATGACCCTTGTTCCTTCGGCTGCCCTCGGAGGCACGGCCGACGCGGGAACGGTGACGAGCGGCTCGGTTCTGGTATCGACCAAGGCGGCGATCGCCCAGCAGACCGGTGTCCACGTGGTGTTCCGTGCGAACAGGGGCTTGTCGGCGACGACCGAGAAGATCGTCGCCGACGTGGGAGTGACAACCGGCCAAGAGACCGTTCGCGAGGGGCAGTCGCATCTGGCGATCAGAGTGACGCCAGGATACGGCTATGTCAGCGGAGACACCTCCGGGCTGACCACGATCTTCGGCCTGACTGCCGCGGAAGCGAAGAAGGTCGGGTCGGACTGGGTGTCCTGGAAGGCGGGCACCAGCCAGTACGCCAATCTCAAGGCAGACGTCACCTTCGCCGCGGTCACCGCCCTCCTCCCGAGAGCGAAGGGCACCAGGCTGTCCACCGGCCTCACCAACGGCGCCAACGTCTACGTCTTGAAGTGGACGGCCGCGGCATCGAGCTCGACTCCGATGCTGTCGAACACGCTGACGGTCTCGGCCAGCGGGCAATCGTTGCCCGTCGAGCAGTTCTCGACCGCCTCGGGCGGGACGAAGGCGACCACGCAGCTGTCGGGGTGGGGCGAGCTTGTTCCGGCCAGCGCGCCGCCTGCTGCCTCGACCATCGCTTCAGCCAAGATCACGAATTGAGGCCGTGTCCTCGCCACGTCATGACGCGCCGAGCGCGGCCGCCCGAAGGCGGCGCTCACTCGGTGGGAGCGTCGCTCGTCAACTGGTAGCCGATGCCAGGAACCGTACGAAGGATGCGTCCATCGTCATCGCCCAACTTCCGGCGCAGTCGGTGGGCGTAGACCCGGACGTAGTTGGACTCCTCCCCGTAGCCCGGCCCCCAGACGTCCTTGAGGATCATGTGATGGGTGCAGACCTTGCCGGCATGACGGGCCAGGTAGGCCAGCAAGTCGAACTCGCGGCTGGTCAGGGGAAGCGTCTCACCGGACTGCGTGGCCATATGGTGGACCATGTCGATCTGAAGGTCGCCGACCGTCACGGTGGTCGACGTGCCGGACTCGTCGCCCGATCGTGCGGCGGCGTGGCGCATGGCCACCCGCAGCCGAGCCTCGACCTCGGCCATGCCGAAGGGCTTGGTGATGAAGTCGTCGGCGCCGCCATCGAGCGCCTCGACCTTGCGGCGCTCGTCGCCGTAGGCCGAGAGGACGATGATCGGGACGTTGGAGAACTGCCGGATGCGCCGGCAGACCTCGAGGCCGTCGAGGTCGGGCAGTCCCAGGTCCAGAATCACCAGGCCGGGGTGGAGCAGCGCGACCTGTGCGATGGCGTCACGTCCCGAGTGGGCGGTGGCGACGTCGTCGCCGCGGGCCGTCAGACCGATGCGAAGCGCCTTGATCAACGAAGGATCGTCGTCGACGACCAGCACCTTCGTCATGGCCGGACTCCCCGGTCACACATGGGCCGGAACCTGCGCCGCTCCGGGCACGGTGAAGACCACCCGGGCCCCGTTCACCATGTGGGGGTCGATCCAAATGGAGCCCCCGTGCGCTTCGACGAAGGCCTTCGCGATGGTCAAGCCGAGCCCGGCCCGGTCACCCCCACTGTGACTGCTGAACATCTCGAAGACCTGCTCTCGCTGGTCGGCCGCGATGCCCGGACCCTCGTCGGCCACCGAGATCTCGACCACCTGTCCCGAGGCCCCGGCAACTGCTCGGGCGCCGATGTGGATCAGGCTCTCTTCCGGGGCGAGGCGCGCTGCGTTCTCCAGCAGATTGGCCAGGACCTGGGCGATCAACTGGTGGTCGATCTCGACCAGCGGGAGATCAGCGGTGTCACCCACCACGACCCGCGCCGGCGGGACCAAGCCCGACACGGCATCGAGCGCTTCGCTGACCAGCTCGTCGAGGGGAATGGGGGAGAAGCGCAGGGAGAGGGCGCCCGATTCAATCCGGGTCATGTCGAGGAGGTTGGTGACCAGCCGGGCCAACCGGTCCGACTGCAGCTCGATGAGCTCGAGGAGATCGGCACGGTCCTCGGTCCCCATGCTGTCGCCGTCCTGGCGCAAGCTGGACACCGCGGTCTTGACCGAGGCCAGCGGCGTGCGCAGGTCGTGGGAGACCGCTCCCATCATGGCGCGGCGCCAACGATCGATTTCTTCGAGGAGACGGCTCCGCAGCACCTGGTCCTGGAGCTGTGCCCGTTCGACGGCCAGCGCGGCCTGGTTGGCGAACGTTCCGAGCAGGGCCCGGTCCTGCCGGTGCAAGCGCACCTCTTGGAGCACCAACAGGCCCACGGGGCGATTGCTCGCCACCAGGGCCACGGCCACTCGGCTGGGTACGACACCACCGGGCAAGCCGAGCGATCGGGTCTGGCCTCCGCCGGCAGTGAGGGACTCCAGTTCGTCGGCCGTGATCGCCTGGCCGGCCCGGGCGGCGACCGAGAGTTCGGCGTCTTCGACCCCCACCGCCGCGCTCGCGTCGGGGAGGAGCAGGACCGCCCAGCGTGGGGCGAAGAGGGCCTGCACCGTGGCCACGATCTGTTCGAGCAATTGCGGGAGCGTGAAGTCGCCGATCAGGGCCTGGGAGAGCTCAAAGAGCCGGTTGGCGTCTTCTTCGCGGCGATTGGCCTCCTGCCGGGCCGCCTGCAGGTTGGTGACCACCCGGGCCACGATCAGCACCACCACCACGTAGACGACCAAGGCAATCCAGTCCTGTGCCGCACGGATGCCCAGGGTGCCGTACGGAGGAAGGAAGAAGATGTCGTAGAGCAGGAACCCGGCCACCGCTCCCACCGCGCCCGGAACGAACCCGCCCACCACGACGCCGAGAATGACCGGGACCACGAAGACCAGTGCCGGGGCGGCGATGGTGAGGTGGGATCGGATCGGCAACATGAGGAGCAGCAAGGCGGCCAGTCCGACCAGAGCCACAATGGTGCCGAGGGCGACCCGCCGGTACGCTCCATCGGTGGTCTGCAAGCTTGGCATCGTGTTCGTCACAACTTCCCGGCAATATCCATCACCTGTACCCGAGTGTACCGACGCCCTTCGTGGTGCAGGCCTGTCAATGGGGGATGACCATTTCGAACAATGATCCCGATGGCGACGAAGTTCGCCCCACCGGTCGCTTCCGGGTGTACCTGGGTGCGGCCGCCGGGGTGGGCAAGACGGTCGCCATGCTCGACGAGGGGTGGCGCCGCTTCCAGCGCGGGGCCGATGTCGTTGTGGGCTTCGTGGAGACGCACGGGCGCCCGTACACCATGGCCCAGCTCCGCGATCTACCCGTCCTGCCCCGCCAGAGCGTCGATTACCGGGGATCAACGTGGGAAGAGATGGACCTGCAGGCCATTCTCATCCGGCGCCCAGAGGTCGTCTTGATCGACGAGCTGGCCCACACCAACGTGCCGGCACCCGGAGTCAACGAGAAGCGTTGGCAAGACGTGGAGGCCATTCTCGACGCCGGGATCGCCGTGATCACCACCGTCAACATTCAGCACATCGAGTCGCTGGCCGACGCGGTGGAGCGGATCACCGGAGTGACCATCGGCGAACGCGTCCCGGACTGGATGGTGCGTCGAGCCGACCAGCTCGAGCTCATCGACTCGTCGGCCGACCAGCTGCGGCGCCGCATGCTGCACGGCAACATCTATCCCGAAGCCAAGGTGCACTCCGCCCTGTCGGGTTTCTTCCGCATGGAGAACCTGGTGGCGTTGCGCGAATTGTCCCTGCGTTTCGTGGCCGACGAGACCGAGGAGGAGCTGCTCGAGTTCCTGCGCTCGCGGGGCGCCAATGCTTCAGGCGAGGTCTGGGACACCGCGGAACGGATTCTGGTCGCCGTGACCGGAGCCCCCGGGAACGACACGGTCATCCGCCGGGCCGCCCGCATTGCGGCGCGCAGCAAGGCCGAGCTCCTCGTGCTCCACGTCATCGCCGGCGACATCGGGACCAATCGGAACGACACCGCCTCCCTGGAGGAGCTGACGCGTGACGTCGGAGGCAGTTGGGAGACGGCCCAAGGGGAGGATGTGGCGACGACCCTTGTCGCTGCGGCGGTCGATCACCAGATCACGCAAATCGTGATCGGTACCTCCAAGCGCTCGCGTTGGCAGTCCGTGACCCGTGGCGCCATCGTCCAGCAGATTCTGCGCAAGGCGGCCGATGCCGGCATCGACGTGCACGTCATCGCCCGCCGCACCGAGCGCAACGGGAAGGCGGCCGCGAACTACGAGGAGTAGGACTGGGCCAGATCGGCGAAGGCCGCTTCGGCCGCCACCGTGGCCGCCACGTGCATGCACTGGTTCAGGTGGGCCAGTGCCTTGGCCCGCCGGGGATCTCGGGCCAGGTACTTGCCCACGGCCGCCAGGTCGGCCGAACCGTCGGGCTTGCTGAGGGCGAAGACCGCTTGGTCGACGATGTGCTCGTCCGGCCGATCGCTGATGCCCCGGTAGACCGACCAGTCGACCCCGGCGCGTTCACACGCCTCGCCCACCGCCGGAGGCCTCCATGTCGACGGCGCCGAACCCCGCGTCAAGAATGGGGCGCCACACGTCCTCATCGGAGAACAGGCCATCGGTCGTCATCAGGCCGCCCTCGGCCTGGCGCGAGGGCAGGGGGCGGGTGCGCCGAACCGGCCCGTCGGGATGGAGCTGGACCCTGCTCGGCACCATGAGGGAACCCACCGGGAGGGCCGGATCGAGCCCGCCGGCGATGCCCACCACCATGACGTGGTCGAACGGCCCACGTTCGAGCAGGCGCTCGGTCGCCTCCCGGGCCACGGCGGGCCCCATCCCGATGATCCCGGCCGAGACCGACCAGGTACCCGCCGAGCCCTCATGCGAGAACACCGCGTCGTCCGGACGTCCGGGTGAGGCCGCCTGCCCGCACGACCGCCTTGAGCTCAGGTCGCATCGGGGCCAGGACGGCCACCCGTCGTGTCGTGGTCACCACCCCGCCATCTTGGCTGACTTCTCGATAGCGTGGGCGTTCGGGTCGGACGGCCGTCCGACCCGCCGGTCGGAGGTGGGCCATGGGAAGTGCCGAAGAGGTCGTGCGGGAGTTCTGCGACGCGGTGAGTCAACGCGATGCCGATCTGCTCCGCCCCTATTTCTCCGACGATGTGGTGTACCACAACATCCCGATGGATCCGGCCGAGGGGATCGAGGCCACCATGGCGACGATCGACATGTTCCTCGGCATCTGCGAAGGGCTGGAGTTCGAGATCCACCATCTGGCCAGTGACGGCGCGGCCGTGCTCACGGAGCGAACCGACACCTTCACCATGCAGGGAAAGACGGCACCCCTCCCGGTCATGGGCGTCTTCCATGTGCGCGACGGGAAGATCACCGCCTGGCGGGACTATTTCGACATGGGACAGGTCAACGCCATCTTCGGATTGGGTTGACCTCCAGCGGCTACAGGCCGCAGGCGAAACGCGAGCTCCACGGATCGAACCCGTCCTCCGCGTGCAGGCGCAGGGCCAGCGCGTCCTGGACGGCGGGGGCGGCTTGGTAGGGCCAGCCCGAGTAGCCGAAACTCTGCCAGGTGCTGATCAGGATGCCGTACGCACCCGAGGGCATGTTCGGGTTGTTGTAGTTGTCACCCGATTCGTGCACCCGGATGCACTGCCAATCGGCCGTGGCGACGCTGTTGCTGTCATTGATCGGCACCACCGCCGGTGCCGCGGTGGGCGGGGGCGTCGCCGTCACGGTCGCGGCCGCCGGCGCCACTGGGGCGGCGGCCGGCGCGGCCGGCGCGGTGGTCGGGGCCGTGATGGGAAAGTGGCCGCCGCCGACGTCGATGACCAACCCGAGCGGCGTGTGGACCACGACGGGTACGTCGAGTGCGGCCAGGTTGGAATTCGAAGACGGCGTGGTGTGGCTGCTCGTGGCTGGGACCGATTTCGCGTTCGATGCCGCGGCATCGGGGGTGCGGCCCAGTGCCATCAGAATGGCTGAGGTCATGGTCATACAGGTGACGGCGATCGCCGTACCGAGTGCAATGCGGATCCGCACGGCACCTCCCTTCGTCGGGCGCACGTGGCGCCAGGCTCTGCTCGGTGGAGGGCGGGCTCCGGCCATTGCATACGCGCCCCGATCGGAGAGCGGGAAGGCATCGTCCGATCTGGCATATCGCCGCAGGGTGTGCGGCCGGTTGTGTGAAGCCCGGGGATTGTCCTCGGTGTGTCCTCTTTTCGTCGTCGGCCGCTCGCCCGAGCGACAGGCGCGCCGGAACCCCGACTGGTCCGTGGTGCGTCCGACCGGCACCACCTTCTGCATACAGCTGAATTGCACGCCGCAGCATGAAGCAGAAAGGCCGATCAGTCTTTGCGGAGAACAATGTAGCAGGATGGTGTCGATTAGCCCGGTTCGCCGCGTCACATAGGACGTTGACCTGGGTATATGTGGACGGAGATTGTGATGTTGTTCACATAAACCGTCGCCGAGGGAGCCTATTTACCTCTATTGATCGCGTCGAATGGCCCCGTTTATTCTGGAAATGAAGAGCCAATGTTCGGCCTCTTTTGATGGCGTGAGACCGGATGGTCGGGCCGTCATGCACGGGCACGCCGCCGCCCGTAGGGTCCAGGTCCGAGAACGGGGCCACTCCGGTATCCCGACGCGAGAAAGTGGCTCATGACCTCGACCCCAGCTGACGTGGTTCCACCGGACGGATTCACGGTGGCCGGCCTGATGCGGCGGCTGGCCCGGTCCCAGCTCGGACCACGAGATGCTGGTGGCGGGCCGGGATCCGGCGCACGTGGTCGGAGGAGTACCGCTGGGCCTGCCGGGTGGCCCAGGCGTGCCGGCGCGACGGGCTGGCGGCGGGTGACCGGGTGGCCCTGCTCGACCGGAACGGCCTGCCCTACTTCGATGTGCTCTTCGGCGGGGCGTTGCTCGGTGCCGTCAACGTGGCGGTGAACTGGCGCCTGGCGCCCGCCGAGATGGCGGCCATCATCGATGACGCCGCCGCGTGCATCCTGGTGGTCCACGCCGATTACCTGCCGGCGTTGGCGCAGATGGACAGTGCACTGCCCGCCGTGCGGCGCATCGTCGTGCTGGAAGACCCCGGTGCGACCGGCCCAGTGCCCCGATCCCCGGGCTATCTCCTATGACCAGTGGCTCGACGGGTGCCCCGAGACGGACCCCGGCCATGTAGGAGGACCGCAGGAGGTCAGCATGCAGCTCTACACCTCGGGGACCACGGGGCTCCCCAAGGGGGTCATGCTGACCAACGCCAACCTCTCGACGGCGGTGTCCGAAGCCGGGCGCACCTTCAGCATCACCGGCGACACTGTCAGCCTGGTGGCCATGCCGCTCTTCCACATCGGCGGCTCCGGATGGGCGCTGTGCGGCATGTCGCGGGGTGGTCGGTCGGTGATCCTGCGTGACGTCGATCCGGCGCGGTTGCTCGAGCTCATCGCCACCGAGCGCATCACCGAGATGTTCGTGGTGCCGGCCGTGTTGATGGCGCTGCTGGCCACCCCGACCTTGCCGTCAACCGACCTGACCAGTCTGCGCCACATCTTCTACGGGGCGTCGCCCATCTCCGAGGACGTGCTGATCCGCTGCATGGCCGCCTTCGGCTGCGGATTCAACCAGGTCTACGGCATGACCGAGACCACCGGCGCCATCACGGCCCTGCGGGCCGAGGACCACGATCCGGAAGGGCCGCGCCAGCACCTGCTGCGATCGGCCGGCCGGCCCCATCCGGGGGTCGAGATCCGCATCGTCGACCCCGATTCCCTGGGTGACGCCGACCTGGGGCAGGTCGGCGAGGTCTGGACCCGCGGGCCGTACAACATGGCCGGGTACTGGGGGAAGAGCGAGGAGACGGCTGCCACCGTGGTCGCCGGCGGCTGGCTCCGTACCGGTGACGCCGGGTACGTCGACGCCGAGGGCTACCTCTACCTCCACGACCGCATGAAGGACATGATCGTCAGCGGCGGCGAGAACATCTACCCGGCCGAGGTGGAGAATGTGCTCCTCTCGCACCCCTCCGTGGTCGACGCGGCGGTGATCGGGGTACCCGACGACCGCTGGGGCGAGACGGTCAAGGCCATCGTGGTGCCCGCCGCGGGCCGCGGCGGCGTCATCGACGCCGCCGCCGTGATGGCCCACTGTCGCCGGCACCTGGCGCACTACAAGGCGCCCACGTCGGTCGACACCATCGATGTCCTCCCCCGCAACCCTTCGGGCAAGATCCTCAAGCGCCAATTGCGGGACCCCTACTGGGTCGGGCGCCAACGCCAGATCAACTAGACGCCGGCGCCGTCCGGGTCAGCCGAAGGTGAAGTCGTAGGCCTGCACGCCGGGGGTGACCTGCAAGCCCAACTGCCCGGTTTGCAGCGCCTGCCCGGAGAACAGCGTGTAGAGCGTGGGGATGCCGCTCACCTTGACGGTGGAGAGGTGACGGCCGTTATAGGAGACGTCGACCGACCCGCTCCCACCCAGGACGAGGTAGACGTCGTCGGCGGTGAAGTGCAGGGACAGCGCGGCATTGGCGCCGGCGGTCGCCTGTTGCGAACGGTCGGTCCACGTCCCGCTGAAGGCGAGGTCGTTGAGCGGGATGGACGAGGGCGCGTGGTAGTCGACGGCCTTGTTGTAGTCGAGCGCCGTCCCCACGAAGTACTGCGGGTTCGACTCGGAGTAGCCGAGGTAGGTCTCCTGGGTGGTCTGGTTGGTCGGGGTCTTGTCGGCCACATCGGTCGGGGGTGGGCAGATGGGTCGCTCCGTTGGCGGTCAGCAACTGGCGGATGTTCGACTCCATGGTGCCGTAGCCGCCCTCTCCGAAGTCGTAGGCGCGTACCTCCCCGCTGGGATCGATGAGGTACTCGGCCGGCCAGTACTGGTTGCTGTAGGCGTCCCAGGTGCCGTAGTTGTTGTCCACCGCGATCGGGTAGTCGACCCCCAGCTTGCCCGCCTCGCTGCGCACGTTGGACACGACGTGCTCGAAGGCGAACTCCGGGGTGTGGACGCCGACGACGACCAGGCCGTCCTTCTTGTACTCGTTGTACCAGCTCTCGACGTGGGGCAGCGAGCGTTGGCAGTTGATGCACGAGTAGGTCCAGAAGTCGATCAACACCACCTTGCCCTTGAGTTGGGCCAGCGACAGAGGCTGGTCGCCCGGTGTGTTGAGCCAGGTGACGATGCCGGTGAAATTCGGCGCCTTGGCCAGGCGGGGCAACGAGCTCGTTCCCTCCTTGGCCGCGGCCGCCTGCTTCTGGGCCAACGTGTTGGCCTTCTCGCCGCTGAGGGCGTGAAGTTGATTGGCGATGGCGGCGTTGCTCTCGATGCGGTTTTCCAGCGCGGACGGTGTAGCCCGGCACGGCGCGTTGGAGCGGATCGAGGACCCCGAAGGCGATGGCCAGGGTGGTGACCGCCAGCACGGCGCCGGCCACCCGCCGGAGGACCGGGAGGTGCTCGCGCACCTTCTTCCATCCGGTGGCGGCGCGCTGGGCCAGCACGGCGAAGACGAGCAGGGGCAGGGTGGCACCGGCGGCGTAGAAGATGGTGACAAAGAAGGTGGACGCATCCACCCGGTGGTTGCCGGCGGCGGCCGATATGGCGGCCAGGACCGGGCCGGCGCAGGGCACGAAGACCAGGCCCAGGCTGAGCCCGAGGACGAACCCACCGCCCGAGTCGGCGTAGCGCGTCGACCCGAGTCGGTTGAAGGGCCGCTCGATCAACTCACCGACCTTCGGGATCATGAGGCCCACGGCCAAGGCGAGCAGCAGCCCGATCCCGAGCCACATGAGGAAATTCTGGGGCAGGCCGAGGGCGCTGAGCACGGTGCTGCCGACGAGCACGGCCAGGCTGAAGCTGACCACCAGCCCGGCGATGATCAGGTAGGGGCGGGCCCGGCTGGTTCCGGCCGATCCGCCCGCGACCACCACCGGCAGGACGGGCACGATGCAGGGGGAGAGGCCGGTGATGAGGCCTCCGAGGAAGGCGATGACGAGCAGCTCACCCACGCCGGGAGATCCTCATCTGGTGGGGCCTGTGCGCTAGTGGGTGCTCCGGGTCGCATGTTCCCGTCTTCCGTGCTGAGTGATGGGGTCAGGTTCCCAGCCCACCGCCGTGCGATGCCCCGTGGAGGGGAAGTTAGCGGGCGCCGCCGCCGAAGGGGCGTCACCCCGGGATCCGACGGAGCGGTGCGCCGGGGCAGCAGACTGTCCCACCGTGATCAACGAGCAGTTCGTCTACCTGGGGGTGGCCATCGGCGTCCTCGGCGCCACGGCGTACCTGCGCGACACCATCCGTGGCACCACCCAGCCCAACCGGGTGACCTGGTTGCTGTGGGCGGTGGCCCCGCTGCTGGCCGCCGCGGTGGAGTTCAAATCCGGCGTGGGACTGCGCACGCTGACCACCTTCACCATCGGCTTCATGCCGCTGTTGATCTTCATCGCGTCCTTCCACAACCCGGCCGCCGTGTGGAGGATCGGTCGCCTCGACTATGTGTGCGGTGCGCTCTCGGTGGCCGGGACGGTGGGGTGGTTGGTGACCCGCAGTGGGGTGGTGGCCATCGTGGCCGCCATCGTGGCCGACCTGCTGGCCGGAATTCCGACCCTGGTCAAGAGTTGGACGGATCCCGAGACCGAATCCGTGTCGGCGTATCTCGGTGCGCTCCTGAACGCGGCCATCCTCCTGCTGACCGTCACGGACTGGACCACCGCCGAGGTGGCGTTTCCCATCTACATCGTGTGCCTCGCCGGGTTCGAGACCTTCCTGGTCGGGGCCAAGCCCGGACCGCGCCACCGGCGCGCCGTGGCCCGGCGCAGGCCGGTGTCCCGGGCCACGCCGTCGACCACGACCTGAGGGGAGCGGGCGCACCGACTCCGGGCCTGCTAGGAAATCGCCTGAGAGAACAGCGCCGGAGAGAACGGCGCCGGAGCATCGTCATCGCCCGAAGGGAGCCGCACGTGCCCACCGCACACGTCAATGGGATCGACGATCGAGTTCGAGACCAGCGGAGATCAGGCCGATCCCGCACTCCTGATGGTGATGGGCCTAGGCGGCCAGTTGATCGCCTGGCCCCAGGCATTCGTCGAGGAGCTGGCGGCCCGCGGTTTCTTCGTCATCCGCTACGACAACCGCGACATCGGGCTCTCGACCAAGTTCGACGGCACGCCCGACCTCGGCGCCCTCTTCACCGGAGACGGCTCGTCGGCCTCGTACCGGATCGAGGACATGGCCGACGATGCGTCGGCCCTGCTGGCCCACCTGGGCATCGACGCAGCCCACGTGATGGGCGTCTCCATGGGGGGCATGATCACCCAGGCGCTCGTCATCAACCATCCCGAACGCGTCCTCACGGCCTGTTCGATCATGTCGACCACGGGCGACCGTGCCGTGGGCGCGCCCACGGCCGAAGCGGCGACGGCGCTCCTGCGACCGCCGGCCACCAGCCGCGACGAAGCCGTGGCCGCCAGCGTTGAAGGGAGCAAGGTGATCAGCTCTCCCGGCTTCCCCTTCGACGCCGAGATGATGACGCGGCGGGCCGAGGCCGCCTACGACCGCAACTTCTGCCCCGAGGGCACCGCACGTCAGTTGGCGGCCATCCTGGCCTCACCCGATCGCACCGAGGGATTGCGCCGGGTAGAGGTGCCCTTCCTGGTGATTCACGGGGAGGCCGACCCACTGGTCACGGTGAGCGGCGGCAAGGCCACGGCCGCGGCCGTGCCGGGCTCGAAGCTGATCCTGATCCCGGGCATGGGGCACGACCTGCCCGAGGGCCTGTGGGACCAGATCATCGATGCCGTGGTGGCCAACACGGAGCTGGCCGCCGTCTGAGCCGGTCCTAGGCGTCGAGGGCGTTGGCCGCCGCCACCGTCGAGAACCACGCGGCGCTCGGTTTCGGCCTGCGGGCGAACGAGGTCCGGTCCACCGAGACCAGACCGAAGCGGGGGCGGTACCCCAGCGCCCACTCGAAGTTGTCGAGCAGCGACCAATAGGTGTAACCCCGCACATCGATCCCCTCCGCGATGGCATCGAGCACCCCGTCGAGCGCCTGGCGCACGTAGTCGATGCGCTGGACGTCGTCGGTGGTGCCGATCCCGTTCTCGGTGACCAGCAGCGGCAGGCTCCCGCCGGTGTAGTCCCAGGCCCGTCGGAGGCAGTTGGCCAGCGACGCCGGGTAGAACTCGTAGCCCATGTCGAGCACGGGCACACCCGGCTCGGCCCCGGCCCACCCGTTGGGACCGATGCGATTGCGCGTGTACACCTGCACGCCCAGGAAATCGTCGCCTCCGGTGGCGTCGAGGAAGACGTCCTCGGAGTGGTGTCGCCTGCTCTCGAGCTTGGCCTCGCCGCCCTCGAGGGGCTGGTAGTCGGTCATGGACAGGGTCAGGCCCACGGGCACCCCCGGCGCGGTACCCCGGACGGCCTCGACGGCGACCCGGTGCCCGGCGATCAGGTTCTGCGCCACCGCCCGGGATTGGTCCTTGTCCGTCTTGCCGGGTGGGAACATGCCGGCCATCCAGCCCATGACCGCCACCACGTTGGGCTCGTTGATGGTGCAGGCCCGGGACATGACGTCGCCCAGTGCGCCGGCCACCACCTCGCTGAAGCGACCGAAGCGCTCGACGGCGGCCCCGCTCTCCCACCCACCCTGATCGGTGAGCCACCGCGGGGTCGTGAAGTGGTGGAAGGTGACCACCGGATCGATCCCCCGGTCACGCAGCGCGGCGCACAGCCCCCGGTAGTGCGCCAGCGCCGCCCGGGAGAACTCCCCCTCTGCCGGCTCGATGCGGCTCCATTCGACCGAGAAGCGGTAGTTGTCCAGGCCGAGAGACGCCACCAGTTCGACGTCCTCCCGCCACCGGTCCCACGAGTCACACGCGTCCCCGGAGGGCTCGGCGCACACCGTGTCGGGCGCGTGCTCGAACTCCCACCAGTCGTTATTGGCGTTGCCGCCCTCTATCTGGTGGGCGGCCGTGGCCGTGCCCCAGGTGAACCCCTCGGGGAACCTTCGAACTGCGTGCGCTGCCATGTCGACGCTGCCTCCTCTGTCGTTCCCGGCCCTTCGGGCGAATTTGGGCTCTCGGGGTGCACGGTATCGTTGCCTGACAATGACGTCATACTCATCGCCGACGACTGACGTGCCGCCGCCCGACGAGGGCCGCGACAGCGAGTCTGCCGCGCCCGGGCGCCCCGGCGCCGGGGACCCGGCGGTGGCGCCCATGGTCGAGGCCCACCAGTTGGAGAAACGCTTCGGCGACTTCGTGGCCGTCGACAAGGTGGACTTCACCATCGCCCGGGGCGAGTCGTTCGGCTTCCTGGGGCCCAACGGGGCGGGCAAGACCTCGACCATGCGGATGATCTCCTGCATCTCGCCCATCAGCGGGGGCACGCTCAGGGTGTTGGGCCGGGACCCGGTGACCGACGGCCCGGCCATTCGGGCCCGCATGGGGCTGGTGCCGCAGGAAGACTCCCTCGACCTGGACCTCACCGTCCTCGACAACCTCATGATCTACGGGCGCTACTTCGACATGCCCCGCAAGCTCATCCGCCAACGGGCCGATCAATTGCTGGAGTTCGCGCAGCTGACCGACCGGGCCCACGACCGGGTCGACCCGCTCTCGGGCGGCATGAAGCGGCGCCTGACCATCGCCCGGGCCCTCATCTCGGACCCCGACCTGCTCATCCTCGACGAGCCCACGACCGGGCTGGACCCCCAGGCCCGCCACCTGCTGTGGGACCGCCTCTACCGGCTGAAGCTGCAGGGGGTGACCCTGGTGATCACCACCCACTACATGGACGAGGCTGAGCAACTGTGCGACCGCCTGGTCGTCATGGACAAGGGCCGGTTCGCCGCCGAGGGCAGCCCCCGCCAGCTGATCGAGGAGCACGCCACCAAAGAGGTGGTCGAACTGCGCTTCCAACCGGGCCAACACGAGGCCCTGGCCGAGAAGCTTGCCGACCTGGCGGACCGTCACGAGGTGCTGCCCGACCGGATCCTGCTCTACACCGATGACGGGGACGCGGCCCTGGCCGAGGTGCACGGTCGGGGCCTGAGCCCGCAGAGCACTCTGGTGCGTCGCTCGACCTTGGAGGACGTCTTCCTCCGGTTGACCGGCCGTACCCTCGTCGACTGAGTCGGGTCAGCGCCTCCATGAGCACCACCGACGTGACCGCCACGCTCTTCGAGCACGGAGAAGTGGTCCCGGCGCGGCGCATGGCCACGCCCATGTGGCTCCGCGCCGCCGGCTACTGGGGCTATCAGTACAAGCGGACGTGGAAGAGCTCCATCGCCACCAGCTTCCTCATCCCGATCCTCTACCTGGCCGCCATGGGCATCGCCCTCGGCTCGCTCATCGACAAGCACTCCCACGGCGTCGGTGGGGTCAGCTATCTCGCCTATCTCGCCCCTGGGTTGCTGGCCGGTACGTCCATGCAGATCGGCACCAACGACATGATGTACCCCGTCCTGGGGGCCATCAAGTGGATGCGGACCTACCTGGCCATGCTGGCCGGGCCGCTCAGTGTCTACGACGTGCTCATCGGCCATTTGGCCTGGGTGGCCACCCGCATCGCCATCGTGGTGTCCATCTACCTGGCCGTGATGGCCGCCTTCGGGACCATCTTCTCGTTCTGGGCCATCCTGGCCCTGCCGGTCGCGGTGCTGACCGGAATGGCCTTCGGCGCCCCGATGGCGGCCTTCGCCGCCACGCTCGACAAGGACAGCGGGTTCTCCACGCTCTACCGCTTCGTGATCATCCCGCTCTTCCTCTTCTCGGGGATCTTCTTCCCCATCTCGCAGCTGCCCCTGGTGCTGCAGGTGGTGGCCTACATCTCGCCGCTCTTTCACGGCGTGGCCCTGTGCCGTGACCTGACCCTCGGGACCGTCCACCTGTGGCCCGACCTGGGCCATGCCGCCTACCTGTGCCTCTGGGTCGGCGTGGGCTACGCCGTGGGGCGGCACACCTTCGCCAAGCGGTTGGTGGTGTGAGCACCACATGAGCACCACATGAGCACCACACTGGAGACTCCGAAGCGCGGCAGCTTCCCGCTGCGGGTCACCCCGTTCGCCGCCCTGGGCGGCCGCTACGCGGCGCGCGTGCTCGAGCGGAACGTGCTGGTCTACCGGCGCTCCTGGATCTTCCTGGTCTCGGGCTTCTTCGAGCCGTTCTTCTACCTCCTCTCCATCGGCGTGGGCCTCAGCCACCTGGTGGGCCCCATCCCCGTGGACGGCCGGTACATCGCCTACACGGCCTTCGTGGCCCCGGGGCTGCTGGCGTCGTCGGCCATGAACGGGGCGATGATCGATTCCACCTTCCTGGTCTTCATGAAGCTGAAGATCTCCAAGACCTACGACGCCATGCTGTCCACCCCGCTCGGTGTGGGTGACGTCGCCCTGGGCGAACTGGGTTGGTGCGTCCTGCGCGGCGCCCTGTACTCGGGCGCCTTCCTGCTCATCATGACCGGGCTCGGGTACGTGGTCTCCCCGTGGGCCATCCTGTGCTGGCCGGCGGCCATCCTCATCAGCCTGGCCTTCGCCTCCGCCGGCATGGCCGGCACGACGTACATGCGGACCTGGCAGGACTTCGACATGGTCTCGTTGACGTTCATCCCGCTCTTCTTGTTCTCGGCCACCTTCTACCCGATCACGGTGTACCCGGGGTGGCTGCAGGCCGTGGTCCGTTGCACGCCGCTCTACCAGGGCGTGGTGTTGGTCCGATCATGTGACCTGGGAATCTTCTACTGGGCCCTGCTCCTCCATGTCCTCTATCTGGCGGTCATGGCCGTCGTCGGTGTCGCCATCACCCGCCGGCGCCTGGGTCGCCTGCTGTTGCCGTGAGCCGAGGCCGACCGCGGCCGATACCCTACGGGCGGAGGTCCCGACGGAATGAACATTGTGGTGAGCAACGTCAAAGGTGGAGCCGGCAAGACGACCACCGCCGTGTACCTGGCCGGGGTCGCGGCCGGCCGCGGGCGCTCCCCGGTGCGCCTGGTCGATGCCGATCGCCAGGGATCGACGGCCGAGTGGTTCGAGACCAGGCCGATCGAAGGGGTCGACCTGTTCGAGGCCCCATCGGAGCGGACGGTCATCCGGGCCATGGACGGCAGCGAGGGCGTGGTGGTGGTCGACACGCCGCCGGGGGAAGAGCGCATCGTGCGGGCGGCGCTGACCCGGGCCGATGTCGTGGTCATCCCCACCCGGTCGGGTGGGGTCGAGCCGAACCGGGTGGTCGCCACGCTGGAAATGACCCCGTCCAACATTCCGGCCGGCGTGGTCATCTGCTCGGCCCGGCTCGGAACCAATGACCTGGACGCCACCATCGCCTGGTGGGAGGAACTGAAGGTACCGGTGTGGGGCATCATCCCCGAGCGGGTCTCCATCGCCAGCGGCCCGGCGGCGCGCCTCTCCCCCGAGGGACTGGAGTTCTACGCCAAGGTCTTCAAGAAGGCGGCCCGGGAGGCCCGCTGACGCCCCGGGATCACGTGGTCCGCTGCATGAGGTCGGCGTGATGGCGACTGCGGTTCCACGGTGTCGGGGCCTGGCCATGGAGCTGGCTGACCAGTTCGGAGAGGAACCAGCGTCGGACCGCGATGCTGGTATTCGAGGCGGGCAGGGTCAGTAATCGGGCCGACCGGCTGAACTCGTCGGCCTCGTCGAGCATGGCGCTGTAGTACTCGCAGGCGGTGGCCGCCGCCTGGGGCAGGGAAATGCGCCAGTCATAGGTGGCCACGTTGCGGTCCACCACCTCCTGCCAGTTCTCGTCCATCCCGGGCCCGAAACCGTTGAAACGGCTGCCGACATCCGAGACCAGCACCGAAAGGCGGTCGGACAACTGGGCGGCCGAAGGGAGGCCGGAGTCGGCCCGTTCCTTCATCAGGCGCAGTTCCCGAAACAACCCCTCGTATTCCTCGCTGGCTTTTTGCAGGAGGTCGACCGGGATCCCCAGCAGCTCGACCGTCACGTGGGGCGACGTCCCGTCCGGCTCGATCTGATCGGCCTGGGCCATGCCGATCAGATCGAAATGGAACGTGCCATCGGAGACCTCTCCCACCCCGACCGGCACATCGACCGGCAACTCAAACCAGACGATCTTCCCGCCGGGGACCGCATGCACACCCCAGCTCGAAGCCAGCGTGTTGAACAGGGTGAGCCCCCGGCCCGTGGCCGCGTGCGGGCCGTATTCCTTGAGCGCGGGGATGACCGGGCTGCCGTCGGCCACGTCGACCCGGATCCGGCCGGCGAGGACGTGCAGGGTCACCGACAGGGGGGTGGCGGCGTGCAACACGGCGTTGGTGACCAACTCCGAGGTCAAGAGGGCCGCACATTCGGCGACCTCGAGCGGGAGATCACCCAGTCGAGCCGAGACCCAATGGCGGGCTTGTGTGGTGCTCTCCACCACTGGTTCCAGGTACAGAGTCGACATCCCACCTTGTCCAGTACCCAATTCGGTCCCGTTCGTACCCTCGGCCGGGACGCCGACGTAGTGCAGGGACAGGACGACGACGTCATCGGTGCTCTCGGCGTGGCTCAAAAGCGTGGCCAGGGTGCCGGCCGGCCGGGTGGGCCACCCGTCTCTCGCTACCTCAGTTGCTACCTCGGACAGCCGGTCCATGCCGACCGTGATCGACTCTCCCCGCCGTTCCACCAGGCCGTCGGAAAACATCACCAGGGAGTCACCCGGGGCCAACTCGAGCTCGTGAGCCGGGCGGGCGGATTGGCCCAGTCCGGCAGCGATCAGCAGCGAGCTGTGCGATGCGCAGAACGACGTGGCGCCGTCGGCCCGCACGACCAGCGGGGGTGGGTGGCCGGCGTTGGTCAGTCGTACCGCTCCGGTCTTGGGGTTGAGCACGCCCACCACGACCGTGACCACCCGGTCCTCCGCCAACGTGTCGAAGAGGTGATCGAGTGAGGAGAGCACGTCGGACGGGGACTGACCGGTCACGGCGTAGGCCCGCAGGGCGCTGCGCACCTGTCCCATGAGTGCGGCGGCGGGGGCACCCTTGCCCATGACGTCACCGACGCTGAAGAAGACGCGCTCGTCGTCGAGCCGGACGATGTCGTACCAGTCGCCGCCGGCGTAGGTCCCGGCGGCACCGGCCCGGTATTCGGCGTCGAAGTGCATGCCGTCGACCCGGGGGAGCGACTCCGGCAGCACGGCGTGTTGGAGGACCTCGGCCACCACCCGCTCGCGCTGGTACTGGGTGGCATTGGAGAGCGCCACCCCGGTTCGGGCGGCCACCTCGGTCGCCAAGGAGACGTCATCGGGCTGAAAGTGCCGATCGTCGCCGTCGATGAAGGTCATGACGCCGATGACCTCTCCGTTGGCCGTCATCGGCACGGCCAGCGCGGTGCAGGCGCCCAATCCGAGCGCGGTCACCAGGGGCGAGCCCAGGGGAGCCAGTTGGGCCGCGCCGGTCCGGTAGGCCACGGCGGCCGGCGCGTCGCTGTCATAGGGCGTGTCGTCGGCCCCGATCAGGGGCGAGGTCTCGGCGTCGAGGACGAGTTCACTCCCGACGTCGAGCCGCTGGAGCCCGGTGTCTCCCGGCACCTCCACGACACAGGCGTCGGCCAGACGCCCCACCACCAGGTTGATGGTGCGATGGATGACCGTGGTCGGGTTGAGGCTGGAGCTCAACAGCTTGGTCACGTCGGAGAGAAGGGAGAGCCGCTCTCGCCCTGATTCGGCGTCGCGCAACGCCTGGCGCTCCAGTTCGAAGAGTTGCGCCCGCTCCAGCGCCTGGGCGGTCAAGCCGGCCAGGGTGGACAAGAAACGGTGTTCGGGGTCGCTCGGTTCGTGTTGGGCCACGAAGGCGAACACCAGCACGCCGAGCGGCCCGACGTTCCCGGTGAGCGGTTCCGCCACGATGGTGAGGGGTTGGTTGAGCTTCGTGGTGGCCGCGGGGTCCACCTCGTTCGACACGTCGGGATCGAGGTGCTCGGTTGCGCCGACGGTCACGGTCACGGTGCGACCCGAGAGGAACGCCGCGCCCGAGACCGTCTCGTGCGCGTCCACGTCGCGGTGCGCCAACACCACGGGATGCCCGCTGCTGGCCACGCAGGTAAGGGACCGGTGGCCCCGGTCCAGCGGGACGCGGCACACCGCCGACTGCGCCCCCAGGGCCCGCAGCCCCGCCCCCAGGGCGGCGCCGGCCACGTCACCCGGTGTCGTCGCCGCGGCCAGGGCCGAGGTGAGGTGTTGGAGATTCTGGGCCCGTTCCAGGTTGGCGAACTCGGTCACGGTCAAGCGGGCTCGCTCGACCGCCTGGGCCGCGGCGCCGGTCATGGTGAACAGGAAGCTCCGATCGGCCTTTGAGATGGTGCGGGGTTGCAGCCAATGGACGACCACCACCCCCACGGCCCGGTCGGAGACCACGAGGGGCACCACGGCCAAGGAACTGAACCGGGTCGTGCGCATGGACGCCTCGATGATCGGCCACTCACGTGCGAGGTCGGAGACCGACTCGGCGATGAGGGCCACGCGTCGTCGCATGACGTCGCCGATGGCCCCGTCAGGGTCGAGCGCCACCAGCAGGTCGTCGCCGTGCCGCATGGAGTCGTAGCCGAACTGCCGGTGCGAGCTGGAGCACCCCGCGTTCGTTGGTGGTGGCGAAGATGGCGGCGTCCACCCGCAGTTCGTCGCGCAGGGCGGCGAAGACGGCGTCCGCCACCTGAGCCGGGTCGGCTGCCGTCGTCAAGGCCCGAGCCATCGCCTGCATGCGTTGGGCCGTCTCGGCCGCCACCCGCCGCCGCCGCTCGTTGCGCGTGGCTCTGCGGGCTGACCAGAGTTGCCGGTCCCCGCGCGTGCGGAGGCTGGAGATCCACACCGCGACGCCCGAACTCGCCACCAACAAAAGGACGCGGAGGAGATGGTTCAGTTGCCCGTACTGGCGAGGTGGCGTGCTGAGCACCAACGAGAAGACGGTGGCATAGAGGCCGACGAGCGCGGTGCGCCTCGGGGTGGCGAAGGAGGCGGCAATGAACGGCCCGATCGCCAGGAAGCCGATCAGCCCGAATGCCCCTCCGTACACCTCGTCGACGATGGCCACACCCGAGACCCACACCAGGGCCACCCAGATGACCACCGACTCCATGCGGTCCTGCGCCGGATGGGGTCTCCTCACCGGGTGCGGCTTCGCTGTCTGGTTCGGCCACGTGGTTCTCCCCCTGACCCAGTGGTCGTGGGTATCGTCGTCGTGGACAACGCTATTGCGTGCGGGCCGTCGTGCCCAATGCCACTTGCATTCGCGCACACCGTGGCCCCGGTGGGAGGATGGCCTTCCGTTCGGCCGGCGGGGTTTAGGTTGACCAGTTTCGGCAATAGGTCTTGCAAGGCGATGTCCCCGGGGCGTGACCCAGCGGCGCGCACCCCAACACGGGGAATGACCAGGAATGGGGATCGATGGAGCAGCAGTTTCAGATTGAAGAGAGATCGGAGGGTGGCGCCACCATTGTGACGGTCTCGGGCGAGATCGATGTGGCGACCGCACCGCAGCTGCAGGAATCCCTCCACGCGCTCGATCGCCCAGGGCCGGTCCTCTCTGGTGATCGACCTCCTGGCGGTCACCTTCCTCGACTCGACCGCGCTCGGGGTGCTGGTCGGGGCGCTCAAGCGTTGCCGGGAGCAGGGCGGCGACCTGCAGTTGGTGATGTCGGACGCCCGGATCATGAAGATCTTCGAGATCACCGGCCTCATCACGGTCTTCCCCATCGTCGACTCGCTGGCCGCCGTGGGTCATTCATGAGCGACGCATCCGACGGTGTGGGCCTCGACACGCTCGGCGTGGGCGACCGGGTCGAGCTCACGTTCCCCGCCCGCGGCGACCTGGTGGTGTTGGCCCGGTTGGTGTCATCGGCCATCTCGGCCCGCGCCGGGTTCGACATCGAGGAGCTGGAGGATCTGCGCTTGGCCGTCGGGGAGCTCTGCCTCCTGGCCCTCCAGGGGAGCGATGCGCACCACGGTGAGCTTCGGGTGGAGTTCACCTGTTCCGACGAGACGCTCGACATCTCCTGCACGCTGGTCAGCGACGGTCCGGCGCCGGACGCCTGGAGCGGAGGAGCCGAGGCGCTGCAGCTGAGCGAGCAGATTCTGGCCGCTCTGGTGGACGAGTACGGTCGCGACGACCAGGACGGCATGGTGCGGGCGTGGCTGCGCAAGCGGCGGCGAGGTCCCCTGGCGTGACCGATTGCGGGGATGACACACCCGCACGCGAGACGGCACAGGGGGATGGCGGCGTGACGCCGACCCCGGTGCTCTCTGAGGCGGCGCGGGCCGAGATGATCACCGAGAACCTCGGATTGGCCCACCAGTTGGCCCGGCGTTTCCTGCACCGGGGCGAGGAACTCGACGACCTGGTGCAGGTGGCCTCGGTTGCCCTCGTCAAGTCCGTCGATCGATTCGACCCCGCCCGCGGCGTGGATTTCGCGGCCTTCGCCACCCGCACGATCATCGGCGAGCTCAAGCGCCACTTTCGCGACAAGGGCTGGGCCGTCCGGGCCAGCCGCCGGGTCCAGGAGCTCTATCTCGAGCTCGGGCATGCCACGTCCACCATGGTGCAGGAACTCGGTCGAAGTCCCACGGTGGCCGAACTTGCCGCGGCCATCGGCACCTCGGAAGAAGCGATCCTCGAGGCCATGGAGGCGGGCCAGGGCTACCGGGCCTCATCCATCGATGCGCCGGACGAGCAGGACATCCCGCTCTCGGCCCGCATGGGCGAGCACGACACCAACTTCGACGCGGTGGAGGAACGCGCCCTTTTGGGTCCCGCGATGTCGCGGTTGCCCCAACGCGAGCAGTCGATCTTGCGCATGCGCTTCGTCGACGGTCTCACCCAGTCGGAGATCGCCACCTCCATCGGGGTCAGCCAAATGCACGTCTCCCGCCTCCTCGCCACCAGCCTGGCCGAGCTGCGGCGGGGCATGAGCAAATCGGATCAGCCCGACCCGACCGGCTAAATCCCGGGCGACGATTTCCTTCGCCTCAATGGCCGTGCGGTATCGCACTCGACAGCCTCGTCGACCATTTATGCCGAGATCAGCGGTCCCCGGTGACAAAAGCGAGGCATTTGTGACGCCGATTGGCTATCGTGCGAACCGACCACCTCCCGAAAGGATCGTCATGACTGATCTGGCTGAGGCTGAGAAGGTTCCGGACCCCATGGTCGACAAGGGCCTGAAGGGCGGGGCGCTCGGCCTGATCTCCTCGACCATCGTGGGAGTGGCCTCGACGGCGCCCGCCTACAGCCTGGCCGCCACCCTCGGGTTCGTGGTCATCTACATCAACGGCCTCCAGGCGCCCATCATCACGATCCTGGCCTTCGTGCCCATGCTGTTCATCTCCTATGCCTACAAGGAATTGAACAACACGGACCCGGACTGTGGCACCACCTTTACCTGGGGCACGCGGGCGTTCGGTCCGAAAACCGGTTGGCTGGGTGGGTGGGGCATCGTGGCGGCCGACCTCCTGGTCATGGCCAGCCTGGCCCAGATCGCCGGTCAGTACGTCTTCTTGTTGTTCAACGCCAACACGATCGGCAGCAATCCCAACAGTGGCTGGGTCCTGCTGGTCGGTGTCATGTGGATCGTCGTGATGACCGCCATCTGTTACGTGGGGATCGAGATCTCGGCCAACTTCCAGAAGGCGTTGCTCGGCATCGAACTGACCATGCTCCTCGTGCTCTCCGTGGTGGCGTTGTACAAGGTGGGGGCCGGGACCGCGCCGATCGGCCACCTCACGCCCTCGTTGTCGTGGTTCAACCCGTTCGACCACTTCTCCGGGACCGGCTTCATGGCCGGCTTCACGGTGATGCTCTTCATCTACTGGGGCTGGGACACTGCGGTGTCGGTCAATGAGGAGACCAAGGACCCGCACACCACGCCCGGTCGGGCCGCGGTGCTGTCCACCCTGGTCCTCCTGGTTACCTACGGCCTCGTCGTGGTGGCCACGCAGTCCTACGCCGGGATCGGAACGCACGGCATCGGTCTGCGGAACCCGGCGCACGCCGGCGACGTCCTGTCCGTGCTGGGTAACAGCATCTTCGGATCCTCCGGCTTCGGGAGCTTCCTCACCCACCTGCTGTTCCTGATGATCCTGAGCTCGGCGGCGGCGTCGACGCAGACGACGATCCTGCCGACGGCGCGCACCACGCTGTCGATGGCGGTCTACAAGGCCATCCCTTCGAGCTTCGGCAAGATCCACAAGCGGTACCTGACGCCCACCGTCTCTACGCTCGCCATGGGCGGCGTGTCGATCGTCCTCTACGTGGTGATGAACACCCTGTCGTCGGGTAACAGCGTCATCGTCGACTCGGTCTCTGGGTTGGGGACGATGATCGCTTTCTACTACGGGCTGACCGGGTTCGCCTGCGTCTGGTATTACCGCTCCACATTGGGTGAGAGCGCCCGCAACCTGTGGATGCGCGGCATCCTGCCGCTCCTGGGTGCACTGATCCTGCTGGGCTGCCTCATCTACAACCTGTGGCACTACTGGAACCCGGCCAACTCCTACACCACGTGGACCTTGCCGTTCGCGCCGCGGTGGCAGATCGGGGGTGTGTTCCTCCTCGACGTCGGTGCGCTGCTGATCGGGGTGGTGCTCATGTTCACGTACCGCGGCGCTGCGCCCGGCCTTCTTCCGGGGCGAAGTCCTCAACCGTGATACCCCGACGCGGGTGCCCGAAGACATCGGGGTGCCCGTCGGCCTTTTCGGGATCGAACCCTTCGACGAGAAGTAGCGAGGGCCACTGGCGCGGCTGGGCGCGCCGGCCCACCGCTTCCACTAAACCAGGGGGGTGGCCGCGCCGGTGCGGCGCCAGAGTGGTGGAGGATCCATGTCGGAGTCTTTGAGCGGAACCGTGGCCCTGGTAACCGGGGCTAGTAGTGGCATCGGCGAGGCCACTGCGGTGGCCCTGGCCGAAAGGGGCGCCAGTGTCGCCCTGGTGGCCCGACGGCGGGACAAGCTGGAAGCGTTGGCCGAGCGGATCGGGGGTGGCGGGAAGACACTGGTCATCGAGGCCGATGTGTCCGACCAGGCCCAGGCTCAGGCGGCGGTGGAGACCGCGGTGGGCGAGCTGGGCCGGCTCGACACGCTGGTCAACAACGCCGGTGTCATGTTGCTCGGCCCCATCGTCGGGGCGCCCCTCGAGGAGTGGCAGCGCATGGTCACCCTCAACGTGCTCGGATTGCTGTACTGCACGCACGCCGCCCTGCCGCACCTGCTGGCGGCCGCCGAAGGTGACCCGCGCTCGGTGGCTGACGTGGTCAACATCAGCTCGACGGCGGGCCGGGTGGCCCGCCTCAACAGCGGCGTCTACAACGCCACCAAGTTCGGTGTGGTCGCCTTCAGCGAGTCCCTGCGCCAGGAGGTGACGGCCCGGCACGTCCGGGTGTCCATCATTGAGCCGGGGGCCACGGCGACCGAACTGGCCTCCCACAACCGGCCGGTGGTCCTGGAGGAGATGGCGAAGAACTTCGGCGGCATCGAGCTCATGGCGTCGGAGGACATCGCCGACGCCATCGCGTACGTCGTGACCCGACCCCGCCACGTCGCCGTGAACGAGATGCTCATCCGGCCGACCGAGCAGGAGCGCTGAATTATCAGACGAGCATCGCTGGTGGGATGTCCCGGGTCGGGCACGACGCGCCTGGGCGCCGTTCCGAGCCGGTTCGGCCAAGGAGCGAGATAAAGGAGCGAGATAGTGGACCTCGAACTCGCAGGCACGGTTACCGTGATCACCGGCGGAACCGACGGGCTCGGGCTGGCCCTGGCCCAGCACCTGGTGGCCGAAGGTGGGGCGGTTGCCATCTGCGGACGCGACGCAGCCCGTCTGGCCGCGGCGGCCGAAGGTCTGGAGTCAGCAGGCGGCGATGTGCTGGCCCGTCAGGCCGACGTGGAGCAGGCGGCGGAGATCCAGGGGTTCGTCGACGCCGCCGCGGCCCGCTGGGGCCGGATCGACGGGGTCGTGCACAACGCCGGCCGATCCGCCGCCGGGAAGCTCGAGGAGACCCATGACTCCCTCTGGCAAGACGATCTGCAGCTGAAGCTGATGGGGGCCGTACGTCTGACCCGGATGGCCCTGCCGCATCTGCGCCAGCGCGGCGGATCGGCATTGTTCACCCTGGCCATGGCGGCCAAGGCACCGGGCGCAGGGAGCGCCCCGAGCTCGGTCAGCCGGGCGGCCGGTATGGCACTGATGAAGGCCCTGTCCAAGGAACTGGCCCCGGACGGGATCCGGGTCAACGCCATCTTGATCGGGCTCATCGAGAGCGGTCAGTGGGTCAGGGGCGCCGCGGCGGCCGGAGTGGCCCTGCCCGAGTACTACGTGGGTCTGGCGGCGGGGGCCGGCATCCCGCTGGGCCGGGTCGGGCGCGCCGAGGCCCGGTGGGGCCGGATCGACGGGGTGGTGCACAACGCCGGACGATCCGCCGCCGGGAAGCTCGAGGAGACCGATGACGCCCTGTGGGAAGGCGACCTGCAGCTGAAGCTGATGGGGGCCGTACGTCTGACCCGGATGGCCCTGCCGCATCTGCGCCAGCGCGGCGGGTCGGCCGTGTTCACCCTGGCCATGGCGGCCAAGGCGCCGGGCGCCGGGAGCGCCCCGAGCTCGGTCAGCCGCGCCGCCGGCATGGCACTGATGAAGGCGCTGTCCAAGGAACTGGCCCCGGACCGGATCCGGGTCAACGCCATCCTGATCGGGCTCATCGAGAGCGGGCAGTGGGTCCGGGGGGCCGCGGCGGCCGGAGTGGCGCTGCCCGAGTACTACGCGCGTCTGGCGGCGGGGGCGGGCATCCCGCTGGGCCGGGTCGGGCGCGGCGAGGAGTTTGCCGACCTCGCCAGTTTCCTCCTCTCCGCCCGGTCCTCCTACCTCACCGGCACCGCCATCAACCTCGACGGTGGGCTGTCGCCGGTCGTGTAGTCGTTCGTTCCACCGCTCTGCCGTTCCGCCGTTCCGCCGTTCCGCCGTTAGTTGTAGCCCTCCATGGCGGTGGTGTCACCCTGGCCCGACGCCGACAGCGAGATGGCATAGCCGTCGATCCGGTCCAGTCGGGTCACCGCGTCGACATGGGCCCGACCGTCACCAGCCCATTTCTTCTGGGCCGCCTTGCGGGCCGACGTGGTGTCCTCGGCCACCACGAAGACCACCTCGTGGTCCTCGCCCATGCGGTCGGCGGCCAGCTCGCCCCCGAGAAACGCGGCGTAGAGATGCATCAGCGGAGCGTAGCGACTACGAAAGAGGGATGAGCAACGACACGCTGGCCGGAAGCACCATCGTCATCACCGGGGTCACCGGCCAGGTGGCGCGCCCACTGGCCCTCTCCCTGGCCCGGGACAACGAGGTCTTCGGGGCCGCCCGGTTCAGCGACCAGGCGGCCCGGGACGAGCTGGAGGGGGCCGGGGTGCACTGCGTCCCCATCGACCTCCTGGCCGGTGACGTCTCGGGACTGCCGCCCGATGCCGACTACGTCCTGAACTTCGCCGTGGCCAAGACCAACGATTGGGAGACCGATCTGGCCGCCAACAGCGGTGGATTGGCCTACCTCATGGAGCACCACCACAACGCCACCGCCTTCCTCCATTGCTCGACCACCGGGGTGTACAAGCCCGAGGGTCACCGCAAGTTCGCCGAAGACGGACCGCTGGGTGACAACCACGGCGTGTGGCCCTTCCTGCGCACCTACAGCATCTGCAAGATCGCTGCCGAGGGGACGGCCCGCTGGGGGGCGAAGCGCCACGGGTTACCGACCACCATTGCCCGACTGTCGGTTCCCTACGGGGACGGGGGCGGCTGGCCGGCCATCCACTTGCACATGATGCTGTCGGGCCATCCGGTTCCGGTGCACGTCGACGCGCCCAGCGTCTACCACCCACTCCATGCGGACGACATCTTTGCCATGGTGCCCCGGTTGCTGCGGGCCGCATCGGTGCCGGCCACCACGGTCAACTGGGGCGGCAGCGAGGGGGTCAGCATCGAGGAGTGGTGCACCTTCCTGGCCGGGCTCACCGGGTGTGAAGCCACGTTCGCGCCGACCGAATCGACCATCGACAGCGTGGAGATCGACACGACGAGGATGCACGAGCTGATCGGGCCGACGACGGTGCCCTGGCGCGAGGGCATGGAGCGGATGGCTCGGGCGTTGCATCCAGACAAGGTGCGGTGACCCGGACGCGCTTTGTCGCGACGCGACCCCGAGGAGGCGCCGGCCTCGGAGTTGCTGGCCGAGATGTCCGATGAGTTGAACGCGCTCTACTGGACGACCAGCCGCCTGACCCGGCCGGCGCTCTCCCCGGCCGAGCTGCGCTCGCCGCGCGGCGCCTATCTGGTCGGGTGGCGGGCCGACCTGGCGGTCACCGGCGGGGGTGTGCGCGAGCTCGACGCCGGGGTGGCGGAAATCAAGCGCATGTATGTGCGACCGCACGCCCGGTCGCAGGGAGTGGCGGCCGAGCTCCTGGCGGCGCTGGAGTCCACGGCTCGCTCGCTCGGCTATCGGGCCGTCCGCCTCGACACCGGGCCCAAGCAGTCGCACGCGCTGAGCCTCTACCGTCGAGCCGGGTTCGTCGACATCGAGCCCTACAACGACAACCCGTTCGCCTGTTTCTGGGGTGAGAAGCTCCTGGTCTGAGTGACCGGCCGCCCGCCTGCGACCGCGCCGCGCCGCGGTCCGCGCCGCGCTCCGGGCCGCAGAGAGGCGACCCGGGAAGGGCGCATGGCATGCTGGTGCGCCATGGACGCCGAACTGACCACCCTGCTGGACGACCTCGTGGTCCAGGCTCTGGATCGCCGGCCGCCGACCAGGGCGCAAGCACTGGGCGTGCTCACGAGCAGCGACGACGATCTGCTCTCGGTCGTGGCGGCCGGAGGTCGGGTGCGCCGCCACTTCTTCGGCAACCGGGTCAAGCTCAACCTCATCGTCAACATGAAGAGCGGCCTGTGCCCGGAGGATTGCTCCTATTGCTCGCAGCGGCGAGGTTCCGAAGCCGACGTCCTCAAGTACAACTGGGTCGACCCGATCGAGGCAGCCGAGACGGCCGACCGGGCGGTGGCCGGCGGGGCCAAGCGGGTCTGCCTGGTGGCCAGCGGCCGTGGTCCGACCGACCGCGACATCCGCCGGGTGGCCGAGACCGTCCGCGTGATCAAGGAGCGCCACCCCGACGTCGAGGTGTGCACCAGTCTCGGTCTCCTGACCAAGGAACGGGCCGAGCGTCTCCTGGACGCCGGGGTGTACGCCTACAACCACAATCTCAACACGAGCGAGGCGACCTACGCCGATATCTGCTCGACCCACACCTTCGCCGACCGGGTCGATACCGTCGGCGTGGCGCACGAAGCGGGCCTGTCCCCGTGCTCGGGCGCCATCTTCGGCATGGGGGAGCACGACGAGGACATCGTCGACCTGGCGTTCGACCTGCGCAAGCTCGACCCCGATTCGGTGCCGGTCAATTTCCTGATTCCCTTTGCGGGCACGCCGCTGGCCGAGCAGTGGCAGCTGACGCCTCAGCGCTGCCTGCGCATCCTGGCGCTGTTCCGGTTCTTCTTCCCCGATGTCGAGGTCCGCATCGCCGGTGGTCGCGAACTCCACCTGCGGAGCCTGCAGACCCTGGGCCTGCACCTGGCCAACTCCATCTTCCTGGGCGACTACCTGACCAGCGAGGGACAGGCCGGCTCGGCCGACCTGCAGATGATCGCCGATGCCGGTTTTGTGGTGGAAGGCCAAGAGGAGATCACCCTGCCCGCCGCCCGCCGCGATCTGGTGTCGTTGCGCCGGCGCGGTCCCGGCACCGAAATTCCCGCCAACGCCTAGACCATCGGTCACAACCGCCGGAGCGAGGGCGGGAGCCTCGGGTCGACCGGACCGACTACCACCACGATGTCGGCGCCAGGTGTCCTCCCCAAGAATGGCCGAGGACGCCGTCAGTACACTGACACCAATGTCAGAGAACGGAAGGGGTGCTGCGTGAGCACGCAAGTCACGATCATCGGGGGCGGGAGCTACCAATGGGCCCCCGAGTTGATGGCCGATCTCTTCGGGACCCCGGCGCTGGCCGGGATGCACCTGGTGCTCGAGGACGTCGACCCCGCCCCCCTGCCCAAAATGGAGGCGCTGGCGCACAAGGTGAACGAGGCCCTGGGCGCCAAAGCGACGATCGCCTCCACCACCGACCAGAAGGCCGCGCTCGAGGGGGCCGACTTCGTCATCGTCTGCATTTCCACCGGTGGGTTCCGTTCCATGGCCGTCGACCTCGATGTCCCGGCGGCCCACGGCATCACCCAGACCGTCGGCGACAGCGTCGGGCCCGGTGGCATCAACCGGGCCCTGCGCAACATCCCGGTGCTGGTCGGTATCGCCAAGGACATGGAAGAGATGTGCCCGGATGCGTGGCTGTTCAACATCACCAATCCCATGACCACCCTGACCCGCTCGGTCTGCCGGGAGACCGGCATCAAGGCCGTCGGCCTCTGCCACGAGGTGGGCAACTTCACCATGGACCTGGCCATCGCCCTGGGCAAACCGTGGGATGCGATCACGCCGTCGGTGACCGGGGTGAACCATTTCCCGGTGCTCACCTCGCTCGATGTCGACGGCGACAACGGCTTCGACATCATCCGTGATCTGGTGGACGAGGTCGGCGGCCTGGCCTCACTGGCTCCCTACCCCGGCCGCCCCGAAGCCGAGGCCTTCTCCAAGCTGAACTTCGCGCAGCGCCATGTGCTCAAACTGATCATGCTGGATCGGTGGGGCACCTTCCCGGCCGCCGGCGACCGGCACATTGCCGAGTTCGTGTCGTTTGCCCTCACCCCCGAGTCCGAGTGGGGCGCCGCCTACAACATCGGGCTGAGCCCGATCACGGTGCGGGAGAAGCACCAGGCCGAATACGTGGCCGACGTCGACGCCTGGCTGGCCGGCACCAAGGACCTGCAGACGTGGCAGTCGGGTGAACTGCCCTCCCCGATGATCGAGGCCATGTTGACCGGCGAGCCCTTCGAGGCGCCGGTGAACATCCCCAACGCCGGACAGGCGCCCGGCCTGCCGGCCGACGTGGTGCTCGAGTCGATCTGCGTGATCGACGGCGGACGGGATCCGCGGCCGCGACGTCTCGATCCTCCCCGAGCCCTTCAACGAGATCGTCCGGCGCCACACCGCCACGCAGGAGCTCACGGTCGAGGCGGCCCTCAAGGGCGATCGCGCCCTGGCGGCCGAGGCGTTCGCCCTCGACCCGTTGGCCGGACGGGGCGACCTGCGCCAGACCGATGCCATGGTGGAGGAATTGATGGCCGGCACGGCGGAGTGGCTGCCGCAGTTCGCATAGCGTCGCAGCAGGCGCGATCGGCTGGGTCCGCTCCGGACCGGGCGCCGTCGGTACCACCAGCGGGAAGGACACATTGATGCGTATCGGATTCGTCGGCCTGGGGGCCATGGGCTTGCCGATGGCGGGCCACCTCATCGAGGCGGGACATGACGTCACCGTCGCCTCGCGGAGCCGCGGACCGATCGATGCCGCGCTGGCCCGTGGGTGCCAGGGACGGTGGCTCGCCCCGCGGCGTCGCCGAGGCGTCCGAGGTCGTCATCGTGTGCGTGCCCAACTCACCCGAGGTCGTCGAGGTGGTCGACGACATGTTGCCGGTGCTGGCGGAGGGCATGACCATCGTCGACTGCTCGACCATCGACCCCGAGGCGGAGCGGGCCCAACACGTTCGCGTGTCGGACACCGGCGCCCGGTACCTCGACGCGCCGCTGTCCGGCGGCACGGCGGGCGCCGCACAAGGGGGTGCTCACCCTCATGGTCGGCGGTGACGCGGCGACGCTGGCCGAGGCCGAACCCGCCCTGGCCCCCTTTTCCGGCCTCATCGTGCACGTCGGGGGTCCGGGCATGGGCCAGGTGGTGAAGCTGTGCAACAACCTGATCTACGCCGCGCAGATGACGGCCACGGCCGAAGCCACGGCGATGGCCGTGAAGTCGGGAGTCGACATGCACAAGTTGTTCGAAGTGCTGACCCATGCCACGGGCGACTGTGTGGCCGTGCGCACGCGTCTCCCGGTCCCCGGCGTGGTGCCCGAGAGTCCCGGCCTCGAACGACTGGCAGCCCGGCTTCATGACCGACCTCATGGCCAAGGACCTCGACCTGGCTCTGGCCTACGCGGCGAAGACCGGCGTCCCCGCCGCCACCACCGCCACGGCGCGCCAGATGCTCGGGGCGGCGCAGCGGGCCGGTTACGGCCGGGAGGACTTCTCGGCGGTGGCCAAGGTCGTCATGGCGCCGGCCGGGACGGCATGACCCGACCCCATCGCCTGCCCACCCCGGCGCTCGTTCTGGCGGCCGATCATCGGGCCCGCGGCGTGGTGACCGTGGAACGCTACGGGGACTATGTCAACGCCCTGGCCCAGGCCCTGCCCGCCTGTGACGGCATCTTGGCGACGGCGCAGCCGCTGGACGATCTGGCCGCGGCCGGTCACCTCACCGCGGCGCACCGCACCTACCTCTCCATCAACCGCACCGGCCTGGCCACCTCCGCCTTCGAGCTCGATGATCGGCCGGTGGCCTCGCGTGTCCCGGGCCGCGGCCGACGGGTGGACCGGGGTCAAGCACATGACCAGGATCGATATGGCCGACCCGCTCACCCCGGCGGCCCTCGAGCTCCTGGGACAGGTGCTCGAGCAGTCCGAGTCGGCCGCACTCGAGGCACTGATCGAGCCGCTGGTCTGGCGGGACGGAGGGGTGGCGCGCGACACCGACGCCATCGTCTTCGCCGCCGTGATCGCCCACGACATGGGAGCACCCCTGCTCAAGGTCCCGGTCCCCCTGGCCGAACCGGGAGCGGAACGCCAGCGCGCCGTGGCCCGGGTGGTGGCCAGCGTCGGCGTGCCCGTCCTCTTCCTGGGTGGACCGATCGGCACGGCCGGGCGGGCCTCCGTGCTCGACGAGGTGCGCGACGTCATGGAAGGTGGCGGTGGCGGCATGGCCATGGGACGCACGGTGTACCAGGACCCTGAACCGGCCGAGATGGCGGGCCTGATCGCCGAGCTGATCCACCCGTGATGATCCTCACCGTCGACTTCGGCACCACGGTGACCAAGGTCGGCCTCTGGCATGAAGAAGGCCTGGTGGCCCTGACCCGATCCGAACTGACCACGGCCCATCCGCAGGTGGGGTGGGCCGAGCAGGAGCCGCTGCGCTGGTGGACGTCGGTCGTGATCGCCTGTGCCGAAGCGAGAGCGCAGGCCCCGCTGGCCTTCAGCCAGGTTGACGTGGTGGCGTGTTCGGGGGCCCGCCAGACCTTCGTGCCGGTGACCCGGGCCGGTGATCCGATCGGGAAGGGCATCTTGTGGTCCGATCGCCGCGGCGCGACGGAGGCGGCCAGCGCTCACCGAGGACATGGGGGGCGAGGACATCAACCGGGCCCGTACGGGGATCCCGCTCGACGCCGGCGCGGTGGCGGCCAAGTTGGCCTGGATCGACGCGCACGAGCCGGACCGGCTGGCCGCCAGCGACGCCATCTTGTCGCCCCGGGATCTCGTGGTCCTGCGGATGACGAACGAGTTGGTGACCGACACCACCTTCGCCTCCCGCAGCGGCCTCTATGACTTCGACGGCAACGCCGTGCGCGAGTTGGCGGGACCGGCCCTGGGCAAGCTCCCGAGCGTGGTGCCCTCCGACACCGTGATCGGCGCCCTCAAGTCGGTGCCGGGAGCAGAGCTCGGACTGCGCCCGGGCATCCCGGTCGTCATCGGGGCCGGGTGACCGCCAATGCGAGGTCCTGGGGTCCGGCGCGTCGGAGGAGAGTCCCGATGGTCAGTTGGGGCACCACGGCCAACGTGTCGGTCCCGGTCCACGAGCGACCGGTGCCCTCGCCGGCCGGAGCCGTGGTGACCCGGGGCGCCACCGGCGGATGGTTGCTCGAAGGCGGCCTTTCCGCCGCCGGGTCGTTCCTGGCCTGGCTGGGCCGTCTGCTGGGCCGACCGGTCGACGATCTGGCGGCCAAGGCGGCGGCGAGCCCGCTGGGCGCCCGCGGCGTCATGGCCGTGCCGTGGCTCGACGGCGCCCGGGCACCGTGGTGGCGCGACGACGCCCGGCGCCGGCTTCGTCGGTTTGGGAGCGGCACACGATGCCGGTGACCTGTCCCGCGCCGCGATCGAGTCGGTGGCCTGGGACGTGTTGCGCTGCATGGAGGTGGTGACCGCGGGCCGGCTGGGTGGGAGCACGGCCCAGGGCGTCACCCTCGGTGGGGTCGGGACGGGCCTCCCGCTCTGGGTCGAGGTGCTGACCTCCATCCTGGGCGTGCCCGCCACCCGCCACCGATCCGGCGAGGCCGCCTCGGCCGGGGCGGCCCTGCTGGCCGGACGGGCACTCGGGATGGACCTCGACCCTGGCCCAGCTCGACCCGGTGGCCTCGGTGATCACCCCCGATCCGGCCGCGGTGCACCTGTACCGCCGGCTCCGTCCCCAGGTCGAACACGTCGCCACCGCGGTCCTGGCCGCCACCGAGACCCTCCCGCCGGCCGGCGGCCGGCGAGCAGCCGGGCCGCTAGCCGGCTGGTGCTGGTCTCGCTGGCCTACGGGCGCACCGGGCTCGCGGTCGAAGTCCCCGATGATGCGGCGGTCATCCTGCCGACCGAGCTCCCCGGGCTGCCCGACGAACCCGGAGCCGTGAGCCGGGCCCTGGAGGAGCCCCTGAGCGGTCCGTCGCTGGCCCGGTTGGCGGGGGGCGGCCGCGGGTCGTCGTGGTCTTTCCCGACCTGACCCGGCCCATGCCCAACCGGACGGTGCTGCCGCCCCTGCTGCGCCACCTCGCACGCTGCGGGATTCCCGATGCGGCCATCACGCTGCTGTGCGCCACCGGGAGCCACCGCCAGGCCACCGCGGCGGAGTTGGAAGAATCGTGGGACCCGACATCGTGGCCCGCTACGCCATCGTCGACCACGATTCGGACAGCCCCGATCACGTGTCGGTCGGTGAGGTCGATGGTGTGCCGGTCCAGCTGTTGCGTCGCTACGTCGAGGCGGATGTCCGCATCATCACCGGCTTTGTCGAGCCCCACTTCTTCGCCGGCTTCAGCGGAGGGCCCAAAGCGGTGTGTCCCGGACTGGCCGCCACCGCGACCATTCTCGAAGCGCACCACCCACGCCGTATCGCCGACGCCCGGGCCACCTTCATCACCCGGGAGGGGAACCCGGTCCACGACTTCGTCCGGGCCGCGGTGCGCGCTCGCCCCACCGCACTTCTCGGTCGATGTGACCATCAACCGGGCCCGCCAGGTCACGGCCGTCTTCGCCGGACCGCTGACGTGGCCACGATGCGGCCTGTGCCTGGGCCCGGGCCTCGGCGACCCAACACGTGGATGCCGCCTTCGACGTCGTGGTCTCGACCAATGGCGGCTACCCGCTGGACCGCAACCTGTACCAGGCGGTCAAGGGCATGGCGGCGGCCGAGCGCATCGTCCGCGACGGCGGGATCATCGTGATGGCGGCCGCCTGCGTCGACGGCCTCCCCGGCAACGGCGCCTTCGCCGAGCTCCTGGCCGGAGCCCGGAGCGCCGACGACCTGATCGACGCCCGGCCGGCGCGGGGCTCGACCGGTGGCAGGCCCAGGTGATGGGTCGTGTCCTGCAGCGGGCCGAGGTATGGCTCCGCAGCGAGGGATTGACGCGACGAAATGGCGCGGGGCGCCCTCCTGCACCCGGTGGCCGACCTGTCCACGGCGGTGTCGGCGGCGGTGGCCGCAGGGCGCCGGGGCACGGGTCGCGGTCCTGCCCGAAGGCCCGCTGACGGTGGCCACCGTGACCCCGCCTCCCTGACCGGAAGACTCGGATCCCTGACGCCCGTGTCAGGGATAGAGTGCTGCGATCGTGACCGACGAGCCGCTGTTCGATTTCGCCGTGCCCGACGATCTCCTGCGCGATGCGGTGCACATGCCAAGGACCCTGAGGTCATTGCCGAGCATCGGTGATGCCGGGCACCGGCGAAGGCAAGCCGCCGCCGTTGACCGCGATCCTGAAGTCGTCGGGCTACGCCCCGCTGGTCCTGCTCACCGGGGCCGCCTTGGTCCCGGGCACCTTCAGCAACGGCATCAGCCTCATCGGCCACAACCTGCAGGTGTCCTTCCACATGTCCAACGCCGCGCTGGGCGCCGTGGCCTTCGTGGCCCAGGTGTCCCAGTTGCTCTGGGCCGTGCCCCTGGCCCTGTGGGCCGACCGGGGCAGCCGCAAGGTGGTGGCGGCCGTCGCCCTGCTCATCTTCGCGGTGTTCGGCTCGTTGATGGCGCTCTCCCCCAACGTGTGGGCCTTCGCCTTCCTCTACCTGGCCGCCTCCATCGGTTCGGGTGTCAACAACACCGTGCACAACTCGTACCTGTCCGACGCCTATCCCACCGAGGCCCGGGGCCGGGTCTTCAGTTGGCACAACCTGTCCGACCCGCTGTCCCAGACCGTCGGCATCCTGATCTTCGTCTTTGTCGTCACGGTGGCCCACAACTGGCGCTACGGCCTGCTGGTCGCGCTGGTGGGCATCCCCATCGGCTTCGCCCTCTTCACCCTGCGCGAACCGGAGAAGGGGGCCAACGAGAGCAGCCACATCCTGAAGGCGTCGGGGATGGACCTCCACTCCCAGCAGGAGAGGCGCCCCGCGTCCTCCTCGGTTCGGCCATGACCCGGCTGCTGCGCATCCGCTCGCTCTACTACGAGCTGGTTGCGGTGGCCATCCTCGGCTTCGCCGGCACCGGTGCGCCCCTGTTCGGCAGCCTCTTCTTCGTCGACAAGTTCCACCTGGACACGGCCAGCCGCGGCGACGTCTACGCCATCATCGGCCTGGCCGCCTTCCTGGGCCTCCCGTGGCCTACGTCTTCGGCGACCGCTACTTCCGCAAGGCCCCGCAGCGACCCCTGGTCATCGCCGGCTTCTGCATCTCCGCCTACGGCGTCCTCTTCGTGTCCTCGCTCTACGTGCCCAAGCTGTGGATGGCGTGACCCTCCAGACGCTGGCCAACGCCGCCGTCCAACCGCTGGCCATCTGCATCTTCCTGACCCTGGCCGCCACCGCCCCGCCGGAGATGCGCACCATCTGCTTCGCCATGTTCGGCGTCTACTCGCTGGTCTTCGGCGGCTTCGCCGGCTCGGTCCTCCTCGGCGCGGTCTCCGACGCCATCGGCGGCCTGCACGGCATCGTCGTCGCGCTGACCCTCATCGGCCCAGTCTGCTGGTGGGCGGGCTCCTGCTGATCCTCGGGTCGCGCAGTGTCAAGCGCGACATCACCATCGTCATCGAGGACGTCCTCGAGCGCTACACCGAGGGCAAGCGCCGCCAGGACGGCGGCGACATCCCGGCCCTGCAGGTCCACAACCTCGACTTCTTCTACGGCACCAACCAGGTCCTCTTCGACGTCGACCTCGAGGTCGAACAGGGCGAGATCGTCGCCCTGCTCGGGACCAACGGCGCCGGCAAGTCCACCTCCTGCGCGCCGTGTCGGGGCTCTCGCACCCCCACCGCGGGTGGTCCGGATCTTCGGCATGAACTGCACCTACCTCGAGCCCGAGCAGATCATCGACCAGGGCGTGGCCCTTCTGGTGGGCGGCAAGATGACCTTCCCCGGCCTGACGGTGCGCGACAACCTCCGCATCGGCGGGCACACCCTGCGCCGGGACCGGGCCAAGTCGGCCGCCGCCCTGAGCGAGGCCATGGAGGTCTTCCCCGAGCTGGAGGACCGGATCGACCAGGCGGCCGGGACCCTGTCGGGGGGCGAGCAGCAGATGCTGGCCCTGGCCCGGGTCATGATGACCCGGCCCCGCCTGCTCCTGATCGACGAGCTGGCGCTCGGCCTGGCCCCCATGACCGTGGAGCGGCTGATGGGCATGGTGCGCCGCATCAACGAGGAGGGAGCCACGGTGATCCTGGTCGAGCAGAGCGTGAACCGGGCCATGAGCCTGGCCGAGCGCTGCTTCTTCATGGAGCGGGGCGAGATCCGCTTCGACGGCCCGACGGCGGAGCTGATGCAGCGCGACGACCTGCTGCGCCCGGTCTTCCTCGGCACCGCCTCGACGGGTCTGAGCTAGCCGCTCGTGGCGATGCTGGCCTTTTCGGCGCCGAGCGGCGTCATCCTCCAGGGTGTCATCGTCGGGCCTCGGCTACGGCCTGCTGGCGGTGGGCCTCGTCCTCATCTACCGCACCAACCGGGTCCTCAACTTCGCCCAGGGCCAGATCGGCGTCATCGCCGCCGTCTTCCTGGTCAAGCTCACCGCCGACTTCCACTTCGAGTACTGGTTCGCGCTGGTGCTCTCCATCGGCCTGGCCGCCGCCGTGGGCGGCCTGTCCGAGCTCGTGCTGCGGCGCCTGTTCACCCGGCCCCGGGTCCTGGTCATGGTGGCCACCATCGGGCTGAGCCAGGTGCTGCTGGCGCTGACCGCACTGCCCTTCATCCGGCCCAACAATCTCTACAAGCCCGTGCCGGTGCCCTTCGACCTGTCCTTCACCGTCGGGACGGTCCTCTTCACGCCGGCCGAGGTGCTCACCCTGATCGTGGCCCCCCTCGTGGTCATCGCCTGGTGGTGGCCGTGCGCTGGACCCCCTGGGGCCTGGCCATGCGGGCCATGTCGGAGAACGCCGACTCGGCCCGGCTCTCGGGCGTCTGGGTGCGCCGGACGTCCACCTTGACCTGGATCGTGGCCGGCGCGCTCTCCGCCTTCAACGCCATCCTGCTGGCGCCCGGCCAGACCAGCGCGCTCGACCCAGCCGCTCAGCCCGGACCTGCTGCTCTTCGCCCTGACGGCGGCCCTGGTCGGCGCCATGGTCAACCTGACGGTGGCCTTCGTGGCCGGCATCGGCGTCGGGGTCATCTACGAGGTGCTGCAGTGGAACTTCCTCAGCGCCCAGAACCGCACGGCCAACTCGAACTGGTCTTCTTCGTCCTCCTGCTGGCCGTCCTGCTGATCCGGGTGGGCGCGCTGCGCAAGGCAGCCGCTCCAGCTCGAGCGTCGACCTGGCTGCAGGGCGCGGTCACCGCCCGCGCACGGTCGACAGCTGCGGCGGCGGGTGTCGTCCACCGGGTCTGGCTGGCCGTGGCCGTGGCGGTCCTGCTGCCCTTCGTCCTCGATGTCGGCCGCAACTACCTCTTCGCCCAGATCTGCATCTACGCCGTCATCGCCCTGTCGCTGACCGTGCTGACCGGCTGGGCCGGGCAGGTGTCGCTGGGCCAGTTCGGCCTGGTGGCCGTCGGCGCGCTGATGGCGGCCCACCTCGGCAACTCGATGCCCCTCCGTCCTGCTGCTCTTCGCCGGGGCGGTGACCGCGGTCGTGGCCATCATGGTCGGCCTGCCCGCCCTGCGGGTCCCCGGCCTCTTCCTGGCCGTCAGCACGCTCGGCTTCGCGCTCTTGATGCAGGTGTCCGTGCTGGCCACGCCGTGCTGGACGGTGCCCGTCGTCGACAAGCGCTGTGCACGGGACTGCCCGATCCGGCTCCCCCTGATCGTCCGACCCGACCCTCTTCGGTCTCAACCTGCACTCCGAGCGGGCCTTCGCCTGGTTCTCCCTGGGCATGCTGGTCCTCTCGGTTCTGATGGTGCGGGTGTGGCGCGACAAGGGCATCGCCCGCCGGCTGGTGGCCGTGCGCGACAACGAGATCGCCGCCGCCGCCATGGGCATCCCGGTGTTGCGCACCAAGCTCCTGGCCTTCGGCCTCTCGGGCTTCATGGCCGGCTACGCCGGCGTCTGCCTCGCCTTCGCCACCGAGCGCTTCAGCACCGACCACGCTTCGACCCGACCGTCTCGTTCATGGTCATCTCCATGGTGGTGATCGGCGGGCTGGGTTCGATCCCCGGTGCGGTGCTCGGCGCCCTCTACCTCGAGGGGCTGCCGGCCATCTTCGGGGCCAACCCCACCATCCAGTTCTTGACGAGCGGCATCGGCCTGATCGCCTTCATCCTCTACCTGCCGGGCGGGCTGGCCGAGGTCATGCACCGCCTGGGCGACGTCGTGACCGTGGGTGTCCGATCGGCGCAGCAGCGCTGCTCGGGCGCTGGCCCGGACTCGCCGGCGCCGGACGTCCACCTCTCCGAGCCGGTCGCGCCGCCGTCGGGCGGACGCCCGGCCAACCCGGCCCTGGTGGCCGCGGGCGGAACCGTGATCGCGGCCGGTCGTCGACCTCCGCCGAGGTGGTCCCGCTCGGGTCCCACCGGCCCGGCCCGGCTCGAGGTCGAGCACCTGGGCGTGACCTTCGGCGGGGTGCGGGCCGTCGACGACGTCAGCTTCACCGCCGAGCCCGGCGTCCATCGTCGGCCTCATCGGCGCCAACGGGTCGGGCAAGACGACCACGCTGGACATGATCTCGGGCCTGGTCGACCCCCAGCGCGGGCTCGGTGCGTCTCGACGGCAACGACCTGGGCGAGTACCTGCCCGAGGAACGCCAGCGCATCGGGATGGTCCGCTCCTTCCAGGACTGCCGGCTCTACCCCGAGCTGTCGGTGCACGACGTCCTGATGCTGTGCGAGGACGCCAAGCACGAGGTGTCGCGTGCTCTCCACCACGTTGCAGCTGCCCTGGGCCCGCCGGGCCGAGAAGCGCAAGCGGGCCGCCGTCGAACGGGTCATCGGCGCCTTCGGGCTGGAGCGCTTCCGCCACCACCGCACGGCCGAGCTCTCCACCGGCACGCGCCGGGTGGTCGACCTGGCCTCCATCGTGCTGGCCGAGCCCCGGCTGCTCCTGCTCGACGAGCCCACCGCCGGCATCGCCCAGCGCGAGGCCGAGGCCTTCATCCCCCTCCTGCGGCGGCTCCACAGGTGGCCGACACGACCATCGTGCTCGTCGAGCACGACGTACCGCTCGTCTTCGAGCTGTGCTCCCAGGTGGTCGTCATGGAGCTGGGCCGCGTGGTGGCGGCGGGGCCGCCCGAGGAGGTGCGCGCTGACCCGCAGGCGCTGGCGGCCTACCTTGGTGCCAGTGACGAGGCCCTCTTTGCCTCGGGACCTACGGGGACGACCGATCCGACGGTCAGAGGGCGGAGCATCGACGACGAGGGGGACGATGAGCACATCGACGATCAATCCATTGGCCCGGTCGGCCGGACCTGGCGGCGCCTGCGCCGCCGCCCGCGCGCCATGCAGATGCGGACGGTGCTGATGATCCTGGCCGTCGTGGTCGGCCTGGTCATCTGGTTCGTGCTGGCCCCGGCGGGGACGCCGAGCTCGGCGCGGGCGCCGGCGCCAGCGAGGTGCCGGTGCCGGCGGCCGCGGCCACGGTGACGCCGGTGAGCCAGGCCAGCACCAGCACCCGCGGCGTCACGGCCCATTCGATCAACGTCGTCTTCCCGGTGGTCTCGCTCAACTGCTGGCCGGGCAGGCTCGGCTTCGCCGCGGACAAGGAGTACGGCGAGCAGACCAAGGCCATCCACCTCTACGTCAACCAGATCAACCAGGCGGGCGGCATCCACGGGCGGAAGATCAACCCGATCATCGCCAACTTCGACCCGACCAACGGCCGGCATGCACGCGCTCTGTGCAAGCAGTGGACGGAAGGCAGCCCGGCGGCCTTCGCCGTGGTCGACGGCATCGGCACGCTGGACGGGGGACAACCAGCTGTGCGTCACCCAGGAGGGGCACACACCGTTGATCGGCGACTGGACCACGGTCACCAACTGGACCACTGGGCTCGCCCTACCTGTGGTGGACCGGGCGCCGACCAGGCGCCGGTCCTCAGGCCATCGTCAACTGGGGGCTGAGCTCGGGCCGGCTCGGCCAGGGCAAGAAGGTCGGGGTCGTGGTGGCGGACCAGGCCGAGCGACCAGACCGCGCTGCACCCGTACCTGCTGCCCGACCTGAAGAGGGCCGGGATCACCCCGAGGTCGTCACCATCGCCGCCGACCTCGACGACACGGCCACCACCAACTCCGACGCCCAGCTGGCGGTCGAGCAGCTGAAGTCGCCGGGCGTCACACTCGGTCATCCCGCTCATGCCCGAGAACGCCTTCTTCCCGTACTGGCGGCGAGACGCAGCAGAGTACTTCCCCAAGCTCCTCCTGAGCGACTACGAGTCGAGCATCGAGGTCGGCGCTCGGCCTCATCCCCGTCCCTACGAGAAGGCGCTCAACGGGCAGGAGGGCGTGACGACCGAGACCCTGGGCGGGTTCGACGACACCCGGCCCGAGAGCCAGGGTGGCTACGACCCCGGGCGTGCGGTCCTGCTACAACACCTGGCACAAGGCGTACCCCAAGCCGTCCCCAGGGGAGGAGAGCTTCTACATCGAGGAGCAGGGCCCGATCGGCAGCTGGTGCACCGCCATCCGGCTCTTCGCCGCAGGCGGCCACCAACGCCGGCCCGAACCTCAACCGGCGGACCTTCGTGACCGCCATGTCGAAGATCAAGAACTTCCCGGGCGCCTGTCGCCGGATCTGGACCTTCGGCCCGAACAAGTTCTACGGCCCGACCCAGTACCAGGTGGTGGAGATGCACAACAACGTGCCGCCGTCATCGCAGTGCATGCTCAAGACCAACCACAAGCCCCAAGGCACCTGCTGGGTCGTGGTGCAGCCCTTCGAAGCCGCTGCCCTGATCATAGCTGACGCCAGCGCACGACCGAGCCAGGTCATCGGCCGAGCCAGGTCACCCCGTTGCGCGTCAGAAGACGCCGAAGCGTGTCCGCCTCGAACAGGACCAGCACCCCGATGCGCAGATAGAGGACGGGCGCGGCGTAGACGCCGATCCGCTCTCATGGAGCGCGAGTGCGCGGGTGCCGCCCGGCGCCAGGACGAAGAGGGTGAGCAGGACGTCGAGCGACCACGAAGACGACCACCGTGACCACGCGGCCCTCGGCGCGGCGGCCGCGGAACAGCGGGATGTAGACGGCCAGGTTGTCGCCGCCGGCGCCGATCGTGACGAGGGCGGCGGCGACGAACCCGGCCCGTAGGCCCGGCGGGCGGCGCGCGACGCGTGCCTCGGGGTGGCGCAGGGCGACGAGCCCCCGGAGGCCGAGGGCCAGCGGGACGAGGCCGAGGAGTCCGATCAGGCGGGTGGGGATCTCGAAGAGGGCGATGGCCACGGCGACGGCCGCAGGACCAGCACGGCGAACCCGACCACCTGCCCGGCGCGATCCGTCGGCCCGTGCGCCGGGGGCGGCGGCGACCATGGCCATCGTCACCACGGCGTTGTCGATGTTGGTGCTGACGAAGGCGGCCGCGGCCACCCCGAGACGGCCGGCAGCCCGGCCACCATCGGGGACCCGTCAGCCGTCGGTGCGCGCCGGCATGGCGGGCCCGTAGGGGCGGTCGCCGCGCAGCGTCACCCGGTGGGCGAAGCGGGGCGCCTCCCCGTAGTCGTCCAGGGCGTAGTGCATGGTGGCCCGGTTGTCCCAGAAGGCGACCGAGCCGGCCCGCCAGCGGAACCGGCAGGTGAACTCGGGCTGCACGCAGTGGCGGTAGAGCATCTCGAGGATGGCGTTGCTCTCGTTCTTGGAGAGCCGAGCAGCGTCTGGGTGAACTGGCCGTTGACGAAGAGCCCGTTGCGGCCGTTCTCGGGATGGGTGCGCACGACCGGATGCAGGGCCGGCAGCAGCTTCTCCCGCCAGTCGCCGTTCCACTGGTAGCCGCCGCGCGCCTCGACGTCGGCGGCGAACCACGGGTCGTGGTGGATGGCGATCAGCGCGTCGCACATGGTCCGCACGGCCGGCGCCAGGCGGTCGTAGGCGTCCTGCAGGCTGGCCCACATGGTGTCGCCGCCCGACCTCGGGCGCCTCGAGCATGTAGAGGATCGACCCATGGCGGGCGTGTCGAGGAAGGTGACGTCGGTGTGCCACCAGCTGGCCCGGTCCACCTTGCCGTCGATGGCCAGCACCTCGGTGCTCTCGTCGATGGCCGGGAGGACGGGGTGGGCCTCGGTGACCTCGCCGAACTGGCGGGCGAAGTCCGCCTGCTGGTCGGGCGTGAGGGACTGGTCGCGGAAGAAGATCACGTGGTGCGGTTCAGCGCCGCCCGCACCGCGGCCACGACGGCGCGGCGCCAGCGGCAGCGAGAGATCGACGCCCGCAGATCTCGGCACCGATCATCGGCGAGAGGGGGCGCACGCTGAGGCTCGGTGGCGAGGGTCACGGCAGGCATTGTGCCCGACACCGGGTCGTCCTCAATCCGGCCAGACCCGATGCCCTCTGCAGTGAGCCGTGAGCGATCCGACGGCGGATCGCCACCGAAGCGGATCGCCGGTGCGATCGAGGAAGGGGCCCATGGCAGTCCGAGAGTGGTGACGCGCCAGCTCTGGTCCTACCGGTGCCGACGACGGAACTACTCGCCGTGGTACCAGTGGATGACCCGGCTGGTGGCCACCAGTCACGTGGACCCCCTGCCCGACGGCGACCTCGACGCGCTCCCCGCCTGGCGGCGCGGCGCCGGCGCGCCTGGCGGAGCTGCTGGGCCCGATGCCCGACGCCGGTCCCCCTCAACCTCGAGACGCTCGAATCGGTGCAGTGCGACGGCTACCGGCGCGACAAGGTCGTCTTCGACACCGAGGACACCATGTCGGTGCCGGCCTACCTGCTCGTGCCGGACGGCCGGTCGCGCGCCGGGCGCCGCCGTGCTGGCCTGTCACGGGCACGGCCCGGGCAAGTCGCTGGTCGGTCGGGCTGGAGACGACCGAGGCGCCCAACGGCGACTACGCCCTGCAGCTGGTCCGGCGGGGCTACGTCGTGCTGGCCCCCGACCTGCGCTGCTTCGGCGAGCGCCCGGACTGGAACCCCGCCGGACCACTACGCCTGCGACACCAACCTGGTGCACGCGGTGATGGCCGGGTGGAACCCGCTGACCCAGAACCTGTGGGACCTGGCGCGCTGCCTCGACGTGCTGGCGGCTCACCCGCTGGTCGACCCGGCGCGCATCGGCATGGTCGGGCCTGTCGCTACGGGGGCACCATGACGCTGTTCATGGCGGCCTGGGACGAGCGGGTGGCCGCCGCCGTGGTCAGCGGGTACTTCTCGTCGTGGGCGGAGACCCACAAGATGCCGTGGAACATGTGCGGCTCCCAGGTGCTGCCCGGCATGCTCGGCCGGCTCGAGCACGTGGACCTGGGCGCCCTGATCGCCCCCCGCCCGCTGCTGATCGAGACGGGGACCGAGGACCCCCTCTTCCCCGTGGCCGCCGCCACCGAGTCGGTGCGCGCACGCGGCTGGTCTACGAGCACGACGGGCGCGGGGGACCGTCTGGTGCACGACGTCTTCGAGGGCGGACCACCAGTGGCACGGCGTGGCCGCCGTCCTTCCTCGACCACTGGCTCTCGCACACCCCGCCCAGCGGGTAGCGAGGCGGCGAGTCCATGAGGGTCGCCGCCTACCAGGCCCCCTATCTCTCCTTCGGCTCCATGGAGGCAATCAGGCTGATCGGCCAGCAACTGGCGCAGTGCGAAGCGGATGGCGTTCGACGTGCTCTGCTGCCGAAGCGTCGATCAGCGGATTCGCCCAGGATGCCGACGGTCAGTCAGCCGCCGAATGTCGCCCCTCGGGGTCGACGGGCGACTGGCCGAGGTGCTGGCCCCGCTCATGGCGACGACGGTCGGCGTGATCATCAGGTTCACCCGGAGCGATGGCACGCGGCAGCCTCTCAGTTCGGCCGCCGTGATCACCAACGGGAAGCTGACCGGCGTGCACCGCGAGTCCTCCCCGGCTACCGGACCATGATCCAACGGGGCGGCGCCCTGGCCCGTTTCTCGTGGGGTCCTCGCCGTGCGGGATGCTGGTGATCTCCGAACGACCTCTTCGGTACCTGGGACCGGCCCGGGTGCTGGCGGCGGCCGGCGCCGCCGTCCTCTTCGTGCCCTCGCACAGCGGGCGCTTCCGCGACGCCGCGGCGGCGCGGCGGTTGCGCCCACGCGGCGCCAACCTGCCCATCGCCCGAGCCGTCGACGCCATGGCCGTGGTGGTCGCGGACGTGGCCGGGGCCCAGGGCGGCCGCGGCAGCACTCGGGTGCTCCAGGTCGTCGATCCCGACGGGGACGTCCTGGCCCACGGCGACCCCGACGGGCCCGGGCTACCGTGGCCGACATCGCCGGGCACCGGCGGGAGCCCGACCCCCGGGGCTGGGACGGCACGCCGACCCGGCGGTGGCCGACGTAGTCGGGCTCTGGCGGCCGGAGGGGTCCTGACGTGGGGCGGGCCACCGGTGGACCGTGACACCGGCACGGCGTCGGCGCCCGCGCCGGGTGATCGCCGGCCTGCTGCGGCAGCGGCGCGCCCTGCTCTGTCGGCGCGCCGCCGAGCCAGGACCTGGTACCCGGGGGTGTGGGACCTGGCCGGCGGGCACGTCGAGAGGCGGGGGCGTCGCCGACCGAGCGCCCTCCTTCGCGCCGCGGAACTGAGCCGGAGTTGGGCATCGTCATGGCGCCACCAGCCGGGCCCGAAGCTGGCCCGGATCACCGCCAGCGACTTCGACCTGCGGGTGTCGCTGGTCGGGGTATCGGTGGAAGGAAGGACGTCATTGAGCACCGGGCGCCAGGACGAGCATGCCGAGGTGACCTGGTTTTAGGCCGCCGACGAGTTGGCCGGCGTGGACCTGGCCCGTGCGAGCTACCTGGCCCTCTTGATCGATAGCCCTGGCTGGGCGCCGGCCATAGTGGGGAATTCGCCCGGTGGCCCACTCGGGGCCCAGGTACCGTCAGGTCGGATGGCGGAAGAACCCCACCGGGTCCGCTGCAACGTCAGCGGATGATGACAGCGCCCGCTGGCTCGGCCGTTCCCCTTCCGCCCGGGCGACATCGTCGTCGGCGCCCGCTCCAAGAGCGGCACCACCTGGATGCAGATGATCTTGCGCCCTCCTGGTGTTCCAGACGCCCACCTTCCCCAAACTTACCCTGGGTGCGCCTGTTCGCCGTGGCTCGATTCGTCGCTCACCCCGCAGGCCGAGGTCTACGCCCGCCTGGCGGCGCAACCGCACCGGCGCATCATCAAGACGCACACGCCCCTCGACGGCATACCCCTGGACCGGCGGGCCACCTTCATCGTGGTGGCCCGGGACCCGCTCGACCAGGCCGTCTCGCTGTACCACCAGAGCCACAACCTCGACCGGGACCCGGATGCGTCAGCTCACCCCGCAGCAGCCGCACCGGCCCCGACAGAACAGGCCGCCCACGACGACCGTGCACGATTGGCTGGTGTCGTGGGTCGACTGGGACGGCCCAGCCGCCGAGCGGATGGATGCACTGCCCGGAGTGATGTGGCATCTCTCCGACGCCTGGTCCCGCCGGGCCGAGCCAAACGAGGTCCTGGTCCACTACGACGATCTGTCGGGGGACCTCGAAGCCGAGATGCGCCGTCTGGCCGGACGGCTGGGCATTGCGGTGGCGGACGAAGCCTGGGGCCGGCTGGTCCACGAGGCCCGGTTCGAACGAGATGCGGGACCGGGCCGGGCAGGCCGTTCCGGACTCGCCGGGGAGTCTCGGGGTCCGGGCTCGGTTTCTTCGCCGAGGGCTCATTGGGGCGAGGGACGAGAGGTGCTTCTCTACCGCCGAGGGTGGCGCACTTACCCGGGCCCGGGTCGCCGGCCTCGGACCGGCTGAGCTGGTGGCGTCGGCTGCACCGCTGGGACCGGCCTGAAAGCCCTTCGGCGTGAGGTCTCCCCCATGCAAGGGCTACCCCCACGACACAGACTGTCCCAGAAGAAGTTCAGGAACGCCGTCTGCTCGTCGGCCCCCGGGCGGCGACTGGATCTTGTCGGCCAGGCCGCCGGGCCGACAGACAGCGTCGTTGATGGACAGGACGCCGGCGCTGGCCGTCGGCCCCGGCCATCGCAGCCGGGTCGAGGGCCGGATCCTGCCCGATCGCCCGCGACAGCTCCCAGGTGTGCACCAGTGTGTCGGACAGATCAACTGGCCCACCAGCGCCTCGAACAGCTGCTCACCGAGCAGGCCGCGGATCGTCATCGATCCACGCCGGGGATCGTTGAGGGCCTGCCGCATGGCGGTACTGGCGTCGTGCCATTGCACGGCCCAGGTCACCGTCTTCGTCGGGCGGGACGGCCTTGGGCCCACCCAAGGTGGCCAGGACCCGCCGTTGGGTGCTGACGGTGTGGCCCACCAGGTCCCGGACCGTCCAGTCCTCGTGCGGGGTGGCGGCCGACCACTGGGCTTCGGCGATCTGGTCGACGCCGGCCGAGAACCCGCTGGCCACGAGCGCGTCGAGGTCCGGACAAATCGCTGATGGGGTTCACCGTAGTCGAGCGCCGGGTTTTTTTTTTTTTTTTTTCGGCCTCTGCGGGGCCGCAGCCGGGCCGACGGGGCTCGAGGTGGATGGTGGCGTGGGTGATGGTCCGCAGGGCCGACGCCGGGCAGGCCGTCGACATCGGGCCGGTCAGCGCACGCGCACCGGATCGGCCTTGCGCGCCTCGGGCACGATGGCCAGAACCTGGGCGGCCCGCAGCAGGGCGGGAATGGTGACCGTCAGGGCCTGGGTCGGGACGGCCGCCAGGTCGGCGAAGTGCCCCTCGTTGACCTGTTGTCGGCGGCAGGCGCCTCGAGCTCGACCACCTTGACGTCGAGAGGATCGTCGAAGTCGGCCACGGGGGGGTCGTTGAAGGCCAGATGCCCGTTCTCGCCGATGCCCAGGCAGCACAGATCGAGCGGATGGGCCGCAGCAGCTCGGCGTAGCGGCGGCACTCGGCCCCGGGGTCGCCCAGGCCCTCGACGTAGTGGGCCGCCCGGGGAGACGGCGATCGACGATCCTCTCCGGATCCACCGCTGGAAGCCGGCCGGATGGTCGGGCCCGACGCCCACGTACTCGTCCATGTGGAAGACCACGGTGTCGGACCAGGGCACGTCGGGTGTTGGGTCACCAGCGCGTCGACGAAGGCCAGCTGCGAGTTGCCGGTGGCGAACATGACGTGGGCCACGCCCCGCCTCGACGGCCGCCGCATGAGGGCGGCCGCCTGGTCGGCGGCGGCCCGGCCCAGGGCCGCCACGTCGGGGTGGACGTACACCGTGGCACCGTCAAAGGTCAAGGGAGCGGTCATGTGCGCAGCATGCTAGGTGGACCTCGGCCAGACTGGAGCCGATGCGGCCGTGGCCCCACCCCAACCAGCCCAGTTCGACGCCGCCTGGGACGTGGTGCGGCGGCACCTGCCGTGACGCCGGTGGTGGCCGCCCACCAGTTGGGCGAGCGGATGTCCCTCAAGCTCGAGACGGTCCAACCCACCGGCTCGTTCAAGGTCCGGGGCGGGCTGGCCGCGGTGGCGGCGACACTGGCCTCGGATCCCGGGCGCGCCGTGGTCGGCTCGTCGGCCGGCAACCACGGGCTGGGGTTGGCCTACGCGGCGGCCGAGCTCAAAGCGGACGTCACGGTGGTGGTGCCCCCGACGGCCTCGGTGGCCAAGGTCTCGGCCCTCAAGCAGTTCGACGTGCGCCTGGTCCAGCACGGGGAGGGCTACAGCGAGGCCGAAGCGCTGGCGCTCGAGTTGGCCGATCGGGACGGCCAGCCGCTACGTCTCGCCCTACAACGACCCCGACGTCATCGCCGGGCAGGGCACGATCGCCGGGGAGCTGCTCGAGCAGGTGCCCAACCTGGGCACCGTGGTCGTGCCGGCCGGCGGGGGCGGGCTGATCTCGGGCCTCGCGCTCGGCCTGGCGGGGCCGGGGTCACCGTCGTCGGGGTGGAGTCGGTGGCCTCCCCCTCGGTCAGCTCCGCCCTGGCGGCGGGGCGCATCGTCCCCGTCACCCGTCGACGCCGACTCTGGCTGACGGCCTGGCCGGCAACCTCGAGGCGGGGCCGTCACCATGATCCTGCTGCGTCACCACGTCGACGTGGTGACGGTCACCGAAGCGGACATCCGGTCGGCCATGGTCTTCGCCGTGCGGCAGATGGGCCTGGTCCTCGAAGGGGCCGCCGCGGTGGGGTGGCGGCGCTTCGGGCCGGCCTGATCCCGGCCACGACGAAGGCAGGGAGACCGTCGTGCTGCTGACCGGCCGCAACATCGCGCCCGCCCTGCTGGCCGAGGTCGCTCGGTGCCTGACCTCGACACCGGCGAGGTCAGCCTCGACTACACCGTCACCGGTACGGGCGAGCCGCTCCTGCTCATCTGCGGCTGCGGGCAGCCGGCCGTGGCCTGGCACCTCCAGATCGTGCCCGACCTGGTGGCGGCCGGCTACCAGGTGATCACCTTCGACGACCGCGGCGTGGCCCCCTCCTCTCGCCCCCCGCCCCCTACAGCGTCGAGGGCATGGCCGCCGATGCGCTGGCCCTGCTCGACCACCTGGTTTCGAACAGCCGGTGCGGATCGCCGGGCACTCGCTGGGCGGCTGGATCGCCGAGACCCTGGCCCTCGACCATCCCGAGCGGGTGCGGGCGGCGGCGCTCATGGGAAGCGCCAACCAGCCCACGGCCTGGGAGATCGCCATCACCACGGTCGAGCGGGACCTGGCCCGTCTCGACGTCGACTTGCCCCGGCTGTTCTACGCCACCCCAGACCCTGCGCTACCTGCCCATCGCCGACATCCAGAACGACGACGTGGTGAGCACCTGGCTCTCCTTCACCGCCGACCTCCCGCCCTGGCCCAACCCGGGTGCCCTCGGCCAGTACGAGGCGGCCCTGGCCTGGTCCACCGATCCGGCCCGCACCACCCGCTGGCCGGAGATACGGGTGCCCTGCCTGGTCCTGGCCTTCGAGCACGACGTGGACTCGCCGCCCGACAAGGCCCGCCGGGCCTCGGAGATCATCCCGGGCTGTGTGTACCGCGAGATCATGGGCTCGGGCCACATCGGCATCGTGACCCATGCCGGCGAGGTGTCGGCCCACCTGATCGACTTCTTCGATCGGGCCTGATTGAACCAGCCGGAACAAGAGCCCGCGTCTGACTACCAGTCGGCCCAGCCGGCCGGTGTCACCGACCCGGTGATGGTGCGGGGGTCTACCGAGGTGCCGATCTCGGAGGCTCGGTACACGGCGAAACACAGCTGCAGCACCTTGATGGCCGACTCGGGGCTCATGTCGGCCGGCGTGCCATGGACCAGGGAATCGATGAAGTGCTGGGACGACCGGATGAAGCCGGTGCCCCAGTCGGCGTCGAGCTCCCGGAACTCGGTGGTCGTGCACTCGTGCTCGTCGCCGGTGAAGAGCATCACCGGGGCCAGGTCCAGCATCTCGCCGGTGGCCCGGGTCACCCAGATCTGCCCCTCGTCCCCGGTGATCTCGAAGAATTCGTCGGCCCCGTAGTAGCCCGAGCGCATGTAGAGCTTGGGCGCGTACTGCACCTCCATGGTGCCCAGCACCTCGGGTCCTCGTACTCGAAGATGACGGCGCACGGCTCGAAGAAGAGGTCCCGGCGCCGGACCACCGCCTGGACGGCCGTGATGTCGAGGTCGAGCAGCCACAGGGCCATGGCGTACTTGTGCACCATGTCGTCGAAGAGGTGCCCGCCGGGGCTGCGCTTGTCGAGGCGCCAGCCGTATCCCTCCGGACGCAGGCCGGCTTGGAAGGCCGAGGTGGTCTGCCCCACCAGCGTGCGGATGCGCAGCGACGTCGGCTTGCCGATGGCCCCGTCGGCCACCAGCTTCTTGGCCAGCTCCAGCGGCGGGTAGTGGACGAAGCACTCGCTGATCCGCAGCATCTTCCGGCCCGCTCGGCCGCCGCCTGCATGGCCCGGCCCTCCTCCACCGTGTTGGCCACCGGCTTCTGCACCGAGACGTGCTTGCCGGCCTCCAGGGCGGCGATCACGTGGTCGTGGTGCAGGTGGGTCGGCGTGAGCACCTCGACCGCGTCGAGGGAGTCGTCGGCCAGCATGGCATCGAGGTCGGAGTAGTAGGCCGCCCCGCCCCAGTCCCCGGCGGCCTGGCGGCCCACCTCCTCGTCGGTATCGCACACTGCCGCCACTTCACAGCGGGGATCCTCGAGGTAGCCCTTGACGTTCATCACCGCGATGTTCCCGGCGCCGACAATGCCCAACCGGACCTTTCCATGTTACCCCTCCGTCTTCCGTCGTGCGCTTCCACGGGGCGCTCGGCGGCGCCGTCCCTCAGCCTGCTCCTCGCCTGCCCGAATGCGCCCGCCTCGGCGGCCGCGGCGATCCGGGCATCGTCCCACCCCAGGACCGACGAGCACGTCGTCGGTGTGCTGGCCCACCGTCGGCGCCCGGGCCGGTTTCGGGAGCTCCTCGTCGACGAAATGCAGCGGCGTGAAGAGCTGGTCGCTGCCGAGGTCCTCGGCCGGGAGCAGCGGGAAGCGATCGGGGAATTGGGGATCCTCGAGCAGCGTCTGGGGCGTGTTGACCGGGGCGATGGGGGTGTTGACCCGACCGCCGAATTCCAGCCACTCGGCCGAGGTCTTGGTGCGGAAGATGTCCCGCAGCTCGCGCTGGAGCTCGCGGTTGCCCCGGGCGTGGTCGGCGTACTTCGACCCGGGCCAGCGTTCGAAGAGGTCCATGCGGTCGACCCCCTCGCAGAAGTTCTTCCAGAAGGCCTGCTCGGACGCCATGAAGAGCACGTGCCGGCGGTCGGTGGCCTCGTAGACCTGGTAGCGGACGCCCTCGATCATGCCGGCCGTGCCCGGCGCCCGCCGCTCGTAGTTGTCCGCCTTGTTCCCGGTCACCTCGGACTCGGGCCGCTCGTAGGCCCGCCAGGTCTCGCTGCGCAGCCAGTCCATGGCGGCGGCGGCGTCGGACTGGGCCAGCTCGAGGTACGAGCCCTCGCCGGTGGCCCGGGCCCGCAGCACGGCGGCCAGGATGCCCAGCGCGCCGAAGAGCGGGCCGGCGTGGATCCCGATCGAGGCGTGCTCGGGGATGTAGGTGAAGCCCTCGTCGTCGGTGGCCACGTTGACGATGCCGGCCCAGACGTCGTAGGCCACGCCGTGGCTCGGGAAGTCCCGGTAGGGGCCGGTCATGCCGTAGCCCGAGATGGTGCAGAAGACGATCTTGGGATTGACGGGGCGCAGGTCGTCGAAGCCGACGCCCCGCCGGGCCAGGGATCCGGGCCGCATGGCCTCGACCACGGCGTCGGCCGTCCGCGCCAGCTCCTTCAAGATGGCCACGCCCTCTTCGTGCGCAGGTCGAGCACGAGGGAGCGCTTGCCCCGGTTGAGGTGGAGGTGCATCAGCGAGACGCCCTCGACGATGGGCCAGGTCATCTCGCGGATGTAGTCGCCCGACGGCGGCTCGACCTTGATGACGTCGGCCCCCAGGTCGACCAGGGGCGTGGTGATCTGCGCCGGCCCCAGGGCCGAGCACTCGATGATCCTCATTCCGTGCAGTGGCGGTTGGGTCGCCATCGTACCTCCTGTCGCCGACCGCCGGATCGTAGCGGTCGCTGCGACCCCGGCCATGTGCGGCCGCGACATACTGGGGGGGTGCCGTGGACACCGACCCGCTCGATGACGCGCTGACCCTCTTCGCCGCCACGGCGCCCCAGTTCGGGCCGTTCGGCCTGTCCAACCACGGTCCGATGGCGGCCGAGGCCCTGGTGCAGTTGGGCCGGGCCGAGGCCATCCCGGCTGGGCGGCCGCCTACGCCAGGGGCTGCGCCGGCGCCGGCCCCGGCCCCAACCCTGAGCGAGGACGCCTGGCCGCAGGCCCTGGGCCAGGCCGACCGGTTCCCGGACTGGCTGGCCCTCTTCGAGACCGAGATGGCCGACCGCCCGGTCACCGCCGTGGTCGGCGAGTGGGTGCCCCGGCTGGTCCCCGGCACGGTGGGGGCGGCCACCCACGGGCTCATCCGCACCGCCCACGGGTTGCGGGCCCTCGGCGCGGCGGACACACCCGCGCGTCGCCTCGAAGTGGCGACCGGGCTGGCCTTTTGGGCCGCCCAGTACCAGGAGCTGCCCGGCCCGCCGCTCCTCATCGGCCATCAGGGCGTGCCCGAGGCGCTGGCCGACCTTCCCTATCTGCCCGAGGAGACACCCGAGGAGTTTCTCATCACCGACCGGGTGGCCCTTGTGGCCGACATCTCCGACGAGTTCGAGCAGGCCGTGGCCTCGCTGGCGCCCGGGCGAGGCCGTCGCGCTGCTGGACGCGCTGGCCCGCGGGGGGGCCCAGGCCTATCTGCGCAACGCCGACACGGGCACCCGATCGCGCTGATCCACTCCGTCACCGCGCCGTTGGCGCTCGAGCTTGTCCTGCCCTGGTTGGCCGAGGAGGATCACGACGCGCCCTGGGCTACGCCTGGCAGGCGGTGGCGGCCCTCCATGTGGCCTACGCGTCGATCGGCACGCTCCTCTGCCCACGACGGACCCTCTCGGCCGAGGAACTGATCGACCGGGCCGTCGCCTCGGGTGACGAGCACGCCATCAAGCTGACCGAGGCGGCCCTGCGCTGCCATGCCCGCACCGATGAGCCCGCCCTGCTGCTGGCCGCGGCGGACGGATCGGCGCGCCTCGGGGGCTAGGACCCGCCGACCGGCGACTCGCACCGGGTGACCCGCCGACCCCCGGCGGGACCGCTGGCTACCATCGGTCATGGAATATCGAACGCTCGGTCGCACCGGGGTCAAGGTCAGCCCGCTCTGCTTGGGGGCCATGATGTTCGGGGCCTGGGGAACGCCCGATCACGACGAGTCGATTCGCATCATCCATCGCGCCCTCGATGCCGGCATCAACTTCGTCGACACGGCCGATGTCTATTCGTTCGGCGAGTCCGAGGAGATCGTCGGTAAGGCGCTGGCTCAGGTCAAGCGGGAGAAGATCGTGCTGGCCACCAAGGTGCACGGCGCCATGGGCCGCGACCCCAACGCGCAGGGCAACTCGCGCCGCTGGATCATCGCCGGCTGCGACAACAGCCTGCGCCGCCTGGGCACCGACTACATCGACCTCTACCAGATCCACCGTCCGTCGCCCGACACCGACATCGACGAGACGCTGGGTGCGCTGACCGACCTGGTGCGCGCCGGGAAGATCCGCTACTTCGGCAGTTCCACCTTCCCCGCCCATGAAATCGTCGAGGCGCAATGGGTGGCCGAACGCCGGGCTCGGGAGCGCTTCGTCACCGAGCAGCCGCCCTATTCGATTCTGGTCCGCGGCATCGAGAAGGACGTGCTCCCCATGTGCCAGAAGTACGGCATGGGCGTGCTCTCCTGGAGCCCCCTGGCCGGGGGGTGGCTCTCCGGAGCTTTCGGCGCCGGCAAGGACAACACCAGTCGGCGTTCGGCCATGCTGCCGCACCACTACGACATGACGCTGCCGGGCAACCAGCAGAAGCTCGATGCGGTCACCGCCCTGGAAAGGTGGCCGACGGAGCCGGGCTGAGCATCATTGAGCTGGCGCTGGGCTTCGTGCTCGAGCACCCGGCCGTCACCGCGCCCATCATCGGGCCGCGCACCATGGAGCATCTCGAGTCCCAGCTGCCGGCGCTCGAGATGCGCCTGAGCACCGACGTGCTGGACCGAATCGACGAGATCGTGCCGCCTGGGACCGACCTCAACGCCACCGATGTGGGCTGGGTGCCCGCCGCCATCGAGGACGCCTCCCTGCGACGGCGCCCGCGCTGACCTGTCGTGGCGTCATGGGGGGACCTCGGACGGCTGCGACCTGACCTGACCGAAGGTGGCCGGGAGTTGCTCTACCAACACGGCGTGGGCCTGGCCTTTCTCGCCACCGTCCGGCCCGACGGCGGGCCCCGCCTGCACCCGTTCTGCCCGCTGCTGACCGCCGACGCCGTGTACGGCTTCATCATTCCCTCTCCCAAACAGCGGGATCTGCGCCGGGATCCCCGCTACAGCCCTGCACTCGTTCCCGACACCGCAGAACGAGGATGCCTTCAGCGTGAGCGGCCTGGCCTCGATCGTCGAAGATGCTGGGCTCCGGCGGGTGCTGGGCGAGCAGTTCGTGGGGCGAGCGTGCAGTCCATCGGGGTACCGCTTCCGGCCCACGACGATCTGCTGGTGACCTTTGCCATCGACTCGTGCCTGTTAGACCGGACGAGTACCGTAGGGATGGGGGGACTTTCTTCGCCCGCACCACGAGGTGTGGCGCGGAGGTGGGGCCTGAACCCCAACCCTTTTTTTTTTTTTTTTATTTTTTTTGGGCGCTCGAGCCTCACACGGCGCCGGTGGGCTCTTGTCGGGGCATGGTCTGGGGCAGCGGCACCGGGTAATCGGGCTGGTTGTCGGTGATCTCCAAGATGTCCCCCTGGTTGCACCCTTCGGCCATCACATTGGCCGGGTGATCCTTCGAGGTCGGGGGGAGGACTGGTGCCGACACGTCTTTGGAGTGCATGTGCAGGGTCAACGAACAACGCCGGCCGTCTGGCGGCGCCAGGCCGTGGAGGTTGGGGGCTCGGACGCCGAAGCGCTCTTCGAGGAAGCGGAGCTGGGACGTGTGGTCGAACACCTCGGAGGCGATGTGGCCTCCCCGACTGAACGGCGAGACGACCGTCATCGGCACCCGGTACCCCATGCCGACAGGTCCGGCGAATCCGCCCGTCCAAGGGAGTGAGCGGGCTGGCCGTGGAGGAATTCGCCGGGCGTGCGTTCTGCGGTGGGGTCGGCGGTGGGACATGGTCGAAGAAGCCGTCGTTCTCGTCGTACATGTGGAAGAGCACCGTCTTTGACCACACCTCGGGGTTCGACACCAACGTGGCCGGCAATTGGCTGGTGAACCATTCACCCAGCGCCGGCGGCGCCGGCGGATGCTCGTCGTAGCCGGCCGGCGGCAGGATCCAACTGACGGACGGGAAGGGTGCCGCGGGCCACGTCGGTCACGAAGTCACCGGGGTACTGCGGCAGGAACGCCTTTTGGTACAGCGCCGAGGAGGGGTTCTTGTATTGGCTGAAGTACGGCAGGATGGCATCTCCGATCTGGAGGCCGTTCGATTCGAAGAAGGCCGGTGCGTAGGCCGAACCGGCCGGGTTGTAGACCTTCCAGCTGACACCGGCGTCTTTGAGGAGTACCTCGGGCATGGTGTCCCAGCTCACGCTCCAAATGGCGTCGGGGCTCTCGTCGGTGATGATGACCGGGCCACCGGCCCGGCCGGCCGGGTCGACGGTGCCCGACAGGGCCATCAGGCGGTTGGGGTGGGTCGGCCCCATGACGGAACAGTGGTAGTTGTCGCAGAGGGTGAAGGCATCGGCCAGGGCGTAATAGAAGGGCAGATCCGCCCGCTCGTAGTACCCCATGGTGAAGCGCCGTACTCGGCCCCTTCGTAGGCGGTCGAGGTGTGGGTGCGGACGAAGTCGGCATTGTCACCTTGGCCTCGGCTCATGTGCTCTGCCGGCCAGGTGTGGTTGAGGTTGTAGGTGCATCGCCGATGCCGGAGTCCGCCGCCAAGTGGAAGGAACAGGTGTTCGGCGGCACCACCCGGCCACGCTTGTGCAAGCGCCGAGGGGATGGGCCGGATGGCGTCGAAGCCGCGCACCGCCGGGCAGCCGCCGTAGTAGTGGTCCAACGATCCGTTTCCTGCATGAGGAAGACGACTGTTCGATGGCGCCCAGGTCCGAACCGGCGGCCCTGATCGACGTGCCGATCGAATGGTGGCGCCCCGGCGCCCGCTCCCATGGCGGCCATCAGGCCGCCACCACCAGCCGCCAGCGCGGCGGCCATGAAGGTTCGCCGATCAAGCCGGGGAGCACGACGGGCCGGCTGACTCGGCGGTGCGGCCAAGGGTCAGATCGGCTCAATCAGTTGCGGATCGTCGTTGCGGAAACTGCCGATGCGTGGGCCGACGGGGCGGTGCGCGAGGCGCCGGCCGGCGCCGGGCGCAGCAACGGGATGAGCTCGCTGATGTCCTCGTTTTCGGGATCGAGCCACCGGTCGAAGGTTTCGGCGAGGACGCCCGGCATGCGGCTTAATCCCGTCCATGTGGGGGCCGCGGTTGTGGTGATGATGCTGCAGGAACGGATGGGGGGCTATGTTCCGTCGCCGCCTGCCCGACGAGGACTCGGCCACACCGGCCATGGCCAGGGGCTCGCCGTCGGTGCGGGTGAAGAAGTGCGGCTGCTTGGCGCCGTTGTTGAGCTTGCGCCATTCGTAGAAGCCGTCGGCCGGGACGATGACGCGACGGGAGCTGAAGGCCTAGCTGAAGGATGGCCTGTTGGTCACGGACTCGGGGCGGGCATTGAACAGAGCGGCTGCCGGCGGAAGGGTCTTTGGCCCATGAGGGGATGAGCCCCCAGCGCAACTGGATGAGGGTTCGCTCCGGGGTGGCCGGTGGCCGGGCGCGCGCCCTGAAGCGAGCACCGGCGTGGTGGGCGCCACGTTCCAGCTCGGGCGCCGCTCGGGTCGACGTCATCGCCCAGGGTGGCCTGGAAGTAGCGGGCCAGGCGCACGGGAGGGGTGAAGAGGGCAAAGTGTCCGCACATGAGGGCTGCATTGTGGCACCCCACCTGTGGCACTGCGCTTCCACCGGAGGCTTCAGGAGGGCTGAGCCCTTTGAACAGGTCTTTTGTCTCTCTGGGCAGAACGAGCACGTTGTCGGTAGTGTACGAACTGTTCGCCTTCCCCGCCGAGATTCCCCCCGAGAAGGCCGTCGAGAAGAGTGCGCCGCTTCCGCTCCCGGGAGCTTCCGGTCGGCCTGGCCGATCGGGTCCGCCCGACCACCCCGGTGGCCGGGCGGCTCCTCCCGGTGCCGGCGCCCTTGGTCCCGCTCTTCCCCGATGGGGCGCTGCGGCGGGGGACGACGACCACGGTGGCGGGGGAGCCGGGTCACGGTGCCACCACGTTGGCCCTGGCCCTCCTGGCCGCGGTGTCGCAGGCCGGGAGCTGGTGCGCCGCGGTCGGCCTGCCCGATCCGGGGGTCGTCGTGGCGGCCGAGCTCGGTATCGATCTGCGCCGCGTGGTTTTGGTGCCGCACCCCGGCCGTGGTGGGCCGAGGCCGCGGGGTATCTCCTCCCCGGTGTCGACGTCGTTCTGGTCCGCCCACCCGGCCGAGCCCGCGGGACGGTAGCTCGGCACCTGGCCGCCCGGGCTCGTGACCGCCAGGCGGCGTTGGTGGTGCTGGTCGAGCGGGGCAGCGACTGGCCCCAGGGCGGGGACCTGGCCCTGACCGTCGGGGACGTCGAATGGCAGGGGATCGGCCAGGGCCACGGTCACCTGCAGAGGAGGCGGGCCGAGGTACGGGTCAGTGGACGACGATCGGCCGGCCGGGACGCCGAATGCACACTCTGGCTTCCGGCCGACTCGGGTGTGGTGGCGGCGACGGCGGCGACGGTGGCGAAGACGGCGAAGGGAGAGGACGGGTCTGTCGGGGCCGGTCCCGACAATGGGCAAGGCGGCCTGAGTGGAGCAGCCATGGAGTTGGAACGGTTGGTCGTCATCTGGTGCCCCCTCCTCCAGCAGGAGGGAGGGCGCGGGGAAGAGGCCCGGCGATTCGTCCAGGTGGTCGCCCGGGCCGGGGAGATCTGTCCGTGGGTGCACCCGATCCGGCTCGGGGTGTGTGCCCTGCCCGCCCGTGGACCGGCCCGCTTCTTCGGCGGTGAGGAGATGGTGGTGCGGCACCTGGTCGAAGCGGTGGAGGAAGATGCCTCCGTCGGCGTGGCCGACGGCCTCTTCGCCGCGATTCTGGCCGCCCGATCACAGCTGATCGTCCCGGCGGGGGAGGTGGCCCAGTTCCTGGCCCCCTGGTCGGTGGCCACCCTGGCCCGGCCCGAGCTGGCCGTCACCCTGCAGCGACTCGGGGTCACCACGTTGGGGCAGTTCGCCGCCCTGCCCGCCCCCCACGTCTCGGATCGTTTCGGCGCCGACGCCGCGGCCTGTCACCGCCTGTGCCGGGGCGAGAGCGGGGAACTGGCCGGCGTGCGCGATCGGGCCATTGACCGTCGATTGCGGGTGGCCCGGGGGGAGGATCCCGACCAGGGGTCCGAGCCGCCTCCCTTCCAGCCCGGGTTCTTCGGTGGCGCATCGGCGGCGGAGACCCGGGCGGCCCTTTCCTTCGCCCGGGTGCAGGAGCGGCTGGGAGTCGATGCCGTGCTGGTGGGCCGGTTACGGGGCGGCCGGGATCCGTCCGAGCAGGCGGCGTTGGTGCCGTGGGGGAGCCCGGAGGCCGAAGGGCCTGGGGCGGGCGGCGCCCCCTGGCCGGGACGGTTGCCCGCTCCTTCCCCCACCCGTGTGCTCGATGTGCCACAGCGGGCCGAGATGGTCGACGCCACCGGTCGCGCCGTGGTGGTGAGCGGGCGGGGATTGCTCGAGGCGGACGTGGATCGGCTCTCGGTCGAAGGCGGTCCGTGGCAACCGGTGGTGGCCTGGGCCGGACCGTGGCCGGTCACCGAACGCTGGTGGTCGGTACGTCGGCGTCGGGCCCGCTTGCAGGTGGTGATGGCGGACGGGACGGCCCGACTGCTCTACAACGAACGGACCCAGTGGTGGGTCGAGGCGCTCTATGACTGAGGTCGAGACCTACGCCGAGCTGCACGCGGATTCCGGGTTCAGTTTTCTCGACGGCAGTAGTGACCCCGAGGAGCTGGCGGCCGAGGCGCACCGGCTGGGCCTGGCCGCCTTGGCCCTGACCGATCATCACGGTTTCTACGGGGTGGTGCGCTTCGCCGAAGCGGCCCGGGCCCTGGGCCTGCCGACGGTCTTCGGCACCGAGGTCACGCTGGCGCCGGCCGGGCTCCGCACCGGTGAGCCCGATCCGCGCGGGACACATCTTGTCGTGCTGGCCCGTGATCCCGAGGGCTACGCCCGCCTGTCGAGGGTCTTGGCCGAAGCCCACCTCGAAGGGGGTGTGAAGGGGCAGCCCATCTTCACCCTGGACGCGCTCGCCGCGTCGGCCGGAGGCCATTGGTTGGTGCTCACCGGATGCCGCAAGGGGGCGGTCCCCGCCGCGCTGGTGGAGGCCGGCCCCCGGGCGGCTTCGGAAGAGGTGGGGCGACTGATCGAGCGGTTCGGGCGCCCCAACGTGGCCGTCGAGCTCTGGGACCACGGGGACCCACTGGACACGGCCCGCAACGACGCGCTGGCGCTGCTGGCCGCCGAGTGGGGGGTCGATGCGGTGGCCACCAACAACGTGCACTACGCCACGCCGGCCGGGTTCCGCTTGGCCACCACGCTGGCCGCCATCCGGGCCCGGCGCCCACTGGCCGAGCTGGAGGGCTGGCTCCCTTCGGCTCCCTCGGCCTGCCTGCGCGGGCCGGCCGAGCAGCTCCGTCGGTTCGCCCGCTGGCCCGGCGTGGTCGCCCGCGCCGGGGAGCTGGGTCTGGCCTGCGCCTTCGACCTGCGCCTGGTGGCCCCGCGGCTGCCGGACTTCCCCGTACCGGCGGGGATGGACGAGCAGAGCTACCTGCGTGAGCTGGTGACGCGTGGCGCGCTCGAACGCTACGGGCCGCCCCACGACGAACGGGTGCCGGGAGCGTGGAAGCAGATCGAGCACGAGCTCGAGGTCATCGGTCAGCTGGGCTTCGCCGGGTACTTCCTGGTGGTCTGGGACATCGCCGAGGTCTGCCGCCGCTTGAACATCTATTGCCAGGGCCGGGGCTCGGCCGCCAATTCGGCCGTCTGTTACGCCCTGAGGGTCACCAACGTCGACGCCGTCGACCTCGGCCTCCTCTTCGAGCGCTTCCTTTCCCCGGCCCGGGACGGGCCGCCGGACATCGACGTCGACATCGAGTCGGGCCGGCGCGAGGAAGTGATCCAGTACGTCTACGAGCGCTACGGCCGGCGCCATGCGGCGCAGGTGGCCAACGTCATCACCTACCGTCCCCGCTCGGCCGTGCGTGACGTGGGCAAGGCCTTCGGCTTCAGCCCGGAGCAGGTCGACGCCTGGTCGGCCGGGATCGACCGGGCCTCGCGGGCCGTCGTCGGTGGCGGCGGTCCAAGAGGCGGTGGGTGGGGCGGTGAACGACGAGGGTGAGGGTGTGCCGCCGCTGGTGGCCGAAATGGCGGCCGAGCTCCTGGACCGGCCGCGCCATCTGGGCATCCACTCGGCCGGCATGGTGCTGTGCGACCGCCCGGTGATCGAGGTGTGCCCGGTGGAATGGGGGCGCATGCCCGGGCGCAGTGTGCTGCAGTGGGACAAGGACGACTGCGCCGCCATCGGGCTGGTCAAGTTCGACCTGCTCGGTCTGGGCATGCTCGAAGCGCTGCACCGCATGGTCGACCTGGTGCGCGACTTCCACGGTGTCCCCGTCGACCTGGCGAAGATCCCCCAGGAGGATGCGGTCTACGACCTGTTGTGCCGGGCCGACACGGTCGGGGTCTTCCAGGTGGAGAGCCGGGCCCAGATGGGCACGCTGCCCCGGGTCCGGCCGCGCGAGTTCTACGACCTGGCGATCGAGGTGGCCCTCATCCGGCCCGGGCCCATTCAGGGCCACGCCGTCAATCCCTACATCCGCCGGCGCCGAAAAGAGGAGGAGGTCACCTACCTGCACCCGTTGCTCGAGCCCATCTTGAAGCGGACGCTCGGGGTCCCCCTGTTCCAGGAGCAGTTGATGGAGATGGCCGTGGCCATCGCGGGGTTCAGTGCGGCCGAGGCCGATGAACTGCGCCAGGCCATGGCGGCCAAGCGTTCCGCCGAACGGATGGCGCGGCTGCGGGTCCGTTTCTATGACGGGATGGCGGCGCGTGGGGTGGTGGGGGAGGTGGCCGACCAGATTTTTGCGGCGCTGGCCGCCTTCGCCAATTTCGGGTTCCCCGAGTCCCACTCCGTGTCCTTCGCCTATCTCGTCTACTCGAGTAGTTGGCTGAAATTGCACTACCCGGCCGCCTTCACCGCCGGTCTCCTCAATTCCCAACCCATGGGGTTCTGGTCCCCTCAGTCCCTGGTGGCCGACGCTCGGCGTCACGGGGTGACGGTGCGCCGCCCTCACGTCGATCACTCCGAGGTAGGGGCCTCGTTGGAGGGGGAGCGTGACGACGCAGTGCTGCGGTTGGGACTGGCCTCGGTGCGCGGTGTCGGGGACGCGGTGGCCGAGCGGATAGTGGCCGGGCGACCCTGGGCCGGGGGGAGGACCTGGTCCGCCGGGCCGGCGTATCCCGGGCCCAGCTCGAGACATTGGCGGCGGCCGGTGCGCTCGACGCCGAGGAGAACGCGACGACGGCCTCCCGGAGGCAGTTGTTGTGGGCGGCCGGGGCCGCGGCGCAGGGGACACCAGACCGGTTGCCCGGGATAGTGGTGGGGGCCGAGGCCCCGCCGCTGCCCGCGCCCAGCCTCTACGACTCGGTCGGTGACGACATGTGGGCGCTGGGACTGGCTCCCGAGCACACGGCCATGCACCTGGCCCGGGAACGGTTGGAAGCCATGGGGGTGGTGGTGGCCGGTGATCTGTTGTCGTGTGCCGACGGCGACCGGGTCACCGTGGCCGGAGTGGTGACGCACCGCCAGCATCCCGAGACGGCGCGTGGTGCGGTCTTCGTCAACCTCGAAGACGAGACCGGTCATGTCAACGTGGTCTTCTCCCGCGGTGCCTGGGCCCGCTGGAAGCTGGTGGCCCGCCATGCCCCGGCGCTGCTCATCCGGGGCCGCCTGCAGTTGGGGCAGGGCACGGTCAGCCTGACCGCCGAGCGAGTGGAGCCGCTGCGGGTGGGAACGGCCGTTCCGGCCAGCCGTGACTTCCGCTGAGCGTTCTTCGACCTCCGGACTGGTTCGCCCACGCTTGACCATCCTCGACTGAGGGGAAGACAAGGACGGCACCGGGTAACCCAACCTGGTTGATGTTCACGTGCACACCCTTCTCGCACGGGCGGTCACGCCACACCTTGCCGTGATCGCGCCAGAGGGACGATCAGGTGACCACGAGACCCCGGCCGGTGATCGGCGGGAGGTCGAGCGCCGTCACGATGCCGGGTTCGGCTGCGATGACGGCAGGGATGGCGTTGACCAGGCGCATGGCCGTGGCCTTGAGGCCGGCCGTGTTGTGGTCGCCGTCGGTGCCCATCAGTTGGAGGTCGAGGGTGTAGTTGGGCTCGCCCGTGATCTGCGACCCGGTAGCCGCCATGCCCGGCCGGTTGGGGCCAGCTCGGCCCCGAGGTCGTCGCTCAGCCGGGTGACGTGTTCGACCACGACGACGGCCTTGTCGCCCACCATGCCCCGTATCTCGAAGTGCAGTGCGGCCGCGGTGCCTTTGGCGATGGGACCGGCAGTCACATCGAAGTCCCCCGGTGCCGCTTCTCGTTCGTACCATTCCTCGACGCCCGAGAGGGCGACGCCGAGGCCGGCGGCGATCTGGCGCACCACGCTGCCCCAGGCCAGAGTGAGCACACCCGGTTGGAGGAGGAAGGGAATCTCGTCCATGGGCCGGCCGAAGCCCATGATGTCGAAGAGCACCATGGGCTGGTTGTAGGTGTTGTAGTTGAGGACCTCGGAGCAGCGGACTTCTTCGATGCGCTCGCTGATCCCGGTCAGCACCAACGGGAGGGCATCGTTGGCGAAACCGGGGTCGACACCGTTGACAAAGAGTGAGACGCCGTGGGCCACGCCGGCGGCGGGCAGGGACCGGGCCATGTCATCATCGTCGGCCGGGTACTGCAAGAAGACGGGTGACGATGAGACCACGTTGCACCCCGCTTCGAGAAAGCGCTGCAGATCGGCCAGGGCCTCCATCATGCGGTCGTCGGCCATGCCGGTGTGCACGATGCAGTCAGGCTTGAGGGCCAGCAAGGCGTCGAAGTCATTGGATCCGCTCACCCCGAGGCTGCGCCCGAGCCCGGCCAGCTCGCCGGCGTCCCGGCCGATCTTGGCCGGATTGGAGACGAAGACGCCGACCAAGTCGAGCTCGGGATGGGCGTCGATGCCGGCCAGGGCGTGTCGTCCCACGTTGCCGGTGCTCCACTGCACGACGCGATAGCTCATGACACTCCTTTTCCGTTCGTTTAGAGGTCGGGAAGACCGAATTCGAGGTTGGCCGACTGCAGGCCGCCGTCGGCCTCGATGATCTTGCCCGTGATGAAGGACCCGGCCGAAGAGGCCAGGAACAGGACGGTGGCGGCGATGTCTTCAGGATCGCCGATGCGCTTGAGCGGTGTGGCTTCTTCCATCTGGGTGCGCAGCTCGTCGCTGGACATGACGATGTCGAGGGCGGACGTGGCGGTGGAGCCCACCGCCACGGCGTTGACGCGAATCCGGGGACACAGGTCGCGGGCGGCCAGGCGGGTGTACTGCTCGAGGGCTCCCTTGACCGTTCCGTAGGCCAGGTAGCCCCGGGCGCCGACATGGCCCATCACCGATGAGATGTTCACGATGGCGCCACCGGGGGCCTCGCCTTCGAGCATGAGCGGGACGGCGGCGCGCACCAGGGCGTGGCCGGCGCCGACGTTGAAGTGGAAGGCCTCCTCGAGGGCGCGTGGGGACGTATCGAGCAGAGGGCGGGGCATGGTGCCGCCCAAGTTGTTGACCACGATGTCGACGCGGCCGAAGGCTTGGTGCGCCGTGTCGGCCAGGGAGCCCATGAGTTCGACGTCGGTGAGGTCGCCGGCCACAACGGCCGCCCGGCGGCCGGTTGCTTCCACGCGCCGCGCCACTTCGCGCAACTGCTCCTCGGTCCGGGCGGCCAACACGATGTCGGCCCCGGCCTCGGCCAGGGCCACCGCCGAGGCCGCACCGATGCCGCGGCCACTGCCGGTGACGATGGCGACCTGGTCGGTCACCTTGAAGCGGTCGAGAATCATGATGGCCTCTTGACGTCGTCGGAACTGGACGAGCCGGACTGTAGCGGCTCTGACCTTCCTTGACGCCGGAGCGGAGGACGGAGGAGGGTGGTGCTGCCATGGACCGCACCCTCTCCAACACCGCCCCCGCGCTCGGGCGGTGTTGGCATCCGGTGGCCCACGACGACCTGGTCCTGCCGCTCGACGCCCACGGCTGAAGTCCACACCCGGGCCGACCGCACGATCTTGGAGTTTCGGCGTGTCCTGTCCGACCTGGTGGCGCTGGCCGAAGGCGCACCGAGGTGAGGGGCGTGACCGTGGTCGAGCACCCGGTCCTGGCGCACCGGCTGGCCGCGTTGCGGGATCAGCTGACCGATCGTGACCACTTCCGACGCCTGGTCTCGGAGATCTCGCGGTTCTTGGCCTATGAGGGCCTGCGCGACCTCGGGACCGAGGAGATCGTCATCGACACGCCGGTGGCCGACGGGGTGACGGCGCGTCGGGTGAACGAGCACGTACTCGTGGTGCCGGTCCTCCGGGCCGGGCTGGGCATGGTGCAGGCCGTTCAAGAGGTGCTCCCCCTGGCCGAGGTGGCCCATGTCGGGTTGCGGCGCAACGAGGCAACCCTGCAGGCGGACGTCTATCTCAATCGACTGCCGGGTGATCTGAGCGGACGGCGGGTCGTCGTGTGCGACCCCATGCTGGCCACCGGTGGGTCGCTGGCTCAGGTGTGCGATCTCGTGCTCGACAAGGGGGCCCGCACCGTGGTGGCGCTCTGCATCATCGCCTCGGAGCCCGGTCTGGTCGCCTTCACCGAGGCGCATCCCTTGGTGCCCGTGGTGTGCGCCGCCGTCGACCCGGTCCTCAATGAGGTGGGCTACATCGTGCCCGGCCTGGGCGATGCGGGTGACCGACTCTTCGGTCCGCCTGACTGAGCGCTGTCTCACGGAGTCGCCGGGCGTGCTTCGCCGTCGCCGTTCAGGCCCAGCCTCCGGCGTAGGCCACGAACTGGCCCGTGGTGAACCCACTCGTTCCGTCGATGAACGGCAGGCAGAACGCGGCGAACTCCTCCATGGTGCCCAGTCGCTTCATGGGGACCATGGACTCGACCTTGCGTCGCGACGCTTCGTCGGTCACGCGGTTCGCCCTGAGGAACTCGGGGAAGTCCATGAAGTTGGTGCCGACCACGTTGACCTGCACCCCGGTGCGGGCCACTTCCATGGCGACGTTTTTGGCCAGCATCGTCGCCCCGGCGCGGGCCGCCGAATACAGCGGGGCTCCCGGGGTGGGCCGGACCGCCGAGGCGCTGGTGATCAGCAGCATCTGGCCGTGGCCTTGTTCGACCATGGCCAGGACGACGGCGCGCAGCAGGTGGTAGGGCGCGACCAGGCAGCCCTGCACGACAGCGTCGAGTTGATCAGCGGTGGAATCGACGAATTTTCCAACGATGACCCGACCCGAGCCTCCGACGGCGGCGTCGAGCCGGCCGAACCGCTCTTGGGCCGCGCCGACCAGTCGTTCCGAGGAAGACGGATCGGTGAGATCGAGGACGCCCTCGACGGCGACGACCGTGGCGCCGGTCGCCTCGAGCTCGGCCACGAGGTCGGTCCCGGGGTCGCCGAGCACGAGATCGTGGCCCCGAGAGGCGAGGAGCCGGGCCAGATGGGGTCCGACGTAGTGGGCGGCATCGGTCACCAGGGCGACCCTGCGTTCGGTGTTGTCCATGTTCCCCCCAAGCCGTCCGTCCGGTGTGTCAGCGATGGGGACCGTATCCCTATCGGTGATCGAGAGTGTACGGCGGTCGCCTGCTCCCATCATGCTCGGAGGGAGTCGGGGTCCCCACGTCCGACGCCGTCGAACCAGGGCGACGGTCAGGTACCCGGCATGCCGAAGCCTTCGGTGGACGCAGTCACTTGCAGTCAGAGGTCACCGCGGCGAGAGTCATGTCCATGGCCGCCGCTCGTACCTATTCGACCACCGTGGGAAGTCAGTCGGTCGATCTGCCCCTCGTCGCGCTGACCGACGAGCTGAGCATCGCCCTGCTCATCTGTGTCGACCTGGGGGTGCACTTTGCCGAGGTGGCGGGCCGGGAGCTCGCCGACCTCATGCGGCCGGCCCGGCCCGAGATCATCGTTTCGGTCGCCACCATGGGTATCCCACTGGCCATCGAGGCCAGCCGGGCACTGGGGTTCGACGACTACGTCATCTTGCACAAGACGCCGAAGATCCACCTCGGGGAGACCTGGGCCGAGCCGGTCAACTCCATCACGACCGAGAAGCCCCAACGCCTGCGCATGGATCCCGCCCGGGTTCCCGCCGTCCGGGGCCGCCGGGTGGCGGTGGTCGACGACGTGATCTCGACCGGCGCCTCCACGCTGGCGGCGCTCCGGTTGGTGCGGCGCATCGGAGCCGAGCCGGTGGTCATCGGCACCCTCATGACCGAGGGGTCGGGTTGGCGGAAGGCTCTCGGGGCGGACGCCGACATGGTGCGCTCCCTCGGGTCCATGCCGTTGTTCCGGCCTGCGGGGGACGGCAGCGGGGAACTGGCGGAGGACTGGGACTAATGGGGTGTCTCGGCGGGGACTGGGACGAGCGTTCAGAGCAGGCCCTCGGTCTTGAGCAGCACTTCCTGCTCGTCGGCCTGCTTGCGGACGCTGCGCGTGGCCAGGATCAGGTAGACCAGCGCTCCGACGCCCAGGCCGAGGAAGATGCTGAAGTCGCCCCCGAAGTGGGAGGCGTCCTGGGTGTGGTCCGTGACCTCGTTCAACCATCGTGGAACGCGGAAGTAGTAGGTCGGGTTGACGTAGAGCCCTGAGATGGCAGCGAACATGCCGACCACCTGGGCGATGATGGCCGGCCAGAAGATGCCCCCACGACGCCAATACAGGGAGTCCCGGCCGGTCTTCTGCAGCTCGCTCGGCACGTAGCGGTAACGGCGCAGGACCCAGTCCACCAGGAAGATGGCGCACCACGGCGCAATCCAGATGATGACGATGTCGACGAAGTCCGACAGGTACTCGGTAAAGGACCCGCTGAAGATGGCCCACATGGTGACGCCGAGGGCGATGGCGCAGTCAATCAGGACGGCGTGGTAGCGCTTCACGGGAACACCGATGGCTTGCAGGGTGACGCCCGATGAGTACATGTCGAGGCTGTTGATGCCGAACAGTTGGATGACGGCGAAGACCAGGAACACCACCACGAACCACGAGGGAATGGCGGTCTGGTGGGCGAAGGGGAGGAAGCCGCCGGCCCCGGTCCCGACTTTGAGAACGAACGTGCCGACGACGGCACCCAGGGTCATGATCAGGATCTCCGGGACGGCCGTGCCCAGGAAGACCCAGCCGACGATGCCCTTTCTTGAGGTGTCCGTCGGGCAGTACCGGGTGTAGTCGTTGCCGTTCTCGGTCCAGCCCAGCCCGCTCAAGGCGATGGTGAAGGCCAGCGCCTCGGTGAAGCCTTGCCAGTCTCCGCTGGTCTTCACCACGTGCAGATTGGCGTGCGGGACGGCGAAGCCGAGCATGATGGCGAAAAGGATCACGAAGGGCAGGACCAGCCAGCGCAGCGTCTTGACGATGGCGGCGTGGCCCAGGAAGGGGAGGATCCCCTGCACGAGCACCGCCGCGATGACGAGAATGACCTTGGCCGGGTCGCCGGGCAAGAAGCCCGCCTTGATCATCAAGACGAGCCCGGCCCCCACGATCAGGAGCAGCCCCTCGACCTCGAAGCCGATCTGGGTGATCCAGTTGAAGAAGGAGATCGGTCGTGAGCCGTTCGGGCCGTAGCCGGCCCGGTTGATGGCGAAGACGGTGGTGCCGGCATTCGGCCCCTGCAGGGAGCACAATCCCAACAGGAAGAACGACAGGTTCCCCAGGATGATGATCACCAGGACCTGAAGGAACGTGAGCCCGAACGTCATCAAGATGGCGCCATAAATGAAGTATTCGATCTGGACGCTGGCCCCGGCCCACATCCCGAAGATGTCCTTGGGCCTGGCCCAGCGCTCGCTCTCGGGTATGAAGTCGATCCCGTGCTGCTCGACGTGGAACGCCACATCCGACCCCGGGTCGTGAATGACCGCTAGGTCCTCTGCGATTGCCATGTTGCCTCCCTTGTCGTCGCCTCACGTGCTCCGGTTCCCCGGACACCCACGTCAACCGTGGGCGTCTCCGAACCGATAAGGACGTGGCCCGGACCACCGCCGGGCTGAAGGGTGGGCGGAGAGACGGACGTGCCGTCTCGCCTCGGCAGCCTTCTCCGGTCTGGTGTCCACGCACTTGGCCCTATCTGATTCGGTGCGCTTCCCTGGCAACCGCGACCGAAGGTTGTCGGTCCTCACCTTGTTGGCTGATTCGCCCTGCGTCAAGTGGAACGTGGGAACATCGTGAGAACTGGTGCGTTGGAGTCGGGGTCACGGGCTCGATCCGCTCCTTTGTTGTAGAACGTGGCGTGGTCTATGTCTTGGCGGCTTCCGCTGCGCTGTGCAGCGCGGTGGCCGGGGTGATGCAGCGGATCGGAGTCGAATCGGCTCCGGCCGGCGACGCCATGCGTCTCCGGTTGCTGACCAATGCGCTCAAACGGGGGATCTGGTTGCTCGGTTTCGCCCTCCTTCTCGTTGTGTTCGTGCTGCAAGCCTCGGCCTTGCGCTTCGGCGACCTGACCGTGGTCCAGCCCATATTGACCGTCGAGTTGCTGTTCCTCATCGCCATCCTGCGGGTGGTGTTCCGTCGCCACGTGGGCGGGCGCGAGATCCTCGGTTCGGTGGCCATCGTGGTCGGGCTGGCCGGATTCATCGTCTCGGCCGATCCTGCCCTCGGCCAGGGCATTCCCAGTTCGAAGGCGTGGGGTGTCGTCACCGTCGTGATCTTCGTGGTGGCAGCGATGCTGGTCGCCGGCGCCCAGCGCGGGCCCCGGTGGTGGCGGGCCACCGCCTTCGGGGCGGCGGCCGCCGTGCTCTTCGCCTACAACGCCTCCCTGACCAAGGCCATCACCACCCTGATCACCGGCGGTGGGGCCATGTGTTCACCCATTGGGAGCCCTACGCCCTCGGCCTCACCGGCTTGGTCGGCTTCTTCTTCCTGCAAAACGCCCTCCATGCCGGGCCCGATCGCCGCCTCGCGCGCCTCGATGCTCATGGTGAACCCGGTGGTGAGCATCATCATCGGCATCTTCGTATTCAACGAGCATCTGCGCGGCGGACCGGGGTACGTCGCCGCGGAGTTCCTTTCTCTCGTGGTCATGCTGACCGGCCGCCTTCGTCCTGACCCGATCGCCCTTAGTGGCTGTGGCCATCTTGGACGGGGACCCTGGGGATATGGTCGGAGCCGTCATTCCGGTCTCGCCTATCGGGCCGTGACTTCACACCAGGAGCGTCCGGTCCCCTCCGCGGTGCTTACGGTGTCGACAGGCCCAGCTCCCGACGCATGAAGGCCACCGACTTCTGCTGAACCTCGCGGGCTTGATGCTCAATGAACCGCTCGACGATCGGTCCGGCGCCGAAGATCTTGACCCGGGCCTCGAGATCGAAGTCCTCAATGGTGTCCTCGCCGTCGGCCCTCAGCGCGATGGAGCCGTTCAGATGGGTCTTGTCGCCCATGGTGCCCGGCGTGAGCGTGAAGATGGTGGTCGAGGTGGCGGGGGTGAAGATACTGACCTCGGTGCTGGTGATCTCCTCACCGAAGATCTTGCGCACCGGTCCCGGCGCATTGGGTTTCTGCGAGTAGCGGACGGTCCGGGTCAGGCCCGAGGCCAGGGTGCCTTCCTGGCAGAGGACCTCGGCCGAGATCGAGCCCAGGCCCTCGAGGTGCAGGCGCACGACGAAAGTCGGGTCGAAGTACAGGGCCCAGAACGCGTCCGGCGAGCACTCCCAGGTGTAGGAGAGGGACAGCTTCATGGTCTGAGATCGAAGAGCATGTGGTGGGCCAGGTCGCCCACGAGATCAATGATGATGTGCACCGAGGTGAAGCGCCAGGCACCCTCGGTGCGGGTATAGGCGTTGCGGTAGCGCCCGGCGATCACCGGCTGGAGCGTCAGTGCTCCGGGCACGGCCTGGAGGACGGTGAAGTAGGAGCGGCTGGTGGCGGTCGACCCGTCGGAGCTGACATCGACCATCACGTTGGTCATGACGTGCTTGGTGCGCGGCGTGCCGTCCTCGTAGCGGCGGGTGGTCCGCTCGTAGAGGGACTGAATGGCCTCGGGACCCGAGACGGCGTCGCCGAAACCCTCGAAGGTCAAGGTGGCGTCGGAGAAGACGTCGGCCACCCCGGCGAAGTCGCCGGCGTCAATGCGCTCGGCGTAGGTGTAGATCAGCTGGGAGATCGCCTCACGAGGGGTCGGCTCCATCGGCACGATTGTGGCACCGATCAGTGCCCGAGCAAATGGTCCATGCGGGCCGCCAGGCGGCTGGGGTGGCCCTTGCGGGCTTCGGTGTGATCGGCCAGCTTCATCGTCCACAGGCCGGCGTTGACCCCCAGCCAGCGCAGGGGCTCGGGTTCCCAGAGCTTGGAGCGGTGGTTGACCCATGGCAGGTGGGTGAGGTCGGTGTCGGCCCCGGTGATCAGGTCGGCCAGCGTCCGCCCGGCCAGGTTGCTCGTCGAGACGCCGTCTCCCACATAGCCCCCGGCCCAGGCCAGGCCGCTGTCCCGGTCGAAGCCGACGGAGGAATGCCAGTCCCGCGGGATCCCCAGCGGGCCACCCCAGGCGTGGGTGACCTGCGCCGAAGCCAGGGCGGGGAAGAGCTCGATGAGGGTCCGTTGCAGCAGGGCGTGGACGGACGCCACGTCGTCATAGGCGGGGCGGACGGTCGAGCCGAAGTGGTACGGGGCGCCGCGCCCGCCGAAGGCGATCCGGCCGTCGAGCGTCCGCTGGCCGTAGATGATCATGTGCCGGTAGTCGGCGAAGGTGGCCCTGTCCACCAGCCCGGCGGACTCCCAAAACCCGTGGCCCAGTGGTTCGGTGGCCACCATGAGCGAGTACACCGGCGCCAGCGTGCGCTTGTACCCGGGCAACGTCGATGTCCAGGCCTCGACGGCGCGCACCACGACCTCCGCCGTGACGGTGCCGCCCGCGGTGTGGACGACCGGGTGGTGACCCCCTCGCCCCGCTTCGATGCGGGTCACCTCGGAGTGCTCGTAGAGGGCCACGCCGCGCCGCGCCACCGCATCGGCCAGGCCGCGGGCCAGCAGGGCTGGTTGGATCGCCGCACAATGTGGGGTGACGGTGGCGCCCACCACGCCGTCGATCCCGACCAGTGCCTCGGCCTCGGTGGCGTCGACCCAGCGCAGGTCCTCTTCGCCGAAGCCGAGACTCCTGGCCTCGTTCACCTCCGAGGCGGCCCGGGCCCGTTGCGCCGGGGAGCGGGCCGCCACGATCGTGCCGCCCTTGGCGAAGTGGCAGTCGATGCCTTCGGCCGCGGCCGAAGCGCCGACCACGTCGACGGTGTCCTGCATGGCCCGGCGCATGGCGCGCATGGCCGGGACGCCGTAGGACCGCGCCAGGGCGGTGTCCGAGGTGGCGAACAGGGCCGAGCACCAGCCGCCGTTACGCCCCGAGGCCCCGAAGCCGGCCACCTCCTTCTCGACGATGGCGATGCGCAGGGTCGGATCAGCCCGGGTCAGCGCGTAGGCGGTCCACAGTCCGGTGAACCCGGCCCCGACGATGCAGACGTCGACCTGGGTGTCCGAACCCAGTGGGGGTCGGGCCCGAAGTGGTTGGGCAATGGCATCCCACCAGAGGGAGAGGTCCTGATAGCGCACAGGCACTTCCTCCGGAGGGTCTACATCCGGCGCCACGCCTCGGTCAGTACCTCGCGCAAGGTGGAGACGATGAACTCGATCTCGGCGGGACCGCAGATGAGCGGCGGCGAGAGCTGCACCACCGGGTCACCCCGGTCGTCGGCCCGGCAGATGAGGCCGGCCTCGAAGAGGGCCCCGGAGAGGTAGCCCCGCAGCAACCGCTCGGATTCCTCGTCGTCAAAGGAGAGTCGGGTCTCCTTGTCCTTGACCAGCTCGATCCCGTAGAAGAAGCCGGCGCCGCGCACGTTGCCGACGATGGGCAGGTCGTAGAGGGTCTCCAAGCCACTGCGGAACGCACCTTCGGTGTCCCGGACGTGCTCAAGAATGTGCTCGCCCTCGAACACGTCGAGGTTGGCCAGGGCGACGGCGCAACTCACGGGGTGGCCGGCGAAGGTGAACCCGTGCAGGAAGGATGCACCTTCGGCCAGGAAAGGCTGGACCAGGCGCTCCGAGGCGATCATGGCGCCGAGCGGGGCGTAGCCCGACGTGAGGCCCTTGGCCACCGTGATGATGTCGGGTTGGTAGCCGTAACGCTCGGAACCGAACCAATGACCCAGGCGACCGAAGGCACAGATGACCTCGTCGGAGACCAGGAGGACTCCGTGGCGGTCGCAGATCTGGCGCACCCGCTCGAAGTATCCGGGCGGCGGCGGGAAGCATCCGCCGGCGTTCTGCACCGGCTCGAGGTAGACGGCGGCAATGGTGTCGGCACCCTCGCGGAGGATCGCCCGCTCGATCTCATCGGCCGCCCACTGCCCGAAGGCGACCTCGTCGTCGGCGAACAGCTCGGCCCGGTAGAAGTTCGTGTTGGGGACCTTGATGGCCCCGGGAACGAGGGGTTCGAACGGGGTCTTGAGATCCGGGAGCCCGGTGATCGACAGCGCCCCCATGGTGGTGCCGTGGTACGCGATGTCGCGGCTGATGACCTTGGTCCGCTGCGGCTGCCCGGTCATTCGGAAGTACTGGCGGGCCAGCTTCCAGGCCGATTCCACCGCCTCGGACCCACCCGAGGTGAAGAAGACGCGGTCGAGGTCGCCGGGCGCGTAGCCGGCGAGGCGCTCGGCCAGCTCAATGGCCTTGGGGTGGGCGTAGGTCCAGAGAGGGAAATAGGCCAGCGTTCCGGCCTGCTTGGCGCCGGCCTCGGCCAGTTCCGTGCGCCCGTGACCAAGCTGTGACGTGAAGAGACCGGCCAGACCGTCCAGGTACTTCTTTCCGTGCTGGTCCCACACGTAGGCTCCCTCACCGCGCACGATGACGGGGACCTCGTGGGTCTCGTAGGTGGCGAGGCGGCTGAAGTGCATCCAGAGGTGACGGCGGGCCTGGTTGCTCAGTTCGGAATTCTCGGGGTTGGAGTTGCTCATCGTTGCCTCCGCTCATTGGGGACGGCGGCCGGTGTTCCGGCCTACCGCGTGCCCCAGCTGTACGTCTGCTTGTTCAGTTTCAGATACAGGAACGTCTCGGTCCGGCGTACGCCGGGGATGGAGCGCACGGAATCGTTCAGCACGTGGAGCAGGCGCTCGTCGTTCTCGCAGACCACCTCGGCCAGCAGATCGAACGAACCGGCGCACATGACCACGTAGTCGACTTCGGCCAGGGCCGTGAGCTTGTCGGCCACCACCCGTACATCGCCCTCGACCGAGATGCCGACCATGGCCTGGCGGGTGAAGCCGAGTTGGAGGGGGTTGGTGACGGCGACGATCTGCATGATGCCCGCATCGCGCAGGCGCTGGACCCGGCGCCGCACGGCCGCTTCGGACAGGCCGACCTCGCTGGCGATCGCCCCGTACGGTCGGCGCCCATCCTGCTGGAGCGCTTCGATGATGGCTCGATTGGGCCCGTCGAGAATCGTGGCCGGGGCGGCGCCGGTCTGTCGTCGCCCAGAGTTTCGGTCCCCGTCTCCGTCGGCTCGCCCAGGTCGGACATGCCTCTCCTCGTTCCCAGTTGTGCCGGGTCCTTCTCGATCGTGGCTCCCGGCTGGTGCCGAATTACTGTCATTGTTCCGCCTCCATTGAAACAGAATTCGGCGTTTCGGGAGGCAATTGTTGCGGTATCGCTTGTGAAGCCCCGTTTATTGTGATTCTGTAGGCGGGGGATCGACCGGTAAGGGTGGGAGCGACGTGCGCAGGTTGCAGAACTTCATCGGGGGACAGTACCAAGACGCGTCAGATGGGCCGCACGCCCTCTTGGTCGACCCCAGCACCGGTGAGGCGTTCGCCGAGGCCCCCGTCTCCGGCGCCGCCGACATGGACCGGGCGCTGGCCGTCGCGGCCGAGGCATTCGCCTCGTGGAAGCGGACCACACCGTCGGAACGGAGCTTGGCCCTGATACGCATCGCCGACGCCTTCGAGTCTCGAGCCGAGGACCTGGTCCGGGTGGAATGCGAGAACACCGGGAAGCCGTACCGCCTGACCATGGACGAAGAGATCCCTCCGATGGTGGACCAGATCCGCTACTTCGCCGGCGCCGCTCGACACCTCCAAGGCGTGGCTGCCTCCGAGTACCTGGCGGGGCACACGTCCTTCGTCCGGCGCGAGCCCGTCGGCGTGTGTGGCGCCGTCACGCCCTGGAACTACCCGATGATGATGGCCGTCTGGAAGTTCGCGCCGGCCTTGGCCGCCGGCAACACCATGGTGCTGAAGCCCTCGGACACCACGCCGGCGTCCACGCTGCTGATGGCCGAGATCATGGCCGAGCACCTTCCACCGGGTGTGTTCAACGTGGTGTGCGGTGACCGTGACACCGGCCGGGCCCTGGTGGCGCACGCCACGCCGGCCATGGTGTCGGTCACCGGATCGGTCCGGGCCGGCATGGAGGTAGCGGCGGGGGCGGCACCGACGCTCAAGCGGGTGCACCTGGAACTGGGGGGCAAGGCACCGGTCATCGTGTTCAACGACGCTGACGTGGGGGCGGCGGCGGAAGGCATCGCCGGGGCCGGCTACTTCAACGCGGGCCAGGACTGCACGGCCGCGACCCGAGTGCTGGCCGGGCCTGGCGTGCACGACGATTTTTTATCGGCGCTGGTCGAGCAGGCCGAAGGAACCACCGTCGGCGGACTCGAGAATGCCGAGGCCGATTACGGACCCTTGAATAGTGCGGCCCAGCTCGAACGTGTGCGAGGCTTCGTCGAGCGGGCGCCCGCGCACGCCCACGTCCTGACCGGCGGGTCGCCGGTGGGAGAGCGGGGATTCTGCTTCGCGCCCACCGTGGTGGGCGGCTTGCGTCAAGACGACGAATTGGTGCAGTCCGAGGTGTTCGGACCGGTGATCACTGTCCAGCAATTCACCGACGAGGCAGAAGCGTTGGCCTGGGCCAACGGGGTGGAATACGGCCTGGCCTCGTCGGTGTGGACACGGGACCACGGCCGCGCCATGAGGATGGCGCGCGACCTCGATTTCGGGTGCGTGTGGATCAATACCCACATCCCCCTGGTGGCCGAAATGCCGCACGGTGGGTTCAAGCATTCGGGATATGGCAAGGATCTCTCCACCTACGGATTCGAGGACTACACCCGGATCAAGCACGTCATGAGCAACATTGAGGAATAGGCAGTCGTGAGCCAATGATCGTCGGCATACCCAAGGAATTGAAGGACGACGAGTACCGGGTCGCCATGACCCCGGCCGGCGTGCGCGAGCTGGTCTCGGCCGGGCACACCGTCTACGTCGAACAGGACGCTGGCGCGGGCTCGTCCATGTACGACGACGAATTCATCAAAACGGGGGCGCAGATCATCGACTCGGCCGACGACATCTGGGCCGCCGCCGACCTGGTGTGCAAGGTCAAGGAGCCAATCGAGCCGGAATTCCATCGGCTCGGGGCGCGATCGGGTCAGGTGCTCTTCACGTACCTGCACCTGGCGGCTTCACGCCCCACCACTGATGCCCTGCTGGCCGGGGGCAACGTGGCCATTGCCTATGAGACGGTGCGCCAGAGCGACAATTCGCTGCCCCTGCTCGCTCCCATGAGCGAAGTGGCCGGGCGCATGGCTCCCCTGATGGGGACCCACCACTTGATGCGGCCGGGCGGGGGCCGAGGTGTCTTGGTCTGCGGTGTGCCCGGCGTACGCTGCGCCAAAGTGGTCATCCTGGGCGCCGGCGTTTCCGGCATGGCCGCGGCCACCATGGCCGTGGGGATGCACTCCGACGTCTACGTGCTCGATCGGAATTTGGAAAAACTGCGCCAGGTCGACCATCACTTCCGGGGGGCGCTCGAGACCCTCGCCTCGTCCGAACACGCCATTGAAGAGGTCTGCCTGGACGCCGACATCGTCATCGGCGCGGTGCTGGTGGTCGGGGCGCGGGCACCGCGCCTGGTTTCCGATGCGCTGGTGGCGCAGATGCGTTCGGGTTCGGTGCTGGTCGATATCTCCGTCGACCAGGGCGGATGCTTCGAGTCGACCCGGCCGACCACCCACTCGAATCCCACCTTCGAGGTGGAAGGGTCGATCTTCTACTGCGTGGCCAACATGCCCGGAGCGGTACCGCACACCTCGACCCACGCCCTGGCCAACGCCACGTTGCCGTACACGTTGAGCATTGCCGCCAACGGGTGGAAGGCCGCGGCGCGAGCCGACCACGCGCTGGCCGAAGGGGTCAATGTGGTGGCTGGCGACGTGGTCTACGCGCCAGTGGCCGAGGCTCACGGATTGGCGTTCACGCCGCTGGCGGACCTGCTCGGGGCATAGCGTCAGCCGGGCACGTCCGGCCGAGATGTTGCTTGAAATGTCGTTTTGATCCGGTGAGTGGCGGGTAATTCGTTGACGGTCGAGCCGTCAAGCATTGAGTACGAGAGATCGGAGAACATCTGCCTGTGCCTAGAGGGTTTGCCGTCCGCACCAATCTGTGCCGGTCCGCAATCTTGACCGGCGTGGCTCGTTCTCGGGTCATGCGGTTCCAATTCAGACGTACCCGCAGCCTGATGACGGCCGTGTGCGCTGTCCTCACCCTCGTGGTGACCGGGTCCTTGGCTGGGGTCGGAGCGACCAGCGCGGGAGCCACGCCCCTGCCCGACCTGCCCCAGGGCACCATCATCACCGGCTTCGCCACCGAGCTCTCCGATCCGGGGGGATTTCCTCCGGGCATGAATGTGCCCTGCACGCCCACCGGCGCGCACCCCTTCCCGGTGGTGCTGGTGGCCGGCACCGGCGCCAATGAGAACGTGTCCTGGCAGGCCCTGTCTCCAGCCCTGGCCGACGAGGGCTACTGCGTATACGGCTTCAACTACGGCGCCACGTCCGTCTCCGACGGCCGCTTCTACGGCCTGGGTGACATCCCGACGTCGGCGCAGACCCTGGCCACGTTCGTCAGTGGCGTGCTCTCAACCACGCACGCGAAGAAAGTCGACATCGTCGGCCATTCACAGGGCGGCATGATGCCCCGGTACTACATGAAATTCCTCGGCGGTGCGGCCAAGGTCAACGTGCTGGTCGGACTGGCTCCCTCCAACCACGGCACCACGCTCGACGGCCTCACCGCGCTCACGTCGCTCTTCGGTCCCAACCTCACCACCGGAGGTGCCTGTGATGCCTGTACCCAGCAGGAGGCCGGCTCCACCTTTCTCTCCTCCCTCAATGCCGGAGGAGACACTCAATCCGGTCCCCACTACGTGGTGATCGAGTCGGAGTACGACGAGGTGGTCACCCCGTACACCTCGGCCTTCCTCAGCGGTCCGAAGGTACAGAACATCTTGTTGCAGACCCAGTGCACCATGGACTTCAGCGAACATCTGGGGATCCTGTACGACCCGATCGCCCAACAGGACGTGCTCAACGCCCTCGGAGCGGACGACCCCTTCTTTGTCCCGGCGTGCTCATTCGTGCCTCCGGGCATCGGGTAAGCCACCCGCCGCCGCACCCGACACGGAGACGAAGAAGTCTCCATCTCGTCCTGGGGTCCTTCAGGAGGCAAGCGGCCAGCGGCGTGAGGGAGCAAACTGCAGTGGTGACCGATCTGCCCGATTCGTCCGAACCGCAACCCCGCGACCCCACACCCCGCCGGGGCGACATGGACGTCCGGGTGGCCGACGCCGAACGAGATCGGGCGGTGACCCAGCTCCGGGAGCACGCGGTGGAGGGACGGCTCACCCTCGACGAGTTCACCCAGCGCGTCGGCCTGGCCCTCCAGGCTCGCACCCAGGGCGACTTGCACGCTGCCATGGCCGATCTGCCCGAAGTCGCGCTACCCCAGGAAGTCTCGACCAGGCGTCCGGCCCGCCGGTCGTTCGTGGCCGTCATGAGTGGCTCGCGGGCCAAGGGGCGCTGGCGGGTCAGCGCGCGCACCACGGCGGTGGCCGTGATGGGTGGGTGCGAGATGGATCTGCGCCAGGCTGAGATCGAGGGACCCGAGGTCGTGATCACGGCGGTGGCCTTCTGGGGAGGGGTCCACGTCATTGTCCCCGAAGGAATCGATGTCCAGCTCGAAGGGTTCTCTTTCATGGGCGGACGAAACCTGAGGGTACGCGATGTGCCCATCGTCCCGGGTTCGCCGCGGATCAGAGTCCGCGGCTACGCCGTCATGGGTGGCATCGACATCCGGAGCCGGTCGACCCGCTCGGGTCGGGAGATGGCCCGGGCGGTCGCGGAAGGCGTGCTCGGATCGGAAGCCTTTCCGCCCAGCCTGGCCGGCGGGTCCTCGGACCCCATCGACGTGGCTGCACTCGGGCGCGATATTCGCCGGCAGATCCGGGGCCAACAGGCTCCCGCTCCCAGCCCTCCGTCTTCCCCGCCGTCCGGCGAGGAGACCGTCACCATCGTCTTCAGTGACATGGTCAACTACGCCGGCATGACCGAGGCGATGGGCGATCGGGTCTCCCGTGAGATGTTGCAGGAGCACCACCGGATCGTGCGCGACCAGGTGCAGCGGCACGGCGGCCGCGAGGTGAAGGTGCAGGGCGACGGTTTCATGATGGCCTTCGGCGGCGTGGCGCGGGCGTTGCGGTGCGCGGCCGAAATGCAACGTGCTTTCCACGACTATTCGTTGTTCCACCCGGAACGCCCCATTGAGGTCCACATTGGTGTGCACACCGGGGAGGCCCTCGAGGAGGACGACGACTTCTTGGGACACACGGTCATTGTGGCGAGCCGCCTGGCGGACGTGGCCGAACCGGGGGAGATCGTGGTGTCGTCATTGTCCGAACAACTGGTGGTCCGGTCGGGTGAGTTCCGCTTCGGCCACCATCGTGAGGTGTTCCTCAAAGGCCTGAGCACTCCCCAGCAGGCGGCCTCGCTGGTGTGGGGCGACTGAGTACACCGGAGACGTCCGCCCCGAATCAATCGGGAGGCCGCGTGAAGACGACCTCAACCATGCCGTCGGGTAGGTCCGATCCGACCCACCCGCACCAGATGGAGCGGTAGAAGATCACTTCCCGGCACCGAGAGCGTTTCTCGACTTTTGTCGAAAACGCGGTGACTCGGGGCCCCGTTCGGTGTTACCCTGTCGACATGTTCCGCTGAGTCCCGCCACCGAAGAGGTCCCGCGCCCCGGGCGCGGTGCGGCCTCTTGGCGATGCACTCCGGTCCTGCAAAACATCTGCACCACCCTCTTTACGCTGCCCGCGGTTTTTCGCCCGGCTGGCCCCGCAGAACCGAATTCCATACCTGCCGTACCCGCACCTGAAACGAACGCGATGACGAACGACCCCACACACCCCGAGCGCTCCAGACCGACCCCCGACAGGGTCATGGACGACCGCGCCCCGACCGGCGACCGGAGGGATGACCGCTCGGTCAAGCCGGGCCGCTCGCTGAGGCGGGCGACGGCCCTTCAGGTCATGACGGCGGCGGGGAATGGGTTGGCCTACGTGGCGCTGTCCTTGCGCGTCTACCAGGAGACCCATTCCACGTTGGCCGTCACGATGGTGCTCCTGGCCGGTGGCCTCCCCGTCGTGCTGCTGGCGCCGGTCTCAGGCCTCCTGCTCGATCGCCTGCCCATGGCCCGGGTACTTTCTGGGGCCAGCTTGGTGGTGGCAGCGTCGTTGGGCGGCCTGGCCTATGCCCACTCGCTCAGCTCCACCATCATGTTGGTGCTCTGTTTCGGTATCGCCGACAGTGTGCTGCAGCCCGGCTTGACGGCCGCGATCCCCCAGTTGGCCGGCGAAGTGTCGTTGGTGCGCGCCACCAGCCGGCTCCAAGGTGCCGCCATGGGTGGCACCGCCCTGGGACCGTTGTTGGCGGGCGTCGTCGGCAGCATCGGGGGTACCTCGACCGCGCTCCTGCTCGATGCGGGAGCGTCCGTTGTCTTCTCCATCGGTGTCCTGACGTTGGGCTTGCGACGTACCCAATCGACCGTCCCGAACGGCGCCGACGACGGCATGGCCGCGGGCCTGCGCTATCTCCGTCGGGATCGCCCCATGGGTCTGCTGGTGCTGGTGGTCTCGACCATGATCGGATTTCTGGGCGTGACCATGGTGGTCGAGCTCTTTCTGGCCGAAAAGGTGCTGCACGGTGGAACCACCGGGTACGCCCTGCTCATCACCGCCTGGACGGGCGGCATGACATTGGGCACGGTGATCGCCGGGCGACTCTCAGCGCGAGCGCTCAGCCCGGCCATCGTGATCGGTCTGGTCGTCCTGGGCTTGGGTGTGTCCGCCGGCGCGCTGTCCCCGACCATGTGGATGGCCATTGCCGCCTACGGCATCGGTGGCATCGGCGACGGCGTCCAGATGGTGGGGGCCCGGACACTCCTCCTCCAGCGGGCGCCCGAGCACATCGCCGGCCGGGCCTGCGCCGTGTTCACCGCCATGACCATGGGCGCGGTGTCCATCGGAATGGCGGCGGCCGCGCCCCTGGTGGCGATGTTCGGCGTCCGGGGCGCACTGCTGTGTGCCGGGGTGGCCAGCATCGTGGCCGCCCTGGTCGCGCTGGCCCTGGGCCTGCAGCACATTCGAGGCCAGCCCGTAGCCGACACGCGGTCTGAGTCACGGCACTCGCCGAGTATGACGAGCCCGCTCCTCGTCTCGTCGGACGCGGAGTCAGATTCTGCGGTCATTCTCAGGCAGGAGAGTCTTGTCGATGACATCATCGGGTGACTCGGACCTCCGATTGGTCGATTGCTGCCTCTGATCCGCCGTTCGCCCCGGAGTTCGCGTTCCCGCCTACCATAAACCCAGCCATGCCCGAGCACCCGAATGTGCAGAGAATCCGCGACTCGTACGCAGCCTTGGCCGCGGGCGACCTGACCGCGGCCTTGAAATACCTGGCACCCGCAGGGGTCATCCATTTCAATAGGAGGGGTCCGCTCGGCGGCGCCCCGATGGGGATCGACAACATCAAATCGGCCCTGGTGAGCGATTACCGGTTGACCGCCGGCACGCAGCGCTTTCACATCACGAAGATCTTCGCTGACGACCTCCATGGTGTGGTGGTGCTCCGAGAGACGGCCAGTCGTCCCGACGGAGCCACGCTCGACCTCGATTCGGTGCATTTGCTTGCCTTCGACAGCAATGGTCGGGTGCACGACCTCTGGGACATCTCGAGCGATAGTGAGGCTCAGGCCCGGTTCTTCGCCGGCCACTAGTCATCCCGCAACTCGATGGTGCTGGCTGACGGCGGGATATCGCGGCCGACCGAGCGATGACGGGCATTTCGACGTGACCTCGAAGAGTAAGTTGGCTTGTCTGCGTTTGCGTCGCGAAAGCACGACATCCAAATTGAACACCTCGGGGAAGGCTTCCGTCACCCGCTCCAGAGATTGGCGAACCCGTCGAATGAGTGGTGCCGCCACAGGGAGGACCAACTCGTCGGCCAGGAATCGGCCCATGCCGATCGCCGCCAAGGCGACATTGTGTACTTCACGTGTTCTGCGCACCTCAGCACGCGCGGCATCTGCTCGCGCCAGAGAAAGCTCAGATGGATACATTCGGGCAAATTCATCGGCGTGGCCGAGAGCCTCGCGGGCGGTTCCCCAAGCAAGGTTGGCGAGGATGGCTCGGCCCACATCCTCGTCCGCACCCGACAGCACACTGAAATGTACGCCCGAACCAGCCAATCCGCACTGGAAAAATAATACCGCTATTCCACAAACCATACGCCCGAGCGGAGGTGCCCAGACGACGCTCGACCTCTGAGTCAACCGGCCGCAGGATACGTGCGGCTCAAGCCGGATCGTAGAGCCCTACGTAGCACGCACCAGCGGTGTAGCCGGGGCTGAGACCCACGGACAGTTGCCACTTTTCGTGTCCCGCGATCTCGGCTGTGGTGACCTGCACGGAGTTCTTGTCAAAATGGGTCTGTTGAGCATCGAGGACGCCGACCTCCAGCGAGTACAACCCGTTGCCGTTGGCGTTGGGCGGGATCTTCCCAGCAGCGTCGAAGGTGCCCTTGGCGACCACCGATGACCCGTTCGAACTCAAGTCGCACGTTGCGGGGGTAACGTCCGGCAGCACGGAGTCGCTGAACACGTTGAAAGGTAAGGCGACACTGGTCTGAGCAGTCGGAGGTGGAGCCGGAGCCGGAGTCGTCGGCGTCGTCGTGGTCAACGCGAGGGCGCTGACTCCGCCGCCCAGGATGACCAGTGCGGCAACACCGACGAAAACCCTCGGCCATAGTGCCAAGATCTGGTCCCTTCCAATCGCCGCCGCCTCGCTGTCACCTGCCAGAAACAGGGCGGCTCGGCGCCGGCCTCCGGCCCAGGTTGCCGCAGGATTCGAACACCACCACACCGGCTGCGGTCCTGGCTCCAATTTAATACCCAGGTGTTACCGGGTCTAACACGAAATGAAGGCGCATCCGCCGTCAGCCGGGAGCGCCTCACCCCTGATGGCAGCAGCATGAGCCGAACCGAACATCAAAGGCTTTTCTCCCTGGGCTCAAGAAGCCGGACCTTGAAGCATCTCAATGCGACGAGCGAGATCAACCGCGTGATCGCCTAAACGCTCGTAGAAGCGAGCAAGCAGAGTGACTTGTGCTCCAATCGATGTGGGCATCGTCTCGGCTGCTATTTCGCCGGTGAGGCGCTCGTGCAGAATGTCCATTTCTTCGTCGTCCTCGGCCAGGGAGGCACTTCGGGAATCTCGGTCGCCGTAGGCCTCGGCCGTTTCCCGCCACATGTCCAGTGCGACTTCGGCCATACGTTGGACAATGCCCCGGCTTAACGGACTCATTTCGCAGCCAAGGTTAGAGACCGCCCGCTGAGCAATGTGTTCGGCCAGATCGCCGCTTCGCTCCAACTCCGGCAAAATCAGCAATATGCCGACCAGATGCCGGAGGACCGAGGTGGTCACATTCTCCTGGTCCAGCTGTCGCCAGACCAGCAGCTCGACCTCAGCGGTCACGTCATCCACCACCTGATCCCCATCCACCACGCCAAGCCCAGCGGCGGCATCATTGCCCAACAACGCCTCGGTCGCTCGTGCCAGAGCCTCCGACACCAGGGCGAAGAGTTGGGTCACCCGGAGGTCTATGAACTCAAGCTCCGATGGTTCAGTTTCCATATCCCCAGCAGGCTACCTGCGCAGATAACGAAGAGTTCGCGTGTTGTTCGCGTAAAGTTCACCTTTGGATGGTTTGTAATTCACCCGCGACAGCAAGAGTTGGCTTGTGCTTTCGTCGGAGTCGGGGGAACTGGTCTTTCCGACGAAGCCACCTGTGGATCCTGAGGCTGAACTTCCCGTTCAGGACCATGAATCGACTGTCACCGACCTGCTGAACGAAGCACCGACCAGCAAGTTCCACCGCCGCACTGTCATCATCTCAGGCGTCGGCTTCTTCACCGACGCCTATGACCTGTTCGTTATCGGCACGGCGGCCGCCCTCGTGGCCGTCCAATGGCATCTCAGCACGCTCCAGACCAGTTGGGTCACGGGTGCCGCCATTCTTGGTGCCTTTGTCGGTGCCTTCACCTTTGGCCGCATTGCGGATGTAATCGGTCGAAAGAAGGTCTATGTCACGGTGGCCGTGATCATGATTTTCGGAGCAGTCGCCTCCGCTTTTGCCCCCGATTTCATTTTCCTGGTCATTGCCCGTCTCGTTCTCGGACTGGGCATTGGCGGGGACTACCCGGTCTCTGCCGTCTTCATGAGCGAATACTCCAACCGCCAAGATCGAGGCCGTCTGGTCGGCCTGGTCTTCTCCATGCAGGCATTAGGGCTGATCGTTGGACCGCTCATCGCCCTCATTCTCCTTTCTTCGGGCATCGGGGACGGATTGGTCTGGAGAATCCTGCTCGGCCTCGGGGCCATTCCTGCTGCGGCGGTCGTCTATTTGCGCTCCAAGATGCCCGAGTCACCCCGGTATCTGGCGCAAGTCCAAGGCGAGTCGGCACGGGCCGCCCAGGATTTGGAGCGCTTTTCCGAGGGCGTCATCACGGAGCCGACCGAAATCAACAAGAGTGTCCAGCGCCTCCGGCTGCGTGAGTTCCTCGCCGATCCTCGGATGCTCCGACTCCTCCTGGGCACGGCGGGAGCTTGGTTCTTGTTCGATTACGCCTACTACGGCAACACGCTCTCGTTGCCAGCCATCTTGAAGGACGTCAACCCCTCGGCCTCACTTGAGACCAAGCTCTTGTGGTCCCTGGGAATGTTCGTGATCTTCGCCGTCCCCGGCTACCTGTTGGCCGTCACAAAGATGGACCGCATCGGACACCGAAAACTCCAGTTCATCGGGTTCTCCGTCATGGCCGTGTGCTTCTTAGTGCTGGCCATGGTGCCTGCTTTGACCCAGTACGTGGCGCCCTTCTTGGCGATCCTCGGACTCAGCTATTTCTTCATTCAGTTCGGACCCAACATGACGACATTCGTGTTGCCCTCTGAAGTGTTCCCCGTCAGCATGCGGACGACCGGCCACGGTATGGCGGCCGGGATCGGCAAACTAGGTGCATTCGTCGGGGTATTCCTGGTCCCGGTCCTCCAAGATCACATCGGTCTGCGAGGTCTCTTGGCTGTGGCAGGTGTCTCTGCGTTACTGGGCATCGCTGTGACCACCCTCTTGCCAGAACCGGCCGGTCGTACGCTTGAGGATGTGTCTGCAGGCGATGTCGATGTCGCTCAGGAAGGCGCATCTCTCCTCGTCGTCGATGCCACGCCCGCCGATTCGCAGTTAGAGACCGCATAAGTCGCTCCGACTCCCCTCAGCGACTGCACCCGAGACGGCAGCGTTGCAGCCGTCGGCGGTGTAGATCACCAGCCTCTGGGACCTCGTCGCGGGGCCTGCAACCGCCACCCGATTCCACTGTCGGGTGAGCACGAACGCCCCCGATTCGACCGCTCGGTCCGGGAAGTCGTCCGGTGGCAGATGACCGGAAGAGCGTTATCCCGACCGCCAGTGCGCGCTTGCTCCCCAGATTTAGGGTGACGGTGAACTGTGCGTCCACTCGAGCCATCGGAGCCTGTAACGCGCCCAACCCCTGAGCCTGGTGTTTTCGCCGTCTCGTCAACGGAGTCGACGTCACTCGGCACGCCCCGACGAGTCAGACCGCACCAGATGCGCTCAAGCCGGGGTTTATTCGGCACCTGACCTGGTAATGCAGCCCTAAACCCGGCCAGACGGTAAAGGCTAAGCTGACGGGTAGTCAGATTCGTGTGCGACCGGGATTCCCTGGCGCCGCCTTCCGGCCCTGGAGGTCGTCCCAGCATGGATTTTGAGTTCTCCGACGAACAGCTCGCGTTCGTCAAGGAGGTGGAAACGTTCCTCGACGCCAACGATGATCCCGAAGTCTTCGACGTGACCCGGGAGAACATGGCACAGATCGTCGACACCCCCAAGCGCCGGGCCTTCATGGCCTCATTGGGAACTCACGGATGGCTGGGTATGACCTGGCCGGCCGAGTACGGGGGTAAAGAGGGCGAAGGCGTCTACGAGTACCTCCTCAACGAGCAGCTGGCCGGCCGTGGCGGTCCGCAGATCGGCAAGGGCGTCGGCATCATTGGCAAGACCATCATTCGGCATGGCAACGAGCGCATGAAGGCCGAGTTCCTGCCGAAGATCCTGCGCAACGAGGTCGAGTTCGCCGTCGGGTACTCCGAGCCCAACGCGGGCTCGGACGCCGCCTCGATGCAACTCAAGGCGACCAAGGTCGACGGGGGCTGGATGCTCAACGGCCAGAAGACCTGGACCACCTCGGCCCACTTCGCCGAGTGGTACTGGGTGGGGGCCCGCACCGATCCGGCCGCGGCCAAACACGCCGGCATCACCCTGTTCCTGGTCCCCATCGATCAACCCAGCATCACGGTCAACGCCATCTGGACCATGGGAGACGAGCGCACCAACGAGGTTTTTCTGAACGACGTCTTCGTGCCGGACGACTACGTGGTGGGAGAGCTGAACCGGGGCTTTCAGTACATCTCCGAAGCGTTGGACCTCGAGCGCTTCACCATGTTCACCTTCTCGCCGATCAACCAGCGCTTCGAGCTCTTGACCGAGTACGTGCGCACGACGGTGCGGGACGGCGAGGCCCTGAAGGACGACCCGGTCATCCGGCAACGACTGGCCCAGCTGGCCACCGAACTCGAGGTGGCTCGGGTCATGGGCCTGAAATTCGTCTTCGAGTCGGGCAAGGGGGGCGCCGCCCCGACAACCGAGGCCTCCGAGTACAAGCTGTTCGCCACCGAGCTCTCCAAGCGCCTGGCCAATGCGGCCATGGACATCGCCGGTCCGGGCAGTCAGTTGCGGGTCAAGACGGAAGGGGGACCCATGGCCGGGCGCTCCGAGTCCACCTACCGCTACACGGTGATCGACACCATCGGCGGCGGGGCGTCGGAGATCCAGAAGAACATCATCGCCCGGCGCAAGCTCGGTCTTCCCAAGAATTTCTGATTTCTTGGTCACGGCCACGTCACCCAGCGGACCGCTGCAAGGGGTCACCGTCCTCGACTTTTCGTCGGTTGGACCAGCCGCCCGTTGCACGCGCCTGCTGGCCGACTACGGCGCGCTGGTGATCAAGATTGGGTGCGGTGCCCACAACGGAGACCGCGTGCTGATGATCCGTGGTTCTTCGCCTACAGCGGTCACCGCGGCATGCGCAGGGTCATGGTCGACCTCAAGGATGACGGCGGCCGGGACGCCTTTTTCGCCCTGGCCGATGTCGCCGATGTGGTGATCGAAAGTTTCCGTCCGGGTGTGGTCGACCGGCTGGGCATCGGTTACGGTGCGGTGAGCGCCCGCAATCCGGGCATCATCTACTGCTCGACCAGCGGCTACGGCCAGAACGGGCCGTACGCCAACCGGGCCGGTCACGACATCAACTACCTGGCCGTGGGCGGGTTCTTGGCCATGAGTACTCCGGGTGTCGATGGAGCACCACCCATCCCCGGCGCCACCGTCGCCGACGCCGCCGCCGGCGGCATGCAGGCCGCCCTGGCTATCACGACCGCGTTGGTACGTCGGTCCACGTGCGGCGCCGGCACCTACCTCGACGTCTCGGTGGCCGAGGGTGTCCTCTCCCTCATGTCGCTCCCGATTGACGAGCATCTGGCCCTCGACACCGCTCCGGAGCCGGGCCACGACGTTCTTTCCGGCCGCTTCGCCTGCTACGGCACGTACGAGACCCGCGACGGCAAATGGGTGGCCGTGGGCGCCATCGAGGCGAAGTTCTTTGCCAACCTCTGCCAGGCTCTCGGCTGTCCCGAACTGGCGGGGGATCAGTTGGACGACGCGGCCCAGCCCGCCATCCGGGCTGCCTTCGCCACAGCCTTCGCCGCCCGGAACCGGGACGAGTGGATCGCCTTGCTCGGAGAGACCGACACCTGCGTCGCTCCCGTGCTCGATGTCGCCGACGTCGCCGACGACCCCCAGTTCGCCGCCCGCGGCGTGTTCACCCGGGCGACCCACCCGACCAAGGGCTCCCTGCGCCAGCTGGCGCCGCTGCTGGCCGGCATGGATCGGCCCGAGCGGGCGGTGTCGCTGCCCGATCCGACCGAGACCCAGACCGAGCACCTCTTGAAGGAGGCAGGCGTTCCGGTCGAGACCATCGCCCGCTGGATGTCCCACCGGGTCGTGGCATGACAGACGCCGATCTGTTGGCTCGGGCGCTGGAGATGGTTGGGGTGGAGCAGTACCCCGAGATCAGCGAATTCCCGGTCGAGCGTGGGTATATCTGGACCTCCTGCGCCTCGGTCGAGAACGGCAATCCTCTCTACTGGGACGACGAGGTGGCTGAGGCCCTGACGGGCGGCCCCATCGCGCCACCCACCATGGTCTCGGTGTGGTTTCGCCCGCACAGTTGGGCTCCCGGGAGGACCGAGGTGGCGCTGCCGCTGCAGGTGCACTTCGACCTCAAGGCACTCTTCGGCCTGCCCGAGGCCGTGATGAGCGACAACTCGATTGAATTCCACACTCCGGTGCGCCTGGGCGACGTGCTGCGCACCCATCAGGTCCTGAGATCCATCAGCGACGACAAGACGACCAAGCTGGGCACCGGTCGGTTCTGGGTGATCGATGTGGTCTACGTCAATCAAGACGGAGACCTGGTCGCCGTCGAGTCGTATACCGGCTTCGGCTACCGCCGCACGAGTGACGGATCGGGCCGCTGATGGCCACGTTCGCGCCGACCCTTCTCTTCGACGATGTGCATCCGGGCGACACGCTGCCCGAACTCCGCTACGACGTCAGCGCCACCACCGTGGTGCTCGGCGCCCTGGCGGCGCGGGACTGGCGCCCCATGCACCACGACCACGATTTCGCTGTCAATCGCAACGGGACCCGGGACATCTTCTTGAACACGCCCAACCAGGCAGCCTGGTTCGAGCGCTACCTCACCGACTGGACCGGCCCGCACGGACGATTGGGGCGGGTCACCTTCCGCATGCTGGGTTCGGTCTTCCCGGGGGACACCATGGCACTTAATGGCATCGTCGAGGGGACCGACGTCGACGCGTCCGGATGCGGCTTCGCCTCCGTGTCCGTGACCCTGTCCGTCGACGGTGACACCAAGACCACGTGCGCCGCTCGCATCGCACTGCCGCGTCGGACCGACGACAACCCGTGGGCCCGCCGCGGTGACCAGTGGCAGCCCTCGCCGGTCAGCGCATGAACGCCCGTTCCGATCGATCGCCCATCCGGAGGTAGTTGGACCATGTTGGACCTTGACTTCAGTCCCGAGCAGGAGATGCTGCGCCAGACGACGCGCGACGTGCTGCAGCGGCACTGCCCGCTCGACGTCGTCCGCGATATGGAGGACAACCCGACGGGCTACCCGCTTTCGTTGTGGACCCAACTCGGAGAGCTTGATCTCATCGGCCTGTTGCTCCCGCCCGAACACGGCGGTTCGGGCATGACGCTGGTCGAAGGCGTGGCCCTGTACCAGGAGTTCGGACGCGCCCTGGCCCCGATCCCGCACTTCGTCAGCGCCGTGCTCTCCGGTGGGGTGCTGGCCCGTTCGGCCAGCGAAACACTGAAGACCCAATGGTTGGGCGGTCTTGCCTCGGGCGAGGCTATCTTCACTCCGGCCTGGCTCGAGCCCGAGAACGGGTACTCGCCTCGGGGTATCGAGGCCCGGGCCGAACCGGACGGCGAGGGCGGGTTTCGTCTGAGCGGGACGAAGCGGCACGTGGCCTTCGCCGCGGCAGCCGACCGGCTCGTGGTGCTGGCCCGCACCGGTGATGACGCCGAGGCCATCGACCTCTTCCTGGTCGATCCGACGGCCGTCGGGGTGACCCTGCGCCAGCAGTTCACCATCGCGTCGGACACGCAGTACGAAGTGACATTCGACAACGTCGCCCTCTCCGGCCAGGATCGGATCGGCGCTGCGGGCACAGGATGGGCCACGTGGCAGGACGTCCTCGAGCCCGCGCTGGTGCTCCTGGCCGCCCAGGCAGTGGGTGGCGCCCGCTACGCCCTGGAGATCACCAACCAGTACGCCAAGGACCGCCAACAATTCGACAAGCCGCTCGGCGCGTTCCAGGCCCTGGCCCACAACCTGGCCGATGCGGTGACCAACCTGGACGGGGCCGAACAGCTGGTGCACGAAGCGGCCTGGGCCGGAGCCAGCGGACGGTCGCTGCGTTCCCTGGCCCCGATGTCCAAGTTGTTCGCCTGCCGTACGTTCCGCGACATCACCGCCATGGCCCAGCAGATCTTCGGCGGTGTCGGCTTCACCCTCGACTTCGATATTCAGCTGTACTTCCGCCGGGCCAAACAGCAGCAGGTGATGTGGTCGAACGACCGCTCCCTGGAAGACGCGGTAGCTGCCGCCCTGTTGGACTGATCGGACCCACGGGCACCATGTCTGCCCCATCGGCAACGCTCGGCGCGCCCGAGGCCAGGCGGGTCGCCCTCGTCGCCCAGGCCCTCTTGGGCCCCCGGCCGGCCGGCGGCCCGGCGGCCACCCTGCGCCGGCTTGGCGCCGTCCAACTCGACACCATTTCCGTTCTGGCCCGATCGCACGAGCTCGTCGCCTACGCCCGGCACGGCTCGATCGACCGAGATCGGATCGAGGCGTCCTACTGGGGTCCCACGAGCACCACCTTCGAGTACTGGTCCCACGCCGCCTGCCTCTTGCCGCTCGAGGAGTGGCCCTCCTACGCCTTCAAGCGCCGGGCCCGCCGGGCCAAGGGGAGGCGATGGCACTCCTTGGAAGACGAGACAAAGACCTGTGGCGAGGTCATGGCCCGCCTTCGCGCCGAGGGACCTCTCACGGCCCGGGAATTGGGCGGCGCCAAGAGGGGAGGCCCGTGGTGGGACTGGTCCGAAGTGAAGATCGCCGCGGAACGGTTGCTGGACGTCGGCGACCTGGTCTGCCGCCAGCGCCGGGGGTTTCAGCGCGTCTACGACCTGGTCGAGCGGGCCATTCCCGACGAGATGCGACACGACGAATTGAGCGACGAGGAATGCGTCACCCGGTTGGTGCGTTCCGCCGGGCGCTCGCTCGGCGTGGCCACGGTGGCCGATCTGTCCGTGTACCACGGGGTGCCGGCCAAGCTGGTTCCCCCCGTGCTCGAGGCGGCCGGTCTCGTGCCGGTGCGGGTCGAGGGTTGGACGAAGCCGGCATATGCCGATCCCGCCGCTCTGGAGGTGTTGGGCCGCCGACTCCGGGGTCGCAGCCTGTTGCTTTCCCCGTTCGATTCGCTGATCTGGGATCGGCCCCGTACCGAGCGCCTCTTCGGGTTCCGCCACCGGCTCGAGGCCTACACACCACGCGACAAGCGCCTCTTCGGGTACTTCGCCATGCCGGTCCTGGCCGGCACGAAGATGGTCGGCCTGGTCGATCCCGGCCGAGACGGGAAGACGTTGATGGCCAAGCAAGTCACGTTGACCTCACGCGGTGGGACGCAGCAGGTGGCTGCGGCGTTGAAAGAAGCGGCCACGTGGGTCGGCAGCGACAACATCGTGGTGGGACGGGTCGAACCGCCGGAACAGAAGGTGATCCTGGAGAAGGCCCTGATCGCATAGCGGTGGGATACCGGGTCCCGCTCGTATCACGTGCAACCCAGGTCCAGGTCGTCGACCAACTCGGGATCTTGTTCGCTGGCGCCGAGTGCTTGGTGGAGACCGCCACTGGAGTGCAGAAGATCCGCCACAGTTCGCTATCATCCGCTGGTTCGCTGCACTCGCCCAATCGGCTGAATGAGTGAGGTCGAGCCCGCACGGAGGATGGAATCAATGACGAGCACGGAACTCCTGGTCGATGCCTTCGAGCGGATCCGCGATGCCGTGCACCCTGCCGTGAACGGGCTCTCGCGTGACGAGCTGGCGTTTCGCCCCGAGGACAACTCGAACTCCATCGCCTGGTTGGTGTGGCACTTGACCCGGATCCAGGATGATCACGTCGCCGGGCTCGACGGCCGCGAACAGGTGTGGACCGCGAACGGCTGGGCCGAGCGGTTCGCCCTGTCGCTCGACGTTTCAGATACCGGATATGGGCACGGCCCCGAGCATGTGGCGATGGTCACGGCTGACGCCCTCTCGCTCCTCGGCTACTTCGAGGACGTCCACGACAAGACGCTGCAGTTCGTGCGCACCCTGGCCGACGAGGACCTCTCTCGAGTGGTGGATCGCTCGTGGGATCCTCCCGTGACCGTGAGGGTGCGTCTGGTGAGCGTGATCGCCGACGACCTGCAGCACGCGGGTCAGGCGGCGTACGTCCGGGGAATTCTCCAACAACGCTGAGTGTCCCAAGGCCGGCTCAATAGCCGGTTGCGGCAGACCGTTGCGCAATCTGTTCAAAGATGGGGACGGACCCGCCGTACGGACCGGTCTGCGCCGGGTGGTGCAGCACCAACTGGTCGATTCCCATCTCCGCGTAGGGAGCGGCCAGCGCTTCGAATTGGTCGAGTGACGAGATGACGGGATCGGTGGGCGTCCACAGCACCACCTTGCCCAGGTTGTCCGGATCCCGGTCCACCTTGGCGCACGCCTGATCGAGTTGCGCGCGTTGCCTGCGGACGGCATCGACGATGTCGGCGGGTGTCCGCGGTTCACCCGAGCCCGGCCCGATGGTGACCCACTGCTGACCAGAGGAGGCGGCCAGGCTGAGTCCGCGTGGACCGCCTGCGGCAATCGTCAGCGGAAATGGGGCCTGCACGGTTCCCGGCGTACTTGGGGCGTTGGTCGCCGCATAGTGCCGACCAGAAATGGTCGTGCGGGCGGCGGCGTCACCGTCGAGCACTTGTCGCAGCGTCTGGACGAATTCGCCGAAGCGCTCCATCCTCTCGGCCAACGACCAAGGGTCCTGCCCCAGGGCCTGAGCGTCCGGTCCCTCAGTGCCGGGGCCGACGCCCAAGTCGAAGCGGCCATCGCTCAGGTCATCGAGCGCGATGACGTCTCGGGCCAACACCACCGGATGCCGAAAATTTGGCGTGGCCACCAAGGTGCCCAGTCGGATCCGCTTGGTGACCGCCGCTGCCGCGGCCAGAACGGGGACCGCCGCCAGCCATGGGCCGTCCGGCATCCCGCCCCAACGGATGTGGTCGTAGGTCCAGGCGGTTGCGAAGCCGACGCCATCGGCCCACTCCCACTGTCGGCGTGCGTCCTTCCAGCGGTCGGTTGGGAGTATGACAAGACCGATGCGCACCGCGTCAAGCTACCGGCTGTCCTCCTCTCACGCTGGACCTCGCCAGTCGATCCACCCGCCGTGCTCGTGCACAATGCCGAGCAACTCCCATCGGGCCGCACCGCCTTCGAAGACCGCCGCACCGAGAAGATCGGCCCCGGCGTCACGGTCGGGCACGGGCTGGTCGGCAAACGCGGCCACCGTCCCCACGCCTTCGGCGCTCAGCCACGCGATGGTCCGCGTCCGAGATTCTGCCTCCAACAGTTCGATGAAGCGCTGCCGATCTTCGAGACTGAAATAGGCGAACGCCCACGTCGTCACGATGACGGCGGCGACGCCCATCGGTAGGTCACCGAGAACACGCGGGAGGGCGTCGTTGGCGTCCCCGGCGATCACCTGTGGGGGATCCTGTTGGGCCAGGTGTATGGACGCGGCGGTGCGTTCGAGCCGGCCCGTGTCGGGCCATACACAGGCCAACAGCCAACGAGCATCCTCCGGATCGCCGAGGTCGATGGGAGAGCGGTCGATCCCGATGCGGGACCGGAGAGGGGGAAGAGCCGGAGCAATCGGCGGGTTGCCACCGGCCACTCGGCAGGTGATCTGGACGGAGGAGTCTGACGGGCCGGTCGCCCCTGCCGGGCCGTAGTCAATCCGGTAGCGATCGCACAAGAGGTTCAGTCCGGCGCTTGCTCCCACATCCGTCAACGCCATCGGTTCACTGAGCTGGGAGGCCAACCAGGTGAGGCCCGGACCGATCAATGCGCTGCGGCCGCAGTCATTCGTTTGTATATGACGAGTGGACAGCAGCGCCATCACTTCTTCCTGGCGGTCCCGACAGAGCTGGAGAAACAGCGGTGCCGGATCCGCAGCCGAACGCCCCGAGTAGATGGCAGCCAGGGGATCGTCCGGATCGTCGAGTAGCAGGTAATGGACCGCCGCCAGCAGGGCCGGAGGCAGGTGAGCCGAAGGCGGGGCGGACTGCACCCAGCTGAGGAGTTCGGGGTCGCCGGCCACCGCGATGGAGAGGCGTTCATAGAGCGGCGAATAGTTGTGGCAATGGAGAGCAAACCATTCCCACATATGGACAAAGTCCCTCGTCGGTGCGGACATGGCAAGATACTCACACATCCGTCGAGGCCGGGACGCCCGGCGATCAACGGTAGATGTCCCGTCTTCTGAGCCGGTAGCCCTGTCCTGAATCGTCTCCGCCAAGGGCATCGCGGGCTGGTGGTGCAGCCCAAGCCGGACGGGAGTCAACAATTCATCGGGAAAGAGTTGACAAGTACCAGATGCATCGCGGGGTGTGCCGGTCTCTCACCGACGATGAGAAGGCCCCAGGGAGCCGGAAGCTGGTGGCGGCAGCGTGTCAGCGAACCAGCGGGACGTGGCGGTACGCGAGGTCATCGTCCCACTCAGCCGAGTGATGGCACTTGCGATCGAGCGGCGGCGGCTGAGCGGAGCACCATCCAGCAACTCGTTCCAAAAGATGGCCCATCCTCCGGCTGGCGCGTCGCCGCCCGCGACGGCGGTGAGCAAGCGGGCTACGACCGCGACAGCTCGGGGCCGACCCACTAGCGCAGCCTGGGCGGCGGCGGTGATGCGATGATAGGGAAGGTGCGCGTCGGCGAGGGTGGCTCGGTACCGCTCGGCCGCATGCCCGGGTTCGCCCAGCACAGCCTCAGCGGCTGAGCGTGCACTGCCCATGGCTTGGGCGATACCCTCACCTTGAAGCGGGTTGACGAGGCCGGCGGCGTCGCCGACGAGCAGCACTCGGCCCCGCGCCGGATTCGTGCCGACCATTCCCATCTTCAGCCAACCACCGAGGCGACGCGCCGGGGTCGAGGCCTGCGAATCGGTGAGGAGACCGCGCACCTGTAGGTACTCGAGGAAATTCGGGAGCGCCCTCAACGCTCCCGCCCCTGCCTTACGATCAGACTGCGTCCCCAGACCGAGGCCAATGTTCGCTCCGTCTTCCGCCCCGGGGAAGACCCACCCGTAGCCGGGAAAAGCGTGCCATGGCGTTGGCTCCCACAAGACGATGGAGGGGAGATCCACTGGCCGCGGCAGGTACGTCCGAACGGCGAACCCCCAGAGGACCTTGTCGGTATCGACCAGGCCGGCGGCCGAAGCAACACGACTGGTGGCCCCGTCGGCTCCAATCACGAAGTCGGCGCGCAGTTCTTCTCCAGTGCTCAACCGGAATCCTTCGATTTCTCCGGCTTCTTCCAAGGGCTCGTCTGCCCGTCCGAAGACGGGTGTGGCTCCCGCCTCAATCGCGGCCTGATGGAGCTCGGCGTCGAAGACCGTCCTGGCCACTGACGTGCCGTGCCCCGGGTACGTCAGTCCTTCCGCGCTGGGCAGCCGCACCTTTCGACCGGTCGGACCGACGACCCACATATCGCCGACCTCGGCACCGGACGGCAGTGGGAGCCCGAGCTCGGCCAGCACCTGAAGACCGCGGGGGCCGACCAGGTCGCCACAGGCCTTGTCTCGAGGGAACGTCGCCTTGTCGACCAGGGCCACCCGAGCCCCGCTTCGCGCCAGCACGAGAGCAGCAATGCTGCCCGCCGGACCACTCCCGATCACCAGGACGTCAAAGCGCGTCGCTCCCACCCTGCTCCTCTCTCGGTGTCCGGACTTACAATGAGATCTTTTCATCCCGAGAGTAGGAGACCCGTTGACGACCATTTCCGGTGATCGGAACGAATTTGCGCGAACATTTGTTCACGTCTCTCCCGCAGCGCTACGACCGGCTGGCTGAGGTCCTCTCCATGGGTCAAAACGGGCGATGGCGACGGGCCATGATCGACCGGATCGTGCCCTCCTCACCCGGCAAGGTGCTCGACGTAGCCTCAGGCACGGCCGGGGTCGCATTGCAGCTGGCATCGCGAACGTCAGCCGATGTGGTCGGTGTGGATCTGACGCAAGCGATGCTGGCTCAGGGCCACCGCAACGTCGCCGATGCCGCCATGGTCAGTCGAATCCAACTCGTTGCCGGCCGGGCCGAGCAGCTGCCCTTCCCCGACGGCTCATTCGACGCGCTGACCTTTACGTACCTGCTGCGTTACGTCGATGATCCCCAGACCACGCTCTGCGAGCTGGCGCGGGTGGTGAAGCCCGGCGGAGCCGTGGCCAGCCTCGAGTTCCTCGCCCCGCCGAGCCGTTTCTGGCAATTTTGGTGGCGTCTGTACACCCGTGTCATCCTGCCCGCAGGCGGCTGGCTCACCGGGGGGAGGGAGTGGTTCAACGTGGGCCGATTCCTCGGCCCCAACATCTCCGAGCACTACCGGAAGTATCCGGTCGCATGGACCGTGGAGGCCTGGCACAGAGCCGGATTCGAGAACATCGGTGTGCGCGTCATGAGCCTTGGTGGCGGTCTGGTCATGTGGGGAACCCGCAGCAGTGGATGATCAGCCGGACTCTGACGACCGGGGCGCTGAGTCTGGGGATTCGCCGTCATTGGCACCGCAGGTCGAGACCGGCACCGAGCCGCGGCCGGCCTTCTATGCCGCTCGCCCCGGCGGATGGAGGGACTGGTGGACTCTGCTTCACCCCCCCTATACCGCATGGCACCTGGCCTATGTGGTGATTGGCGCCTCTCTGGCTCCTCACGTCCAGCTCTCCCGACTGGTGGCCACATTGTTGGCGTTCCTGTTCGCCGTGGGGTTTGCGGCCCATGCCCTGGACGAGTTGCACGGGCGCCCCTTGGGCACCCACATTCCCACCGCGGCGCTTATTGCGTTGACCGCCGCCGGCTTGGCCGGGGCGGTCGCCTTGGGCATCGCCGGATTGTCGCGCGTCGGATGGGCACTGGTTCCGTTCCTGGTGCTCGGCCCCCTGTTGGTCGTCGCCTACAACCTGGAGTTGTTCGGTGGACTGGTCCATACCGACCTTGGGTTCGCCATTGCCTGGGGGTCGTTCCCGGTGCTCGTTGGCTATGTGGCCCAGACTGGTCGTCTGGCGCTGAGCCCCGTGATTGCCGCGGTCGCGGCCTGTGCGTTGTCATTGGCGCAGCGCCGACTGAGCACCCCGGCACGGTTCATCCGCCGTCAGGCGACCGGGATCGAGGGCCGCATCACCGTGGGGAGTGGAAAGTGGGTGCCCATTGACCAGGAGTTGCTGCTCGGCCCTCTCGAACGTGCGCTCGGTGCCTTGTCGTGGGGCGTCGTGTTGGTTGCCGCATCGGTGGCGATTGCCCGTCTCAGTTAGGGGGCAGGCTCGAGACGTCGGCGGAACCCGGAGACGGTCACCTCGACGACCCGGTCATGGCCCCACTGAAAGAGGGGGTGAGCGAAGCGGCTGGCCAGCCGCATCGGGCGCTGCATCATCTCGAGCGTCCAGGCCACCTCGACCCGCGATCCAGTACTGATGGGCTCCACCCTGAGGCGCGCCTCGCCTTCGATGTCACCGTGGATGACGGCGTCAATGGCGACGGGTGGATCCCAGCGGGTGAGTTCGACCTGCTAGGCGCATCCGGTAGGGAAGGGGCGGGGCCACCACCGCGTGCAACACGGACCCGGCGCCCAGAGGCTCACCTTCGAGGCGGAATTCCTGCAGCCACGGCCACCAGCGTTCGAACTGGTCGACCTGATCCAGTACGTCCCACAACTCAGGAGGAGTCAGACCGAATTGATAGGACCGCTGGTATTTGATCACCGGTTGTTGCGGCATAAGCAGGCTCAAGTGGAACCGGCGGTCGCCAAGGCATTTCCTTGTACGTTCATGTCATTCAATTTCGATTCCGTCCAGACGGCTTGCCGGCGCATAGGGAATACGCCGAAACTCGGCCGAGAGATTCCCCGCCACGAAATCTAGCTGTTTCGATCTCGCCGTTGGTGTGGGTGCCGAAACGACTCCTGGGGCCAAGGTCCAAGCGGTCTGCGGCGTCGAGGCGACAGTCGGGTGGCTCGAATCCTTACAGAGTGTGATGGTGGATCGAGCATCGGCACTTGGGGTTGTAAAGAGATAGCTGAGTGCCACAACCCGACGCGGCACAGACCCGACCTCGCCCATACGTGGGCGTTGGCCGCCCATGAACCAAGTCGGTGACTCTGCCGGATCCAAATCCGAATGCGCTGCTTCTGTTCATTCCATTACTTCCTTCCACTGTCTTGTGTGACTATCGGTCGGTCGGGCGTCATCCTCGTCTTGAGCGGGACATCTGATGAAGAGTTGACGGCCGTTGGAGCAGGGTCGGAGGTAGCTTCCTCGCTCACGGCTCGCGTGAGCCGACAAAGAACTGGCACAAGACGGTGGTGTCGCCGGACTTGAGGAACTGCGACCGACCGCCCAGCTCGTCAGGATCTTCGGCGTGTTTCCGAGCTGCCGCTCCAACCAAATCCCGGCGACCAGCAGATGGCAAGCGACACCGATGGCGCGACGGTCGATCTTCGATTGTGTGGTCCGAGGAGGATGCGGAGTGGATGAATTTCGAACTGCCATGGAAGCCCCCATGTACGTGAACGGATGCAACTGTCTTTCCCAGTGCGTAATACGACAGTGGGTTACAGACGACGTACGGTCCTCGTGAAAGTGGGCCAGCGGGCGGGACGAATTCAGCGCACCGCTCTTGCGTGCGCTCACCTCTTCGCGACATCAAGGGCCGTCTGACGGCCCGAGCCCCAAGCAAGTGATGACGCCGCAAGTCGCTCGCTCGTGTCTTGCGGCGTGAGGCGGTCTGACGCAGTCGCCGCGGTATGGAGCCTCAGGCGAAGGTGGCTGAACCTACGACAACGCCGCTGGAGTTGAAGAGTTGCGCTCCCCGAAGCCGGCTGATGTCCACCCCGATGGTCTTGGTCATCTCACCTGACCCGTGGTGAAGCTCGATGGTGCCGGCAGCCACGACTGAGCCGGTGTTCAACTGGAGCTTGCACTTGATCGTGCCACTCGACTCGGGTACGCCCACCTTCATGTAGACCCACGATGGATGTCCGTCATAGACGACGATCTGTCCCAACACGCTGCCACCGTCCGTCTCGAACGATGCGGTACGAATGACTGGCCCGCGGGGGACCGCCACAGCCGTTGTCACCGCCGCGTGATTGAAGCTGTCGGTGGCCACGACGGTCCCTCCGACCAGCGCCACGCTGGCGGCAATGCCGACCAGCGCGGCGCGGGCGCGGCGCACCTTGAGCGGCCGGACGTTCGATGCCGGGGGGGAACTCGCCTGATCAGACAATTTTTGGTGCAAGTCGGACACGAACGCTTCGTCGGGGATGGCATCACCAGGACGAGCGGCGCGCAGTGCGATGGCCGTCCGGACCACCTCGGCGTCGGCCGGTTCGGCCTTGAAGGATCCAGGACGACGGCCGGCGACCAGCGCATCAACGAAGGCGGAAAGCTTGCGGTCCGTCATTGTCCGAACTCCGATCCGACCTTCGCGGCCATACGCAGAGCGCGATGCTGGAGGACCTTGGCGTTGCTCACGCTGACCCCCATTTCGTGGGCCGCCTCCTTGATCGTGCAGGCTTCGAGGAATCGGAGCTCGAGGATGCGCCGGTAGCGATCCGGAAGAGCGTCCAAGATCTTGGCCGCTCGCTGAGGGGCATCGGTTGGATCTTTGAGCCCGGATGGTTCGACGAGAGCATTGATGTCGGACTCGGGGTCGATCGAGGTGATCGCCAGGCCCAAGGTGCGGCGCCAATGCGAAGCCAGAACCGTCTGGGCCGTGACCAGCAGGTACGACCGAACCTCACCCTTCGATGCCGTAAGTTGCAAAGGTCCAAGGGCCGTCCGAAAGACCTCCGATGTGAGGTCTTCGGCGTCGGGACGATTGCCTACCCGCGCGTACATCAAGCGGTAGAGGCGGTCGATGTTGTCGCGATACACCGACTCCCAGTCGGTGTATCGCTCGGTGTCAACCACCCGCAGATAGGCGATATCTGCATCGCCCGGGGCGGACCGTGGGCTGACGTTCGTTGGGCAGGACCGGAGAGCAGGAGACATCTCACCTTAAGATAGGCGGAGGGGTTACAGGGCCCTGATCAGCGGGTTCGAGAGTGCGGCACGTGCGCTGGCTAGGGAGGACGGTGGGCTGAGGGCGGCCAGCCGCGTCCCCCGGGCAGGCGCCGTTGGAGGCTGAGCACTCAGGAGTACGGGAAGCAAACATCACCCCGATTCCGGGCATTTGCACCCGACCGGGCCGGAGGCGCGCCGCCGTCAAGTCGGAATGGCATCGGCACGACGCGTCCCTCACCCCCACGGAGCAGAGAGAGGGCACCGGCCCCCCGGCCTGAAGGGGGAGTTGGGAACCGAGGGGCCGGTGCTGGAGCACGAGACCAAGAGTGCTCACATCCAGATAGCGCAGAGGGTTACAACCCGCCGGATCTTCTGCCGCCACCAAGAGTACGTGGGCGGGTGTGGCCCATGCGTTGAGTTCAGGGCGCCCACGTCAGTCGGTTGAGATCACGAACCGACTGGACGGCGAGATCTGATTCTCCCCGATGCTTCCATCAGCGCATCCGGTCGTTTCTCATGATGGATGGCGATGGCAAGGACAGCCGAGCCGAGCTCTCAGTCCTGAGTTGAGTCGCCGTAACCCTCGGCCTTATCTACCACCGACAAGAAGTTGCGATCGTCGCATCGTCCAGAACTTCTTCGTCATAGGACACGGCTGCACTTGAGGGGCCATTGAAAGTTGAGTTTGAACCATCCAGGACGACTTCGTCGTCACGAGTCACGACAAGTAGGAGGAATCAACCATGCGTCACCATCTCGGAGCCATCTTCGGCGGAGCGATCGCCCTCTCCGCCCTGTCGGCCATCGGTGCAGGTGCCGGAGCCGCCACCGGCCCACCCGCCACGGCCCATGGGGGATCGACAATGAATCCGTCGAGGCTCGCCGCCGTGCAACAGCCGGTCCGTGCTCAAGGCATCGCCAAGTCGGTGACTCTGCACACTGCGACGGCAACCGTTGGCGGCAAGACCGAATCGATCCTGGTCAATGTCAAGGGTCTCCCCCTGTACTACTTCCGATCGGATACGGCCAAGAAGTCGTTGGTCGGCGGTGAACTGGCGAGACTCTGGCCGCCGTTGTTGTCGGCCAAGCCCACGGCCACCGGAATCCAGGGCGCGCTGACCGCGTTGAAGGAGCCCAACGGCCAGCAGGTCGCCTTTAACGGCCACTTTCTCTACACCTTCGTCGACGACGCCCCCGGGCACGTCACTGGCCAGGGCGTGTCGAACTTCTTCGTGGCCACCCCGGGCCTCAAGACGATCAGCTCAGCGAAGACGACACCCACGCCCCCGGCGGTGACGTCGGGCGGCGGCTATGGGTATTGAGGTGACCGCCTCCTCTACGGGGCGCTACATGGACCGTGTCGAGCGATGATGGGTAACCGTTGTCGTGCACCGCTGATCGTGGTCCTCCGGTCAACGCAGCTTCATGCCTGTCGTCACCTTGGTCCTGGATCGGGCGTGGGGGCCGGCGGCTGCGCCAGCGGTCCGTGCCCGGCTCGGTTCGACGACCCAGCCGGCCGGCATGGCAAGGAGACAGGACCCCTGCGTGGCGGACATGTCGACCGTGAGCAGCTCGGTTCGATGTAGACCCCGCGAGTCGCCGAACCGGCCCCGGACCGAAGCGTTCGATGAGGTACCGAACCGAGAATCAGACAGCGACGACCGATCGAATGGTTCGACGGCCCGGCGACTCACGGTGGTCGCTCCGCCGAGTTCTGATCCGATTGCCTCGAACCCCGACACAACGGTTCCTGTCCCAGCCACAGGTAGGCGTGGCGACGCCCAGGGCGCGGACCGTCGACGGTTGCGAAAAGGCATTCGAGGCGGATTGAGCGCCGTCACTGTCGCCGTGGTGGCGTTCTTCGTCGTCACCAAGCGAGCCACCCTGACGTCATCTATCGGGCGGCTTGGCCATCCCCATTGGTCATGGATCCCGGTTGCGCTCGTGCTCGAGGCAGTCTCAATGGCGACCTTCGCCTCGATGCAGAGCCTGCTCCTCAGAGCAGGCGGGACGCGCATCGGCCATCGGCCGATGATGGCCACCATCTACGCGGCGAACGCACTCGCGGTGTCGGTGCCCGTGGCCGGACCCGAATTGGGGACGGCTTTCACCTTCCGACGCTTCACGAAACAAGGTGCCGACACGTCCCTGGCCAGTTGGGCTCTCCTCGTCGGTGGCCTCGTCTCGTCGGTCGGGGCGATCCTGGTCCTCGCGGTGGGCGGTGCACTCTCCGGCAACGTGCTCGTGGCGGGGTTGGCCATCTGCGCCGGCCTCGTGGTTGTGGCCGTCGGAGCCTCGCTACGCACCGCCGTCGGACGACCGAACCTCCCTCTTGGCCTGGAGCGACCAACGACATGGATGGTCCAGCGCATCGCACGTCTGATTTCGCATCCGATCGACGATCCCAGCGAAGCGATCAGGAGGTGGCTGAAGGGTCTGGAATCGCTCCGCCTGTCTCCATCGGAGTGGAGCGAGGTCGGCGGACTGGGGATGACCAACTGGTTGGCCGACGCCGGAGTCCTGGCGATCAGCCTCCTGGCCATCGGAGCGCCCGTGCCTTGGCGAACTCTGCTCCTCATCTACGGCTTGGCCACCGCGGTCGGGAGCCTGGGGATCACTCCCGGCGGGATCGGGTTGGTCGAAGGGACCCTCTGCCTCGGCCTGGTGAGTACCGGCGTCCCGACGGCGCTGGCGCTGGCCGCGGTGTTGCTCTACCGACTCGTGAGTTTCTGGCTGGTCAGCGCGGTGGGCTGGCTGGTGCTCCTCTACCTTCGTCTCGCTCGAGTTGCTCGCCCCGAATCCGTCCAAGGAGGCGTCGCCCTATGAGTATCTGGCCCAGCAATCGTACGAATGCGCCGCCTCCGGGTACCTCGCCGGATAGCCGAGGAGGGACACGCCCCCCTCCGCCAATTGGCCGGCGGCGCTGGCTGCCGTTCGCCGGAGTGGCGGCGGGCCTCCTGCTCGTGCGCACGCTGGGCGCTCGCCGCGTCCCCTCGCGGAGCTATAGGTATTCCACGTTCCTCTCCCAAGTACAGGCGAACCACGTCAAGACAGCCACCATTGACCCGGCCGGCGCGGTGGCCGGTACCCTGACCAACGGGACCGCCTACTCGAGTCAGATTCCGACCGCCCTCCAGGACCCGAAACTCCCGACCCTCCTCAAAGCGCACCACGTGGCGATCACCGGCATCGGGTCGCAGACCAGCATCGGAGGGGTCATCGCCTCGTTCCTGCCTCTGCTGCTGTTGGTGGCCGTCGTCGTGTGGATCGGCCGTAAGGGGGCGCGTCAAGCGAAGGGCGGGATCCTGGGCATTGGAGCGTCCAAGGCCAAGGTCTACGACGAAGAGAGGCCTTCGACTCGATTCTCCGATGTCGCCGGCTACGAGGCGTCCAAGCGCGAGGTGACCGAAGTCGTCGACTTCTTGAAGCATCCCGACAAGTATGCCGGCGCCGGTGCGACCGGACCTCGAGGGGTGCTCATGGTTGGCCCTCCGGGTACGGGCAAGACGCTGTTGGCCCGGGCCGTGGCCGGCGAAGCCGAAGTACCATTCTTCGCGCTGACCGGTTCGAGTTTCGTAGAGCTCTTTGTCGGAGTCGGCGCCTCCCGAGTCCGTGAGGTCTTCGCCGACGCTCGCAAGCGGGCGCCGTCGATCATCTTCATCGACGAGGTCGATGCCATCGGCCAACGACGCGGGGGCGCGGTCATCTCAAACGACGAGCGGGAACAGACACTCAATCAGCTCCTGGCCGAGATGGACGGCTTCGATCCCACGTCGGGCGTCGTGGTCATCGCGGCCACCAATCGCCCGGAGATTCTCGACCCAGCGCTCCTGCGCCCCGGACGCTTCGACCGCCAAGTGGAGATCCCCCTTCCCAACCAGACCGAGCGGACAGCGATCTTGACCACTCACGCTCGGAGCAAGCACCTGGCCCATGACGTCGATCTCAAGGCGGTGTCCCGGGGCACCCCGGGCTTCTCGGGAGCCGACCTGGCCAACCTCATCAACGAAGCAGCCATCGTCGCCGTGCGACACGGCCGTGACGTGATCGCCGCCATCGACCTCGACGAGGCACGGGATCGGATCCTGCTCGGTCCTCGCCAAGCGTCAAATGCTCTACTTCCCGGGGAGAAGCGAGCCGTCGCCATTCACGAGTCGGGCCACGCCCTGGTCGCGTTGTGCTCCGAACACGCAGATCCGGTGACCAAGGTCACGATCTTGCCCGCCGGCCAGTCCCTCGGCGCCACCCAACAACTTCCGACGGATGAACGACACCTCTATTCCGAGAGCTACCTGAACGAGTCTCTGGCCGTCCGCCTCGGTGGCCGCGCCGCCGAGCTCCTCGTCCTCGGCGAGGCATCGACCGGGGCGGCCAACGACCTGGCCGGAGCCACTGAGCTGGCCACCAAGATGGTCCGGGACTGGGGTTTCTCGCTCGCGGCTCGGTCCGATCGGCTTCGGATCGGGTGGACCGGCATATCTCGGCCACCAACTCGAGAACCGACCCTACGCCGAGGGAACTCAGCTGGTCATCGACGAGGAGGTGAGCCGGCTCCTCTCCGAAGCGGGAGAGCGGGCCGCCGCCATGCTGGCTGAGCGTCGAGCCTCCCTCGATGCCGTCATCGACCTTCTCCTCGAAAAGGAGACGATCAGTGGCGAGGAATTGATGGATGTCGTCCGCGGGCCGGCGGGAAACGCTCGGACAGCGGTCGCGATCGGCTGAACAGATTGCGCCACCGCCGGTGTTCGCACCTGCTGGTCCGCGATCACCGACCAGAAATTCGCGTGCGACACGGAATGTCGAAGTCTTGCCGATGTCGCCACTGCAGACGCGCCGGGAACCGGTGTAACTCTCCTCGATATGTACAACGGGCTTCGTCGAGTTGACGAACGTCGGAGACTGGCCCACTGGACAACCACGAAAGGACACATTCAGATGTCGAGCTTCTCACTGCCCAGTCGGGGCGGAATCGGCGAGCAAACTTTTGCCCAGCCCTTGGATATAAAGGCGAACATGGCCGTGTTGCGTTCGACGGGCATCGTGGCGCTGATGGGCATCGTCGTGATTCACCTGGTGCAGGTGGTACCGACGATGCAGGCCATGCCGCTGCTCGGCGTGGCCTACCTCTCGTTGATCGCCGGCGCGGTGGTCGTGGGCGCCCGCTTGGTCATCGGAGGCCGGTCCCAAACCCGGCTCTGGGCGCCGGTGGCCCTTCTCGGGATGGCGGCCATCGCGGGCTATGTGTTCACCCGACTGCTGAGTACCCCTCTCGACCACCAAGACGTTGCCAACTGGTCGTGCATGTTGGGTTTGGCCGCTCTCTTCGTCGAAGCCGCGCTGGTGGCGATGAGTCTCTACGCCATCTCGATGCGCCGGCACATTCGTCCGGCGCCGCTCCCCACCCGAAATGGATCTCACTCGCTCCAGACTCGTCCGCTCCACGTCGGGGCGTCCAACGGATCGGCCTTGGCAAATCGCGAGACCGCACCGGGTACAAACCTGAAGGGTGCCAGCTGAGTGCCCGGCGGTACGCTCACCAAAACGATCGACCATTGGTTGTCGGGCGGCGCAAAAGGTCTCATCAGCGTTGCCGGTAGCGGAACCCTCCCGAGGAGATGAGCCGTCGTGCTGCGCGAAACGTCGCGCCGAACAGAGAGGCCCCGCTGATCGTGGCCACCAAGGAGGCGCGGACCACGGACGCCACCGGGTCCAGGGCGGCGACTCTGGGGGCGGCACGTCGCGGCGGAATCGTCGGCGCGCCTCGGTCAGCCGGACCGCCGGGTCGTCACCGCGTCTCGAACGTGGACGGGAAAGGACCGCCAACCGCCCTTTCCGACGGGCTCCGCGCGTCAGGGCGACCAACGCCACCGGGCGATGAACCAGACTGGGTGTGATGGCTCGGGCCGTGATCTTCGACTTCTACGGCACGCTGGCGCACTGGCAGGATCACGACGCCTCCAACTACGCCGCGGTCCTCTCGGCCCATGGATACGACCTGTCCGACGAGGTGGCCGAGGCGTACTTCGCCCGCTACGACGGGGTGGAGCACTTCGACCATTCAGTGGACGAGGCGAGATATGAGGATTGGGTGCGCCACCGACTGCGCCATCTCATCGGTGGCTGTGGGGTCCCCCCTGATGATCAGGATTCGATCATCGACGCGTTGCGTGCGTCGGACCAGGGACCGATGGTGGCCTACCCCGAAGCAGCGGCCACGTTGGCCTCCCTGCGGGAGGCAGGTTGGGCCATTGGCGTGTGCTCCAACTGGGGATGGGAACTCGATGCCTTTCTGATCCAAGTTGGCCTTTTCGACCTGGTGGATTCGGCCGTGACCTCGGCCCGGGCAGGGGCCCGCAAGCCTCATCCCTCCATCTACGCCCATGCCGTCAGCGCACTCGATGTGACCGCACACGAGACCGTCTTCGTGGGGGACAGCTGGGGACCCGATGTCGAGGGCCCCCACCACGCGGGTATGACCGCCGTGCATGTCTGGCGGCCCACCGAGCGATCCGGCTCGGTTCCCGATCCGTTGTTGACGGGGATGCACCGCGTCGCCGATCTCTCCGAACTGGTGCCGTTGCTCAGTGCAGCGGACCGCCGATCGGCGGCCGCCCGTGGTCGGAGAGGCCTCGAGCCAACGTGGCCCGATCATTCGCCGTGAGTAGCGTAAAGCCGGGCTTCTCGCCGTCCGAGGGGCGCCACCAGACCGGCTCGTCGCAGGCCCAGGCCTCTCGTCGCAGGCCCACCTTGGTGACCTTGCCGGTTGCGGTCTGGGGCAGTGACTCTGATATGCGGACGAAGCGGGGCAGCCACTTGGTCCCCAGGTCCGGCTGTGCCTCGAGCCAGGCCAGGAACGCCTCAGGGTCAAAGGACGCTCCGGGCACGAGCTCGACGGCGACCATGACCTGATCGCCCGCACCGGAGGCCGTGTCGGGCACCGGGTAGACGGCGGCGACGGCCACGTCGGGGTTGCGGGAGAGCACCGCCTCGACCGGACCGGCGGCGAAGTTCTCCGAGTCGACCCGGAGCCAATCGCCCGATCGACCGGCGAAGTAGAAGAAGCCGTCGGGATCGACGTAGCCGAGATCGCCGGTCCAGTACCACCCGTTGCGGAGGCGGTCCTGTTCGGCGCTCTCGTGCCGGTAGTACCCCTCGAACTTGCCCCGACCGCTTCGATTCACGATCTCGCCGGTGGCTTCCCCGGCATTGAGCAGGCGACCCCCTGGGTCGATCAGCGCGCGCGGGCACTCGGCACCCGTCTCGGGGCTGATGACGGCCAGATCGACATCGTCGACCGGCTTCCCCAGTGCCCCTGGGGGCATGCCCGGTACCGGGTTGATGGCCGCACCGCCTTCGCTCTGGCCGTAGCCCTCGATGAGGTAGCAACCGAACCGCTTGCGAAAGCGATTGCGGTCGCGTACCGACGCCTCGGTGCCGAACGCGCTGCGCAGGGTGTTCTCGGCGTCGTCGGGCCGCTCCGGGGTAGCCAGGATGTAGGCGATCGCCTTGCCGACATAGCTGAATTTGGTGGCCCCGAATCGCCGCACATCGTCCAGGAATTCCGACGCGCTGAAGCGGGGTCGGACGGCGATGGCCGCACCGACCATCACGGCGGGTCCCCACAGCGCCATGAGGGCATTGCCGTGGAACAACGGCATCGGGCAGTAGCAGACGTCGTCGGGGCCGTACCCGTATCCCGGAGCCGCCACCTCGGCGATCCCGGCCAGCCGACCCTGGGTGCACCGCACCGCCTTGGGTGTCCCGGTGGTCCCCGAGGTGAAGATGAGCTGGAACAGCGCGTCTTCGGCCACGTCACCGGCGTGCGCCACCAGGTCTCGGGCAGGTCCGCCTGCGGCGTCGCCGTCCGCCGAGAAATGGGCCAGGAGCTCGAGGTAGCGCTCGGATCCCGTGACCAGTACGCGATCGGGGGTCACGCCCAGTGAGAGGCCCTCGAGCAGGGCCGCGCCTTCGGCATCGGTGACGATGAGGGCGCAGTCGGTGGACCTGATGTCGGCGGCGAGGGCTTCGCCCCGACGGGTCGGGTTCACCCCGACTATGGCTGCCCCCGCCAGCGCGGCCGCGTTGAGCCAGAAGAGGTACTCGGGCCCGTTGGGGAGCAACACCCCGACGTGAAACGGTCCGTCGCTGCGCAGCGACCGGGCCAGCGCGGCGCGCGCCGCCCCTTCGGCCACCGACTGGCGCCAGGTCCATCGACCGGCCGCGTCGAGCACGCCGAGGCGGTCATCATCGGCGCGCGCCGCCACCATGGCCGCCACGGTCGTCATGGCAGTCCATCCATCGTCGTTGATCCGGTGGCCCGCCGGACCAAGGACCGGTCGATCGCTTCCACCGTGGCCGTCCCGCATAGGGCCATCGTGCGCCGGAGCTCGCTCTCGTACCAGCGCAGGAGCGACGCCACGCCGTCGGCGCCGCCGGCCGCCAACGCCCACAGTGAGGGTCGACCCACCATGACGGCTCGCGCCCCGAGCGCGAGCGCCTTGGCCACGTCGGGGGCCCGGCGAACGCCTCCGTCCACATAGACCTCGACCCGTCCGGCGACGGCATCGACGATCTCGGGCAAGATGTCCGCCGTCGCCGGAGCATCGTCGAGCTGGCGTCCGCCGTGATTCGACACCACGATCGCCGCCGCACCCGCCTCGATGCAGCGCACCGCGTCGTCGGCCCGCTGCACCCCCTTCGCCACCACCGGGAGGCCGCTGAGGCCGGCCAGCCACCCGACGTCGTCCGGGGTCAAGGCCGGCTCGAATTCCCGGGTCACCACGGCCATGAAGCCGCCTTCGTGGGCTCGGGCCGTGCTGTCCCCGGTCAGGTTGGGCAGGGACAGGTCGGGGGGCAGATGCACACCGCTGCGAAGCTCGCGGAGGCGGAGTCCGGAGACCGGGGCGTCGACGGTGAGGACGAGGGCGCCGTATCCGTGCGCCGCCGTCCGCTGGACCAGGTCTCGGGTGCGGGCCCGATCGCGGAAGATGTAGATCTGCATCCATCGGGGGGCGCCGGGTGCCGCCGCGGCCACGTCCTCCAACGAACAGGTGGCGAGCGAGGACAGGACCATGAGCGCGCCCACCTCGGCCGCACCGCGGGCCGTGTCCTTCTCGCCCTCGGGATGGGCCAAACCCTGGATGGCCGTGGGGGCGATCACCACCGGCGAGCGGACGGGTTGGCCCAGGAGCGTGGTCGAGGTGGTGACCTGGTCGATCCCGGCCAGCACCCGAGGGTGGAGCTGCCAACGGCTCCACGCCGCCACGTTCTCGGCCAGGAGTCGCTCGTCCTCTGCCCCACCCGAGAAGTAGGCGTAGGCCATTTCCCCGATGATCCGGCGGGCGTCCCTCTCCAGATCGACCAAAGAGAGGTCAATGGCCAGGGGGGTCGAACCGGCCGAACGGACGGTCCCGGTCGACGGGTTGTGAGCCGACCCGTCGCTGCTGGCAGGATGATCGGGCACAGGCCGCATGGTAGGCGGCGGCCACGCTCCCATCCCACACCGATCCCGCCGGAGGCGCCATGCGATTCTCGTATGCCGAGTCAATGACCGATCCGTCGTATTACCTCCCTTTGGCTCGCGCCGCCGAGGAGGCCAATTTCGATTCCATGGTCGTTCCGGACAGCATCTGCTACCCCGAGGAGTCCGACACGCGCTACCCCTTCAACCCGGACGGGACGCGGGAATTCCTGGAGGACAAGCCCTTCTTGGAGCCCTTCTCGTTGATCCCGGCCATGGGAGCGGTGACCGAGCAGCTGCGCTTCGTCACCTTCGTGGTCAAGCTGCCCATCCGACAGCCGGTGCTGGTGGCCAAGCAGGTCAGCTCCACGGCTGTCCTGACCGGCAACCGCCTTCTGCTGGGGGTGGGGACCAGCCCGTGGCCCGAGGACTACACGGTCTGCGGCGTGCCCTGGGTAGGGCGGGGCAAGCGCATGGACGAGCAGATCGAGGTCATGCGAGGACTGATGGCCGGCGGGTACTTCGAATATCACGGCGACGTGTTCGACCTCCCTTCGGTCAAGATGAGCCCCACGCCGACCAAGCCCGTCCCGATCCTGATCGGTGGGCACCACGAGGCGGCGCTCCGCCGGGCCGCCGTCAGCGGGGACGGGTGGTTGCACGGCGGAGGGGACCCGGGTGATCTGCCGGGGCTCCTGGCGCGACTTGCCGTCTTGCGGGCAGAACACGGGACCGAGGGCAAGCCCTTTGAAGTGCACGTCATCTCGCTGGATGCCTACAGCGTTGACGGGGTCCGCCGGCTCGAGGAATTGGGTGTGACCGACGTGATCGTAGGATTTCGGTGGCCCTACGTGCCCGAGCAGGACACCGAGAGCCTGCAGACCAAGATCGACAGCCTCACGAGGTTCAGCGATGACGTCATCGCCAAGGTCCGATGAGCAGCCACCAGGAGACAAGGGGACATCATGACTGAGGAAGCGCTGACCGCACGGGAGCTGGGGATCCGCTCCCGGGCCGCCGTCCACGCCCGGGACCGGGACGCCTGGCTGGACCTCTTCGCGTCCGATGCCGTGGTGCAGGATCCGATTGGTCCGTCACCCTTCGACCCCGATGGGAAGGGTCACCAGGGGCGGGAGGCCATTGCCGCGTTTTACGACACGGTCATCGCGCCCAGCGCGGCCATCAGTTTCGAGATTCAAGAGTCGTACCTCTGCGGGGACGAGGTGGCCGACGTCGGCACCATCCGGACCACGTTGGCCGGCGGCCAACACCAGGCCGTGGTGCGTGGCGTCTACACCTACCGGTCGAACGGGGCCGGCAAGCTGGCTTCGCTCCGCGCCTTCTGGGAGTTCGACGCGCTGGAACTGATCGAACTCACCGGCTGAGAGGCAACGCCCGTCGGGGTTGGGCCATGGCCTACATTGACCGCATGCGGGTCATGGTCAAGGAGGGCCTCTTCACCGACGGGGACCCACCGTCGCTCCTGGGCAGCCACTGCGCGGCCTGCGGTGCTCGGCACTTCCCCCGTCACGACACCTGCCCCTACTGCGCGGTTGAGGATCCCGAGCCGGTGGAGCTTTCACGGCGCGGAACCCTGTGGGCGTGGACGGCGGTCACGGCGCCGCCCCCCGGATACACCGGGGAGACGCCGTACGGCGTGGGCGTGGTCGAGCTGCCCGAAGGCATTCGTGTCATCGCCCGGCTGACCGAGAGCGACCCGGCTGTACTCACACTGGCCTGCCCCATGGAACTGCGGATCGTGCCGCTGCACGTCGACGGAGACGGCAATGACGTGATCACCTATGCCTTCGCTCCGGCTCTTCCATCGTGAAGCGCGTCGTCATCACCGGTGTGGGGCTGCATCCGTTCGGCCGATTCGACGGCACGTCGACCACCGATATGGGGGTGCGGGCCGTGCGCGCCGCCCTCAAGCAGGCCGGGGTCGGTCGCGGCGGCTTCCAGGCGGCGTTCTGCGGGACCGCCTACGGGGGAGTCGCCACCGGCCACAAGGTGCTCAGCCGCCTGGGGATGACCGGGATGCCGATTGTCGACGTCGAGGCCGGTTGTGCCAGTGGTGGTGCCGCCCTGATGTTGGCGGCCGGAGCGATCCGGGCCGGCCAGTACGACACGGTGCTGGTTTTCGGGACCGAGAAAATGCCCAAGGGCATCATCCGCTCATCGTTTTTCGAGCCGTGGCAGGAGGAGGCCGGATTGGCCGCCACTCCCGCTTTCTTCGGACTGCCGCGCGCAACGGCTGGCCGTCAATTCGGGAGTGACCAAGCAGCATCTGGCCCAGGTGGTGGTCAAGAACCGGCGCCACGGCGCATCGAACGCGGACGCCATGTACCAGAAGGAGGTCTCGGCCGAGGAGGTCCTGGCTTCGCGGGTGGTGTGCGAGCCGTTACATCTCTTCATGCTGTGCTCGCCCAACGAAGGCGCGGCGGCGGTGGTGCTGACCCGCGACGATCGCCCGGAAGTCTCGGCTCCGGCGCCGATCACGCTGGCCGGAGCGGTGCTCCGTTCTCATCTTCCCGGCGCCGTGCTCAGCGAGTCCACCCCCTTGTCGGGATTGGTCGACGACACCGTGCCTCCGCCGTCCACCTTGGCCGCCACCGCGGCGTTCGAGGAAGCGGGGCTCGGGCCGTCGGACCTCGACGTCGTGGAGTGCCAGGACACCGATGCCGCCCGGGAACTCCTGTCCTACGAGGAACTCGGCCTCTGCGATCCGGGTGGTTCGGCTGCTCTGCTCGAATCGGGCGCCACCCGATTGGGCGGATCCCTGCCCGTCAATCCAAGTGGGGGGCTGCTCTCCAAGGGTGAGCCATTGGGCGCGTCCGCCCTCGGCCAGGTGGTGGAGCTGGTGCGTCAGCTTCGGGGCGAATGCGGCGCGCGCCAGGTCGCGGGCGCTCGAGTCGCCCTCTCCCACACGGTGGGCCGAGGCGCCAACGCCGGCGTCGTGGTGTTGACCCGCTGAACGTTGGATCGTGGCACCGAGGCCCGCCCGGAGAAGGAGGAGTCGTGGACAATCGCACCGTGCCCCTAACGGGACAAGGCCGGACGTGTCGCTCGCGTGTCGCCGGTCATCGCCGCCCTCCTGTTCTCGGGGGTGGCGGTGGGTATCGGGCCGTTGCAGGCACGCCGGGCCGCCGCGGCAGCCCCGTCGGCCAAGCAGGCAGCCGTCGCCGACGGCGCCGACCCGTCACGCACCGACGCAGCCGGAACGGAGTGGCTCTGCAATCCCGATCTACCGGCTAATCCATGCCTTTCCAACGAGAACGCGCTGGTGCAGAGGGCATCGGGCCGGAACTCCGTGCAACTTGCTCGCCCGGCTAGCCAGCCACCCATCGATTGCTTCTACGTCTATCCCACCGTGAGCAAGCAACCAGGGCTCGCGGCCAACCTGCGAGATCCAGGCCGCCGAGACCAATGTCGCCACGTTCCAGGCGTCGCGCTTTTCGAGCGTCTGCAAGGTCTACGCACCGATGTATCCCCAGATCACCACCAACGGGCTGCAGCATCTCGGATCGGGTTTCCGAGCTGCCCTCACGGCCGGCTACGACGTGGTGCAGTCAGCGTGGAAGGACTATATGGAGCATGACAATCACGGCCGGGGCGTCGTGGTCATCGGCCACTCCCAAGGTTCCACCATGGCCCAGGAGCTGCTGCGCACCCAGATCGACTCCAATGCACGCGCCCGAAACCTTCTCGTCTCCGCCATCATTCCCGGCGGCAACGTGGTGGTCCCCATCGGCCAACAGGTCGGGGGGACATTCCAACACCTCGCAGCCTGTACCGCGCCCACCCAGCTGCATTGCATCGTTGCCTACTCGAGTTTTGATCAGACGCCTCCGGCGGGCACGCTGTTCGGGATACCCGGACATGGCGTGAGTTTCCTCCAGATCACACCCAGTCCGACCACGGGCATGCAGGTCCTTTGCGTCAACCCGGCCGCATTGTCGACCGGAGGAAGCGGTGTGCTCCAGCCCTATTTCCCGCGCAGCGCCACCACAACGGGACGGCTGATCCCCTGGGCAACCCAGCCCAACCTGTATTCCGGGCGGTGCATGTACCAGAACGGGACCACCTGGCTGCAGGTCAACGCGCCGATCGTCCCCGGAGATCCTCGACCCGTGGTGACCCAGGTCCTGGGTCCGAGCTGGGGTCTGCACCTCGATGACGTCAACCTCTTTCTCGGAAATTTGGTCGGCCTGGTCGGCACGCAGTCAAGGGCATTTGTTCGGACACACTCCTGACCCCCTGACGGAGTCACCTCCATGTCTCCCCGGGGGCCATCGTCCGATCGCGCGCCGCATTCAGCGGTGTCGCGTCCGGAGCTCGAGCGGCCTGTGCCGGAGGGGCCCCGGCGGTCTCCGCCCACTCACACGCCCAACTCAGAGGCCCTTCAGCGCCTGGGGCAGCTCATCCAATGAGGTGATCACGGCATCGGGCACTTCGTCGCAGCCGGGTGGAGGCCGATAGGTGCCCCCACCCTCGCGGTCGATCCAGATGGCGTGCCAACCCGCTCGTTTCGCCCCGACCACATCGTTGAGGGGGTGATCGCCGACCAGGACGCAGGCGGACGGGGGCAACTCCATCTGCTGCTGGACCACCTCGAATATCCCTCGGTCGGGTTTGGCCACGCGGTGATCCTGGGCGAAGACGACGACTTCGAAGATCCCCCCGAGCCCGATGGCTTCGGGCAGTCGACTGCCGTTGGACAGCAATCCGATGCGGTAGTCGGGCCGCAGCGTTTCGAGGGTGGGCAACGCGTCCTCAAAGAGGGCCGGGTCCTTGTCGCGGTGCCGAAAATAGGAATCAGCGAGCTGTTCGGCCAACACCAGGTCCTGCGCCTCGCTCCAGTCCCCGCCGTCTCGCCGCACGCGCTGTAGGGATCGGGCGAAGCCGAGCCGGCGCAGCCGGGCCAGGTTGTATTCCACCCCGAGGAGCTCCTGCGCCACGGCACCCCGGTCGCGCTGCAGGTCGCCGACGGTCAACGCGTCGGTGACGGCACCCGGCCGGGCGGCGCGAAGCTCGTTCAGCACGGCCAGCAAAGCACCGTGCATGACCCTTTGGAAGTCCCACAGCGTCTGATCGCCATCGAAGAGAACAGCCTCGATCGGCGACGTTCGGGCCGGAGCGTTCAATTGACCAGGACGACCTTGCCCAACTTCCCTCCGGCGGCGAACCGGTCGTAGGCACCGGTGGCGTCGGCCATGGGGAAGGCGGCACAGACCGGGACGCGAATGCGACCGGACGCCAGGAGTGGCAGGACATGGGCTGCGACCGCCGCCGCCACGTCCGCCTTCTCGCGCCGGGTGCGGGACCGCAAGGTGGATCCACCGATGCGCACCCGCTTGGTCATGAGACCCATCAGGTCGAGCTCCATGGCTCCTCCGGAGCCGACCCCGATGACGACGACGCGAGCCCCGATCGCCAGATGGGGCAGCACATGGGGCAGGCTGGCCGCCCCCACCAGCTCGAGGACGACGTCGTAGGGGCCATGGTCGGCCACATCGTCCGGGTCGATGGCCACCGTCGCGCCCAGCGCCACGACCTCGTCGCGCCGGGCCGGATCGCGGACGGTGGCGACCACCGTGGCCCCGGTGCCGGCCGCCAGTTGCACACCGGCCGTGCCGACACCTCCGGCGCCGCCGCTGACCAGCACCCGTTCCCCCATGCGGAGTTGGCCCTGGGTGAAGAGAGCGTCGAAGGCGGTCGAGAAGACCTCGGGAAAGCCCCCCGCCTCGGGCCAGGGGAGCAAGTCGGGAACAGCCAGCGCGTGCGACTCGTCGACCACGCACAAGGTGGCCTGAGCGCCGCCCCCCACCAGGGCCATGATCCGATCGCCGGGGGAGAACTGGCGGACCTGGGAGCCGACGGCGACCACCTCGCCGGCCAGCTCCATGCCGGGGATGTCCGCCGGTGAGCCGGGAGGGGCGGGGTAGAGCCCGATGCGTTGGATCAGGTCGGCCCCGTTGAGACCGGCCGCCTCAACGGCCACCAGGAGCTCGGTGTTCCCGGGCACCGGATCGTCCCGTTCTTCCCAGTGGAGCTGGCTGTCCCGGATCACCACGGCTCGCATGATGCTCACTCTTGCACGCGGCGACTTCGGGTGAGCGGCCCTCGCCCCCGGCAAGGGTCCGGTCAGGCCCGGTAACCTCGGACCCATGGCTCTCTACGACATTCCCATCCACACGCTCCAAGGCGACGATTCCTCGCTCGGTGCTTTCGCCGGAAAGACCCTGCTGGTGGTCAACGTGGCTTCCAAGTGCGGACTGACCCCACAGTACGAGGGGCTCGAGCGCCTGCAGAAGACCTACGCCGACCGGGGGTTCTCCGTGGTCGGATTCCCCAGCAACCAATTCATGGGCCAGGAGCCCGGAACGGCCGAGGAGATCCAGCAGTTCTGCTCGACCACCTACGGAGTGACCTTTCCCCTCATGGAGAAGATCGACGTGAACGGCGACGACCGAAACCCCATCTACCAAGAGCTCACGGCGTTCCCCGACGCCGAAGGCACCGCCGGGGACATCACGTGGAACTTCGAGAAGTTCCTGGTCTCGGGGACGGGCGAGATCGTGGGGCGCTTCCGGCCCCAGGTCGAGCCGGAGGACCCGGCCATCGTCGAGGCGATTGAGGCCGAGCTGTCCGCTTGACCACATCGGCGAATGCGGCGGGATTCGCCGCGTCCATCTTCGACATGGACGGGTTGCTCATCGATTCGGAGATCCTCTGGCACGAGGCCGAGATCGAGATCCTGGGTGACCTCGGCGTCCCCCTGGCCGCCGACGGGTGCCGCAACACCAAGGGCATGTTCGTGGAGGAAGTGACCGAGTTCTGGCACGAGCAGTATCCATGGCCGAGCCCGAGCCCGGCCGAGGTGGCGGTGACCATCGTCGATCGGGTCATTGCCCTGGTGTTAGCCAAAGGGGAGCTCAAACCGGGAGCCGATCACGCCATCGCCATGTGCGTGGAGCGGGGGCTGCCGATGGCCGTGGCCTCGTCGTCGCAGTACCGGCTGATTGAGGCGGCGCTCGATCACTTCGGCTTGCGGCAGCACTTCGACCTCATCCACTCGGCTGAGGACGAGGAGTACGGCAAGCCGCATCCGGCCGTGTTCCTCACGGCGGCGTCAAAGTTGGGCGCCGATCCGCGTCGCTGCCTGGTCTGGGAAGACGCCCCGGCCGGGGTCCTGGCGGCCAAAGCGGCCTCCATGGCCTGCATCGCCGTCCCCGAGCAGGGGGAGGAGGGTCAGGCCGCCTTCGGCCTGGCCGATCTGGTGCTCGGGTCACTGCTCGAGATGAATGAGGCCCGCTGGGACGAAGTGGTCGCCCGACACTTCACCACTGCCATCTGAGGCCGATGAAACTGGTGGGGCGTGGTGAGGTTGCAACTGGTCCGTCAATCGAGGGAGCCAATGGTCATTCGATCGGACCCCCGACGGAATGACGTGAGCCACGGGACACCGATGACGGAACGGTGGCCCTGGATCGCGATGCTGATCGCCCTCGGCCTTGAATTCGCACTTGGCGTCGTGTCCTTGTTGCTCGTTCCGGCCGGTCGGCCCGACGAATGGCTGCCTCCGCAAGGGAGAGCCGTGTACGTGGTCCACGCTGGACTCGGGGGGATGCTGGGGATCGGGGCGCTGGTCATCTTCGCCGCTGCCTCACACGGCGGCAGGATCGTGAGACTCGGAGCGCAGATTGGCCTGGTCGGACTCTTACTCGGTGCGAGCGGGGGGATACTGGCGGCCTTCCATCCCTGGCGACTTACCGGTATGGGACTGATGCTTGCCGGCACATTCGTAGCCTTCTTCGGCTATCTCATTCCCCTCCTTGAGCAGATACAAAGGGAAGAATTGGAATAGGACCGCGATTTAATATCGCAGATCGGCCAGGACGCCGTAGTGATCGGACAACTGAGGCTTCTCGCCGGGGAGGACGCCGAGCAGCTCGCAGTGAGTCGGATGGCCGACGGCGCCGAGCCGTGGCCAGGCTGAGAGCACGTAGTCGAAGCGTCGATCGGGATACATGGCGACGGCGGCCAGCGGATTGCGGTTGGACCACGTATAGCCATCAGTCCCATCGCCGGCCAGCTCCCAGGCGTCATAGAAGACCAAACCCGGGGCGGCAGTGGCGGCACGCCCCGTGAGCATGCGGATCTCGTCAGAGTCGGGCCCGGCGTTGAAGTCGCCACAGACCACGACTGGGTAGCGCCGGCGGGTCGTCTCCGAGATGAGCTGGGCGAGCTGTCGCACCTGTCCCTGGCGCACCTGGCTGGCGTCGAGCGGGTAGTCCAACATCACGACGAAGAGCTGAATGAGCCCCCGCTCGCCCTCGACAGTCGCGCCGAGCACTTCGCCAACTCCGGATCCATCCTCTCCTCGTAACAGCTGTCCGTTCGCGGAGCGACAGGGGCCATCGTGAGACCAGGCCGATGCCCGACACCCAATCGTCTTGCTGCCAATCTCCTTCGAACAGATGATGTTCCATTCCCAGCCGCGTGGCGACCTGCTCCGCCTGAGTCGTGTCAGCGCTCGACCAGGACTCGACGAGGCAGACGATGTCGGGTCTCGTGGCGAGGAGCGCCTCTTCGATCCCCGCTTGGCGCGCCTGCCACTGCCCGTACCGACCCCAGACGTTCCAAGTCACCACCCGTAGGGTCGTCTCGACGACCGGCCCGTACGGCGCATACTGATCGAAGGTCATCCCGCTAAGTCTGCCCGGTCAATCGGCGCTGATGCTCTCCAACCTCAGACGTGCCGTGATTGTTTGACCCTCTTTGACCCCACCGCCGATCCGTTACACCCGAACCGGCGGTCGGAGACGGTCAGACGCTGAGTGGTTCGACATCGCTCACAAACTGGGAGCGGTATTTCCGAAGGTGTTCGATCCCGGCCACGGACACCGAAACGTACTGGCCGCGCCCGGGCGCATAGTGACGCTCGATAAAGCCTCGGTCGTTGGCGTCCTCCCACACTGGAAAGCGCGGACACGACGTCCGCCAGGCATCGAGCACCTCGAGGTAGGGGCGCTGGCTCGAACCCAACCATTCAAGGAGATCGAGAATCAGGTTGTCGAGGTTGTCCGTCATAAGGCTGCTGGGAATTATTGCAGGTCTTCTGTCGTACCGTGCCATCGCCCATTTGATGCGTCTTGGAGCATCTCGATCGCCGTTGCGTCCTCCCTGGGCCATCCGCTTCCGAAGAAACGTGGCATCGCTCAACAGGTCACCTACGACGACGGCACCGCCCGCTAGCGTCGCGCTGCATGATCGGATCGGACCGACATTGAGCCGCTCGAGCATTCTGGCGTCTCGTGCACTTGATGCACCTGCGCTCCTGAGCAGCTTGCCCGTGTCCATCGTGGCGTCTCAGTAGATGGAGGACTCACGACGATCGTCACCACTGGCGGTCTATTTTGGACGAATGAGGGGCACCGCCCCGCGAGTGGTCACCCGCCATCGGATGTCGGCCGTTGTCTGGGCCTGGTGCGCGGGGTTCTTCGCGATATATCTCATCTCGATCCCGAGCTTGTACCCCGGCTGGCCGCTCTCAGCGAAGGTCTTCCTCATCGGTTCCTTTGGCGCATCGGCGGCCCTGCTCTATGGGCGCACCGCACTCTCCGTTCGCTCAACCGCGCCCCCTGATACTCGGCCAACTCATTGCGGCGCTGACCGGAGTGACCGCGTACAAACTGCTGGGTAGTCACATTGGTCTGGCGGCATCGGTCGCAGTCGCCACCACGATTGTCTTCATGCAGCTCACGAGTGTGGTGCATCCTCCCGCCGGCGCCACGGCACTCATCGCCGTCCTCGGCCCCGCGCAGGTCCATCACCTGGGCTATCAATTCGTCCTCAGCCCGGTGTTGGTGGGGGCGCTCATCCTCCTGGCGGTTGCCATCATCGTCAATAATTTCTCTTCGAACGAGGACCGCCACTATCCCCTCACCTGGTGGTAGAGCCCGCGCTCTGCCACATCGCCTCATTGGGAAGCGGTCTCACGTGGGCTCAGTGAGACTGCACATCCGAGCCCGACGATCCCGGGTCGCCCATCGAGAGGCCTGCTCCGGCGTACCGAGGGAACGCTCCCAGCCTCTAGTCTTTGCGTCACGCCAAGAGGCCTCGCACCTCTTGACCTCGACGATAGAGCGTCCGTGTTCACACCTGTCCCCCCTGATACCGACTTTGTTGCTCTTGAGCAGGCCGAACTGGCCCGCTGGGCGGCCCACCGCGTCTTCGAGCGCTCGGTGGAGCAGCGGGAAGGGGCGCCGCCGTGGATCTTCTACGAGGGCCCGCCCACGGCCAACGGCATGCCCGGGCTCCATCACGTGTGGGCCCGTGTCTACAAGGACCTCTTCTGCCGGTTCCATGCCATGGACGGTTCCTATGTGGCCCGGCGGGCCGGCTGGGACACCCACGGACTCCCGGTCGAGGTCGAGGTGGAGAAGAAGCTGGGCATCACCGGCAAGGATCAGATCGAGCAGCAGGTCGGCATCGCCGAGTTCATCCGTCTCTGTCGTGAATCCGTCTACTCCTATGTGGACGAGTTCGCCCGGCTGACCACCCGCATCGGGTACTGGGTCGACATGGACGCGGCCTATTGGACGCTCAGTCCGACCTACATCGAGTCGGTCTGGTGGCACCTCAAGCAGCTCTTCGACCAGGGACTCCTCTACGAGGACCTCAAGGTGGTCCCGTATTGCCCGCGCTGCGGGACTCCACTTTCCAGCCATGAGCTGGGCCAGCCCGGCGTCTACACCGACGAAGAGGACGAGTCGGCCTACGTCCGTCTACGGATCGTCAATCCGGATGCCGCGCTGGTGGGCGACGCCCAATGGCTGGTCGTCTGGACGACCACGCCCTGGACCCTGCTGTCGAATACGGGCGTGGCCGTGCACCCCGACCTGACCTATGCCACCGTCGACGGTCTCGTCATGGCCGAGGATCTGGTCGACCAGGTGCTGGGGGAGGGGGCTTCCGCCCGGATCTCCCACCGGACGCTGGGGCGTGCCCTGGTCGGCCTGCACTACGCCCGACCGTTCAACGACCTGGCACCCCCACCGGGAGCCGACGGATGGCGCGTGGTGCCGGCGGACTATGTGACGACCGAGGAAGGGACAGGCATCGTGCACCTGGCTCCCGCCTTCGGTGAGATCGACCGCCAGGTCGGGCGCGAGAACGGGTTGCCCACCCTGAATCCGGTCGGACCGGACGGGCGGTTCACCGACGAGATCGAATGGCTGGCGGGACAAGACGTGCGGGCCAGCAACACCGCCATCAACGACCGACTCGAGGCGGCGGGACTCCTGCTGCGGCGCTTCACCTACGTGCACTCGTACCCCCACTGTTGGCGTTGCGGCACCCCCTTGATCTACTGGGGCAAGCCGAGCTGGTACATCGCCACCTCGACCCGCAAGGACGACCTGCTGGCGGCCAACGGCACGGTTGATTGGCACCCGTCCTACATCCGGGACGGCCGGTTCGGGGAATGGCTGTCGAACAACGTGGACTGGGCCCTTTCACGGGACCGCTACTGGGGCACGCCGCTTCCCATCTGGCGGTGTGGCCGGAACCACCTGCTCTGCATCGGATCGCTGGCCGAACTCTCCGAGCTCGCCGGGCGCGACGTCACTGGTCTCGATCCGCACCGGCCGGTCATCGACGACGTCGAATTCGGGTGTCCCGAGTGCTCGGCCGCGGGACTGGAAGGTCCCGAGGCGGTGGCCCGCCGGGTCGAGCCGGTCATCGACGCCTGGTTCGACTCGGGCTCGATGCCGGCGGCCCAGGTCGGGTACCCCCACGAGCCCGGCTCGGTGGAAGCCTTCACGTTCCCGGCCGACTTCATCTCCGAGGCCATCGACCAGACGCGCGGCTGGTTCTACTCCTTGCTGGCCGTCAACACCCTGGTCTTCGGCAAGAGCCCGTACAAGCATGTGGTCTGCCTGGGCCACATCATCGACGCCGACGGGCGCAAGATGTCCAAGTCCCTGGGCAACATCATCGACCCCTGGACCATCCTCGACACCCGAGGGGCCGACGCCCTGCGCTGGTGGATGTTCAGCCAGGGCTCGCCGTGGACACCGACCCGGGCCAGCCTGGCCGCCATCGACACGGCCATGCGCGACACGCTCCTCACGCTGTGGAACACCTTCAGCTTCTTCACCACCTACGCGTCGCTCAACGGCTTCGATCCGGCGGCGGCCGGCGTCCCCACCGTGGCGGAGCGGGGTCCGCTCGACCGTTGGATCCTCTCCCGCTTGTCCGGCACGGTCGACGAAATGACCGTGGCCCTCGAGACCTACGAGCCGCTCGGCGCGGCCGGGCCGCTCGGGACCCTGGTCGATGATCTCTCAAACTGGTACGTGCGACGCAGCCGCCGCCGGTTCTGGCGCACCGACCCGGACGCCCCTGCCGGCGATTCCCTGGCTGCGCAGGCCACGTTGCACCAGGTCCTGAGCACGCTGTCCCTCCTCCTGGCCCCGTTCTGTCCCTTCGTGGCCGATGCCATGTGGCGTGCGCTCACCGGAGCCGGAGAACGACCAGTCCGTCCACCTGTGCGATTGGCCCAAGGCCGAGACGGCGTGGACCGATCGGGACCTCGAAGCCCAGATGGGACTGGCTCGACGTCTCACCTCGCTGGGCCGGGCGGCCCGAAGTGAAGCCGGCGTCAAGGTGCGCCAACCGCTGGCCCGGGCCCTGGTGTTCCTGCCATCTGACGCGCCGGCCATCCTGCACGAGATCGTGTCCGAGGAGCTCAATGTCGACGAGATCGACCTGGCCGACGAGTTGAGCGAGGTGCTCGAATTCGAATTGATCCCCAACTTCCGCACCCTCGGTCCGCGCCTGGGTGAGCGGGTCAAGTACCTGAAACCAGCGCTCGCCGCTCTCGACGGTGTCGAAGCCGCGGCGACGCTCGAGGCCGGGGAGTCCGTCACGGTGGCGCTCCCCGACGGAACGGTTGATCTCTCTCCCGAAGACGTGCAGCTTCGGGTGCGAGGGCAAGAAGGCTTCGCCGTGTCTCGAGAAGGGGGTGAGGTTGTCGCCCTCGACCTGGACCTCACCGTCGATCTCCGGCACCGGGGACTGGCCCGCGAGGTGGTTCGTCTGGTGCAGGACCTGCGCAAGACCAGCGGACTCGATGTCTCCGACCGCATCCATCTGCACGTGGTCGGTCTCGACGCGATCTCCGGTTACTTCGACTACATCGCCCGAGAGGTATTGGCGGTCGACATCACCATCGGGCCCGGTGCGGGAGAGGGGACCGTCCTCGAGCTCGAGGGCGAGGACGTGGGACCCGAGGTGCGGGTCTGGCTCACGAAAGCCGACGACACCTGATGTGAGGACCGGCCGCGGCGGCGTGGTTCGAACCGCCGGCGTGGTTCGAACAGCGGGCAGAGGTCAGCGTGAATCCGACCACGGTACGGGCGACCCGAACCTGATCAGGTTCCCGTCGGGGTCGATGTGCGAACCCTCACGCTTCCCGTAGGTGGTGTTCTCGGGTCCGACGACGCCGAGACCGGCTTTTCGCCAGTCGTCCGCCAGCTGGTCGGCGTCATCCACGCGGAGATACAGCGAGCCCACCGTGGGTCCGGCGCCGCCGTCAGCCTGGGCCAGGTGGATGGTGAGGTTGCCACCCCGGTGCGCGAAAGCGTATGTCTCGTCATGGTGCGAGGTCTCGAAACCGAGGCGCCGGTAGTGGTTGACCGAGCGCTCGACGTCCCCCACCGTGAAGATCGGTTCGGAGCCGACCGCGGTCCAGCCGCCATGGGCGGCCACCTGCCGTGCCCGCCGCGCGTTCAGCCAGTCGAGGCAGCGGTAACAGATCGCAACGTCGCGCTGCGAGTACAGGTGGACTGCATCCTCCACCGCCTCACCGCAGCACGAACACGGTGTCGCCATCACCGGAGGATATCGAGCCGGCGCCGGTTCGAACCGACGCGTCGGTCCCTCAGGATCGAGACGCCGGCTGGCTGTCGCCGACCAGCTTGGCGAGCACCGCACCCAACGAGGCGCGTTCGCTCGTATCCAGGGGTGCCATCAGGTGCCGATCGATACCCTCGATGTGCTCAGCGATGGCATCTTTCAGCGTGGCTTCGCCCTTGGGCGTGAGGATGACATGGACACTGCGCCGGTCGGACGGGCAGCTCTGGCGGGCGACCAGATGTGCGTCGACCATGCGGTCCACCAATCGGGTCACGCCGCCCGTCGTCAAGGCGATGTCGGCACTCAGCTTGCTCATCGTCAATCGCCCTTCGGGGGCACCACCGACGTGGATCAGCACGTCAAACCACACCAGGGGGATGCCGCAGGCCTGTTCGAGCTCCTGCCCGAGCACGTAGGAAAGTCGGCGATGGGAGCGGACGAGGAGGCCCATCAGCTGCAGTCGTTCGTCCTCGATCTGACCCAGCACGCCACAGGTGCCTTCCGCCGCGGCGGAGTCCAGGTCATCGACGACTCGGTTGGGAAATGTCGGTGTGTCCATATCGCTCCCCCAATCAGACTCACTCTACCAGCAACTCCAGTTGTCTGACTGAAAAGTATTTGATTATATGATAGTTGTTTGACAAGTATCTGCTGAGTCAGATACTATCATGAGGAAGAGCAACACGGTCAATAACGACAAGATCAACAAGGAGATGCGCCATGAGCAGCACCGATACCTCAACTGAGACAGTCACCCTCCCCAAGCCGGGGAAGTACGTTGTCGACCCCGCCCACGCCGAAGTCGGTTTCGTGGCTCGCCACCTGATCGGGACCAAGGTACGCGGCCGCTTCGCCGAGTTCTCCGGCACTTTCACCGTGGCCGAGAATCCCGAAGACTCCACGTTGGAAGCCGAAGCGGTGGCGTCCAGCATCCACACCAACCAGGGGATGCGGGATGACCACCTGCGCACCAGCGATTTTCTGGATTCCGAGAACTTCCCCAAGCTGACCCTCAAGAGCACCGGGCTGAAGAGGGTCACCGACTCGCAGTGGAAGCTCACCGCCGACCTCACCATTCGCGGGGTCACCAAGTCGGTCGTCTTCGACCTGGAATACCTGGGCGAAGGCCCGGCCATGCAGGACGACAAGACCGTGGTGGCCTTCTCCGCCTCGGCTGAGATCGACCGTCGCGACTTCGGCGTGAGCTTCAACGGCTCCCTCCGCGACGGCAGCATCGTGGTCGGCAACAAGGTCAAGATCGAGCTGGAAGTCGAAGCGGGCCTGGCCGAGTAAGACCGACGACCCGGCGGGCCGGGTCGCGTGCCGAGAGCGGGTTTAGGCTTCGCGGCCATGCGGAGCGCTCCGGCACCGACCCTGGCCGCTGGCGCCGTGACGCCGCTGCGGCCGCTCCCCGACGGGAGCGGCGAGGAGTCGTATGTGCTCGCGGTGGACCTAGGGACAGGCGGCCCCAAGGTGGCGGTGATCGCCGCCACCGGGCGGATCGTGGCCCACGCCTTCGTGCCGGTCGGGATCCAGCTGGGCGAGGACGGCTCGGCAGAGCAGCTTCCCGAGGACTGGTGGGATGCGGTCGTGGTCTCGGCGCGAAGGGCGATGACCAAGAGCGGGGTGTCGCCGGAAAAGGTGATCGGCGTCGGGTGCACGGCGCAGTGGTCGGGGACCGTTGCGGTGGGCGCCGACGGCGTTGCCATCGGCCCTTCCATCATCTGGATGGACTCGCGTGGAGCCAGCGCGGTGAGGAATACCGTGCGGGGCGCCCTCAATGTGCAGGGCTACGGGGCGTCGAAGCTGACCCGCTGGGTGCGGCGCACCGGTGGCATACCGAGCCTCTCGGGCAAGGACCCCGTGGGGCACATCCACTTCTTGCGCCAGGAGCGCCCGGATGTCTATGCCGCCACCGCCGTCTTCCTCGAACCGGTCGACTACCTCGGCCTGCGATTGACCGGACTGGCCCGAGCCTCTCACGACTCCATCACCCTGCACTGGGTCACCGACAACCGCGACATCAATGCCGTCGCCTACGACGACGGACTGTTCGATCTGGCCGGGCTCGAGCGCAGCCGGCTCCCCGAGCTGGTCCCCACCGGTTCGATCCAGGGCGGCCTGACCGCGACGGCCGCCGCGGAGCTCGGGCTCCTGGCGGGGACGCCGGTGGTCAGTGGCACTGGTGACCTCCATTCGGCCGCCGTCGGGTCGGGGGCGGTGGATGATCTCGACGGCCACCTCTACATCGGGACCTCGAGTTGGATCAGCTGCCACGTGCCGTTCAAGAAGACCGATGCGCTGACCAACGTGGCGTCCTTCCCCTCGGGCATTCCGGGCCGTTACCTGGTGGCCGACGAGCACGAGACGGCCGGGGCCTGCCTGACCTGGTTGCGGGACAACCTCCTCTTCCCCGACGACGCTCTCGCGCACAGTGGGACCGCACCGGGCGACGTCCTCGCCCGGCTCAACGACCTGGCGGCCGGCGTGCCCCAGGGCGCCCGGGGCGTCATTTTCACCCCCTGGCTCAACGGCGAGCGAACGCCGGTGGACGATCACACCATTCGGGGTGGATTCCACAACATTTCGCTCTCCTCGACCCGGGCGGACATGGTCCGCGCCGTATTCGAAGGCGTGGCCTTCAACTCGGCCTGGCTGCTGGGCGCGGTGGAGAAGTACTGCAAAGGGCCCTTCGAATCCCTGGCCTTCATCGGGGGCGGCGCCAATTTCGGACCTGTGGTCGCAGATGCATGCCGATGTGCTGGGGCGCACCATCCGCCAGATGGCCGACCCGGTGCAGGCCAACGTCCGGGGCGCCGGCCTCTTGACCCTGTTGGCCCTGGACCGCATCTCGTTGGCCGACATCCCCGCCACCGTCGAAGTCAAGGCAATCTACACACCCGACCCTGACGCGAGCGCGCGCTACGTGCCCGTGCTCGAAGAGTTCATCAACCTTTACAAGGAGACCAAAGGCATCCACAAGCGCTTGAACGGTCGCAAGCTGGCCGCCCATCCGGCCTGACCGGCCTACATGCGTTCGAAGTTGCGGGCCAGCTCCCAGTCGGACACGTGACGGTTGGACGCCTCCCATTCCTGCTGAGCCGTGTTGAGCAGGTGATGGTGCACGTCGGGCCCGAAGGCTTCGGCGGCCACTGCTGAGCCCTCCAGCTCGCCGATCGCTTCGACCAGGGTGGAAGGGATACGCGGGACGCCGGTTGCTTCGTAGGCGTTGCCGGCGAAGGGTTCGGGAAGGTCGAGCTCATGGTCGATGCCGTAGAGGCCGGCGGCGATGCAGGCGGCCACCACGAGGTAGGGATTGACATCGGCCCCGGGCACCCGGGTCTCGATGCGCCGCCCGGCCCCGTGACCGACGGTGCGGAAGCCGCAGGTGCGGTTGTCCTCGCCCCACACGATGGCGGTGGGCGCCCAACTTCCCGGGACGTAGCGCCGGTAGGAATTGACGGTCGGCGCGGCGCACCAGGCCAACTGGCGAGCGGCATGGAGCTGGCCGGCCAGGAATCGACGCCCGACGGTCGAGAGGCCGCTCGGGTGGGACGGGTCGGCCATGAGGGGGGCATCGGTCTTTGTATCCCACAAGCTGTTGTGCACGTGGCACGAGGACCCCACGTCGTCCATGGACCACTTGGCCATGAAGGTGGCGGCGCGGCCCTCCTGCGCGGCAATCTCCTTGATCCCGTTCTTGAAGATCAGGTGACGGTCCGCCGTCTCCAATGATCCGGCATAGGTGACGTTGACCTCGTGTTGGCCGCGACCGGCCTCGCCCTTGGAGAACTCCACCGGGATGTCCGCCGCGCACATCTCCTGGCGAATGCGCTTGAGGACGTACTCCTCGCGCGAGGTCTGCAGCAGTTGGTAGTCCTCAATGGTGGCCGAGTGCGGCCTGAGCCCCTGCCACCCCTTGTCCTGCGCCTCCTCGTAGGTCTCACGGAACAGGAAAAACTCGAGTTCGGTGGCGCTGAGGACGGTGAATCCCCGCTCGGTCGCCCGGGCGATCTGGTCCCGCAGGATCTGACGTGGTGACACGTCGACCGGCGTCCCGCCCTCGTCGGTGACGTCGCCGATGACCATCACGGTCCCGGGGAGCCACGGCAACATCCGCGTGGTCGTGTAGTCCGGATGGACCACGACATCGCCATAGCCCGAGTCCCAGTTGGCGAACCGGTACCCGGGGAGAGGGTTCATGTCGACGTCGACCGCCAGCAGGTAGTCGCAGGCCTCGATGCCGTGTTCGGCCACGTGCTCGGTGAAGAAGGCGGGGGTGATCCGCTTCCCCACCGGTCGCCCGTGCATGTCGGGAAAGGCCAGCACGACCGTGTCGATGGAGCCGTCGGCGATCCCCGCGGCAATGAATTCAAGTCCGGGCATGACGCATGATGTCGCCCCCACCCGCCACCGTCCATTCCCTTTGTACGCTGGAGCGATGTTCGTCGCCGCCAGCACCGGTCCCCGGGCCATCCGGATCGAGGGTCGGTGTGCCTCGCGGGCGGTTACGGCGTGATCCCGCTCGTCGGCCTCTCCACCTATGTGGCGGAGTCGGCCTGGGGGGCGTGGACCCGCCCGGCGGCGGTCCTGCCCGAGTCGTACTACGAGCTGGTGGCCTCGGCCGGCGCCCGACCGATGCTCCTGCCGCCGCCGCGCACCGCCGCACACGGGCCCGGCTTCGGCGCCGCCGACGTGATATCGGTTCTGGACGGGCTGGTCCTCACCGGCGGTGGGGATGTCGATCCCGCCCTCTACGGCGAGGCCGCCGAGCCGAGCGTGGGCGGGGTCGATCCGGTTCGGGACGAAAGTGAGCGCGCGCTCCTGGCGGCGGCCTTGGCGGTCGATCTTCCCGTGCTGGCCGTGTGCCGCGGCTGTCAGATTCTCAATGTCGAACTGGGCGGCACGCTGTACCAGCACCTGCCCGACGTGGTCGGCCACGAGGATCATCGACGCGCCCCGTCGGTGTTCGGTGAGGTGGAGGTGACCACCACGCCGGGCTCCCTGACGGCGGAGGTCTTCGGAACCGAGACGACCGTGCTCTGCTCGCACCACCAGTCGATCGACGCACTGGGCACCGGCCTGGTCGTCACGGCGCGTGCCCCCGACGGGGTCATCGAGGCGGTCGAACTCCGGGACGCGTTCTTCGTACTGGGAGTGCAGTGGCATCCCGAGGAGAGCGGCGATCAACGACCTTTCGCCGCTCTGGCGTCGGCCGCCCGGCGCTTTCACGAGCGGCGATTGTCGTCGGCGACCGCGGGGCAATCGCAGTAGTGTCTTCACCCATGCCAAAGAGCGGATCACGAAAGGTCCTCAAGCCGGTCGCGGCCACTGTCGGGATCGTGGGAACGATGGCCAGCATCTGGTGGTTCGCCCTCAAGCCTCGCCGAAAGGCCAAGTCAGAAGGCAACAAGTCGGCCGGGTCGTAGCGCGCCGCCGGTCACGCCACTGGCGTGAGGCCCTGGGTCAGCTGCGGCAGGATCTCGCTGATGGATCCGGTGACCACGACGTCGGCCAGTGCGTCCAGATCGGTGGGCCCGCCGTTGACGATCACAATGGCGGCGCCGCCTCTCGCGGCGATGGGCACCAGTCCCGCGGCGGGGTAGACCCCGAGGGTCGAGCCCACGGCCAGGAGGAGGTCGCACGCCGCCGCCACCTCTTCGGCCGCTCGGAGGTCTTCGGCCACCAGGTTCTGTCCGAAGAGGATGGTGGCCGACTTCAACATCCCCCCGCACCGTGACCCGTCCGGCCGGATCTCTTGACAGGTGGGATCGTCCTCGCCCGCCCGAAGGCGCTCATGGGTTGGCTCAGCGGGCCGACGGAGCTGACAGCGCAGGCACATGATGTCCAAGGCATTGCCGTGGATCTCAATGACGCGGGCGGGATCCGATCCGGCTTTCAGGTGCAACCCGTCGATGTTCTGGGTGACCAGCGTCTCGACCCGGCCCGAGCGCTCCAGGTCCACCAGGGCGAAGTGGCCGGCGTTGGGCCGGGCGTCCCACATGGGCGACGTGAGGCGGTGCTGCCACGAGCGGCGACGCACCTCGGGGTCGTCGATATAGACCTGGAGGGTGGCCATTCGCTCGGCCTCGGGGTTCTTCGTCCACAGTCCCTCGGGCCCGCGGAAGTCGGCGATACCCGAATCGGTGGAGATGCCCGCTCCGGTGAGGGCCAAGATGCGGCGCGACCTCTCGATCAGTGTGCGGGCCGCGCCGATCCGCTGATTTTCCATGGCCTCCATCGTTCCACTGTGGGCCGCCCTTGTTCGCTCAGTACGCTGCCAGGGTGACCAGGGAGGCACCCAGGGTCGAGCTGCTCGGTGCGCTCGAGGCCGAGGAACGGCAACGCCGCGCTGCGGGTGCGCTCCTGGCTCACGGGTGCTCCTCGGGTGACCGGGTGGTCTTCAGCCTGGCCTCCTCGGCCAACCTGATCTGCGCCGTTCTCGGGGCCGCCCGCATCGGCGTCATCCCGGTCCTGCTCAACGCCACCCTCACCGCGGCGGAGCGGGATCGACTGGTGGCCGACGCCCGACCATCGGTGCAGGTTCTCCGCCCGGCCGAATTGGCCGAGCTGATGGATGGTCCCGAGGCGGAACTCTCGGCGTATCCGCTGACCCGACCCATGCACTACACCTCGGGCACCACCGGCCGGCCGAAGGGGGTCACCACCGGGGTCTGGGACGAGGCCACGGCGAAGGCCGTGTTCGAGGACGAAGCAGCCATCTGGCAATTCGATGGCGACGACCTCCACATGGTGTGCTCGCCGATGTACCACACGGTCTCGATGCGCTTCTCGACCGGGACGCTGCTCTCGGGGGGATCCCTGGCCATTCTCGGTCGCTTCGATGCCGCCACGGCGCTCGAGGTGCTGCGGCGCCTCCGCCCGACCACCGCCTTCCTCGTACCGACCCATCTGCAACGCATCCTCACCTCGCCGGACCTGGCGGTCGACGAGGCTTTCGATTCACTCCGCTTCCTGGCTCACGCCGGTGCGCCCTGCCCGCCGTCGGTCAAGCGGGCGACCATGGCGCGCGTGCGGCCGGGGGAGGTGTGGGAATTCTACGGATCGACGGAGGGCCAGTTCACCGTGTGCGGGCCCGACGAGTGGCTCGAACATCCCGGCACGGTGGGTCGCGCCCGGCCCGGCCGGCGCCTCAGCGTGAGCCCGGTGGAGGGAGAGGCCGAGTCCGACGACGGCTCGGGAACGGTGTGGTGCGACATGCCGCCCTTCGCCCACTTCAGCTACTGGGGCGACGACGAGGCGACGCGAGCGGCCTGGCGGGGCTCGGCCTGCACCGTCGGCGATCTGGGCCGGCTCGACGAGGCGGGGTACCTCTACCTCACCGGTCGGCGTCTCGACCTCATCATCAGCGGCGGGGTCAACGTGTACCCGGCTGAGGTGGAGGCCGTCCTGGCCGCGGTGCCCGGCTTGCGGGAACTGGCCGTGTTCGGGCTGCCCGACGAGCAGTGGGGCCAGCGGGTCTGCGTTGCCTACGTGGCCGACCCTTCGGTCGACGAGGCGTCCCTGCGCTCGGTGGCCGAGGCCCGCCTGGCGCCGTACAAGCGACCCAAGCTCTACGTGAGGGCTGCCGACCTGCCACACACCGCGACCGGCAAGCTCTTGCGCCGCGCCATTCCCGAGCACCTGGGCCTGACTGCATGGCGCGAGGCCGAAGGGCGGTAAGAATCGAACCATGCCATTTGCCACCACGAATCCCGCCACCGGTCAGATCGAGAAGACATTTGACACCCACACACCGGCCGAAGTGGAGGCCCTCATCCAGCGGGCGGTGGTCGCATTCGGCGAGTACCGGCACACGACCTTTGCCGAGCGCGCCCGCCACCTGATCACGGCGGCCGAACTGTTGGAGGGCGAAGTGCCCGACGTCGCCCGCATCCTGACCACCGAGATGGGCAAGACCTTCGCCTCGGCCCGGGGCGAGGTGTCGAAGTGTGCCCTGGGGCTTCGCTGGTTCGCCGAACACGCCGAGGCGTTGTTGGCCGACGAACCCATCGCCACCGGGGCGTCCCGCTCCTACGTGCACTACCAGCCCATCGGCCCGGTGCTGGCCATCATGCCGTGGAACTTCCCCATGTGGCAGGTGGTGCGATTTGCCGCGCCGGCCCTCATGGTCGGCAACGTCGGACTGCTCAAGCACGCGTCGAACGTGCCGCAGACCGCCCTCGTGCTCGAGGATCTCTTTCGGCGGGCCGGGTTGCCCGAGGGCGTGTTCACCAACCTCTTCGTGGAGTCCAAGGACGTCGCCAAGATCATCGAAGATCCCCGGATCGCCGCGGTGACCCTGACCGGGAGCGAGCGGGCCGGCATGTCGGTGGGCTCGACAGCCGGCCACGCGCTCAAGAAGAGCGTGCTCGAGCTCGGTGGGTCCGACGCGTTCATCGTGCTCGAGTCCGCCGACATGGAGACGACCGTGCGTACGGCCGTGGAGGCCCGAGTGCAGAACAACGGGCAGTCCTGCATCGCCGCCAAGCGCTTCATCGTGGTGGAGCCGGTGGCGGACGAGTTCCTGCGCCGCTTCACCGAAGCCATGGATGCGCTGGTGGTTGGCGACCCCTTCGACCCCGCCACCGACGTCGGCCCCATCGTCACCGAGGCGCAACGAGCCGAATTGGTGGCGCAAGTCGAGGAAGCCCGGACTCAAGGGGCGACGGTGCACAGCGGGGGACAGGTGGTCGACGGCCCCGGGTGGTACTTCCCGCCGACGGTGCTCTCGGGCATCACGTCGGACATGCGGGTAGCCCAGGAGGAGCTTTTCGGGCCCGTGGCCATGGTCGAACGGGTGCCGGATCTAACCGCCGCCCTCGAGGTGGCCAATGCCACGACGTTCGGACTCGGCTCGAGCGTGTGGGGGACGGACGAGGCGGAGATCCAGCGCTGCATCGAGGAACTGGAGGCCGGGGCCGTCTTCGTCAACGCCATGGTGGCGTCCACGCCTGAACTCCCCTTTGGAGGGATCAAGCGATCGGGCTTCGGCCGGGAGCTCTCCGAACTGGGATTGAAGGAATTCTGCAACGCCAAGACGGTGTGGATCACCTGAGCGGCGACCCCGCAGAGACGACCTACCTCGATCACGCCGCCACCACACCGCTGCGCCCCGAGGTGGCTGAGGCCATGGCGGAGGCTCTCTCGGAGCCGTTGGGCAACCCGACCGGGAGCCATCGACCGGCGCAGCGAGCGCGGCGACTGCTCGAGGAATCGAGGGACGAGATCGCCGCACTCTTGGGGCGGGACCCGGGCGGGATCGTCTTCACTTCGGGCGGCACGGAGTCAGCCAATCTCGCTGTCTTCGGGACGCTGGCCGCGGCGAGCCACGACCAGGCCACGCCGTCGTTGCTGTGCTCCGCCGTCGAGCATCCGGCGGTGCTCGAGTCGTGCCGGGCGGCCGCCGGCACCGGGTCGGCCAAGCTGCAGGAAATCCCGGTGGATTCCGCCGGGCTGGTCGACGTGGTCGGCCTGGCCGACCTGGTCGAGCCGCACACGACACTGGTCGCCGTGATGCTGGCCAACAACGAAACCGGCGTCATCGAGCCGCTCGGGCGCGTGGTGGAGGCCGTCCGGGCGCAGAGCGCCACCGCCCGGATCTTCACCGACGCCGTGCAGGCGGCCTCGTTCGTAGACCTGGCGGCCGACACCGCGGGGGCCGACCTGGTGGCCGTGAGTGCCCACAAGCTGGGCGGCCCGATCGGCGTCGGCGTCCTGGCCGAACGCCTGCCCTCGGTCATCGCGCCCCACCAGTACGGGGGCGGTCAAGAACGCGAACGACGTAGCGGCACGCAAAATGTCGTCGGCGCCGTCGGCCTGGCCACCGCACTCCGACTGGCCGCAGCGGAGAGGGACGCAGGCGACCCGGCGCGTCGCCGGGCTGCGGGATGCGCTGGGCCGCGGCCTGACCGCCGCCATCCCCGACGCCCATCGCACGATTCCTCCGGGCGTGGCCACCCTGCCCGGTCACCTCCACCTGTGCCTTCCCGGGGTCGAACGGGAGGAACTCCTCGTCGTGTTGGGGGAGCGGGGCATCTGTGCCTCCGGTGGTTCGTCGTGCGCCAGCGGGGCGCTCCAGCCCAGCCACGTCCTCTCCGCCATGGGCGTCTCCGAGGCTCTGTCGCGCGGAGCCATCCGGTTCACGTTGGGACGCGGGACCAGCCGAGGCGGATGTCGAGCGGGCGGTCGCCGTCGTGCCGCCGTTGGTCGCCGCGGTGCGACACGACGGGTAGGTGGCATCCAGTTGGTGGCGTCCACGGACCCTGAGAGTGGGTGGCACACTGGTGCGATGAGAGTGCTGGTCGCCATGTCGGGAGGGGTCGACTCCTCGGTTGCCGCCGCGCTCCTGGTCGAGGCGGGCCACGATGTGGTCGGGGCCACGCTCAAGCTGTGGGGAGGGGAGTCGGACTCGGGCTGCTGCTCGGTGGCCGACGTCGATGACGCCCGCCGGGTGGCGCAACAACTGGGGATCGACCATCACGTCTTCAATCTGACCGACGAGTTCGACGCCCACGTGGTGGCGCCCTACGTGGAGGCCCACGCCCGGGGACGGACCCCCAACCCCTGCATCGAGTGCAACCGATCCATCAAGTTCGACCGCCTGCTGGCGCGGGCCGGCCGAATGGGCTTCGAGCGCCTGGCCACCGGGCACCACGCCCGGGTCACCGGCGACCGGTCCCTCAGACTCCGCCGGGGTGCCGATGTGGACAAGGACCAGTCCTACGTGCTCTCCATGTTGGGACAGGACGAACTGGCCCGCGTGGTGTTCCCGGTGGGGGAGATGACCAAGAGCGATGTGCGCGCCCATGCCGTTCGACTGGGACTGCGCACGGCGGACAAGCCCGACAGTCAGGACGTGTGCTTCATCGGGAGTGAGGAAGGACGAGGCGGGTTCCTCTCCCGCCAGTTGGAGTTCCATGCCGCCGATGTCGTGAACGGTGCCGGGGATCCGGTCGGAACGGTCGACGCGGTGGAATTGGTCACCGTGGGCCAGCGCAAGGGCATGGGGCATGGCACCGATGGCGCTCGACGCTACGTCGTCGCGGTCGACGTCCCGTCCCGTCGCGTCACCGTCGGCAGCGCGGCCGAGGCGGTGACCTCCGCCATCGTCCTCCCGGGTTCGACCGCTCACCTGGGTCGACCGGCCGCTCGGTGACGGCGCACGCGCCGTCGCCCAGGTCAGTGCCCACGGCCGGCCGGCCCCGTGCTCACTCGCGCGGACCGATGACGGGCTGATGGTGGAGTTCGACGTCCCCCAGCGCCCGGTGGCGGCGGGGCAGACCGTGGCCCTCTACGACATCGTTGATCAGGACGCGGTGGTCGGCGCGGGCATCGCCGCCTGACCGTGGCCGACCCGGCGGACGCGGTGGACCCGGCGGACGCCGCCGCGACGGCTCGGGCCTCCGAGTTGCGCGAGCTCATCACCTACCACAACGAGCGCTACCACACGCTGGACGCGCCGGAAATCCCCGACGCCGAGTTCGACCTCCTGGTACGAGAGTTGCGGGACCTCGAGGCCAGCCATCCCGCTCTGGCCACTCCCGATTCGCCCACCCAGACCGTGGGCGGGACCCCGCTCGGACTGTTCCAAGAAGTCCGGCACCGGGTCCCCATGATGAGTCTCGACAACGCCTTCGCCGAGGAGGACCTGCGAGCCTGGGCCGAGCGTTTGCGCCGCCCGGTGCCCGACCTCGACCTGGCCCGACTCGTGTTCTCCAGCGAGCCCAAGGTCGACGGCGTGGCCATGTCGCTGACCTACGAGCGCGGTCGCTACGTGCAGGCGGCCACCCGTGGCGACGGCGTGACCGGGGAGGATGTCACCGCCAACGTGGCCACCGTCAAGGTCGTACCCCACCGGCTCAACGCCAAGGCCGGACCCTTTCCCGAGTTGCTCGAGGTCCGGGGCGAGATCTACATGCCGTTGGCCGAGTTTGCCGCCATGAACGCCGCCCAGGCGGCCGCCGGCGAGAGAATGTTCGTCAACCCCCGGAACTCGGCCGCCGGTTCGCTCCGGCAGAAGGACCCGGAAATGACCGCCAAACGGCCGCTTTCGTTCTGGGCCTATCAGGTGGGGTTGGTCGAAGGCATCCCGAGCAAGAGCCCGTGGCCGGCCGCGTCGCAGTGGGGCACGCTGGAACTCCTCCGCCGGGCCGGTTTCCCGGTCAGTCCCGACGCACGCAAGTTGACCGGGATCGACGCCGCCATCGAGCGGTGCCGAGAACTGGCCACCGAGCGCCACGACCTGGCCTACGAGATCGACGGGGTGGTGACCAAGGTCGATGACCTGGCCCTCCACGCCCGGTTGGGCGCCACCTCACGGGCGCCCCGCTGGGCCATTGCCTTCAAGTTCCCCCCCGAAGAGCGGACCTCGAAGCTCTTGGGCATTTCCGTGTCGATCGGCCGGACCGGGCGGGCCACGCCGTTCGGCCGCCTCGAGCCGGTCTTCGTCGGTGGCTCGACCGTGTCGCTGGCCACCCTGCACAACGAGGATCAGGTGCGGGTCAAAGACGTCCGTCCGGGCGACGTGGTGATCGTGCGCAAGGCGGGGGACGTCATTCCCGAAATCGTCGGACCCGTGCTGACCGGTCCGGGTGTGCCCAAGCGTCGCAAGCCCAAGTGGAAGTTCCCGCCCGTCTGCCCTTCCTGCGGTGAGGCCCTGGTGCGCCTGGAGGGTGAGAGCGACACGTATTGCACCAACATCGACTGCCCGGCGCAACGGGTCCAACGCATCGCCCATTACGCCTCGCGATCGGCCATGGACATCGAGGGGCTGGGCGAGGAACGGGTGATCCAACTGGTGGGGGCCGGGCTCATCGCCGACCCGGCCGACCTCTACGGACTGACGGTGGAACAACTGCTGGCGCTCGAGCGGTTCGCCGTGATCTCAGCCACCAACCTGGTCCAGGCCATCGCAGCGTCGACCACCCGGCCCCTCAGCCGCCTGCTGGTTGCCCTGGGCATCCGTCACCTCGGCCCGACCGGGGCCCGCGCCATGGCCCGGGCCCTGGGCACGCTCGACGCCATCATGGCGGCTGACGAAGCCGAGTTGGCGGCGGTGGAGGGCATCGGCTCGATCATCGCGGCCAGCGTGGCCGAGTTCCTGGCCGCCCCGCTCAACCAGTCCGTGGTGGCGCGCCTGCGGGCGGCCGGAGTCGCCACCGAAGAGCCCGGCGGTGCGACGGCGCCGGCCGGAGGCCCCGGGGCAGACGGCTCGGCATCGCCCGGGACCCTCCAGGGCAAGGCGGTGGTGGTCACCGGCGCGGTGACCGGCTACACCCGCGAGGGCGCCGAGGAGGCGATCATGGCCCGGGGCGGAAAGTCCCCGGGCAGCGTGTCGAAGAAGACGTTCGCCTTGGTCGTGGGCGACGCCCCCGGGGCCAGCAAGCTCAAGAAGGCCGAGGAATTGGCAATCCCCATTGTGCCAGCCGAGCGCTTCGAATCGCTGCTCGAATCGGGCGAGCTCCCGAATTAGCCACCATATTGATCGGCGGAGCGTCCACCGGCACCGCCCATTTGATCACTAGCCTGTGAATGCCCTAATGCCCCAAATTTCTGATTCCATCGGCCGGGTCCTTGGGACGCGGTACCGTCTGCTCTCCGCGCTCGGCACCGGCGCTTCGGCGCACGTCTTCCTCGCTGAGGACGTGTCCCTGCAGCGCCATGTCGCGGTCAAGGTCCTGCTCCCGGGATTGGCCTCGGACACCTCCTTCTTGAAGCGCTTCGGCGCCGAGGCCAGATCGGTCGCCTCGCTCAACCATCCCCACATCCTGCCGCGTGTTCGACTGGGGTGAGGACACCGATGGCCCGTATCTCGTCACCGAGTATCTCGGCGGGGGCTCCTTCCGCGACCTCCTCGACCGCGGGGTACGGCTGAGCCACTCGCAGGCGGCCCAGTTGGGCGCCGAGGTGGCGCAGGGTCTGGCCTATGCCCACTCCCGGAGCCTGGTGCACCGCGACATCAAGCCGGCGAACCTCCTCTTCGACGAGGAGGGCCGGGTGCGCGTGGCCGACTTCGGCGTGGCCCGGGCCCTGGCCGAAGCGGCCTGGACCGAGCCCGCCGGGGCGATGGTGGGCACGGCCCGCTATGCCTCCCCCGAGTCGGCCGAGGGGAAGAAGGTGGACGGACGGGCCGACGTGTACTCGTTGGCCCTGGTGCTCTACGAGGCGGTCACCGGCACCGTGCCCTTCGTGGCGGACACGACGATGGGCACCCTGATGGCGCGGGTCGGGGTTCCGCTGCCCCCCAATGCGGCGCTCGGGCCGCTGGACGAGGTGCTGTCGCGAGCGGCGGCACCCGAGGTGGAGGACCGCCTGGACGCCGCCGGCCTGGCCGCCCGACTGGGCGCGCTGGCCAGTGCCCTGCCGACCCCCCAGCCCCTTCCTCTCCACCCTCCCCGACAAGAGGAGCCGCTGCCCATGAACGGGTTCCGCCCGCCCGTTCTGGCCGACCAGACCCAGGTGGCGGTGCCGATGGTGCCGATCGCGCCGGTCGGGACCAGGGCCGGCCCGGGCGAGGTCTTCGATGCCGAGCTGGTCGACGAGAAGAAGCGCCGACGCAAGGCGGCGTGCGGCGGGACGGGCGGTGGAGCGGTCGTGGCGCCGCGCCCGCGGGGCCGCCGGAAGCGGTACTGGATCATCGGCGCCGTCATCTTGGTGCTGGCCTTGGCCGCCGGCGGCCTGGTGGCGGCCAAGAACAAGGTCTTCACCCCGTCTCATCCCGCTCCGGTCCTGGTCAAGCTGACTCTGGCCAAGGCGCATGCCGCCGCCACCAAGGACCACTTCACCCTGCGTCTCGACCACGGCATCACCTCCATCGCCGTGCCGGCCGGATCGGTGATCTCGCAGACCCCGAAGCCCGGCACGGTGCTGAAGGAGGGATCCACGCTCTCGGTCGTCCCCTCCATCGGCCCGCCGCCGGTCACCGTCCCGCCCCTGGCCGGAATGACCTGCGCCCAGGCCACCGTGGCCCTCACCGCGGCGCATCTGGTGGGGACGTGCGCCGCCCCGCAGTACAGCAGCACGGTGGCGGCGGGGGTTCTGCTCTCGTGGGCCTACGGGACCACGCCCAACCCGACCAGTGCGCCCTACGGGTCCACCATCACGATGGTCCCCTCGCAGGGCCACGCGCCGGTCCCGGTCCCCGACATCCCCCAGACGTATTCGTTCGGGCAGGCCCAGGCCGCGCTCCAGGCGGTCGGCCTGACCGCCACCCAAGACCCGGAATCCAGCACGACGATCGCCTCGGGCATGGTCATCTCCACCAACCCGGCCAGCGGAGCCATGGCTCCCTTCGGCTCCGCCGTCACCGTCACCGTCTCGACCGGGCCCCCGACGGTGGCGGTGCCCAACGTCATCGGCATGACCATCGCCCAGGCCACGGCGACCCTCCAGAGTGCCGGCCTGGCCGTGGCCGGTGTGAGCGGTGATCCGAGCAAGATGGCCAAGGGCACCGATCCGGCGACCGGCGCGACGGTCCCGACGGGATCCGCGGTCACCATCCTCACCCACTGAGTCACGACGCTGTCATGACCCTCCACTTCGATCCTTCCTGTGACCTCTGCGAGGCGGCGCGCCTCTCGGAGTGGCACCACGAGGACGACATCTGCTGGGTCGCCGACTGCGAGGTCTGCGGCGTACCCATGGTGGTGTGGAAGCACCACGGCCCGGTCCCGCCGGACTCCGACGTGGCCCACATGATGGAGCAACTGACGCTGGTGGCCGACGCCCGATTCGGCCCGGAGGGATGGTCGATCGACCGGATCATGCGTCAGATTCCGAACCACTTCCACGCCCATGGGAGGGACCCGAATTGGTGGTTCAACCGCTTCCGTAACACCTGAGAGCACCTGAGCCGCGTCCGGCGGGGCCCCGTCGGGCGGACGGGGGTGCCAGGTAGGGTGACGCAGGTGGAGAACCCGTCGGAGCCGCCCGTCGCGCCCGCCCTCCCCCGATCGGCGTGAGTCCGCCAACCCAGCGCGGCTCCGACGCGGCCGATGATCTCCCCGCCTATGAACGTGCGGATCTCCTGCTCAATCCGCAGGCCGATCCCGGTGGCGCGGGGCTGGGGGCCAGCGGGGCCGAGGCATCATTCGACCCCAGTTGGCCGATCATGTTGCGGCGTCGCGTGGTGGCGCGGGCCGAGCGAAGCCCCCGCTACCGCTGGTGGGCCCTCACCGCACTGTTGTCCGGGTTGCTCTCCCTCAACATCACCTTCACGGTCTTCGTGGTGGCGCTGCCCACGGTCAAGGCAGACTTCCACACCAACTTCTCGGTCCTGACCTGGGCGTCAACCGGGCCGCTGCTGGCGTTCGGTATTGCCGCCCCGTTCTTCGGCAAGGCCGGCGACCTCTTCGGCCACCGCCGGTTGTACCTGTTCGGGCTGTTCGGTGCGATGGTCAGCGCCATCCTCACGGCGACCGCGGCCAATGTGGGCATGCTGCTCTTCGCCCGCGCCCTCGATGGCGTGCAGGGTGCCGCCACGGGCACGGCGTCGATGGCGTTGATCCTCCAGCTCTTCGCCCAGGAGGAAAGGGTCAAGGCCCTGGGTTGGTGGGCGCTGGTCGGCGCCGGGGGCCCCGTCCTCGGGGTCACGCTGGGGTCCCCGGTCATTCAATTCTTTGGATGGCGAACCCTCTTCTGGGGGCAGTTGGTGCTGCTGGTCGTCGCCACCGCGGTGGTGGCGCTCATCCTCCCCTCACGTCGGAGCGCGCACCGCGGCCCGGAGGTGGAGCCCCCGGCCGACCCGTCCAACGCCGGGGCCTGGGCGGGCATGGACTGGGTGGGAAGCTGGGCCCTGGCGGGGGCCGTGACCGCAGCCATGCTGGTGCTCAGCATCGGCCCCATCGTCGGCTGGACGTCCATCGGGGTCATTGTCTCGGGCATCGCCGCGGCGGCCTTTGTCGTGCTCTTCGTGTGGCGAGAGCTGACCTTCGCCACGCCGCTGATCCCCACCAAGTATTGGAAGCGCCGCAACTTCGTGTTTCCCATGGGCATGCGCGGGTTCTCCAACTTCGCCTACTTCGGGGGCTTCTTCCTCTTCCCGCTTCTCATGGAGCAGGTGTACGGCTACAGCGTCACCGAGGTTGGATTCGTGTCGGTGGCTCGACCACTCGTCTTTGCCATCAGCGCGCCCATTGCCGGCTACATGACGGTACGCACCGGCGAGCGCTTCGCCACCGTGGCCGGTGCCGCGTCCGTGCTGGTATCGATGGTGCTGTTCGCCACCCTGGGGGCATCGCCCGGTCTGGCGCTCATTCTGCTGGCCCTGGCTCTGTCGGGCCTCGGCATGGGGATCGCCCTGCCCGCGACCTCGGCCACCATGGCCAGCGAGGTCCATGCCTCCGAGTACGGGGTGATGAGCGCGGCGCAGTTGATGGCCACCCAAGTCGGCGAGGTGGCGGGGATCCAGGTGGTCCTGACCCTGCAGGAGTCTCTGGCTCACCGGGCCGGGCTGGAAAACGTGGGGCACAGCCCGGCCCTCTTGCACAGCTTTCAGGTCGCCTTCTGGGTGGGCGCCCTGATGGCCGGGGCCGGGTTGGTGTGCGCCTTTTTCACGCGCACGGTGAGGCGGGGAGTCGAGGAGAAGAGCGTCACCCGTGTGGTGCCGGCCTGAACATGTGGTGCCGGCCTGAAAGCAGCAGCCTGACGCAGAGGAGGTCCCGAGAATGACCGGGTCCACGACCACCCGTGGGGCCAGCGGGTCCCCGCCGGGCCACTTCGCGCCGATCAATGGCTTGCGGCTCTACTACGAGGTCCACGGCCAGGGCCCGCCCCTGGTCCTTCTCCATGGCGGCCTCTTGACCATCGACTTGGCCTTTGGTCCTCTCATCTCGGCGTTGGCCGAGCGCCATCAGGTGATCGGCGTTGAATTGCAGGGGCACGGGCACACCGGTGACATCGACCGACCGATGCGGTTGGACTCCCTGGCCGATGACGTGGCGTCGCTCCTCGAACTTCTCAACCTCGATCGTGCCGATGTCTTCGGCTTCAGTGTGGGAGGGATGGTGGCGCTCACCATGGGCCTGCATCACGCCGATCGAATCGGCCGCCTGGTCATCGCGTCGGTGGACCACCGACCGAACCACGCGGAATTCGAGCAGCGCGACGACCCCGACGTGGCGAGACGGATGCCCACTGAAGCCGACTTCCAGGGCATGCGGGAGGCCCATGCCCGGGTCGCACCCAGGCCCGAAGACTTCGACGCGACGGCCGAGAAGACATCGAGCATGGTCCATGCCTTCGGGGGATGGAGCGACAGCCAGCTGCGTTCGATCGGAGCACCGACCCTGCTGTTGGTCGGAGACACCGACTTCGTGCCGTTGGAAAATGCCGTCGCCATGTTCAAGCTGATCCCGGACGCCGAGTTGGCTGTGCTGCCCGGCACGACCCACATTGGCGTCACCCGCAACGCCGACCGGGTCCTGGCGATGGTCCGTCCGTTTCTCGAGCCGACGGGTTGAGCGACTTCGGAGTCCTCAGGACGCCATGAAGTCCTCAGGACGTCATGTCTTTCAGCCGGTTGGCCATTTCGACCGCGCTGGCGTCGGGGGCCGGGCCGGCGGTGAGCGCCATGAGCTTGGCCATGTCGCCCTCGACCTTGACCTTGCCCGCCATGAACGCCTGCATCCCGACTTGCGGGTTGCCCTCGATCAAGATCGCCTTCGCCGTGTCGTAGTCGACCGTGACCCTGAGGTCCTGCGCATCGATATGTCCCGTCTCGAGAATGAGCTCTCCCGACGAGGTGTCCATGTGGGCCTCGATGTCCGTGTCGCCGAAAGGCACTTCTGTCACCACGAGGTTCATCCGCACGGAGTGACCCATGGCCGGGGACCTTCCGGCGTACTCGGCCCGAATCTTGCGGGCCTCTTCCAACCACTCGTCGCTCAGGAACGGGTACGGCATGGCGATAGCTCCTCTGTTTCTGTTGACGGCGTGGGCAGGTCTCGCGATTCCCCACGCCGGCGGGATCCTCGTGGCCGCCGGAACGATAGTCGCGCCACCACTAGCATGCCGAAGCGTGAGTGCTCCCATTCTTCCCGCCGCTGAGCCCTTTTCCACCACCGGCGACGGCCGCGGCGCCCTGGTCCTCCACGGATTCACCGGCAACCCCCAATCCATGCGCGGCCTGGCGTTGGCACTGGCCGACGCCGGTCTCACCGTTGAGCTCCCCCTGCTCCCGGGGCACGGCACCGCCGTGGCGGACATGGTGCCGACCCGATGGGCTGACTGGTCGGCCGCGGCCGAGGCCGCCTACGTCGAACTGGCCAGCCGGTGCGAATCGGTGGTCGTCGTCGGGCTCTCGATGGGGGGTTCGCTGAGCGTCTGGTTGGCCGAGCGGCACCCCGAGATCGCCGCGCTGGCCCTGGTGAATCCGCTCATCGTCCCTCCCGACAGCGACACGTTGGGATTCATCGCCGCCATGATCGAAGGCGGTGACGAGCTGGCCCCCGGCGTCGGATCGGATATTGCCCAGGAGGGGGTGGCCGAATCGGCCTACGCGGAGCTTCCCCTGCGCGCCGCGCAGTCACTGTTCGAGGGAGTGGCCGAGGTGGAGGCCGGACTCGGGTCGGTCACCTGTCCGGTCCTGCTCTTCTCGTCCCTCAATGACCATGTCGTCGCGCCAATCTCGGGTGATCGCCTGGCCGAGGCGGTGAGCGGACCGGTGGAGCGCATCGTGCTGGAGCGCAGCTTCCATGTGGCGACACTCGACTACGACAAGGACGAGATCGAGCTGCGCACCGTCGAGTTCGTGACCGGCGTGCTGGCCACAGCGGGAGCATGAACAGCCGGCCCGAACCGCGTCCCGACGGCGGTGACGTTCCCGGTCATTTGACCCGGGAGGACGTGATCCATGTGGCCCGACTGGCCCGGCTCGAACTCAGCGATGAAGAGGTTTCGCGGTACACGGCCCAACTCCGCACCGTGCTCGACCACGCGGCCGACGTGGCCGCCCTCGACCTGGCTCATCTGGAGCCGTCGTCACACCCCATCCCCATTGAGAACGTGCTGCGACCCGACGAGGTGCAACCGTGTCTCGACCGGGCCGAAGTACTGGCTGCCGCGCCGTCGGTGGAGGACCATCGCTTCCGGGTGCCCCGCATCGGAGGGGAAGCGCCGTGAACGGTGCCTCCGCCATCGGGGCGGCCGTGCGAGCGGGCGAGCGCTCGGCCCGGGCCGTCATCGAAGAGGCCCTGGCCGCCGTCGAGGCTGGCGACGCCGACGTCCACGCCTTCCTGCTGACTCTGCCCGATGAAGCCCTGGCTCACGCCGACGCCGTCGATGCCTCGGTGGCTCAGGGCCGGGACCCGGGCCCCCTGGCCGGGGTCCCGGTCGCCCTCAAGGACAACCTGTGCACCCGGGGGGTCCCCACCACGTGCGGGTCTCGCATCCTCGAGGGATGGCGGCCGCCCTATGACGCCACGGTGGTGGAGAAGCTGCGGTCCGCCGGTGCCATCGCGCTGGGCAAGACCAATATGGATGAGTTCGCCATGGGCAGTTCCACCGAGAATTCGGCTTTCGGACCGACGCGGAACCCGCGGCGGGGCGACCGGGTGCCCGGAGGGAGCAGCGGGGGTTCGGCGGCGTCGGTGGCCGCCGGCTTCACACCGCTCGGGCTGGGCTCGGATACCGGCGGGTCTATCCGTCAGCCGGCCGCCCTGTGCGGGGTGGTGGGCATGAAGCCCACCTACGGGCGCGTCTCGCGCTACGGGCTGGTGGCCTTCGCCAGCTCGCTGGACCAGATCGGCCCGATCGCCGCCAGCGTGGAGGACGCCGCCCTGCTGTTCGACGCGATCGCCGGGCCCGACCAACGCGACAGCACCTCACTGCCGGGTGCCGGCCCGCCCACGGCCGCTGCGGTGGGCCGGGGGGTCGAAGGGGTGCGCGTCGGCCTGTGCCCGGACCTGATCGACGGATGTGCGACGGACGTGGCGGCGCGGGTCTACGAGGCGGCCGAGGCGCTGGCCGCGGCGGGGGCCAAGGTTGATGAAGTGCGAGTGCCCGAGTTCGCGTACGGGTTGTCGGCCTACTACCTCATCGCCCCGGCCGAGGCTTCGTCGAATCTGGCTCGCTACGACGGCGTGCGGTACGGGTTGCGGGTCGACGCTGACGATGTGGCGGCCATGAACACGGCGACGCGCACAGCCGGATTCGGAGCCGAGGTGAAGCGTCGCATCATGCTGGGGACGTACGCCCTGTCGGCCGGGTATTACGACGCCTACTACGCGCAGGCACAGCGCGTCCGCACCATGGTCATGCAGGCCTTCGAACGAGCCTACGCCTCGGTCGACGTGCTGCTCGGGGCCACCGCGCCGACGACGGCCTTCGCTCTGGGCGCCAAGGTCGACGACCCCATGGCCATGTACATGAACGACGTCTGCACCATCCCCTCCAACCTGTCCGGGCACCCCTCGGTCTCGGTGCCCTTCGGCGTGGGCGACGACGGGCTCCCGGTCGGTGTGCAGGTCCTGGCCCCGGCCCTCCAGGAGGCATTGCTGTTCCAGGTGGCCGGCGCGATGGAAGCGGCGGCACCGACGTGACGGTCGACGTGACGTCCGACGTCGAGTCCGACGTGACATCCGACGCGGAGTGGGAGATGGTCATCGGACTCGAGGTGCACTGCGAACTGGCCACCTCGACCAAGCTCTTCTGTGGTTGCCGTAACGCCTTCGGGGATGAGCCCAACACGAATGTGTGCCCGGTCTGTCTCGGCCTCCCCGGGTCCTTGCCCGTACTCAATGCCCAGGCGGTTGAGCTGGCCATGCGCATCGGCTCGGCGTTGCACTCCGAGATACGCCCCAGCACCTTCGCCCGCAAGAATTACTTCTACCCCGACCAAGCGAAGGACTACCAGATCAGCCAGTACGACCAACCACTCAACCTGGGGGGCTGGCTCGAGCTGCCCGACGGGTTCCGGGTGGGCGTGACTCGCGCCCATATGGAAGAGGACACCGGCAAGCTGACCCATGTCGGCGGCACTGGGCGGATCAACGCGGCCCACCACGCCCTGGTCGACTACAACCGCTCGGGCGTGCCACTGGTGGAGATCGTGAGTGAGCCCGACATGCGCTCGTCCGATCAGGCCCGGGCCTACGCATCAGAACTGCGGGGGATCCTCGTGGCCACGGGCGCGTCCGACGGCCGCATGGAGGAAGGCTCCATGCGGGTGGACGCCAACGTCTCGGTCCGCCCCGCCGGGACGACCGCGTTCGGCACGCGCTGCGAGATCAAGAACCTCAACTCGCTCCGGTCGCTGGGCCGGGCCATCGAGTACGAGGCCGCCCGCCAGATCGCCCTCATCCAACGCGGCGAGAGGGTCAAACAGGAGACCCTGCACTGGGACGAGGCCGCCGGGCGGACGTCTGCCCTGCGCTCGAAGGAAGAGGCCAACGACTACCGCTACTTCCCCGAACCCGACCTGGTTCCCCTGGCCCCCGATCCGGCGTGGCAGGCGCGGGTCGGCGCCTCCTTGGGTCCGATGCCGGCCGACCGCCGGGCGAAGCTGGCGGCGTCGCTGGGTGCGTCAGCCAGCGGGGCCGAACACGATCAGATCCGCGCCGTGGTCGACCTGGGTCTCGACGCCCTCGTGATGGCGGCGATCGAGGCCGGCGCGCCGGCGGCCCTGGCCGTGGCCCGGGCGTCCAACGAAGTGGCGGCCCAGAGCGAAGCCGGACTCGTCCTGACGCCGGGTTCGTTCGCCGCCCTGGTGTCCATGGAGGCGAAGGGCACCCTGTCGGCCACCCAGTCCAAAGCGGTGCTCAGCGCCCTGCTGGCCGCCGGCGGCGGGGACCCCGCCGCCGTGGCCAAGGAGATGGGTTTCGAGGCCCTCGGCACCGACACCCTGGTGGCCGCCGTGGCCGAGGTGGTGGCGGCCCATCCCGAGGAGTGGGCTCGCCTGGTGGACGGGGACGAAAAACTGCAGGGCTTCTTCGTCAAGGCGGTCATGGACGCGACCGACCACAAGGCCAACGGCAAGGAAGTGGCGGCCGAGCTCCGTCGTCGCCGCGGCTAGGACCTTGGCCAACCCGTTCGGGAAGCCAACCGAGTCGGGACCGGTCCATGGCTCCTCCCGGCGTGGGCGGGGTCGGGTCGGTCGTATGCTTCTCGCCCATGACGAGTGACGAGGGTGAGCGAGAGGGACTCAAGCCGCGCAGCTTCGAGGTGACGGAGGGGCCGACCCGAGCGCCGGCCCGGGCCATGCTGCGGGCCGTCGGGATGACGGATGCCGACTGGGACAAGCCGCAGATCGGCGTGGCCAGCAGTTGGAACGAGGTCACGCCCTGCAACATGCCGCTCGACCGACTGGCCAAGCGCTCCAAGGAGGGCGTGCATGATGCCGGAGGGTTTCCGTTCGAGTTCGTGACCATCGCCGTGTCCGACGGGATTTCGATGGGCCACGAGGGCATGCGGGCGTCGCTGGTCAGCCGGGAGGTGATCGCCGACTCGGTCGAGACGGTCATGCACGCCGAGCGCTTCGACGGGCTGCTGACCTTCGCCGGTTGCGACAAGTCCCTGCCCGGCATGCTCATGGCGGCGGCGCGCATCAACCTGCCCAGCGTCTTTCTCTACGGCGGTTCCATCATGCCGGGGCGCCTGGGCGACCGCGCCCTCGATGTGGTCAGCGTCTTCGAAGCCGTGGGCGCCCACGCGGTGGACGCATTGAGCGACGAGGAGCTCAGCCTGATCGAGCGCAACGCCTGCCCGACCATCGGGTCGTGCGCCGGCATGTTCACCGCCAACACCATGGCCTCGGTGGGGGAGGCGCTCGGTATGTCGTTGCCGGGCAGCGCCTCGGCCGCCGCGGTGGACCGCCGCCGCGATGACTACGCCTACGCGTCGGGTCTGGCCGTCATCCGGCTGCTGGAAGAGGGGATCCGGCCCCGGCACATCATGACCAAGGAGGCGTTCGAGAACGCCATCGCCGTGGTCATGGCCCTGGGCGGTTCGACCAATGCCGTCCTGCACCTGCTGGCCATCGCCTACGAAGCCCAGGTCGATCTGGAGCTCGACGACTTCAACAAGGTGGCGGCCCGGGTGTCGCACGTGGCCGACCTCAAACCCCACGGGAAGTACCACATGTTCGACGTCGACCGCATCGGCGGCGTCCCCGTCGTCATGGCCGAATTGCTCAACGCCGGACTGCTGCACGGGGACTGCCTCACGGTGACCGGGAAGACCATGGCCGAGAACCTGGCCGCGCTCGATCCACCCGCCCCCGACGGCGACGTCATCCACCCGCTCAGCGACCCGATCCATGTGGGCGGGGGCATCGCCATCCTCAAGGGCACGCTGGCCCCCAAGGGCGGTGTGGTCAAGGTGGCCGGCATCGACACGCTCACCTTCGACGGCACGGCCCGGGTCTTCGACGGCGAGCCGGCAGCCATGGACGCCATCTTGGCCGAGTCGATCGTGCCAAACACGGTGGTGGTCATCCGCTACGAGGGGCCCAAGGGTGGACCCGGCATGCGCGAGATGCTGGCCGTGACCGGGGCCATGAAGGGAGCGGGGCGGGGCGGGGACTGCGCCCTGGTCACCGACGGGCGCTTCAGCGGGGGTACGCACGGCTTCTGCATCGGCCACGTGGCCCCCGAGGCCGTGGACGGTGGCCCGATCGCCCTGGTGCGTGACGGCGACCGCATCGTCATTGACGTGACCAACCACTCCATCGATCTCATGGTGGACGATGCCGAGTTGGCCCGGCGGGCGGGGGAGCTCAAGGCCTTCGAGCCCCGCTACACCTCCGGGGTGCTGGCCAAATTCGCCCGCCTGGTGAGTGGCGCCGAGTTGGGCGCGGTGACCCGGGCCTGAGCCGGCTCGGCCGCCCCGAATCAGGTCGACCGGCGGGGGCTCAGGTGGGGCGCCCGGTGGCCAGATCGCCGAAGCGTTCCAAATAGAAGTCGAAGTCCCGACGCACCCCGTCGACGGTGAGGTCGAACTCACCGAGGGTGAACTCGTGGGTGCCGCCCTCCCCCCGGCGGTGTTGGGAGGCCCAGCCCTGCATGGCCTGTCGGCTCGACTCGGCGAAAGGAAGGCCGAGGTGCTCGAAGCTCGAGGCCACCGAGGCCACCGGGTCCCGGTTGAACTCGGCGAAACCCACATCGGCGAAGCGTGCCTCGCCCAGCTCGTGGCGAAAGGCCATGGCCCGGCGGAGGGCCTCGGCCCAGATGGCGGTCTGCCCGGCGCCGATGTCCCGGTCGACCTGGTCGCTCACCCAGCTGCGCGTGTATGTCGATCAGGCTGCAGACCGAGCCCATGACCTCGCTGGGGTCGCGGTGGGTCCAGATGAAGCGGGCATCGGGATAGACCGACACCAGGGCGGGGAGCGACAGCATGTGCACCGGCGTCTTGAGGTGCCATTGGTACGGCGGGCAATGCCACTGCAGCAACTGCAGGGTGCGTCGATGGACGACATAGGCCGGCGTCATGTCGCACTCGAGCACCCAGCGGGTGTAGCTCGGCACAATGGCCATCCCGTCGAAATGCGACGTGCGCATGTCCATGCCGAGCAGGTCCTGGCACTCGGTGGGGCCGGTGGCCGTCTGAAAATGCAGGGACCGCATCTTCGGGAAGGTCTCGTACATGGCCTCGAGTCCCCTGGCCGTCGGTGCGATGCGCGGGTCGGTGTCCTGCGTCGCCGCCTCGGGGGGCGGGACGGGCGACGACGACTCCCAGCAGCGCAGGGAGCGGATGGCCGGATCGGCGTCCAAGAGGTTGCTCAGGGCCGTCGTCCCGGTCCGCGGCAACCCGATGATGAAGAGGGGCGCACGGATCGCCCGGTCTTCGATCTGCGGGAACCGCTTCACGGTGTCGTGGACCTGCAGCCGACTGGCCAGGTGCCCGACCAGACGCATGCGCATGATGTCGGAGCCCAGCTCATTCAGTTGGGCCTCGCTCCGGAGGGCTTCGGTCAGGTGCTCGAGCCCGGGACGGAACGAGTCGCTCCCGTAGTCGTTCAGGCCGGTCTCGGCCTCGGCCGCCGCCATGAGCTCGTCCGGGGACAGGGTCACAGGAAGTCCGAACCTCCGTCGACGTTCACGTTGGCCCCGGTGACGTAGCCGTTGGTCTTCGAGGCCAGGAAGACGACCACCACGGCGATCTCGTCGGGGAGCCCGGCCCGGCCCAGATCGGCCGGCTGATGGAAGTGGGTGTCGATCCACTTCATGACGTCGAACGGGTCGGTCGGGTCGAGGTTCTCGGCCTCGAACATCGGCCGGAGGCCCTCGCTGAAGCTGGCGGTGACGATGGAGCCGGGACTCACGGTGTTGACGAGGATGCCTTCCGGGGCCAGCGATTTGGCCAGGTTCTTCGACACGCTGGACAGCGCCGCCTTCGATGCGGTGTACGCCACGAGCAAGGGGCTCTGACGCTGGATGGAGTGGGCCGAGATGTTGACGATGCGCGCCCACTCGGCCGCCCGCAGGAGAGGCAGGGCGGCCCGGGTACTGCGCACCGCCGACATCAGGCCGATCTCGAAGACGGCGTCCCAGTCGTCGTCGGCCAGGTCCTCGAACTTGGCCGCTCCGGGGCCCACCGTGTTGACCAACACGTTCAGCGAGTCCCAGCGCGACCCGATGGCGTCAAAGGCGGCGGTGACCGACGAGGGGTCCGTGACGTCGGTGGCCCATCCCATGGCGTCGGGTGCACCGGCGGCGCGTAGGGCGCCGACCGTCTCATCCAACTCGGCCTGGTGCCGGGCCAGAACCGCCACCTGCGCCCCTTCACCGGCCAGGCGGAGCGCGATGGCCCGGCCCATCCCCTTGGTGCCGCCGGTGACGGCTGCCCGTGCTCCGGCAAATCCGAGATCCATCGAACCTCTCCCTCGTTGTCGTGTCGGTCGTTGCGGTGTGGGCTGTGTGGTGTGTCGGCTGTGTGGTGTGTCGGCTGTGTGGTGTGTCGGTTGTGGTCGTTCGGCCAGGGAGGTGAGCGTCGAGCCCGGACCGGCTAGCGCGCGAAGCGCCGGCGTATCCCGGACCGCCGGGCGGCCATGACCCGGCGGCGCTCCTCGTCGGTCACCCGCGGCGTCGACGGCGGCAGGGCGGCGTCCAGGTCGTCGAACGCCACCACCCGGGTAGTGGGGACCGGTGCCGCGTCGGCCCGGACCCAGCGAACCATGCCCGGGCCGCGGCGCTCGCCGGCCGTATCGAGCCAGTTGGCCACGCCGGGATCTCGGTGGGCCACGACGGCTCGGAACACCCCATCGTCGAGCACGGCCTGATGGCCGTTGAGGGACGACTGGTGCCGGGCGTAGTCGATCGTCTCCCACCATTGGTTGCCGATGGACAGGCTCCAGTAGAGGGCGGGCGGGGGCGTCACTTCGATGATGAGGGCCTCGTCGTCGGCCAGGTCCCATGATCCCCACACAGTGACGTTGTCGGTGGCCCCTCCGATGTCCGAGCGCACCACCGGCGGCCGGAAGGCGTTGATCCCCTGCCGCCCGGCCCATCTCCTCGATATCCCACCAGAAGCGCACGCTGTCGCGGACGAAACGGCCCAGGGCGTCCAGTTGGCGGGCGGTCCGCTCCTCCGCGCTGGGTTGGGGCCCGGCCGGCGAGGTCGGCTCGACCAGGCATTCGATCTGCAACGACGCCGGTTGCTCGTCGGCCCAGTCGTAGAAGAACTGCCGGATGACCAGCGAGGAGGCCCCGTCGGTCAGCGGGAGCCAGTTCTCGCCCCGGCGTTCGGCCGAGAGGAAGAGCTCGAAGGTGCCGTCGTCGGCGATGACCAGATCGTCGGCCACCACGTCGCCGATGTTGCCGATGCCGGCCATGACCTGGAAGGCCAAGAAGCGGGCGCTGCCCCGATGGCCCCAGACGCGGTAGGCGGCATCGGGCCGGACCGAGGCGCCCGAGTAGAGGGCGTCGGGACAGTCCATGCCCCACTTGAGGACGTTGTCCACATTGCCGGGGCGGATGGCCGGCTCGTAGGGATCGGAGCCACGGAGTGCCTCGTCGATGCCCAGGGCGAGGAGCACCATCAGGTGCCGGTAGCCGGCTGCGTCGCTCTCCCCACCCGGAGGCATGCGCTCGGAGTGGAGCAAATCCCCCGCCTGACCGAGCGCGGTGAGGAGCAATCCCCAGGCCTCGCCCGAGTGCAGGCTGTCGGCGCCCAGGGTGCCGCGGCGTCCGGCCGCGCCCACCGAGGACGGGATCCAGGCCAGTTCCTCCGCCGCTTCATTTTCGGACCCCCCGGACACCAGAGCGACTTTAACGGCGCCGCACCACCGGCGCCCAGGGGTTGTGGGAAGGCGAGCGACATGGCAGAATGTGCGGACCATGCAGGAGATCGGCCGCACCCGCACAGAAATTCTGGTACTCGTAACCTAGGCGCGCCGCCATCTTGCAACGCGCGCCTTTCGACCTCCCAGACGGGGGGTCGTTTCAATTTCCGGACCAATCCGACCGGCGCAGTTTGACGCAGGGAGCATCCGGACCGGGGCAGTACCAGACACGCACCAGACACGACTCAGACACGACGAGACAGAGGAACAGGGGAAGCACAACATGCAACTCACCGGAGCACAGGCACTGATCAAGAGCCTCGAGATGCAGGGGGTCGACGTCATGTTCGGCCTGCCCGGGGGCGCCATCCTGCCGGTCTACGACCCGATCATCGACTCCTCCATCCGTCACATCCTGGTCCGCCACGAGCAGGGGGCCGGCCACATGGCCGAGGGATACGCCATGGTGACCGGCAAGCCCGGCGTGGCCATGGTGACCAGCGGGCCTGGAGCGACCAACATTGTCACCCCACTGGCCAACGCCTACATGGACTCGACACCCCTGGTCGTCGTCACGGGCCAGGTGGCGACCCACTCGATCGGTACCGACGCCTTCCAGGAGTGCGATATCACGGGCGTGACGATGGGGATCACCAAGCACAACTGGTTGATCAAGGACGTCGACGACATCCCGCGCGTCGTGGCCGCGGCCTTCCACGTGGCCACCACCGGCCGTCCCGGTCCGGTCCTCATCGACCTGCCCAAGGACATCGCCAACGCCACCATGGACTGGTACTGGCCCACGTCGGTCGACGACCTCGATCTCCCGGGCTACCACCCGTTGACCGAGGGCGATCCCGCCCTCGTGCGCCAGGCGGTCCAGCTGATGCGGGAGGCCCACCGGCCCGTGCTCTACGTCGGGGGCGGCGTGCTCAAGGCCCGGGCGGCCGAGGCCTTGCGGGCCCTGGCCGAGCGTACGGGCATGCCGGTGGTCACCACCCTGATGGCCCGCGGGGCGTTTCCCGACTCTCACCCTCAGGCCTTGGGCATGCCCGGCATGCACGGCCACTACACCGCGGTGACGGCCATGCAACGGAGCGATCTGCTCGTCAGCCTCGGCGCCCGTTTCGACGATCGGGTGACCGGAAAGATCGATGCTTTCGCGCCCGAGGCCAAGATCATCCACGTCGACATCGACCGGGCCGAACTGGGCAAGGTCCGTGCCGCCGACGTCGGGATCGCCGGGGATTGCCGATTGGTGATACAGGAATTGCTGGCCGCGTTGGTCCCGGGTGGGGGCCAGTGGGACGGGCCGAGTCTCGAACCGTGGTGGACGCAGCTCCACGAGTGGCAGGAACGTTTCCCGCTCTACTACGACCACGCCGAAGGTGGGGCGATCAAGCCCCAGCTGGTGGTGGAGCAGCTCCGGGACGCTTCCCCCGACGACGCCGTCTGCGTCGCTGGCGTGGGGCAACATCAGATGTGGGCGTCGCAGTACTGGCAGTTCGACTACCCCTACACCTGGGTCAACTCCGGGGGCGCGGGCACGATGGGCTTCGCCGTTCCGGCCTCCATCGGGGCCAAGGTGGGCCGGCCCGACCGGACCGTGTGGGCCATCGACGGTGACGGGTGCTTCCAGATGACCGCGCAGGAGCTGGTCACGGCCACCTCCGAACAGATTCCGGTCAAGATCGCCATATTGAACAACGCCTACCTGGGCATGGTCCGCCAGTGGCAGGAGATGTTCTACGAAGAGCGCTATTCCGAGGTCTACCTGTCACCCGATCTCCCCGACTACGTCAAATGGGCCGAGGCCATGGGTTGCGTGGGCATCCGGGCCGAGTCTCCCGAAGATGTCGCACCGGCGATCGAGAAGGCAAATTCCATTGACGACCGTCCGGTCGTGGTCGACTTCCGCACCGACGCCTTCGAGAAGGTGTTCCCCATGGTGGCCGCCGGTCAGTCCAACGACAACATCGTCGTCCACCCCGACCAGGCCGCGGGGGTGGCCAACCGATGAGTGCGGCCCGCCTCAGTGCCGTGCCAGACGTCCGCCCGCCGCCGCCGCGCCACCACATCTTGTCAGTGCTGGTCGAGAACAAGGCCGGCGTGCTCTCCCGGGTGGCCGGTCTCTTCAGCCGCCGCGGCTTCAACATCTACTCCCTGGCCGTGGCCCCGGCCGACGAGAGCGAGCATTTCAGCCGCATCACCATCGTGGTGGACGTGGAGTCGGCGCCGCTCGAACAGGTGATCATGCAGCTGGACAAGCTGGTCAACGTGGTCTCCATCGGTGAGCTGTCACCGGCCGAGGCGGTGGAGCGCGAACTGGTCCTGGTCACCGTGGCCGTTGGCCCGACCGAGCGATCCCAGGTGATCCAGCTGGTCGGGGTCTTCGGAGGCGAGGTGGTGAATGTCGGGACCGACCAGCTCACCGTCATGCTGGCCGGACGGCCCGAGAAGATCGATGATTTCGAAGGGCTGCTGGAGCAGTACACCGTGGTGGAGCTCCAGCGGACCGGGCGCGTCGCCCTGCCTAAACTTGACCGCCACTGAGGAGCCGATCCCGTCGTCACCGAACGCACCACAGCCCCAGGCGCCAGTGGCGCCGACGCACACGAGAGACACCGAACGCACAAAGAGAAAGAGCGGACACCATGGCCACGCTGTACTACGAATCCGACGCCGACCCGAGCCTCATCGCCGGTCGGAAAGTCGCCATCATGGGTTACGGATCGCAAGGTCACGCCCACGCCTTGAACCTCTTGGAGTCGGGAGTGGACGTGCGCGTCGCCCTGCGGGAGGGGTCGTCCTCGGTGCGCAAGGCCGAGGAGGCCGGCCTGCGGGTGACGACCCTGGCCGACGCCGCGGCCGAAGCCGATGTGATCATGATCCTGCTGCCCGACACCGAGCAGAAGGCGGCCTACGACGAGCACATCGCCCCCCACCTCAACCAGGGCGACTGCCTGATGTTCGCCCACGGGTTCAACATCCGCTTCGAGCAGATCGTCCCGCCGGCCGGCGTCGATGTGGCGATGGTGGCTCCCAAGGGACCGGGTCATCTGGTGCGCCGCACCTACACCGAAGGGGGAGGCGTGCCGTCCCTCATCGCCGTGCACCAGGACGCCTCCGGCAAGGCCCGCCAGCTGGCCCTCTCCTATGCCCACGCCATCGGGGCCACCCGGGCCGGCGTGCTCGACACGACCTTCGACGAGGAGACCGAAACCGATCTCTTCGGTGAGCAGGTCGTGCTGTGCGGCGGCTTGACGGCCTTGGTGACGGCCGGTTTCGAAACCCTGGTCAACGCCGGGTACCAGCCCGAGTCGGCCTACTTCGAGTGCCTCCACGAACTCAAACTCATCGTCGACCTCATGTACGAGCAGGGCATTGCCGGCATGCGCTACTCCATCTCGGATACGGCCGAGTACGGCGACGTCACCCGGGGCCCCCGGGTCATCAACCAGGCGGTCCGGGACGAAATGCAGAGGATCCTCGATGAGATCAAGAGCGGCGCCTTTGCCGACGAGTGGATCGCCGAGAATGCGTCGGGCCGCAAGAAATTCGAGGCATTGCGCCAGGCGGGCCAAGCGCATCAGATCGAGGAGATCGGCCAGGAGCTGCGGGCCATGATGCCGTTCATCTCCGCCGGTAAGTCCCGCGTCCAGGATGCCTCGGGGGGCTGAAGCGGGCGGACTCCGGCGGCCCGTCGTCGTCTGTCGTCGTCGATCCCTCCCTCGTGGAGCCCTTGTGCTTGGTGGAGAGGGACGAGTGGGCCCGATCGCGGCCCATCGAGCCCCGGGTCCGTCGCGGTGGTCGGGGAGCCGGGCGTAGATAGCACCAGGTAAAAGTGAAAATTGCCCTGGTCGCTTGAAATGACATCAACATGATGTCATCATGACATTATGAAGATGTCATTGGTCGTCGAGGGACTTAGGTCCGATGTCGAGGCCGTGGGGGAGTTGGGCGATGAGGTGGTGGCCCAGGCGGCGGAACGGATCGCCGCCGTCCTCGCTCGTTCGGCGGCCAGCCGGATCCTCGATCTTCTTTCGGATGTCGCCGCCGAACTCTCGGCGGAACTCCCCGAGGGGCGGGTCGAGATTCGACTGGTGGGCGACGACGTCGAGTTCGCCTACGTGGACGAGCACCCCGTGCCCATGGAGGATGACGGCGATCTCTCGTCGCGCATCACGCTCCGTGTGTCGGAGCAATTGAAGACCAAGGTGGAAGCAAGGGCGTCCAGCGAGGGTCTCTCCGTCAACGGATGGATCCTGCGCGTGCTCGATCGCGGCACGTCGGGATCCAAGAACCGCGGTGGCCGGATGGGGTCTCGTCTCCACGGCTACGGCACGAGCTGAGAAGAGGAGGATCAAGCATGCAACGAACATTCGACACCCCCGGCAAGGTCAGAGTCGTCGTGGAGAACGACGTCGGCTTGGTGGTGATCACCGCCCGGGAGGCGGCCACCACCGAGGTGACGCTCGAAGCAGATTCCGGCGGATCGGAGGAACTGGTGGAGGCCGCCACGGTCGAGAACCAGCCATCGGGGGGCGACTCCGTCATCCGGGTGAAGGTTCCCCACAAGCACGGGATGAAATTCGTGCGACGCAACGGTGTCACCGTGCGCATCGACATGCCCCTCCAGGGCGACGTCGATGTGGCCACGGCGTCAGCCGATGTCGAGCTCAACGGCTCCATCGGAGAGGCACGGGTCAAGACGGTCAGTGGCGACATCACGGCCGACGACGCCAGCGGCGACATGCGGGCCAAATCGGTCAGCGGTGACATCTCGGTGGGCACGGTCGCCGGCGACCTGCGGGTGCATTCGGCGGCCGGCGATATGCGGGCCGTCCGGGTGGATGGCCGGGTCCAACTCACCTCGACGTCGGGTGACATCGAGGTCGGCTCGGCCGCCAACCGCGCCGATGTCCGGTCGACCTCTGGTGACGTCAGGCTGGGCGATGTCGCAGGTGACGCCTCCATCGTCGGTGTCTCCGGCAATGTACGAGTGCTGTCCTATGCCGCCGGGACCATGCAGATCAGAGCCGTCTCGGGTGACATCACGGTCGGGATCGTCCAGGGGGTCAATCTCAGCGTCGACGCTGAGACCATGTCCGGCCGGGTCCACTCGGATATTCCGCTGGGTCAGGTGCCGGGCTCCCGTGGCGATGGGCCCGATGTCGCCCTCACGGCCAGGAGCGTCTCGGGTGACGTGCTGGTCGAACGAGCGGCCGGGCCGCACGTGCGCTGAGGGAAACTGGCGCCGTGCGGGTGCGGGTGCGGCTTCGGACAGAGGGCGACCTGGATGCATGCGTCCGGCTGGCGGAAGTCGTTCATGAACGGGATGGCTATCCGGCCTACCTGCCCACCGATCTGCGGACGTTCCTCTCCGCATCCGATGCCCTGGCGGCCTGGGTGGCGGAAGCCGAGGGTCGGGTCATCGGCCACGTGGCCCTCCATCGGCGGACCATCCCGGCGGCCATGTCCATCGCCGCTGGAGCCCTGACGTGCCCGGTCGACCGGCTGGGTGTGGTGGCTCGCCTTCTGGTGAGTCCCGAGGCACGTCACCGGGGAGTGGGTCGTGCACTGCTCGAGGTGGCGACCCAGGAGGCCCGAACGCTCGGCCGGTGGCCCGTCCTCGATGTGTCCGACCAATTCCTGCCGGCCGTTGCGCTGTACGAGCAGAGCGGTTGGGTCCGGGCCGGCCAGGTGCATCTCGAGCTCGATGGCCGGGCGATTGAGGAACTTGTCTACCTCGGCCCGGCTCAGTCCGAGTGAACGGTGGATCGGTACAGTGGGACCAGGAGGTCGACGTGTACCGGAGCCACCTCGAGGCATCCGCGCTCGACCTGCCCAAGCGGGAAGAGCTGCGTCAGCTCGAAATTGAAATGATGCGACAACCCGAGCGGGTGGCAGCCACCCTGGACCAGGACCGAACACCGCGGCACGTCTACACCGCGCACCCGCACCTGTCCGACGACATCAACCGGCGCGGCATCGACCTCCTGACGCCGGCCTGGCATCGGCTCGATCTGACCACGCCGGGTCGGGGTGAGTGGTACGCCGGGCTCGATTACTGAGGCATGGCCCGGTGGTGACGCTCGCAAAAGTGCGTCAGATGGCGCTGGCCCTCCCCGAGGCAACCGAGCAGGATCACCACGGCATGAATTCCTTCCGGGTACGCAACAAGATTTTCGCCACGGTCCCCGACGAGCACCACGTCCGGGTCATGGTCGATGAGCCGGAGATCCTGGCGGCGGCGGCCGAGGACCCCTCCTCCTGCGAGCCGCTCTATTGGGGCAAGCGGCTGGCGTGTGTGGTGGTCAACCTGCGCACGGTGCGGGTCGACATGCTCGGAGAGCTGCTCACCGAGGCCTGGCTGCGCAAGTCCCCCAAGAGCCTGGCTCGCACGTTCCTGGACGAGGTCTGAACCGCTCGGGTTACGCGCTGGCCAGCGCTCCCACCACATAGTTGATGCAGGCACAGAGCGAGGCGATGTCGTCGGGCTCGATGGCCGGGAACATGGCGATGCGGAGTTGGTTGCGTCCCAGCTTGCGGTAGGGCTCGGTGTCAACGATGCCGTTGGCCCGTAGGGTGGCGGCGATCGCCGAGGCATCGATGGCATCGACGAAATCGATGGTGGCGACCACGTGGCTGCGTTGCGCCGGGTTCTCTACGAACGGTCGCGCGAAGCCGGTCTGCTCGGCCCACGTGTAGAGGATCTCCGCCGAGCGGTCGCAGCGCGAGGCCGTCCACTCCAGGCCGCCGTTGGCGTTCATCCAGTCCAGTTGCTCGGCCAGCATGAAGATGGTGGCCAGCGCCGGCGTGTTGTACGTCTGGTCCAGCACGGAGTTGTCGACGGCCGTCTTCAGGTCGAGGAAGGTGGGGATCCAGCGGCCCGATGAGGCGATCTGTTCCACCCGCTCGAGGGCGGCGGGGGACATCAGGGCGATCCACAGTCCGCCGTCACCGGCAAAGCACTTCTGCGGGGCCAAGTAGTAGGCATCGAACTCGTTCGGGTCGACCCGCAATCCGCCGGCGCCCGATGTCCCGTCGACCGCGACCAGGCCCCCGCCGTCCATCGGCAGGGTCGCCCCCTTGGGCCTCCGGATGGGCATGGCCACTCCCGTCGAGGTCTCGTTGTGGGTGAGGGCATAGAGATCCACCGAGGAGTCGGCCACGGGGACCGGGTGGGTTCCCACCTCGGCGGCAATGACCTGGGGGTCCTTCAGGTGAGGCGCCGCCGTGACGCAGGCGGCGAATTTGGAGGAGAACTCGCCGAAGCTCAGGTGCTGGCTCTGGTCCTGGATGAGCCCGAAGGTGGCGGCGTCCCAGAAGCAGGTGGTTCCCCCATTGCCCAGCACCACTTCGTAGCCGTCGGGGAGGGAGAAGAGATCGCGGAATCCTTGCCGGACCCGGCCCACCTGTGCCTTCACGGTCTTCTGGCGATGACTGGTGCCCATGTAGGTGGATGCGACCTCGGCCAGGGCGGCAATCTGTTCGGGACGGACCTTCGAGGGTCCCGATCCGAATCGACCGTCCTGGGGCCGGAGTTCGGTGGGAATGGTGATGTCAGGGGTGTCGGGCACGTATGCGATCATAAGATCTGTGACGACCGCCTCCGCCACCCACAGTGAACTTCGCCGGCTTTCGCGCCGCGCCGCTGCGGTGTCGCCGTCCGCCACCCTGGCCGTCGACGCCAAGGCCAAGGCGCTCCAGGCGGCCGGTGAGCACGTGATCGGATTCGGCGCCGGCGAGCCGGACTTCGCCACGCCGGCCCACATCGTCGAGGCCGCGGTGGCGGCGTGCCGGGACCCGGCCAACCATCACTACACGCCGACCGGCGGAATCCCGGCGCTCCGCGAGGCCGTCGCGGCCAAGACGCTGCGGGACTCTGGTCTGTCGGTCACACCCCAGCAGGTGCTGGTGACCAACGGGGGCAAGCAGGCCGTGGCCAACGCCTTTGCCGTGCTCTGCGACCCGGGCGACGAGGTCATCATCCTGGCTCCGTTCTGGACGACCTACCCCGAGTCGATTGCCCTGGCCGGCGGCGTCCCGGTGCCCGTGCTGTCCGACGAGACGAGCGGCTTCCGCTCGAGTGTCGAGGAGCTCGAGGCAGCCCGCACGCCGCGGACCAAGGCGCTCCTCTTCGTCTCACCATCGAACCCCACCGGGGCGGTCTACCCACGCGGGGAGATCGAGGCGATCGGCCGATGGGCGGTCGAGCACGGTCTGTGGGTGCTGACCGACGAGATCTACGAGCACCTGGTGTACGGCGGAGCCGAGCACCACTCCATGCCGGTGCTGGTGCCAGAGCTGGCCGAGCGCTGTCTGGTGGCCAACGGCGTGGCCAAGACCTACGCCATGACGGGATGGCGCGTCGGGTGGTTGATCGGGCCGACCGATGCCATCACCGCGGCCACCAACATCCAGAGCCACGAGACGTCCAACGTGGCCAATGTGTCCCAGCGGGCCGCGCTGGCCGCCGTGTCGGGCGGCCTCGAGGACGTGGCCATGATGCGGGCGGCCTTCGATCGACGTCGCACCACCATCTTCCGCATGCTCAATGACATCGACGGCGTGGTGTGCGTCGAGCCCGAAGGGGCCTTCTACGCCTACCCGTCGGTCAAGGGCCTGCTTGGGCAATCGCTGCGGGGGCAGCGGCCATCGTCCAGCGCCGAGCTGGCGGAGGTGTGCATCAACGAGGCCAAGGTGGCGGTGGTGCCCGGCGAGGCGTTCGGCGCGCCCGGGTTCTTCCGCATGTCCTATGCCTTGGGCGACGATGACCTGGTCGAAGGGGTTTCCCGGTTGGCCGAGCTCTTTGCCGAAGCGCAAGACTGACCGGCAGCACCGGTCGTTCGTCGAGCGGGGGGAGTGAGGAGACCACTGCGGTGGCACGGGTACTAGTTACGGAGAAGATTGCCCAGAGTGGACTCGACCTGTTGGCCCGGGCCGGGCACGAGGTCGACGTCCAGGAAGGGGTGAGGCCCGAGGAGCTCCTGGGAGCCATTGTGGGCGCCCAGGCCCTCATCATCCGATCGTCCACGCAGGTCACGTCCGACGTCCTCGCTGCCGGCACCTCGTTGCAGGTGGTCGGCCGGGCCGGGGTTGGGCTCGACAACGTCGACGTCACCGCCGCCACCGAGCGCGGCGTCATGGTGGTCAACGCCCCGACGTCGAACATCCTCTCGGTGGCCGAGCAGGCCATGGCCCTGCTGCTGGCCCAGGCCCGCAACATTCCCCAAGCGCACGCGGCCCTGGTGGCGGGGCGGTGGGAGCGTTCCAAGTGGGAGGGCGTGGAGCTCCACGGCAAGGTCCTCGGCGTGGTCGGGCTCGGTCGAGCCGGCTCGTTGGTGGCCCAGCGCGCCCTGGCCTTCGGCATGGAATTGATCGGCTTCGACCCGTTCGTCTCGCCCGAGCGGGCCCGGGCCATGGGTGTCCGCCTCGTCACGATCGAGGAGCTGGTGGGCCAGGCGGACTTCGTCTCCATCCACACGCCCAAGACGCCCGAGACGATCGGCCTGTTCGGCCGGGACTTGCTCTCCAAGGCCAAGCCCGGCATCCGGATCATCAACACAGCCCGAGGGGGCATCGTCGACGAGGAGGCGCTGGCCGAGGCCATCCGGGACGGCATCGTGGCCGGGGCCGGGCTGGACGTCTTCGCCCAGGAGCCGTGCACGGACTCGCCGTTGTTCGAGCTTCCCCAGGTCGTCGTGTCGCCGCATCTCGGCGCTTCGACCGAGGAAGCCCAGGACAAGGCCGGGGTGACCATCGCCGAGCAGGTCCTGCTCTCGCTGGCCGGCGACTTCGTTCCCTATGCCGTCAACGTCGCGGCCACCGACGTGTCCGACCTGGTCCGCCCGTTCATGCCGTTGGCCGAGCAGCTGGGTCGTTTCTTCGCCTGCCTGCACGACGGTCTGCCCGATGGACTGGAGATCGAGTGCCAAGGTGAGCTGGCTTCGGTGAGCACGGGAATCCTCACGCTCTCGGCGCTCAAGGGCATCTTCGCCGGTTCGACCGAAGAACCGGTGTCCTACGTCAACGCCCCGCAGTTGGCCGAGCAGCGGGGACTCGAGGTCCGCGAGTCCTCCACCGCCACCTCGCGCGACTACAAGTCGCTCATCACGCTGCGCTCGAAGTCGCACTCGATCTCGGGCACGCTGAGCACGGCCGGACTCCACACCGAGCCCCGAGTGGTCATGGTCGACGACCATGTGGTCGAGGTACCGCCGTCACCGCACATGCTGGTGGTGCGCAATGACGACCGTCCCGGCATGATCGGCATCGTCGGCACCGCGTTGGGCGCCGCCGGTACTTCCATCTCGTCCATGGCGGTTGGGCCGAGCCCTTCCGCTCCCACGGCGATGATGGTGATCTCGACCACCTCCCCGGCGTCCGATGCCGTGGTCGATCAACTCCGGAGCGACGAGGGCATCCTCGATCTGCACCGCGTCAGCCTGTAGACGATCGAGGCCGGTCGCCCAGCCAGCCGGTCAGCCGGTCGACCGGTCAACGGGTCGGTCAGTCGGTCGAGTCAGTCGGTCGGCGGGGCACCGTCGGCCAGGTATCGAGGCTGCCGATCACCGGTCGACCCCGGAGGGCCTGGTGCGATGATCGATCCAGCAGCACCTGGCGCACCACACCGAATACGGCGGCCACCAGGGCGATGCGAATGACGATGGTGAAGAAACGTCGCATCCCGCCACCGTAGTTC
>CAVURD010000003.1:0-23296 GCA_963743785.1 uncultured Acidimicrobiaceae bacterium | reverse complement strand
CGGCCCGCCGCCGACGGCCCGCCGCACCTGACGCCCACTTGCAGCGCCCCTGTTCGGCACCTCGGAGACCCAGGTGCCTCCGTCCGGGAGACGCTCACCCTGTTTGCGAACTTGAATACGCCTTCGGGCGTGTCGAAGTTCAGTTGGTGGCGTCGGGACCGTGGCCCCCGGATGCGTCGCTGTTCGGAGTACGGGTACAGCTGGACCATGCCTCACGGGGAGCCGCATGGACACATGACCACCGGGGTCATCTTTCTCACGCCACAGGCTCAAGAGAAATCAGGGGTAGCGACGAAGACGATACGGGAGTGAGGAGGGCCCTGAGCCACTGCCCTCAGTGCGGCTCCGGCCATTTCACTGAGCTTCGGGGCCTCCCGGTAACCAGCAGGGGACGGGCGTCGGGCGCTCGATGACCTCCCGGGGAGTACCCCACTCGGCCGGGAGCAGGATGACCTAAAGAGCGGCTGACTCAGAGCCGGATGAGGGCTGGGGCGTTCTCGGCCCACGTACCCCGGCTTCGCCGCCCGCACCGCCAAGGCCCATGGTGATGGCTTGTCGAATCCGCCATGTGGCATACGTGGAGAAGCGGAACCCTTTGGCGAGGTCGAACTTCTCGATGGCGACGGCAAGACCCTGCTCTCCCAGTCGGATCCGCTCGTCGCAGGAGACATCGGTCCGTGCGTACCGCTGGGCCAGCCTGGCCACTATCCGACGATGTGAGACCAGCAGTTCTGAGCGGGCACGGAGATCGCCCTTCTGCGCCAGTGCCACCAGCTCAGCCGCCTCAGAATCAGCCAGCCTGGGAGCTGCGGCGGCTCGACGGGCATAGTCACCGGACTGGTCTGTAGGCACAGGGTCAGGATAGAGGCGAGGAAGACGAGGGTCGGCGGCTCTGACCGACCAGCGTGAGGTGTCCCTTGGACGCCGGTTCGGCCATCGCCCCCGGCTACTTCGGGCCGAAGTACCGTCCGTTCCACCGAAAGATCAGCGCTGTCCGACCGTCGGGAGTCGGCTGAACGTCGTCTGTTCGCAGATACCGGTGCTGCTGGCCATCGGTCATCACGACGCAAAGCTCGTCCGCGTCGACCTCGATCGTGTGCTCCGTCCCGTCCATCGGACCCCCATCAAGTACCGCAACCCTGGCGAAATCGCTACCAGCCACGGTCATGGGGACCACGATCTCAGATGTCCTGACGCGATGCAACGGGGTGACCGCGAACGCCGGTGAGTGGCACGACCGGGGAGACAGTCTCCGGTCGCGGTTTGTGATCGTGCCTCCGCCGGAGCCCCGCTGTGACCTCATCGGAGGCAACCTCAGGCGACCGTCATCGATGAGCTCAGCGTCGTCAGCCGGCGGGACGCAACCCGCGCTCAAGACGTGGGCGGGTCGCCGGACCTCCTGGCCCGCTCGGTCATGGCGGAATTCGCCGGGGGAGCCGACGAGATCGATTGCGTCACCCGGGGGGACACTGACGCCCAGAAAGGCTGCTGCGCTGGGCCGTCGCGAGCCGGCCCGCCCCGTGCCCGAGGCGTGGGCCGTGCCATTCGTCGAGGCGTTCTACCCGAAGCACCATTCGACCCTCGCGTCCTGTTGAATAGGAGGCAGTGTTGGTCGATGGAATCATCATCGTGGTGGTCGTCGCGTCACTCCTGGGGGCGATGCTCCTACGACGCCGCTCCCACGACGACGTCCACACGATCGAGGGGTATCACCGCGTGGCTCACACCCTCGAGGTCATCAACGAGCACCCCCGCGGATCGCAGAAGGCGGGCGACCCGGTCGAGGTCCCCAAGCACGCCTATCCCGAGAGCACCGTTCGCCTGACCGATTCGGCCACCGTTCGCCTGACCAGCCCACCCCCGAGCGCGGTGCCGCCGGTGGCCCCACCCGAGGCGGTCGAGCGCGTCGGGGCCCTCACCTTCGACGACGCGTTGGCCCCGGTGCCGGGGAAGCCGGCTCCCGAACGCTCAGACCCTGCCATCGGCTTCATGAACCACCGGCCCCGCCGCCTGTTGGCGCCCGGCCTGGCCGTCCTGGCGGTGCTGGTGCTGGTCGTGGTGCTGCTGGTGTTCGGGTCGCACCGGGCGGCGCCGCGCCACCATGCGGCGGCAACCACGAGCCGGACCACCACCCCGCACGCGACCACCACCACGACGGCCCCGCTCCCCGCCGTCTCGGCGCCGCAGGTCACCTCGGCCAGCGACGCCACCTACGCCGTGGCGTCGAGCAATTTCACGCTGGTCGTCTCGGCCACCTCGAGCGAATGCTGGATCAGCGTCACCGGTCCCACCGGGGCCAGTGTGTTCAGCGGGGTCTTGGCCGCCGGCCAGCAGCAGACCATCCCCGCCACCGGACTGGTCAGCGTCGAGGTCGGCGCACCCTCGTCGTTCACGGCCACGGTCAACGGGTCGCCGGTGACGTTGCCGTCGGGGTATCAGACGCCGCTCACGCTGCACTTCACGCCGCCGGCGTCGGCGGCCACCTAACGCACTCACGCACTCACGCACTCGACGCGCGGTGACCATTCCCAGCGCGTCGAGGACGAAGGCCTGCACCAGCGCCTCCTCCTTCCACGAGTCGTAGCGACCGGAGGGCCCGCCGTGGCCGGCCCCCAGCTCGGTGCGGAGGAACACCCTGGTCGCGGGGCTGAGATGGCGCAGTTTGGCCACCCATTTGGCCGGCTCCCAGTAGCTGACTCGGGGGTCGTTGAGGCCGGCCGTGACCAGCAGGTCGGGGTACGTGCGCACGCTGCCGTCCGCGTTGTGGCCGGCGACGTTGTCGTAGGGCGAATATGACAGCATCCGCCAGTAGGCCGCTACGTCGGCCAGCGGATTGCCCCACTCCTCCCACTCACCGACGGTGAGGGGGAGTTCGGCGTCGAGCATGGTGCTCACGCAATCGACGAAGGGGACCTGGGCCACCAGAGCGGCGAAGAGATCGGGCGCGGTGTTGGCCACAGCGCCGATGAGCAGCCCGCCCGCCGAGGCGCCGCGTCCGGCCAGGGCCCCGGCCGAGGCCACGTCTTCGTCAATGAGGTGGTGGGCGCAGGCGATGAAGTCGCTGAAGGTGTTGGCCTTGTGCTCCATGCGGCCGCCGTCGTACCAGGCTCGACCAAGCTCACCGCCGCCCCGCACGTGGGCCACCGCGTAGACCAGGCCGCGGTCGAGGAGGGAGAGCCGATGGTGCGAGAAGGAGGGATCGATGGAGATCTCATACGCCCCGTAGCCGTAGAGGAGACAGGGGGCGGGCAAGGCGATGCCCTTGCGATGCACCACCGAGACCGGCACCCGCGCCCCGTCGCCGGCTTCGGCCCACGTGAGGAAGGTGGTGTAGTTGGCCGGGTCGAAGTCACCGAGCACCGGTTCGGTCTTGAGGACGATCTCGCCTCTCGAAGCCAGATCGATCTGCAACACACTGCTGGGTGAGACCATCGACGTCCGCCCGACGCGGAGCGTGGTGATGTCCGGCTCGGGGTTGGCGCCCAACCAGACCGACGAGGGCCGCTCGGTGGAAGGGACCATCCAGCTCCACGCGAGGAGGTCTCCGTCCAACGGGTCGCCCCCTGTCCCCAGCGGAAGCACCCGGACCACCGTCTCGGCCTCGGCGCGCTCGCTGAGCACGATCACCGTGGCAAAGGCATCGACGTCCTCGATCCGCACCCCGCTCCGCAGCGGCACGATCTCGCGCCAGGTGTCCTCCTCGTCGGTCCCGTCATTCCCATCCGCCGCGTCGTCCGGACCGGCCAGGACCCGGAAGTCCTGGGCCTCGTCGTTGGTCAAGATGAGGAACCAGCCCGGGCCGGCGTCACCCGCCCGGGAAAGATGGTCGACGGAGTACTCAATCCCCTCGCGGCGGGGCATGATCACGCGGGGCTCGGCGGCCGGTTCGTCGGCCGGGATGGCCAGCCACTCCGTCGTGTTGGTGCTGTGCAGGCCCACCAACACGAAGGCCCCGTCCCGGGTACGTCCGGTTCCGAGGGAGAAGCGTCGGTCGGTTTCTTCGAGGACGAGGACGTCACGCGCCGGATCGGTCCCCAATCGGTGGCGCCATAGCTGGTGGGGCCGCTGGGCGTCGTCGAAGCGGACGTAGAAGACCACGGTCGCGTCACTCGACCAGGCCAATCCGTACCCGACGTCGGCCACCACCTCGGGCGCGGCACCATCGTCGACCTTGTCACTCCCGCCTCGACCTTCGAGGGCCCGGAAGCGCAGTTGGTAGTGCTCGGCGCCCTCGGTGTCGGTGGCATAGGCCAACCAGGCGTGGTCGGGGCTGACGACGGCCGTCCCGACGGCGAAGTAGTCATGCCCCTCGGCCTGGGTGTTCTCGTCGAGCATGATCACCTCACCCACCCCGGCCTCGCCGACGGGCGGGAGCTCGTCGGCCGGTCTGGCCGGCCGGCGGCAGTGGATGGCGTAGTTCTTCCCCTCTTCGGTGCGCCCGTAATACCACCACGGCCCGCGCCGCGACGGTACCGACATGTCCGTTTCGAGGATGCGGGCCTTCATCTCCTCGAAGAGGGTGGTGCGCAGGCCGTCGAGGGGCGCGAGCTCATCCTCGGTGAAGGCATTCTCGGCTTCGAGGTAGGGCAGGACGGCGGGGTCCTCTCGGTCCCGCAACCAGAACCAGGGGTCGTTCCGCTGGTCACCGTGCGAGACCAGGGTGCGGGGGCGCTCTTCGGCCCGGGGTGGGGTTGCCATCCGCCGAGCCTGCCACGGCAACCGACGTGGCTACCAGGTGATTCCGTTTCGCCTGGCCCGGGTAGTTGTTACTATCTACATAGGAGAAATACCTCCCCAAGACCCCAGGAGCCGCATGGCTACAACAGATCTCGATCTTGGTCGCTACCAGCTTGGTTGGAGCGACGCCGAGGACTACATCTTCAAGCCCAAGAAGGGCCTGAACGAGTCGATCGTGCGCGAGATGTCAGAGATGAAGAACGAGCCGCAGTGGATGCGGGACTTCCGACTCAAGGCGTTGAAGCACTTCGAGCGCAAGCCGATGGCACCGTGGTTCGCCACGCAGATGCCCCAGCTCGACTTCGATGACATCTACTACTACATCAAGCCGACCGGTGGTCAGGTGGACAGCTGGGAGGACCTCCCGGACGCCATCAAGAACACCTACGAGAAGCTGGGCATCCCCGAGGCCGAGCGCAAGTATCTGTCCGGTGTGACGGCGCAGTACGAAAGTGAAGTGGTATTTCACCGCAACCGAGAGGACCTCGAGGCACAGGGCGTGCTCTTCTGCGACATGGACACCGCGGTGCGCGAGTACCCCGAGATCGTCCGCAAGTGGTTCGGCACGCTCATCCCGCCCAACGACAACAAGTTCGCCGCCCTCAACTCGGCCGTGTGGTCGGGCGGGTCGTTCATCTATGTGCCGCCCGGCGTCAAGGTCGACATGCCGCTGCAGGCCTACTTCCGCATCAACGCGGAGAACATGGGTCAGTTCGAGCGGACCCTGATCATCGCCGACGAGGGCTCGCAGGTGCATTACATCGAGGGGTGCTCGGCGCCGGTGTACACCACCGACTCGTTGCACTCGGCCGTGGTGGAGCTGGTGGCCCTGCAGGGCGCCCGCATCACGTACACGACGATCCAGAACTGGTCGAACAACGTCTACAACCTGGTGACCAAGCGGGCCCGCGCCGAGGCGGAGGCCCACGTCGAGTGGATCGACGGCAACATCGGCTCGCGCCTGACCATGAAGTACCCCTCGGTGTACCTGATGGGGCCGAAGGCGTCGGGTGAGGTCTTGTCGGTGGCCTACGCCGGCGCCGGCCAGCACCAGGACGCCGGGGCCAAGATGTTCCACGTGGCCCCGGAGACCTCGTCGACCATCGTGTCCAAGTCGATCTCCAAGGACGGCGGGATCACCACGTACCGAGGCAAGGTGCACGTGGACAAGGGCGCCACCGGGTCCAAGTCGTTCGTGCGGTGCGATGCCCTCCTGCTCGATGACGACTCCACCTCGGAGACCAAGCCCTACATGGAGGTCGGTGAGCGCGACGCCCGCATCGGGCACGAGGCCACGATCTCGAAGGTGGGCGAGGACCAGCTCTTCTACCTCATGAGCCGGGGACTCTCCGAGAGCCAGGCCATGGGCATGATCGTCAACGGCTTCATCGAGCCGGTGACCCGGACCCTCCCCATGGAATACGCCGTGGAGTGGAGCCGCCTGATTGAGCTGCAGATGGAGGGCTCGGTCGGATAAGTGGCTCGGTGCTCGGTCGGGTAGGGCGCCACTGCGCCGGACCTGAACCGCGTTCCCGGTGGCGGCATGGCACCATGGTGCGGTGCCGATGCGAGAGGAATGCGTCAACTTCCAGAGCCGGACCTACGCCTCGGGTGAGGCGGCGCGCTTTTGCCGGCTCGACCTGGCACCCGAGGCGCCCTGGCGCTGCCCCGAGAACTGCCCCTCCTACCGTCGCCGTCTGGCCGATGTGGGCTGGTCGCACGGCAGTCTGGTGGAGCCGGCACTCGAGGACGAGCCCGGATCCGGCGGACAGGATGCCGCCGCGCTCTTGGATTCGGCCGAGGACATCATCAACGAGGTGGCGCCGGACCTGCTCGAAGAGGTACGCCGGGACGATGCCAAACGGGAGCGGGCCAGCAACCGGTGGTGGCGCAAGAAGCGCTGAGCGTGAGCGCTGAGCGATGGGCGTCGGCCCCCGGTCCTAGCGGCCCGTGAAGTTCGGCGGGCGGCGCTCCATGAAGGCCATCATGGCTTCGACCAGGTCGTCGGAGGCCAACATGCCGGCATTCCAGGTGGCCACATAGTCCAACCCTTCGGCCACCGTGCGTCCCTCGTTGGCGGCCAGCACCGACTTTGTCCCCTGCACGGCGATGGGGGAGTTGGCCGCGATCTCGCCCGCCAGCGCGGCGGCCGCGGCCTGCACCGCCCCCGCATCGGCCGCCACCTCGTTGACCAGCCCGATCTCCCTGGCCCGGGCGGCGTCGATGTCCTTGCCGGTGAAGGCCAGCTCAGCCAGGTGTCCGGCCCCGATGATGGCGGGCAGTCGCTGCAGGCTCCCGAGGTCGGCCACGATCGCCACCTTGGCTTCGCGCACCGAGAAGACGGCGTCGGCCGAGGCCAGCCGGATGTCACAGGCTGCGATGAGGTCGACCCCGCCGCCGATGCAGTAACCGTGGACGGCGGCGATGACCGGCTTGGGGCACAGGGCGACGGCCGAAATAGAGGCCTGGAGGCGCAGCACCTCGCGGCGGGACTTGCGGGCCCGAGCGGCCATCGACGGCTCCGGCGAGCCACCGCCCCCACCGCCCCCACCGCCGTCCCCGTCTCCGCTCAACACGGTTCCCATGGCCTTGAGGTCCAGGCCGACCGAGAAGTGTGGCCCCCGAGCCGCCACCACGACCACCCGCACGGCGGTTTCCTCGCTCACGGCGTGCATGGCCCGCGGCAGGTCGGTCCACAATTCTGGTCCCATGGCGTTGCGGGCCTCCGGCCGGTCCAGCCAGACCGTAGCCACGGCATCGTGCTGGTCGATACTCAGGACCGGCGAGGTGAAGTTGGCGATCTCTCCCATACCCGCAGGCTAACCGGGGCGGAAAGAGTGCTCCTGCTGGGCATTAGAGTGATGGGCGGTAGGTCCGCTCAACGTCGGCTCAGAGGTCCGGCGACGAGTGCTTTGAAAGTACCGTGCTGCTGACGGTGCCTGCCACCCCCATTGGAGAGAGTTTGACCCTGCAAACGTTTCGCGCCGAGGATGCCGCGGCCCTGCCCGGGCCGGAGTGGTTGCGCGAACGTCGGGTGGCCAGCCATGTGGCATTCGCCTCGACGGCGCTGCCGACCGAGAGTGAGGAGGTGTGGCGTTATTCGCCCATCGACGAACTCGATCTCGACCAATTCGCGCCGGCGACCACCCCGAACGACACCGCCGGGGCAGCTGCGGGTCTGGTCTCGGCCGTCTCGGCGCTGGGGTCATTGTCGGGCCAGGTCCTGGTGCACAACGGGCAGCCGGGGGACTTCGAGCGCGACGGCGAGCACCCTGCCTTTGGATTCGGCGGCACCGCCGACGTCGGAGATGCCGAATACATGGTGGGGCACGTCCAAGTTGGCGGCGACGCCCTGGTCCGCCTCAACGATGCGTTCTTTCCCGATGCCGTATTGATCGACGTGCCGGCCGGTGTCGTGGTGCCGCACCCCGTTCTCATCATGCACTGGTGCGACCAGGACGAGGACGAGTCTCTGCCCAACGCCGCCGCCTTTCCGCGTACGTCGGTTCGCCTCGGGACCAACGCCGAGGCCTCGGTGGTCGAGATCTACGCCGGGCCGGCCGGCCTGACCCGATCCCTGGTCGTCCCGGTCACCGAGCTCGAGGCCGGCGACGGGGCGTCGCTGTCCTATGTCTCCCTGCAGATCCTCAACGAGGCGGCCTGGTCGCTGGCCCGGCTGGCGGCCCGGGGTGGACGAGACGCCTCCCTACGTACCTTCACCGTGGGCCTGGGTGGCGACTACGACCGCGTCCGCGCCGATGTCTCGGTCGTGGGCAAGGGAGCCCACAGCGAGATCCTCTCGGCCTACCTCGGGAACGGGACCCAGGTCCACGACATTCGCACCCTGCAGGACCATGTGGCGCCCCGCACCACCAGCGAGTTGCTGTGCCAGGGAGCCGTGGCCGGGACCTCCCGCTCGGTTTACAGCGGCCTGATCCGCGTGCACCGGGGGGCCGTGCGCACCGACGCCCGCCAGACCAATCACAACCTGGTGCTGGACGAGGGGGCCCATGCCGACTCCGTGCCCAACCTCGATATTTTGGAGAACGATGTGAAGTGTTCGCACGCCTCGACGGTGGGACCGATCGACGAGGATCAGCGTTACTACATCGAGTCGCGCGGCATCGCCCCGGACGTGGCCGAGGGTCTGATCGTGCAGGGTTTCTTCGACGCCATCATCGATCGGGGACCCATCGGTGCGGCGACTCCGCTGCTGCGGCGAGAGGTCCACCAACGCCTCAGCGTGGCCCTCGGCCAGCGGAGCATCGCCAGCGCGGTGACCGGTGTCTGAGACCGTGGTGCTCTGCCGGGTCGACGATCTGGAGCCGGGCCAGGCCAAGCGCTTCGACGGTCCCCGCTACCGCATCGCGCTGGTGCGCATCGGAGATGAGTTCCATGCCGTCGACGACCGCTGCAGCCATGAGAATTTTTCATTGGCCGAGGGCGAAGTGTGGGCCGACGAGTGTGAGATCGAGTGCCCGCGCCACGGCAGCACCTTCGACCTGCTGACCGGCAGTCCGTGCTCGCTCCCCGCCACCCAACCCGTAGCCGTGTACCAGGTCGAAGTGGCCGACGGAGACGTCTCGGTGGTGCTGCCGTGAACTTCGTGGTGGAAGGCCTGCACGCGTCGGTGGCCGGACGTGAGGTACTGCACGGCGTCGACCTGACGGTCAACAGCGGCGAGGTGCACGTCATCATGGGCCCCAACGGCTCGGGCAAGAGCACGTTGGCCCACGCCCTGATGGGCCGTCCCGGTACCACGGTCACCGCGGGCAGCATTCGCCTGGACGGACACGAATTGGTGGGGCTACCGGCGTGGCAGCGCGCCCGGGCCGGCATGTTCTTGGCCCTGCAGCATCCGGTGGAAGTGCCCGGGGTCGGTCTGCGTTCCCTCCTCGACGCCGCCGCCGACGGTGTGGCCACCGACACGCTTGATGAGCGCCTCAACGCCGAAGCTCGGGCCGTCGGACTCGACGCCGCCCTCTTGACCCGCCCCCTCAACGTCGATCTCTCCGGCGGGGAGAAGAAGCGCACGGAGATGGTGCAGCTCGGCGTCCTCCAGCCCGCCCTCTGCATCCTCGACGAGATCGATTCGGGCCTCGACGTCGACGCCCTGGGGGCGGTGGCCCGCCGGCTCCAACGCGCCACGTCGGCGTGGCAGGTCGGCATTCTGGCCGTCACCCACTTCCACCGCTTCCTGGTTGAACTGGAGGCCGACGTGGTGCACGTCATGGTCGACGGCCGCATTGTTGCGAGTGGCGACGCCGAACTGGCCCTGGAGCTGGAGCAGACCGGTTACGCCGGCTACGCCACGTAGGCCAGGGGTGCCCCTATCGGCCAGGCTGGGCTTGGTACCGTAGGCGCCCATGGCGAACGGTCGTCCGCCCGACGACAGGTCCAGCCGCTCCTCTCGCAGCGCCCAGGCTCGGGGCGCCAACGCGGGTGGCCTGGAGTCCCTCGGTCAACAGATGCGGGGCGGAGCCAGGCCCGACGCCGTGGCCAACGAAGCGGGTCTGCAGTCACTCGGGGCCAAAATCGACGCGTCCAGGAGCGGGGGCGGCCGGAAGAAGCGGCCCCGCTCGAAGGGTCGACTGGCCGTGCGGGTGGCGCTCGGGCTGCTCGCCCTGATCGTGCTCCTGGCGGCGGCCGGCTACGGCTATTTCCGCTACGAATTCAGCCAGATCCAGACGGCGGCCTGCGCGTCGTGCGTCTCGGTGGCCGACGGCGCCCCCTACAACGTCCTGGTGATCGGCTCGGACACCCGGTCGGGAGAGACGGCGGCTGAGGCCGAGCAATTCGGGAACGCGACGAACGCCGGCGGGCAGCGCAGCGACACCATCAAGGTCATCCATGTCGACCCCAAGGCCGGCACGGCCAGCGTCCTGTCCCTGCCCCGTGACACCCTGGTGACGCTCTCGGGCGTGCCGGCGTCATCGGGTGTGTCCAACCCGAACAAGTTGAACGCGGCCTTCGCCGCCGGGCCGAACGACAAGGACCCGAGCGGCACCGGGGCCAACGGGCTGGTGCAGACGATTCAGAACACCTTCGGCATCCCGATCAGCCACTGGATCGTGGTCAACTTCTTCGGACTGATGGACGCGGTCAACGCTCTCGGCGGGGTGTCGATGGATGTGCCCTATCCGGTCCGCGACTACGGCGCGTGCGGTCCGGGCGGCTCGTACACCAACTGCAGCGGACTCGATGTCACCACCACCGGATGCCAGGTCCTCTCCGGTTATCAGTCGCTCGCCCTCTCCCGCTCGCGCGACTTTGAGTACTACAAAGACGGGGAGTGGCACAGCGACGGGACCGGGGACATCGGCCGGATCGAGCGACAGAACCTGATGATCGAGGCCGTGGTGAACAAGGCCAAATCGACCTACAACCCCATTACGGCGGCCACGTTCATCGCTTCGCTGACCCATGACGTGACGCTCGACAACAAATTGAGTGCGACCGCTCTGTTGTCCCTGGCGCAGCGCTATCACGCCTTTTCCGGTTCGTCACTCGTGTCCTACGTCCTGCCGACGGAGGGTGCGTACTACTCCCCTTACAGCGAAGATGTGGTGGTGACGCAGGAACCCGCCGCCACCCAGATGATCACGCAATTCCTGGGCGACGCCCCCAACACACCCACCACCCCACCGCTCGACCAGTACGGAAATCCGACTACCGCGACGGCCTCGGCCGGAGCGACGGGCAGTGCCGGCAGCACCGGGGCAGCGACGACGGCGCCGACCTCGACCGGATCGGCCACCACGACCCCGAGTCAGGCCACGACACCGGGGTCCATCCCGGCCTTCGACCCCCGGCCCTGCTGAGCGACGACGCTAGGAGGCTTCGGCCGCCACTTCGTCGAGGCCCTGGGCCAGGGCGTTCCAGCTGAGGGTGGCGCACTTGATGCGCACGGGGAACTTCACCACTCCCTGGAGGGCCGCCAATTCCCCGAGCTTTTCGACATCGATCACTTCGGGTTCTTCGGGCTCGTTCTCGTGACCGAGCAGAGCCTCGTGGATCGACATCATGCCCTTGAAGGTGCGGATCAACTGGAACACCTCGTCGAGCGACTTGCCCTTGACGGCAGACGACATCAACGACGCGGACGACTGGCTGATGGAGCAGCCCGAGCCGCCGATTTTCAGGTCGGCGAGTTTGCCGTCCTCGACCAAGAGGCTCACCACCACTTCGTCGCCGCACAGAGGGTTGAAGCCCTCCACCCGGTGGGCGGGCGGCGACTCGAGCTCGCCCCGGTTTCGTGGCGAGCGGTAGTGGTCGAGGATGATTTCGCGGTACAGGTCGTCGAGGTCGCCCATCAGGCGGCCTCGGGCGCACGTGGTGTCACCCGAACAATCTACCGGCTTCCAATAGCCCTTCAATCAACACTTCGATGTCGTGCTCGTCGCTGAACAGGGACAATGAGGCCCGGGCCGTCGCCTGGACGCCGAGCTTGCGCATGAGCGGCTTGGCGCAGTGGTGACCGGGGCGCACGCACACGCCGAACTGGTCGAGGACCTGGGCCAGATCGTGCGCGTGCACGTCGCGGTAGGCGATGGACAAGACCCCACCGCGGTCGGCGCCGGCCGGTGGGCCGAAGATGCGGCAGTCGCGGCCGAGCTTCTCGTCCAGTCGGGCCAGGGCATGGTTGGTCAGCGCGAGCTCGTGGGCCCGAATGCGGTCCATGCCGATCTCGTCGAGATATTCGATGGCGGCCGAGAGGCCGACCGCCTCGGCGATGGGTGGCGTGCCGGCTTCGAACCGGGCCGGCGGGGCCGCCGGGCGGAATGAATCGAGTTTCACGTCGAGGATCATTCCCCCGCCCCCGAGGAAGGGCGGCATGGCGTTGAGCAACTCCTTGCGGGCCCAGAGCACGCCGATGCCGGTTGGCCCCATCATCTTGTGGGCCGAGAACGCGAGGAAGTCGGCCCCGAGCTCGGTGACCTTGATCGGTGCGTGGGGCACCAATTGCGCCCCGTCCACCACCACCAGGGCGCCGGCGCTGTGGGCCACGGCGGCGATTTCGGTGACCGGGTTGATCGTGCCCAGGACGTTCGACATGGCCGAGAGCCCGACCAGCTTCACCCCGGCCACCAAAGTGGTGAGGTCGTCGAGGTCCAGTCGGCCCTCTCCGTCGACGGGGATGTACCGGATCTCCAGGCCGATTTCTTCGGCCAACATCAACCAGGGCACGATATTGGCGTGGTGCTCCATTTCGGTCAGCAGGATGCGGTCGCCCGGCTTGAGATTGGCGCGTCCCCAGGTGTGCGCCACCAGGTTGATGGACTCAGTGGTGTTCTTCGTGAAGACGATCTCGTGCTCGGGCTCCTCGGCGCCGATGAACCGACCGGTCATGATCCGTGCGTGCTCGTACAGGTGGGTGGATTCCTCCGCCGTGGCGTAGACCCCGCGGTGCACATTGGCGTGCGTGGTCTCGTAGTAGCGGGCCATGGTGGTGATGACCGACTGCGGCTGGAGGGCCGAGGATGCCGAGTCGAGGTACACGATGGGTCGATCGTGCACCGTGCGGGTGAGGAGCGGGAAGTCCTTTCGCAATGCCTCCACGTTCAACGGAAGGGCCGTCATCGCCAGTCCTCGTAACCGTCGACCTCCACCCGCTTGGCCAGTTCGGGGCCACCACTCTTCACGATGCGACCGTCCACCAAGAGGTGCACGAAGTCGGGGATGAGCTCGTCCAAAAGTCGTTGGTAGTGGGTGATGGCCAGCACGCCGAGCTCGGGCCGCTCGTCGCGCACCGTGTGCACGCCCCGGCCAACCACGCGCAGGGCGTCGATGTCGAGGCCGGAGTCGGTCTCGTCGAGCACGGCCACGCGGGGCTTGAGCAGGGCCATCTGCAAGATCTCGTTGCGCTTCTTCTCGCCGCCGCTGAACCCCTGGTTGAGGTGGCGACTGGCAAACGATTTGTCCATGCCGAGGCGCTCCATCCATTCGGTCATGAGCACCCGAACTTCGAGCACGGAGACATCCTCTTCGGTGCGGGCCGCCATGGCCTGGCGCAGGAATTGGGTGACGGAGACCCCTTCGATGGATTCGGGATATTGGAAGGCCAGGAAGAGCCCGGCTTTGGACCGGACGTCCGCTCCCCAGGCCGTCACGTCCTGACCATCGAGGAGGATCGATCCGGAGGTCACGGTGTAGACCGGGTTGCCCATCAGTGCGCCGGCCAGCGTCGACTTGCCGGCCCCGTTTGGCCCCATCAGCGCGTGAATCTCCCCGGTGTCCACCGACAGGTTCACCCCTCGCAGGATCTCGATGTCCTCGGTGGAAACGTGCAGATCGCGGATCTCGAGCAGGGGCGCCATGCCTAAAAGTCTACCGTTTTAGTCAGGTATTGCGGCACGGCCGGAGGTCTACCATCCACGATCGACCCATTCCTGCAGGTGAGGGGCTTCTTCTCCCACGGTGGTGGCCAGGCCGTGGCCGGGGAGAACCACCGTCGCCGGGTCGAATTTGGCGAAGATCCGGCGGTCGATGGAGCTGATGACGGCCTCGAAGTCCCCTCCTTCGAGCTTGGTCGTTCCCGGCCCGCCCGGAAAGAGCGTGTCTCCCGTGAACAGAAGGGGCGTCCCCTCGACGGCGAAGCAGATCGAGCCGGGCGTGTGTCCGGGGGTGGCCAGAGTGCGTAGGCGCAGGTCACCAACGGTGAGCACCTCATCGTCGGTCAACAGCAGGTCGTAGCTGGGCAACATGCCGGCGTCCGCTTCGGTCACCGCCACCGAAATACCGGCTTCCCGCACGGCCGGAACGGCCTGGATGTGGTCCCAATGGCCGTGCGTCTCCACCACCTGGCCGACCGAGAGGCGGGTGCAGATCTCAAGCAGGGCTTCGTGCTCGTTGGCGGCATCGATGAGGAGGGCTTCCCCCGACCGGCGGCAGCGGACCACGTAGACGTTGTTGTCCATCGGTCCCACCACGATCTGGTGAACCTCAACCCTCGCGTCGTCCCAAATCATGTCCAGATTTCCCATGCCCCCCAGCGTCCCACACCGTGAGCGGATCTGGTCGCGGTGGCCTGCTTCTGGTAGACAGCGACCTGATGAATCAGGCAAAAGGAGTCCCCGCATGAATTTCGCCTTCAGTGACGAGCAGGAAGAACTCCGCACCGCGGTCCGTCGGTTCCTGGCGGAGAAATCTCCCGAGACCGAGGTGCGCCGCCTCATGGAGACGACCGAGGGGTACGACCCGGCGGTATGGAGCCAAATGGCCGACCAGCTTGGGTTGCAGTCACTCACCATTCCTGAGGAGTTCGGCGGCTCGGGCTTCTCCTACGTGGAGCTGATCGTCGTTCTCGAGGAGATGGGCGCCGCTCTCCTGTGTGCTCCGTTCTTCTCCACCGTCGTGCTCGCCGCCAACGCGGTGCTGACGTCGGGCGACGACGACGCCAAGAAGTACCTCCTTCCCGGCATCGCCTCAGGTGAGACGATCGGCACGTTGGCCCTGACCGAGGACAATGGCCGGTGGGATTTCGGCGGGATCCAGTGCGCGGCCGAGCCGGCTGACGATGGGTGGGTCCTCAACGGCCACAAGATGTTCGTGCTGGATGGGCACGTGGCCGACCTCATCGTGGTGGCGGCACGGACGGCCAAGGGGGTGTCCCTCTTCGGCGTCAAGGGCGATACCGACGGCCTCACCCGCACCCCGTTGCCGACGATGGACCAGACCCGCAAGCAGGCCCGGCTCGAATTCTCCGGCACCTCCGCGTGGTTGATCGGCACCGATGGCGGCGCGGAAGCCGGACTGGCCAAGACGCTCGATCTGGCTGCCGTCGCGCTGGCGGCGGAGCAGGTCGGCGGCGCGCAGCGCGTGCTCGATGCCTCGGTGGAGTACGCCAAGACCCGCATTCAGTTCGGTCGACCGATCGGGAGCTTCCAGGCCATCAAGCACAAGTGTGCCGACATGCTGCTCGAAGTCGAGTCGGCCAAATCGGCGGCGTACTACGCGGCGTGGGCGGCGGCGGAGGATTCAGACGAACTCCCCGTCGTGGCCAGCCTGTGCAAGTCCTACTGTTCCGAGGCCTACTTCCACGCCGCAGCCGAGAACATCCAGATCCACGGCGGTATCGGGTTCACCTGGGAGCACCCGGCCCACTTGTACTTCAAACGGGCCAAGTCTTCTGAGTTGCTGTTCGGCGATCCCGCCTACCACCGCGAGCTTCTGGCACAGCGCATCGGGATTTAGGATGACGGGGCCCTTCCGGCTCCTGCCCGGTGCCGCGGGCGACCTGTGGACCTACGCCAGCGTCACGCCACCGGGGGCGGTGCACGGGCACGTGGTTGTCTGCCACGACCTGCCGCGGGCGAAGGGATCGGCGGCCGACGTGGCACAGACCTACCCGGCGCTGGCCGATCGGCTCACCCGCGAGACGGCCTGGCGCGTGGTCACCGGGACGCTGCGAGGAGTGGGGGAGTCAGGCGGCGACTTCTCCCCCCAGGGCTGGTTGGATGATCTGGCGTTGCTCATCGAGACCGAGGTCCCTCCCGAGGCGCCGCGTTGGTTGGTCGGCTTCGGATTCGGGGGTGTCCTGGCGCTGCATCAGGCATCCCTGGACGAACGCGTGGCCGGCGTGGCCTGTCTGGGCACCCCGGCCGACCTGGCGCCCCTGACCGATGATCCAGAGGCGCTGGTGGAGCGGTGCGTGCGCACCGGCGTCATCCGCACGCCCGGCTATCCGGCCACACCCGACGCCTGGGCCAAGGAATTCTCCATCTTCCACCCGCTCGAAGACGTCGAGCTCTTGAAGGGCCGGCCGCTCCTGGTGGTCAACGGGGCCGATGATCCCGACACTCCTCTCGAAGACGCCCGGGCCCTGGCGGGCGCGGCCACCGGGCCTTCGGACCTCAGGGTGATCTTCGGGGCGGGGCACTGGCTACGTGCCGACCCCCGGGTGGTCGCCATCCTGGTTGGCTGGCTGGAGCGTCGTCGCTAACTTCGGTCCTGGAAGGCGCGGCGGTAGGCCTGAGGACTGGTGTGGACCACGCGCCCGAAGTGTTTGCGGAGGTTGCCGGCCGTACAGAAGCCGCTCCGTTCGGCCACCGTCTCCACCGACAGGTCGCTGGTCTCGAGCAGTCGTTGCGCCAGGTGGACGCGCTGCCCGAGCAACCACTGGTACGGCGTGGTCCCGGTGGCGGCCTGGAACCGACGGGCGAAGGTCCGGGGGCTCATGGCGGACCGCTGCGCCAGATCCTCGACGCTCACCGGGCCGTCGAGATGCTCCTGGACCCAGGTCACCGTGTCGGCGAACAGGTTGGCGTCTTCGAGCTCGGGCAGGGGCTGCTCGATGAACTGGGCCTGGCCCCCGTCGCGTTGAGGCGGCACGACCAATTGGCGGGCCAGCTGGGTGGCCACGTCGCTGCCGTAGTCCTGGCGCACGATGTGCAGCAAGAGGTCGATGCTGGCGGCGCTCCCGGCTCCGGTGAGGATGTCGCCCTCGTCGACGTAGAGCACGTCGGCGTCGACCGACACGAGGGGAAAGCGGCGGGCCAGCTCGTCGCATTCGGTCCAGTGGGTGGCGGCCCGGCGCCCGTCGAGCAGGCCGGCCCGGGCCAATACGAAGGCGCCGGTACACAACGAGAGGATGCGGCAGCCCCGGGCATGGGCTTGGCGCAGCGCGGCGAAGACGGACTCCGCCACTTCCTCGGGTCGGTACGTCGGCGTCACGATCACGGTGTCGACCTCGGCCAACGTCTCCAGTCCGTGCGGCACCAGTATCTGGAACCCGGTGTCGGCGGTGACCGGGGCGGAGGTGTCCCCGCAGATGAAGAGGCGGTACCACGGGTTCCCCGGAGTCACCCTGGGGTCCTCTCCGAAGACCTCACAGACCACGCCCAGATCGAACGGAGCGAACCCGTCGTAGACGACGATGGCCACCTTATGGTCGGACCGGTTGGCAGGTTTGTCGCGCACAGCGTCAATCATGCCACTTTCGTCTCTACGCTTCAGCGCCCACCATGGAACGATGCCCACTCACGAACTGCATCCACACGAGGTCCACCGGACCGCCACCACCATGCCCGGCCGAAGGGGCGCCGAGACGGCGAGCCTGCTGCTCATCGATCCCCGGCACCCCCATGGCCTGGTCGCCCGGGCCAATCGCCGATGGGCCAGCATGGTGGTCAGCCTGCTGGGGTCGACCCTCGATGCTCAGCTGGCCCAGGGTCGCCCGCCCGAGTCGAACCGGTTCTTGGCGGCGCGGGCGCAGATCCTGGTCTCGCCGGCCGGTCGTCGGGACCTGGTGCAGCACTGGGCCAATCTCTTGGAGCGTGCCGGTGAAACGCCGCCCCCGCGCAGCCCGCGGGTAAGCCTCAATTGCCCGGCCATCGCCCGCTCTGAAGGCAAAATCCGGGAGATGCTGGCGCTCCTGGGCCGGCCGCTTCCGATCTCGGCCCGCGGCGCCGCGGCGGCGAGCATGCTCTTGCGCGACGGCACCGGACCGCTCTTCCGTCACGATTGCCCTTCGGACTTGGGACGTTCCCTCAGCGAGGTGATGGCCCGGCTGGATCCCTCGTCGTCGCTCCTGCCGTCGCCCTAGTCGGGACCATAGGGTGGCGACCATGGAACTCGGAATCCACTTTGCCAACTTCACGCTGCCCGGGGGAGCTGAAGCCCTGGGCCCGACCCTGGCCGGCACCGCCAGGGCGGCTGAGGAAGGAGGCTGCTCGGTCTTCACCCTGATGGATCACTGGTTCCAGATGGAGACCTTGGCCAGCTCCCAGGACCCCATGCTCGAGGGCTACACCGCGCTGGGCTTCCTGGCCGGGCAGACCGAGTCGATGACCTTGAGCCTGCTGGTCACGGGGGTGACCTACCGTCACCCGGGACTGCTGGCCAAGATCGTCACCACGCTCGACATCGTCTCGGGAGGCCGGGCCCAACTCGGCCTCGGCGCGGCCTGGTACGAGCGGGAACACCTCGGCCTCGGGGTGCCGTTCCCCGACATCAGCGAACGGTTCGAACGGCTCGAAGAGACACTGCAAATCTGCCACCAGATGTGGAGCGATGACGACGGGCCCTTCGACGGTCGCTACTACCAATTGGCCGAGACCATCTGCTCCCCCCGTCCCATTCAGCAACCGGCCCCCAAAATCCTGGTCGGCGGCAGCGGTGAGCGAAAGACCCTGCGCCTCGTCGCCCGCTATGCCGATGCCTGTAACCTGTTCGCTCCCGAACCTTCGGTGGTGGCCCACAAACTCGAGGTGCTGGCCCGGCACTGCGAGGCCGAGGGCCGCGATCCCGACACCATCAAGAAGACCATTCTCGGATTCGGCGATCCGTTCACCGACGCCGATGCTTTCCTGACCGGCATGGAGGATTACGCCAAACTGGGTGTGGATCTGGTCGAGGTCATGCCGCTGAGTCCGGACCCGGTGGGCTGGGTCCAACAGGTCACCGAGCAGGTGGTCCCTCGGTTGCGGGACTTATAGCCATCGAGGCGAATGGATCGGCTGGCCCGCGACCAGGCCGACGTCCGGCGCGATCTCCCCGGTGGTACGCCCAGACCGCTACCTCCCCGGTGGTACGCCCAGACTACGTGGCGTTCGGGGTCCCGGGCGGCAGTGGCGTTACCGGCCCCTTCTTGGCGTCGATGGAGTCGAAACAGACGAACACGCTCTTGCCCGTGTTGAGCGCCGGCACGAATTTGTCGCCCTTGACCTGTATGTAGGCCCCGCAGTACGGCGGGGCGTTGCCGGTGTGCCCCGTGGTCCAGTTGGTAGGCGTGGTCAGGCCGCCGGCGGTGAAGGCCGTCATTTTGTTGGTCTGGGCGATGACGTTGGCCTGGGTCAGGTTGTTGCCCGCCGCCTTGACGCCGGCCGCGAACAGGGCGGCCGATTCCCAGCCCTGGATGGCCACTTCGTCCAGCGCGTACTTGGGCTCGTACTTGTTCATGACGGACAGGTAGGTCTTGAGCCCCGGGTACTCGGACTGGGGCGCCGAGAACGGCACGTGCGCGATGTAGAAGTAGATGTTCTGCATCAGGCTCTGGTTCTGATCCAGGGTCCCTTGGTCATTGCCGTTGAGCCACAGCTGCGACGTCTTGAGGCCGTACTGCTGGATGGCCCGGGCCATGGTGACGTTGCCCTGCACGTCCATGCAGGAGATCACCATGTTGACCCCGGCCTGCTTCATGCGCTGGACGTCGGAAGCCACCGTGGTCCCCGGGTAGGCGACCTTGTAGTCGGTGTAGGCGATGTCCATGCCGGCCTTCTGCATGCCGGCTGCGCCGGCCTGGCACGCTGCCGCCGACGAGGCGATCCCGTAGGCCAGGAAGCCGACCTTGTTGGCCTTGACGGCACGGGTCACATAGGCATCCCCCGGCGCCCCGGCGGGCAGGTACTGCACCGAGCCCCCGGCGGCGAAGAGGTTGGGCGCCGGGGACCAGTTGGCGGTCACGTTGTAGCCGTAAGTCGGGGTCTTCGATTCCACGAAGATGTTGGGCGTGAAGAAGGCTGTGGCCACGCCGGTCACGGCGAACACGTGGTCTTGGTTGATCAAGGTGTTGGCTAGTTGGGTGAACTGGCTGGGGTTCCCGCCGTCGTCGAGGGTGTACTTCAGGTTGATCTGGCGTCCGTTGATCCCACCCTGGGCGTTGATGTACTTGAAGTAGGCCTCCTCGCCGTAGATCAGCGACGAGAAGTTCGAAGAGATCGGTCCGGTCTGGGTCGAGATGGTGCCCACCGTGATGGAGTTCGAGGTGACCCCCGGCTGAGGCGCGGTCGTCGCGGCGCCGGCGCTCCCGGCCACGCCGCCGACCGAGACCAGCGCGGCGGCGAGAGCCGCTCCGGCCATTGCGACCTTGGCCGCCATCCCTGTGCTGTACCTGTTTCGCATGCTGTCCCCACAGTCACTAGGTGCATCGCATCCCCCCCGGGATGCCGGTCACTGTAGCGTTCCGCACCCGCTCACATGGTGCGCCCACCCGCCTCGCCCAATGAGGTGGCCTCCTCAGCCGATCTCGTTAGGATCAAGGCCATGGCAGCAGTCGTCCTACGTGGGCCTGCGAACGCCGCGCCCGAATCGATTGTCGGTCCCTTTCCGACGATGGAGGAGGCCGAAGGGTGGGCACGGGCGCACCCAAGGCAAGGCGGGTACTGCCTCGCCCAGGCGCTGAACGCTCCCAACGCAGCCGAGCTCAATCACCCAGGGTGAACTCGTCGCGGCACCTCCATGTGCGCCGATGCACGTGGTGCCTCGACCATGGCGTGTGGCCGTGTGGCCGTGTGGCCGTGTGGCCGTGTGGCCGTGTGGCCGTGTGGCCGTGTGGCCGTAACCTCTCGGTCAGAGCACCTCGTCGATCGCATGAGACAGGAGACGCGCTGCGGCCAACGGATCGGCGGCCTCGGTCAGATACCGCACCACGACGAAGTGTCGGGCGCCGGCGTGGGCCATGAGGGGGACCCGCTCGGGGGTGACTCCTCCGGTGACGAACACCGGCACGATCGAGCGCTCCACGGCCATCCGGATGTAGTCGAGTCCAGTGCCGGGACGTCCGGGCTTGGTCGGTGTGGCCTCGATCGGTCCGGCGGAGATGTAGGACACCTCGCCCCAGTGGGCACCTGCTAGATCATCGGCGGCATGGGTCGAGAGGCCGACGAGGACGTCGGGTCCGAGAATCCGGCGGGCCAGGGGTACCGGCGCGTCATCCTGGCCCACGTGGACACCATCGGCGCCGACTTCGAGGGCTAGATCGGGGCGATCATTGAGAATGAATGGCACCCCTGCTTCGGCACAGAGGTCTCGAACGAGTCGAGCTCGTGCCAGGAGCGGCTTGGCGTCCAGGTGCTTCTCTCGCAGCTGGACGATGTCCACCCCTCCGGCGATACAGGTCGACACGAATTCACAGAGATCGGGTCGGTCCGGCGTGCAGAGGTAGAAGTGGCAGTCCGCGATGGCGCGGGGCGGCGTCACGCGTTGGCTGGGCCCTTGGCCTTCGCCTTGGCCTTCATGGCCTGCTTGTGCGCCCGGACCTGGCCCAAACTCTCGGCGTCGGTGATATCGGCAATGGAGAAGAAGGTGTTCTCGTCGCCGAACGGCTTGGTGGCCGCTCGCCAGCCCTCGGGCTGCACACCGAGCTGTTTGCCCAACAGTGCGGCGAAGATGCGCGCCTTCTGTGCACCGAACCCGGGCAGCGCGGTCAATCGCTGGATGAGATCCTTCCCGTCAGCCGGATTTTTCCAGACCGAATCGGCCTTTCCGCCGTACTCGTCGGTGACGATGCGGCACACGGCCTGGACCCTCCCAGCCATTGAGCCCGGGAAGCGGTGCAGCGCGGGCGTCTCCTTGAAGAGCGAAGCGAACTTCTCCGGGTCCATGGACGCGATCGTCGCTGCGTCGAGCGGAGCGCCCATGCGGCGGGCCAGTTCCGACGGGCCCCAGAAGGCACGCTCCATGGGAATCTGCTGGTCGAGCACCATCCCGATGAGTAGGGCCAGCGGGTCACGGCTCAGCAGTGCGTCAGCGTCCTTGTCTCCGGTCAGGTGTATCGCCGCTTTTGCCATCTTCCGATCTTGGCACGCCCGTCCAGGGTCGGACGTGCCCTCCCACCTCGGGCAGGGCAGAATCAGCCCATGCACATCCCGGCCAAGGTCGACTACGGCATTCGAGCGCTGCTGGCCCTGGCCGCGGCCGGTGCCCCGCAGACGGCCGAGTACTTGGCCGGTGAACAAGGCCTCCCCCCGCGCTTCCTGGGGGCGATCCTGGCCGACCTCCGACGGTCTGGGATCGTGGCCAGCCAGCGGGGCGCCGAAGGGGGGTACCGCTTGGCCCGACCGGCCAAGGAGATCTCCTTGGCCGATGTCATCCGGGCGCTCGATGGCCCGCTGGCCGAGGTGCGGGGCTACCGGCCCGAGATGACCAACTACAAGGGCGCGGCCGAGAACCTGCAACAGGTCTGGGTCGCCGTGCGGGCCAGTCTGCGATCGGTGCTCGAAAAGGTGACCCTGGCCGACGTGATCGCCGGCACCCTCCCCGCGCACGTCCGGAAGATGACCGAAAACCCCGACGCCTGGGTGGCGCACTAAGGGAGATGGGCGACGCCCAGGCACCGACCGGTGCTCCGTGGTTGGCGGTGTCCGAAGGCGACTACCTCTGGTACGTCGACCTGGCGCTCGACGAAATGGTGGCCATCGTCAGCGCCCTGGGCGACGGCACAGCGAATCGGCGGCCCGACCTGGCCGGAGCCAACTCGCCGTACGCCATTCTCACCCACTGCCTCGGCGTCCTGGAGTTCTGGGGCGGGTTGATGGTGGCGGAACGGGCCATCACCCGTGATCGAGAGGCGGAATTCGCGGCTCAGGGAGCGGTGGTCGAGCTGGCCCAACGCGCCGCCACCGCCCGCAGTCAACTGGCCACTGACATCTCGGGCTTCGACGCCTCGGCCGCGCCGCCGCAGGTCCTGCCCCCCGAAGACGCCGACTTGCCCTACGCCAAGACAAAGGGAGGCGTGCTACTCCACGTCCTGGAGGAGCTCCTCCAACATCTGGGCCAGATGGAGCTGTCCCGCGACATGCTGCTCTCGGAAGGGTGAGCGGCCGACTTCAGAGGTGAGCGG
>CAVURD010000002.1:0-75408 GCA_963743785.1 uncultured Acidimicrobiaceae bacterium | reverse complement strand
CTCGGCCATCAATCAATACCTGCTCGGCCCCCGGACCAAGCTCTACGCCACGTCCAATGTCATGCCGAACACAATCGCCCAGGACGCCAATGCGCTGGCCGTGACCGACGGGGTGGCCGACAGGGGGCAAGGCCCCTCGATTCTGAAAGCACTGCAGCTCGCTCTACCTCCGACGCCGTACGGTCCGCTCCCGTTCACGGCCACGACCGGCTACATGGCGGCAGTCAGCCCCTTTGTGACCAACGAGGAGGTACGGGCCGAATTCGCTCAGGGCGACACCGCGTCGGCCCTAAGCCTCCTCCAGAAGCTCTGGGGATACATGGACTCACCTGGGCCCGACTTCACGGGAGCAGACTGGGAGCTGGTCGGGCCCACCGGCGCGCCGGGCTTCGGGTCGTACACCAGCCTGGCCCACGGTTGGGCCAGTGGGGCCACGGCTGACCTCTCCCAATACGTCCTCGGAGTCCAACCGTCCAGTCCCGGCTACCGAGCGTGGCTGGTCCAACCGCATCCCGGCTCGCTCACCTGGGCTGAAGGCAATGTGCCGACGCCGTTGGGCACGATCACCGTCCGTTGGGCCCAATCGCCGACATCGGGAGCGTTCTCCCTTCAGTTCAGCGCGCCAAGCGGAACGGCCGGAAGCATCTCGGTCCCAGTTCCCATCGTTGGCGCCACGGTGACCGTCAGGGCTGTCGGCAATGCGAAGGTGCTCAGATCCATTCGCACCACGGGCGGCACCACGTACCAATCCATCAACGTGCCGGGTGGACGGGCCTATCGTCTCGATGTTCTCCCAGCGACTGCCGCCTCCTAGATGCGCGAGTCATTGGAGGGATCACACAAGCGGGGGAGGAGGGCAGCCGGGGGCTGCGCGTCACGCCACGGCGGGAGGGGAGGCCATCCGTCCAGGGAAGCGCCTCGCCAGGATCTCCCCGACCCATTGCGCCGACACCAGAAGGACCCAACCGATCATGGCCCAACGGGGAGCAATCCAGGCCAGGGCGGCCGTGCAGAAGATGACGGTGTAGACCCAGACCACCCGAAAATGAGTGCTGCGCAGGGCATGCGGATCCGGTTCCTCCGCTTGCAAACCGTGTCGCCGGGCGAAATACACCACCCCTTGCGTGGTCAGGCTGGCCAGCAGGATATTGAGGGCAAAGATATCTATGGCCACCGGATTCTCCGTGAATCGACCGAGCAGGTCGCTCGAAAACGGCATCAGCGTGATTGCGAACAGGAAGGCGAAGTTCCACCAGGCCAGGCCCTCGACGTGGCCCCGAATGGATCGGAACACCCGGTGGTGCGTGAGCCAGAATTGCGCGATCACGTAGAACGACACCACATAGGCCGTGAACTGATCGCCTCCTCCGCTGCTGAGCTGCTTCCACAGATACCCGGGCGACCGAGCCTGGGCACCACTGACCCCCTCGATGGTCGGCACCGCCAACTGCAGGACCAGCAACGTGAGGGCAATGGCCACCACCCCGTCGGAGAGCGTGAGCAGCCGTTCCACACCTGGAGTGCCGTCCTCCCCCGGATCTGCGCTTTGGGCCGACCGCGGACCATCAGCCTCTCTGTTGTCCTCCACCCGCCGAGTCTCTCAGAATGGCCTCACCACCAGCATCTGAGCGCCGCCCTTTCTGCCCGTCCTCCCTAAATGGCATCGGACGCGCCCTGACCGAACACACGTTCGTCGGATCCTTCCCAAATCTGAAGTGGCATCCCGCACCGGGCCCGGGGTGTCCAGGGCCCGTACTCCCACGTCCTCCAGCGTCCTCCCGGCGTCGGACACAACCGGGCCGCAGATCCACTGGTGGACTTCGCCAAGAGCAAAAGAGGACACCAATCGAGGTGAATCGGCCCAGTTCAGCACCTATCGTCCCTCCCCCGGACCGCCGATAATGTTCATTATGTTAAGTTACCCAGGAATTGGCCTGGCCCCACCCAACCCCCCTTCCGGTTCCGCTCCCCTACGATCGGCCAAATGAACGTGGACGGCAAGGTGGCATTGATCACTGGCGGAAGCAACGGCATCGGCGAAGGAGTTGCGCGTCATGTTGCCGGAAAGGGCGCCCAGGTTGTCCTGGCCGACATCGATGACCAGCGAGGGGCCGCTCTGGCCAAGGAACTGGGGGGGCGATACATCCACACCGACGTGAGTCAGGCGGCCGACAGCCGGGCCGCCGTGGATTTTGCGGTCAGGGAGTTCGGGGCCCTTCACGTGGCCCACCTGAACGCCGGCGTGACCACGGCGTGCAGTATGGGCGATGATTTTGACCCGGTGGCCTATCGCCGGGCGATGGGCATCAACCTCGATGGTGTGGTCTATGGCATCGCGGCGGCCCGTCCGGCCATCATTGCCTCGGGGGGCGGAACGATCGTGGCCACGGCCAGCATGGCCGGCTTGGTGGCCGTCCCCTTCGATCCGATCTATGCGGCCAACAAGCATGCCGTGGTGGGCCTCGTCCGATCGCTCGGCGACCTGTACGCCTCAGAGGGCATCAGGATCCATGCCCTGTGCCCGTCCTTTGCCTATACCAACATCATCAAGGGATCCGAGCAGTCCCTCCTCGATATGGGCTTCCCCATCCTGGAAGTGAGCGACGTGGTCGATGCCGTCCAGCACATTCTCGACGCCGAGACCAGTGGCGAGTGCTGGTACGTGATTGCCGGGCGCGAGAGCGAGCCCTTCCGATTTCGGCATGCTCCCGGTCCCCGCCTCGACTGAGCGGCCGAACGGTCGAGCTCGTCGCACCACGCTCCCCCGCCGGGGGAGCCGAATCCTTCTAAGTTGCCCTTCGTGACGGGGGAAGAAATCGAAGCGCCAGCCGAACGGTGGAAGGTGCTGGTCACCGGCGCCACGGGGCGTGTCGGATTTCCCATCGCACGAGCCCTGGCCGAGCGCCACGAGGTCTTCGGGCTGGCCCGATGTCGTGGAGCCGGCGATGTCGAGCGTTTGACCCGGGCCGGCATTGTGCCCCTGGTGGGCGACGTGGCGTCGCTCGATCCAACCCGGCTGCCCGATGGCCTGACGCATGTGTTTCACGCTGCGGCGCTCGTCGGGCCCGAAGCACGCACCGACTGGCAGCGCTGTTTCGAGGTGAACGCCCAGGCCGCGGGGCGCCTCGTCACTGCGTGCTCCGGAATCCGAGGTTTTGTCTACTGCTCGACCGGTTCGGCCTACGCCTATCAGGGTCCCCGTCCGCTCCGAGAGGACGATCCCCCCGGGGCCCACCTGGGCAACTACAGCCTCTCGAAGATCGCCGGGGAGGCGGTGGCCCGCTTTGCCGCCGTCGACCGCGGTGTGCCACTCACGATCATCCGGATCTTCTCCACCTATGGACCGCAGGGCGGCGCACCGGTCGACCGACTCCGTCGGATCCTCGAGCGGAAGGAGATCGTGCTGCATCCCGACGCTCCCAACAATTACAACCCCATCTACGAGGACGACTACGTCCGTTTGGGTATCAGGGCCCTCGAGGTCGCCAGTCTCGATCCCATGGTGGTGAACTGGGCCGGCAGCGAGACGGTGAGTGCCGAGGAGTACTGCGCCTACCTGGGTGACCTCGTGGGCCGGCCGGCCCTCGTTCGGTACGACCCGACCGCCCCATGGCCCCTCTGGCCCGACGTGTCCAAAATGCACCAGGTCCTCGGCCGAACCCAGGTGCCCTGGCGCGATGGGATGCGTCGCATTGTCGAGGCAGTCACCGCATAGGGCGCCGAGGGAACTGGCCTAGGGCGGCGGCGCATCTAGAGCCCGATGTTCCCGACGCCAGACAAACCGCAGGGCCGTCCACGTGGCATCGACCGCGCAGACCTTGTTGTCCACCATCCCCAGCGGAAGAAGGACGCTCCGCAACGCCCCGTCGGTGATGTCGGTGGCGCGTCCGGACGCTTTCTTGGGCCAGGCCAGCCACAGACCGCCCGATGGGAAGACCATGGATCCCCACGCGTGGGCACGCGGCTCGATCCGCTCCATCTGCGTGCTGAACGCAAGGACGACGTCGGCCCGCCCTCTCGCCTGGCGCCGTACGGCCACCCCCGCCGGTAGTTCCATGTGAACGTCAGACGGACCGAGGAGGAGGACGAGGCTCATTCCCGCCTTGAGGCCGAGCTTCGTGGCCAGAGGTGTTCCCGAATAGCCGGCCACAGGTCACAAGTCTCTCAGGACGTCGACCCACCGACCGACATCGCCAACCCAGCTCATTTTCAAGCGATCTGGAAATCACCCGGGTCGGATCTCTTGGAGGAACGGACTCCCCCGCTAGAGTTGTTCCCGCGACCCGGTGTGTTGGCTGCACCGGTGTTCGCCCGGTGATGGGTCCCGCCGGGGAGTGGCCACACTCTGAACCGCCGGCATGAACCGGCTGATGGCTCCTGACCATGTGACGCTTTCGGGGCACGCGACAGCGTCGGGCACAGGAGGACCATGACCCACGAAGACGCACTGGACACACCGGCCGTTCCTCGGCTCGGGCTTTCCCTGGGCTCCGTCCTGGCCATTGGACTCGGGGGCGCCCTGGGAACCCTGGCCCGCTATCTCCTCGGTGCCACCCTTACCACCGCACCCGGACATTTCCCGGCGACCACCCTCCTGATCAACCTGAGTGGGTCCCTGGCCATCGGATTCCTGCTCCCCCTCACCGACACCGTGTCCGCCCGTTTCGCTCTGACCCGTCCCTTCCTCGTCGTTGGCTTCCTCGGGGGATGGACGACCTACTCCACCCTGGCGGTGGAGGCCGTGCTCCTCGGCAGGGGCCATCACGTCGGCCTGGCCGCGGCCTACTTGGCGGCCAGCCTGGTCGGCGGCCTGGCCGTGGTGACGCTGGGCGCCGCGGCCGGCCGAAGGGTTGCCCCCCGATGATCACGACCGTGGCCCACTCCCCCACGCTCGGGCTCGCGCTCTTGGTGGCGCTCGCCGGTGGCGTCGGTGCCGTGGCTCGCGCGTTGCTCATCCACCACATCTCGGTGCGCCGGTCGGATCCCCTGCCGATCGGGACGGTCGTGGTCAACGCCTCGGGATCGCTGTTACTCGGGTTCCTGACCGGTCTCTCGCTCTACCACGGGTTGGCCCCCCGATTCCTCAGCGTGGTCGGGGTCGGACTGTGTGGCGGCTACACCACATTCTCGACGGCCAGCTGGGAGTCGCTGCACCTCATCCGTACGGGCCAGCGACGAACGGCGATCGTCTACACCTTCGGCGGACTGGCGGTCTGTGTCGGTGGGGCCATCGCCGGCCTGGCCATGGCCGCGGCCATCTGAGGTAACGAGTAGCTACGGCCGGGTAACCAGCAGGCGCGCCTTCAACGAGCGGGCGCGACCCTTTAACTACGGGCGTGCGTCGAAGGTCGGCACCAGGGTGCGCGCCGCCCGAGCTTCGTCGACCCGTCGGACCGGCGTCGTGCGGGGAGCCTCGCTCAACGGTTCCCCCGCTGCCGCCTCGGCGGCAATCTTCTCGAGCGCCTCGGCCAGGGCCTCGAGCGTCTGGAGGCTCTCGGTCTCGGTCGGTTCGATCATGAGCGCTTCGTCCACGATGAGCGGGAAATAGATGGTGGGCGAATGGAAGCCCTCCTCGAGCAGCCTCTTGCCGACGTCGAGTGCCTTGGTCCCGTACGCCTTCTTGAGCTTTGCCACCGAGAGCACCACTTCATGCATGCAGGGCCGGTCGAACGGCACCTCGTAGGTGTCGGAGAGCCGGTGGCGGATCCAGTTGGCATTGAGCACCGCCCGCTCGGCCACCCGCCGCAGACCATCGCCCCCGTGTACCTGCATGTAGGCCAGGGCACGGGCCAGGACCAGCGCGTTGCCGTGCCAACTGTGGATCCGACCGATGGAGTGCTCGGGCGTCATGTAGCCGTACCCCGACGACAGGCGCACCGGGCGCGGTCCGGGCAGGAAGTCAACCAGCCGGGGTGAGACGGCCACCGGCCCGGCTCCCGGTCCTCCGCCACCGTGAGGCGTGGCGAAGGTCTTGTGCAGGTTCATGTGGACGATGTCGAACCCCATGTCGCCCGGCCGGACGACACCGAGAATGGCATTGAGGTTGGCCCCGTCGTAGTACAGCAGGCCCCCGACCTCGTGCACCGCCGCGGCAATGGCCGCTATGTCCTCTTCGAACAGACCCAGCGTGTTGGGATTGGTCAACATGATCCCCGCCACATCGGTGTCGAGCACCGAGCGCAACGCTTCGAGGTCGACGCAACCACGGTCGTCACTGGGTACGGTTACCGTCTCGTAGCCGCCCAGCGTGACCGAGGCGGGATTGGTCCCGTGGGCCGAGTCGGGAATGATGACCCGGTGGCGGGACTGGCCCCGTGCTTGGTGGTACGCCCGCATCAACAGCAGTCCGGTCAGCTCACCCGCCGCTCCCGCTGCCGGTTGCAGGGTGGCCGCGGCCATGCCCGTCACCTCACACAGGGCTTCTTCGAGTTCCACGAAGATCTGCAGCCACCCCTGCACCAGGTGTGCCGGTGCCCCCGGATGCACGCCGGCCAGGCCGGCCAGGCCGGCCACGGTGTCGCACATCTTCGGGTTGTACTTCATGGTGCACGAGCCCAGAGGGTACGCCCCCAGGTCGACGGAGAACTGGCGATGACTCAAGCGGGTGAAGTGCGCCACCAGGTCCCGCTCGGACACTTCGGCCAATGCGACCGGTTCGTCGCGCCGATGCTCCTCGGGGATGAGATCTTCGGCTTCCCACTCGGGCATGCCGGTCGTCCGGAGCTGCCAGCTCTGGCGACCAGGCTGGGAGAGCTCGAACAGCGTCGGCTCAGCGTCTCTCCCCATGAGCGGCGCGCTGGTGGCGCGGCCGCCCGGAAGTCCGTGTTCGGATCCTCCGAGGGCCTTCACCGCACCACCTTGTCCAGCGTGCGCACGAAACCTTCCACTTCGGCGCGGGTCCGGCGCTCGGTCACGGCCACCAACAGGCCGTGCTCGGCCTCGTCGCTCGAGATCGACCCGTCACCTCCGGCGCCGACCAGATCGGCCAGGGCCAGTCCGCCCAGGTATCCCTCGTCGGCCAGACGGGCCACGGCCAGCGCGCCCGCAATCGGCAACCGCACGGCGAACTCGCGCACGGTCGGCGTGGTCCCGGTGATGGGTGCCACCCCACCGAGAGCCAGCATCGCCTCCCGGCAAAAGCGTGTCCCCCGGGCACACCGCACGGCCACCTCGCGGAGACCCGAGGTGCCCAGCCAGCCCAGCTGGACGGCGGCGTAGATCGCCATCAAGGTCTGGTTGGTGCAGACGTTCGATGTCGCCTTCTCCCGCCGGATGTCCTGCTCGCGCGCTCGCAGGGTGGTGACGTAGGCCCGGGTGCCCTCCAGATCAACCGTCTCCCCCACCAAGCGCCCCGGCAGGCGTCGGACGTGCTGCTGGGCCACGGCGAACAGTCCGAGATACGGTCCCCCGAAGCTCAGGGCCGTTCCCAACGCCTGCCCCTCCCCCACCACGACATCGGCGCCCCACTCCCCCGGGGACTGCAGCAGAGCGGACGCCACCGGGTCGGCCGCCACGACCAGCAGCGCACCGGTGGCGTCACAGATGCGGCGGGCGGCACCGAGGTCCTCGAGACATCCCAGATAGTTCGGGTACCCGACGACCAGCACACCGGGCGCCTCGGCCGCATCCCCGACCTCGGGCCAATCGGTCACACCGGCCCGCAGGGGCACCGACACCACGTCGTGTCCGGTCCCGGCGGCGAATGTCTTGAGCACCGAGCGCCAGTGGGGCTGGATACCGCTGGACAGCCACACGGTGGACCGGCCCGATGCCGCCACCCCGAGGTTCACCCCTTCGACCAACGCACTGGCCCCGTCGTAGAGAGAAGCATTGGCCACGGGCAGTCCGGCCAGGCGGGCCACCATGGTCTGGAATTCGAAGACCGCCTGCAAGACCCCCTGGGCCACCTCGGGCTGGTAGGGCGTATAGGAGGTCACGAACTCCGAACGGCCGGCCAGGGCACGGACCACCGGCGGCACTTCATGGTCGTAGGCACCCCCACCGGCGAAGCAGACCAGCTGGTCGGTGCGGGCCGGATTGGCCCGACCCAATGACTCCATGCGGGCCAGCACATCGGGTTCGGGCGAACCGTCGGCCATGGCCAAGCCGCGACCCAGGCGCAACGCGGCCGGGACGCTGGCAAAGAGCTCATCGAGCGACGACACGCCCAAAAAGGCCAACATCTGCGCCAACTCGTCCTCGGTGTGGGGCATGTAGTCGGGCAACTATTCCTCCATCCTCGGCGGCCACAACGGCGGTCGCACCAAGTTGGCCGGCAGCTCACGCCCCCTTTGCATCACGGTCACCGCATCGCCGTCGAGCAGCTGGGCATCGGCCTCCACCAGGGCCAGTCCGATCCCCCGTTCCCGCATGGGCGAGTAGTTGCCGCTCGTCAACGTGCCCACGACGTGGCCACCGACCTCGACCGCAGCCCCGTCGCGCAACGGTTGGCGACCCTCGGCCACCAGACCGCGCAAACGACGAGATGGTCCGGTGGCGCGCTCCTCTTCCAGCGCGGCCCGGCCGATGAAGTCGCCCTTGTCCCAACCCACGACCCACCCCAGGCCCGCTTGGAGCGGGGTGATGCCTGGTCCGAGCTCATGGCCGTGCAGCGGCAGCCCCGCCTCCAAGCGCAGGGTGTCACGTGCCCCCAGTCCAGCCGGCGTCACACCCGCCGCCAGGGTGGCGGCCCAGAACTCGCCCGCCGCCTCGGCCGGGACGGCACATTCCACACCGTCTTCACCGGTGTAGCCGGTGCCCGCCACCAGGCACGTCGCACCGTGCCACTCGAAGGGCATGACGTGAAATCGGGGCACCGCCGCCGCCGCTTCGGAGACCGACGCCAAGCGGGCGCGCGCGTCGGGCCCTTGCACGGCGATGATGGCCCGCGTACTCGTCGTGTCGTCACCGCCGATGGCGGCGACCACCCGGCTGGTGTTCGACGCGTTGGGCATGACATCGAATCGCTCCTCGTCGAGCCACCACACAATGATGTCGTCGGCCACCGAACCGGTCTCGTCCAGCAGATGGGTGTACTGCGCTCGGCCGGCCGAGATGCGCCGCAGGTCATTGCTGAGCGATTGCTGCAGGTGATCGAACGCGTCCGGGCCCTCGACGCGGACGGTGCCCAGATGGCTGACATCGAAGGCCACGGCATCCTGGCGGCAGGCTCGATGCTCGGCCACGGTCCCCCACGGGTAGGACAACGGCATCTCCCATCCGCCGAAGGGAACCATCTTGGCGCCCAACGCCACGTGGGCCTCGTGCAAAGGGGACACCCGGAAGGGCCGCGCCACGTCGTCCTGGTGCTCGGTGGTGGCCACCGGTCCAGATTAGGCGGCGGACGAGAGGGCCAAATCCAGACCGTGGGCGGTCAGCAGGGCCAGGAAGTCACGTTGATACACCACGGCCACCGGGACCTCGGGATAGAGCTCGCGCATGCGCCGGACCTTGCCGTTCTTGCGGGTGACCAACCGTTGATCGGCCGTGGTCAGTTCGATGAAGAGACCCCGGTCGGGCAACCAGAAGTCGGGCCGGAACCCGCCCACCGGCGACCCTTGTTCGTCCCAACGCAAGGCGAATTCCACGGGCTCGTACTCCCAACGCTCCTCGTAGAGATCGAGGATGGCGGCGAACACACGCTCCGATGGATGGGCGAATCGAATTTGGCCCGCCGGCCCGCCGGCCGGATGATGGGATCGCCGCGTGGGCGTGCCCGGACGAGCCTTGGGGCTCACTCGCCAGAGGCCCGGGGCACCGACTCCTGATGAGGACGTTCGCCAGACGGTCGGGACTGCGCCGAGGGCTGCAGGCGCACGATGTCCGCTTCCAATTCGTCGACCACTCCGGCCAGCGGCACGATGTTGAACACACCCTGCCCGCCCGCCATGAGGTCGACCACTTCGCCGTTGGACCGGGCCAGCACGGAGCGGGTCCCGTTCAGGACCAGGTTCGACGCGGCGACATCGATGCCCAGGTCACCCCGGAGGCACTCGACGGCCTGGCGGGCCGCTTGCAGCGAGATCCCGGCGTCGAGCAGTTGCTTGATCACCTTGAGTTCGAGGACGTCGGCATACGAGTAGACGCGTCGGGAACCACTCCCCTTCGCCGCGCTCACCGACGGTTGGAGCAAGCCGGTGCGGGCCCAGTAGTCCAGCTGCCGGTAGGTGATGCCGACCAGCGAACAAACCTGTGGACCGTAAAATCCCCCGACATCAGGCGTGGACACCTCAGCCATTGCACCTCCCGTGCTCTGTCCTCTCCGGCCGCTCATGTTAGCCGAGGCGGGACGACACCCACGTAGTTACCCAGACGTTATTCAGGCGTCGACGGGAGATTTTCTTCCAGCGGCCACGCCACCACGGCACCCAGCACCTTGAGGCCGACCCGGCTGCCCGGGGTCCACGGTTGGCCGCCGGTGATCCGGACCACCAACTCGGGCAACCCGACCCCGGCGCTGGGCTGGATCCGGACCACGGCGTCATGGCCGAAGTACTCGTAGCTGCGCACCACGCCGGGCACGCCGTCGCCCTCATCGGCACTGATCACGACCTGCTCGGGCCGCACCATGACCCGGGCCGTCGTGCCGGGCGACGACCGGTTGGCCCATCCACCCGATGACGCCAGCTCCGACGTGCCCAGGGCCGTCGTGACCAGCTGACCGCTGACCGTTCCCTCGAGCAGGTTGGCCTCACCGAGAAACTGGGCCAATCCGGCGTCACGGGGCAGCCCGTAGAGCGCAGAGGGGGTGTCGACCTGACCGATGACCCCGTCGCGCAGGACAGCCACCTGGTCGGCCATGGAGAGGGCCTCATCCTGATCGTGCGTGACCAGGACCGCCGTTGTCCTGGCCAGCCGCAGGACGTCATGGACGTCAGCCCGGACGGAGGCCCGCAGCGAGGCGTCGAGCGAGGAGAAGGGCTCGTCCAGCAGGACGATCTCTGGATCGGTGGCGAGGGCCCGGGCCAGGGCCACCCGCTGTTGCTGACCTCCGGAGAGCTGGTGCGGGTAGCGACGGGCCAGACCGGTCAGGCCGACCAGTTCCAACAGCTCGTTGACCCGCTCGCTTTTGCGCTGACCCCGTTCGAGGCCGAAGGCCACGTTGCGTCCGACGCTCAGGTGCGGGAAGAGGGCGCCCTCCTGGGGGACGTAACCGATGCGTCGCCGCTCCGTGGGCACCCACTCGTCACCGGCGTCATCGACGATCTGAGAACCCAGTCGAACCTGACCTTCATCGGGTCGCTCGAAGCCGGCGATGATGCGCAGGAGCGTGGTCTTCCCGCTGCCCGAGGGCCCGAGAATGGCCGTGAGGGAACCGTCGCGCACCACCAGGTCGATGCCGCGCAACACCGGGTGAGGGCCGAACGACTTGCACACACCGGCGATGGCGAGGCCTTTCATGTCTTCACCATTGTCCCCATTGTGCTCGGCGCCGGGATGCCGGCCCTCCCGGCGGGCTGGGTTGTGGCGTCACGAGACGGCAGGCGGTCGAACCAACGGCCGAGGACGACACTGGGGACGGCGGCGATCAGCACCATCAACCCGGCATACGGCGCCGCTTGGCTGTAGGAGAGGTTGGTCTGGAAGGCCCAGAACTGGGTGGCCAGCGTCTGGGCATTGGTCGGGATGAGGACCAGCGTGGCGGTGAGCTCGGTGGCCGCCTCGAGAAAGACCAGGCAGAACGCCGCCACCAGGCCCGGGCCGATGAGCGGGAGGGTGACGCGCCGGAAGACCGTGCGCCTCGGCACGCCCAGCGAGGATCCCACCTCCTCCAGCCCGACCGGTGAGCGCGCCACCGAGGCGCGCACGGCCACGACGGCCATGGGAAAGAACATCACGGCGTAGGCCAGCACCAGTAAGAGGGGCGTCTGATAGAGGTGTCCAGCCAGGTAGTGCTCCGTGAAGAAGGTGAAGCTCAACGCAATCACCAAGCCGGGCACACACAACACCAGCATGTTGGCGCGCTCGAGGAACCGTACCTCTCGCCGTGGGAACCGGACGGACAACAGGGCGATCGGTAACGCGGCGACGGTGGCGATCACACCGGCCGCTCCGGCATAAAGGAAGGTGTGACCGGCGGCACTCGCCAAGGAGGCCGCCGGCAGCGTCGAGTTTCCGCCTTTGACCAAGAGGTAGATGATGGCCCCCACCGGAACTCCCAGGGCCAGGATCACCAGGGCGCCGATGCCACCGAGGGCGGCCGGGCGCGACCGGCCCAACATCTGGGGTCGCATCTCTCGGGCGGCCCCGGCCCCCAGGCGCGACGCCCGGCCCCGGCCCCGGGCCGAGTTCTCGGCCAGCAACATGAATGCCCCCAGCACGACCAGGATCAGCGACAGGGCGCAGGCGGCCGGCTGGTTGAACCCGACCGTGAATTCGGTGTAGATCTCGGTCGTCAACGTCCGAAAACCGAGGATCTCGAAGGCACCGAACTCGGCCAGCACCACCAACCCCACCAGGGCCGACCCACCGAGGATGGCCAGCCGCGCCTGACCCACGGTGACCCGCCAGAACGTCGCCAGCCGGCCCAGTCCGAGACTGCGGGCCACCTCTTCCTGGGCCGGGTCGGCATTGCGCAGGCTGGCCGCCACCGGGAGGAAGACCAAGGGGTAGACGGCCAGCGTCATCACCAGCGTGGCGGCCCAGAATCCGCCGAAGGCCGGGAGGATGGCCCGCCAGCCAAAGCTCACGACGAAGTCAGGGATGCCGATGGGGATGACCAGCAGCACGGCCCAGATGTGACGTCCGGGCAGATCGGTGCGCTCGACCACCCAGGCGGCGACGGTCCCCACCAACGCGCACAAGAAGGTGACGACCACCGTGAGGCTGACGGTGTCCCAAATCAGCTGCGCCGTCAGGCCACGGAAGAGCAGGGCGTGCAGGTTGGCCCACCCCACCTGGGCCGCCTGCAGGAGCAGGAAGCAGAGCGGGAGGACCACGGCGATCGACACGACCACCGCGGCCGCCAGGAGGGGTCGCGGCGCTCGGCGGCGGCGCGGCTGTCCGCCGAGATGCCGGGGACCGGTCGGGCCCGGGGCCGCCGGGGCGGCCGGGCGCAACCCGATCGCCGGGATCGATGTCACCGCGTGATCACAAGAGTTGGGCCTCCTGAAGCAGCGCGATCGCCTCGGCCCCGGTGCCGAGCTCGGCGATCGAGATCGGGTTCGGCTGGAGCTGGTTGAACGGCGTCTCCGGCTTGGCCGTGGTCACGCCCGAGTCGATCGGATACTCGAAGCTGTTGCTGTCGGCGATGATCTGCTGGCCCTGGGCCGAGGTGAGAAAGGCCACGAACTTCTGGGCGTCCGCCTGGTGCGAGGAGGACTTGAGGATGCCGGCCCCGGAGACGTCGACGACGTACCCCACGTCCTCGGGGGCGAAGTGGGCGATGGCCGAATGCATGTTCGACGCCCCGAGTTCGGCCTGCTCCCGGTACCAGTAGTACTGATTGATGATGCCCAGAGCCACCTGACCTCGGTTGACCTCATCGGCCAGGGTCTCGTTGTCCGGGTAGAGATGGCTGGTGGCGTTGGTCTTGAGCGCTCTGAGCCAGGTCTCTGCCGCCGCCGTGCCGTGGGCCCGGGCTACGGACGTGACGATGGGCTGAAAGTCGGTCTCCCCACCGGCCAACCCAATCTTGCCCTTCCATTGCGGATCCGCCAGCTGCATGGCGGAGGTGGGGAGTTGGTTGGGCTTCAGCAGCGAGGTGTTGTACACCATGACGCTGACCCGGGCCGAGACCCCGACCCATTTGCCGTCGGGCGAGTCGTACTTGGATTGACCGTTGGCCAGGGTCGAAGGATTGACCGGAGACAGCAGATCCTTCGAAGCCAAGTATTGCAAGGGGGGTGAGTTCTCGGTGAAGAAGACGTCGGCCGGCGAATGGGCCCCTTCGGTGACGATCTGTTGCGCCAGCACGTCCTCGTCGTCAGATCGGACGTTGACGGTGATCCCCGTCTTCTGCTCGAAGGCCGCCACCAGCGAATGGGTGGTCTGCACATGTTGCCCGCTGTAGAGCGTGATGGCGTTGGAGCCCGAGCCGGAACCGGAGCCGCTACACGCGGCCAGGCTGACGGCACCCAGGGCGAGGGCTACAGCGCCGGTCAGGACGCGAGGGCATCTCACGGACTTCTCACGAGGCGACCTGCGCCAGCGCCCCACCAAGGGGTCCCGGTCCCGAGGGCCCAGGTGCGACGGCGACCCTCACCATGGACTCCCCCGGCGACAGGCAGACGGCGCATGGTGCAGTTCTCCTTGGTGGCTGATCTTCGGGCAGCGAATCTCGGGGCTCGTTAATTTTTAGGGTCGACGAATCTTAGGGCTGCCTAACAGATAGTACCCTCCCCGGCATCCGTCAAGGTGACAGCAGCGTCAGTGATGGGCGGCAGGCTGGAGCAGGAGCAGGAGCAGGAGCAGGAGCAGAACCCTCCCGCCTGGCGCCGCCGGTCTCGGCCCGCCGGGTCCCGCCCGGCGGGTAAAGAGGCGCTCAGCCGGGAGGGGGACCGACCGGACCGAAGTCGGCCCTGCCCTCCGAGGGACTCGAGGGCTCCGCGTGGAAGCGCACCGGGATGCGGCCCGCTCGCCGTGACCGGTACCCGGCCTCGGTGGCCAGGCGCATGGCACGGGCCATCTCCGCTGGATCGTGGGCGCGGTTCACCGCCGTGGCCACCAGCACCCCGTCACACCCCAGTTCCATCGCCAGCGCAGCGTCGGACGCGGTGCCGATCCCGGCATCGAGGATCACCGGCACCTCCACCGCCTCACGCAGGAGGGCGATGTTGTGCGGGTTGCGGATGCCCAGTCCGCTCCCGATGGGGGATCCGAGGGGCATCACGGCGGCACAGCCGACCTGCTGGAGCCGAAAGGCCAGAACGGGGTCGTCATTGGTGTAGGGCAGCACGACGAACCCGTCGTCGGCCAACTGTTCGGCGGCGGCCAGCAACTCGACGGCATCGGGCAGGAGGGTCCGATCGTCGCCGATGACCTCCAGTTTGACCCAGTCCGTGCCGAACGCCTCACGAGCCATCTTGGCCGTGAGGACGGCTTCACCGGCCGTGGCGCAGCCGGCGGTGTTGGGCAACACCTGTACCCCCACGTCGTCGAGCAAGTCGAGCAGCGCTCCCTTCCCCGACGGATCGAGCCGGCGCACCGCCACCGTCGCCATCACGGTGCCCGAAGCGATCAGGGCCTGGCGCAGCGCCGCCAGGCTGGTCATGCCACCGGTCCCGAGGAGGAGACGTGACGCGAGCCGTTCGCCGGCGATACACAGCGCTTGGTCCCCTGTGTCTTTTGGATCCGACGCCATCACCGATACACCATCACCGATCACCATCACCGACGATACTTGCGGGGCCGACGGGGAAGGCACCGGCATCATGCTCGCTAACGTTCCTTGAGTGTCACCCACGCATCGGCCCACCACTCCGCCGGCTGCGCTGAGCATTGCCGGGTCGGATTCGGGTGGCGGGGCCGGGGCCCAGGCCGACCTCAAGACCTTCGCCGCCCACCGCGTGCACGGGACCACCGCGCTGACCGCCATCACCGCCCAGAGCACGGCGGCCGTGCGCGGCGTCGTCGTGCTCGAGCCGGACTTCGTCCGCCTCCAGATCGAAACCGTGCTGGGCGACCTCTCGGTGCGCAGCGTCAAGACCGGCATGTTGGCCACTCGAGCCATCGTCGACCTGGTGGCCGACCTGGCTGCGGCCGGGCGGTTGCCGCAGCTGGTGGTCGATCCCGTTCTGGTCTCATCGAGTGGACACCCCCTCATGGACCCCGATGGCATCGAGGCCTATCTGACCCGCCTTGTCCCCCACGCCGTCGTGGTGACCCCCAACCTGCGCGAGGCCGCCGCCCTGACCCACAGGCCGGTGGAGGACCTGTTGTCGGTGCCTGCCATGGCCGCCGCCGCGGAGCAGATCCGCTCGCGTGGGGCGACCTATGTGGTGGTCAAAGGAGGCCACCTCACCGACGTGGCCCACGATGTCGTGGCCGGTCCCGAAGGGACCACCGTGCTCGAGGCCACTCGCATCGATACCCGGAACGACCACGGCACGGGCTGTTCCCTCTCGGCGGCCATCGCCGCCAACCTGGCCCTCGGGGCGGATGGGCCCACAGCCATCAGCCGGGCCAAGGCATTCGTGGCCCGGGGACTGGTCGGGGGTGCCTCGTGGACGCTCGGGGCCGGGCATGGGCCTATCGACCATTTCGGGTGGTCAGCGTCGCCATAGGCTGGCGGTCGTGGGAGCTGGAAGATGACCGACCCCGACGGTCCCGAAGAGGAGGGGGCTGCCCCGACGCCCGGGGCCGGCCCGACGCCGGCCCGGCCGGCGCCGTACGCCGGGTTCAGCATGCGCCCGGCCATGGTCGTGGTCGGCCTGGCCGCCCTGATCCTGGTCGGGTTCGTCGCCATCGGGCTGGCCACCAACGGCGCCCCGGCTCAGACCGATACCTCGAGGAGTATCCGGGTGATCACGGGCACCTCGCTTCGTGCGGTCCGCGCCGCTCCCGCTCTCAGCGTCATCACCCGGTCCGGCGAGCCACCGTCGAACATCCTCAACGCCGTCTCGCTTCCCGAGGGGTCGACTCGCGTCTCACATCAGGCCAACAGCGCCTTGGCCGACCAGTTCGACGCCCAGATCGGCCTGGTCAGCGACGACTCGCAGGGGGCGATCCGCACCTTCTACCTGAGCGACATGAAGGCGCAGGGTTGGCAGATCTTCGAGACCGGCCCGGCGCGCAATGACCCAGGTGCCCTCGAAGTGCTGGGCAAGAAGGCGGGCTCCGACGGCTTCTTCTGGGAGATGGGTGCGGTGGTCTCGGCCACCACGTTCGGTCCCGACGCCCCGCCGGCCGGCCAGACCGCGTTCACCGTCCGGCTCTTCCAAGTTCCCGACCCGGACTAGACAGACACGCTCTCGCTGAGTGCTCGCTCCGGCATATCGCCGGCGCGCTCGATCTCGCGAAAGAGATACGACCACACGAAGAAGTTGATCGGGTAAAGCAGGTAGCCGATGCGGGTGGCCGGGGCCAGAAGGGTGATCACCGCCATCACTATCCCGCCCAATGTGCAGACCTCTGCCGCCGTGCTCGGGGGGCGACGGGAGAGGTGCCACGCCAGCAGCGCACCGCCCACGATGCCGACCGCCAACGGCAGCGCCCGGTGGAGGAAGGGAAACGCGGTCACCAGGAGGTGGCCCGGGAGCGGGCTGGCCGCCGGCGAGCTAACGCCCGACAGGCCAAGCGGGAAGAGCACGACATTGTCGAAGAAGGCCCACGGGCCGCGCAAGGCGAAGGGAACCACCACCGGGCCGGCAATGACCAACATGCCGAGGAACATCGTGCCGGGACGCCGCACCCCGCGGCGGTCCCGGGCGGCGAAGAGCGCCAGCGCGGCGAGCGGCCAGGCCGTGAACTTCATGGCCGACACCACGCCGAGGACCACGCCCGAGGCGAAGGGCTGGCGCCGTTGGGCCAGCACCATGGCCAGCAGCAAGAAGGCCACGATCGGCATGTCGTCGCCCCCCGTGGCCAGCGGGAGGGCGGCAGTGGGCAAGATGGCGATCACCTGGAGGGTGCGCATCTTCCGGCGCCCGTCGGCCGGGCACAGCCAGAGGGCCACCGCCGTGAGCGCCAGTGTGGCCAGGCTGAAGAAGATGCGGGCATCGGTCAGCACAATGTCGTGGTGCTTGGCGCTCGGGAGCCCGAACACCGTCATGAGGGGGAGGTAGGGCAGGAAGCCTTCGTAGGTCGGCTCGCCCGGGACGCGGTAGAGGACCTTGCCGTGCGAGTTGGTGACGTCGTGGTAGGGGTCCTTGCCCTTGGCCACCGTCTGGCCACCCTTCTCGATGGTGGCCACCTCCGGTTGGAAGTGCGAGCCGGGGTCTCCGTTGGAGCGCCACACCACCTCGAGGGCGAGCGGGACGGCCGTTGCGCCGACGAACACGCAGACGGCGATCGCCAGGCGTGGGGTCATGGGCGACCGCCAGGCGCGGCGACGGGGCGACGGCACGCCGGCCGTGGTGCTGGCGGTGGTGCTGGCGGTGGAGGTGGAAGCTGCGAGGCCGGTGGTGGCGTCGGTGTCGGACGGCGAGTCAGTGCCGGCGGACGCCGCAGCAGCCTTGTGCCGCCTGACGATGGCCAACACGGCGGAAGCCACGGTCCCGAAGATGTACGGGCCCAGAGCCAACTCTCCCCACTGGCGGTACAGGTCCAACGTCGAGAAGAGGATGATGCCCAGGGCGAACGCCGCCCCCAGCCCGTACAACATGGCGTCGCCTGACGTGGGACCGACGGAGGCAAGACGGGCCAGGACCCGTCGCATCAGGCTTGGTGAAGCACCGCTCCGAGAGGGGGTGGTCGACATCTCAATGGCTACAGCCTGGCATAGGCCGGTGTGAGGCAGGTCGACGCCCGGAGCGAGGCCTCAGAGCCCGAGTTCGGTTCGGTAGAAGGCCAATTCCTCTTCCAGGCAGGCCACCAGCGTCTCCGCTCGGCGAAACCCGTGGCCCTCTCCTTCGAAGAAGCGCACGACGCAGCGCCGTCCGGCGGCGCTCAGGGCGTCGCGCAGGCGCTCAGCTTGGGCCGGCGGGACCACCGGGTCCTCGGTTCCCTGGAGCAGGAGCACGGAACCGCCCATCCGGGCGGCCCGGTTCACCGGCGAACGGTCCTCATAGATCTCCCGACTCTCCGGCAAGGGACCGATGAGACGATCCATGTAGTGCGCCTCGAAGTCGTGGGTCGAGGCCGCCAGTCCCAACAGATCGGTCACCCCGTATAGGGCAACGGCGGCGGAGAACCCTTCACCGGCGGCCAGTGCATTGAGGGCGGTCAGGCCCCCGGCACTTCCACCCCGGATACCCATGCGGCCGCCGTCGACGCGGCCCGTGGCGGCCAGATGGCGAGCGGCGTCAACGCAGTCCTCGGCATCGGCCACGCCCCACTGCCCCCAGAGCGAGCAGCGATAGGCGCGCCCGTAGCCCGTGCTGCCGGCGTAGTCCACTCGGGCCACGGCAAAACCCCGACTGGTGAAGTACTGCATGGTGACGTCGAATCCGGACCCGGCGGACGACGTCGGCCCACCGTGACAGGAGACGATCAGAGGGGCGAGGGTGCCTTCAGGTCCCACCGCCTCCCCCAGCTTCGGCGGGTACACCACGCCATGGACCGGACGACCCGAGCGCCCGACCAAATCGAACGGCTCCCCCACCGAGACGTTGGCGGGTACCAGCGCGACAGCCCGACCGGGTCGCAGAGGCCGCGCCGCCTCCCCCGTCGACGGCAGCACCCACACGTCGTCGGGCCCATCGGCCGGTCCCCCGATGAAAGCCACGCCGTCACCGTGCGGGCACAGCGCGCTGATGGAGACACACGGCTGGGAGAGCACCTTCGGGGGCGCCTGCGAGGTGGTGATATGCACGAGGAAGTCTCGGCCGCCCGACGTCAGGCGAGCCACCACTGAGCCATCGCCCATCTCGACCATCGTCGTCTGCCCGAGGACCCAGTCCGGGCCGTGAAACTCGGCCGCCTCGTCGGTCATCGGTTCGGCCGGATGCGCACCGGCCGTACCTGGATGGAGCCAGGGCTGCCACCAGCCCTGGCGATCCGAGACAAAGCGCAGGCCCCCATCGAGCCGCCAGGCTGGTTGCCCCACCGACTCGTCCGGGGCCCCGGCCACCGCCCAGAGCGCACCGGCGGCGGTCAGCCGCGAAGTCGCGGCGGCTTCGTCGACGACAACCTCGAGTGGGATGACGACAACGGCCGAGGAGTCCCACGGCATGTCAGGGTGGTCCCAGACCACCGTCACCAAGCGATCGCCCGCGTTGTTCACCCGCGGGGCACCGTAGAAACCATGGCCCTCGGCCACGATCCATTCGCCCACGTTGTCGGCGCGGGTCCCCAGGGCCACCAGGCAGTGCCGGGGACGCGAACTCCCCGGACGGTGAGCTTCGCGCACGGCAACGACCCAATCCCCATCGGGTGTGGCGCAGAGGCCTCCATGGGCCCAGATCTCTCCCCGCGGGGGCTCACTCGAGAGGGCTCTCGGTGCAGCCGATCCCCCGGCGGTCAACCAGACCCGTTGGTCATCCAGCCGCACGTAGGCGAACGCGTCCGGGCCGTGATCCGGGACGAGGCATGATGCACCACCGCCGTATTCGTGCACTCGACTGCGAATGCTCACGCCTCGCGGCGAAAGCTCCTCCACCGCGTCCCCGGCGGACATGACGAGCACCACACGGCCGCCTTCCGACGGCCTGGACTCCAACCAGTAGAGCCGGCCCCCGTCCGAGCTCAACTCGGAGAGCGACACTCGCCCGGCGGCAGCCTGCGCCGCGCTTAGTGGCGAGGGCCAGAAACCGAACGGGGAGCGAGTCATCGGAGCGACCGTAGCGCCCGGTGCCGTCGGCGCTCGCCCTCGCGGCTCGTACAGTGGACTATGCGCTTCTCCGCATACTGCCTATCCAAAATGGGAGAGGTCATCCGGGCGCACATTGCTGACCTCTCCGAGCGCGACCTACCTGAGGGTGAGGTGCTGGTCAACGTCGAGTGGTCGGCCATCAACTTCAAGGACGCCATGGTGACCCGTCCAGGGAACCGGGTGGCCCGTCAGTTCCCGTTGATCCCGGGGGTGGAGTTCACGGGCACGATCGCCGAGAGTGACGATCCCACCCTGGTCCCGGGGCGACGCGTTCTGGTGCAGGGCTACGACCTGGGGGTGGCCCATCACGGCGGGTTCGCCGGCTTCGCCCGGGTACCGGCTGAATGGGTGGTGCCACTCCCTTCTGCGGTGTCGTCCCGCAATGCCGCGATCATCGGGCTGGCCGGCTTCACCGCCATCCTCTCCCTTCACCGGCTGGAACAGCATGGCCTCGCTCCCAAGGACGGCCCGGTTCTGGTCACCGGTGCCTCCGGAGGTGTGGGCAGTGCCGCGGTCGCGCTCCTGGCCCATAAAGGTTTTGAGGTCGTGGCGTCGTCGGGCAAGGGGGCCGAACACGACTACCTCACGCAGTTGGGCGCGGCTCGAGTCGTGGGGCGCCAGTTCAGCCCCGATGATGGCCGCACCCTCGGGCCGCAACTCTGGGGTGGTGTCGTCGACTGCGTCGGCGGGTCCGCCCTGTCCGAGGCGCTGCGGACGGTGCGCTACGGCGGCGGCGTGGCGGCCAGCGGATTGACCGGCGGCAACGAACTGTCCTCCACCGTCTACCCCTTCATCGTCCGCGGGGTCGCCCTCCTGGGCATCGACACGGTGGCGACCCCGATTGAAGAACGCCGCGCCCTCTGGTCGACCATGGCCGATGAGTTCCCGATGCAACGCTGCGCCGAGATGGTGAGCGAGGTCGTCGGCCTGGACGGCCTCAGCGATGCACTGAGCAAGGTGCTGAGGGGAGCGGCCAGGGGTCGCATCCTGGTGGATCCCCGGCGATGAGGGCTGACCAGGCACCGCGCCACCGCGCGGCGTCAGCCGCTGAAGTCCTCCGGACGAACCGTGTCGAGGAATTCGCGAAACTGTTCGGCCAGTTCGTTGACGTTCTCCTCGTCCTCTTCATCCTCGCTTTCGATGGCCAAGATGATGCCTTCGGACTCCATCAACTCGTCCTGGACGAAGAGCGGGGTCTCGGTACGCACCGCCACCGCCACCGCATCCGAGGGTCGGCTCGAGATGACCGCCCGCTCCTCGCCGTGGAGAAGATGTAACTCGGCAAAATAGGTCGAGGAGCGGAGCTCGGTGATGATGACACGCTCGACGCTGATGTCAAGGGCACCCAGCATGTCGGTCATGAGATCGTGAGTCAGAGGTCGTGGCATGGTCACCCCCTGGAGCGCATAGGCAATGGCGGTGGCCTCAGGATTGCCGATGAAGATGGGCAGCGTCCGGCCCTCTCCGCCGGTTTCCTGCAGGAGCAGGACAGGAGTGTTGGACTGCAGGTCCACTCGAACGGCTCGCAACATCACTCGGACCATGATTGAAATGTAGCGCCCGAAGGCCCCTGTGTGATCAGCCCCCGACGTGGCGACGCAGAGCCGATCGCAGCAAGGTGGCCCGCATGGTCTGACCCAGGGTCCCCAGCTCCTCGGCGGCTCGGGTGGCCCGCTGTCGGGATTCAGGATTGCGTTGGCGCAACAAAGGGATGATGACCTGCTCAATCAACCCGATCTCCCGGTCGACGCCGGTGCGGTACATGCGTAAATGGCGGGGCTCGATGCCGAATTTTCGGAAATCTGCGGCCAGGTTGGCCACGGTCAGGGCATCCTCGTCGAAAGTGGGTATTCCCGCCACGATCACCGGCTCGATCAGGCCGAAACTCTGCAGGCCGGCCAGTTCGGCCTCGGACAGCCCGCTGGCCGAGCACAGTTCGTCGCAGGTCAGGCTGGCGCCGGTGACCATGTCCGGCGTGAGTATCGGCTTGGCCGGCCCCGTTGCCCGACGGCCCGAGCCGCCCGAGTCGGAGGAGCCTGCAGATCCGGTTCCCTTGCCGGCTTCGTCCGCCTCGCTGCGGGTGGGCGCGCCTGGAGCGGTCGGTGCCCCTCCCTTGGGCCGATGGTCCGTGCCGGCCGACCCTGCCCTAACTCGAGCACCGGCACCGGCACCGGCCGCCCCCGCGGAACCGGCTGGCGCCCCTGCGCCATCAGCTGTGCCGCCCGCGCCACCAGTCGCTCCGCCCGCGCCACCAGTCGCCGCGCCGCCAGCGCCACCAGTCGCCGCGCCGCCCGCGGCGCTGTCGCGCTCACCCGCGGTGCCGGAAGGGCGCGAGGTCGGCGAGGAGTCGACCGCCGCATGTTTGGCTCCGACCGGACGCGCTGGACTTGACTCTGAAGTCCGACCTTGACCTTGACCCTCGTTCGCCACGACCGAAGGTGACGCATCTCCGCGCGCCGTGCCCGTGCGCGCGGCGACCGACTCACTCTCAGTGGAGTGACCAGCATCGGGGACGACGTGCAGCGGCGCGCGGTCAGCGGCGTTCTCGGGGATCAACGCGGCGCGGCGCGAGGCGTCGGCCAGTATGCGCGCCATGGCTTCGTTGTCCGCCTGTGCCATCTGCGCCTCGGTCCGGCCCGCCGCCGCGTTGGCGCTTCCACGCCGTTGCCCACCGGACGCCGGGCTCGGTGGGGTCGTCCGCCCGGCCGAAGATCCCATCGATGTCGCCGGTTCCTCCGCTCGTTCCGAGCCGTCGGGTGTCGAGTGGGCCGGATGGGAAGCAGCCCCGTTTCGTCGCGCCGGCTCAGCCTCTGTCTCGACGCCCGGTTCCACTTCGATGTCTCCAAGATCCCCTGCGGCCAGGCGGTCCCGAATGACCTTGAGAGGCAGGAAGTGCTCCCGTTGCTGGCGCAGGACCCAGCGGAGCCGTTCCACATCGGGTTCGAAAAACTTCCGGTAGCCCGAGGGCGAACGCTCGGGGTTGACTAGACCTTGACTCTCGAGGAAGCGGATCTTGGAGATAGTGACGTCGGGGAATTCCTCCCGCAACAGCGTCAAGACATCCCCGATGGACAGGTAGGTACGGCTACTCACTCTGGTCCAGCCACCAGGTAGACCAGCTTGAATTTGCCGATCTGCACTTCGTCGTGAGGCAAGAGCGAGGCCTTGTCAATGCGCTCCCGATTGACGTAGGTCCCGTTGAGAGAGCCCACGTCCGCGATGGCAAACGTCCCATTGACTTCCTGCGTGATCTCGGCGTGGCGGCGGGAGACAGTGATGTCGTCCAGAAAGATATCGCTGTCGGGATGGCGCCCCGCCCGGGTCACCCCCGCGTCCAACACGTAGCGCGCTCCGACGTTGGGCCCCCGGGTCACGACCAGGACGCCGGAGCCGTGAGGAACTTCACCGGGCGCGAAGGCAGGGCTCTCCTCGGCACTGTCCCCGTGGTCGACGGGACGCAGGGTCACGGTGGCGTCGTCGCCCCCGGCCAGTGCGCTCCCGCAGGAGGAACAGAAGTTCACACCCTCGGGATTCCTATGCCCGCAGTTATTACAGAACACGGCGAACACGGTACTCCACCCCACGGTCGCGTATCCCTGGAGCTACAAAGTGGCCCCCAACGTGCTCAACCGGCGGTCAGATCCCCGTATCCCCCGGCGTCGAGGAGGCCGTCCAGCGCGGCCACGTCGGCCAGCTCCAGCTCGCAGATCCAGCCATCCCCGTAGGGGTCCTGATTGATCCGCTCGGGGCTGGCCGTGAGCGATTCGTTGATGGCCGTGACGGTCCCCGCCACCGGTGCGTAGATCTCCGAGACGGACTTGGTCGACTCCACCTCGCCCAAAGGTCCGCCGGCCTCGACCGCCGCGTCCACGGCCGGGAGCTCGACGTAGACGATGTCGCCCAGCGCGTCTTGGGCGTAGTCAGTGATCCCGACGCGGGCACGTGACCCGTCGACGCGAACCCATTCGTGCTCGGTCGAATAACGAAGGTCGTCCGGAACGTTCATGAACGGCGACCCTATCTGAGTATCTCGTACAACCGGTCGACGTACTCCTCGGTGAGCCGCGCCGAGCCGGCCCAGTCGTCTCCCTCGGCCCAGATATGTGTCGAAGGCTCTTCGGGGTCGGGCACCACCAACACCCATCCGTCCAGCGTCCGCACCTTGATCCCGTCGACCAGGAGCACCTCACGCTCCTCATCGACCATCTGTTCCATGAGCGTACGCATGACCAGGCCCTTTTGTTCGAAAGGCGTCTCCACCTCGGAGTGCAGGATGGGGATTTCGGGGACCCGCTTGACCACGTCGGCCAGGGATTCTCCGGCCCGCCCCAACAGGGCGATCAGCTCCACCAGGGCGGCGGCGGCATCGAAGGAGGGGAGGAAGGCGGGGAAGATGTAGCCCCCCTCTTGATCGGCCGCGAAGACCACGCCGCCCGACGCCGCCGCCTCCATCAGACCCGACGGAGACAGTGCCGTGGCGAGCACCTCGGTGCCGCGAGCGGCGCACAATTCCTCGGCCTGCGTGCTGGTGGTCACCGGGAGGGCCACCCGCGCCCGGCCCACGACTGCGGTGATCAGTTCCAGGTACGCCATCAGTGCTTCGTCATTGGTCAGGACCCGCCCGGTGCCATCGACCAGAGTCAGGTGCTCACCACCAGCGTCGATCACCGCGCCCAAGTCAGCTCCCGAACCGCGCACGGTATCCGCCACCCGCCCCGTGCTGGTGTTCAGTTCGACCGCGATCATGCCCGGCGTCTGCGCGTACGGGTTGATGCTCAGCACATCGGCTCCGACCTTAGCCAGCAAGTTGGGCATCACAAAGCTGCCGGCGCCGTACGAGAGGTCGAGCACAAGTTTCAGATCGCGCCGGGGTACGGCGCGCAGGCCGAACGCCTCGACCAGGTCAGCCGTGTAGTGCTCCACCGCTCGCGGGGAGAACTCGATGTCGCCGATGTCCCCGGCCGTGACGCGGCGAAACTCCTCGCGGTGGTACAGCCGCTCGATACGTCGCTGGTCATTCTCCGAGAGGTCCAGTCCCTGGTCGTCGAAGAAGCGGATGACGACCGACTGGGGATCGTGCGGGCTCAGACGCACGGTCAGGCCCGCCTGGCTCCCGCGAGTCCGGATGTGATGGCGGGTCACCGGAATGGTCGCCACCTCGAGGTCGGTGACGTTCACCCCGACCGCGTTGCAGCCGACCATCAAGGCCCGCTTGAGCACCCGCGCGGCCCGGCTGGTGTCGCGCGAGGTGGTGATGAAGGCGCCCTTCTCGAGGGTCGAGGCCCAGGCCTTGGCCAGGCGCACGGCCAGCTCTGGGCTGACATCCACGTTGGCGATGCCGCTCACGCCCTCCCGGCCGAAGAGCGTCCGGGCCCCGCCCGACTCCCACACGATGGAGGAGTTCACCTGGGCCCCGGCTTCGACCACCTTGTAGGGGTAGACCTTGACGTCGCCCCGCACGGCGGCCTCGGCCCCGATGAGGCAGCCCTCCCCCACCACCGAACCCGGCTCGCACCGGGCGCCGTGGCGCAGGTCGCAGGACCGGCCCAGCACCGAACCCTCCACCCGCGCCGACGGCCCCAAATAGGCGTTCTCCCCGATCACCGAGTGCCGGACCTCGGCCCGCTCGGCCATCCGCACGTTGGCTCCGAGGGTCGTATAGGACCCCAACACGGCGTCCTGGTCGATGGTGCAGTTCTCCCCGATGAAGGCCGGCCCGTCGATGCGAGCCGATGGATCGACCGATGACCCCTTGCCCAGCCACACGCCCGGGCGCAGCTCGAAACCGGTCATATCCACTTCGACGTTGCCGTCGAGGATGTCCTGGTGCGCCTTGAGGTAGGCGGCCGTGGTCCCGACGTCCTCCCAGTAGCCGTCGGCCACGTAGCCGAAGACGGCCTTCCCCGCGTCGAGGGCAGCCGGGAACACCTCCGAGGAGAAGTCGACGGAACGCCCCTCGGGGATCAGGTCGAAGATCTCAGGCTCCAGCACGTAGATGCCGGTGTTGATGGTGTCGCTGAACACCTGTCCCCACCCCGGCTTCTCCAAGAAGCGTTCGACGCTGCCGTCCTCGCGGGTGATGACGATGCCGAACTCCAGCGGGTTGTCGACGGCGCACAGCGCCAGCGTGGCCAACGCGCCGCTCTTCTCGTGGAACTCCACCACTGCGGTCAGGTCGATGTCGGTCAGGACGTCACCGGAAATGACCAGGAAGCGCTCGTCCAATTCGTCGTGTGCGTTGCGCACCGAACCGGCCGTACCCAACGGCGTCTCCTCGGTGGCGTAGACCATGCGCACCCCGAGCTCGGATCCGTCGCCGAAGTAACTGCGGATGGCGTTGGGCAGGAAGGCCACCGTGACCACGATGTCGGTCACGTCGTGTCGCCGGAGCAAGGAGACGATGTGCTCCATCATCGGCCGGCCGACCAGCGGCAACATCGGCTTGGGCAGATTGGAGGTCTGCGGGCGCAGACGGGTGCCCTCACCACCGGCCATGATGACGGCCTTCACTCGGTGCTCGCGGTCACTCGGCGCTCGCGGTCATACGGCGCTCCCGGTCGGCTCGGCGCGATCGGCGCTCCGCCGGGCCACCCGGCCCTGCCGCAACGCCATACGGGCGGGGGGCACATAGCTGGCCGCGGCGATCCAGGCCAGCGTCAGGCCGATCCCGCCGATGATCCACACCGCCACCCGCAGATCCATCTGCCAGCCGGCGGTGCCGTAGGTGAGCAGGAATCCCGGGTACGCGGTCATGAGGGCGAATGTGCCCGCTTTGCCCACCCACAACACATCAATCCGCGCCGCGCCCAGCGAGGCCAGCAACAGCACCATGAGCGAGACCAGGATCTCCCGGGCGATGGTGGCGAAGCCGAACCACAACGGCACGGCGTGGTAGATCATGACCGAGATGACGGCGGTCCCCACCAGGATCCGGTCAGCCGCCGGGTCGAGGACCTTCCCGAGTGTGGAGACCTGGTGGTAGCGCCGGGCGACGTGGCCGTCGATCCAGTCCGTGGCCCCGAGCGCCGCCAGGAGGATGGCCGCCAGAATCTGGCGGTGATCGGCGAAGAGCAGCCAGAGGAACAGGGGGATACAGAGGAGCCGCACCAGCGTGATCACGTTGGGCGCGGTCAGAATCCGGTCCAGACCCGCTGCTTCGTCCACCCCGCCAGTGTACGGGGCCGCCTCGCCCGTCCCAGGTCCCGGTGTGCCAGAGTTGGCCGATGCCTCGCTTGGAACCGTTCCGTGGCCTGCGATATGCCGCGCTTTCCACGCCCATCGCCCAGGTGATCGCCCCGCCCTACGACGTGATCACCTCGGCCGAACGGGTGCGCCTGGCTTCCCGACACTTCGCCAACGCCGTCCTGGTCGAGTTGCCCGAACCTGATTTGGCCGCCGGCATGGACCGCTACGCCGTGGCCAAGGCCCTCTTCGCCCGTTGGCAAGAGGGCCTCCTCCGTCCCGATCCCACGCCGAGCCTCTACCCCTACCGGATGACCGACACGGCGGGGCGTACCTCCACGGGCGTCATCGGTGCCCTGGGCCTGGCCCTTCCGGGCCAAGAGACCGACATCCGGCCCCACGAAGAGACGATGCCCAAGGCCAAGAGCGACCGACTCGAACTCCTTCGTGCCACCCGAGCCAATCTCTCCCCCATCTGGGGCCTGTCCATGACGAAGGGCCTGACCGCCACGTTCGATCCGAGCGACGACGAGCCGGTGGCCGATGCCTACGACGACGACGGCGTGCGCCACCAGCTCTGGGTGCTCGATGATGCCGACTCCATCGCCGCGGTGGCCGAGGCCGTCGACACCTCACCGGTGGTCATCGCCGACGGCCATCACCGCTACGAGACGGCCCGCACCTACCAAGCCGAGTGCCGGGCCGCCAACGGCGACAGCCCGGGCCCGTACGACCTCGTGATGGCCCTCATCACCGAACTGGCCGACGACCAGCTGACTGTTGGCGCCATCCACCGCACCATTGCCGGGCTCCCGGAGGACTTTGACCTGATCGAGGCCTTCTCGGCCTGGTTCGACGTGGTGCGTGCGGGCACGGCCGATGAGCGGACCCTCGCCGCTCTGGCCGATTCCAACTCCCTGGTGCTGATCACCGGCGGGAACGCCCATCTCCTTCTCCCGCACGACGAGACCTCCATCGCCGCCGGCAACGACCTCGATTCCAGCCTGGTCGCCGTGGTCTTGTCCCATCTTCCGCCCCACGACCTGGCCTACCGGCACAGCGTCCGCGAAGCCACCGATGCGTTGCAGGACGGCACGGCCCAGGCGGCCATCTTGTTACGGCCGGTGACCGTGGCGCAGATATCGCAGTGGGCCGGCGAGCGACGCCGTATGACTCCGAAGACGACCTATTTCAGCCCCAAGCCCCGCACCGGCATGGTCTTCCGCTCCCTGGACACGTAGGGCTTTTTCGGCTTTTCCATCAGCGGGGTCTGGCGGTCTGGCCAGCCAGTCAGTGTGGCGAGAGATACCTCGCCCGGCAGGGCGTTTCCGGGCGTGTGGATAACCCGTCACGGGACATATCACGGGACATATCACCGGGACGTAGGTGCCGAATGTATGGTCCCGACATTCGATTCGAGGAGGATGAATGCGAGTATCCGGAGTTGTTGCAAATCTTCCAGTTGACGACATTGCAGCTGCCCGTGACTTCTACACGGACTATCTAGGTTTGAGCGTCGAGGGATTCAACCTCGGGTGGGTCGCCCACTACCAATCCCCGGACGGCGGGGCCCACATCCAGCTCGTGACCCGCGACGCGAAAGCACCTCGGGATTCTGCCATCTCAGTCCATGTCGGTTCCGGCATTGAAGAGGCGTACGAGGAGGCCAGACGGCGTGGGTTCGAGATCGTCTACCCACTCACGGAAGAGTCGTGGGGTTTGCGCAGATTCTTCGTTCGTGCTCCCGATGGCAACGTGATCAACGTCACGAGCCATCCCGAATAGGTTCATCGGCCGCATCTCCGGTCGTTGACCCCCGTGGGTTTCACCTACAGCTGGGTCAGTGAGGTCCATTCCGGACGACGTGGCATCGAGTGCTCCCCTTCGCTCACGGCGTACCCGCTCGAATCCGAAGAGTCACGTAGCGCCCGTGAGGCGGTGAAGCTGCTCGTGCGCCAGTCAGCCACTCAGCCACTGAGCCACTGCGCCACTCAGCCACTCAGCCACCCAGCCTCCATGAGCTGCGGAGGCTCTCCGACCGCCGCCTCGGGAGGAGTCCGCCCCCCTGCGCCCACACGCTGGAGCTGGACCGAGCCGAGGACCTGGAACTGAGGCGGTCCACGGGTGGGCTCACTGGAGGCGCTGGAGGCCGGCGTGAGGCGGGACCTACAGTACTGAGGTATGCCGGCCTTGACGTGGGTCACTCAACACAAGCTGTGGACGCTAGGCATCGGGTTCGTCACCCTGGTCACCCTGATCGTGGCGGTCGCGGCCGGGTTCTGGTATTTCGTGCTCCGCACTCCTCGGACCCAAGTCAATCTCGCCCAGGCCCTCCGTCAGTATCGCCAGGATCAGAAGACCGGCGACGCCAGAAGTGCGGGCCTTCCGTCGTCCGGGGTCTACCGGTACCGCACGTCGGGAAGCGAACACTTGAGCATCGGCGACATCAGTCGTTCGTTCCCCGCTGCTTCAAACATGATCGTGACCGACGGTGCCGGATGCGCCACCATGAAATGGGATCCCCTGGAGCAGCACATGGAAGGGCTGGTGGAGTGTTCAAACGAGAACGGGACACTCGACATCAAAGCCGTCGTGTCGTACGAGCAGATCGCCGGAACGCAGACGACGAGTGTCATCGACTGCCCGGCCGGGACGTATTTCGTACCACCCCATCCCTCCATCGGCGAGAGATGGCGCACGACGTGCCATTCGCCCGGCGAGACCGTCGTGTTTTCGGGCCAGGTCATGGGCACGTCGTTCGTCAATGTCGGAGGGGGCACCGTGCCGGCGCTGCGGACACGCCTCACCCTCTCCTTCTCGGGCTCGCAGTCCGGCACCAACCCCAATACCTACTGGATCTCCCTGCAGAACGGCCTCATCCTCCGCCAGCGGGAGACGGTCAACGTCTCGGAGGCGGCCGGTCCGCTCGGGGCGGTGCGCTACACGGAGCGGATGGCGATCGCCCTCGACTCGGTGGTTCCTACTCGCTGACCTTCGCCGGCGTGATCACCACTGGGCGTCGCTCACTCCAAGGAGTGGTCGCCCGGGGCGACGTGACACTCTCGGATTCCTTTCCCTCGACCCCCCCGCCACCAGTCGACACTTCGGGTGGTGTGTGCTGCTGCTGCCAGGTTCGGAGATAGGCCAGCCACACCGCCACTCCGGCGAACAAGGTGCCGCGCAGGATCCAGCCCAGAGCCGTTGTGCCCACGCCGCCGTATTTGAGGCCTCGCATGGGGAACGGCTCGTGCCCCCATCGGTGCCGAGTGCATCGCCACCTGAGAACTGGATCTAGTCGACCGTCCAGCTGGAGCCCGAGCGCAGCAGCGCCGCGACGTCGCCCAGTCCACGCTTCTCCTGGGTCTGCACGATCTGCTCGGACATCTGGGCCCCGTACTCGGGCCGTTCGACGGCTCGGAACACGCCGATCGGCGTCGGCTCGTAGGGGCCCTGGGCCAGCCGGGACAGGGCGAAGGCCAGACTCGGGTCCGCTCTGTTCTCGTCGTGCACGAGCAGGGAATCGGTGCCCACCTCGGCCACCGAGACGATCTCGAGGCGGCCGTCCGACCGCTGGATGACCCCGCGCTCCTCACCTTCGGGGCCGAAGGTGATGGGCTGGTTGTGGGCCAGAGGGATGAGCATGCTCGGACGATTGTCCCGACTGGTGATCTTCTCGAAGGCACCGTCGTTGAAGACGTTGCAGTTCTGCAGCACCTCGACGAACGCCGCCCCGTTGTGCTGATGGGCGCGACGGAAGGTCTCCTGCATGTGGGCCCGGTCCATGTCGTGGGTGCGGGCGACAAACGAAGCCTCGGCACCCAGGGCCAGGCTGACCGGGTTGAACGGTGTGTCGAGTGAGCCGAAGGGGGTGGACTTGGTCACCTTGGCCACTTCGGAGGTCGGCGAGTACTGGCCCTTGGTCAGCCCGTAGATCTGATTGTTGAACATCAAGATGTTCACCCGCACGTTGCGCCGCAGGGCGTGGATCAGGTGGTTGCCGCCGATGGAAAGGGCATCACCGTCCCCCGAAATGACCCAGACGTCGAGATCGGGACGGCTGGTGGCCAAACCGGTGGCGATGGCGGGCGCCCGCCCGTGAATCGAGTGCATGCCATAGGTGTTCATGTAGTACGGGAATCGGGCGGCGCAGCCGATGCCGGACAGGAAGACCGTGCTCTCACGTCGCACGCCGAGGTCGGGCATCATCATCTGGACGGCGGCCAGGATGGAGTAGTCGCCGCAGCCCGGACACCAGCGGACCTCCTGGTCGCTGCTCCAGTCCTTGCGTGTGGTCACCGGTACGGCGGTCGTCGTCATCACATACCTCCGAGCAGCGCAACAATGGCTGCCTCGATCTCTCCGACACGGAAGGGCACGCCCTGCACCTTGTTGTACGACTGGGCGTCGACCAGGAAATCCGCTCGCAAGATGCGGCTCAGCTGTCCCAGGTTGATCTCGGGCACCAGTACCTGGGTGTAGCGATCGAGCACCTCCCCCAGGTTGGACGGGAACGGGTTGAGGTAGCGCAGGTGGGCGTGGGCCACCTTCATGCCGCGGGCCCGCACCCGTTTCACGCCGGCGGCCACGGCGGCATAGGTCGAGCCCCAACTCACCAGCAGGAGTTGGGCGTCGCCCGTCTCATCGTTCACTTCGAGCAGCGGGATGTCGGCGGCAATGCCGGCGATCTTGTTCCGGCGCAGGTGCACCATGAGCTCGTGGTTGACCCCTTCGTAGTCGACGTTGCCGCTGCCGTCGGCCTTTTCGAGGCCGCCGATGCGGTGTTCGAGGCCCGGCAGACCCGGCGGGGCCCACGGGCGGGCCAGGGTCTCGGCGTCCCGGATATAGGGCCAGAAGCTGGCCGTGCCGTCCTCGTCAATGTGATTCGGCTCAGAGGCGAAGTCGGGGTCGATCGGCTGGAGGGCGTCGACGTCGGGCAGGCGCCACGGCTCGGCCCCATTGGCCAGGTAGCCGTCGGAGAGCACGATCACCGGCGTGCGGTACTTGACGGCCAGCCGAGTCGCTTCGATGGCGACGGCGAAGCAATCGCTCGGGTTCTGCGGCGCGATGATCGGCAGGGGGGCCTCGCCGTGGCGTCCGTACATGGCATGCAGCAGGTCGGCCTGCTCGGTCTTGGTCGGCAGTCCGGTGGAGGGCCCGCCCCGCTGCACGTCGACGATGAGGAGCGGCAACTCGAGGTTGATGGCCAGCCCGATGGTCTCGGACTTGAGATCGAGCCCGGGCCCGCTCGTGGTGGTCACACCGAGCGAGCCGCCGAACGCCGCCCCCAGGGCCGCGCCGATGCCGGCGATCTCGTCCTCGGCCTGGAAAGTGCGGATACCGAACTCTTTGCGCCGGCTCAGCTCATGAAGGATGTCCGAGGCCGGCGTGATGGGGTAGCTGCCGAGGAACAGGGGCAAGCCGGCCAGGCGGGAGGCCGTGATGAGACCCCAGGCCAGCGCCGAGTTGCCGGTGACCTGGACGTACTCGCCCGGCTCGAAGGTAGCCGGCCGCACCTCGTAGTTCGACTCGAACAACTCCGCCGTCTCGCCGAAGTCGAAGCCGGCTCTGAAAGCCCGACGGTTGGCCTCCGCCACCTGGGGCTTGGAGCCGAACCGCTCGGTAATCCATTCCAGGGTCGGGTCGATGGGGCGGGTGTAGAGCCAGCTGACCAGGCCCAGAGCGAAGAAGTTCTTCGACCGCTCGGCGTCGCGGGGCTTGACACCGGCCTCCTTGCACACCTCCTGGGTGATGGAGGTCATCGGCACTTCGTAGACCGTGTAGGCCCCCAGCGAGCCGTCGCTCAGGGGGTTCTCGGCGTAACCGGCCTTGGTCAGGTTCCGCTCCTCGAAGGCATCGCTGTTGACCAGGAGGATGGTCCCCTTGGCCATCAGCTCGAGGTTGGCCTTGAGGGCCGCCGGGTTCATGGCCACCAGAACGTTGGGGGCGTCGCCCGGGGTCAGGATGTCGTGGTCGGAGATGTGCACCTGGAAGGCCGAGACGCCGTTCAAGGTGCCCGCCGGGGCCCGGATCTCGGCCGGGAAGTCCGGGAACGTCGCCATGTCGTTGCCGAAATGGGCGCTCGATGTGGTGAACCGGTCCCCGGTGAGCTGCATGCCGTCGCCGGAGTCCCCGGCAAATCGGACAATGACCTGGTCAAGCTGCTCTGTCTGCTGCGTACCCGATGCCACGGACTGCCTCATCTCGTTCGTCGCGGCCCTCGTCGAACCCGGGATCACTCCGTCGGGTCTCCTGTGCCCCTCGTTTCAGGGACGCACCTCGATTCGGCCGTATGTCTCGTTCGGCGATCCAGCCTACCCGCCGGGTGCCGACGCTCCGGGCCAGGGTCGCCGGCGTGGCTCACCTTCCGCCGGGTGGCGAAGGCGGGGCAACGGGGCGGCAACGGCTCGACGAAGCGATCTCTCCAGGCCTCTGCCTGGTCCGGAGCCTGGCCCACGGCCCGACCCTGGGGCGCCGTGCTGACGTCAGGCGATGGTGACTTCGGGGTTCAGATAGACGTCTTGGACGGTGCGGATCAGGGCGGCACCCTCGTCCATCGGCCGTTGGAAGGCCTTGCGCCCGACGATGAGCCCGGTGCCCCCGGCCCGCTTGTTGATCACTGCGGTGCGCACGGCCTGGGCCAGGTCGCTATCGCCCTTGGAGTCGCCGCCGGAGTTGATGAGGCTGATCCGACCGGCGTAGCAGTTGACGACCTGCCAGCGGGTGAGATCGATGGGGTGATCGGTGGTGAGCTCGTCGTAGACCAACGGGTCGGTCCGGCCGAAACCGATGACGTTGTACCCGCCGTTGTTCTCGGGTTGCTTCTGCTTGATGATGTCGGCCTCAATCGTGACGCCCAGGTGGTTGGCCTGGCCGGTCAGGTCGGCCGACACCTCGTAGTTCACCCCGTCCTTCTGGAAGGCCGAGTTCCGCATGTAGCACCACAGCACGGTGAACAGGCCCAACCGGTGCGCCTCGGCGAAGGCGGCCGACACTTCCTGCAGTTCACGGTCGGCGTCGTCGGAGCCGAAGTAGATGGTGGCGCCCACGCCGACCGCCCCTAGGTCGGCCGCCTGACGCACCGAGGCGAACATGATCTGGCTGTACGTGTTGGGGAAGTGTAGGAATTGGTTGTGGTTGAGCTTGACGATGAACGGGATCCGATGCACGTAGCGGCGCGACACCATGCCGAGCGTGCCCAAGGTCGTGGCCACGGCATTGCACTCGCCCGCCAGCGCCAGTTCCAGCAGGTTGGCCGGATCGAAGTAGGCGGGATTCTTGGCGAAGCTGGCCGCACCCGAGTGCTCGATGCCCTGATCAACCGGCAGAATGGACAGATACCCCGTTCCCCCCAGGCGACCGTGGTTGTACAACGTGCCCATGTTCCGCAGCACGCTCGGCGAACGGTCGCTGTCACTGAAGACGCGGCTGATGTAGTCGGGTCCCGGCAGGACGAGGCCCTCGGAGGGAAACGCCTTGGCACTGTGCCCGAGCAGGGAATCTGCCTCGTCGCCTAGCAGGTCATGGAGATTGGGGCTCATGCTTCCAGCCTAACGGAGCCGCCGCAGCCGCTTCCGAGCCAGGCCTCGCGGCGATGCGCCAGGGGTGAGCGCAGATGCGCCCCAGGTTGCGGGTCGCGGCCCGGGCCACGCCTCCACTGCCTACAGTGAAATCCGAGGAATTGGGACATTTGTTGAGGGGGACCGCCCGATAGGGCCACCGGTCTATCCGGCGTGACCCGGGTCCGCGTTGCAGCACCATGAATCGCACCACAATGGGTCGCATCACAATGAGAAGAGCGACAGCATGCAGGTACTAGAAGCCAGGGGCAAGCCCGTACATCGGGGGCGTCGCATCGCTCTGGCCGTGATCGGCGTGGTGGTCCTGGTGGCGGTCGTAGGCGGTGTGGCGTACACATTCGGCAAGAAGACCGCGCCCACCTCGCCATCGAAACAATCGAACTCGACGTCGGGCACTCTCACGACCAAGCCCGCACGCGATGTCGCACCGCTGGTGGTGACCGCATCCACGCCGGCCGCAGGTGCGACCAACGTGGCCTCGAACGCCCCCATCACCGTGAAGTTCTCCAAGCCGATCGCCCTCGGCGCGACGCTGCCCACCCTGGCCCCGCCCGTCTCGGGCACCTGGGCCGCGCCCACCCCGGACACCCTCCAATACAACTTGACCGCCCCGCTGATCCCCTTGACCAACGAGGTTCTGACCGTACCGAGCGGGACCGGCGGCCTCCGCGGTCGCAACGGGAGCGCGTTGTCGAAGCCCATGTCGATTGCCTTCAAGGTGGCTGACGGCAGCACCCAGCGGCTCCAGGAGCTCCTGGCTGGACTCAACTACATGCCCCTCTCCTTCACCCCAACCGGGCCCGCGCCGGCGGCAAAGGACATGACCCAACCCCAAGCCGGTTCCTTCGCCTGGCGCTGGCCCACCCTCCCCCTCGACTCGTCCTCAACCTGGGCGCCGGGCAGCGAGGACATCATCACCAGGGCGGCCGTGGAGTCGTTCGAGAACCAGAACGGACTGACGGTGGACGGGTTGGCCGGACCGGCGGTGTGGACCACCCTGTTGAATGACGTGGCCGCGCAGAAGGTTGATCCCACCCCCTACACCTACGTGCTGGTCTCGAAGAACCTGCCGGAAACCCTGACGCTCTACAACAACGGCGCGGCCCAGTACTCCAACATCCCGGTCAACACCGGCGCTCCGGGTGCTGACACGGTCGATGGGACCTATCCGGTCTTCGAGCACGTGCCGTCATCGAGGATGACGGGCACCAACCCGGACGGGTCCACCTACGACGACCCCGCCGTCCCCTGGGCCAGCTACTTCAACGGCGGCGATGCCCTGCACGGCTTCGTGCGGGCCACCTACGGCTCACCCCAGAGCAACGGCTGCGTCGAGATGACCATCGCCGATGCCCAGATGCTCTGGCCCCTCACCCCGATAGGGACCCTCGTGACCGTGATAGGGCCGGCCTCGTAGCGCTCGCTCGGTCGAGGGAACTGGGGACGTGACGGTGCGTAGGCCGAGCGCAGCGAATCGGGGGGCTATCGGGCTAATGGGCTTGGACGGCCTTGGGCTTCGGGCGGGGACGGCTCCGGGGCGTGTGCTCCGCTCCCAGGCCGGCCAGGCGGTCGACCACGTCGTAGGCCTCGCGGTCGACCTTGAGCACCCGCTCGAACATCTCACGGGCCCGGGGCACGTCACCGGCCCGTTCGTACAGGTCACCCAGGAGGTACCACTGGCGCACATGACGATTCGAGGGGTTGCGCAGCGCCTTCGAAGCCCCGGCGGTGGCCAGCATGGAGATCGCTCCCTGTAGATCGCCACTGTCGGCCAATGACGCGGCCGCCACGATCCGGCCCTCGGCCAGGACGTCGGGCTCCGGGGAGCTCTGGCGGAGCTGGGTCCACAGGTCGGCCACCTTCCTCGGCTTGCCCAGGGCCCGCTGGCAGTCCATCAGCACCGGAAGGTGCTCCGATGAATCCGACAGCGCCGCATGGGCCTGCAGGTGGCGCACGGCCTCCCGCCACTTCCCGGCTCGGTACGCGGCCAGCCCGGCCAGCTCGCGCACCGCCGCCACGTTCGGGCACTCCTCGGCGACCGCTTTGATGGCTCGCGACGAATCTTGGTAGCGACCGCGCTCAAAGGCTCCATAGGCCGATTCCGCCTTCTCGACCAGGCGCTCCCGGTGGAGGGCGGTCGCCACGTTGGCGGCATTGCGGATCTCCGCCGCGATCTCGGGCGGTAGCGCCTTGCGCGAGGACCGGGTGGAGACGGCGGTCGTACTGGCGCTCAACCTGGCGGTTGGGCTCCGACCAGCGCCGGGCGCCGCCTTGGCGCCGCTCCGGCCGCGCCCGCGGGGTGGCGTGTCCTCCCACTCGTCGGGTGAGCCGTCGACCCTGACCCAAGGCTCCGGGCGGGGGGGTCGGGCCGTCCGGCGCCGTTCCTGGTCGTCGGAGAATCGAGCCGTCTGCTGTTCGCCGTCGTCATTGCGCGCTGTGACCTCGCGGGCGCCCCGCCGGGCGACGTTGCCCCATTTCTTGGCCCCTTCGGGCAGCGGATCGTCGTCGTAGGGACGGTAGAAGGGTTGGCGGGACTTCGGACCGGCGTTCGGGGTGGGGGCTCGCCCCCCGGGCGATGCGCCTGGGCGACGTGGCGCGGCGCTGGAGGAGCGGGACGACGACGCGCCCCGGGCACTCGACCCAGCGCCGTCCCGATTGGCGCGGTAGGGCGGGCGGCCACCACGACCGGCCCCGCTGTCATGGCCGGCGGCCTCTGGCCGGGCGGGTCGAGCGGTGCTGCCGGCCCGCCCGCGACCAGCAGTACGAGAGGGACGGTCCGAGGAGTAAGAGGCCCCTTCGCGCCTGGGCGGCCGGCCAGAACCTGATGAGGAGCGTGCTCGGCGCCCCGTTCCCGTCCGATCCCCGGAGCCCCCGGAGCCGGTCCTGCTGCCGGTCGACCCGCGAGGATTACGGGTACCCGTGCTCGATCGTCGAGGTCGAGTGCCGGACTTCAGCTCTTCTTCTTCGTCACGCCTCGATGCCCCGGCGCGAGAGGGACGACGAGTACCGCTGCTGTCGCTGCGACTGGATCGACCCGTCGGCGCGCCCGAGCGCCCGGATGAGCCGGCACCGCGGCCTCCTGACCGGCCACGCGCCGCACCTCCACCTCCAGGTCGACCCTTTGGTGCCCCTGCCCTGGCCTTTCCCGCACCACCACTGGTCTTCGATCGCACCGACGGGGCGCGACGATCAGGCCGAGAAGAATCAGCAGGCATGGGCAGAGCATAGGCGTGCGTGTGTCCGGAAGGGTCTCGTTCACCGAGCTTCTAACCTCCTGCATTGATGCCCGAACCTATCCCCCACCAAGACTGTTCATCCAGGCTCAAGCGTCCCGTCATGCCTGAATGTGTCCAGCTCGCGGCATAAGCGGCAGTATGTCTGGCATGCCCCGTGATCCACGCCGAGAGGAGATGGTTCGCCAGTTGCGACTTCATCTTCCCCGGATCCTCGTGCTCTTCGGGATCGGCCTCTTCGTCGTCGGGATCATCGCCACCATCGCGTTTGTGGCCGGCGACTCGAGCTGTAACGCCGCGACCAATCCGAACATCCTCAACGGGGGGCAAGTCGCCGGCGCTCCGGCTAGTGGTTCGTTCTGCGGGCATGCACACGGGTTCTTGACCATCAGCTACCTGATCCTGATTGTCGGGGCGATTCTGATCGGGATCGGCGCCATGATCCTGCCCACCCTGCGGGCCCGGGATGCCCGGGTGGCCCGTGAGGGGGCCGTCGTCGCCGCCACTCTTGCTGAGTCTCCGGCTCCTGCTGCAGCTGAAGGGGCTGCTGCCGACGAAAGTGGTGCTGACGAGGCCGCAGTAGCGGGCGCCGCCATGACCACCCCGCCGGCTCCTTCCGGGGCCGACTCCGAGGTTCAATCCGAGTCCGAGACACCGCAGTCCGAATCAGCGAATCCGTCCTAACCGCCTTATAAACGACAAAATCCCCTAAACGACAAAATCCCCCCCGAGCGAACTCGAGGGGGATTTCATCATTAGAAATCCCGGCGGCGACCTACTCTCCCAGGGGGCCTCCCCCCAAGTACCATCGGCGCGGGCGGGCTTAACTGCCGTGTTCGGAATGGGAACGGGTGTTTCCCCGCCGCCATGGCCACCGGAAACCGTGCGCTCGGACCTGGTCTGCGGCGCACTGAAGCACGGCAGACCAGGCCAGGGAGTCGCGTTACCGCAACCCCTGAGCGTTCCAAAGCGAGCACGAGCAAGTCTCCAAGCCCTCGGCCGATTAGTACCGGTCGGCTGAATGCGTTGCCGCACTTACACCTCCGGCCTATCAACGTGGTCGTCTAGCCACGGGCCTTACCAGGTTAACCCTGTGGGAGATTTCATCTCGAAACGGGCTTCGCACTTAGATGCTTTCAGCGCTTATCCCACCCGTAGGTCGCAAACCAGCCGTGCCCTTGGCAGGACAACTGGCACACGAGAGCTACGTCCGTCCCGGTCCTCTCGTACTAGGGACAGCCTTTCTCAAATCTCCTACGGCTGCATCGGATAGGGACCGAACTGTCTCACGCATGTAATTCCCGTATTACTACGGGCATAGACTATACCTCCACCCTATTTCTAGGGGCTGGCGTGTCATGGCTTCCGTGGGGGTCCACGGGTCAAGAATCAACCTGAAGAAGCCATCTCTTCGCTGTTGCTGGCGAAGAAGTCGTTACAGGGGCACAACACGCCCGTGCTACGCAGATGTCGCTCAACATCTACGGCGGATATCCGCTTCGTTTTCGAATAGTTTAGGGTTGCAAATGCTTCAACTTCCGAAGAAGCACTCCTTGTGTTGGCCTTCCCTCGGTATTGCCCTGAACATAACGTTCGGTTGTGACATTCAGGGTTTCACCGATATGAGCCAGTAAACACCTAGGAATTACTTCCTAGGGACGCAGTGTGATCTACGTTCTAAACCCAGCTCGCGTACCGCTTTAATGGGCGAACAGCCCAACCCTTGGGACCGGCTTCAGCCCCAGGATGCGACGAGCCGACATCGAGGTGCCAAACCTTCCCGTCGATATGGACTCTTGGGGAAGATGAGCCTGTTATCCCCGGGGTACCTTTTATCCGTTGAGCAACGGCGCTTCCATAAGCAACCGCTGGATCACTATGCCCTGCTTTCGCACCTGCTCGACTTGTAGGTCTCGCAGTCAAGCTCCCTTTTGCCATTGCACTCGACAGCTGATTGCCAACCAGCCTGAGGGAACCTTTGGGCGCCTCCGTTACACTTTAGGAGGCGACCGCCCCAGTCAAACTACCCACCTGACGCTGTTCCTGATCCGGATCACGGACCGAGGTTAGAGTCCCGGCACAAAAAGGGTGGTATTTCAAGGTTGACTCCACACTGGCTAGCGCCAATGCTTCAAAGTCTCCCACCTATCCTACACAAATTGTACCAAAACTCAACATCAAGCTGTAGTAAAGGTCCACGGGGTCTTTCCGTCCTGATGCAGCTAACGAGCATCTTTACTCGTACTTCAATTTCGCCGGGTCTGTGGTTGAGACAGTAGGAAAGTCGTTACGCCATTCGTGCAGGTCGGAACTTACCCGACAAGGAATTTCGCTTGGATTGTCCCCACATCGCTGTGAGGTCCGGACCATATCTTTATCTCAATAGATCGAATTGAGATAGTTGGCGTGTGGTCTCTGAGGATTCCATTGAATACCTAGTTCAGCGATAGCGCTTAGTACGCCGATCCATCGCTGGATATCCAATGGCCTTTCCTGCTGATTGTCCGCACCGGACGGATTTTCACTGCCTTTCGCCCTCTCATGAAGAGCTGCGAATGGCGAGTACCGTCGGATTCTCGGAGTTTCCAGCATTTGGCCAACTCCACTATCGAGATCACTCTCGTTAGGGGCAGCCCCCGGGCACGACGCCGGGGTATCTACCTTAGGCACTTTTGTTACTACTCGAAATGATGCCGGCAAGTTAAGCATTCATCACTCGAGCGGCCAGGTCATTTCTGCCTAGCTCCTCATGTCGCCATGAGGGTCGGACTGTATCTTCGTCCCTGATCGCCCTGTTCCGGTAGGAACAGAATCTCTACGACCAGAGAGCCCCGCGTGCAGTCTCTGAGGATCCCGCAAGTACTTGCTCAATGCTCCTGGAACGTTGCTTGCCATTGGCATTCATGCCATACGCAAGTCGGACCAGACGCTCGAACCCTGACTCCGTCAAGTGCTCCTTCCTTCGCATCGACCGCACGATGTCGGCAAATGCTTGAAGATCGTTGCGCGTGACACGGAGTGGATACCTCTCGAAGAACGGCAGTATTGCCGATTCCAAGTTCTGAAGCCCCCCGACCGCAAGGGTCAAGACGCTGCTCCTCGGACCCTTCGGGCGAACTTGCCCGCAGCCAAAGATCAGAACTATCTCTTCGAGGATCTCTCGGTAGTCCTGGTGCTGATAGTTGTGAAAGACCGGAAGGAGTTGCCACCCTCTGTGTCGATGCATCATCGAATTTCGATGCACTGACACGGAAAAGCAACCTTCCCCGTCCACAAACCCAGCAATCCAGTTGGGATCGAGCACGTTGCAAGGACTCGCAGTTTCCTGCTGATTGTCCGCACCGGACGGATTATCACTATCCATAGCCCCACCCTAAAGAAAGGGTGTGACATGAATGAGTACCGCCGGATCCTCGGATGTTCCAGCATATAGCGGGGTTTTGTAACAGCCAGGTCAAACTAACCGTTATAGTTACGGCCGCCGTTTACCGGGGCTTAGGTTCACAGCTTCGTCCGAAGACTAACCGTTCCCCGTAACCTTCCGGCACCGGGCAGGCGTCAGAGCGTATACATCGTCTTACGACTTCGCACGCTCCTGTGTTTTTAGTAAACAGTCGCTTTCCCCAATTCACTGCGGCCCCCTCAGGCTCGGGACGCGAAGTCCGTCACCCTGTCGGGGCCCTCCTTCTCCCGAAGTTACGGAGGAATTTTGCCGAGTTCCTTAACCACAGTTCTCCCGATCGCCTTGGTATTCTCTACCCGCCCACCTGTGTCGGTTTGGGGTACGGGCAGCGTGTCAGCTCGCTAGAAGCTTTTCTAGGCAGCATAGAATCAGTGACTTCGCCTGGAATGGCTCGGCATCGCGTCTCAGGATTTGATGGGATCCGGCTTTACCTAGATCCCTCCCTACACGCTTACCCCAGGACAACCAACGCCTGGGCTCACCTATCTTCCTGCGTCCCTCCTTCGCTTTCCTCCTCAGAGTTGGTCGGTTCGACCCGAAGGTCATCCCCTTAGTACCTCTGGCTTGGAATTGGCGCGGACACGCTGGTACAGGAATATCAACCTGTTGTGCATCGACTACGCCTCTCGGCCTCGTCTTAGCTCCCGACTTACCCTGGGTGGATTAGCCTTCCCCAGGAACCCTTGGGCTTACGGCGGAGGAGTTTCTCACTCCTCTCTCGCTACTCATACCAGCATTCGCACTCGACCACGCTCCACGACGGTTCACACCGCCGCTTCTCTGCGAGATCGACGCTCCCCTACCACTCCTGTCCAAAAGACAGAAATCCGCGGCTTCGGCTCTTGACTTGAGCCCCGTTACATTATCCGCGCAGGACCACTCGACCAGTGAGCTATTACGCACTCTTTTAAGGATGGCTGCTTCTGAGCCAACCTCCTGGCTGTCTTTGCGTTCCCACATCGTTTTCCACTTAGTCAAGAATTTGGGGCCTTAGCCGGCGGTCTGGGCTGTTTCCCTTTCGACCAACGAAGCTCATCCCTCGTGGTCTCACTGCCAATCTCTTGAGCATCGGCATTCGGAGTTTAGTTGGGGTCAGTAAGCTTGTAGGCCCCCTAGCCCATCCAGTGCTCTACCTCCGATGCTGAACAATTGACGCTGCACCTAAATGCATTTCGGGGAGAACCAGCTATCACCGAGTTTGATTGGCCTTTCACCCCTTGCCACAGGTCATCCCCCCAGTTTTCAACCTAGGTGGGTTCGGCCCTCCACGAAGTCTTACCTTCGCTTCAGCCTGCCCATGGCAAGCTCACTCGGCTTCGGGTCTACAGCATGCGACTCAACGCCCTATTCAGACTCGCTTTCGCTTCGGCTACCCATCACTGGTTAACCTCGCCACACACCGTAACTCGCTGGCTCATTCTTCAAAAGGCACGCCATCACGGCTGCTATCCACCTAGTGTCGCCAATCTCACCTCCGAAGAAGGATCATGACAACGATGGAGCAACGACGCTTTGACTGTTTGTAAGCCAACGGTTTCAGGTACTATTTCACTCCCCTCCCGGGGTACTTTTCACCTTTCCCTCACGGTACTAGTTCACTATCGGTCGCCTAAGAGTACTTAGCCTTACCAGATGGTCCTGGCAGATTCACGCCGGCTTTCCCGGATCCGGCGCTACTCGGGTGTTCAAGTGGAGTCCAATGCTTTTCGTGTACGGGACTATTACCCTCTTCGGTGAAGCTTTCCTGACTGCTTCCACTAAACATTGGATTTGTAACTCCATGACGGGTCTGATGCCCCATCTCTCGAATCCCACAACCCCATACCGGCAACGCCATCAGGCTTTAACACCGGCACGGTTTAGGCTCTTCCCGTTTCGCTCGCCGCTACTCAGGGAGTCACTGTTGTTTTCCTCTCCTCGGGTTACTTAGATGTTTCAATTCACCCGGTTCCCTCGCCCCGCCCTATACATTCAGGCGGGTGTAACACCTCATGACAGGTGCTGGGTTACCCCATTCGGATATCCACGGATCGTAGCTAGGTAGACAGCTCCCCGTGGCATTTCGCAGTCGCCCACGTCCTTCTTCGGCTTTAGGCGCCAAGGCATTCACCGTTGGCTCTTTGTAGCTTGGAGAACAAAGATGCTCGTGCTCGCTTTGGAATTCTCAAGGGGCTGAACGGCACACACCGGGCCGACGGCAAAACACGCCGACGACCAGGCACGCACGGGGGAGCGGTCGTATCCGGCGCCGAAGCGCAGCAGACACGGCATCACCGGGAGAATCCCCGAAGGGTCACTCCCTCAAAACGGAAGAGATGAGAGGCCGGCACCGCCTGCAGGGACCAGTAACCGTAAGAAACGGGCTTCGACGTATCCCTAAGGATTATCGAAGGCGGCTTCTCATCCGCTGGTATACAAACGGAGCCGAATAACCAGTGTTCAACTGGGTAGTGGTCAGTCATGGTGACTGACATCACTCCTTAGAAAGGAGGTGATCCAGCCGCACCTTCCGGTACGGCTACCTTGTTACGACTTCACCCCAATCACCGATCCCACCTTCGACAGCTCCCTCCCTAAGGTTGGGCCACTGGCTTCGGGTGTTACCGACTTTCGTGGTGTGACGGGCGGTGTGTACAAGGCCCGGGAACGTATTCACCCCGGCGTTGCTGATCCGGGATTACTAGCGACTCCGACTTCACGGAGTCGAGTTGCAGACTCCGATCCGAACTGAGACAGGCTTTGGGGATTGGCTCCTCCTCGCGGATTAGCAGCCCGTTGTACCTGCCATTGTAGCATGTGTGCAGCCCTGGACGTAAGGGGCATGATGACTTGACGTCGTCCCCACCTTCCTCCGAGTTGACCCCGGCAGTCTCCTACGAGTCCCCGGCATTACCCGCTGGCAACATAGGACAAGGGTTGCGCTCGTTGCGGGACTTAACCCAACATCTCACGACACGAGCTGACGACAGCCATGCACCACCTGTGTAAGGCCCCGAAGGACACCGTATCTCTACGGCTTTTCCCTACATGTCAAACCCAGGTAAGGTTCTTCGCGTTGCCTCGAATTAAGCCACATGCTCCGCCGCTTGTGCGGGCCCCCGTCAATTCCTTTGAGTTTTAGCCTTGCGGCCGTACTCCCCAGGCGGGGCACTTAATGCGTTAGCTGCGGCACGGAAACCGTTGAATAGTCCCCACACCTAGTGCCCAACGTTTACGGCGTGGACTACCAGGGTATCTAATCCTGTTCGCTCCCCACGCTTTCGCTCCTCAGCGTCAATGTCGGCCCAGACCACCGCCTTCGCTGCTGGTGTTCCTCCTGATATCTGCGCATTTCACCGCTACACCAGGAATTCCGTGGTCCCCTACCGAATTCTAGTCATGACAGTATCGAGTGGCGGCTCCAGGTTGAGCCTGGAGGTTTCACACCCGACTAATCAAACCGCCTACGAGCTCTTTACGCCCAATAAATCCGGATAACGCTTGCACCCTACGTATCACCGCGGCTGCTGGCACGTAGTTGGCCGGTGCTTCTTCTGCAGGTACCGTCACAATCGTCCCTGCTGAAAGGAGTTTACAACTCAGAAAGCATTCGTCCTCCACGCGGCGTTGCTGCGTCAGGCTTTCGCCCATTGCGCAAGATTCCCCACTGCTGCCTCCCGTAGGAGTCTGGGCCGTGTCTCAGTCCCAGTGTGGCTGATCGTCCTCTCAGACCAGCTACCCGTCGATGCCTTGGTGAGCTATTACCTCACCAACTAGCTGATAGGCCACGAGCCCCTCCCGAAGCGGAATCCATTTCCTTATCAGATCATGCGATCCGGTAGGGATATCCGGTATTAGCACCGGTTTCCCGGTGTTGTCCCAGTCATCGGGGCAGGTTGCTCATGTGTTACTCACCCGTTCGCCACTCACTCTTCATCGGTATTGCTACCGAATGGAGCGCGTTCGACTTGCATGTGTTAGGCACGCCGCCAGCGTTCATCCTGAGCCAGGATCAAACTCTCCATCGAGACTTCTAGTCAATCCATTCTTACTAAGAACAAACCTTCTAAAAATCAGAGAGTCACCTAGTATGACTCTTCCTAGGTAACAACAGACCGTCTCTTCACTAAGGATTGCTCCCTCGATCCGACGAGGCCTGCCTTACTGCTAATTGACGTACAACCCAAACGTACAAAAGTACGTGTGAATTGCCCGCACTGGCTTTTGGCTCTCATCTCTTCCGTTTTCAAGGAGCGACCGGGCACACACCACTACTGCCGGTGTTGGTGCCGGGTGTCCGAAGGACTGTTCCGGACAGATTGCTCTGCTGGAAAGTCTCCTGCGGCAGTCGGAGGGCCTTTGGGAAGCCGTTCCGACGGGATGGTCACTGTAGCAGTTGCGCGCGTGACCGTCAACGCACTGCCCGGTTGCGGCCGGTGCCGCGGAACTGCCCGGCAGCTGCGCCGGAGGGCGTGCTCGAATTGTACCGGGCCCGCCTTGGCACGCCGCGGATGGCTGTCCCCTGCGGGACGCCAAGTCGGCTCAACTCACCGATACCGGTCTGACGGGCCCACGATGCCGACCGACCTGGCTTCCACTGCCTTCGACCTGGCTATCTCATTCACGGTCATTCACGAATCGGCCGCCCTGCGTTTCATGAGTTGTCCGCCTCGCCGATTCACGAATTGACCACCTTGCCGATTCACGAACTACATTGCCGGAAAAGGGTCCTTTGGCCCATGTCGCGGCCCGCGTCCAGGCTCACACTGGTAATTCATCGCCGCCTCGCGCAGTCGTGGCGAGTGTCACGCGGAGGTGACACGTTGAGAGCAGGAACAAGGGGTGCAAGGGCCATCGGGGCTGTGCTCGTGGTCGCCACGCTCCTGGGTGCCCAATTGTCTCTGAGCGCCCTCGCCGCTTCGAGCGCTTCGGCCGCCGGCATCCTGCCACCCTCCACCCCGCCGGCCAACATCACCTTCGACGTCGCCCCCCCGTGCTCCTCCGTCGACGACCCGAGTGCGGCCTGTTTCGAGACCCTCCTCCATGACATCAACGCCGGCCGGAAAAGCGAGGGGCTGCCCTCCATGGTGCTCCCGAACGGGTTCGCCCAGATGAGCGGGGCCGAACAACTCCTGGTCCTGGCCAACCTGGAGCGGGGCGCCAGGGGGCTGGCCCAGTTCGCCGGCCTCAGTCCCACCCTCAATACGGTGTCGACTCTCGCCGCTGCCGCCAACGCCGACCCGTCGCCCCCGGCCGGGTATCCATTCAGCCAATGGGGTAGCAATTACGCCGACGCCATTGACCCCCTCGAATCGGACTTCCTCTGGATGTACGACGACGGAGTCGGTGGCACCAACTACGACTGCCAGGCCGGGAATTTCTCGGGCTGTTGGGGCCACCGCCTCAACATCCTCGGACCCTGGGCCAACTCGGGATCGGAGTCCACGGCCATGGGTGACGCCGCCACGACCGCCGGCGCCTTCACGGAGATTTTCGCCAACAAATGGGGGGCGCCCGACGGGGTGATCGACCCCTACTCGTCCGTGACCTACCCCGGCTCGGTGGCACCCCAGGTGGTGCAGGTCTCCCCCGCCGGAACCACCGCACCAGGGACCGGGACCCAGGTCACCATCGCTGGCAATTACTTCTCCGCCTTTAGCGCCGGTCAGGTCCCCACGGTTGACTTCGGCTCGACGCCGGCGACCAACGTGCACGTCAACTGGGACGGCCAGCTCACGGCCGATGCGCCGCCCGACCCACTGGGAGGACAGGCCGACACCGTGGCCATTACTGTCACCACGCCGGCCGGGACGTCGGATGCCACCGTGGGCCCGGCCACCGATGCGTTCAGCTACACCGCCGCCCCGGCGCCATCGGTGACATCGGTCAGCCCGGCGGTCGGCTCACAGCGTGGCGGGACCCAGGTCACGATCGCCGGGACCAACCTGGCGTGGGCCACCGGTGTCGCCTTCGGGTCGACCCCGGCCGCGGCGTTCACGGTCAACTCGGCCACCAGCATCACGGCCACGGCTCCCGCCACGGCGGCCCTCGGCCCGGTCGACGTGGTGGTGACCACCTACGGCGGCGCGTCCGGGAGGTCAAGCGCAGATCACTTCGACTACAAGCTGAACTCGACCACCACCCCGACGGTCAGTGCCAACCAGAGCACCCAGGGTGCCGCGCTCACCTACTCGGCCATAGTCTCCGGCACCGGGGCAACACCCACCGGCTCCGTCACCTTTCGGGTCGGGTCGACCACGTTGTGCACCACACCCGCCCTCATCGGCGGCACCGCCTCCTGCCAGACCACGGCGACCCCACCGGGTTCGGACACCGCCACCGCCACCTACTCGGGGGATGCCAACTTCGCCCCGTCCTCGGGCACGAACAGTGTGGTCGTCACCTCGGGCGACTTCAGCCCACTCGTCCCGATCCGGATCTGTGACACGCGGGCCGGCAACCCGTCCTCGCTCTCCGGACCAGCAGCCCAATGCAACGGGCCCGGCAACGCCGGAAGCCCCGTCGGTGCCGATGGTACGAAGACCATCAACGTGAGCGGCAACTTCGGAGTACCGGCCGGTGCCACCGCCGTGGTCCTCAACGTGACGGTGGTCAACCCGGCTGCTCCTGGATACATCACCGTCTTCCCCACGGGAGCCGCTGCTCCCGATACCTCCAATATCAACTTCGGCGCGGGTGACGTCGTCCCCAACCTGGTCGAAGTCGGCACCGGGACCAACGGCGACATCTCGCTCTTTTCCGCGGCGCAGTCCAACGTCGTGGTCGACGTCGAGGGATTCGTCAGCCCAACGGCGTCGGGTGGGGCCGGGGCCGGCCTCTACAACCCGCTGCCCGCTCCGGCCCGCGTCTGTGACACCCGGGCCGGGAATCCCTCATCGCTCTCGGGCGGAAGCGCCCAGTGCAACGGTTCGGGTGGCGGCGAGCGCCTCGGTGCCGGGAGCACCATCCCCGTCCAGATTGCGGGTGTCGACGGAGTGCCCGCCAACGCGTCCGCCGCGGTCGTGAACGTGACGGTGGTCGATCCGGTGGCCAGCGGCTACCTGACCGTCTTCCCCGAAGGGGCCACGCAACCCACCGCGTCCAATGTCAACTACGTCGCCGGAGAGGTCACCGCCAACCGTGTCACCGTGTCACTTTCGAACGGCCCGACGCCCGGTGAGATTTCCATCTACAGCTCGTCCTCGGCCGACGTGGTGGTCGATGTCTCGGGCTACTACACCGCCGCCGGGGGAACCGGAAGCCAGTTCACAACCGAAGTTTCTCCCGTGCGGGTCTGTGACACGAGAGCCGGCGACCCGTCCCAACTCACCGGGACCTACGACCAGTGCGACGCCAAGTCGATCGGCTCCAACGGCAACCTGACCCTCCAGGTGGCTGGGCTGGCCGGCGTCCCTTCGGGGGCCAGAGCAGTGGTGGTCAACGTCACCGCAGTCTCCCCGACGATGCCGACCTATCTCACCGTCTACCCCGGACCGACGAGGACAACCGCCTCCGACCTCAACCCGTTCCCCGGAGAGGTCAGGGCCAACCTCACGGTGGCCGCCGTCAACGCCAACGGCACCATCACGGTCTACAACAGCAGCGGCAGCATCGACGTGGTGGTCGACGTCCTCGGCTGGTACGCGTGTAGGGCGTTTCTCCGTTCTCGTCACCGGGTTCACAGGCGGTGCGTCACCCCGGGCGTGAGACGCCCAGGTCCCCGGCCACCCACCACCGCCAGCGCCGTTCCGCTCCGACGCTGAGGCCGATCCGGGTGCCGCGGCCGGGACGCTTCGGTGGCGGGGTCCCGTCGTCGAGCAGGCGAACCGGCCCACCCTCGTCGCCGGTCGTGCCCGCCCCGGGCCCGCGCCGCACCAGGTCGGTGCCGTTGTCCGCCCCCGTGATGCCGAGGGCCTGGCACAGCTTGGCCGGACCGTTGCACAGATCACGGTCCCGTCGAGCGGCCGTCCGGGCCAGGCGCATCTGCTCGACCCCACCGATGGGAACCAGGGCCCGGATCAGCACGGCTCCCGCCTGGCCGTCGGGCCGGCAGACCACGTTGGCGCACCAATGCATCCCGTAGGTGAAATACACGTAGAGGTGGCCCGGCGGGCCGAACATGACCTCGGTTCGGCGGGTCAGTCCCCGGTACGCGTGCGACGCCGGATCGGACTGTCCCCGGTAGGCCTCGACCTCGACGATCCGCCCGGACCTGTCCCCCCGGACCAGCACCTTGTTGAGCAGCCAGGGCGCCACGGCGACGGGATCACCGGCGAGGTCGCTCCGGCGCAGCACGTGACCTCGGGCCGTTCCACCCCCTGGGCGAGGTGACGGCTCACTCACCCAAGGGCAATCCCGGCGATCCGATCAGTCCGGTGTGACCGGCTTGGCCGGTGTGGCCGGTCTGACCGGTGTGACCGGGCAGCCACTGGGCCAATCTGGCCCGGTCCACCTCACGACGCCGTTGGAACCGCTCCGTCTGCTCAGCCACGGCAACCGGGCCGGCGCTCCCCGGCGTGCGGCGGCGGGTCACCGCCACCCCGGGCTCGAGCAGCTCCACTGCAGACTCGCCCAGATCGGGGTGGGCCTCCACCAGCTCGCTCAAGGGCACATGGCGCTCCAACGATTCGCGCACCAGTCCCCCGATCAGTGCGTGGGCCTGGCGGAAGGGCATGCCACCTTCGACCAGCATCTCGGCCAGGTCGATGGCGGCGGCGCCCGGCCCGTCCGCCGCTGCCTGCATCCGTTCCTCGTTCCACGTGACCGTCTCGTAGACCCCGCGCAGGGCGATGAGCGCCCGCGTCACCTGGACCACGGCATCGAAGAGCGGCTCCTTGTCCTCTTGCAGATCCCGGTTGTACGCCAGGGGGAGGCCCTTGAGCGTGATGAGCACGGCGTTGAGGTGACCGATCAAACGCCCCGACTTGCCGCGGGCCAGCTCGGCCACGTCGGGGTTCTTCTTCTGGGGCAACATGGAGCTGCCGGTGGCGTAGGCGTCGTCGAGGGTGCAGAAGCCGAACTCCTCGGTCGACCACAGCACGAGCTCCTCGCCCAGGCGCGACAGGTGGACGCCGATCAGGGCCAGGTCGAAGAGGGCCTCGGCCACGAAGTCGCGGTCGGACACGGCATCGAGCGAATTCTCGAACCGTCCGTGGAAGCCGAGCTCGGCCGCCACATAGTCGGGATCGAGCGGGAGCGACGAGCCGGCCAGCGCCCCCGCACCCAACGGAGACACGTTGAGACGGTCGACCGTGACCAGCAGGCGGTCAACGTCGCGGGCCAGCGCCCAACCGTGGGCCAGCAGGTGGTGGGCCAGCAGCACCGGTTGGGCTCGCTGCAGATGGGTGTAGCCCGGGAGGTAGATCTCGGCGGCATCGAGGGCGCGCTGAGCCAGGATGTCCTGGAGCGCCATGATCTCGCCGGCCACCTCGATCAGGGTGCGGCGGCACCACAGGCGCAGGTCGGTGGCGACCTGATCGTTTCGACTTCGGCCGGTGTGCAGTTTGGCGCCGACGTCGCCCGCCAGCTCGGTGACCCGGCGTTCCACCGCGGTGTGGATGTCCTCATCGTCGGGGGCGAAGACGAACGTCCCCTCGGCGAACTCCTCCTCGACCAGGTCGAGGGTCTCGACCAGCGTGGTCACCTCGCTGTCGCTCAGGATCCCGGCTTTGCCGAGTCCCTTGACGTGGGCCCGCGATCCGGTCAGGTCGTCGAGCGCCAGGAGCCGGTCATAGGGCAGGCTGACGGTGAAGGCGGCCACGGCATCGGCCATGCCGGTGGAGATGCGACCGTGCCAGAGCGTCATGATTCACTCGCCCCGGGCAGGCGCGGCGGCGATCCCGGGCCCTGGCGGGCCGACCAGGTGGCCACGCCCAGGCCCCAGAGCCGCACGAACCCCTCGGCATCCTGGTGGCGGAAGGTGTCAGAGGCGTCATAGGTGGCCAGGCCGTGGTCGTACAGCGCCACCGGGCTGCGGCGACCGACCACGGTGCAGGTGCCCGGTGCGGCAAAGCGCAGCCGCACCTCGCCGGTGACGTGACGCTGCGACTCGGCGATGAACGCATCGAGCGCCGACTTGAGCGGGGAGAACCACAGGCCGTCGTAGACCAGCTCGGACCAGCGCGGCTCGAGGCGGGCCTTCTCGTGATGGAGATCACGCTCGAGGGTGAGGTCCTCCAGGTCGCTGTGCGCCATCATCAGCGCCAGCGCGGCCGGGCACTCATAGACCTCACGGCTCTTGATCCCAACCCGACGGTTCTCGACCATGTCCAGGCGACCGAAGCCACGACTGCCGGCGGCGGCGCCGATCCGGGCGATGAGGTCCTGGGGCGCGAGGGGGACACCGTCGAGCGCCACCGGCACACCGGCCTCGAAGCCCACGATCACCTCGACCGGCTCCCGGTGGGTGACCCGGGTCAGGGTGTAGACGTCATCGGGAGCGGGCGCCCACGGGTCTTCGATGGCGCCGCACTCGATGGCCCGGCCCCACAGGTTGTCGTCAATGGAGTACGGCTTCTCCTTGGTCACCGTGATGGGGATGTCCCACTTGGTGGCCAGGTCGACGCAGTCCTCACGGCTCAGACCCCAGACCCGTGCCGGGGCGTAGATGGAGAGGTCGGGCGCCAGAGCGCGGGTCCCCACCTCGAAGCGCACCTGGTCGTTGCCCTTGCCGGTGCACCCGTGGGCCACGGCGGTGGCGCCGTGGCGCCGGGCCTCGGCTACCAGGTGGCGCACGATGACCGGCCGCGAGAGGGCCGACACCAGCGGGTACTTGCCCTCGTAGCGGGCGTTGGCGGCCAGGGCCGGCACGCAGAAGTCCTGGGCCATCTCGGCTCGGGCGTCGACCACCACAGCCTCGACGGCCCCGGCGGCCAGGGCGCGCTGCCGGATGGCGTCCCAGTTCTCGCCCCCCTTGTCGGCTGCCTGACCGACATCGACGGCGACGGCGATCACCTCGACGCCCTCGTTCTCGATGAGCCAACGGACCGCCACCGAGGTATCGAGGCCACCGCTGTAGGCCAACACCACTCGCTCAGCCATCTTCAGTCCTTCCTGTGCAAGGCGATTCTTCTCTCTCCGGCGGTACTGCCGTCCGCGGCTGTACTGCTCTCTCCGGCGTGCCTGCTCTCTCCGGCGTGCCTGCTCTCTCCGGCGATCCCGGCCACGTCACTCAGTCGGTCGGCCATGGCCCTGCCCCCCACTTCCTCATCGACGATCACCAGGACGGTGTCGTCGCCGGCCACGGTGCCGACGACCGCGTCCAGTCCGCTGCGATCGAGGGCCGAGCCTACGACATGGGCCGATCCGGGGGGCGTGCGCAACACCACCAGGTTGGCCGAGGAGGCCACCTCGACTACCCATTCCCCCAGCACCCGGCGCAGGTGGTCCTCGGGTGCGATCTGGTGCACCGGGAGTTCCGGCAGTGCGTAGGCCGTCTCGCCGCCGGGCAGGCGCACCTTGACCGCCCCCAGGTCCTCCAGGTCGCGCGAGACCGTGGTCTGGGTGGCCTCGACCCCTTGGTCGGCCAGAAGGGTCACCAACTGACCCTGGCTGGTCACGGCCTGGGCTTCGAGCAACCTGGTGATGCGGTGCTGGCGCTGCGGCTTGGTCAGGCGGTTCGGGCGGGTGGTCTCGGTCACGATCCGGCGCTCCCGACGGAGGCTTCGATGAACACGGGGGGCTCGATGGACCAGGCCAGAATGCCCCGCATGGCCGTGCGCCGGTGGGCGGCCTGACGCCACACCACGCTGCGTGGCCCTTCGAACACCGACGCCGAGATCTCCTCGCCCCGGTGCGCCGGCAGGCAGTGCATCACCACGGCGCCCGGCGCGCCCAAGCCCACCAACGCGTCGTCGATGGTGAAACCGGTGAAGGCCTCGAGCCGGGTCACCCGCTCCACCTCTTGGCCCATGCTGGTCCACACGTCGGTATAGAAGGCGTCGGCACCGGCGGCCGCGTCCTTGGGGTCGTTGGTGGCGCGCACGATCCCGCCTCGCCCGATCCGATCGGAGAACGCTTCGAGGCCGGCCAGTTCCTCGGCCGAAAACGAGTAGGCGGCGGGCGAGGCCACCCTGAACTCCATGCCCTCCATCAGCGCCGCCTTGGCCAGGGAGCGACACATGTTGTTGGCGTCACCGATGTAGGCCAGCGAAAGACCCGGCAGCGACCCCAGTGTGTCGCGCAGGGTGAGGATATCGGCGATGGCCTGGCAGGGATGGGCCTCGTCGGAGAGGAGGTTGACGACCGGCACGTCGAAGCCGCTGATGTCGAGGGCTGTGGCCATGCGCCGCAAGACCGCATGGTCGAAGACCCGGGCGCAGAGGATCCGGTGATAGCAGCCCAGGGTGCGGGCGACGTCCTCGGCCGACTCCCGCGTATCGAGGCCGACCTCGGTGCCCTGGATGTAGACCGGATGGCCGCCCAGACCGTCCACCGCCATCTCGGTGGAGTTGCGGGTCCGGGCCGACGGCTTCTCGAAGAGCAGTGCCACGCCGTGGCCGTCCAGGACGCGCTCGAGCTGGTCGGGGCCGGCGAGCTGGAGCACGCGGGCGAAGTCGGCCGGCGAGAGATCGTCGATATCGAAGAGATGGGGCACGGCGTCATGCCTCCGCTTCGGGCGGCGAAGGGGGCGGGGGTGGCGGAGGCGCAGCGGCCACCGTCTCGCCCGTAGTCTCGGGCGAGGGATCGGCCAGGACGCTCATCATGACTTGGGCCAGGATGGCCAGGGCGGTGTCGATCTCGTCGTCGGTGACCAGCAGGGGCGGGGCCACCCGCACCGCGTCGGGTCGCACGGCGTTGACCAGGAGGCCGTGGCTGAGCGCGGCGGACGACACCTCCTTGGCCGAGGGCTGGCGGAGCTGGGCGGCCAGGAGGAGCCCGGCACCACGCACCGAGACCACGCCGGGCAGGCCGGCCAGGCCCGTCCTCAACCGCGCGCCGGCCCGAGTGGCGCGCCCACACACGTCCTCGGCTTCCATTACGGCCAGGGTGGCCCGTGCCGCGGCCAATGCCAGGGGCTGACCGCCGAAGGTCGAGCCGTGATCGCCGGGACCAAAGGCCGCCGCCACCTCGGCCCTGGCCCAACAGGCGCCGACCGGCATGCCATTGCCCAACGCCTTGGCCATGGTCACCACGTCGGGCTTGAGCCCCTGGGCCTGGAAGGCGAACCAGTGACCGGTGCGCCCGAGGCCGGTCTGCACCTCATCGAGCATGAGGAGCGCGCCCCGCTCGGTGCACAGTTCCCGTACGGCGCCCAAGTAGTCAGAGCTCGGCACATTGACGCCGCCCTCACCCTGCAGCGGCTCGATCAGGACGGCGGCTACCGTGTCGACCGCCTGGTCGAGGGCCGCAGTGAGCGCGGGTACGTCGTTGTAGGGCACGTAGGCGAAGCCCTCGGGCAGGGGCAGGAAGGGCGTGTGCTTCTCGGGTTGCCCGGTGGCCGTCAGCGTGGCCAGGGTCCGCCCGTGAAATGAGTTGTCGGCCGTGATGACGACGTAGCGACCCGGGCCGGCCCATCGACGAGCCAGCTTCAGGGCGCACTCATTGGCCTCGGCGCCCGAGTTCGTGAAGAACACCTGGCCGCCGGCCTGCCCCGTCCCGCCGTTGATCAGCCGGTCGATGGTCAAGGCCACCTCGGGACCCAACTCGTTGCCGTACAGGTTAGAGACGTGGCTGAGGGTGCGCGCCTGTGCCGCCACGGCCTCGGCGACCACGGGATGCGCATGACCCAGTGACACCACGGCCAGGCCCGTGATGAAGTCCAGGTATTCCGCGCCGTCGGCGTCGTAGAGCTTCGTGCCGCTCCCCCGCACGAACGTGGCCGGCGGCTCGGCGTAGGTGCGCATCAGGGCGCGGCGATCGGAAGTGGGAGTCGTGGCGGTGCGGGGAGTCGAGGCGGTGCCGGGAGTCGAGGCGGTCACGGCAGCACCATTGTTCCCACCCCCGAGTCGGTGAAGAGCTCGAGAAGGAGGGCGTGGGGCACGCGACCATCAAGGATGTGTGCTCGGGCCACGCCGCCCCGTACCGCCCGGGCGCACGCCTCGACCTTGGGCATCATGCCGCCCTGGGCCGCCCCGCTCCGCAGGATGTCGTCGACCACCTCGAGGCTGGCCGCATGCACCAGGGTCGACGGGTCGTCGGGGACCACCCGGAGCCCCTCGATGTCGGTCAGGAAGATCAGCTTCTCGGCCCCGAGCGCCTCGGCCAGGGCTCCGGCCACGGTGTCCGCGTTGATGTTGTAGGCCTGGCCCGCTTCGTCGGCGCCGATGGTGGCCACCACCGGGACGATTCCCTCGGCCACGAGGCGCTGCAGCATCGTCGGATCGACCACCTCCACGCTGCCGACGAACCCGAGGTCGACGTGGCTCTGGGCCGCCGTGATCAGGTTGGCGTCCTCACCCGACATGCCCACCGCCAGTGGCCCGTGCACGTTGATGGCCGAGACGATGTCGCGGTTGACCTTGCCCACCAGCACCATGCGGGCGATGTCCAGCGTCTCGGCGTCGGTCACCCGCAGGCCGTGGCGGAACTCGGCCTCCTTGCCCAGCCGGGCCATCAGGTCGCCGATCTGGGGCCCGCCCCCGTGCACCACCACGGGCAGGATGCCCACCGCACGCATGAGCACGACATCTTGGGCGAACGAGGCCAGGGCTTCGTCGGCGGCGCCGGCCGATCCGTTGAGCGCATTGCCGCCGTACTTGACCACGACGACCTTGCCCAGGAAATTCTGGATGTAGGGCAGCGCTTCGACCAGGACCGAGGCGGTGTTGCGGGCGGCCGCCTTCTGCGCGGCCGAGTTGGGGGGCGGCGGAGTGGGCGAAGGCTGGGCCGAAGGTTCGGCTGAAGATTCGGGCACTCTCACGACGTGGTCCGGTTCTCGTCGATGTAGCCGTAGCCCAGGTCGGTCCCCAGTACGGCGGCGGTGCCGGTCCCGAGCCCGAGGTCACAGACGATCTCGATGTGTCGCCCGGCCAGGTGCGCGGCCAGGGCCGAGGCGTCATGGGCCGCGGCCACGCCACCCGCGCAGACCACGACATCGCCGTAGGCCACGGAGACCTTGTCCATGGCGAAGTCCACCCCGGCCGAGCCGAGCTCGCTGACCACGCGGCCCCAGTAGGGGTCCTCCCCGTTGAGGGAACACTGCACCAGCATCGAGTCGGCCACCTTGCGGGCGGCCTGATGCGCCGCGCCGTCGCTGGCGGCCCCGACAACCCGGATGTGCGACACCTTGGTCGCGCCCTCGGCGTCCGCCACCATCTGCCCGGCCAGGGAGGCGCACGTTTCGGTCAGGGCGTCGGCGAGCGCGACGAGTGAGGGCGTGGCCCCCAATCCGCTGGCCAGCACCAGCACCGTGTCGTTGGTCGACGTGGAGCCGTCGACTGTCATGACGTTGAAGGACGCGTCGACGGCGAGTCGCAGGGCGCCCTGCAAGGTGGCGGGATCGACCGCCGCATCGGTGGTGCACAACGCCAGCATGGTGGCCATGTTCGGCGCCAGCATGGCCGCGCCCTTGGCCATGGCTCCCACGGTGAAGCCCTCGGCCCGCACCAGCGCCTCCTTGGGCACGGTGTCGGTGGTCATGATGGCTCGGGCCGCGGCCGCGGCGGACTCCGGCCCGCCCGCCCGGGTCCCGACGATCCGGCGGATGTTCGGCCCCACCTCGATGATGGGAAACGGAATGCCGATCAACCCCGTCTGGCAGATCAGGACCTGTTCGGGCCGGGCCCCGATGCCCAGGGCGGCCAGCGTGCACAGGTGCGTCGCCGCCTCGAGTCCGGGGTGTCCGGTGGCCGCATTGGCATTGCCCGAGGTGAGGATCACGCCGGCCACCTGGCCGGCGTTGGCCAGTAAGTGACTGCGGCTCACTTGGACCGGTGCGGCCGCAGCCAGGTTGGACGTGAAGACCGCGGCGGCGGGGACCGGCCGGCCGTCGGCGGTGGCCACGACGGCGACGTCTGGCACTCCGCCGGCCTTGATGCCGGCCGAACCTCCGGCGGCCACGAACCCAGCTGGGGCGGTGATGCTCACGGGTACGTGCTCACGGGCACAGGCCTGCGAGAGGCAGCCCGGTCGTCTCGGGGAGGCCCAGTGCTGCGTTGGCGCACTGGACGGCCTGGCCCGATGCCCCTTTGACCAGGTTGTCCAGCGCGCACAGGGAGAGCACCCAGCCCGTGCGCGGATCGACCCGGGCCGTGACGTGGGCGCAGTTCGACCCGGCGGTGGCCTTGGTCGACGGGGGCTGGCCGGTCACCACCATGAAGGGCTCGTCGTCGTAGGCGGTGTGCAGCGCACCCATGACGTCGTCGGTGGTCAGGGTGCCGGCGCCGTCGGCCGGGCGGGCGTAGCAGGTGGCCAGGATGCCCCGCACCATGGGGGCGAGGTGCGGGGTGAAGAGGACCTCGGCGCCGAGGATCCGCTCGATCTCGGGCGTGTGGCGGTGGGTCAGGAGGCCGTAGGCCACGAAGTCCTCGTCGACGGTCCCGAAATGCAGCGCGTCCTTGGGGGCGCGCCCGGCTCCGGAGACGCCCGAGGCCGCATCGACGATGATCCCGCTTGCCCCGATCAGCCCGGCCCGCAGCAACGGGGCCAAGGCCAGCCCGGCCGCCGTCGGGTAGCAGCCGGCCGAGGCGATCAAGGTGGCGCCGCTGAGGTCGCTCCGGAACAGCTCGGGCAGACCGAAGACGGCCTCGCCCAGGAGCTCCGGGGCCCGGTGGGCCTCCCCGTACCAGGCGGGATAGAGGGTGGGATCCCCGAGCCGGAAGTCCGCCGCCAGGTCAACGATCAGCCCGACACGCGTGCGCAGCTCGGGCACGATGCGCTGTGACTCCCCGTGGGGCAGGGCGCAGAAGACCAGGTCCAGGCCGTCCATGACCTCCGGGTCGGCCGCCTCGTAGACCAGACCGGGGTAGGCGGCGGCCAACGACGGGGTGTGCTCCCCGACCACCTGGCCGGCGTGGGCGTGGGCCGTCACCACCGTCACGTCGATGTCGGGGTGACCGGCCAGCAAGCGCAGGAGCTCGGCCCCGGTGTACCCGGAGCCACCGATGATCCCCGCCTTCATCTGATCCTGGCCTTCACCGCATCAGTATACATAATCCCGCATACTCATGCAGACGTCCTCGGCGAGAGGTGCGACGGCCGTGCAGCTGGCAACCGCGGCCGAGTGGCGCGAATGTGAGGAAGCGAATGCGAAGGTGAGGACATGATCGATCACGTCACGCTGCAGGTGACCAGTGTCCCCGCCAGCACCGCCTTCTACGAGGTCGTGCTGGCCCCTCTGGGGATTGCCGCTGGCCATGAGGACGGAGCAGCCGTTGGGTTCTTCGGGCCCGAACCCGGCTCTTTTTGGCTCTGCCCGGCCCAACGGGCTCAAGACCGGGAGCTGCACATCGCCTTTCGGGCGGGGAGCCGTGACGCGGTCCGGGCCTTTCACGAGGCCGCGGTGGGCATCGGGGCCGAGGTGCTCCACCGGCCCCGGGTCTTCCCCGAATACCACGACAATTACTACGGAGCCTTCGTGCGCGACCCAGACGGGCACAACATCGAGGCGGTCTGTCACGTGGCGGAGGCATAGCCCCACGCGCCGGCTTTGGCAGTGACGCCGGTGACCTGGAGCGACTGGGCGATCAGAGCGGTCGACACGTTGACGATGACGCCTGACGCGACCGATGCCGACTGGGTGGCCCTCTTCGCTCCCCGTGGCACCTACCAGGACCCGGTGAACGACCGCACGGAGGACGTGGCCTCGGTCTTCGCCATGACCCGGGCCGCCTTCGCCGATTGGTCGATGCGCGTCACCACCACTGCGGGTGACGACCGGGGCGGATCCATCGAATGGGTCAGCCACGGCCATCTTCCCCACGGACCGGCGGTGACGCTGCACGGTTGCTCGGTCATTCACACCGTCGGTGGACTGGTCGTCCGCTGGCGCGACTACTTCGACATGGGTGAGTTCGAACGACAGGCCCGGCTGACCGGCGACTGAGGGGTAGGTCAGGTCGGCGCGGTCGGCGCAGGTCAGGTCAGCGCAGCACCGCCCCGAAGGCTGATGCGGCAGCGTCGATAGAGGCGGCCCGCAGCGTGCCCACCTCGTCATCGGTCAGGGTGTGATCGGACGAGCAGAAGCGCAACCGGAAGGCGAGGCTGCGCGAACCCTCGGGGACATTGCCCCCCCGGTAGACGTCGAACAGCTTCACCGATTCGAGCAGGTCTCCCGCTGGAGCGCCCAGCACCTCGGCCACCCGTTCGGCCGATACCTCGTCCCGGACCACAAGAGCGAGGTCGATGTCGGAGGACGGGAAACGACTCACGGCCGCACCTACGGTGGCGCGGCGGGGCACCACTCTCTCATCGAGGAGCAGGCCCAGGTCGACTTCGAGCCACCCGACCCGCCGGGGCGACGTGCCGGCTCCGGTGGTTCGGGTCAGCCCGAACGCAACGGCGACTTCGGGATCGATCTCGCCGACGGCGCCGATCACGCGCCCGGCACCACCACGTTGCCCCGTGGGCCCGTCGACCTCGAGACGGGCCGACCGGGTGGGATGGAGACCCGGCAGAGGGCCGGCACCGTCGCTCGGCGCCACCAGGTGCACGCCGGTCGCCCGGACGGCGTCGGCCAGCACTCGCCAGGCCGCGACCGCGCTCCGGGCATCGTCGTCGTCTGCGGCGAACACCGCGCCGAGCAGTTCTCGCTCGCCGGGGAGCAAGGCCGTCTGCGATCCATCGGTCCCGCTCCGCTCCACCACCCGTGGGGCACCCTCGTCGGGGTGCGAGAACACCGTCCCCACTTCGTACAGCCGAATGGCTCCCTGGCGGCGGCTGGCGTTGTAGGCCAACGCGCCCAGCAGCCCCGGCATGAGGGACCGCCGCAGATAGGGCTCTGCTGCGTCCAGAGGGTTGCTCACCCGCACGGCCGGACCGGTGAGACCCACCCGTTGGTGGTCGTCTTCGGACACAAAGGAGTTCGTCCACCCCTCGGATGCCCCGATGCCGCAGAGCACGTCCTTGACCTGGCGCCGCGCCCGCTGGCGCACGGTGAGCCGACCTGGTTCGGGCCAGCTCGGGGTACGGCGGGGGACGTTGGCGTACCCGAAGGTACGAGCCACCTCTTCAATGATGTCGTCGATCCCGTAGGGAGCCGGGCGCACGTCCGGTCGGTTGGTCGGTACCACGACGCCAAGGTGGTCCCCGCCGCGGGGGCGACAACGGAACCCGATGGGCTCCAAGAGGTCAGTGATGGTTGCTGCGGTCAAGGGCACCCCGACCTGTCGCTGCACGCGGGCGACGGGTACGTGGATCTCGAAGGGAGCCGGCACGTCGCCGTCGATCCTGAGCGCGCCGTCGGCAACCTTGAGCCCGGGTGTGCTCTCACCCAGCAGCTGAGAGAAGCGGCTGACGGCGGCGGCGATGGCACCGGGATCGCAGCCACGCTCGAAGCGGGCCGAGGCCTCGGTGCGCAATCCCAACCGCTTCGAGGTGCGGGCGATCGCCATCGGGGCGAAATAGGCCGCCTCGAGCAGCACCTCGGTCGTCGACTGCGAGATCTCCGACGAGGCGCCTCCCATGATGCCGGCGAGGCCGATCGGCGTTCCCTCGGCGTCGCAGATCAGGCAGTCCTGGCCGGTGTCGTCCATACCTCGACCGGGTTGCCCCACGATACGGGTCAGGCCGTCGAGGGTCTCGATCGACTCACCGGGTCGAGCTTGTCGGACGATCAGGCCACGGCCCGGGAGGTGCGCCATGTCGTAGGGGTGGGTGGGCTGTCCCCGTTCGAGCATGACGTAGTTCGACGCGTCGACGACGTTGTTGATGGGCCGCATGCCGGCCAGGGTGAGACGCCGGGCCAACCACGGCGGCGAAGGCCGCACCACGACGTCGGTGACCACCGCCACCACGAGGCGTGGACACAGGTCCGGCGCCTCCACGCTGGCCACCGCCGCCTCGGCTACGGGCAGACCCGACGGCGCGGGTTCGGGTGGATCGGGCAAGCTGAAGTCGAGATGGAGACGCGCCGCCAGGTCTCGGGCAATGCCGGTGATGCACCACGCATCGGGTCGATTGCCCTCCACGGTGATGTCGAACACGGTGTCCGCCTCGAGGCCGAGCGCCACCATCAGGGGGGTCCCGGGCTCGGCCACCACATCGTCGGGGAGGACCAGGAGGCCGGCACCGTCTTCGGACAGGCCGAGCTCGACACCCGAGCACAGCATGCCGTTGGACGCGATCCCCTTCATCTTGCGGAAACCGATTTCGGAGCCGTCGGGAAGGACGGCGCCCACGGGGGCCAGCGGCACCCGGTCACCGACGGAGAAGTTGGTGGCGCCACAGACGATCTCGAGCGGTTCGCCACCGGCATCGACCAGGACGCGGCGGATGCGGTCGGCTCCCTTGATGGCCGTGATCTCGGTGACCCGGCTGACCACGACGTCTTCGAGGCCCTCGCCCACTCGCTCGACACCTTCGACCACCAGTCCCAGGTCATCGAGGGCGGCCGCGAGCACCCCGATGTCATCGGGGAACGGAGCGAAGTCACGAAGCCAACTGAGTGGAGCTCGCACGAATGTCTTTCTCGTCGGGTGGACTATCTCAAAACTGAGACAGGAATCGGATGTCGTTCTCCATGAAGGAGCGGATGTCGGGGATCTCGTAGCGCATCAAGGCGCAGCGGTCAATGCCGAAGCCGAAGGCGAAGCCGGACCACTCCTCGGCGTCGATGCCGACGGCGGCGAACACGGCGGGATCGACCATGCCGCACCCTCCCAGCTCCACCCACCCGGTGTGCGAGCAGGTCCGGCACCCACTCCCCCGGCAGATGGCACACGTGATCTCGAACTCGGCCGAGGGCTCGGTGAAGGGGAAATAGGACGGGCGAAGGCGTGACTGCATCCCCTCCCCGAAATAGGCCGACGTGAAGGTCTGGATGGTCCCGGCCAGGTCACCGAACGTGATGCCGCGGTCGACCACCAGGCCCTCGATCTGGTTGAACACCGGAAGGTGGCGAGCGTCGGGCGTATCGAGTCGGAAGCATTTACCGGGCATCACGGCATGGATGGGCAGGGTGTCGTCGCGCACCGCTGCTTCCATCAGGTGGATCTGGACCGGCGAGGTGTGGGTGCGCAGCAAGACCGTTTCGGGCTCGCCGATGTCGAGGTACATGGTGTCGTACATGCCCCGGGCCGGATGGGCCGGCGGCATGTTGAGGGCCCCGAAGTTGTACCAATCCGATTCGGCCTCCGGGCCTTCGGCCACTTCGTAGCCCATGCCCACGAAGACGTCTTCCAGCTCGTCGCGCGCCTGGGTGACCAGGTGCAGGTGACCGCGGGCTTGGGGAGAGGTGACCTGTTCGGGAATGACCTCGGTCAGGTCGAGGCGGTCCGAGACCAGCGCGGCGGCACGTTCCGACCCGGCCAGCTCGGTCCGGCGGGCCTCAAGCCGGCCCTCGAGCGCGGCCCGGACACCTTGGAGCCGCCGTCCGGCTTCCTTGCGTTCCTCGGGATCGAGGGTGCCGACCGAGCGGTGGGCCCGGGCCAGGACCGAGCGCTTGCCGAGCCACTCGGTCTCGACCGACGCCAAGGCATCGGTGGACGCGGCGGCGGCAATGGCCGCCTCGCCCTCCCGGGTGATCTGCTCAGGATCAATCGAACTACTGACAGTCATGTTTCCGCGTCTTCCTCTGTGCCGTCATCGGGACCCGTGGACAGGTCACTGCGAGGCTTCGCCTCAAATCGTAGATGCCACCGGTCGAGCCAATGACGTTTGTCGTCTTCCGATCAGCCGGCACCACGGCCTCGACGCTGACGGAGTGCCTCAAAACAGATGACCGCACAGGCCATGCCGACGTTGAGGGACTCGGCCCGACCCTCCATCGGGACCATCACCGAGCCCCCGATGGCCTCGACCACCTCGGCCCCGAGGCCGGCCGACTCGTTGCCGAGGAACAGCGCCGTGGGCACCGACCAGTCGAGGGCGGCGTAGTCGTCGGCCTCCCTCACCAAGGTGGCCAAGGTGCGGTAGCCCGCCGCGGCCAGCGAGGTGGCCAGAAGTACCGGGTCCGCCTGCACGGTGAAGGGGACGTGGAAGAGGGACCCCGCCGAGGCCCGGACGGTCTTGGGGTTGTAGGGGTCAACCGAGTCGCCGCTGAAGATTACCGAGCTCACGCCGGCGGCGTCGGCGGTGCGGAGCACGGTCCCGGCGTTCCCCGGGTCGCGCACGTCGACCGTGACCACGATGAGGGGATGATCCTCGGGCCGTCCGGAGCCCGGCGCCATCGGTTCGTCCAGCATGGGGAGGACGGTCAACACCGGCTGCGGCGTCACCGTGTCGGCCACCCGTTCGAGCACGCCCGGAGCCAGCCCAAAGAGACGCGCGCCGGCGACCAGGGCACCGTCGCAGGCTTCCCGGGTCAGCGGGTCGTCGGCCCCGGACGGCGCCACATAGACCGACTCGACGGCCCTACCCGCCCGCAACGCCGTGCGGAGGAGCTCAGCGCCTTCGGCGACGAAGACCCGCTCGCTCCAGCGCGCCGAGTGTTTTTGCAGCAACCCACGCAGACGGCGAACCCGCCGGTGCGTGAACGCTAATGGTTGACTCAGGAAGCGACCTCGGCGACGGGCGCGCTGGAGAGCGCGTCCTGTGCGGCCTCGACCAACGCACCAAAGGCGTCGGCGTCGGTGACGGCCAGGTCGGCCAGCACCTTGCGATCGACCTCGATGCCGGCCAGGTGCAGTCCATTGATCAACCGGCTGTAGCTCATGCCGTGTAACCGAGCGGCGGCATTGATGCGCTGGATCCACAGCTTGCGAAAGTCACCCTTGCGGGCCCGGCGGTCCCGGTAGGCGTACTGCATCGAATGCATGAGCTGCTCGTTGGCCGCACGGTACGTCCGACTCTTGTTTCCGTAGTATCCCTTCGCCTGTTCCAGAACGGCGCGGTGGTGCTTGCGCCCATGAACGGATCGCTTGACTCTGGCCACTGGGGATGCTCCTCTCTTCTCGTTCCACTCGTCGTGTCCCGAATCAGCTTCGGGCACAAACTCCGAAGACGTTTCGGGCGATTACGCTTCGGGCAATTCTCCGAAGGCGCTTCAGCCAATTAGATGCCGAGCATCCTTCGCACCGCTCGCTCGTCCGCCTTGGCTATCTCGGTCTCACGACCCAGGCGCCGGGTACGAACGCTGGTCTTCTTTTCCAAGAGGTGTGACCGGAATGCCTTACGCCGACGCAGGCGGCCGGTCCCTGTGACCTTGATGCGCTTGGCGGCGCCCTTGTCCGTCTTCATCTTCGGCATTACGTCATCCTTCTTCGGTTGATGCGATCTCTTCGCTGACTGCTTCGACCACCGGACCGGTGCCGACAGGCTCCGCGGGAATCTGAGCCTCGGCGCTGGGCACCTCCGCCGTCTCCGTCGGAGGCTTCTCATTGCGATGTTGGTTCTTCTCCCTCGACGCTGCGGCCTGACGGGCCCGCTTGTCGGGGGCGAGCACCATGATCATGTTCCGATTGTCGAGCTTGGGTTCGGCCTCAATTTTGGCCACACCCTCCATCTGCTCGGCGATCCGGTCCAGAATCCGTTTCCCGTGTTCGGGGTGGTACACCTCTCGGCCACGGAACATGATCGTGATCTTGACCTTGTGCCCGGCATCGAGGAACTTCCCGACCTGACGGGTCTTGGTGTCGAAGTCGCCCGGGCCGATCTTGGGCCGGTACTTCATTTCCTTGATCCCGACATGCACCGTCTTGCGACGGCTTTCCTTCGCCCGCTGGGCCTCGTCGAACTTGAACTTTCCAAAGTCCATGATCCGAGCGACCGGCGGGTTCGCCATCGGTGCTACTTCGACGAGGCCCGCCGCGGGCCGTCGCCGCTCCCCTCCCCCCCCCCCCCCCCCCCCCCCCCCCCCCCCCCCCCCCCCCCCCCCCCCCCCCCCCCCCCCCCCCCCCCCTCCCCTCGACGCTGCGGCCTGACGGGCCCGCTTGTCGGGGGCGAGCACCATGATCATGTTCCGATTGTCGAGCTTGGGTTCGGCCTCAATTTTGGCCACACCCTCCATCTGCTCGGCGATCCGGTCCAGAATCCGTTTCCCGTGTTCGGGGTGGTACACCTCTCGGCCACGGAACATGATCGTGATCTTGACCTTGTGCCCGGCATCGAGGAACTTCCCGACCTGACGGGTCTTGGTGTCGAAGTCGCCCGGGCCGATCTTGGGCCGGTACTTCATTTCCTTGATCCCGACATGCACCGTCTTGCGACGGCTTTCCTTCGCCCGCTGGGCCTCGTCGAACTTGAACTTTCCAAAGTCCATGATCCGAGCGACCGGCGGGTTCGCCATCGGTGCTACTTCGACGAGGTCGAGGTCGAGCTCCTTGGCGATGGCCAGGGCCTCGGGTAACGCCTTGATGCCGAATTGCACACCATCGGGGTCCACGAGTCGGACTTCACGGGCACGGATACGGTCGTTGATCCGATGCTCTGTTGTGGTTTCAGCGACGATGCGGCATCACACCTCTCACTCGGGCCCGCGGTCTTTCCGCAAGCCATTCGGAGGAGCGAGGCCGACCAGCGGGCGGGACCCGCGCCGGAGAACCATCAACCTGGCGCACTCGGTCCAGTCATCGGACATGTGGCCAGGTGGAGACCCCCGTAGAGGCCCCGCTTCCATGTAGTCAAGACGCATAGAGTACCAGCATGAGCAGTCTTTGGACACCGTCGGGCGAGCATTTCCCTGAGAAGGAGGGTGGCGCCGCCCCTCCAGCATCGCCCCCACCCGGAGGCTCGGCCCCGCCGGACGAGCCGCCGGACGAGGCGGAGCCCTTGAGCGCCGAGGCCCAGGCCGAAATCGACGCCATGCGCCAGCAACTGGCCAATTCGCCCGCCGAAGTGGTGGTGGCCAACCACTGCTACGGCCTCTTCGAGCTGGCGGCCGTCTATCTGTCCCAGACACCACCCATGCTGTTCCAGGCTCGGTTGGCCATTGATGGCCTGGGCGCCCTCCTCGATGGGCTCAAGGGGCGTCTGGGAGAGGCCGAGCCCTCACTGCTCGATGCTCTGTCCCAGCTCAGGCTCGCTTTCGTCCAGCTCGAGGGCGTCGAACGCGCGGCCGCAGAAAACGCCGCCACTACCGACCAGAACTGACTCTGGTCTGGGCTGGTCTGGGCTGGCCTGGGCGGGACTGGGCGGGACTGGGCGGGACTGGCGGGGCGTGACGTGGACGTCAGTCGTCCGGCGTCGAGCCCACCCCGGTGAGCCCACGCGCCTCGTAGCGACCCCGATGGCCGGGCACCACCACGAAGCTCACCTCGGTACCGAGGGCGATCCGCCGGCTCCCATCGGCGATGGCGGTGGCGTGAAAATCGAACGCAGCGCCCTGGGTGTCGATGACCGTGCCCCAGCCACGCCGGGCGTCAAAGGCAGTGACGCGCCCGAGGTAGAGGGGGGCCAGAGGGACGAACTCGGCCATCGCTAGTGCACAATTTTGGACAGCGGGATCTCAAGAATGTCGGTGGCTCCGTGGTCGCTCAGGGCCGGGATCAGGGTGTTGATGTCGGACTTGGCCACCACGGCTTCGAGGGCAAAGCCCCCGCCTCCGGAGAGTTCAGAAATGGTCGGGGCCCGTAGGGAGGGAAGAACGCCCAGGACGCCGTCGAGGCGGTCCGCGGGCACGTTGAGCTTGACCAGCACCTTGCCGCGGGCCTCGAGCGTTCCCAGCAGCAGGGTCAGGATCTGTTCCATGGCGTGCCGCTTGACGGGATCGGCGGCCGAGGCCGGATTGGCGATGAGTTGGGTGGGCGACACCAGCAGCGTCTCGATGATGCGGAGCCCGGCGGCTCGCAGTGCGCCCCCCGTCTCGGTCAAGTCAACGACCGCGTCGGCGATGTCGGGCACCTTGGCCTCCGTGGCGCCGTAAGACGGGGAGACGTCGGCCTCGATGCCGTGCGTCTTGAGCACCCGCCGCGTGAGTTCGGGATATTCGGAGCTCACCCGGAGTGTTCCCGATTGGGCCGCCAAATCGGCCATCGATGTGACAGGCGACTGCTGCGCCACGGCCAACACGATCCGCACGGTCGTCGAGGTTGCTTTGGCGTAATTGAGGTCGCCCAGAGAGACCACGTCACTCCCCCGTTCCTCGATCCAGTCCTGACCGGTGATGCCGAGGTCGAAGAGCCCGTCTGCGACGTAGACCGGAATCTCCTGCGGGCGCAGGATACGAACGTCGTCGATGCGGGGATCGGCGATGCTGGCCCGGTAGTTGACGTCAGACGACCTGGTCACGGCCAGGTCGGCATCGCTGAAGAGCTGGAATGTGGCCTTCTCCAGTGAACCTTTGGGCAGGACGAGGCGGAGCATGGGGAGAATCTTCGCAGACCAGAGCCCGGTCGACCGTCCTCCGGGCCGTGCGCGTCGACGGTGATGTCGCTCGATGCCTTCTCGTCGCGTCCCCGAAGCGCATCGTGAGCGGGCGGCGAGAACCGGCGGAAGCCCTTTGGGTCAGTGAGCGCTGGGGGGTGTTGAGAGCGGGAGTGCCATGAGTTCCAGGTCGGTCGTGGCCGACTCGACTTCGACGAATCGCCGGCCGTGGCGCAGGCGCACCCGCCACTCCTCGGCTTCGTATCTCGCCGCCTTCGTGTGCTTCATGAAGTCGGCCACGGTCATGAGCTGACCCGTCTCAACCTCCGTCACAGCGTACGGACGGGAGATATCAACTTGGTGTCGAGGATGTAAACGGCGGATGAACCAGCTCGGGCTTCCCCTACGAGAGTGGTCCGGTGCGCAGCAGGCGGACCATCTCAATCCCCGTCAGGGCCGCCTCGCGGCCCTTGTTCGATGCATCGGGCTCGGACCGTTCAAGGGCCTGGTCGAGCGTGTCGGTGGTGAGCACCCCGAAGATGACCGGAACGCCGGTGGTGAGCTGCACCTGCTGAATCCCGGAGGCGCACTGACCGGCCACGAAGTCGTAGTGACCGGTGTCGCCCCGCACGACGGCACCGAGGCAGAGGACCACGTCCACCCGGCCGGCCGTGGCGAAGGCCCGAGCGACCAGCGGCAGCTCGAAGGCACCCGGTGCCCAGGCCACCGTCACGTCCCGTTTATCGGTTCCGACCTCACCCAGGGCGTCGAGCGCCCCGTCGAGCAGTCGCACCGTGATACCACCATTGAACTGGGCGCCCGCGATGCCGACGCGAATTCCCCGACCGTTGTGCTCACCACACAACGACGCCCCCACCCGCGACGCCACGTCGTCGAACGCCCCCACGGGGAGGGCGAAGAGATCGGAGCCGGCCACTAGCGAAGCCCGAGGGTCACAAGTCTCCGAGGGTCCAAGAACCGAAGGTCACAAGACGTCGTCGAGGCCGTGAAGGATGTGACCCATCCGCTCACGCTTGGTGCGTAGGTAGGCGATGTTCTCGGGGTTCGGTGAGGGCTGCAGAGGCACGCGCTCGGTGATGTCGAGACCGAATCCCTCGAGTCCGCCGTATTTCACCGGGTTGTTGGTCATCAGCCGCATGGTGGTGATGCCGAGGTCGACCAACATCTGCGCGCCGATCCCGTATTCACGGCTGTCCACCGGCAGACCTTGTTGCAAGTTGGCGTCGACGGTGTCGTGTCCCTCTTCTTGCAGCTGATAGGCCCGGATCTTGTGCCCGAGACCGATGCCGCGACCCTCGTGGCCGCGGAGGTAGATCAGCACCCCCCGACCTTCCCGCTCGATGAGATCGAGAGACGCCTGCAACTGCGGACCGCAGTCACAGCGCAACGAGCCAAAGACGTCCCCCGTGAGGCACTCGGAGTGCACCCGGACCAGCACATCTTCCTCACCGTCCACGTCGCCCATGACCAGGGCCAGATGCTGCTCGGCATCGAGGACCGACTCGTAGACGTAAGCCCGGAACTCACGACCCTGGGCCGGGATCCGCGCTTCGGAGACCAGGCGCACGAGCTTCTCGTTCTGGCGGCGGTACCGGATCAGGTCAGCGATGGAGATCAGGGGCAGGTCGTATTTCTTGGCGAACCGCTCGAGGTCGGGCAGGCGGGCCATTTCCGACTTGTCCTCGGTGATGATCTCGCAGAGCACCCCGGCCGGCGACAGGCCGGCGGCCCGGGCCAGATCCACCGTCGCCTCGGTATGGCCGGCGCGCTTGAGCACCCCACCGGCGCGATAGCGCAGCGGGAAGATGTGACCGGGCCGATTCAGGTCATTGGGACGGGTCTTCGGGTCGATCAGGGCACCAATTGTCGAGGACCGGTCGGTGGCCGAGATTCCTGTGGTGGTGCCGTGGCGGAAATCCACGCTCACGGTGAAGGCGGTGCGCTGGGCTTCCGTGTTGGCCGTCACCATCAAGGGCAGTTCGAGTGCGTCGGCGCGCTCGGGCAACAGCGGCACGCAGATCACGCCGGACGTGTGAGCCAGGAAGAAGGCGATGTTCTCGGGCGTGGCCGCTTCTGCGGCCATGACCAGGTCACCTTCATTCTCCCGGTCCTCATCGTCGACGACCACCGCCATGCCCAGTCGACCGATGGCGTCGATGGCCTCCTGCACCGTTGAGAAGCCCATCAGGCTGCCACCTCCACTCGAAGATCTTGTCCCAGTTGCTCGACTGAGACCAACTTGCCGCGCCACACCTCATCAATTGTGCCAGCCCCGGGACCAGCGAAAAGCGGTCGGCCGTCGTCGCCGCCGAAGAGCGCCGGCGCGAGGTAGAGCACGTAGCGGTCCACCAGTCTCGCCGCATGGAACGCGTGCGCCACGCTGGCGCCTCCTTCGACCAGAAGTTGGAGGACGCCCCGTTGGCCCAATTCGGTCAGCACGTCCCCCAGGTCACCGGAGACCTCCAGGGCCGGCTGCACCTTGGCGTGCGGAGGTGCGCTGCCCAGGACCACCCGCATCGGCTGCCGCCCCGACGCGTGGCCGCCGAGGCGGACGGTCAACTCGGGATCGTCGGCCCGGACGGTGCCGGCGCCCACGAGCACGGCGTCGGATCGGGCCCGGAGCCGGTGCACGTCCTGACGGGCCTCCTCTCCGGTGATCCATTCGCTGGTGCCGTCGGGTGCGGCCGTCCGGGCGTCGAGGCTGGACGCCATCTTCAAGATGACCCATGGGTGCCCGGACCGGCGGTGCTTGAGATACGGCGCCAACTGGTCGGTCACCTCCGCCGCCGCGACCCCCACGGTGACCTCAATACCGGCAGCCCGCAGCGCCGCCACTCCCCGACCGGCCACCAGGGGGTCGGGGTCTTCAATGCCAATGACCACTCGGGACACGCCCGCCGCGATGATGGCGTCGGTACAGGGCGGTGTTCGACCCTGGTGGGCACAGGGCTCGAGGGTCGTGAACAGGGTCGCCCCCCGCGCATGCCCTTCCCCGGCCTGGCGCAGCGCCGCCACCTCAGCGTGGGGCCCCCCGGGTGGAGCGGTCGTCCCCCCGAAGGTCAGAGCGTGATCGCCAGCGGGGACGACGATGCAGCCGACCCACGGGTTGGGCGACGTGGTCCCCCGGACGGACTCGGCCAGCTCAATGGCGCGCCGGATGTGCTCTGTGTCCTTGAGGTTCTCGGTGTCGACTGAAACGTCCATGGCTGATTCCTCACCAGGCGTGGGAAGCGCCTTCACCTTTCTAGTCTAATAATAATATTAGAACACGTTCCAGTTTTTGTCGAGAATTGCAGGTCAAGGATAGGGCAATTGTCCCTTCGGGGCCGACGTGGGGGCGGGAAAACGACCCGCCTTGACGTTCGGGAGTCGTCTCGTCATCGCCGTTGTCCTGGGCGCATTTCCGTCACCGGCGTGGTTCCCTGCGGCGCGACCCGGCGCCCGTTGGCTCCACCCGGTCATGGCTCCGGGGGGCTAATTCGTGCCCGGACCTGGAGCTTCCGTACCGAGCACGCCTTGGGTGAGACCGCTCGCATCCTGATAGGAGCCGACGATGGTGCATGAGGTCGTCATGGGGCTCGCCGCCGCCGGGGTCGATGTGGTTGTGGTTGTGGTGGTGGTGGTGGTGGTGGTCGATGGCGGCGTGGTTGTGGTGGAGGTGGAGGTGCTGCCCGTCGTCGGTGTCGAGATCGAGGTCGATGAGGTTGTGGGGGTGGTAGTGGTGGTGGTCGTGCTCGGTGGGAGCGTGGTCGTGGCCGTTGGAGCGGCGCCGGCAGTGGAGATTGAGCACGAAACCCCGCTCAGAGATCCCGACGGATCGACCGTGATCCCAGAAGGTAGTGGGGCCTCGCTCGGGGTCCATGAACCGGCCGAAAGATTCTCGACGAGAGCCCGTTGATTTCCGTCGCCATCGAGATAGTTACCAACGGCGACGCAGTGTTCTCCCGGCAGGCAGGACACGGCAAGGATCGCCGCGACGGTTCCATTGCCCTCGGCGTCAGAAGGGAGCACCGGACTTGCGACCCTCCACGTGCCACCGGAACGCGTCTCGACCAGAGGCAATTGACTGCCGCTGCCGTCGGCATAGGTACCAACCGCTTGACACAGCCCGGTCGGGTCGCAGAAGTCCCCGAGAAATTGGACGGATTCGGCATCAAGGGTGGCGGTGCCGGCGGCAGCTGGTATGGCCCCTTCGCTCGGGGTCCACGTACCAGAGGCAAGCGTCTCGACCAACGGGAGCGTGTCCTCGATGACCAGACCGCTGGCCTCTCTCATGACGTTGTACGTCCCGACAGCGACACAGGAACCGTCCGCAGAGCAACTCACGCCATTGAGGTCGCCCGACCCCGCGCCAGACGGAAGCGCGGCCTCGAGTGGGGTCCATGCGCTCCCCGAAAGGATCTCGATCAACGGAGGCCGTTCGACCGCGGCGTCATTGGACTGGTAGGTACCCACGGCCACGCATGAGTTCGAGGTCGCGCACGAAATGGCATGCAGTTGCGCGTCCGGATCTGCCGCGGCGTTCGACGGCAACGACGCGAGGACCGGGGCCCACGCACCGCGCGCCAGGGTGTCGACGAAAGCCTGTTGGTTGCCGTCTCGGTCGACATACGAGCCGATCGCCACACATGATCCAGACGCTGGACAGGACACCGCATCGAGACTGGCACCTCGGGTGGCGTCGGCATTTGTGGGCAGTGCCGCCTGGCTGGGCGACCAGGCGCCGGACGAGTAGGTCTCGATAAGACTCTGCTGGACCCCGTTCGTGTCCTCGTAGGATCCCACCGCCACACACGTACCGAGGTCCGCGCAGGCGCTTTGACTGACGACGACAGCTGGGTCCGCGGCGGCATCGGCCGGTAGGGGCGCCTCGCTTGCCGCAATGGCGGGGCTCGCGGCGTCGGACACGGCGACGAACGGCACTGCGGCAGCGATGGCACCCAGCGCCACGAGGGCCATCACACTGAAGGAGATCAGGAATCGCTGAAGCCAGCTCCGCATCCGTGGACTGACACCGTTGGCGTGTCTCATGCGTCCCCTCCTCCCGGCGAAAACGCCAGTCAGGATCGCTCTCTTCCTATGTCAGTGTTTACACCCAGGCGGACCCGAACGGGCGATGGGATCACGCCCCCCTGGTGGGCCGGCTCACGGGATGGTTCAGGTGGCGTCGGGCGGCTGAACGAATGGCCGCTTTGCCACCCGATCGGGGCACCTCGGGCGAGCAACGCTGATCCCGGAATCGCTCCCCTACGAGTACCACCCGAGTACGTCGACGACGACATCGATGCTGCCGGTGGCATTGAAGATGGTGATCGTACCGGTCGAACTCAGCGTGGCGACGGCCATGTTAGCCCTGACGTCTCCGGCTATTTCGTTGAGATCCGAGACCAAGGGCGACGGCAACGCATTGGGAAAGACGGTGAGAAAGGTGCGAGCTGAAGGAGTCACTCCAATCACATTGACCGCAACGGCCTCAGCAGTGGTCGGAACTCCGGCTAGTCCTGACACGTTGATGATACGAGACTGTCCGGAACTGATGGGATTGCCGTTGCACTGGGTGCTGCTTCCCGTGAGATTCGATACGTTGCCCGGTCTGGTGTCGCAGATGCGGACCGGCGTCGGCTCGGCGTTGAACTCGGTGCCCGTTCCGGCCGAGTAGTACCCCGAGACGTCGACGATCACGTCGGCACTTGTCGAGGTGTAGATCGAGATGCCCCCACTCGCGGAAAGCGGCACGATGACCCGGTTGGCCGTCACCTGGCCGGCCAGATAGTTGAGGTTCGATGCGGTGGGCGGCGCGCCGCCTTGGCGATAGACAGTCATATAGCCCGACGCCGCTGGATTGGCGTCCGTCACGTTGAGCACAGCCGCGGTGGCGCCAGCGGGAATGGTGCTGATACCGGTGACCTGGATGTCCTTGTTGGAACCGGCGGCCAGCGTCTCGCCGGAATTGTTCGCCCCGTTGCACTGGTTGACCGGTGGCGAGTCGAGCGTGGAAGGGTTGCCGGCTCTGGTGTCACAGATCCGGACCGGATCCGAGAGGGCGGTATAGAGACCTGCACCTGCCACGGACGTATAGCCCTCGACGTCCACCACGATGTCGGTGGGCATCGAGGCAACAAACGTGACCTCTCCGGCCGTGCCGGTGCCCACCTCAACCAAGTTGGGCACGACCTGACCGTTCACGTCGTCGATGTTCGAGGCCATCGGTTGGGCCGCCCCTCTTGGATAGACGCTGAGGTAGCCCGGTGCGGTCGGATTGACCACCGTCACATTGAGCACGACCGCTGTCGCATCGGATGGAACCCCGAAGTCACCGGCAACGGCGATGGACCTGGTGCCTCCCAAGGTGAGGGTGCTCCCAGGGTTACCCCCTCCTCCGTTGCATTGAGCGGCCGGAGCCCCGGCCGTTGACGTGAGATTCGACGGATTGTTCGGTCTGGTGTCACAGATACGCACGGGACCAATTGGGTTGTAGGGCCCGTCGGCCACCTCCAATGACGTGGATCCGGTCGAAGGGGCAAACGTCCCATCGGCCGAATAGGTGGCCATGACAGTATTTGACCCAGCCGGCGCCGCCGAGGAAGCACAGGAACCGACCCCGGACACGAGCGTCGGTGTGGTGCACAGAGAAATCGACCCGATGCTGAAGGTGACGGTGCCCGTCGGTGTCCCAGTCGATGATGTGACATCGGCATCAAACGTCACCGAGCGGCCCAAATTGGAATTAGTGGGAGTCGCGGTAGCGGTGGTGGTGGAGGCGGAAGAGAAGATCCGGATCGGCACGGTGGCGGTCAGCACCGTGCCCTGATCCGCCGTCAACGTGATGGACACATTCTGCGACGGGGTCGCAGTGGTTGGCGTACCGGAGATGACGCCACTGGAGGCGTTCAGGGTGAGACCCGCGGGCAACGACCCTGGTGTCGCCGTCCACGATTCCTGGGCGGTGACCCCGACGGCGGCCAGGGTTTGCGAGTATGGCTGGCCGATCACTCCGGGGGCGAGAGAAGTGGTGGTGATCGCCGGATAGGTGAACGGCACGCTGTTCGTCCCGGTGCCAAGCGCGCTGGTACCGCCGACCGTGACCGTCCCGCTTCCTGACGGGACCACGACGGTCACCGCGGTCGCAGAGGCGGTGCCGGGGACCACAGACGCCGCACCTCCACCAAAGTCAATGGTGGCGTGCTCGAGTCCGAGACCGGTGAC
>CAVURD010000001.1:0-305685 GCA_963743785.1 uncultured Acidimicrobiaceae bacterium | reverse complement strand
GCCCAGCCGTGCGGCATCAACCCGCCGACGCTGTTGACGGGCCCGACCAAGCCGGATGAAAGCCAGTTGTCGTCTGGCGTCGGGCACCGGGCACCTGGCGCGGCACTGGATCCCCAAACGGGCTGCCTCCGTCGGACTAGACGACCGAACGGACCAGCCGGGCCCCGATGCCATCACCCGTCCTGGTCATGAAACCGAGTGGCCGGGCCAAGGTGGAGATGAGAGCCGCCCGGGCCGCGCTCTTGCGTCGACCGAGTCCGGCACCGATCATCCGCAGGGCGACGGCGGCCGCGGGCAAAGGTCGAAAGAACACCGTGAACTCTGCGATCTTGCCGTCCGGTCGGTAGAGGATGTGGTCGACGATCTCTAGGTCGACGCCGTCAACCCGAGCGCGAGCCACCAGAAACCCGTTCCGCTCCCCCGCCAATTCATCCGTGTAATGAAAGTCCTCGAAGACACCCAGGATCACGCTGGTGATGGCGGTGATCTCCGCGTGGCCCTTGAACGTGAGCTTGTCGGTCAGTGGCGACCGGAACTCGGCATCCGGTGCGAAAGCATCGACGATGGCCGACAGGTCTCGGGCCTCCATGGCCAATCGCAGTGCAGATTTGGCCGGCGTGTCTTTGAGCTCGGGCATCACAACCTCCCTGATATGTCAGGATGACATGTTATGCTGACAGGTATGCCACCCGCAACCTCGGGCCGAATGACCGCTGGGACCAGGGAATTCAACCGCCCCGATTACGTGGTGCTCGGCATGATCCGGCTGGGCGCCCGATCCGGCTACGAAATCAAGCGGGCGGTCGAACTGTCGATCCGGTTCTTTTGGACGATCTCCCAGGCCCAGATCTACCCCAGTCTCGAGCGCCTCGAAGCAGCGGGGTTCGTGGCAGGGTGCTCCGAACCGCTCGGCAAGCGGCAACGACGGACCTTCCAAATCACCGATGCCGGAGAGACGGCGCTGCGAGAGTGGCTGCAGCGGGACGAACCGATGCCGTTCGAGCTGCGCGACGTCGGAATGGTGAAGGTCTTCTTCGCCGATGCCTTGGACGGTGGCGAAGCGCTCTCGCTCGTCACCTCACTCAAGCAACGAAGCGAGGAACGAGTGGCCACCCTGCGCTCGATCGAGCCGGCCGCCCAACGCAGCGCGGACGAAGGCAATGCGCTTCCCGGCCTGACCCTTCGAATGGGGATTGCCTTCCACCAGGCCATGATCGACGTCTGTGAAGAGTTCGAGCACGAGGCGGCCGACTCGTTGAGGCCGTGAGCGAGTGGCTGCCTGATCGCTGGGCGCCCGGGACCGCACCCAACTCGTGGTCATCGCGTACCAGACGGGGGCTGGTTCCAGCCCTCTAGTGCCGAGGCACCCGGGGATGATGGTCCCCGCTCAAGCGTCATCCTCAAGGCGGATACTCAATCCCCGAAACCCACGCGACAATGGAGCCGTGACGGCGTCGGGAGTGGATCGATGGACGTCGGGTGAATGGCAATGGCTCATTGAGCGCGTCCGGACCTGGGGGGACCGCTTGCGGGCATGGGACACCGAGCACCAGCGACGCAGCGATGCCGGGATTGCCGTCCTTCTCTTCGTGGCCTGTATGGCGTTTCCCCCAAGCTTCGGCGTCGAGCGCCCAGAGAACATCGTCTTCCAGGCCGCCCTCGTCCTTCCGCTGATCTGGAGACGACGGGCTCCGTCCGCCGTGTTCTCGGTGATCGCGGCGGTGGCATTCGTCCAATGGCTGGTGACCGTGCCCCTACCGGCCGATGTTGCCCTCCTTGTCGCTCTCTTCACCCTGGCGGTCCACGGGTCGACCAGACGAGCCTTGATGGGTGGCGGCGTGGCGGAGGCCGGCGCGATCATGGCCTCCATTCGATGGGCGCCGGCGGGAGACGTCGCCAAGTCCCTCGTCTTCCTCTCCGGGCTGGTCGTGGCCGCTTTGTCCATCGGCCTGGCGCTCCGCACCTGGCGTTCCTACATGGACTCTCTGGTCGAGCGGACCAAGCGACTCGAATTCGAGCGGGACCAGCAGGCCAAGCTGGCCGCAGCCGCCGAACGGGCCCGTATCGCACGAGAGATGCACGATGTCGTGGCCCACAACGTGTCCATCATGGTCACGCTGGCCGACGGCGCGTCGGCTGCGGTCGACTCGCGCCCCATTCAGGCCCGAGAGGCAATGGCGGAAGTCTCCGCCACCGGTCGGCTCGCGCTCACCGATATGCGCCACCTGCTGGGCGTGCTCCGAACCGACGACCTCACCGTCGATCGAGGACCGCAACCTCAACTCTCTGGCCTGCCGCGGCTCATCCACGGTGTGAGCACCACGGGCCTCAACGTCGAATTCGGTCAAGAAGGCGAGCCCTTCGACGTCCCTCCGGGAGTGGAGCTGACCATCTATCGCATCGTCCAGGAATCGCTGACCAATATCCTCAAACATGCCGATGAACCTTCCACGGCGCAGGTCACAATCACCTTCGACTCCCCCTTCGTCGACGTCTACGTCCGTGACGATGGCGAGCCCGTCAAGCCGAGTGCCGAAGGACACGGCCTTGGCGGCATGCGCGAGCGAGCCGCCTTCTGCGGGGGCGCGCTGAGTGCCGGGCCTCATCTGGAACGTGGATGGGAAGTGAAGGCGCGGGTACGGGTCGATCAATGACCATCCGAGTCCTCCTGGTCGATGATCAAGCCTTGCTCCGGAAGGGATTCCGGATGATCCTCGAGGAGGAATCGGGTATCGAGGTGGTGGGCGAGGCGCCGGACGGCGACGTTGCCGTGGCCATGACGCACGACCTTCGCCCCGATGTCGTGCTGATGGATGTGCGCATGCCGGGAATGGACGGAATCGAAGCAACGGCGAGAATTGTGGACGGTGGCGCAGCATCTCGCGTGCTGATCCTCACGACGTTTGATCTGGACGAGTACGCCTTCGCCGGGCTCCGCGCCGGTGCGAGTGGATTCCTCCTCAAGGACGTGCCTCCGGCCGAGTTGATCGCCGCCATCCGGGTCGTGGCCCAGGGGGATGCCGTGGTCGCTCCCCGCGTGACTCGGAGACTGTTGGAGACCTTCGCGCCACATCTACCAGATGAGGGAACCGATTCCGGATCCGAGGTCATTGAACTCAAGGACCTCACCGATCGTGAACGTGAGGTGCTGGTCGCGGTGGCGGAGGGCCTTTCCAATGCCGAAATAGCCCGACAGCTCTTCGTCTCCGAGGCAACGGTGAAATCTCATGTCGGGAAGATCCTGACCAAGTTGGGCCTCAGAGACCGAGTCCAGGCCGCCGTCTTCGCCTTTCAAGTTGGGCTGGTCACACCTTCGCGTCGGGGAGCCTCCGAGCGTTGAAATCATCCCCGAGGCGGACGGTCATTTCATCCCTGAGGCTGATGCCATAGGGAGGACAGTTCCTTACTCTGAAGTGCAGTGATGAGGGGCTGGACCTGGGCGGTCGAGAAGATGTGCTTCGGCGTTCGAGTTCGAATCCATCGTCTCCAATTCGCCACCACCTGACGGCGGTCCCATCCGTCGATGTGCCACTCGCTAGGAGAACACCATGGAGCACTTTCTGGAGACATGGGGCTATCTCGCCGTGTTCATCCTCAGTTTCGTCTCGTCGATGGGTCTCCCCGTCGGCGCCGAAGTCGCCATCATCTATGGCGGCGTCCTGGCCAGTGGACAGATCGTCAATGAACCGCATCCCTTAAATCTCTTTGCCGTCATCGCCGTCGCCACGCTGGCCGAGGTGCTCGGGTCTCTGGTCGGCTATCTCATCGGCTATTTCGGCGGACGGCCGTTGGTGGATCGGGTCGGAAAGTACGTCCTGCTGACGCACAGGGACCTTGACCGGGCCGAGGCCTGGTTCGCCCGTCGAGGAGAACCCGTCGTGCTGTTCGGGAGGTTCATTCCGCTCCTGCGCTCGTTCGTATCGTTGGCAGCGGGTCTCGCTGAGATGGCCAGGGGCAAGTTCCTGCTCTTCACCGTCATCGGATGTGCGGTGTGGTGCACGGTCCTCACTAGCGTCGGTTACGGCCTCGGGAGCAGCTACCACCGGGTGCTGAAGGCCTTCAGCTACGCCGGCTATGTGGCAGCCGTGCTGGTGGTCATCGCCGTCGTCGTCCTGTTCATCCACCGCCTCCGAGTGGTGCGCTCCGAACGTGCCAGCACCGTGAACGAGTCAGCCAACGTACCGCGTTGACCGCTGTGTCGAGCAGGTCCGGTGCCGTCACTCGACGGGCCGGTCCATCCCTGCGAGGAGACGCTCGAAAACCGGAGTGCGTGTGTCGAGGTTCCCATCCGAGAGGCGATCGATGAAGTAGGGGACCGATGCCCAGGCGGTAGGACTGTCCCGTCTGTAGCCTTGGGCGATGACGCCGAAGGGTCACGACCGACGCTCGGGCGAAAAGTGTCACCCGATCTGATGCCGCCGGGCCCGGTCACTTCATGGACGGGGTGGGACGTTCGCGGCGGCGCCTCCGCCCAGCCCGACGCGGTCGAGTCGTTCGTCCAGACGGCACAACCTGACTCGGGCGCCGACACTCGCTACGAGCTCATTGCCGTCGCGGCTCGCGGATTTCGACCGCCGCGGTTTGTGCGTACCGTCGACCTCGAAGACGGTCCAACCGGCACTCAGGGTGAGGCGGAATCGAGCTTCGAGGGACTGAGGCAGACGTGGTCGTTGCTGTACCGACGCGTCGCCGAGACCGGTCCCGCAGCTGGCGCGCCCTATGCGATGTACCTCCTCGGCGTGGACCCGCCGCCCGACACGACGGACGAGGAGCTCGATGTGTTCAACGACTTCTACACGAACGTCCACTTGCCCGAGGTCGCCGACCGACGTCACGCGCTCCGCGCCGTCCGGTACGAGCTCCTCCAAGAGGTGCGACCGCCCTACAAAGGTGCGCCGCAGTTCCTCGCCGTGTACGAGGTCGACGAGGAGGCGGCATCGGTCCGCCGGCATGTCGGGCCTCCGTATGCGACCGGGCCGGAGGTCTGGCAGCGGCATACCACGCCCTGGCGGCTCTGGTACCGCCGACTCGGGGCCGAGGACCGCGCCACGAACCGGTAGGGGACGATGACGCCAAGTGGGCGATCATGACTGGCCCGCCCGAACCCGACCCTTCACTCCTTCCCGATGGCCGGTACCTGCTGGGTGATGCAGTGGATTCCCCCGCCCCCGAGGAGGATCTCACGTGCCGGGACGCCGATCGCTCGACGCCCCGGCAGTTCGCGGGCGAGGAGTCTCGCCACGGCGACGTCATGACGGGGGTCCACCAAGGGGAAGACCACCACCGAGTTCCCGATGTACAGGTTGACGTAGGACGCCGCGATCGGGTCTCCCCCCGTCCGCGGCTTCGCGCCAAGCGACCGGTCGATACCCGACGCCTCTTCGGTCGTCATCGGAGGGAGCGATGGCGACGGTACGGGCAGCACCTCGAGCGAGCGTCCGCGGGCGTCCATGGTGGTCTCGAGCACCCGACGGGCCTCGGAACATACCTCGCTCAACGGGTCGGCCGGATCGTCGCTCCACGTGAGCATCACGCGCCCCGGGGCCAAGAAGCACGCCAGATTGTCGACATGACCGTCCGTCTCGTCGAAGGGGATGCCGCGGGGAAGCCAGATCACCCGCTCCACGCCGAGGTAGGAGCGGAGGTGTGATTCGATCTCGTCCCGTGACAGCGACGGGTTGCGGTTCGGATTGAGCAGGCATTCGGTGGTCGTCAGGCACGTACCTTGGCCGTCCACCTGGATCGAGCCGCCCTCGAGCACGAGCGGGGCGCGGTAACGAGCCGCTCCGTCGAGCTCACATACCTTCGCCGCGACCAAGTCGTCGTTCGCCCAGGGAAAGAAGAGCCCTCCGTCGAGACCGCCCCAGGCGTTGAACACCCAGTCCACCCCGCGGCGCTCGTTCTTCGCCGAGCCGACCACGAAGGTCGGGCCGGTGTCTCGGGCCCATGCGTCGTCGGTCGTCATCTCGACCACCCGGATCTCGGGTGGCAGCACGGACCGCGCGATGCTCCCACTGGCGTGACGAGGCCAGCACCGTCACCGGCTCGCTCGTGGAGACGGCCGTGGCCACGGCGGCGAACGCCTTCTGCGCCGGCTTCGCGCCCAGCCGCCAGGTGTCGGTGCGCTCGGGCCAGATCAGGTAGCACCCGTCGTGCGGCTCGAATTCGGCCGGCATGTGGAAACCGTCGGCCACCGGCGTGGACGGGGACGGGGTCGCGAGCACGTCGAGAGGGTACGCGAGCCAACGCCCGGCCCCAAGTGGGGCTTGCGCCCGCACCGCGGGGGTACGCTCGGAAGCGATGAGCCCCAAGCTCGTACTCGCCGTCGTCCAGCGTGCCTTCGGCGAGGATCGCGCCGCGAACTGCGAAGCCACCGTCGAGCAGGTCTCGGCTGCGATCGGCAAGGGCGCCGACGTCGTCCTCTGCCCCGAACTCTTCGAGGGCCGGTACTTCCCTCAGTACGAGGAGCAGGAATACTTCGACTGGGCCACCACGGCAGAGGACAACCCGGCGATCGAGGCGGTGACCAAGGTGACCGCCGGCACCGGTGCGGTCGTGCCCGTCTCTTTCTTCGAGCACGTCCCGCCCGTCTACTTCAACTCACTCGTCATGATCGAGGACGGAGAGGTTCTCGGCATCTACCGCAAGTCACATATCCCCGACGGTCCCGGCTACGAGGAGAAGTTCTACTTCAACCCCGGCGACACCGGCTTTCGTTCCTGGCCCACCCGGCACGGCCGCATCGGAGTCGGTATCTGCTGGGACCAGTGGTTCCCCGAGGCGGCCCGGGCGATGACGCTCCTCGGGTCCGACCTGATCCTCTACCCGTCGGCGATCGGCAACGAGGTCGGCAGCCAAGCCGGCAACGACACCTCCGATATGTGGCGCCGGGCCATGGACGGCCATGCCGTGTGCAACCATGTACCCGTCGCCGCGGCGAACAGGATCGGCACCGAAGGCGATCTCACCTTCTACGGGTCGTCATTCGTCGTCGACCATCGCGGGCGTCCCCTAGCCGAGGCCGGGAGGGACACCGAGGAGACGATCTTCGCCGAGCTCGACCTCGCACAGGCGCGGTCCGACCGGGCGGGGTGGGGCCTGCTCCGGGACCGCCGACCCGACTTGTATGGGGTCCTGACCGAATATCACGGATAGCGAAATACTGGGCGGAGCCACGCTGGGAGCGGCTGGCCGGTGCCGTCGCCCCAGTGCCTCGGATCAGTCGCCGGCGCTCAGCTCCATTGGTGTGGCAATGACATCGACCAGGGCCTCGGATCGGAGCACGGTCAAAGCCAGGGGCTGGCCGATGGCGTCGCCGAGCATGAGCCTCTGCAGGGTCTGGGCACTGGTGACCGCCTCACGGTTGGCCGTGATCAAGAGGTCGCCCGGTCGCAACCCGGCCCGCTCCGCCGGTCCCCCGGACACCACCTGCTCAATGCGCAGTCCGGTCTTCTGGTCGAATCGGGAAGCCAAGGACGGAGGGAGCGGAGCGGGAGTGCCGGCGAGGCCGAGGTAGGCCCGGCGCACGTGCCCCTCAGCCATCAAGGTGGCGATGATCTGTCGGGTGATGGAGTTGATGGGAATGGCCAGACCCACACCCACGCCGGCCACCGCAGTATTGATACCCACGACTTCGCCCGAGGCAATGACCAAGGCCCCACCCGAGTTACCCGGGTTGAGAGCGGCGTCGGTCTGGATGACGTCATCGACGATCCGCACGTTGTCCCCTGCTCGAGTCGGCAGGGAGCGGCCCAAGGCACTGACGACCCCGGCAGTGACCGTGCCGGCCAAGCCGAGCGGGTTGCCCACCGCCACCACCAGTTGTCCCACCCTGAGCTGCGACGCCTCGCCCAACGATGCTGGCACCGGCGTTGCACCATCGGTGCGGAGCACGGCCAGGTCCGAGAGGGGATCGCTGCCGACGACGTGGAACGGGACCGCCGTGCCGTCGGCGAAGGCGGCTTGGCCGGCTTCGGCCCTCCCCACCACGTGGGCGTTGGTGAGCAAGAAGCCATCGCTCGTGAAGACCACTGCCGAGCCCGCCCCGGTGGCGAAGCTGCCGTCATGACGGCGTCGAGACACCTGCACTGCGGCGACCCGGGGGGTCAATTGCTCGGCCACCGACACCACCACCTGGGAATACGCGTCTAGCGCAGTGACTTCCGGTACGGCTGTGCCGGCAAGAGTATCGGTCACCGGCTCCTCCTTATTACTGAATTACAGATTTACAGAATACTTATAGCGGGTGGAGGCGGTCGATGAAGCATGGGGCCTTCGTCTTTCGTCCGATCTTCCCCCGCCCACACCAGAGCAGGCCGAGATCGAACAAGGCCCGCCCTCGGCTCGACCGGATCAGCGCGGGGAGGCGGTTTGAACTCCTCGCCGCAAGGCTGATGATCCTCCGTCCCGAACGCCGAAGTCGATGGACATCACCGCAGCCCCACCCGATGAGGCGATGGCCCGTCATCCGTTGGCACGCCAGAGCGGGGCCAGTGGAGACATTGTAGCTACTATGTACGAGCGCTACCGTGACGGCCGAAAGGGCCGCAACAGCCGACTGCCCAGCCGAGAGACTGGGACGATGTCGGCCGATCGAAGGAGAAGGCATGAACATTCTCGGATTCAACCGTGTCGAGCTGATGATGTCGCCCGAGGACATTCACGCCGCGGTTGATCAGTTCAACGATCTCCTCGGGACCTCCTTCAACCCACCGGATCTCGTGAGTGACGGGAACGTGCTGAGCACGACGGATTGGGACAACCATATTGAGCTCTACGGCCCAGCTCACTCCGACAGCCCCCAGTCGGCAATGTTGGCCAAGAAGGGCAGGGGTGGAATTGGGCCGCTCGTATGGGAGGTCGATGACATCGACGGCGCACGAGACCACGTTCTCGCCAAGGGCTATCGGATACATTTCGAGTACGAGGGAGCGGGCGTGCGGCAGATCATCCTCGATCCCGATCAGTTCTTCGGGTACCTCATTACCTTCATGCAGCGCACCGCCTGAGGCCCGGCAACGCCCGGCCAATCCCACAGACAATCGTAGAGCGGCTGACGGGATTGCTAGGGATTTGTCGTGGCCGCACGCTCGAGTCGACGGACGGCGGTGTCACCGTCGCGCCCGCATCGCTGGCGGAGGTTGGCCGTCTGGTGCTGACGTTCACGGCTCACCACGCCACCCAGGCCGCCCTGTGATGAAGCCGCCACAGCGGCAACCATCCATCCCGTGGACACGAAACGGCTCACGCGCCCCTATGGGACAACGAACACCTCGAACCGGTCCTGACGTAGGACCTTGGCCGGTGTCGAGTTGAGGTATCGGTCGATCTTGTGGGCGGAGCCACCGACGACGAGAACGACGTGCGTGCTCGGACCCTCGGAGTCAAGTTCCTCCTCGCCGGCCGCCAGGAGCTCGGCCGCAATCTCCCCGTTCCGCCTCTGGAAGCGCCACTTCACGTCGGTGTCCTTGAGGGTCTCGTCTACCACCCTGGCCAGGTCCCGTTCTTCGGTGTCCAGACCCTCGCGTACCGCTGTGATGGCTTGCGCCGCGAGCGCCACCGTGCTCGGGACGTGGGCGACAAAGACCACATCCATGCGGCCCGGACGCACCCGAAGCACGTCAGCCGCACTCCGCAGGGCTCGCAGCGCCGGCTCGGTGCCGTCGAAACCCACCACGAGCACCAGGGGCACCGTCTCGTCGACGTTCAACGCTCTCATGGCTACCTCCCTGCATCTGGACCATACCGGTCCATGAAAGTTGTCAGCCTCAACTTTAACCGGTTATAGTTGCAGGTGTCAACTTTATGAGGCAAGGGAAATTATGGCTCGAGGCACCTTGATCGAAGAGCTCTACCACCAGCTCAACTCGCTCATTCGAAGATCGAGAGAACTGGGCAACGACCTCCACCCCGGACTGTCGCTCGTCGGCTACACCTTCTTGGATCTGGTCGAGACGGTACCTGAGATTCGCGCATCTGACCTGGCCGATCGGCTGAGTCTCGACAAATCGACCGTCTCCCGGCAGCTCAACCAGCTCTTCGATGCTGGCTTGTTGGACCGGAAAGGTGGCCGCCCGGGACGCCGGGGTGACCCTCTCTCTCTGACGCCGGCCGGCCGGCGCGCCCTGGCGGACGATGCCAAGCGCATCCGTACCCAGTTGACGTGTTGGTTAGGGGATTGGGACGATCGGGACGTCGCACTCCTGGCCAGCCTGATGGCCCGCTTCAACGCATCGGTGGACGAGATGATGGTGTCCTGACGTGGCTTTCACGTTGGTGGTTCAGTTTCGGCACGATGACACCGATGACACCTGGCCAGCGAGGAGCTCTGTCAGGAGGGCTCCGACTCCACCTGGACCTTCGGGCTGGCGACATGAAGGGTCGGTCCGTGACCGCTTGCCAAATGTCAAGCTTGGCCAACGTGCGGACGGACATAGTCGACATTGAAGTCGTGTTCCCATGTGGCGCCCCCGTCGAATGACTTCTTCCATTCTCCACTGATGGTTCGCCCGCCGGCCTCCATCACACCTTCGTATCGTTGGGAGAACTCCGGTGTGATCCGCCACATCTGCCAGTCCCGCCCAACCAGGCTCATGTCATAGTTGCGTGAGACGCCACGATCGTCTGCGTAGAGAACCCGGTAGGTGGCGTCGCTGTCATCGCGGCCGATGATCCAGACCGCCGCAGGCGAGCCCTCGTAATCGGCACCCTGGCGCATGACGACGGCCGCGCCGTCTTCGATCCAGTCGAACTCGACGGATCCCGTCACCCGGGTGTCGAGATCGGGCAGGAAGGCTGCCCCGTACACCTCCATCTGCCACTGACCAACGAGGGGTGCGAGGTCGGCGAGGGCAGGGTTGGTCATGATGTGGTCCTTTCGTTCGTGTCGTTGTCATGGCCAATCCTCCTTGGATTGACCGTGAGGGTCGTTCATCCAGGAAGACGGACGGGGCTCCAATTTCATCGTTCACGCGGAGTCTGACAAGGCTTCATCGAGCAGCCGGTACCGCAGCACCGCCAGCTCAGTTTCCCGTCTTTCGCCCGATGAGTTTGCCCGCCGTCTATCGTCGGTATTTGCATGGCTGCTCCCGAACCCCGGGCGAGGAATCTCGCCGACCTCTACGACCTTGCCCCACTCGAGTGGACCGATGTGCGCCGGACGCTCGAGACCAACCTGACCCAGGAACCGGGCACCGGTGGACCGGGCCACCACACGTTCTGGTTGTCGACGATCGACGCAAACGGCCGACCGCACATGACCGCCGTCGGCGCCTTCTGGGTCGATGGCCGCTACTACTTCTGCGGCAGTGCTCGTTCGCGCAAGATCCGGAACATCGAGCGCGATCCGCGCTGCGCCTTCGGCGTCGCCATCCACGGCTACGACGTGGCGCTCGAGGGTCGAGCCGTCCCTGTGACCGACGACGCAGCGCTGCAGCGCCTGGCCGGGGTGTTTGCCGAGGGCGGCTGGGCACCGACCGTGGCCGGCGGCGGCTTCACCCATGAGTACAGCGCCCCCAGCGCCGGGCCCCCGCCGTGGTACGTCTACGAGTTCGTGCCGGAGGATGCCTACGCGGTCGCGACCAAGGAGCCCGGAGGCGCCACCCGATGGACCTTCTGACATTGCTTCTGTCCGCAGCTCGGTCACTGGATGACTCACCATGACGTCACGTCACATGCGCTCACGGCTGCCCTCATTATCATGCCGGTGGGGATGCCCCTCACGCGCACCGTCGGGACGGCGGTCCGAGCTACCCACCTTGCACCGAATCGTCCGATCAACGCTCCGGCCGCGATGAATGCCCCGTGAATCGAGCTGAACTGGACCTTCGGTTTTGAGGGGTGCGGGGGATGACACAGCGCGGCGGTCGCACTAAAATCAAGCCTGTTCCTGGCACTTGTGGATGGGCCAGGGAGTTGCTGCGAGAGGAGGTGGTTCCACCGGGCCAGATGAATCACAGCAGCCCAAGAGGCACGCCATGGGGATAGTCCAGGACTGGACAGGCCTCAGATACAAAGGCAATAGCTTGTAGTTGAAAAGCGTCTGCAGCGGACACACGATCCCGGAAGAATCGCTGAGTCGCCACTCCCTTCGACGCTTGCTTACTTGGGAACAAAACCTATGAAAAAACGCCCGGTTCCTGCACACGTGGGACGGGCGTTTTCGCGTCTGCGCTATCGGCGCAAGGCGAGGCTCGACGCGCCGTCCTGCTGGATTTGAAAGCGGCCCGAGGCACCATCTGCCGGCGCTGGACGCCGATGATCCTTCGTGAGCTGCTCGTCGCGAGTTCCCGGTCAACGAGATCCACCGGGACGTGCTGTTCATCGGGAGTTACTATCTCGTGACTACCAGAAACTGACCAGGGACGATGCGGTTGGCAGTGGCGGTCTGGGTTCAGCGCATGTCCGCCTCGGGGACGGTTTGAACAAGCGACGGGATGATCACGATGTGCCTTCTACGGCCTGATATTCGCGTGAACTACGACGCAGGAGACGACCGGTCGGGTAACGTCGTCGGCATGACGCCGGAGGAGATGGCCGACCTCGTGCACCTCCGCCGGGCGCGCGACTTCATGGACCGCGACTACGCGCAGCCCCTCGATGTCCCGGCGATAGCGAGTGCGGCGTTCATGTCGCCCGCCCACTTCTCGCGCAAGTTCCGTGCGGCGTACGGCGAGACTCCCTACTCCTATCTCATGACGCGACGAATCGAGCGCGCGAAGGCTCTACTGCGTCAGGGAACGTCGGTGACCGACACCTGCATTGCCGTCGGCTGCACGTCGCTCGGCTCCTTCAGTGCGCGCTTCACCGAGATCGTCGGCGAGTCGCCATCGCAGTACCGGGCCCACGACCACCACGATCTCGAGCTCGTTCCGTCGTGTGTCGTGATGTTCGCGACGCGACCGCGGCGTACCGCGATCACGGTCTGAGCTCAGCTGACCCCGCGCCCACGGGCTCGCTGCGAACGGGGCGCTGTCGGCCCACCGGAGGCCGGACCCGATTCCACACCAAGCAGGATCGGAGAAGCATTCGACGCGTCGAGGCTCTTATGATTATCCGCATGACCGTCACCGTCTCCGCAATGTTCATCCCCGTCCACGACCCCGACGCTGCGCTGGGTTTCTACCGCGACGCGCTCGGCCTCGAGGTCCGCAACGACGTGGCGTCCGGCGGCTTCCGCTGGGTCACCGTCGGCGCCCCGGGGCAGGACCTCGACATCGTCCTGTCCCAGCCGCACGGCGGCCGTTCGCAGGCCGAAGGCGACGCCCTCCTGTCACTCGTGATGCAGGGGTCGCTGCAGGCTGCGATCTTCCGCTCCGACGACCTCGACACCACCTTCGAGAAGGTCCGGGCGTCGGGGGCCGAGGTGCTCCAGGAGCCGGCGTCTCAACCCTGGGGAGTGCGCGACTGCGCGTTCCGCGACCCCTCGGGCAACCTCGTGCGCATCGCGCAGGCCTGACCGTTTTCGATGCAATGGACTGGCGGAGGAGACCGCGAGGCGCTCTCCTGTCCGGTCCACATTGTCCTTCTTGACCGCCGAATACCTATGAAGAGAGGCGAGAGTGATGAAAACAATGACTTGTAAAGAATTGGGTGGGCCATGTGATCTCGAGCTCCACGGAGACACCGCCGATGAGGTCATAAAAGCGCAAGATAAGCACTTGAACGAAATCGTCTCAAGCGGCGACGAAGCGCACAAGGGTGCCCTGAAGGAGATGAAGGGCAGGTGGAAGCATCCCGTATCCGGATTGGGGTGGTACAGGAAAGCCAAGCGTGATTTCGCTGCTCTTCCCGAAGACTGATCAGAGATCGACGCCCACCGGGAGATGAGCAAGGCCACGAAAACCGACACACGATCGCCTGCGCTGCCCGTTGCCGACAGCCACGATGTGATCCGCGTGCTCGGCTCGCGGGAGAACAACCTCAAGGACGTCAGTATCGAGATTCCAAAACGCCGGCTGACGGTGTTCACCGGCGTCTCCGGCTCGGGCAAGAGCTCGCTGGTGTTCGACACCATCGCCGCGGAGTCGCAGCGGATGATCAACGAGACCTATAGCGCTTTCGTGCAGGGCTTCATGCCCACGCTGGCCCGACCCGAGGTGGACGTGCTCGAAGGGTTGACGACCGCGATCACCGTCAACCAGGAGCGGATGGGTTCCAACGCCCGCTCCACGGTCGGCACCGCCACCGACGCCAACGCCATGCTGCGCATCCTCTTCAGCCGACTCGGGCAACCGCACATCGGCTCGCCCAACGCATTCTCCTTCAACGTCGCCTCGGTCCGAGCGAGCGGTTCGATCACGATCGAACGCGGTGCCCGGAAGACCGTGCGAGCGTCCTTCACCCGCGCCGGCGGCATGTGTCCGCGCTGCGAGGGACTGGGCACGGTCTCCGATATCGACCTGACCCAGCTCTTCGATGACTCCAAGTCGCTCGCCGAGGGAGCGATCACCATCCCCGGTTACACAGTGAACAATTTCTTCGCCGTACGGCCCTACCTCGAGTCGAGCTTCCTCGACCCGCACAAGCCCATCCGCAAGTACACCAAGAAAGAGCTGCACGACTTCCTTCACCACGAGCCGATCAAGGTGAAGGTCAACGGCGTCAACGTCACCTACGAGGGGCTGATCCCCAAGATCCAGAAGTCGTTGCTCTCCAAGGACCGCGAGGCGCTACAGCCGCATATCCAAGCTTTCGTGGACCGGGCGGTCGCCTTCACCGCGTGCCCCAAGTGCGGCGGCACCCGCCTCAGCGAGGAGGCCCGATCGTCGCGGATCGGAGGGATCAACATCGCCGATGCGTGTGCGATGCAGATCAGCGACCTGGCCGAGTGGGTCCGCGGCGTCGACGAGCCGTCGGTCGCGCCGCTACTCGCGACGCTCCAACGCACGCTCGACTCGTTCGTCGAGATCGGGCTGGGCTACCTCTCTCTCGACCGGCCGTCGGGCACACTGTCGGGCGGCGAGGCACAGCGCGTCAAGATTCTCCACCTCGGCTCCTCGCTCACCGACGTCACCTACGTCTTCGACGAGCCCACCATGGGCCTGCACCCCCATGACATCCAGGGGATGAACGACCTGCTGCTGCGGCTGCGGGACAAGGGCAACACGGTGCTCGTCGTGGAGCACGATCCGGAGACGATCGCCATCGCCGACCACGTCGTCGACCTCGGCCCCGGCGCCGGCACTGCCGGTGGCGAGGTGGTGTTCGAGGGCACGGTCGATGGGCTACGGGCCAGCGGCACCCTCACCGGCCGACACCTCGACGACCGGGCCGCCCTCAAGGAGACGGTGCGGACGTCGTCGGGAGTGCTGGAGGTGCGCGGGGCCAGCACCCACAACCTGCAGGACGTCGATGTCGACATACCCCTCGGCGTCCTGGTGGTGGTGACCGGCGTGGCCGGGTCGGGAAAGAGTTCACTGATCCACGGCTCGGTGTCGGGGCGGGACGGGGTGGTGTCGGTCGACCAGACCCCGATCCGTGGGTCGCGGCGGAGCAACCCGGCGACGTACACCGGCTTGTTGGAGCCGATCCGCAAGGCGTTCGCGAAGGCCAACGGCGTGAAACCCGCCCTGTTCAGCGCCAACTCCGAGGGCGCCTGCCCGACCTGCAACGGAGCCGGGGTGATCTACACGGACCTGGCGATGATGGCCGGCGTCGCCTCGGTCTGTGACGAATGCGAGGGCCGACGGTTCCAGGCGGCGGTGCTGGACTACCGGCTCGGCGGGCTCAACATCGCCGACGTGCTCGACTTGCCCGTCGAAGACGCAGTCACATTTTTCAACGCCGGTGAGGCGCGTACGCCGGGCGCGTACGCCATCCTCGACCGGCTGGCCGAGGTCGGGCTGGGCTACCTGAGCCTCGGCCAGCCGCTCACGACGCTGTCGGGCGGCGAGCGGCAGCGGCTCAAGTTGGCCACCCACATGGCCGAGAAGGGCCGCGTCTACGTGCTCGACGAGCCGACCACCGGCCTCCACCTGGCCGACGTCGAGCATCTGCTCGGCCTGCTCGACCGGCTCGTCGATTCCGGCAAGTCGGTCGTCGTCATCGAGCACCACCAGGCGTTCATGGCGCACGCCGACTGGGTCATCGACCTCGGCCCCGGCGCCGGCCACGACGGGGGTCGGATCGTCTTCGAGGGCACACCCGCTGCCCTGGTCGCCGGCCGCTCCACCCTCACCGGCCAGCACCTGGCGGCCTACGTCCGCACCTGACCGAGTCTCCTCGCGGACACCTGAGGCGTTTGCATCTCATCCGACACCACGAGGCGGCCGATCCAACATGAGCCGAAGAATAGAATCCCACCGTCATGGCCAAGCTGATGTACTCGGCGATCACGTCGCTCAATGGATACGTCGAGGACAACGACGGCAACTTCGACTGGGCGGCCGACGAGGAGGTGCACACCTTCGTCAACGACCTCGAACGGCCGGTGGGTACCTATCTCTACGGGCGACGAATGTACGACACGATGGTCTACTGGGAGACGGCACACACCCTCCCCGATCAGGTTCCCGCCGCACAGGAGTTCGCCAAGATATGGCAGGCGGCCGAGAAGATCGTGTATTCCAGGACGCTGGAAGAAGTCTCGATCGCGAAGACGCGAATCGAGCGGAGTTTCGAAGCTGAAAGGGTGCGGGAGCTGAAGGCAACGGCCGAACGTGACGTCACGGTCGGCGGGGCCGGTCTTGCCGCCCAAGCCGTCAAGGCCGGATTGGTGGACGAGTTGCACCTCTTTGCGACACCCGTGACCGTCGGCGGTGGCAAACCTGCCCTACCGAACAGAGTGTGGCTCACCCTCGAGCTGTTGGACGTGCGGCGGTTCGAAGGTGGGGTGGTTCACCTCTGCTACGCACCTACTGGGCTCGGCCAGCGTTGACCAGGGCATCGCGAAATGCCGTGCGGGTGCGCGATCACGGCAGGCGATGCGGCCCGTCTGCCAAGAACCGCCGTCGGGATTATGCCTGGCGGTAATAGTGGTCCTGCTCGAGGTCCTCGAGCAGGCTCGGCCCCGTCGGCTCCCATGCCAGCAGCTCCCGGGTGACGGCGGCCCTGGCCGGGCTGTCCACGGCGACGAAGTGGCCCAGGTGGGCGAAGTGTTCGGCCGCGTCGGCGGGGGCCACCGAGGCCGTGGGGACGCCGAGATGACGGCCGATCGCCCCGGCGATCTCGCGGAAAGCAACGCCCTCGTCGGCGACCGCGTGCAAGACCGAGCCGGCGGGCGCGCCTTCGACGGCCAGCCGGGCCAGGCGGGCGGCGTCGGAGCGGTGCACGGCGGGCCAGCGGTTGGTGCCGTCGCCCACGTATCCGGCCACGCCCAGCCGGCGGGCGATGTCGACGAGGGTGGCCACGAACCCGTGGTCGCCGTCGCCGTGGACCGTCGGGGGAAAGCGCAGGACCGACGAGCGGACGCCTATCCCCCTCAGGGACAGCGCCAGCAGGGCGGTGGCCGCCCGGCGCCCGGCGGGGTTGGCCCGCATCTCGGCGCTGGGCACGAGCCCGTCGTCCTCGGTGGCCACCCGACCCGGTTTCAGTCCGAGCGTGCCCGAGGCGAGGACGAAGGGTCGGTCGGAGTCGGCCAGGGCCGCGCCCATAGCCTCCACGGCGCGCCGGTCGGCCGCCGCCGCGGCGGCAAAATTGCCGCTAAAGGCCACCTCGTGCTGGAAGGCCAGGTGGATCACCCCGTCGGAGTCGGCGGCCCCCTTGGCCAGGTCATCGGGGTCGTCGACATCGCCCCGCAGAACCATCGCGCCGGCCGCTTCCAGCCGCAGCGCCGAGGCGTCGGAGCGGGCCAGGCCGACCACGTCGTGGCCGACCTCCAGCAGCTCGGCCACGACCGCCGAGCCGATCCAGCCCGATGCGCCGGTGACAAAGATTCTCATGACGGTACCTCCTGAAAGCAGAGTTGATGACAGTCACTGTCATCAACTCTAGAGCCGATGTCAGTGACTGTCAACGCTAGGGTGGCCGACATGGGTCGATGGGAGCCGGACAGTCGGGGCCGGCTGCAAGAAGCGGCCCTGGCTCTGTACTCGGAGCGGGGGTTCGACCAGACCACAGCGGCCCAGATCGCCGCCCAGGCGGGGGTGACCGAGCGCACCTTCTTCCGGCACTTCGCCGACAAGCGAGAAGTGCTCTTCGGTGGGTCTGCCCTGCTCGGGGAACGGATCGTGGCCGGGGTGGCCGGCGCGCCAGCAGCCGACGGCGCCCTCGACGCCGTTGCCAGAGGCCTCGACGCCGCCGCCGCCATGCTCGGCGAGTTTCGCCGGGACCTGTCCCGCCAGCGCCAGGCTGTGATCGCGGCCAACCCCGAACTGCGCGAGCGCGAACTCGCCAAACTGGCCGACTATGCCGCGGCAGTCGCCGCCGCCCTGCGTCAGCGGGGCGTGAGCGAGCCACAGGCGACCCTGGCCGCCCAGGCCAGCATGTCGGTCCTTGGCGTGGCCGTTCAACGGTGGGCCAGCGGAGACGATGGCCGGGATCTCACCGCCATCATGCGCGACTCCGTCGCCGAGCTGCGGGCGGTGGCGGCCAGCGGCTGAGCCGACGTGACGTGGAGACCATGCGGCTTACGCCGAGTCAGGAACCGTTGCCTCGGTGCCACCTGCACACTCGGAACGCCGACTCCGAGCGCCCAGACACGACGGCTTCAATGGGATCACGTTGGGCAGTGGAGCTGCTGTCCTAGCGGCCTCGGAAGCTCAGCTGGCCCATTGCGCCGTCCATTCCCCGGCTTCCTGACCGGTGATGTCGTTGAGCCGGTTCCAGGCGTTAATGGCCGCGATGCAGACGACCAGGGCCGCCAGGGCCGGCTCGTCGTAGTGCTTAGCTGCCTCCTCGAACACCGCGTCAGGCACCGGGTCGACCCGGTCGGCGAGCCGGGTCCCCGCCTCGGTCAAGGCGAGGGCGGCTCGCTCGGCGTCGGTGAAGTACGGGGCGTCGCGCCACGCGGACACCGTGAAAGGTCGCTCGTCGGTTTCGCCGCCCTTTTTCGCGCTGCGGGTGTGCATGTCCAAGCAGACGGCGCAGCCGTTGATCTGGCTGGCGCGCAGGCTCACGAGGTCCGCCGTCGTCTGCGGCAGACCAGCCTGAGTCGCCGCCGTGGTGGCCGCTTTGCTGAGGCTTTGGAGGGCGTCGAGGACGCCAGGCACGCTGACGGCTGGATTGCTGATCCGAGGTTGCATTGCATCTCCTTTTCACGCTGGTTGAATGTGGCACGTCACTCTGCCTGACACCTGTCGACCACGGAATGTGACCGGTGCGCGACAGCAGACCGTGGCCAGCAATTGTGGCGGGACTCAAGTTCCGACCGGCAGGCTCGTCTCGCCGCCGTTCCGACGACCCGTGCCGCCGCCCAACTGCTCCTTGCCCGCAGCTGCCCATGCACCGCTTCCGCGAACTTCCTCACCATTTTCGCCGGCAGGATCCTCGTTGACGCCATGAACTATGGGAGGAGATAGACGGTGTCGACGAAGAACTCGTGACAGCCCCGTGCGGCACCAGCGTTGTCGTGCAGGACTGGTTCCAATTATTACGGGTGGTCAAGAGCCTCAACCACCTCGGCTACTTCAATTTGAGCAAGGGCGGCGGCCACGCGGCGCGGCAGATCGCCTCGCCCTCGCCGCGGCCGACAATGACCCGGACGCCGTCACAGCGGTCCAGCAGCTCATCGATCGCCTTGGATTCGATGCTGTTGCTGTCGGACGGCTCAATGCCGGCGCCGCACTGCAGCCAAACGGGGCGGCGTTCAGCATCGCTCACCGTGCCGACCAGCTGTTGAATCTCCCGTGGCCGCCCGAAGCATCGTGCGATTGACAAGGAGCCGTGGCGCCCATGAGAACTTCGGTGTGCAGCCGCGACCCTCTTGAACCCGCGTCAGACCTGGGAGTTGGCCGGCTGGTTCTGCCCAATCGGAGCACATATGAGCGGGTCGTTGGTCACGGACCACGTGGCTGCAGGGATCGCTAGTCGGCTCTCCGGGCGGCGAGCAGCCGCGGAACTGGATGCTCGGCTCATTCCTCAGATCACCGGCGGCGTGATCCCCTCGGCGCTCGCGGCCAGAGCCGGATCCCAGCTGCACACCGCGCACGTGTGCCGGATGGCTGATAGACCGAAGTCCACGGCAGCGCGGAAGGGGTCCGGGGCACTACAGACATCGTCCCAGTTCAGAACGTACTCGCCCAGATTCGTTTCCCAGTGCGCTCCCCTTGTGGACAGTGTCGCGCTCTCCAAGCCTTGTGGGGCCGGAAACGCAAAGGCGAAGAACGCCGCGTTCGGGTACCGGGCGTCGCCGGGCCACCAGCCGATCTCGATCTGTTGCGCATTCCCCGAGTTGCGCATGATGAAGTCTTGGGAGGGAGGATCGACCGATATGCCCGAGAAGAGGCTCACGGCGAGGTCGAAGGTGCCCCACCAGGCATTGACCGGTGTGGACCGTCCCCGATACGGGGCGCGGAGAGCTGCGAGCACGAGCGCGGCGCGGGTCGCCGCCTCGAAGTACTCGGTCACCTGCGCCGGGTCGTAGGTGGTGTGCTCGTCGTCCGCATCCAGTGGCGTCGTCCACGGGGTCTCTTGTGGCGTGGGATCGAACCGTACGGGGCCGACCAGACCGCGGACCACCTCCAACACCTCCCGTGTCACTGCCCCGACCGGACGGTTCGGCGCAAGCGGGATGTGGCGCGCCCGACCATCGCTGTGCTCAACCACGGCGTGATGGCTATGCAGGTCCAGCGCAACGACCAGGGCGCCGGAGCCATCCGGGGCAGGCAGCGGCAGCGTCTCCCAGCCCCGCCCGCTCAGGCGCAGCGCGGCGTGCTGAAGCTGCGGTTCTGCCGGCGCCAGCGATGCGGCGAGTTTGCCGAGCACCTGGGTGTGCGCATGCAGGGTGTCGCACGTGGCGTTCCAGGGCTCGTAGGGCAGCGGGCTCCATCGCGTCGACACTTAAAGCACTATATGAGGATCTCTCCCCTGGGCGCGGTAGCCGAGTGGCGTTGCGGTATCAGTCGGCGGGTAACCAGGTGAAAGCCCGGATCCCGCGCCTCGCGCAGGGGCACGATGGTCGCCCATTTCGGCCCAGGCGGCCTGCCCCTTACGGCTCGAGCAGGGCGCAGGCGAGCGGCTGCAGGGTGCGTTGCTGGCCGTCGACGGCGGTTTGGCAGCCATCTGAGTCAGCGGGCCACCCAAAAGTTGGGCCCATCCGATTTTCACCATACATAGGGGTGGGAGAGAACGGTTCGCACAGCGAGAAGGAGGTTCCCCGTGGCCAGTGACGAGGCCTTCGACGAAATCGTGATCTGCGCTGGCCCGGTCGGTGAGACCGCCGCCCGGCAAGCAGTGCAAGGGGGTCTCAGCGCGGCCCGTGGAGCGACGCATGGTCGGCGGCGAGTACAACTACTACGTGTGCATGGAGGGGTACGGGCTCTGACACCAATCGTCGGCCACTTCAATTCCGTTGTCCACTTCGATTCACTCGTCAGCATCCCCATGAACAACCGGAGACCCAGCATGGAGAACAAGGACTCAGCGGTTCGCCGAGTACACCCAGCGATGACCGAGGACGGATCGACTGGAGGTGTCAGATGAGCGACGAACAGTTCCAGAAGATGAAGCTCGGGCAGGGCTTCATCGCCGCCTTGGACCAAAGCGGCGGAAGTACCCCCAAGGCCCTCAAGCTCTACGGCATCGACGAGGATCAGTATTCGGACGACGACGAGATGTTCGCGTTGATGCACGAGATGCGCAGCCGGATCATCCAGAGTCCCAGCTTCGATGGCGAAAGCATCATCGGAGCGATCTTGTTCGAAGACACCATGGATCGCCAGATCGATGGCCGCGACTCGGTGTCGTATCTGTGGCAGGTCAAACGCGTGGTCCCCTTCTTGAAGGTCGACAAGGGCCTGGCCAGTGAACAGGACGGCGTCCAGGTTATGAATCCCATCCCCGGCCTCGCTTCCTTGCTTTCACGTGCGAAGGGGAACGGAGTGTTCGGAACCAAGATGCGGTCTTTCATAAAGGGGGCCAGCCACGCTGGTATCGAGGCGGTCGTAGATCAGCAATTCGAGGTTGCGAAGGAGATCTTGGCCGCCGATTTGGTACCCATCATCGAGCCTGAAGTCGACATCCGGAGCTCTGAAAAAGGTGAGGCGGAGGAACTCCTCAAGTCGAACATTGTGGAGCAGCTGGCCCAGATTCAGTCCGAGCAATACGTCATCCTGAAGTTGTCGCTGCCCGACGTCAACGACTTCTACGCCGACCTGGTAAGCCACCCGAAGGTCTTGAGAGTGGTGGCCCTGTCGGGCGGCTACGGCCAGAAGGAGGCGGACCAGCGCCTGGCAGCCAACCACGGCGTGATCGCCAGTTTCTCGCGCGCGCTGACCGAGGGGTTGTCGATACACCAGAGCGACGACGAATTTGATGCCGCTCTAAAGCTTGCGATCGAGAGAATTCTCGACGCGTCCCTGGCCTAGCCTCGCTGGTCGATCAGACTCGCACCGCGTCCGAGTGAGGAGGCCTTATGACTGAGGCGGTCGACTCGCGCTGGAACCGATATGACCGCGCCGTCGGATTCAACGACCCGACGCTTCATGTCCTTGAGCCCACCATCACTGGTTCTCTTTGGTGCGCTCCTCGAGCCAGTCGTCGAAATCGCGAGCGACGATCCGTTCGTCGTGGACTCCGGAAGCATCTGGAGAGGCCAGCCAGACGATTGGCGGTCCCATGATCGCCGGGTCGAGAAGGTTGGCGCGCTGCGCATCTGGCAGTTCGTCGGGAACCATCCCGGTCGCCGTCCCACCGCCGGGCAGCAGGATGTTGGCGGTGACCGGCGTATCGGCCAGGTCGGCCGCCAGCACCCGGGCCAGGGCTTCCACGGCGGCGCCGGCGGGTCCGTAGGGGATGAAGCCCCGGCGGGTCATCGTCTGTTCGTTCATCGAGATCGTGACCACCCGTCCGCCGCCGTCGCGCAGCATCCGCGGGACGATCTCCCGGGCGACCAGGAACGTCCCGGTGGCCTTCGTTTCGAGCACGTCACGAAAGCCGACGGGTGACACCTCCCACAGTGGCTGCGGCTCGGTCATGAACCGCGGGTTGACGGTCCGCATCCCGATCCCGGCGTTGTTGACCAGGACGTCCAGGCCGTCGAACATCCCGTAGGCGGAGTCGACCGCGGCTGACACCGAGCTGGCGTGGCGGACGTCGAGCTCGACCCCCACCGCTCCGGCGCCCAGCGCCGCGGCGGTGGCCTGCGCCCGCTCCCGGTGGCGGCTGGTCACCGCTACCCGGGCGCCCGCCTGCGTGAGCGCTTGCGCCATGGCCAGCCCCAGGCCGCTTGTTCCGCCGGTAACCAGGATGCGTGTATCGCTCAGTTGTGCCATCGACGCTCAACCTGAACCTAATGCCCTCTCGCCTTTCGGCACCGCGTTGGAAAGCGTCGGAACCACTTGACTCAGGTTGATACTGAGCCGACAGCTCGGGAATTACTCACCTTCGACATCGACGGCCGGATGCCATTCCGCATCCCAATCTTCGACGCCCAGGACCCGGAGCTTGCGGTTCGCAATACGCCACCCTTCTGGCTGGCGCACAACTGTGTCGTGGTAGTAGCCCCATAACTGGGGGGTACATTCGTCAGACCGCTTGTGCCAGGCGTAGACGGATGTGCGTACTGAGGCACGATCGGCGTCGTCAAACCTCACCAGGACGTTCGCGTTGTGGTGGCTGGTGGCGGCAAATCCCGCTCCAGGGTGTCCGAACATCCGCCGGAGATTGGCCCGAGAATGCACCGGGGGCGCGATTCCGTAGTCGACCAGGCAGTCCTCGGTGAAGAGTTCTACGACGTCGTCGTAGAGTCCGTGATCGACGAAGTAGGAGTACTCATGGACGAGGTCGATGATCTGGTCCTTGTCGATCAGCCGTGCGATCGCGCCGGCGTTGTCACTGTCCACCAGTCCTCCTGCATCTTTCAAGTTCCCTCTCAATGTCCCACGAGTCGCACGCGAGCCACGAGCCACGAGCCCGAGCCACGAGCACAATTACATCATGCTCCCGGAGTCGGGGTCAGGTCGAGGTGAAACCTTCGCAGGCTTCAGAAAGATCCGTCGGCTCGGCTGCTCGCATCCGGGCTGCCTTCGCGGCAGCAAGGTCGCGGCGCGGACGAACCTCTTAGTTGATCGTGGACGTGTCGATGCGAGACAGGATGCGGTCTGCGTCACGCCCAAGCGTCCGCAGTCGCTCGGGAGACAGGAGGTCGATAACAAGCGACCGGACATGCGCGACGTGGCCGGGAGCGGCCGCGGCGAGTGTCTGAAGCCCGTCCTCGGTGAGGATTGCATTGGTGAACCGCCCGTCCTTCGGATCCGTCTCGCGGCGCACCAGCCCCCGCTCCTCAAGGCGCGTGACGACGCGTGACAACCGTGACAGGGACGCGTTCGTCACCTCCGCCAACGAACTCATCCGCCTCGTTCGCTCCGGGCTCTCCGACAGCATGGCCAACACCTGGTACTCCACCATCCCAAGCTTGGAGTCGCGTTGCAGCTGCTGATCGATTGACCACGGAAGCCAGGTCATCAACCGCACCACTGAAAGCCAGGAGTCGAGCTCCTCGGCAGTCAGCCACTTCACCCCCGCCTCGTCGGCGCCGCTTCGGTCCGATCCCGTCATTCCCTGCATGATCACCAACTTACATCGTCAAGTGACATGCCCTTTCCACGTCTCTTGGCAACTCAAGATCCTGCCACTGCAGTTGCGGCGGATGGGCTTCCCCAAGGCAGCTTATCACTTGACTAAGCAAGTGATAAGCCTTACAGTGTGACTGGGAGCGGAAGTCATGAGAGGGAGAGATCTCACTCCACTCAGATGCTCGAACCTCGGGCGTTCCATGAACCGAGACAGGAGGCGATCAGACATGAAAGTGGCACTGACGGGAGCAACTGGGTTCGTCGGATCTCACATACTCGCGGAGCTGCAGTCACATGGGCACGAGGTGACCGCACTTGTCCGGGACGACGCTCAATCCGACGCCGTCACTACCAAGGGCGCTACCCCGGTTGTCGTCGATCTGTACGATCGGCCCGCCGTCGTCAAGGCGTTCAGCGACGCGGACGGCGCCGTCCACACCGCCAGTCCGGGGGATGCGACCAGCGCGGACCTGGACGCCGCGGTCGCCGACGCGGCGATCGAGGCATTCGATGGGACAGGTAAGCCCTATCTCCATATCAGCGGCGGGTGGATCTACGGCTCCAATAGCGCGATCACCGAGGACTCGCCGTTGGACGCGCCGGCGTTGGTGTCATGGAGGGAGCCGATCGAGCGCCGAGTGCTGGATGCAAGCGGCATGCGCGGCGTCGTGATCACGTCCGGCGTCGCCTACGGCGACGGCGGAGGCGGGGTTCCAGGGGTGCTCCTTGGCTCTCCCCGTGACCCCGCCGGCAACTTGATCATGCTCGGCACCGGGAAGCAGCACTGGTCGACCGTCCATGTCGCTGACCTGGCGGACTTTTTCCGACGGGTGCTGGAAAGCGACTCCGCCCGGGGCCGCTACGTCATCAGCAATGGGCTGCATCCCACCGTCGCTGAACTGACCGAGGCCGCTGCGGTCGCCACCGGCGCTCCCGGGGCCGTCCCCGGCTCAGATGAGGAAGCTCGCGCCAGACTCGGCGACTACTTCGCCGAGGTGCTGCTGCTCGACCAAGGTGACGGCGTGACCAGGGCACAATCTGAACTCGACTGGCGTCCCACCCATCCGGGGCTCGACGACGAGTTCCGGCACGGCAGTTACCGCCGCTGATCACTGATCGCCTCCTCCGGTCCTCGGGTCGTGGAAGTCGGATCGGCACAGGCCAATCAAGGGTCGGCCGGTGAGCGTGAATACCTGCCGATCGCCGATCACGGCCTCGTTGGGGATCTTCACAGTGTGGCCCTCGTCGGGACCAACGGAACGATCGACTGGTTTTGCTGCCCGGCCTTCGACTCGCCGAGTGTCTTCGGCTCCCTCCTCGACGCTGGTCAAGGAGGCTCCTTTGCCCTCGCGGCTGCGATCCCCACCCGGACGAGACAGTTCTATCTACCCGACACCAACGTGCTCATCACCAGATTCTTCGCCGAAGAGGGGGTCGGCGAGATTCAGGATTTCATGCCGCTGCGGGACCCGTCGACGGGTGATTCGCAGCGCCTGATCCGCCGCGTGCAGTGCATACGGGGCACGATGCCGTTCCGTATGCGGGCGGCCCCCCGCTTCAACTACGGCTCTGAGCCCCACACCATCTCGGCGGTTCGAGACGGTGTGCTCTTCACATCGTCGGAGCTGTCGCTCTACCTCGGTTCCACCGAACCCTTGGTGGTCGACGAGCGCGACGCGGTTGCTGAGTTCACCCTGGAGGAGGGCGGGGTTGCCGTCTTTTCCTTGGAGCAGGCCGGCGCCTCGACCGAGTTCAGGGTTTGCCAAAAGGAAGAGACTCTCGATCAACTGATGTCGACGGTGCACTTCTGGTGGGACTGGCTCTCCTCCTCGCGATATCGGGGACGTTGGCGGGAGGTCGTCCATCGGTCTGCTCTGACGCTCAAGCTGTTGACGTACGCACCCACCGGGGCAATCGTCGCCGCGCCCACGACCAGCCTTCCGGAGCAGATCGGCGGGGAGCGGAACTGGGATTACCGCTACGTGTGGATACGCGACGCTGCGTTCTGCGTCTACGCGCTCCTGCGGCTCGGATTCGACGACGAGGCGACGGCCTTCATGAACTTCCTGACCCGGTGCGCCACCCCCGATCGGAGCCCGGATGGACCCCTGCAGGTCATGTACGGCATCGACGGACGGATGGATGTGACCGAGCGGGAGCTGCCTGAGCTCGAAGGGTACCGAGGGTCGGCACCGGTACGAGTGGGGAACGGCGCGGCGCGTCAGCTGCAGCTTGACATCTATGGCGAGCTCATGGACTCGGTCTACCTCTACGACAAATGGGCCCAGCCGATATCCTCCGACCAGTGGGAGGCGATTCGGGAGAGGACCGATTGGGTCTGCGCCCATTGGGATCAGCCCGATGAGGGAATCTGGGAGACCCGAGGGGGGCGCCAAAGGTTCTTGTACTCCCGTCTGATGTGCTGGGTGGCGGTCGAGCGGGCCATCCGGATGTCGGTTCACCGGGGCCTGCCCGCCCCTCAGGTGCACTGGGGCCGGACCCGGGATGAGATCTACTCCCGCATCATGGAGGCGGGCTGGTCGGACGAGCGCCAAGCCTTCGTACAGCACGAAGGCAGCACCGTCCTCGATGCCGCCGTCCTGATGATGCCGCTGGCCAAGTTCATCTCCCCCACCGATCCGAAGTGGCTGTCGACATTGGACGAGCTCAACAAGACGTTGGTCTCGGACTCTTTGGTCTACCGCTACGACCCCGAAGCCAGTCCGGACGGGCTCCGCGGGCGGGAGGGAACCTTCACCGTGTGCTCGTTCTGGCATGTCGAGACGCTGACCCGAGCCGGACGGCTCGATGAGGCACGCATCGCCTTCGAGAGGATGCTGACCTATGGCAACCACCTGGGATTGTACGCAGAACAGATCGGCCAGACCGGAGAGCAACAGGGAAACTTTCCGCAGGCCCTCACCCACCTAGCGTTGATCAGCGCGGCGTACAACCTCGATCGCGCACTGGATTGACGTCGGTCGGCCACCATGGCGGCGACGACCGCCCTTCGAGGTTCTTGCGGTGCTGCGGTGATGTCGGCAATTCGACGCGGTAGGCGGCGGAGTCCTGCGCGCCCGCTCGTCGCTGCCTCTCCATCTGCTCAACTTCTGCCCCTTTCGGTGGTGATGAGGAGGTCCCGTCTGTCGTCCGAGGCGGTTGGCTGGTCGCCGGCCTCACGGACTGTGATTCACCACGGCTGGCAGCAATGTCCAGCTTGGGTGTCACATTCGATAGGTGGCCGGTGTCTCTATGCCGAGAGCAATTCATCGGAGGAGACATCATGTCCAGCAGTCCCAGGATCCCCAAGGCAGAGCTGACCGGCGTGTACGGCGCGATGGTCAAGCGGATGTCCCGCAAGATGTTCGGGGAGGTGCCCGAGCCGGTCGGGGTGGCGTGGCACAACCGGAAGGTGCTGAACTTCAGCTTCACCGTCGGCCGTAAAGCGCAGAAGTGGGACCAGTGCGACGAGAACCTGAAGTCGTTCGCCCACATGGCGACGGCCAGCCTGGTCGGCTGCAGCTTTTGCCTGGACTTCGGCTACTTCCACGCTCACAACGAGGGGCTCGACGTGCACAAGGCGCGTGAGGTGCCCCGCTGGCGTGAGTCGGACGTATTCACGCCGCTCGAGCGCGACGTCATGGAGTACGCCGAAGCGATGACGCAGACCCCACCGACCGTCACCGACGAACTGTCGGACAGGCTGTTGAAGGCGCTCGGCCCGGCCGCCCTCGTGGAGCTGGCCACGTTCATTGCGCTGGCGAACTTCATGGCCCGCTCCAACGTCGCGATGGGAATTGAGTCACAGGAGTTCTCGACCGCCTGTGACCTCGAACCGCTCGCCCTAGCCTCGTCAGCATGATCGACGACCCGTTCGTCACCCACCGTGGCCTGCTGTTCACCGTCGCCTACGAAATGCTCGGCTCAGCGGTCGACGCCGAGGACGTCGTACAGGAGACCTGGCTGCGGTGGGCCGACGTGGACCAGGTGGAGGTCCGTGATCCGCGGGCCTATCTCGTCCGAATCGTGACCCGGCAGGCGCTCAACCGGCTGCGATCGGTGTCCCGCCGCCGGGAGGAGTACGTGGGGGAATGGCTGCCCGAGCCGCTGCTCACCAGTCCCGATGCGGCCGAGGACGCCGAGCTCGCCGAGAACGTCTCGATCGCCATGCTCACGGTGCTCGAGACCCTCGGTCCGGCCGAGCGAGCCGTGTTCGTGCTGCACGAGGTGTTCGAGACGCCGTACGACGAGATCGCCGAGGTCGTGGGCAAGACTCCCGCCGCGGTCCGGCAGATCGCGCACCGCGCCCGCGAGCATGTCGCGGCGCGGGGGCCGCGAATGCAGGTGGACCGAGCCCAGCAGCAGGCAGCAGTCGAGACGTTCATGGCCGCCATCTCGAGCGGCGACCTGCAGGGACTGGTGGAGGTGCTCGCCCCGGACGTGGTGCTGATCGCCGACGGCGGCGGCCTGGTGCAGGCGGCGCGCCGGCCGATCACCGGGGTGGCGACGGTGGCGGCATTGCTGGCCCGGCTGGTGGAGCTCCCGGACGTCGTTGCGACCACGGCCTGGCTCAACGGGATGCCGGGTCTCCGGGTCGACGTCGATGGCGAAGCCACCGCGGTCAGTCTGGTGGTCGAGGACGGCCGGATCTCCCGGATCTACGCGATCCGCAACCCGCAAAAGCTGAGCTGGCTGGGAAAGGTGGCGGAACTGCGGCGTTGACCGTCTCCCCTCTGATCTGGCTCCGCGATCGATTTCACGCGCTGCGACCCACTAAAGCGAGTAAGCGGGTCTGCTCGCTACTTCCGTCGGGCACGGCAATACGTGGGCCGTACTGGCCGGACTGCTCCAAAGCATCACCGAGCGGTTCGATGCTGGCGAGCAACCGATGGACCTCCTCAGGATTCAGAGTCTCATCGAGCCCTGTCGCTCGCGCCAAGTCCCAGCCGTGCAAGATCACATCTGGGGTGCAGATCATGTCGACGGCAGCTTCGAAGGTGAGGGGTCCCATTGGCGTGTCTGCGACCTTCTGGGCCACGACATCGTCGGCGAGGGCGGTCTCGATCGCCTCGGCCAGCGCACGCCACGCGACCAGTGGGTTCGACTCCACCGCTGGGATCGGTTTGGTCGCGGCCGGCCACCGCTCGAAGAAGAATTCCGGAACCCACTCGACGAGATGGCCCACAACGTCGCGGGCTACCCATCCTTCACAAGGGGATGGATGTTCCCACGCGTCGTCCCCAACGTTCTCGACGAGGGCGGTGAACTCTGCAGATGCTCGACGGAAACGCTCAAGTGCTTCGGACATATACCTCCATTGTTCTTTGACACGTACGACGTCGGTCCACGCTGAAATTCATCGCCTCGAAGAGCAATTCGTTCAACGGAGTCGGATGGCCCACCATCGGCCTGCGCAGAAGTGCCTGCGGTGCCGCTCCAGCGGAGCTCTTGGCCGACGCGGTGGCCGAACTCAAGGGGCTTGACTCCGTACCGAGGTCCACGCGATCCGAAAGCGTCCGACCCGAATAGGCTCGTGCGAACGGGCCGTCGATTGCGCCCCATCGTTACCACGGGATCACACCAACCAGGATTGCACTGCGCGCCAATGACCTCAGACACCCTGGCAGATCGCATGAGCGCAATCAGCCGCACGCGCGGCTGGCGGCTGCCGATCATCTGCGCGGGGATCCCCTTGATCGTCACCTTCATTTTGGCCATGGTCCGGCGCCAGGTCGACCTCGGCACCTACCTGATGGGCGGCACCCACGCCTTCGGGGCCAACCTGTACCAGGTCCTGTACCCGCCCACCGGCCTCGGCTTCACCTATCCGCCGTTGGCCGCCATGCTGTTCGTGCCGCTGGCCCATCTCCCCGACCGGGTGGACCAGGTGGTCTTCTCGTGGGTCAACGTCGGCCTGCTTTTCGGACTGCTGGCCGTCAGTCTGCGGGCAGTGCGCCCGACGATGGAACGTCGGGTAGTGGTGTGGTGGGCCCTCGTGCTCGTCCTCCCGGCCGGGTTCCTCGACCCCATCCGGGAGACGGTACTGCTCGGCCAGGTCAATCTCCTGGTCGCCCTCCTGGTCATCGCCGACATGACCCTCGATCTGCGGTTGCCACGAGGCGTGCTGGTCGGCCTGGCGGCCGCCATCAAGATCACCCCGGTCATCCTGATCCCCTACCTGTTCCTCACCCGTCAGACCAAAGCGGGCTTACGGGCCACCGGTGTCTTCGCCGCCGCCGCGGCAGTGGCGGCGGCAGTTTCGCCCCATGCGACATGGAGGTACTGGTCTCATGAACTCTGGTACCCGGCCAATACCGGGAACGTGGCTTGGATCGGCAACCAAGGGATCATCGGCGTCGTCGAGCGGGCGGTGGGGCACCAGCTGACCACCACGTCGACCTTCACCCTCGTCGTGGTGGTGGGGGGGATCGGTCTGGCGGTGGCTGCGGTCGCCTTCCGGCGGTCGTCGCCGTTGCTCGGATTGCTGGCGGTCGAAGCGGCCGAGTCGTTGGCATCTCCGGTGTCGTGGTCCCACCACTTCGTCTGGGTCGTCTTGTTGATCGCGTGGCTGGCGTTGGGGGCTGATCGGCCGATCCACGGCGAGTGGTGGGCGTTAGGGGTGGCCGTCGTCTTCTGGGCCGCCCCCATCTGGTGGGTGCACCACGGTTCGGACCTGACGTACGTAGGACGTGGTTGGCTCACACCACTGTCCGGCTCCTTCTTCGTCGTGGTGGCAGCCTTCGTGGCGGCCACGGCGATCGCCGTCATCCGTCGATCCTTGGGCTCCGGCCGTGCCGCCGGCAACGACGCTGACGGTCGTGATTCCAGTCGGACCGATGCTTCCGAACTGCCCGATCACTTGGTGCTTGGCGTTGATCAGCTGGTCGGAGATGACCCGGTGTCGCGAGTCGGGAGCCCAGGCGCTCGCTGAGAACGTCTTCATGGCGCCATCCAAAGTCCCGGCGTCTTCTTGGCTGACCCCGCCCGTTGACGGAAAAGCGGTGCCGCTTCTCATGCTCTGGTGGCTCTGATGGCTGCGATGCGGTCTTTCATAAATGAGATCTCGGCGGCGTTGTCGGTGCGTGCGATGGCGGCGCGATAGGCAGCCTCGGCCTCGTCTGTGTGACCGAGGCGTTGGAGGAGGTTGGCCCGGATGGCGTGGAAGAGGTAGTAGTGCTTGAGCGCTAGCTCGTCGATCAGGTGGAGGGCCACCTGTGGGCCGTCGATCTCGGCGACCGCGACGGCGCGATTGAGAGAGACGATCGGGGTGGGTGTGACCGCCAGGAGCTGGTCGTAGAGCGCGAGGATCTGGATCCAGTCGGTGTGCGCGGCGGTGGGCGCGGCGCTGTGGACGGCGTTAATCGCCGCTTGGATCTGGTAGGGACCGGGCTGGTTCCGCCGGAGGCATCGACGGACGAGGTCTTGCCCCTCCTGGACCAGGGCAGAGTCCCAGCGGCGGCGATCCTGCTCGGGCAGGGGTACGAGCGTGCCCTCCGGGGTGCAGCGCGCTCTGCTGCGTGCCTGTTCGAGCAGGATCAAGGCCAGCAGTCCCGCCGCTTCGGGCTCATCGGGCATCAGTTCGACCAGCAACCGGCCGAGCCGGACAGCCTCCGTCGTCAGCTCCTCGCGGATCAGCCGTTCACCCGAGCTGGCGGCATATCCCTCGTTGAAGATCAGATAGACGACGGCGAGCACCGACACCAGACGCTCGGGCAGGTCGGCCTCCTTGGGGACCCGGTAGGGAATACGCGGCGTCGCGGATCTTTCCCTTGGCGTGCACCAGCCGCTGGGCCATCGTCGACTCCGAGACCAAGAACGCCCGTGCGATCTCGGGCGTGCTCAGCCCTCCCAGCAACCGCAGCGTGAGCGCCACCTGCGCCGCTCGGTCGAGCGAGGGGTGGCAGCACGTGAAGATCAGGCGGAGGCGATCGTCCTGCACCGGGACCTCATCGGGCGGCTCGTCGCGAGCCTGCAACAACATCGCCTGGGCCTGGCGGTCACCACGAGACGACTCGCGGCGCAAACGGTCGACCGCCCGATTGCGAGCGGTGGTGATGATCCAACCGGCCGGGGCCGGCGGCACTCCGCTGTCGGGCCAACTCGCCACCGCCGTGGCGAAGGCGTCCTGGACCGCTTCTTCGGCCACGTCGATGTCGCCGAACACCCGGACAAGGACGGCCACGGCGCGCCCGTACTGCTGGCGGAAGACACGCTCGATCTCCGCATTGGAAACTGCCGGCACGAGGCCGTCAGTCTTCCAATCCGCCCTGGAACGGGCGCACCTCGATCGGCAGCGTCGTCGCCCGGGCCAGCTTGCGACCCCACTCGAGCGCCTCATCGAGGTTGGCCGCTTTGATGATGTTCAAGCCGCCGATGTGCTCCTTGCCCTCCACATACGGGCCGTCGGTCATCGGCATCCCCTCACGGCGAGGATGAACCACCGTCGCCGTGCTCGCCGCGTGGAGGCCGCCGGAGAACACCCACGCGCCGGCTGAGCGGAGCTCCTCGCTCAGCGCTCGGAGATCACGGTTGATCTCCGCCAGGACGTCAGGCGGGGGCGGATCGCCGTCTGGTTGGTAGACGCTGAGCAGGTACTGCTTCATCGTGGACTCCTCTCTGTCCTGTCTGTCCTGGGAGCGCTCCACGGCCAGCCCCGCTGGGCCGAACGGCTCCAACAGCTTGGCCGATGAGGCTCCTTCACGTTTAGTCCCTCGCCGGCTCGTAGCTAGCGATCAGCACACCGGTGGCCGTGGTCAGGCTGTCGGTGAGCCGTAACGGCACGTGCACCTTTTCCGGGAACAGCCGCCGTCCGCCGCCGAGCACCAGCGGGTGGATCATCAGCAGGTACTCGTCGATCAGGTCGGCAGCCATCAGCGAGCCGATCAGCTCGCCGCTGCCCATGATCGCCAGCACCCCGGCGGATTCTGCCGTGAGCTCGCCCACCGCTTCAGCGACATTGCCGCGCAACGCCGTCGAGTTGGGCCACGGCAGCGGATCAGCGAGAGTGGTTGAAGCCACGTACTTGGGTGCGTTGGTGAGCATGGGTCCGAACGGGCTGTCGGGCTGCTGGTTCCAGTAGCTCAGCAGATCCTCGTAGGTCCGCCGCCCGAACAACCATCCGGCCAGGCCACCCCCGGCCGCCATCCTCTCCCCCATCGCCTTGCCCGCAGCGTCGCCTGGCCTGGTGGACACCTGTCCCCAGCCACCGCGCGTGAACCCGCCCCGTGTGTCTTCTTCTGGGCGCCCCGGCCCTTGCATCACCCCGTCCAGAGTCACATGGTTCATCACAATGATTCGACCCACTTCAGGCCTCCTTCGTCTCGCGGCGGCGACGCGGTTGTGCCGCCAGGCTGGGTTGCGAGCCACACAGATTGTCTGCCTCGCACCCTCTATACGAACGGCGCCAGCCGAAATCGACAATTCACCGCGAGCGGAACCAAAAATAACGCGCCACGGTGCGGCAAGCGGGCGGGACCCGGGGAGCTCGAACTCCGACTCCGACTGGGGACGGGCACACCGACCGTCGAGTAGGGACGCTGAGCGCCGGCGGAGGCCGGCGTACAGCGCGGCTGGTGCACCTCGCCGGGCGGACTGCCCCTACGATCGGACCATGACCGACGTCCAAGACAACTATCGGCAGGTCTCGAACGGCTTCGACGCCGCCGTCAGGGCCGTGACCCCTGAGAAGTGGGACGCCCAGTCCCCCTGCGAGCAATGGAGGGCCCGCGACGTGGTGGCCCACGTGGTCGCCGGCCATCGGGGCGTGATCGCCGCCGTCAGGGGTGGGGAGTCGACGCCACTGGGCGCCGACGATGACCCGAAGAAGGCCTGGGAGGAAGCTCGTCGGGCGATCGACGAAATCACCGCAGACCCGGAGGCCCGGGCCAAAGAGATCGACGGGCCGACCGGCAAGACGCCCGCCGGTGAGATCATCGGCCAGTTCGTGACCATGGACGTGCTGGTCCACACCTGGGACCTGGCGCGCACCGTGGGTGCGGACGAGCGCCTCGACGAGGATTCCGTCCGGCACGCCTACGAGGTGCTCAAGCCGATGGACGAGGTGATCCGCCAACCGAACGTCTTTGGGCCCAGGCTGGAATCACCCCCGGGAGCTGACCTCCAGACAGAGTTCCTCTACTTCCTCGGGCGTCGGGCGTAGAGGCGTCGCGCTCCGGAGCCACGTCGCGTCGCTCACCGGGGCGATTTAGCATCACCCCATGAGCGGCCACAGGTCTCTGTCCCCCCTCCGATTCAAATCGGTCGGTCGGGGCCATCCCCTCGTGTTGTTGCACGGGTTCGGGATGCAGCCCCGCACCTATCTTCCACTCGCTCGACTGCTGGCCGATCGAGCCCGGGTCATCATCCCCGCCATCTTCGATGTGCCGGGGACGTGGACGTTCGGTCGCGCGTTGGGCGGTCTCGAAGCCACCTTGGACTCTCTCGGCCTGGAGCGGGTCAGCCTGCTCGGACACTCCTTTGGCGGAGGGCTCGAATTGGGCTTCGCGGCAATGTGGCCGCGACGGACCATTGAATGCGTGTTCGGGGACACCTTGGGCGTGAAAGAACGCTTCGGGCTGGCCGAAGAGGCTTTGCACAACCCGTTGGGCATACTGGAAATGGCCACTCCACAAGCGGCGTCTGCCTTCATCCAGTCGTTGATCACACACCCGCTACAACTGACCCGGGCGGCCTTGTGGGGATTTGCGAGCGACCGCGAGCCTGACATTGAGCAGGTCACCGCGGCCGAGATCCCGTGCCACGTGCTCTGGGCGAACCACGACACTCTGCTTGCTCGCTCGGACGGTCGAGAGTTCGCACGTCAACTGCACGCGAGCTTCACCGTGGCGTCGGGTCCAACCGTGACCCATGATTGGATGTTCGATGCCCCTGCGCTCTTCGCTCAGCACCTCGCTCAACTGGGGCTTCTCGCGCTGTCGGCTTGATCCGCCACCGAAGTAGTACTCCAGTGGGACTCACTCGAGTGACAGACGATTGAGACAAAGGAGCGCCCGTGGCTGACACTTTCGACGAACAGGTCATTTCGGAGTTTCGTACCAGCGGTGGGGTCGTCAGCGGGCTCCAAGATCTGTCTTTGCTGTTGTTGCATCATTTCGGCGCCAAGTCAGGAACTGAACGCGTCACGCCGCTCGCGTTTTGGTCGGTCGGCGACAACGCGGTCGTCGTCCTTGCGTCGAATCGAGGCGCACCACGACATCCGGACTGGTACTACAACCTGCTGGCCCACCCCACCACGACGGTGGAAATCGGGACAGAGACGTGGTCGGTTCAGGCTCGGGTGGCGGCTCCCGAGGAACGGCACGCTGTCACCGACCGATTAGTGACCCAGTCCCCGCCTGTCGCCTCCGCCGTGGGTCGAACGTCTCGGCAGAGACCCGTCGTCATGCTTGAGCTCATCGGTAGGGTTTGATCACCCACCTCGCGGCGAGAGAGCCTTTGAGGTCGACCAGGAAATGACGCGGTGGGATGTCGAGAATCGGCGCGCAGCTTCGTCCCCGGAGTGAACTCGGCCACAATGGGCCGTACCGCACAAAGGAGAACATGATGGCCAAGTACCTGCTGCTCAAGCACTACCGGGGGGCGCCGGCATCGGTCAATGACGTGCCGATGGACCAGTGGACGCCGGAGGAGGTTTCGGCCCACATGCAGTACATGCAGGACTTCGCCGCTCGGCTCGAGGACACCGGCGAGTTCGTCGACAGTCAGGCGCTCTCCCCGGAGGGCACGTTTGTCCGCCACGACGGCGAGGGGCGGCCGCCGGTCACCGACGGCCCGTTCGCAGAGACCAAGGACCTGATCGCCGGCTGGATGGTGATCGACGTCGAGACCTGCGAGCGGGCGCTCGAGCTGGCCGGCGAGTTGTCCGCGGCTCCTGGTGCGGCTGGGAAGCCGATCCACGAGTGGCTCGAGCTGCGCCCGTTCCTGGGCGCGCCCCTGACCATCACGGAGTGACGCACGGTGGACGAGGCTCTGCTGCGGACACTCACCCCCACTGTGATTGGCATCCTCGTCCGTCGCGGAGCCGAATTCGCGGCGGCCGAGGATGCCGTGCAGGACGCTCTGGTCGAGGCCGTGCGCGGGTGGCCGGACGACCCGCCGCGGGACCCCAAGGGCTGGCTGGTCACCGTGGCGTGGCGGAGGTTCCTCGACGCCGCCCGCGCCGAAAACTCCCGAAGGCACCGCGAGGTACGCGTCGAGAGCGAGCCCATGCCCGACCCGGGTGTGGTGGTGGACGACACGCTCCAGTTGTACTTCCTGTGCGCGCACCCGTCCCTGACACCGGCTTCGGCCGTCGCGCTCACGCTGCGCGCGGTCGGCGGCCTGACCACGCGTCAGATCGCGCAGGCCTACCTCGTGCCGGAGGCGACCATGGCCCAGCGGATCAGCCGGGCCAAGGGGACCGTCTCGGGCGTCCGGTTCAACCAGACCGGTGACGTCGCCACGGTGCTGCGCGTGCTCTACCTGGTCTTCAACGAGGGCTACTCCGGCGACGTCGACCTCGCCGGCGAGGCGATCCGGCTCTCTCGCCAGCTGGCGGCCAGGACCAACGATGAGGAGGTCGCGGGCCTGCTCGCGCTCATGCTGCTCCACCACGCGCGGCGCCCGGCGCGGACCGGCCCCGACGGCAGGCTCGTGCCTCTTGCCGAGCAGGACCGCAGCCTGTGGAACACCGGCCTGATCGCCGAGGGCGTCGACGCGCTCCAGGCAGCCCTCACCCGCGACCGCCTGGGCGAGTTCCAGGCCCAGGCCGCCATTGCCGCGCTCCACGCCGACGCCCGGACGGCCGAGGAGACCGACTGGGTGCAGATCGTCGAGTGGTACGACGAACTGGTGCGCCTCACCAACAGCCCGGTGGCCCGCCTCAACCGGGCCGTCGCGGTCGGCGAGGCCGACGGCCCGCGGACCGGCCTGGCCGCCCTGGCCGGGCTCGACCCTGCCCTGCCCCGCTACGCCGCCGTCGCGGCGTACTTACACGAGCGTGACGGTGACCCGGTCACCGCAGCACGGCTCTACGCCGAAGCCGCCCGATCAGCACCCAACCTTCCCGAACGCGCCCACCTCACGCGACAGGCCGCGCGGCTCAACGTGGAACTGCGCAGATGAGCGGGGGGCGGGAGACGGTCACCGACCCGATGGGGACAGTCGGTTCTCCCGGTTGGCTGGCAGGACCGCGTCACTTGAGGCCTGGGTCACGTTGCGTGCCCGAACTCGTTGACCCGTTGGGGCGAGCCATCCCAACTACGTGGTGACCCGAGAGGCTTTGGCCCCCGTCACCAGGCGTTCCCGATCGAACATCTGGGCGACGAATCGCAAGAGGAGCACATCGGCCACCAACAACCCGGCGGCAAATGCGAGTGCCACGAGGAACGTCGGGCTCACCACACCGACCGCCAGCAGAATGATCAAGCCCACTGGGGGAAAGCTGGCCAGCATGGCCAGCTGCTGGGCGACCCGCGCTTCGCTCGCCCGCACCGACACGGCCATGCCCACCACAATGCCCCAACCGGCCAGGAGAGGGGCGAGGAGGAACAAAGCGAGGATGACGGGACCGTCGTGGAAGACGGCTGAGGCGACGACGGAGTTCGCGAACAGCCAGGTGGCGCCGAGGAAGAGTGCGAACACCGCGTAGGAGAGTGCCAGCGTGGGGATCATGACCGACGTTGCTTTGCCCAGTAGGAACTCCTGCTGGCGGATCGGCGTGGTGAGAAGGGGTTCGAGTGTTCCCTGCTCGCGCTCGCCGACCACGCTGTACGCGGCGAGTGTGCTGGGCATGATGGTCGGGATCAACAGGAGATAGAGGAGGGGAAGGATGAGGCTCTTCTGTAGTGCTGCACCCGAGGTGGTCGGCGTGACCAAGAAGACGGTGACCACGGGCTCAACCAGGAAGAGCATCGGCAGGATGCACATGGTCACGACGATGGACCGTTTGCGCCGGAAGTCCCGCAACTCCTTGCGGACGACGGGGCGGACACGTGTGGCGTCGAGACCCATCATCGCGTGTGGGCCTCGACGTCTTCGGCGATCAGTTCGAGGTACACGTCTTCGAGCGAGTGCTGCGTCTCACCGACGGTGAGGACATCTGCTCCCACATGGACGAGACTCCGCACCACCTCGGGTGCAGCCACCCTCGGCTCGGACACCGAGAGCACATAAGAAGCGGCGCCTTCGGCGCGCCAGGCCTCGACACCCTTGATGCTGGTGAAGAGCTGCTCGGGGCGCTCGACCGGATTGACGGTGGTGACGGCGAGCGACTTCTTGAAGAGCTGGTCCCTCAACCCCGCCGGCGTGCCAACGGTGCGCAGCGTGCTGTTCATGATGGCCACCCGGTCGCAGAGCTTCTCGGCCTCGTCGAGCCGGTGGGTGGTGAGGAAGATGGTCACTCCGCGCTGGCGGAGCCCGACGATGAGGTCGTGTACCTCGCGTGCGGCCACCGGGTCGAGGCCCGAGGTCGGTTCGTCGAGGAACATGACGGCCGGATCGCTCAACAGTGTTCGGGCCAGACTCACCCGCTGGCGGAGACCCTTGGAGAGCCCACCGCACAGATCGCCAGAACGGTTGGCCAGGTTGACCGCATCGAGTGCTTTTTCGATCCTCGACCCGGGGTTGTGCAGGCCGTAGAGCCCGGCGAAGTACTCCAGGTTCTCGGTCACGGTCAGGCGCAGATAGAGGCCCGATGCCTCGGGCATGATGGCAATGCGCTGCCGGATCTCCACTTCGTTCTCGGGGCTCAGCGGGATCCCGGCGACCGTGGCCGAGCCCGAAGTCGGCGCGATCAACGTGCCGAGCGTGCGGACGGTGGTGGTCTTACCTGCCCCATTGGGACCGAGGAAGCCGAACACCTCCCCGTAGGCAACATCGAAGGACACGTCGGAAAAGGCGGTCCGCTGGCCGAAGCGCTTGGTCAGCTGATGCACGGTGACGGCGGCCGGGCCTGCTGTGGCATCAAGGGTCGGCGCACTGGCGATCTCCCTGACGTTGGTGATCGCCCTGGTGCCCACCGGTGATCTTGACGCCGCTACTGCCTCTCTTCGCAGTGCGTCGTCGTTGCCGTCGCCTTCGAGGCCAGTCTCCCCGGTGTCGTCAGGAGTGAGACTGATCCAGACGTCGTGCTTGAAAATGCTGCCCGCCAACAAGAAGATCGATCGCTGGACGATGAAAGGGTGACGGGCCCGCCGCCGGCACGAGAGCCCAACGACCTGGCCCTCCGTTACCTCGAGAGACTCCTTCGGGCTACGGAGGAACCGCCTCGACATCACCTGGACGGCGTGATGTCCCGCTTCAACCGGTAGGTCGAGTGTCTCGTTGTTACGGATAGTGCCAACGACCCTCCCGTCGATCACCACCTGCCACGCCCGACCGCTGTGAGAGTCGCCCGACCCCCCGCCCTGGCGTGAGAGCCTCATGGTCGCTGCCGCGGTCACGGCTCTGTTCGTCTCGGGGCTGGAGTCCGGTGACGCTGACCGGTCGCCCCTCGGATTGAAGGCGGTACAGAATTGGCGGGAGGCGCGGCAACAGCCCAAGGGCCCCTCAGCAGATCGATGCGTTGGTGTGGCTGTGCGCGGTGCGTCATGTGGTGTGTATCCGCGGCGTGTGACCGATGATGCCTTCCTTTGAAGTTGCCGTGACCAGTGCCATACCCCCTCGCGTTAGGTACTTTCTGAAGGTCGCGCTCCCATGCCATCAGACGCGTTGGCGCGGTCAACAACGCGCCTGTCATCGTCTGGACTCCGGGATCAGGGCTGCGCAGATGAACTCGACGACGGTCCGTCGGACCGTGTCGTCGTCATAGAGAGTGGAATCTCGCCCCTCGCGTCGGTGCCAGGCGAACCACGACAACGATTCGGTCACCACTCTGGCCGCGACCTCAGCGTCTGGCATGGGCCGCAGCAGGTCCTGCGCCATCCGGCCTTCCAGGTAGCTGCCGAGCTCCTCGAAGGATCCGGCGCGGGCCAAGCTGAACCACGCGGCCTCCAGCTCCGGCATCTCCACGGCACAACGCTCGATCACGGCAATCAACGGCCAGTAGTGCTCCAGAAGCGCGTAGCGCTCTTCGACGATCTCACGCAGTTCCTCAGCGACATCGGCCGGCTTCTCCTCGTCGAGTGCCGCCCGAATTCGAGGCATCTGGACCTCGCGGAGTCCCGTTTCAATCACCGCGAGGGTCTCTCCTGGGCTCGGCGTGGCCACGGGCAGGGCCGGAAGGCGCTCCGACGGCATCTCGAACCAGTGAAGGAAGACCAGATGGAAGAGCGCCTCTTTGGACTCGACATACGTGAAGAGGGAACCGGTCGATATGCCCGCCTTGGACGCGACATCGGCGGTCTTGGTCCCGCGGTAGCCGAGCCGCCCAAATTCCTCGGTGGCGGCTCTCGCTATCTCCCACAAGCGATCACCTGTCGATTTGCGGGGCATAGAGAACATGCTAGACTGAACGAGTCAGTCAGTCAATACGAGGGCTTTTGGCGCGGCCTTTCGGAGCAGACGTCTGCCGGTCAGTCGCTCGGGACGGCCGGCCCACACGAAGCCATCGGAACACTCGTGCCGAGTCGTTCCTCCCACCACTGGACCGGCACGATCCGCAGGGCGAGTTCCAAGGTGGCACGATCGAGTTCCTCCGCCAATTGCGTGACTACAACCAGTCGGTCGGAGAGCCATTCGCCACCGAACTCGCTCTCGATCTCTACAGCCGGGCTGCTGCGGGCCCTCTTCCGTCGACGCGCGTCGGTGGGCGGATGGGTGGAGTCGAAGAGCCCGGCGATCCACGCCACATCGCCCCCTAGTTCCACGTGCCGATCAATGACCTCGGCATAGACCTCGGAGGCAACGTGCGTGCGGTAGTGGTCCTCAGAGGGCCTCGCGCCCGTAACGCACAAGAACGGCCGGACCGACGATCTCGGCAGAGACCTGTCGTAGCCGTGTGGCCGTCGTCTCGGCGGTGAACAGCTTGGTACCGCGGCCCACCAGGTCCGGGAACACCAGGATCCGGTACTCGTCGACCAGGTCCCGTTCGGCGAGGGCGTGCACGACGCTGGCGCTGCCGACGACGATGACATCGCGCTCGGTCTTCAGCTTGGCGACGGCTTCCAACAGCTCGCCGGTGAGCAGCGATGAGTTCGCCCAAGCGCTCAGGTCAGTCACACTGCGGGAGACCACCAGCTTGGGGATGCGGTTCATGGAGGCCGCGAAGTCGGTGGTCCGGCTGGGCCAGAGGTGAGAGAACTTCTGCCAGGTCTTACGGCCCAGCAAGAGCACACCGCTGTCGAACAGAGGGCCCAAGTTGAACTTGTCGCCGGCTACGGCCTCGGGCCCGTGGCGGAACGCCCACCCACCGTTGGGCGTTCCATCGGTTCCGTCTGGATCTTCGATGATCCCGTCGATCGTGGAGAAGGTGATGACGATGGTCCGGTGCATGATCTGCTCCTCGTGCTGTGTCCGGTCCGTGTGACCGGCTCGCAGATACCTACCGGCCGGAACACCGAAACTCATCGCGAGTAGGCAGAAAATCGGGAAGGTCGAAGATGGCGAACACTGCAGGATCCTGGTACACAGTCGTCCGCACGATGGCCCCTCCCTCCACGGTGAAGACCTGCAGAGTGTGCAGCTGGTACTGATCGCCCTGGCGGGTGTAGGTCGCCATTGCCGGTTGCCTGTTGGCGGAGATCGGGACCGCCCTCCAATCACGACCCCGCAGGTCGAACACCCGGGCCATGAACCGAACGTAGGCGACTCCCCCGAGGTACCAATTCCACATGGGAGGCATCTCCAACACGACCTCCTCGGCAAGCATCCGCGCCAGCTCTTCCACGTCGGCGCGCTCGAAGGCCGCCATATACCGGTCGACAACGGCTCGTTGCGCCGGCTCGGGCTCCTTCAGAGTTCCGGCATCGAGGCGGGGACCGGCGAACTTGGCCCGGGCTCGCTGCAGCGCACTGTTGACCGCGGCAGTACTCAAATCCAGTATGACGGCGACCTCCGCGGCCGCGAACCCGAGCACGTCGCGCAGGATGAGCACCGCCCGCTGTTTGGCCGGAAGCAGCTGCATCGCCGCCACCACGGCCAAACGCAGGCCACTTCGTTCGACCGCCAGCTCGGCTGGATCGTCGGGTACGCCACCGAGCAGGCGATCGGGAATAGGTTGCAGCCATGGCACCTCGAACCCCGCCACGAAGGCGGCGTCCGGGTCGTCGAACCGCTGCCCCACCCCGGACGGAAGCGGACGGCGCGACCGTCCCTCGAGGGCGTTGAGGCACGCATTCGTGGCGATGCGGTACAGCCACGTGCGCATGGACGCCAGATCCGGGTCATAGCGGTCATACGCCCGCCACGCCCGCAGCATGGTCTCTTGCACCAGGTCCTGGGCTTCCTGCACCGAGCCCAGCATCTGATAGCAGTGCACCAGCAACTCGCGCCGGTGAGGCTCGGCCCTTGCGGTGAACTCGACGTCCAGCGTGCCCTGTGGCATGTAGCAACGTCTACCATCCCTTCGCCGGGTACGTGCACTGTCGCCGCCCGGAAAAAAATCAGTTGCTCGCAAATGGCCCCATAGAGCACCCTTCGAGCACACGGCCTACAGCTCAGAATCGCCGCTATCATCGGAAGCACTTGGCCGGACACGGTCGGTAGGCCGTCGGCGAGTGGGCACACGACATCACACCACTGCAGAGACGGAGCATCCGATGACCACGCTGATGACGATGGAGCACGCGGGTGGGGGCGGGACCCCGGTTGATGCGGCCAACTACGGCCGCCGGTGGTGGATTCTCGCTGTGCTGGGGATCGCCCAGTTAATGGTCATTCTCGACAGCACCATCGTCAATATCGCCCTCCCCACTGCTCAACACGATCTGCATTTCTCGAACGCCGACCGGCAGTGGATCGTCACCGCGTACTCCCTTGCCTTCGGCAGCTTGCTCCTTCTCGGTGGCCGAATCGGGGACATGATCGGACGCAAGCGGGCTCTCATCATCGGGCTGGTGGGCTTCGCTGCGGCCTCGGCCATCGGCGGGTTCTCGGTCGACTTCACGATGCTCGTCATCGCCCGGACCGTCCAGGGCGCGTTCGGGGCCCTGCTCGCGCCCTCGGTTTTGGCCCTCTTGACCACCACTTTCACTGATCCGGGGGAGCGCGGGCAGGCCTTCGGGATCTACGGCGCCATCGCTGGGGCGGGCGGCGCGCTCGGACTCCTCCTCGGCGGCATTCTCACTTCCTACGCCTCGTGGCGGTGGACGCTCTTCGTCAACCTCGTGTTCGCTGCTATTGCCATCGTCGGCGCCTTGCTGTGGTTGGCAAACGACCGGGGCGCAGACCACGATCCGTTGGACCTGCCGGGCCTCTTCCTGGTAGGCGGCGGCCTGTTCTCGCTCGTCTTCGGTTTCTCGCACGCCGAAACCACGGCATGGCGCAATCCGTACACAATTGGGTTCCTCGTGGCGGGGGTGGTCCTCCTGGCTGTCTTCGCCTCTTTCGAGACCAGGGCAGAGTACCCGCTGCTCCCGCCTCGGGTTGTGCTCAACCGAACGCAGGGGCGGATCCATGTTGGCCATGCTGTTCGCCAGCATCGGGCTCTTCGGTGTGTTCTTGTTCCTCACCTACTACCTGCAGGGCACGTTGGGGTTCAGCCCGGTGAAGACCGGCGTCGCGTTCCTCCCCATGGTGGCGGCCTTGGCCGCCACAGCCCAGGTGTCCAACCGTGTCCTCCTGCCGAGGTTCGGGCCCAAGCCGATCGTGCCAATCGGCTTGCTCGTGGCTGCTGCGGCTCTGTTCGGACTCCACCTGGTCGGGTTGCATTCGTCCTACGTCAGCCACGTGCTGCCCTATCTCCTCGTACTGGGATTCGGGTTCGGGCTGAGCGTCGCCCCCGCCTTCAGCACCGGCACCCTCGGGTTGGCACCCCAGGATGCCGGTGTGGGATCGGCCACCCTCAACACCGCGCAACAGGTGGGGGGATCCATCGGCACGTCGCTGCTCAACACGCTGGCCGCAGGTGCTGCCGCGTCGTATTTGGTCGGTCGGGCACCGACCCCGGCCAATCTCCAGGCAGCTCTGCTCCATAGCTACACGACGGCGTTCCTGTGGTCCTCCTTGATCTTCGTGGCCGGTGCCGTCGTTGCCGGCCTGGTGCTCCAGCGCGGCGGCTTGACGGCGCTGGCCTCCCAAAACCCGGCAGCGAAGGTCGACCGAGGAATCGAGGACCCACCTCGAACCCACGTCCATCGCGTACGGGTTGCTTGTCGGTAAGTTTCTCCTGCTCTCACGTCTCGCTGGATACCCGTCGCGGCCACCTTGTGTCACGTTGAAGGGATGGGCGTAGGGATGGCTTGCCGGAAACGGAGGCCTTCCCGGCCGTTCGATCCTCGAGCCGCACAGCGCCCTGCAGCCAATCGAGGCGGAGCGTTTTGAGCTCGCCCGGCGTGTCGAACGGAATCCAGTGGCTCGCGCCCTCGACGACCTCGTATCGCATGCCTCGAGCCCAGTGTGACCGCAATGCCGCACCTGCCCTCACTACACCGGTCGTACAGCCTCTCTAACGTTTGATCCGAGCTCAAATAGGACCACTGGAACCTGAGGTTCGACGTCGGAACGCCATGACCCTCGTTTGCTCGGTCAATAGCAAGCGGGTCAAGCGCCGTCGCGACGCCTGGTGGGATGTATGCCTCTCGTGGCGCGTTCAGCGTCGCGGTCAGCGGAGGACCCTGGCTTCGCTGAGTACCCGGCTCGCATGCGCTGAGAAGCCGGATGGCTCTCCCCCGCCATTACCAAGGTACACCAGGATGGGGGTCTTGCTGCAAGGACCCCTCGTGTGATGACAATGACGCCACAAACCGGACCACAAGCGTCCGCGCGACCGACAGTAGGAATGAGAGAGGCCCGAGGGAGCTCAAGGGGAAGGTGGACGGATGGGCAACTACGTGCTGGATTTCCAGGAGATTGACCAGACGCAGGTCGCGGTCGTTGGCGGTAAGGGCGCGCACTTGGGGGAGCTTTCGCGGATCGAGGGCATCCGCGTGCCGGCGGGCTTCTGTGTGACGACGGATGCCTTCCGGCGAATCAAGGAGGACGCGCCGTCCATCGATGAACGACTCGATCGGCTGTCGCGCCTGAGTCCCCATGACCATGAGGCGATCCGCACGCTGAGCGCCGAGGTCCGCCGGACTCTCGCAGGGATCGCCATCCCCGACGATCTGACGGCGGCCATCACCACCTCGCTCGCCCGGCTCGGTGAGCGAGCCGCCTACGCCGTCCGATCCAGCGCGACGGCGGAGGACTCGCCGACGGCGTCCTTTGCCGGCCAGCAGGACACGTACCTGAACGTCATAGGGTCGTCGGCGATCCTCGAACACGTCAGCAGGTGCTGGGCTTCCCTGTTCACCGAGCGGGCCGTGACGTACCGCCTGCGGAACGGCTTCGACCGCGGGAACGTTCACATGGCCGTGGTCGTACAGCAGATGGTCTTCCCCGAGGCGGCCGGCGTCCTGTTCACGGCCGACCCTGTCACGTCCAACCGGAAGGTCACCTCCGTAGAGGCCACCTTCGGCCTCGGCGAGTCCTTGGTCTCCGGCCTGGTGAACGCGGACGTCTACAAGGTGAGCGATGGCGAGGTCATTGCCAAGGCGGTCGCCACCAAGAGGCTTGCCATCTACGCCTCGCCGGCAGGTGGGACGCAAGAAGGAGCGATCGACCGGGAGCGGCAGGAGCAACCAGCACTGGCGGATGCGCAGGTCGTGCGAATCGCGCAGCTGGGACGGCGGATCGAGGCGCACTTCGGCCACCCCCAGGACATCGAATGGTGCCTGGTCGATGACGGGTTCCAGATCGTCCAGAGCCGGCCGATCACCACACTGTTCCCTATCCCTGCGGCCGACGACCAAGAGAACCATGTGTACGTGTCCGTCGGTCATGCGCAGATGATGACCGACGCCATGAAGCCCCTGGGGCTCTCCTTTTGGCAGCTGACCACATCTCGGCCGATGTACGTGGCCGGTGCGAGGCTGTTCGTCGATGTCGCCTCGCAGTTGGCGTCGCCAGCGAGCCGCGCCGGTCTCTTGGAGGTCATTGGGAAGTCCGATCCCCTGATCGGCGACGCGCTGCGGAGCATCCTCGAACGCGGCGACTTCGTCCCGTCGCTGCCGGACGAGGGTCCCGGCCGGGCGCCGGCGGGTGGCGCGCAAGCCCCGATCGAGACCGATCCGTCCATCGTCACCGATCTCATCGGACGCAACCTGGAATCCATCGCCGCCTTGAAACGCGACATCCGGACGAAGTCCGGATCGGCACTGTTCGACTTCATCCTGTCTGACATCCAGGAGTTGAAGCGAATTCTTTTCGATCCGCGGAGCCATCAGGTTTTCATGTCGGCGATGGAGGCCACGTGGTGGCTCAACGAGCAGCTGGAGGCGTGGCTGGGCGAGAAGAACGCGGCCGACATGCTCACGCAGTCTGTCCCTCACAACGTCACGTCGGAGATGGGGCTGGAGCTCCTGGAGGTCGCTGATGTGATCCGCCCGCATCCGGAAGTGGTGGCTTTTCTGCAACACGTCGAGGACGAGGGTTTCTTGGACGAGTTGGCAAAACTTGCGGGCGGGCGGGAATCGCGGGGCGCCATTCAGGCCTACCTCGACAAGTACGGCATGCGCTGCGTCGGTGAGATCGACATCACGAGGCCACGTTGGAGCGAACGCCCCACCACGCTCGTGCCCTCGATCCTCGGCAACATCAAGAACTTCGAGCCGGGCGCCGGCGAGCGGCGCTTCGAGCAAGGCCGGCAGGAGGCCGGGAAGAAGGAAGAAGAGCTGCTGGCGCGCTTGGGGGACTTGCCGGGCGGGGGGCGTAAGGCCGATGAGACCAAGCGGATGATCGACCGCGTCCGGACCTTCATCGGGTACAGGGAGTATCCGAAGTACGGCATGGTCAGCCGCTACTTCGTCTACAAGCAGGCCTTGCTGGAAGAGGCCGGGTGCCTCGTACGGGCCCGTGTGCTTCGTGAGGAGGAAGACATCTTCTACCTCACGTTCCAGGAGCTCCACGATGTCGTGCGCACGAACCACGCGGATGATCACCTCATCTTCCAGCGCAAGGACACGTTCAGGTCGTATCAAGCGCTGACGCCGCCCCGGGTGTTCACGTCGGATGGCGAAGTCGTCGCCGGGGAGTACCGACGCGACGACGTGCCCACCGGTGCGCTCGTCGGCTTACCGGTTTCCGCTGGGATCATCGAGGGGCGGGCCCGCGTCATCCTGGATATGGCGGAGGCCGATCTTGAACCAGGCGACATCCTCGTCACGGCTTACACGGACCCCAGCTGGTCGCCCCTGTTCGTCGCGATCACGGGCCTGGTGACGGAGGTCGGGGGCCTGATGACCCATGGCGCAGTCATCGCCCGGGAGTACGGCTTGCCGGCCGTCGTGGGCGTGGAGCAAGCCACCCGGCTCATCCGAAATGGACAGCGGATCCGCGTACATGGAACGGACGGGTACGTCGAGATCCTGCCCTAGGAGTTTGCGGACCAGCTCGAGGTGGAAAAGGTTGCATCGATTCCCCAGCGGCAACCGATCCCCCCGAGTTCGGAGCCGGTCACGTCACCGACTCTACTCCCACCACGCACGCAGAACAGAGCAACACGGTCCGTCCACCGTCTCGCCACCTGCAGAGGCTCAGCTGGAAATCTTGGACATTTCAACGGAGCCTTGGGAGGAGGTGAGAACGAGCCGCCGCGGTGAGGTCCGGCGTTTCCAGTCGATGCCCATAGGCGAAACGGTGTCCTCGCGTGCAGGGATGTCGCCGCCTCAGTGACCAGCTGAGGCGGCGCAGCGGGTGCCCGGGGCGGGCAGCACGCCGTCGATGAGGTAGTTACTCACGACGTCTTGCATGCAAGTATTGGCGGATCCATTGAGGAGCCAGCTATGCCCGTATCCGACGTACGTGACCAGCCGGCCGCCGACTGCGGGAGCCAACCGGCGTGCCACGGCATAGGGGGTGTTGGGATCATAGGTATTGCCGATAATGAGCGGCGGTTGGCTTCGAATTGGAGTGAGGTGGGCGATGGCTGCAGTCGAGCCGGTCCATCCGGGACAGCCGATGAGATTATTGGCAACGGCTTCAGCACCACCGAGCGGAAAGCGCGCCGCCAGCGTCCGAGCCAGGGAGGCGGTGGAGGCGCCGTTCGGGTGGGCTGGGGCGTCATTGCAGGTGATGCTCCAGAGGGCACCGACCAACGAATTTCCGTTCAAATCGGTCTCTAGTCCCAGGGCTACTGTCCGCAGCGGGGCGCCGTTACCGGCAGCCGCCGCTGACAGGGCGGGAAAGTAGCCAGGGGTGAGCGTCGGTGCAGAGAGATACAGCAAGGTTGCGGTCATCAAGTCACCAACCGTTACCGGAGTGTTGTCGCCATCGCCGGGTGCTGGCAACGGAGCCCGGGTGAGCCGCGCAGCAAGTCGTTCATAAGCTCCGATCGGGTGAGACCCGAAGGCGCAACCTGATGTGGCCGGGCAGTTGGAAAGCGCATGCTCGAGCGCCGCCTGGATGGCCGGCGCTTCGAGCGTGGCATCTGTGGGGAGGCTCAAATTGGCGTCGACCGCCCCGTCCAGCACCATCGAGCGCACATGGCCCGAGAACAGCTGCCGGTAGACGGATCCAAGGACCGTGCCGTAGGACAGTCCGTAGTAGTTGATTCGATCGACCCCGAGGGCCAAGCGGAGACTGTTCATATCCCGAGCGGATGTCGTGGTGTCCACGGTCGGGAACAGCTTGGGATCGCGGGAACGACATGAGCGATACAGGCCGGAAAACGTATGGGCCGTAGCCAAGGTCCCGGCCACGGCGCTGCTGGCGGCCGCAGGGGACGGCCCGCAGAGAAGCGGGTTGCTCGACCCGGTTCCCCGTTCATCGAAGCTCACCAACGTGAACTGGCTCCGTACCGACGTCGGAACGAACGACGCCAGGATGGGAAGGATGAGGACCCCACTCTCACCTGGCCCTCCCGGATTGAACACGATCACCCCCTTGCTGTCGGGCACAGGGTGTTCAATTGCGGCCAGAGGCAACGTCCCACGGGAAGGGTGCCCATAGTCAATCGGTACCTGCAGCGACCCGCAGAGGTACCCAGTCGCCTTGGGGCATGGGGACCAGGCAATGCCGGATGGATTCGGGGAAGCCGTGGCGACACGCGAACCAGGCGTGAGGGTGAACGTCAGGACCGAGCAGACCGCTAGTGATGCGATCGGCACCCACCGCCGATAATTCGCAGCCCAGCGACGCGACCTCAATCTGGACTCACCCTCACTCGGGAGGATGCTAGTGAGATCGCTCGACGGGAGACCTGACAATTTCGAGAGCGTCAGGAACGTGCGATCACCACACAGCTCGCACGCCGACTACACACGCCTCAATTGCCCACCCGTTCCGTTGCTCCAGCGCCGGATTCAACCGGGTGCAGCAGAAGGGCCGGTCCCGAGGACCGGTTCTGACCTGCGCTCAACTCGGTGCGGGGGTTCGGTGATGCGGCGCCCGACCGGTCCTCGGTGGGCGCGAAAGTCCAGATGGTAAGGCCGTCCATACGCAGCCGCCGAGGCGCTGCACTACTCAATGTCAGTACATGTAGCCCGGTGTCCCAGAAACGCGCCACCGCCACCGGACCTTCGTCGACCTTCGGGTTACCGACCCGACGCATGCCCGGAGCTACGGCCGCGCAGCCGGCTAGTACGGGCTCGGCTGGTTGAAGATCACCGTGAGGCTGGTGATCTTGTCGTCACACACTCCGAAGTAGCTGGTCATGATGAGCTCGTCGGGGAGGTTGGATTTATCGTAGGTGCCGTCGTAGCGGGCACGGAGGATCAAGTCGCCGTAGTGGTCGAGGACCTCGCCCACTTCCATCGTCACGTGGTCTCCGACGAACTCCTTGGCCATGAAGGCCCTGATGGCCTCGGTGCCCCAGATCTCCCGCCGGTTGTCGTTGACGTAAGCGTCGGGGGCGAAGGTGGCGACGATCCGGTCGAGCTCGTGGCCGTTGACGGCGGCGATGTGCTCGGCAACGACGCCGCTCAATTCCGTGGCGATGGGCATGACGGACTTCTCCCTTGCTCTGATCGGCCTTGCCGCCGATCAGTCCACGCTGGGGGACGCCGCCGCGGGAGAGTCAAGAGGTCGTCGCCGGGTTGACTCTCCCACTAGGGGAGGGGCGAGACTGTAGGAATGTCCGGCTCGTTGACGATCGGCGACTTCTCTCGCGCCACGTTCCTCAGCGTAAAGACCCTGCGCCACTACCACCGGGTGGGCCTCCTCGAGCCTTCCGACGTAGACCCGGTCACCGGCTACCGGCGGTACACGAGCAACCAGATCCCGACCGCCCAGGTGATCCGCCGATTCCGGGATCTCGACATGCCGCTCGAGGACATCGGCTCGGTGCTGCGGGCACCCGATCAGACGACCCGCAGCCAGCTCATCGCCGCTCATCTGACCCGGTTGGAGCAGAGCCTGGCCGACACGCAGCGCGCCGTGGCCTCTCTACGCGACCTTCTCGAACACCCCTCGCCGCCGGCTGCGATCGAGCACCGTCGGCTACCGGCCACCCCGACGGCGGCGATCATCGCCACGGTCGAGGTCGGTGACCTTGGCGCCTGGTTTCAAGGAGCGGTCGGCGAGATCCGCGCCACCCTCTCAGCGCAGAGCATCGCCTCGGGCGGGCCTCCGGGAGGGATCTACGACAATGAGCTGTTCTCGGAGGAGCGAGGCGAGGCGACCGTCTTTTTTCCCGCGGACGGCGAGGTCCGACCCGTCGGCCGGGTTGGGCCGTTCACGGCACCGCCTGTAGAGCTGGCCGTGATCACTCACATCGGGTCGCACGCCGACGTGGACCGCTCCTACGGCACGCTTGCGACCTACGTGAGTGAGCACACGCTCGCCATCGAGGGCCCCGTCCGCGAGTACTACGTGGTCGGCCGCCACGATACCGACGACGAACAGGCCTGGAGGACCGAGATCGGCTGGCCGATCTTCGACACCGTCGGCGGAGACTGCTTGGAACGCCGTGGCGTGGGCGGCGGTGAGGGTCCGGCTGGGCGCCCGGAAGATGTCCCCCGACCTTGAGATCCTCGAACGGGGTCTCTGAAGGCCCCCGCCGCCCGCCAGAGTTGGCCGGCCCCGACCAGTCTGACCCCCGACGAACCGACGTGGTTGACTGAAGGCTTCAGGCCCCGTCGTAAGCGGGGCATGAGCCCCACCGAGTGGAGGTGTCTGTGGCCGAACCCACGCAGCCCGCACAGCGAATGATTGTTTGCTACTTCGTCGTTTCTGATGACGTCGAACGCTCCCGGCGCTTCTATACCGAAATACTCGGTGGCACGGTGGTCTTCGGCCCAGAGCCGACCAACATCGCACTCGCCAACAGCTTCATCGTCATCAATGGCGGCGGAGGTCCCACCGACGACAAGCCCACGGTCACCCTTGAGACGCCAAGAGACCCCGACCGCGTCAGCAGCTTCCTCAATATCCGGGTCGCAGACATCCACGCAGCGTACGCCGAATGGAGCTCCCGGGGCGCGCAGTTCCTGACGCCGCCGAAACAGCACCAGTACGAGATCCGTTGCTACATCCGAGATCCCGACGGTTACATCATCGAGGTCGGGCAAACCACCGACCCACACGGAGACTGGTGGCCCGGCGACTGGTCATCGATCAACCCCGGCGCGCAGTCCGACTGAGGCCCGTCTCTTCGATGTCACGAAGACGGCCGTTGAAGGGCGAGATCAGTTGGCGAATTAATTTCCCGCTGACTGACCACCGTCGATGTGCAGGACAACTCCCGTGACAAATGAAGCCTGCTCGAGATAGAGGATTCCCTCGACAACGTCGCTAATCTGACCAACTCGGCCCAGGGGATGGAGTTGTGCCAGGCCCTCATACGACGCCGGGTCGTAGACGGGGTTCTCTATAACTCCGAGGGCCACTGCGTTGAAGCGCACCGCCCGCGACGCATACTCGATCGCCAATGAACGCGTCACGGCCGCCAGGCCACCCTTGGTAAGCGATACAAGAGCAGATGGGTTCTGGCTCTCGGCGTGGTCGACCAGGCTCGTCGTGATGTTGACTACGTGACCACCGGTACCCTGAGTGAGCATCTGCCGGATGACCGCTTGGGTCATCTGGAAGAACCCGGTCAGGTTTACCGCTGTGATCGCCAGGTAGTCCTCGAGTGTGTAGTCGGTGAATGGCTTGCTGATGAAGATCCCCGCGTTGTTGATCAGACTGTCGACGCGCCCAAAGCGATCGACCGCCTGTTCCACGATCATCTGAGCGGTCGAGACCTCCGCAATGTCACCCCTCACCGTGAGGAAATCAGGGGAGTCGGAAGGGTCGATCGAGCGCGACGCGCCAACGACCGCATATCCAAGGCTACGGAACCCTTCTACTAGGCCTGCGCCGATGCCTTGGGAGGCTCCGGTGACGATTACGACTTTGCGCGAGGCATCTGCGACGCCGACGCGAGGTATCCCGGACGGCTCTCTCGAGTCGGATGGACTGCTCATCCGACGAGATAGACCTCGTAGATGACACTTCCGCGCTGCCGACCTCCGACACTAATGAATATGCCTTTGTTCAACCAGTCGAGGCCGTCTGTCCCGGTCTCGATTTTGACGGCACCCCGGAAGGTGTATTCACCGGCATCGACGTCTTCCCCGCGTCCGAGTCGCTCGAGCACGGCCGCGCTTCCATGCCGCACACTCTGAGATTGAACGTAGAGCAGGTCTCCGCGTTCGGTTTTCAGCGTGTAGCGGACGTCGCCGAGTGCGCTGCCATCCGGAAGAATGATCTGCCAATCGGCGCTGGCCCCCGCGAGCAGGGTCCCGCGCAGCTCAGGTCCGCTGAAACTCCCTCCGGTCAACGGAACGATGCGCCGGTGACCAGCGGAGATCTTGCCGAGATCTTGGGGGTCGCCGACATTCGCTTCCAAGCGATAGATCAGCTTCAGCCGTGGATCGGGAAGGCGACTGTTCACGGCTTCACTCCTGGTTGAGTCTCGGTCGCTGCGAAATCGAGCGGCGGTTGCCGCGTTCGTGCCGTCCCACAGGGCGATGGTCAGCGTTGTGAGCAACCTCTGGGCGATGGCCCGACCCGGGACGTGGCTCGGCCGAGGTGGCCATGCGATCACGCCCCAGCGATCAGGGAGCGCGCCTCTGCGGGGCCGACTACGAGATCGTGAAGGTCGCCACCCACCTCGAGCCGGCTCGACTGTTTGATCCCGCCGACCTTCATCGGCTCGAAGCCAGCCGTTCGGATCAACCGCTCGACTTCGTCGCTACCACGCTCATCATCGATCACGTAGAAGAGAACCGCCGGCTCGGGTGACCGGTTGCTCGAGGACTCGAAGAGATCGGCCGACATGGTGCCGAACGCCATGGCCAAGCGTCCCCCTGTCGGCAACCACCCGGCAATGGTCTCGCCAGATGACTGCCCCTCCGGCAGGAGCCGCACGACCTTGCCTTGTGCGTCGAGGCCGACCGGGTTGCTCGGAACGACGAGGGACTTGTCACCCAGCGCGTCGGCGATCTCGTCGATGACGTCCTTCAGCACGGAGAACCGCAGCGCAAGGATGACGGCATCGGCCCCCCGCAAAGCGCTTCGGTTGTCGACTGAAACGACCGCGGTTCCCCCGATCGCCGCGGCCAGTCGTTGTGCCGACTGCTTGTCGGCGCTCGAGAGTTGCAGGGCCTCGCCACCGGATGCGAGCTGACGCGCGATGGCCGATCCGATCCCTCCAGTGCCGATGATCGCGGTGGTCAAGTTCGAAACTCCGGCAGCGTCACGGTGCTAGCAACAGCGCCTGGGAGCATCGACGGCCCTGTCGGTCTCACACTCAGACCGAAGCACAGAGCTCACTCGGACTCCTCCGCGGACGTGGTTGATGGCCAGTGATCGGGCGTCCAGTCCCCCTCTGGGTCCGTGGTTTGCCCCACTTCGATCAGATGACCGTCGGGATCGCGGATGTAACAACGGATCTCGTACTGGTGCTGTTTCGGCGGCGTCAGGAACTGAGCACCCCGTGCGCTCCATTCGGAGTACACGGCGTGGATGTCAGCGACCCGAATATTGAGGAAGCTGCTGACCCGGTCGGGATCGCCGGGCGTCTCCAGGGTGACCTCCGGCTTGTCGTCGGTCGGGCCTCCGCCGACATTGATGATGATCCAACTGTTCGCCAGTGCGACATAGGTCAGCCCTCCGGGGCCCAGGAAGGCGATCCTGCCTCCGAGCACTTCGGTGTAGAAGCGCCGAGAGCGCTCGACATCGTCCGACACGATGAAGTGGGCCAGCACAATTCCCTCTGGGGGCGGTGCAAGCTCGGCCATCTGCTACCTCCACGGGTTGGGTCGATCACCCGCCTGCGACGGGCTCAGCGGCCAATGTGATGACGAACGCGGATCTCGTCTCGTCATGGCCGTGCCATCTGCGCCTGCATTGGTCGCGTGGGCGGGGGCATCTTGGCTATCTCCATGCGGAGCGCCTTGAAGGCCGAGTCGAAGATCGACGAGAAGGACGGGAACGGCTGGATGGTGTCGCTCAGCACTTCCAGCGGGACGCGGGCGCGTATGGCCAGCGTCGCCTGCTGCAGCCACTCACCGGCCTCAGGTCCGAGGGCATAGGCACCGGTCAAGCGGACGCCGTCGCTGAGCAAGGTCAAGAAGCCGTTCGACTCGGCGTAGGAGTGGGTGTACGTCGCGGTCTTGGGCAACTCTGATAAGAGCATCGTGGTGCTGTAGGGCGCCTCCGCGACACCGACCGCGGCAGCCTGCGGGTCGGTGTACGTGACGCGTGGCACTGCCTCGTAGTTCGCCGGGTGCCTCTCTCCAACGATGTTCGCTGCCACGACGTCGCCTTCGTACTCGCCGACGTGGGTCAGGGGCCAGATCCCGTTGACGTCACCGATGGCCCAGATCTTCTCGCCGGCACGCAGGTATTCGTCGACCCGGATCCCGTGCGGGTCGGCCTCGATGCCGACGGTCTCGAGCCCTATCCCTTCGACACGGGGATGCCGACCGGTGGACACGAGCAGTCGCTCACCTCGCACCTCAGTGCCGTCCGAGAGCTTCAATACGTAGTCGTCCCCGTCTCGCGAGGCCGTCGCCGCGCGAACTCCGAGGCGCAGTTCGATCCCGTCCCTCTGCAGTGCCTCGGCGAGCGCCTTGCCCAGTGGAGCGGGCTCTCGGGGAATCACCCGATCGGCTCCCTCGACCAACACCGTCTCGCCACCGAGCCGCCTCACCACCTGTGCGATCTCGACACCGGCCGATCCGCCGCCAAGCACGATCAGTCGGCGGGGGACGGCCTTCATGCCCGTCGCCTCCCGCGTGCCCCATACCCCGTCCAGACCGTCGAGCCCGGGGACGGGTGGCACGACGGGATCCGAGCCCGTCGCGACGACGACGTGCTCAGCAGTGTGCCGGGTGCCGTCCACCTCCACCACGCCGGGCCCGGCGAGCCGGCCGACGCCACGGATGAGAGCGATGCCCCGGTCCGCCAGCCATCGTTCCTGTCCCGCATCCGAATAGTCGGACACCATGTAGTCCCGCCAGTCCAGCGTCGCCTGCACGTCCACCTGGGCGCTGGCGCCGACGTCGCGGGCGCCCTGAACTGCCTCGCCCGGGCGCAACAGAGACTTGGACGGGATGCAGGCCCAGTAAGAGCACTCGCCGCCGACCAGCTCCCGCTCGACGACCGCGACCCGAAGCCCTCGGGCCGCGATGGCGCCCGCGCAGTGCTCGCCTGGGGCACCGCCGCCTAGCACGATCACGTCGAAATCGCTCACGCGGGCAGCTCCTGACCCGTCTGCTCGCGCACCATGTACTCGGCGTACCAGTCGGGCCAATCCGGGTCAGCCTTGCCGATTCGCTTCTCGTGCTCGCCGTGAGCAGTCTCGGCGCGCCGCAGGGCCCCGGCCAGGTCACCGGCAGAGTTGAACGAGGTGATTGTCGGATCGAGCCGGCCCGGGAGGCGGTCGGTCACCTCTTGGAGCAACCAGCTGTTGCCGTCCGGGTCTTCGAACGTCGCAAAGGAGCTATAGCTCTTGTGATCCGGATCCGGACCGCTGACCCGACCACTCCGCCCCTCGGGATCGAGTTGCGCCCCCGGCGCTCCCGAATGGAACACCTCGCTGACCTTGGCACCCCGCCTCATGAGTTCGTTACGAGCGGCATCGATGTCGGACACGATCAGGTAGAGGCCATGGGCAGAGCCCGGGTGGGGCACCTGTGATCTTGGTGCCGAACTGCACCGAGCACAGCGAAGCGGGTGGCGTGAACTGCACGACCCGGAAGCCGTTGTCGAAGGAAAAGTCGGCGTCGAGCCTCCATCCGAGGGCGGCGTAGAACGCCTTGGAGCGGTCGGCGTCAGCCACGGGGATGACGACCGCCTCGAGCTTCAGGTCGACAGCTGCGCTGCTTTCCGTCCCGCCGGTTTCGCCATCCTGTCCGTCGACGGTGCTCATCCCGGTCTCCTCTGGTCGGCTTTGTTGCATTGTCGCGCCAGATCGACTGCCTTGCACCTGGGAGTGTCCCAGTTCTCGGCGTTCGACGTCAACCCAACCTGCGAGCTTCGCAGAGGATTTCACGGGTCCATGGCTGGGCCCTCCTCGTTCAGCCCGCGAACGATGAGAGACCCCACGACATCGGAGACCCGGACGGCAGAAAGGGACCCACCCCCTCCCTGCGGTGGTCAGCGTTTGATGCCGATGCTCTTCCCTTCGGTGTAGCGGATCGGCTCCTCGAGCGTGTCGACGAGGAACTGATCGCGATCTCCTCGTTCCCACGCCTCCTTCAATCCCGGGGACGCCAGGTCGAAGTCCGGGCGAATCTTCTGAAAGAGTGCCCGCAGATTCACGTGCAGCTCTGACATCGTCGGGCGACCCCAATACCAGTAGCCGTTGTAGACCCTGAAAATCTTGAGCCCGGGTTCGAGGACGAACGTGTGGGGAATCATCGGGTCGTGCGGCTCATCAGTGAACTCTTTGATGTCCAGGTCCTTTTGGATCACTCGATCCGGGTCCGACAGGAACGGCCAGGTGGCACCAAGAGCGTCGCGGAACTCATTGATGTTCAGCTGGTTGTCGGTGGAGATGAGGACCAATCGTGTGTATGCGTTTCGAAATTCGGGGTAGACGTCGACCAATTGCCGAACAAACTGGTGCTCCTTCGGATCGAAGCCGCCGCGGGAGAGGTGGAGCACCATCGGGTTGCCCCCTTGAAGTTCCGAGAGAGAACGCCGCTTGCCGGATTGGTCGGCTAGCTCGTAGTCGGGAAACGTCCCGCCTTCACGTATGTCGCTGCGCATGTGACCTCCAGGCTCAAAACGGTCTGGGCGAAGGATCCCACGAAACGCCAACCGGTTTCAGGGCTGGCCCAGACGGATCGCCAATCCAACATGCGACCGCCTGATCATCGGTTTGATCGACCGACAAGCTGACCGCCAAGCTGGAATGTGTTTCGGCCGAGTCGATGCGTCGCGGCACTTTAACTCGGTGGCGTCTGTTGGAGTTCGATCTCAGAAATGGCCCAGGCCGCGTTGACAAGCCCGATGTGGCTGAAGGCTTGGGGGAAGTTGCCGAGGAACTCCCCGGTGACGGGATCGACCTCCTCGGCGAGCAGGCCGACGTCGTTCACGAAGGCGGCGGCGCGTTCGAAGACGGTGCGGGCCCGAGCCGGCTGTCCGGCCCGGGCCAGGGCCTGGGCCAGCCAGAAGGTGCACAGAAGGAACGTGCCTTCCTCGCCCTCGAGCCCGTCGTGGGTCCGGTAGCGGTACACCAGTCCCCGCTCATCGGTGAGACGTTCTTCGGTCGCGTTGATCGTGGCCAGCACTCTGGGCTCGTCGGCGGGAAGGAACCCCACCAGTGGCACCATGAGGCTGGAGGCATCGAGCTCGTCCGAGCCGAAGGACTGGGTGAAGGCGTTGGCCCGGTCGCTCCAGCCTCTGGTCAGGATCGCCTCACGGATCTGGTCCTGGGTCTGCTTCCATGCCTCAACCCGGTCGGAGGCGTCGAGACGATCCGCTAAGGCCGCCGCCCGGTCGAGGGCCACCCAGCACATCAGCTTGGAGTACAAGAAGTCGCGGGGATCGCCTCGAACCTCCCAGATCCCTTGGTCTTTTTCCTGCCAGCGCCGGGAGGCGGTGTCGGCCAGTTGGACGAAGAACCGCCGTGTGGCTGGTGCCAGATCGGGGGGTGCACCCCACTTGCCAGGGTCGGCCATCGGCCCAACCCGTCGGGAGGCGTTGTCGAACAGGTGGTCGGAGAGGCGGTCCACGGCGCCGAGCAATTCGCCATAGACGTCAAGCTGGCGCTGGTTCCAGGCGCCGTTGCCGACCCGAACGGGGACCGAGTGTCGCCAGCCCTCCAAGTGCGGCAGCTCCCGCTCGGTCAGGTCTCGTTCGCCGCCGATGCCAAACATGATCTGCAGGTCGCCCCCCCGGTCCAGCGAGCCGGCCGCGGAGGTGGTCACGTAATCGAAGAACTCATTGGCTTCGTCAGGGCAGGCCGCCACCCAAAGAGCCTGGATCGTGAAGGAAGCATCCCTGACCCAGGCGTAGCGGTAGTCCCAATTTCGGGCTCCACCCACCGCCTCAGGCAGCGAAGTGGTCGCCGCCGCGCAAATCGCACCGGTGGGTGCAAAGGAGAGTGCCTGGAGCACCCGTCCGCTGTGGTGCACCAGGTCTTGCCACGGACCGACATAGGCCTGGTGGAGCTCCGACCACGACTCCCAGGCCGACACGGTGTCCTCCAACCGGGCGCCGATTTCGGATTGGCTCCAGACCGTGGCCGTATCCGTCTCGGCCCGCCTGCTGTGGTGCAGGGCGAAACCCGCGGTCTCGCCGCGCCGGAGCTGAAGCTGACCTGAGACCGCCGACTGGTCGACAATCAAGGTCATGGGCGAAGACAGGACGAGCACGTCGGCGCCCCCGAATGCGGTCACTCCCCCGTCGACAGCATCGAACAAGGGGTGGACGAGCCCGTACTCGGGGCGCGGGACGTACTCCAGGGACAACTCCACCTCTCCTTCAACGCACTTCGCACGCCGCAGCAGGAGATGCGGTGCACCCCGGCCGAGTTCATGTCCCCGGTTGCCCTCGCCCATCGCGAGGGCGTCGGTGATCGCCACGGTGCCCGTCGGCGTGCGGAGGGTGGTCTCCAACACCATGGTGCGTTCCAGGTATCGGCGAGTCACCTGACTGGCGTTTGTGACCTGGATCGACCAGTGACCTGCTACGTCTCCCAGGAGACGACCGAAGATCGAGGGGCTGTCGAATCGTGGGAAGCACAACCAGTCGATCGACCCGTCCCGGCTCACCAGCGCAGCGCTGTGCCGATCCGAAAGGAGCGCGTAGTCGGCAATTGGGGTCGTGCTCATGTAAGTTCCTGCGCTGTATTCACAAGCTCGGTATCTGGCAGCTCCAATGAAGGGTCGGGTCCGCAGTTTTGTATCGAAGATCGCAGCTTTAGGCCCGGCACGCTCAGCGTACCAAGCCTCGGACGACGAGCCGGTTTCGTCGCGCTAGATTTCACCTGACGGGTGAGTTGTCTCGACGTTGGGCTACTCCCCTTCAGAAGTCGGGAGGTCCCAAGGATTGAGATCCACCAACCAGACCAGAACAATTTCAGATCGGTCCTGCGCGAGGTCGTCGACTGGAAGCCCTTGCCAGGATTCCTGCCCTCGGCCCGACTGGCGGTGGTCGTCGGCGAGCCTTCCGAACCGGGGCCATACGTCATCCGTGTCGAGCTGTCCGCGGGCGTCAAGCTGATGCCGCACCACCCTCCGGAGGGCCGCGTCTACACCGACATCTCCGGTGTCCTTTACGTCGGACTGGGGAGTCAGTCGACGAAGGACGACTGCAGACCTACCCGCCAGCGCCGTCCTTGTGCCCTCCGGCGGTACGCCCCACTTCCACTGCGCCAAGTCCGGAACCTACGTCACTCAGGCGACGGCTATCGGACCACTGGGTCTTGACTACATCGATCCGATCGACGACCCTCGAAACCAGTGAGGAGGCCAGGCAGCGTCGAAGGTGTGACGGTGATACACCCGGAAGTGAAAAGTGCCCAAAAGGGCGACGAAGGAGGCCGTGACCAATGCGATCGGACATCAGACCTGGCGGAACTTTCCCCGACTACGCCCTACCTGACCACACCGGCACGGTGCGCAAGCTCAGCGAGTTGCAGGGCATCGACCCGATGATCCTCACCTTGGCGCGGGGCAACTACTGCCCGAAGGAGCACCAGCAGCACCTGGAGCTCGCTTCGAACTATTCAAAGATTGCCGTCGCCTACACCCAAATCGTCACGATTTCGACTGACGACCACCACACGACGCAAGAGTTCCGCGCGTCAGTCGGCGCCCAATGGCCTTTTCTCTCGGATCCAGCACGGACAATTCAGAAGGATCTGGACATCCAGGAGTACACCGATCCCGAGCACGATCCGATGATCCCTCACACGCTGGTGCTCAAACCGGGACTTGTGATCCACAGTGCCTACAACGGCTACTGGTTCTGGGGCCGCCCGTCGTTCTACGACCTGTGGCGCGACCTCTGCGCTGCGACGAGCGAGCTCCGCCCTGACTGGGACCTGAGCAAGCCGGGGCTGCGCGAGGCCTGGGATGCAGGCGATTACTCGAATTTTCACGGGTGGAACAAGCGCGCGAAGCAGTCGATGCCGACGTCGTATGAGTCATAGCTGCATGTGGACGCCGGGGCCACGCAGAGGGATCCTCGTCGCGAGGATTCCGCATTCTTGAGCCGGAGTGAACGAGTAGGTGGTACACAATGCGAACGCCGGTTTGTGAGCTGCTCGGCATAGAAAAGCCGATCGTTCAAGCGCCTATGTCGGCCGTGCCCGAACTGGCGGCAGCGGTCTCAAATGCCGGGGCACTCGGCATGTTGGCGTTGACGTGGTCCACTCCCGCCGGAGACGTGGTTCGTGAAACGGCGGCGCTCACCGACCGTCCCTTTGGCGGGAACCTGGTTCTTGCCTCCGATCAGCACCGTCGTCTAGACGAGGCCCTGGAAGCCGGTCTGCGGATCGTGTCGTTGTTTTGGGGCGATCCCACCACCTACGTCGAGCAAGTCCACGATGCCAACGGAGTCGTCCTGCACACGGTGGGAAGCGCCGAAGAGGCCCGGCGAGCCGTCGCCGGCGGCGTCGATGTCGTCGTGGCGCAGGGTTGGGAGGCTGGCGGGCACGTGTGGGGTCAGGTGGCAACGCTTCCCTTGGTCCCTGCCGTTGTGGACGCGGTAGCACCGGTGCCAGTGATTGCGGCGGGCGGGATCGGGGACGCCCGTGGCGTGGCCGCCGTGCTCGCCTTGGGCGCTCAAGCAGCATGGTTGGGTACCCGATTTCTGGTCGCCCAGGAGATGCCCATCCACGAGGAGTATCGCCGTCGCCTCATAGACGCAGCCGAGACCGATACTCGGTGGTACGCCAACCTGTACGAGGTCGGATGGCCGGACGCGCCCAACCGCTCTCTCCGCAACTCGACCGCCGAGGCATGGGAGGCCGCGGACAGGCCCCCACCGGGGAGTCGACCGGGAGAGGGCGATGTCATCGCGCACTTCGCTTCGGGCGAAGCGATCGTCCGGTACGAGCCGGCGGCGCCGATGGTCGGTACAACTGGTGATGTCGAAGCTGTCTCATTGTGGGCCGGACAGAGCGTTGCGCTCGCCCGGAAGCCACAACCAGCAGCAGAGATCGTGGCCGAGCTCGTCGACGGCTTGTAATCGACAATGCCCTGGTTCCCTGACTTCGTCGCTGCAACGGAACTCGCGCGCCGAGACTCTCAGAGTGCAGGCCGGACTGACCCGGTAACGCAGTACTTGCAGGCACTCGAGACCGGCAGTCCCCGAACACTCGAGACGATTTGGCCGGGGGAGATCGTGATAGAGGACCCCCGTGCCGGCACGATCCGAGGGCACAGGAGGCTGCGGGAATTCGTCAGGAAAAACCGGACGTGGCTTGCCGGACTCTACGCGACGACAGAGAACGTCGCATCGACGAGCGTCGACAGACGGGCCGTTGTGGAGTTGCTGGCACGTCTAGACGACAAAGGACAGCAGATTCTCTGGCCCATCGCTGTCGTGGCCGAATCCCCCGACGACCGCTCTGTGATGTTCAGAACGTACTGCAGCCAATGGCCCGTCGACCACCGTCACCACGTGCGACCACCGATCATCGAACCGGGAGACGAACCTCCTGAAGGCGTTGTCAGTCGCCACTTCGCCGCCCTTCTTGCCGGCGACGTTGAGGCCACTGTGAAGACCTTCACCGCAGACGGGTATCTCCGACAGTCCATTGGACCCAACGCATTGCACCGAGGGACCCAGGCGCTTCGCTCCTACTACTCCACGTGTTTTAGCGCGGGCGGAGGCATTGAGCTCGAGTGCTGTCGTGTCACCGATGATGACGTCCGCTGTGCCGTCGAGTACAACCTCGCCCGGTGGGGTCGCCACACCCTGCCTACGCAAGCCGGCATTGCGGTTTTCGAGCGAGACTCAGCCGGGCTCCTATCTGCGGTGCGGATCTATGACGATATCGAAGCTCCGGTTAACTTCGGGAACTGAGAGCGCGCTTCCAAGGCGGGCGGGCGTGGTCACGGAGTTGTGATCAGGAAAGAGGGCTCCGCAGATCTACTTCACCGGGCTCTTTACCTACTCGCCCATCGGTCCAGTCGAGCCCGCCGGGCAACACGTCGAGTGGGAAGTGATCGGTACCTTCAGGTACGACGACGAGGGCCGGCTGGCCGAGGAATGGGTGCAGACCGACGAAAGCGGCGCGCAATGGCCGAAGTAAGCGCTCAGTTCATCGAAGCCCAGGTCGGCGCCCGGTCCGTGGAAGACGTAGTCCTCGCTGAAATAGGCGCGGAGCTTGGCGTCGTCCTCCGTGGCGATCGCCTCGTCGCCGATGCTGATCAACTCGCGGGCCAGGGGGCTGTCAGAGATGAAGCCTGGCATCCGTCCTCCTTGCTCCTCAGGAATGGATGGTAACGGCGTATCCATCCGGGTCAGCAAACACGAACGTCCGGCCAAATGGACCATCGAAGGGCTCGGTGACGATTCGAACCCCGGCATGAACAAGGCTGTCGTGCAGAACCTGCGGATCATCGGCCTTGAGCCACAGTGCGACGCCCCAGCCGAGACGCTCGACCGCCTGCAAGTCAACGGCGGGCTCACGAACGGCAAATGGAATAGGAGTGGTGGCAAAGACCACTGCTCCTGGTGGGCTCTGGGCTGCCCGCTCAAGGCCAAGCTGCTCCGAATAGAACGCAGCAGACACCTCCAGGTCGCTGACCTGTAGTGCGATGAAATCGGGTCCTATCACTCTCACGTGCGCTCCTCTATAGTTATCAGGCTACCTGATAACTATATCAGGTAGCCTGATAACTGCAAATGCCGACGGGGAAGGCAGGGAAGCGAGTGCCAAGAGCCGAGGACATGTCGGGTTACCTGGTCAAGCGCGCTCAATCGGTGATCCATCTCGCCCTGGAGGGGATTGTCTCCAAACAAGGGCTCGGGATCCCCCACTACGTCGTGCTCACGTTGCTGGCTGAGACGCCCGGATTACCCAACGCCGAGCTTGCCCGCAAGGCGTTCGTGACGCCCCAGTCAATGAACGAGGTCCTCAAGCAGCTCGAAGCTGCCGGGTTAGTGGAGCGTCAGCACAGTCCGTCAAATGCGCGAATCCTCAACGCTCACCTGACGCGTGCGGGCAAGAAGAAGTGGCGATCGGTCGACGACGGCGTTCAGGAATTGGAAGAGCGTCTGCTCCGGGGTCTCACGCAGGACGAAGTCCAAGTCCTGAACCGATCGCTCGAGACGATCATCCGGAACATGACTCCGACGACGTGAGGTTCACCGTCCGTCCCTAACTGCTCCCCGCGAACCGACAAACGCCTCGGCCACGTCGCCATCGACTTGCAGAGTCGTCACCTTCGCATTGCGAACGACCAGATCCGCTTGACCATCCTCTGCGGCCATCTCGGACCTTCCTCGCGGGATATGGGACAGGGTTTGATCTCACCCGGAGGTTGGCGACTGGACAAAGGACAACGCGCGGATCGACCAGGATCGGCCGTACGTGCACGCCTTGCGTGACGCCGATGTTCTCAGCGACCCGCGCCTATCGTCCCGTACGGCAAGGATCGGCTGCCTGGCGTGCACGCACGGCAACTCAAGCACCCCGCCCATTGACCCCGACACAGCAATGTGAGGGACGATGACGCACGCCGTGAGCCGATCTCCGGCAAGCCCTGAGGAGGGAGGGCTCTCGGCAATTCAATACGGAGGCTGGCGGCGCTGCCATGGACGAGGCGCAGTGCCGTCAGTCGTTTCGGGCGACCTCGGGTCCCGTCATCCGGTTGATAAGCGGGAACGTCGAGGCGATGATCGCGAGAGACGCGGCGAGTCCGCCCACCACGGTCGCCCAGTACGCGATCCCGGGAATGCGGAACGCGATGTCGACCTGGGAGTGGAGGTAGAGGGCGGCAGACACGAGGCCGACCGCGATCGACACCGCGGCGACAAGGAGGAGTGGGAGGGCACTCTCCAATGCGACGACGTGATGCAGGAGCTTTGTGGGGGCACCGGTGAGCCTGAGCAGGCTGAACGGGCGCCGACGCTCGCCCAACCCGGCGACGATGTTCACCGCGAGACTGCAAGCAGCGATGATGAGGCTCGCCACGATGATGATGTCGGTCATGTCCTCGATCATCGTAAGAAGGCGCGCATTGGACGGGTCGAGCGACTCGACTCCGAGCGGCTGTCCCTGGAAGGGGAACGCCCGTTCGAGCGTGGTCCGTACCCGTTCGAGTGATCCCGCGGACCCGTCGGTAGCGACGACAACCACTTCAACGGGAAGACGCGCGGCCTTCGCCGTCGAGAGGTGGGCGGAAGGCCAGGCCGTCGACGAGGCATGCGAGTTGTGCCCAAGGACGTTCGAAAGGAAGTAGCCGATACTCGCCACCGTCGCTCCTCGGGCGCACGTGCCGATCGCCGGTGTCTTTGCCAGCTGGGCGCACGCGACAACCCCAGCCGGCCCGCCCCAGTTCGCCTGCTGACCAGGCGGGACTTGGTGGACCACCGCCACGCCACGCACGCCCGGCGTGGCGTGGAGCTCGCCAAGCACCTGGCCTGGGACCGAAGGCACTTGCGCGGAAGCGGGACAGTTCGACGTCGAGAAGTTGCAGAACGGCTCGGCGAGGGTGTCCTTTCCGGCGGTTCCTCCTCCAGAGTTGCTGACGGTGGCGATGGAGCTGAGCGCCCCGATCAGGGCGCTAGCCACGAAAAGGGCGATCACGAGCCCACTGATAAACCGGAACGCCGCTTTGGGATTGTCGAGGAGCCGGCGGCCGGCGATGAGCGTGGCGGGGCGACTGGCCCGCCTCGCCATGAGTCGGGAACCAGCGGTCGTGAACCACGGTCCAGCGAGGACCAGCCCCACGACAAGGAGCACGAATCCCACGAGCAGCTCGAGAAGCTGGCCACCATTGCTGCCCGGCTTGCCGTGCGCGTCGAAGTACGCGAGTACCGCGATGCCGGCGAGGAGCGGGATGATCCGTACAATCCGCGGTGGGCGTGACGACGCTCGCCGGTTTACGCTGAGCGGCGAGATCTGGACCCGACGGAGCGCGACCAGCGCGGACACGACAGCAGCGACCGGGACGCCGATCACGACCAGTACGATGTCGATCCTGTTCAGGGAGAGGTCTCCTGGCGCGAAGGGCGCCCCGGTGAATGGCACGTGATAGAGCAGCGATTTGAAGGCGAAGAAAAGAGCGAAGCCGACGGCGACGCCCGCGACCGCCGCCACCACCGCCTCGACCGCGGAGACCACAGAAATCTGACGCGGCGTCGCGCCCACGAGCCGCATGGCGGCGAAGCGCTCCTCGCGCCGCGCCGCCGACAGCCGGCTCGCCGTCGCGATCAAGATGAGCACCGGCAGCAATAGGAACACGGCTCCTCCAGCCAGGATCCACTGCAGATCGGGTCCGCTCCCGACGGGGTTTTGGCAGGCGTAGCAGGTGGCCGGCGCGCGCTGGATAGCCCCAACCTCGACCGCACCAGGTGCCCGGGAGAGCTGGGTGGCGGTGTGGCCTATGACGACGATGAGCGAGTTCGGGGACGGAAGTGCCGCTGCGCCGATGGTCCCGATTTGGCGCCCCGGAAACCGGTCACGAAGCTCGTTCGCCGGCTGGGACGCGATGAGCCTCGTGAGTGCCGGCGAGGCGTAGTACTCACCGCGGCCCGGTAGGTGGGCCATCCCCGGCGGGACCGGAGCGTTCGGTCCAGCCGCGGCAACGTCGACGCGATCGATCGCCTGGCTGCCGAACTGATCGACGCTCGACATCCACCACAGCCCGTGCGATGTCGACGTCGGTCGTGACGTTTGCGCCGCCGAGTCGAGCCACGCACCACGGTCGGTCTGAGCGTTGAGACCGTTGCCACCGGCCAGGGCAGCCAGCAGTAGTCCGACGCCGAGGGCGACGGCTGCCCCGGTGACGAAGACGCGGACCATGGCCTCTTTGCCTCCGTTCAAGCTGAGACGGAGCCCGAGTCGGATCATCCGAGCAGATCCTCGGTCGAGGTCACGACACCGTCGCGCAGTATCACTTCGCGGTCCGCGTAGGCGGCGACGCGTGCTTCGTGGGTGACGAGGACGACCGTCGTTCCCTCCTCGCGGGCCACGGAGGTCATGAGGTCCATGACGATCTCTCCGGTCAACGAATCGAGTGATCCGGTCGGTTCGTCAGCGAAGAGCACCTCAGGCCGGGCCACCATTCCGCACGCCAGCGCGACGCGCTGCGCCTGCCCACCGGACATCTCTCCGGCGCGGTGACGTTCCAAGCCCTCGAGTTGAAGTCGTTCGAACCATGTCCGAGCGACGCGCAGAGCCTCCTGGCGGCGAGCTCCCCAAGGAGGAGCGGTAGCGCCACGTTCTCCTCCGCCGTGAGTTCGGGCACAAGCTGGCCGAACTGGAACACAAAACCGAAACGGTCTCGTCGCAGCGAACTCCGTTGCTTCTCGCTCATTGTGTCAAGACGCTCGCCGTCGACGTAAATCTCGCCCGAGCCGGGAACGAGGATGCCCGCCAAGCAGTGGAGCAGCGTCGACTTGCCCGAGCCACTCGGACCCATCATCGCGAGGACCTCGCCCTTTTTCACCGCGAGGCTCGCCCCACGAAGCGCTGGCGTTTCCCCGAAAGACAGGACGAGGTCCCGGGCCTCGAGGACCGTGCCGCGCACGAGCATCACCTCGGAAGCGCTCGCCGTCCTCACGACACCACCACCTCGGCCAATGCGGGCAGTCGAGCCGCCGTCATGTCGATCCACCGCAGATCGGCCTCGAGGTGGAAGAGTCCATGGTCGGCCAAGAGTGTGTCGACGAGATCGCCCTCACGTTTGAGTGCGGTCAGCTCACGCATTCGGCGCAGATGTGCCGCCCGTTGGGTGTCGAGATAGCGCTCGGCGGAACGACCCAACATGAGTGCAAAGACCACTTTGACGAAGAGATCGGTCTGGAGGTGCGGCGCGGGCTCGATTGGTTGGCTCAGCCAGGTCTCGAATTCGTGCTTCCCGCCGTCAGTGATGGCATAGAGCTTTCGATCGGGTCCCCCTCCTGCCTCCATCTCTCCTGGCGCGACCTTCCCGTCACGGGTGAGGCGGGCCAAGGTGGCATAGACCTGGCCGAACTGCAGTGGTTTGCCTCGGCCGAAGTAGGTGTCGTAGTCACGCTTGAGGTCGTAGCCATAGCTCGGTTCACGCTCAAGAAGGCCGAGTAGGGCAAGGGGGACGCTCATGGGTGAACACTACACTAAGTCTATAGTCTGGGTCAATAGGTGTTCCGGCTGATGTACGACGACTGCCCTGGGAGCCGCACAGGCTCGAGGAAAAGGTGGACCGTCATGGTTATGCGAGTGGGGTGCCGCCACCGGGAACGTTCGTTCCGAAGGGAGTTGGGACTGAACCGTCGACCCGCTGGGAACCGTCGCTCACTAACCGCGGCCGCTACCGCGTGGTGAGCCGGCGTAAGCGCCCATTCCATGCCCAACGGCGGGCTCTCAGTCTGCGTCATCTTTCGAGCCCGCGAACCTGCACCTCGGCGACGCAAGATCCATCCAAGCGACGGGTACAACACCGACCTCGAGGTCGCGAGCCCATGACTCGTCCCTACGTTGATTAGTGCACGCATGGGGCAGGCCCTATGCACGTGCACTGCAAGTCCTCACCGATCAAAGGTTCGACCGAGAAGGCGCAGCGTGAGGACCGCGTCCGCGGTGCCACCCTACGGTGCTGCATAGCGCAAGGCTGAGTAGGTCCCGAGAAAAAGCCCCAGAAACCCCGGTCTTCGGTCTCAGCCCGAACGCGGTAATGCTGGCCAGGCGCCTGTGCCCTATGCGCGAGACGTGCCGACCAGCGATTCGATCGTGGCGGGGGCCCGATTTACGCGTTAGCGCCAACCGGCTTGGTCCGGCCCGAAGCGGTCCTGTACCTATGATTGCCGAGGTTAGCGGCGTGTGACCACCTAGGCGCCGTCCACCGGCCTGACCGAAAGAATGGGCCGGATCGCTCGCAGACGACAGCACCTCGATGCCCTCTCGGACCGGTGCGTTTTCCTTCGGTTGTTCGGGTTTATCCGGCGGTCAGAAGTCGGCGGAACTCACCGGCAAGGGCGCCGGCGGCGTCACCGAGCCGAGTGACGTCCGGGCCCTCGACCAGTAGGGATCGCGATGCGCTGGGTATCACTCGGTCGCGGCAGACAGCAAAGACCTCAGCGACATCGGACGGAGTGGCGCCTTGCGTGCCGACGCCAGGAGCGAGAAATATCCCATTGGCCGCCAAGAGGTCGAGTGCCGGGTCCACACGGGTGGGACCAACGACGGCTCCGATCGGTCCGATCTCGCCTGGCGCCAGGCGAGCGTTGAGCTCCCCTATGGTCGCCAACAGGTCCCGTTCGACGCTGCGACCGCTGAGAGTGGTGGCGGACTGGACCGTACGGCCTTCGGGGTTGGAAGAGTGAGCCACCACGAGCAGGCAGCTTCCAGCGCCGTGGGCGCGGAAGACAAAGGTGGCCATCGCTCCCAGGCCCACTACCAGTGGAGTGTGCTCGATGTCGGCACATTCCGCTCTGTGGGAGGCGCTGGTTCGGCCTATCCTCCACGAAGGGGACCAAGCCCTCATCCTTGATGGTCCGTCGCCGGGAAAGTGGGCACGATCACGCGCATTGACTCGGATTCGGCGACCGTCATGCGCGAGGTGTTCGATCGAGACACGCCCCTCAATGTGGGTCTCGTTGACGTGGCGTCGCCACCGTCCGCCGGAACGAGCGGTGACACGGAGCCGCGTTTGCCGATGCCCTTCACAGGTTCGGCGGGGGCTGTCGCCGAGCAAGCTCTGAGCGAGGAACCGAAACCCTAGCGCTGACACTCTCGCGGCGATCGGGGATACCCCAGGCTCCAGCTGTCATCCAGAACATCAGCCAGCGACCCAGGCGATAGCCGCGTCCCGCTCTGCCATCGAAAACGTCTTCGTTTGGCCCGGAGTCATCCAGCCAAAGAGGTCAGTCAGGTGATGCATCCACCCGATGTCGGTCACCAACGCAATGCGCTTCCAGGCTCGAAGGTGCTCAACGCCGAGCTTGAGGTCCTGCCAAAGTGCCCCACCTGTCATTCCGTCGAAATCGTTCATCACAATGACGAATCGGACTTCGCCGCTTGCCGCAGCCTTATCGAGGGCGGGTAGAACAACATCTCGATAATCCTCAGCATTGAGTTTGCCTGTGGCCTCGAATCCAATGACTCCTCGAGGCATGTCACTGAGTTCCTTGATCACGGAACATCACCATCCTTCCGAACTATGAGTTTTCCATACGCCCGTCGTGCCACCGTTGGGTCACAGTCCCGGCGTTATGGGCAGGGACACGATGGCCTCACCTCGCCTGTCAGACTTTTGAACATGTTCGACAAGTCGGCCCACCTCTACGATCTCGCCTACTCCTTCAAGGACTACGCCGCCGAATCTGCATGGGTTCGCAACGCCATTCACACGCGGGTCCCGCAGGCCAGGAGCCTTCTTGATGTTGCCTGCGGAACCGGCAAGCACCTCGAACACCTCAGGGGTGAGTTCGACTGCGAGGGACTAGATCTCAACGCAGAGTTTGTAGAACTCGCACAGCAACGAACTGGTGTAAGGGTGCACGGTGCTTCAATGGATTCGTTCGACCTTGACGAGAGATTTGATGCTGTTGTGTGTCTCTTCTCCTCGATCGGCTACACAAGCGATCTACTTGGTGCTATTGGTTCGATGGCGCGCCATCTGAATCCTGGCGGTGTCCTCATTGTCGAACCATGGTTGAGGCCCGACCAATGGATTGCCGGTCACGTGCAGGTGCTGGATCAAGAAGCCGATGGAGTTCGGCTTCTACGCATGACAACGAGCAGAGTGGAGGGATCTCAAGCCACCCTTGATATGCACTATCTCGTTGCCTCGTCAACCGGAATCCAACATTTGGTTGAGACCCATCGGACGACCCTGTTCACGTTGTCCGAGTACGAGTCGGCCTTCCTTGCATCGAACCTGACATTCGAGTTCGACGACCACGGTCCCATGGGTCGCGGTGCCCTTATTGGACGACCGATGAAGTAGGGCCAGATTCGGCTCTGGGTGTCCCCAGGGTGCCGCACGGTGGCACCCCGTCCCGCCGTTTTGGGATAGCCCATCAGTCGGCTGTGCGACCACCGGATGTCCTGTCCGTCGATCAAGATGGTTTGGTGCTGGCGAATCACTCTGGGGTGGAGGAAGCCGATCTCAGTGCCTGGTGCCGCCTCCACTTGGGCTCCGAGATCAGCGATGTGCTGTTCTGCACGGGCCACCTTTCTACGGTCATCGGTGTCGAGCTGACTTCGGCTCGACGCGTCGTGGTCAAGCTGCGTCCTCCCTCACCTCGGCTGCTTGGATGCGCCGTGGTCCATCGATGGGCCTTCGAGCAGGGCTTTCCTTGCCCCGAACCGCTCGTCGACCCGGCACCCTTGGGCAATCTCGTGGCCAGCGCCGAAGCGATGACCTCGGGCGGGGCCGACTTTCCGACCTCGTCTCGTGCTCCGACGCCTTTCGCCACGGCTCTCGTGCGCTTGGTCGAGCTCGCACCTAGGGCGACCGGGGTCCCCTCCCTTGACCCCCCGCCGGCGTGGACGCGTCCAGATTTCGCGAGGTCCGAACTCTGGCCGACACCCGACGACCGGACCGTCGACCTCAACGCGACGGAGGGACCAGAATGGCTCGACGAGGCAGGACGACTTGCACGAGAAAGGCTGGCCGCATCTTCCTCGGCCTTGGCCGTTGGCCATGGCGACTGGTACACGGCGAACCTGCGCTGGAAGGGGGACGACCTCTATACGGCGTGGGACTGGGACAGCGCTATTGCCGCTCCCGAGCCCGTTATCGCGGGTCTCGCCTCCGCCGTCTACCCCGTTACCGAGGCCGGCACCGAGGCGACAGTTACTGAGTCAGAGGCGTTCTTGGACGCCTACCAAGGGGCTCGCGGGCGCTCGTTTCGCGATGACGAGCTGATCGAGGCGTGGGCGGCTGGACTCTGGCTGCGCGCCTTCGACGCCAAGAAGCAGTTCGTAACGGAGGGTGTCGCGTTGTCTCTGAGTGAGGCCGAAGGGCTGCAGCGCGGGCGCAAGGCCTCGGGTTTGTAGCCCCTTTAAGGTACTCGGATGAACGACCCGCTCCAAGCGAGATGGGGCAGGTAATCCTTGAGTCAGATGGATTCCCGATTCGTACCAGCATGGCGGTTCGCGGCTGCCATCACGGAGCGCAGAAGTTCGCAGTAGGTCCCGTATTCGGTCAGCACCTGGAGGTCTTTGCAGGAGACCCGACTAGTCAGGTCGTCTATCCGTCTGTTGAGATTTTCCAGTCCACCAACGAAATCCAGACTGCTGGGTCATAATCAGCGCCCTTTAAGCGGGCACTGCGTGAGTGGGAGGAAGCTCATCCAGAGCCCGAGCACGACCCGGAGCGATTCCGAGGAGAAATCCTGCCCAGGCTCAAAAGGGTGAAACTGACCGAGATCATGGCGGCGGCCGGTATCTCGAAGGCCTATGCGTCACAAGTCAGAGCCGGGCAGTACACGCCGCACGTGTCGACGTGGGAAGCGTTGGGCGCCCTGGTCGGGAGCGGTACCGGACCTTGCTACTAGCCCTCTCATCTGATCTCCCTGTCATATCCAATCCGATTCGCAACGCGCGCAGCGGTAGTGCGTCTCGCATCCAGTTCACTAGATATTGGAGTCTGGAAACTGTATTCAGGCCCGGGTAGCATCAGTGATGGTGAACTGTCAGCTACCCGTGACCGGAGCCAACATCTCGATGCTGGCGACGCTGGGTGTACTTCTCGTGGCGATTGGCATCGTGTCCCTACTGATCGTCCGCCGACGTGGTGTGGGTCGTGGTGCGGCCATCGTCATCGCGCTGGCCGTTGGGGCGACGGTGCTGACGTTCAGCGAGGCCCCACGGGCCGACGCCGACTCGTGCCCGCCCACCGCCCCGCCAGTCGTCTTGACTCCAGCGACGACCACGACGACGACCGTGCCGCCGACCACGACGACCACGACACCAGTGCCCGACCTGACGCCGAGCATCACCGGGCCTCTGGTGTTCGGGCCAGGAGAGGCGAACTACGTCGTCACCGTTTCCAATGTCGGCACCAGAGCGACAGCGGGGGCGATGACCTTTACCGTCACTGTGGAGTTGCTGACCGGCCCACCTCCGGTCACATTGGAGAATCCCATTAGTTCCAGCTGGGTGGCCACAGGATCAGGCACGGTCACTTTGACCTTCACGTCGATGGCAGGGCTGGTCATCGCGCCAGGCGGTGCGACCACTGTGGGGTTCACTCTGGTCTACTCAAATGAGAATCCTGCTTCGATGACGCTCGGGGTGTTGTTGCCGACAGGCATCGGCGGCGAGACCAACGGAGCGAACAACACGGCATCTCTCACCGTCGCCGTACCTCCACCACCTGGATAGCCGCCCCGAATTGCTCGCAGGTTTCGCGCTTACTCAGGAGCTAGAAGAGAGCGATAACTGTCAAAATGATGAGCGTGGATATGTAAATCGTGATGACCGTTACTGCCCAAATGGGCAGCTTCGAGAAGGAATTCGCCTCCAACGCCTTACGGGAGGCATTGTCGCGGAGCGAGCCGCCAAGGATGAAAACGAGGGCAAGGATTCCGTACCCGACTCCCAACGCAAGGGCCCTTTCCCTGGGGACTTGGCTCAGCTTTGGCAAGACCCCTCCGACGGCCAAGGCAACAGCAGCTGAGGCTATACCGGTGCGCCACCAGGCCAATAGCGTTCGCTCCTCTGCGAATTGCGTTCGGCGTGATGGATCCGTGCTCGATCCTCCTCTGGGTCCGGCATCGGCCATGAGACAGGGTAACTTTCGAAGTCAGTCGATGTCCCCAAACGGCTAGGGAAGCCGAGAGCAACTGGCGATCATGTCGGCACATAGCCCCAGTGCCGTCTTCGGGTCAGGTTCCGCCTCGCAAGTGCGCACGCCTCTTGTTCGTCGGGGTCGATCACGCCGCCCAAACGGTATCGACTCCTAACAGATTCACCCCGTGCCCCCGCCACGCGTCCTGTGGGCCATCGTGCCGTGCGAACGAGAGGATGGGTGCCAGGCGGTGATCCACGCGCCCTGAGTGTTTGTGCCTGACAACTTCGCCGGCACAGTATTTGCGACTCGCCACGACAGTATTGGTGCTTCATGACAGGAGTGTGAATCATGAACGAACGCGGCAACGGTTGGACAATATTCGCAGGCATCGCGCTTTTGGTAGCCGGGGTGATGCGAATCTTCGACTCGATCTGGGCCTTCAGATACCACGGGGTGCTTCCCTCCAACTTGGAGGCGGCCATCTTCGGCCACACATTGAAGACCTACGCGTGGGTGTATCTCGCTGTTGGCATCATCTTGATTCTGGCTGGCTTCGGCGTCATGGTGCAGTCACAGGTATCCCGTTGGATCGGCATCTTTGCCGCCGCCATTCTGGGTATCAGCGCGATCTGGTGGATGCCGTACTATCCGATCTGGTCACTCACCTACATCGGGATCTGCTTCTTCGTCATTTACGCCCTGGCGGCCTATGGCCAGCGGGAAGAGGTGGCGGCGTAAGCGCACCGTCGATGGTGCCGGCGACTCCAGAAAGAAGCGACTCGGTCCCAATTTCCCGAGGAACCGGCTCCTGGCGGTGTTCGTCTTTCTGTAGAACTTCCGTCGCCCGAGCCGATTGTCGTCGCTGGTCGGGCCTTTGCTGGCTGCCTGGACGTTGTCAACATCAAGGCGGCGCGGTAGATCTGGCTTCGGAGGGACTTACGTCGTCAGGCCATCACCCCTCGCCACGATCGTGCGGCGCGTTGCCTTGGCCCCAGTCCCGTTGCTGAGCATAACGGCCTCGCTTACGATGCAGCCTGTGGACGAGGCGAAAAAGCGGCTGATTTGGAAGGGCATCAGCGCCGGAGCCGCGGCGGTCTCTGTCGTAGTGACGCAGCGACTGATGACCACCATGTGGCGAAAGGTCCGGGGGACGCCGCCACCCGAGGGCCCGGCCGACCCGCGAATTGCCTTGGGGCCTGCGCTGACCTGGGCTGTGGCCATGGGCATTGGCGTTGCGGTCTCGAGGATGATCGCAGTGCGGTTGTCCGCCCGAGCCTGGGAGGCAGCAACCCACGAGGCACCGCCCGAGGTGACCTAAGGCGCTTTCGACCTGGCTACCCAGCCGAGGTTATGAGTGATCGGGATTGCGCTGCCCGGACCAGGCGTCTGGCCTGTGGGTGCCCGAAAATGTCATCCGGGTGCTTTGATCATTCCCCTCTTCGCCGCGACCAGCCCGTGCATGGATACTCACGTTGGCGGTGCCAGGGTCACTCTGCGGTTTGCGTCGTTTTTCGCTGAGCCACATGCCGAGTCGCGATCACTGCAACGGAGTGGCCGCTCCAGGGTTTCGGACATCGCCATCTGCCAATTGACAACTGTGCTCGTCAGAATCAACGGGAATCCCAACTGGTCGCAGTGGCTTCCGGTACCAGAGTACGTCCGTTCCTGACGGGAAGTCCTTGACAAGACCCACCAATTCATAGCCGCTCTCCTCGTAGAGAGCTCGAGCCTGAAATTCGTAGGTGAAGTGGACGGTCTGAGTGCAGCCACGAGCCGTCGCTTCGGCTTCAGCGGCGGCGATGAGGCGACTGGCGAGACCACGACCTCGGAGGCCTGGGTCGACCCAGAGGTGCTGCAGCTCGCAACAATCGCCCCAGGTCCACCCGCTAATTCCGGCCACAACGGTGCCCGCATCGCGGACGAATATCGCCAGGTCCACTTCGTCGCCCAGGCCCATGGCGGCGGATGCCTCTCGACGGATCTGCGTTTCGAGGAACTCGACATCGGCCGGATCTGGTTGGTCCTCGACGCGGAACTCCATTGGTGATCGACTCGTCAGACGTCGACGATCTGCTCGATCAGCGAGATGTCATCGAAGTACGTCCGGTAGGACCTGATCTTCCCTTGTCGGAAGTCGGCCACAGTGACGCCGGCCAACTGGACACGCCGCCCCGTCGGCTCCAGTTCCGCTCCCTCGTCGAGGATCAGAGGACCCGTGTGGTCAGCTTCGATGACCCATTCGGCGTAGGCCTTGTTGCCTACCTCATCGAGTCCTCGGAACAGTATGACGACGTCGGAGAATGCAATGTCACGGAGAGCGGCGAGGGCCGCGAGTGCCGGCAGCCCCGAAACCGATGCATACGGCGACCAACCCACGACATCGTCGGTGAACAGGGTGCCCAGATCAACCGATGCGCCACCCACTTCGGCCTCGATGGCCTTGAGCAGCACATCTTTGCGAGATTCACTCATCACGTTCCTATCTTCTGTCGTATCGATCGGCAAAAAGTGGCTTGGGCAATCCGACCGGCGTTCAGGTGCCGAGGACTTTCGCCTTGGCGGTCGCGAACTCTTCGTCGGTCAGCGCTCCCGAGGAGTGCAGCTGAGCGAGATGCTCGATCTGGTCTGCTGGGTCTGCTGGTGGTGGCGCAGGGGGGCGATCGTCGACAGGCCCTTGGTCGTACTCGTCTTGCGCCTGCCGTTTGGCGCGGTGATGAGCAATTGCCCCTCCCGCTACCGCTCCAGCAACAAGTCCTCGGCGTCGTGACCGTCGCCTCATGCCCATGGGAACTCCCTTCGGTCTCTTGGCTGACCGTGACTGGTCGGCGCGCCTGTCCGCGTCGTGATACTAGGTGCGGGATTCGTCCGGCGCCACAGGTCTCGGGCAAGACTCCTGATGGCGACCACACCTTGGTCAGGGGCGAGGTATGGCGCCCAAACTTGATCGGTTTCCGACGACAATTCAATGTCTGAGAACCGGATATCTTGAGACTCGTCGCAGCGTCTTGGTCTGGTGATGGCTGGTCTGAGTGGGCTAGCAGCGACTTAGACATCGCCAAGGGTTCGCACTGATGCGAATCGCCCGGACGAACGGGGAGCGACGAGAATCTGACCATGCCGATCCTCTTCGCGCTGTTGACGGCCTTCGCCAACGCCCTCAACGTCGTCACCCAGCACAAGGCGAGCATCACCGCTCCGGAGCAGTCCAAGGGCTGGAGGTTCGTCGCCTACCTCTTCCGGAACCCGTTGTGGCTCTTCGGGTGGGTGGCCCTCGCCGGAGCATTCGTCTTCCAGGCCCTGGCCCTGCACAACGGCCCGATCTCGGTCGTGCAGCCCCTCTTGGTGACCGAGCTCGTCTTTGCACTCGTCCTTCGCTCGGTCTGGGTCCATCAGACGATCAGGACGGTCACCTGGTGGTCGGCCGCGGTGTCGTGCGTGGCGCTAGCCGTCTTCATCGCCATGGCCGAGCCCAGCGGCGGCAGTGCACTGCCCACCAGCGGGGCCTGGGTGTCGGCGGCGACTGCCACAGTCGGCTGCGTCGCGTTGCTCGGGCTGCTCGGCTGGCGGTGGCGGGGATCGGCGGGACGCCGCGCCGCGCTGCTCGGGTCCTCGGCCTCGATGCTCTGGGCCTTCGTTGCCACGCTGATTAAGGCCACCACCGACACGCTGACCCAGTTCGGCGTATCGGGGATGTTCACCCACTGGCCGGTTTACGCGCTGGCCGTCGCCGGCCTGATGGCGGAGATCTTGAACCAGGCGGCGCTCCACGTCGGCCCACTGAGCGTCTCCCAGCCTTTCATCGTCATCGTCGATCCCATCGTGTCCATCGCGCTGAGCGTGTGGATCTACGGGGAGACATTCTCCGCGACCGTGGCGCGTCTGGCCCTCGGTGCGGCGGCGTTCGCCACAATGTGCGGGGCGGTGGTCGTCCTGACCCGGACGGCCCCGGCGACCATGGACCCGGACCCTCAACCGGCGCCAGCCGACGCGTGAGTCCTGACCAATTTGGCGAGGTGACACCGTCATCTTCCGGCGCAAGAGGTTGCACATGCGCTCCATCCCGCTAACGCACCGGACTAAGGCCTTCTCTCACAGCCCCGATTTGGACGCCTTTTTGGTCGGGAGCACTGGAAGGAGTTGGAGTAGCGCTTAGCGCCCCCCGCCCGGCGAGCTGGACACCTCGACCGGATCGCTTGACATCCCCGCCGAGTCAATGGCGCTTCCGCCTGTCATGCCGTGATTGCGTTCGTTTCATCTTCTGACTACGACGGCTGGCATCTTTGTGGGTCGGGCGCCCCTCTTCGCGTTCCAGATTCTTTCGCCGACGGCTCATGCTTGTTATACCCCCGACGACCAGGACAACGGCGAGGAGTCCGAAGATCAAGACGTAAAACATGGCCCATTAGACCATGGCCGCTTTGGGACGCGGGCGACCAAGGCGCAGGTTGGCTCGGCACCTGGGCCCGGCGTCCATGGGCATCCCTACCGTTCGACCATCTCCATGAGTTCAGAACGGATTGCTCTCGAAGAAATAGGGGGCCCAAGCCGGCGTACGGGGACGCTCTCGACCCCAACCTGGCGCCATCTGGGAGGCATTGCGCCTCCAGGACCGTCTCACGGTCCACCGCGAGCGGAAGACACACCAGGTCGGTGGGGTTCTACCCAATAGCGTCACGGCACCGTCGCGAGGAGTCATAGTTTGGCTGAGGTGCGGACGCGACCACCTGACCTCGACGACGGTGCCGTGACCAGATCACTGGCCGACGGTTGGGGAGTCGAAGCGGCGTCCATGTCTTATGTGCCCGAGGGCGGAGGCAGCCACCATTGGAAGGTCACCGACGCGTCTGGCGGGGTCATCTTCGTACGGGTCGACGATCTTGACGACAAGGACTGGCTCGGCGACACGAGAGATGTCGTGTTCGAGCGCTTGGGCCGAGCTCTGGCCACCGCAGGGGCGCTTCGCACCAATGCCGAGCTGTCCTTCGTCGTCGCACCGTCGCCTGCCAATGACGGCTCCCTCGTTCGCCGCCTCACCTCTCGCTACGCCATTTCGGTGTACTCGTACTTGGCTGGCGTGTCATATCCGTTCGGGCTGTACACGGAACATGCTGTGCGCTCAGCGGCCATGGAAATGGTGACTGCGGTTCACAGCGCCACTCCGATCGTCGGGCACCTCGCCCCGCCGCATGTTCCGAGGATCGGGCGCCGCGACCACCTCGACGCGTTCCTCCGAGATCCCGACCAACCTTGGAATGGCGGGCCGTTTGGCGGCCCAGCTCACGACCTCCTCGCACCGCATGCCGCCACGCTCGCTGAGGTGGTGCGGGCCTATGACGACTTGGTCGAGGCCACTTCAGATGCAAGGTCGGCGACTGTCGTCACCCATGGAGAGCCCCACCCGGCCAACGTCATGCTGGTGTCCGGCGCCCTTGTGCTTATCGACTGGGACACCGTCGCCCTCGCAGCGCCGGAGCGTGACCTGTGGATGGTGGCACGTGAAGACGATGACCTGTTGGGCCGATATGAGGCTGTAACCGGCCACAATGTGGATCCGGCGATCATGACCCTCTACGCCCTCCGCTGGTATCTCGACGACATCGCCAGTGCGGTGCAGCTCTTCGCCTCCTCGCATCAGCTGACGGCTGATACGCAACATTGGTCGGCTGACCTCGCGTCACGGGTCGGGTCCTTGGGCTCGTGGCGCCAGGTCCTCGCGTGAGCCCGCGAGGTACGTGAGCAGGCCTCAGGGCCGACGGTAGGGGTCACCGTTGCCCTGTTGGACTCCATAGGATCGGCCCCGCGTCAAGGACCAACAATCGAGGATACAAGGACCGAGGGACAGACCCCTTGAACCCAGACAGGTCGGCCCAACTGCTGCGGCTACTGCAGTCGCACTTCAACGACCCCGAAGCGACGTTTTCGTCACGGCCGAAGCGACTCAGCGGAGGGGTCTTCTCAGAAGTGTACGGATTCAGTCTGAGTAGCGAGGGGTGCCGTCGGCCAATGGTCTTGCGCCTCTATGCCGCTGGCACCGACCCCATTCAGCCCAGGCTCGAACAGGCCGTCCAAGACGGCCTCGCCGATGCGCATTTTCCGGCGCCACGCGTAATCTTGGCGGACAGCGATTCGGATCGGCTCGGCAGCATGTTTGTGGTGATGGAACGCCTTCCCGGTCGCGGATTTCTGCGTGGCATTCGCCCAGACCAGTTCGTTCCCGACTTCCCCAAACTCTGCCTGCGATGGCCAAAGGTTCTCTTGGAAGTCGCAGAACGACTTCACCAGGTCGATCCCGCGCCGGTACTTGCCGCAGCAGCGAGGGGCGGGATCCAAACGCCACAGCTCACGGTGCGTAGGCACATCGAGTTCGTCACCGCCAACCTCGAAGCGTTCGGTGGCCATCGTACAAAGGATGCTTCGGCCTGGTTGAGCGGCAACGAACCACCCCCCGTCGACGTCCCGTCGATCATCCACGGCGACTTGTGGCCCGCCAATGTCTTGATGCAAGGGGGTCATCTCACCGGACTGGTCGATTGGACGATGGCGGGAATAGGTGACCCAGCACTCGATCTGGGCTACGCGTGCGCGGGTCTGGCGATGATGCCGGCCCCGGTGCCTCCGCCGCCACCGATTCGTCAGGGAATCCACGCGGCAGGCAAGAACCTGGCACGGCGAATCAAAGAGCAATATTGCGAAAGAACCCAAACGACCGCGGAGCGCATCGAATTCTACGAGGCTCTGCGCTGCCTTGTAGAACTCTCCGTCGTGCTTCCGTATCGTCAACGCTCGAAAGGCACCAGCGCGCCAGCGCAAAGGCCGCCGTGGGACAAGGGAGTAAGAGCCCTCGTTAGACACTTTGAGAAGATGAGCGGTGTGCCCATTGCGATCGAATGAGCCGCATATTCGTGGAGTCCCAGTGACTCAAGAGTCCCTGATGTGCCGGTGGACGCCCACGGCCGGCGATATGGGGCCCTCGTGCCTGGTGGGGGACGTGCGAAAATCGAGTGCGATGCCGATCTTTATTCGTGATGCGGACATGACTGACATGGAGGATCTTCAAGGGGTCTTCCGGAGAGCCTCTCTTTCGAATGAGGGCGACCGTGGGCCATTGCTGGAGCACCCCGAGTGGCTTGTGCTCTCGAACAATGCGGTTCTGGAAGGACGGATGAGGGTTGCCATGGGAGATCACGGAGCACTAGTTGGCCTTGCCACCTATCTGGTCTCTGACGGCCTGGCCGAGCTTGAGGACCTCTTCGTGGACCCTCCATGGATGCGACATGGCGTCGGAACGGCGCTGGTAGTTGACATTTCAGCACGGTTGAATGAGCTCCGCTTCAAGACGCTGGAAGTGACCGCCAATCCCCACGCAATGGCGTTCTATGAGCACTTGGGGTTCGTGGAAGTCCGGATCGTTGACACGCAGTTCTACCCGGCTCCCCGTATGATTCGGCAAACAAGGGGAATCGACTAAGCACCCACCGTCCCCGCGTATCGGGACACCCAGAATGCGCCAGAAATCAGCGCTCCCCGGCTGGCGGCTCGACTAGCTCACTTTCGGCAACCGTGCCCCAACAGGGTACTCGACAGCCACGTTGAGGACGTTCCAGAACCCGATGAGCCCAATGGTATACAGCAGTCCCGCAATCTCATCGTCGCTGAACTCTGTCCGCACGTGAGCCCAGGTTTCATCACTCACTCGGCTCCCATCTCCGATCCGGACCATCTCTTCGGCCAACGCGAGACCTGCTCGCTCCTTTGTCGAGAACTCAGGTGCCTCTCGCCATCTGGCGAGAAGATCCAGCTTCCTCTGTGCGACATCGGCGCGTCGGGCAGTACTCGAATGCAGTTCGAGACAGAAGGCGCATCCGTTGATCTGGCTCGCTCGAATCTCGATCAGGCTCCGAATGGCCGGATCGAGCGGGCAGCCTGCCAGATGACGGGCCAACCTAAAGGCATGGCGGTAGGCGTCCGGATCAGCGGTATAGGGGTCGAAGCGCATCTTTCCGACGGTATGCCCGGCGGCTGGTCGACAGGTGGATGCGAATGACCAACCGCCGTGCCACAGGACCGGAAAATGCCGGCGGTTAACTCGTGGACTCCCTTCGCTCTCAGGACTATCCCCATGGTGCCGGACTGGGGCACCCATTCTTCGGGGCCGTTCTCTGGCTCTTGTCCTGCGGTGCGGTTTCGTGCCTGCCGCGCCCGGCTGCGCGGCGGTTTTGGCCCCTTCGCGCGTCGTGGCCCCTCTGGGCCGCTTGATGTGGTCAGGCCAGGTTTTTCGGGCGGCTCCCGTCACGTCAGAGTGTCTCACTGTGCCGGCGACGCTCCTATCAGTTGTCAAGCCCCTTCTTGGGTCTCCGGAGTGCAAACAGCGGGCTGAACAGTGATGAGTCACTCGGTGCGAGGACATGCTCTTATCAAGCCACGCGTTGGCAGAGACGTTGACGGCCCGGACCGTGGGTCGGCGAGTCGCCGGAAAGTCAGTCCCGAAGGACGACAGTTAGGGGGTGAGCCAGACCCACGGCCACGGGTTCAGCCGCGAGGTAGGTAGTGGTAGGTCTCGCGGGCGACGTAACGCTTGAGAAGGCGGATGACGTCCCGCTTGGAACGTCCCTCCTTCACCTTGCGTTCGAAGTAGGCCGTGGTCTCGGGGTCATGGGCGATGCGGACCATGACGATGCGCCACAGCACACTGTTGGCCTGGCGGTCGCCAGCCCGGTCCAGGCGATGTCGTGTGGTCTTGCCCGAAGACGCTGGAATCGGTGCCACGCCACAAAGGTCGGGCCCATGCCGCTTCTGAGTGCGATCGCTCGGGGTTGTCGCCGGCACTCACCAACAGAGCCGCCGCGGTGTCGGGACCGACCCCGAAGCGGGCCAACAGCTCGGGAGCTGTGGCCACCAAGAGCACCTCGATCCTCTGGTCGAGCTCGACGATCTCATCCTCAAGCGATTGGACTCGGCGGGCTAGTGAGCACAGCGATGCCTTGTGAGCGGCGGTGACCGGGTCGCCTGACCGCGACGCTCGTAGTCGCGACGCCTCGCTGACCAAGGCGGCAACGGTGAGGCCCTTCAGCCGGCAACGAAGCTGGTCAGGGGCGGTGATGACCAGGTGACGCATCTGGGTCAGCGCCTTGACCCGGGCCCCTCGGGCCGAACGCTTGGCCACCACCAGGACTCGGATGGCCTCAACGGCACCGTCCTTGGACTTCGAGATGCTGGTGGCTCGGCCACCCAGCGCTGCTCGTGCGGCCTCGACCGCATCAAGCGGGTCGGACTTACCACTGCGCCGGCGCTCGGCTCTGTTGGGCCGGTCAACCTCGATCACGTCCACGTGAGCGTTTCGCAGGAATCGGGCCAGTCCCGCTCCATAGGAGCCGGTGCCTTCAACCCCAACCTTGGCAACGGCACCGAAACTCTCGAGCCACTCCAGCAACAATGTGTAGCCCGCCGGAGTCGTGTCGAAGGCCTCGGAGCCGAGCAGTGCACCGAGCGGGTCAAGTGCGGCAGCGACATGGACATCGAGGTGGGTATCGACGCCACCGGTGACACCACGAGCAGCTTCTACGATGGTCATGGTCATCCCTTTCTGCTTAACGGTTGGGGGATGGCACGGCCGTTCCGGATCGGAGTGACGGGCGGTCCGGGTTGTTGTCGCAATCCGGACCAATCACCCTCTCTTGGAGACGGGGCGTGCCGTTGTCAATGTGCAACTGGAGGGACTCGGTCGACGACGCTCGCGAGCGCCACAGGACAACAAGTCAGACCGAATCTCCCAGTACTCCCGAAGCTATTGGGGACCAGCTGCGAAGCGGTGGATCCCTCAGACCATTGTCACTGTTCGGGGACACCCTGACCCGGTTCGGACTGGGCTCTACCACGAGGTGGTGACTGCTTGGCGGGTTGGAGCTTGGTGAACTATTTCCAGATGGATGCCGTCGAAGTCGGAGAGCAGCAGGTGATCGCGTACGCTCAAGGACGGGCGGCCGACGGGACCTGGCTGACGACCTTGTAGGCCCGCTCGCGCACCCGATCGATGGCGCCCGCACTGGAGGGCGCCGGATCGTCACCGGCGCGAGGGGGCAGGACGAAGTCGGTGTACATGACGCGGCGTTCCCGCCCGACTGGCGCATGGCTCATGTGCAGAGTGCACGAGCAGTGAACGGTGACGTCGCCGGTGCGGGTCGGGAGCGGGACCGCCGGCAGCCCCCAGGAGTCGCGGAAGAAGGCGGGCTGGACGAGGGCCCGATGGGAACCGGCCACGACCCCGAGCTGGCCCGAGAGCTCGTCGGCGCCGGTGACCGAGATCCCAACCGTCAGGCTGCAGCAGCGCGAGGAGTGCCGCCCGAGGCTGCAGTCCTTGTGCCATGGCAGGTCGGAAATGCCCTTGACGACGCCAATGGGCTTGACGAGCGCCTCTATCTTGTTGCCGCCTTGGTCCCGCGGCACGTGCCCGTCGCCCGAGAGTGAGGCGAGACGCAGGAGCCGGTCGTCCTGGAGCAAGGTCGCGGTCGCGAGGCTCTCCTCCTGAAATCGCTGCAGGCGTACCGCCCGCGCCTCGCCGTCGGCGGTGCGGGCCCACCAGGACCGGCCGTCACCGTCGTGATAGCGCGGGAGGGCGGCATCTATTTCGGCCGAGACCTGCGCCATTTCGTCGGTCGTGAAGACCTCGGTGAGGTGGAGGTAGCCCGCCTCGCCAAGGTAGTACGCCAGCTCAGCCGGATCGTCGTCGACCCTGAACGAGCGTTGGAGGTCGAGCGGGCCGCCGTCACGGTCGGTGAAAGTGACGTCACCCGCGGTGTGAACGGCGCGGAGATCTAGCAAGGAGCGGAGGACGACCCACCAGTCGAGGAAGTCGTTGATGTCACCGCTGGGCATGTCGAGCGTTGCGGCCGCGAGGAGCGTCATCGGCGTCCGGCGGTCGTGGACGATGTCGGTAATCTCGTCCGCATCGAGGCGCACCGCGGCGTGCCCAGCGCCACCGGGGTGAACTCGGACGGCATCGTCGTTGACCGACAACGTCCAGGAGCCGGCCGTCGTCTCGATCGTGAACGGCCGGACGGCCAGCTCTCGAGCGCCCGGGACGGCCAGCGCAGAGCCTTCCGCCGCCAGGCGGGGCAGCTGGGTCCCGAAGAAGTCCGCGACGTCGATCGTCTCGACGTCGACGTCGTCGCGGGTGCGGAAGTCGATCGTCATGACCGACCAGGCTAGCGACGGGGTGGCGTCGGCGCAGGACAGCCGGGCGTCTGACGACGTGGCGTCCGACGGCACCCCCGTGAACGTCGGTTCGCACTGCTGGAGCGTCTCGGTCATCACCTGATCTATGGAGGAGGGCTAGAGGGTTCTGCGGTTTCACACACCCGGCGATCTGGGGCACTCCGGCTGGCTTCGGACGATCCCTTCTAGGACGCAGCCGGATATGCCACACCGATCCGACACTGGAATGGTCGCGGTTAGGGCCGAGACAATCGCCACAGAGAGCCGGGGCATATGATCAGTAGGAGCGCTGGCAAAAGGGCAGGGAGGTCCCGATGGCTGTTCCGAAGCTCCAGGTGACGGGCATCAACCACGTGGTACTTCACGTCACCGATATCGAGCGATCGAAGAGCTTCTATATGGACATACTTGGCTTCGAGGACCGCAACATCTCCGGCGGCCCGCCCAATATGAGGGCCAGCTTCCTGCAATGTGGCGTGCAGGGCCTTGACCTGTTCGAAGTCTCCGGTGATGCCCACGGCGGACAGGAGATGAACCACATGGCGCTGAACGTGACAGCCGATGACCTCGACCAGCTCATTGGCCGCCTCTCCGAGGCTGGTGTCGATGCGTCGGAGCGCACCCCGCGCAACTCGGTGTTCATATCCGACCCGGACGGCCACCGCCTCGAGATGTTGCCTCACACCGCCAGCGAGCGGGCCCGCGAGCGCCAAGCGACCGGTGCCACCGCGTAGCTGCCCCAAACCGGGCTCATGTGAACTCCTAGAACCGACGAACTGGGCAGGTCAAGCCGTGAAAACGAGCGGACCCTCTTTCGTCACCACCATTGAATGCTCGAACTGAGCAACCAGACTTCCGTCAGATGTTCGCAGCGTCCATCCATCCTCGTAGTCGATGACATGTTCCGATGAGACCGATAGGAACGGCTCGATAGCGAGTACCAAACCTTCTCGAAGCACCATTCGGTGGCCGTCGTCAACACTCGGTACGGACGGTTCTTCGTGAAGTCCCCTTCCAATCCGTGGCCATTGAGATTCTTGATCACACGAAATCCGTGTCGCCTTGCTCTCTTTTCGACCGCTCGACCCAGGTCACGCAGCCGAGCACCAGGTTGATCGGCGGTCATGGCGTCTTGCTGAGCCAGCTTCGTGGTCTCAAAGAGCCTCGTGGCCACAGGGGAGACCTTTCCAACAGCGACACTGATGCCGGTGTCTGAGTAGTAACCATCCAACTCAGCCGACACGTCGAGATTTACGAGATCACCCTCTCGAACCTGACGTTTCAAGGATGGAATGCCATGGGCCGCCTCGTCATTGACGCTGATGCAGGTGGTCCCAGGGAACCGATAGTCACACGTGGGGCGGAGCGAGCACCGTAGCGGCGAAACACCTCTCGACCAACGGCATCGAGTTCCCCCGTGGTTGTGCCCGGTGAAACCGCGTCCACCATCGCCTGCCGGGCTTCGGCAACAACCCGGCCTGCACGAATGAGCGCATCGAGTTCCTCTTGGTTGTCAATGGTCATGGGTCGACCCTGCGGTCTGACCGGTGCCGAACCCGGCGTATGGGGGCACCCAACCTCTCCGTTCGTAGACCTGGGAGCAAATGGTCATCGACGATCCCCAGGATGCCGTCCAGGCAATCTCGCTCGGTCCCAAAGGGACCGAGCGACTGTGCAGTGCGGCTGGCCTTCCTACCCCGCCTTGGATACGTCGGGAGACCCCCGAACCCGTTGTGCAGAATCAGACCCGCCAACTCACGGGAAGGAGTCTCGAAGACATCATCACTGCGGACGACATTCTCAGTCGGCGTCCCTACCGTTGTGCCATCTGTGGCGGCACCTTCACCTCTGTGGAGTTCAGCAGGCTCCGTGACGAAGCTCGCCGCAACGGACTTGTTGATCCTTTCTCGACTGAGGCCCCGGTACACGGACGCTGCGCTGACACCTAACCGGCGAACGGGGAAACCCTCAGCGCCCGCCTACGACGGCTGTGGCCCTCGATCAGCCTGGCGATGACCCGATGGCCTCGCCCAGGTCGTCAACGGTTTCATGCTGCCCAAACCGGGCTTGAGTGCAGACACGAGTACTGCTGAGTACGGTGAAAGGACCATGAGCGACTCTCAGGCAGCGGCTGCCTCAGCTCCAGATGCTGTCTTCTCCGCGGACGATGACCTCCTCACACTTTGGATCAAGGCCTATCAGGGCGAGGTCAGCGGTGAACTGCTCTTCACGGGCTTGGCCGAGCGTGCCGACAATCTCTCCCATCGGCAGAAGCTAAATGTGTTGGCCCTGTTGGAGCGCCGCACAAGAGAGGCCCTCGTGTCCGTCATGGAACGAAGTGGATTGCCGACCGATCCCGACCCACAGACTGTGGCGGACACCAAGACCATCATAGACATGGCGGCGTCGATGTCGTGGGTAGATCTGTGGGCTTCGGGTGAGTCCATAACCACGCAGTTCCTCTCCCTTTACCGCCGAATTGGCGAGTTGGCTGAGACTGAGCAGGAGGCGGCGGCCCTCCTTGTGGCCCACGAAGAAGCCCTACGCGACTTCGCACGAAACGAACGTGCTGGCGGGAGCGACGACTCGTTAGGAGTCATCCGCTCGCTTCCCCACATGCGCTGAGCCACTGAAACGAGCTCCAGGAGCTTCAGCGGCCTGAGCTATGTCCGTATCCCACCCGAATCGGTTCCCCCTACTTGGAGTATTGACCGGATCTCGTGAAGCACTTCCAGTGGCTTGGATTCGGGCGGCCAGCGGATTGGCCCGGAATCCAAGCATGTAAGCCAAAATGCCGAACCGTCGCGTTTCTGAACTTGAGGCATCCAGTGACGACCAGCTTCACCCATATTTCTTATATTGAGATCGATTGCCGTTATTTGTCGTCGCCGGGCGGATCGAGTGTGGACGTAGTTCCACACGGTGATCGAGTTGGGACTGACAATGATGCGGACCCGGGTGCAGCGATAGCCAAACCACACACCAATAGGTGCAAAAGGCCACGAGCACGAGACTCTGAACATCGAATGAACCGTCAGTGAAGGCGAGAACCGCATATCCGACACTGAAAGGCACCAGCGCGACACCCATCCAGAGGATCCAGAGTTTCGGGCGAAAGACATGCTGATTATTGGTTGCGTCGAAGGCATGGCGCTGTGGACTGAAAGTCGCCCCCATGTGGCGAGCATAATCCCCACGTATTGAGGCTCCGCTAAGCCACGCCATGTCGCCCACCCATTTCGGCGTTCGGGCTATCCCATATGTCCGTTCGGGGACACGGAAATGGCGTGATTGCCGGTCGCGGCGGTGGTGCAAGAGCAGCGGGCAGATGGATCTTCCAGGCTCCAGCCCTCCCAACCCTCAGGACTCCACGGTGCGCCTTGCTTCTGCATCAACGGCGTCCTTCTCTAGCGCCTCTGCTTCCTCGTTGAACTGTCGGAGCGCCCGCTCAAGCATGTCTTCAGAGATCACCGCAACCAGTCGCCGGGCCGGTGCGGCATATCCGACGATTGCCCAGCGTTCTCGCTCGACTTTTCAAGAGACGGTCGAGCGCTGGAGTTTCGGACCGCGGTCTTCGACGTAGTCCCACGCTCGGGTTTCAGCGTTGAACATGCGGACGACTTTGCCGAAGCTCACTAGGTAGTGCCTCGCGTGGTACTGCTCCACCGCCATTTGTTCCCAGATGTCGAGCTTCTGGAGCGCGAGCGCCTTTGCATCATTCTCCCAATCGCGTGGAACGCTCATCGCCACTCCTCGGCGGTACGCGTCCTGAGCTGACCCCGGACACTGATGCCCAAATCGGTCCCGATCTGCGTACGTCTTGCCCTCCACCGACCGCATCTCAAGCACCCTCATGGCCCGCTGGTCGGCGAGAGCCCTGCGCTTGGCGTTGGCATCATCTGCAAAGAAATACGCCCGCGTCACCGAAGGTTCCTCCCCCGACGCTGTCAAACCGCTGTCATCTCAGCCCGGACGCAAAAGGACCGGTCCCGAAGAACCGGCCCTCACCTGCGCACTTCTGAGTGGCGGGGGTGGGATTTGAACCCACGACCTTCGGGTTATGAGCCCGACGAGCTACCAGACTGCTCCACCCCGCGGCGAAGGAGAGCAGTGTACACGGCCCTAAAAGGCCCAACCAGGTCGACCCCTTCTAGATGGTCTGGGCGGTGGGGGGCGGCGGGGGTGGCGACGATGGGTCGACCGTGGAGGCCGGCGGCGGGGGTGGTGACGACGGGCTGGCCGCAGTGGGCGGCGGCGCGGCCGGGCTGGAGGCCATGGGGGGACCGTCCGGGGACACCGTGGGGTTTCCGGCCGTCGACTCGGGGGCGAGTGTGAGGGCGCCGTGCTCGCTCTCGTGGGCCTGCAGGGTCGTCACCAGCCGCTCGATATCGGCCTCGGTGGTGGGAGTGGCCCGGCCCGTCCTGGTGGCGTAATAGGCGGCGCCGAGGTCCTTGAGCGTGGCATCGGCCGACTTCTTGGACTGGACCTCGCCCAGCTTGGTCTGGCCTTTCTGGGCCGCATCCTTGGCCATGACCGAAGCAGCCGTCGCCTGTGCCTTTACCTTGTCCATCAGACCCATCGGCTCGTCCTTTCGTAGCGCAGATTCAATTCAGCTTTTCACGTCTGATCGGCGCGTGCCTCCGGATTGTCCCGCTCCCGCCGCCGCCGCCGGCGTCGACGTGGTCGAGGTCTTGGGTTGGGTACTGGTCGGGACCGTGCTGGTCGAGGAGGTCTTGGCCTTCTTGGCCGGCGGGGCGGTCGTCGTGGTGGTGCTCGAACTCGTTCCCACCTGCGCCTTGAGCGCCTGTTGGGCCAGGGCGATCTGCGCCTCCATGGCCGTGATGTCGCTCTGGTAGGTGGCGAGGTCGCCGTTCTTCAGCGCCGCCAGGGCCGCCTGGTAGTCGCTCTGGGCCGTGTTCAAGTACTGCTGCACCTGTGTGGGCACCGTGCCCACGCCGGTACTGGTGCCCGTTCCACTGCCACCACCCGTCGCGCTGTTGCCGGTCCCGCTCTGCGTGGTGACCGTGGTCTGCAAGATGTCACTCAAGGTCTGGGACAACGACGAGTCGATCACCACTCGCTGGCCGACCACGCCGATGACATAGGTCAGCCGGGGCAGGGGGTTGGTGGACGACGCCACATAGAGAGGGCGCAGATAGACCACGGCGTCGCCGACCGGCACCATCAGCGTGTTGCCGAGCAACACTTCCGATCCCTTTTGGTCCAGGAGGGTGATGTCCTTCGAGACCGTGCTGTCGGATTGGATATAGGAGTCCGCGTTGGCCGGTCCGGTCGTTCCCTGCGGGGTCTGGTACACCGTGAGCTGCCCGTAGTGGCCCGGATCCGAATTGCCCATCATGAAGGCCCTCAGGTTCAGGTTGCCCGACGCCGAGGTGTTGTTCTGGGTGGCCGGCACGAAGGCCTCGGTAATGGTGAACGCCTCCGACTGCGAGCCCGGATAGGCCAGGACCTGGTAGAGCGGCGCCATCCGGGCGGGGTTCGTCGAGACCAGCTGTCCCTGCGAGTTGAAGGTGTTCACCACCGAGAGGGCCTGCGACTGTGGTCCCGCCCCCGCGGTCGGGGACAGCTGCCAGGCCCCGTTGTCGTTGTAGAAGGCCGATGGTGTGGTCAGGTGGTAGCGACCGTAGACGGCCGACTGGATGGAGAAGATGTCCTCGGGGTACCGCAGGTGGGCCTGCAGGTTCGCGCTCATCTTCGACAGTGGCGTGAACATGTTCGGGAAGGCCGCGGCATAGGCCTTCAGGATCGGGTCGCTGGGATCGGCGTCGTAGAAGGTCATCTTGCCCGAGTAGGCATTGATCACCACCTTGACCGAATTGCGCACGTAGTTGTAGCTCGCGGGCAGGTTGCTCCCGACGGCCACCTGTTGCGTACCGGCGTTCTGCGAGTACGGGTACTGATTCGTCGTGGTGTAGCCGTCGAGCACCCAGTCGATGTTCCCGTTGTCCACCACGGCGTAGGGGTCGTGGTCGAACGAGAGGAAGGGGGCCGCCTTCTCCGCCATCTGCACCGGGTCCCGCACGAACATCAGGCGCGACTTGGAGGTGATCTGGTCGGAGATCAACAGGTTGAAGTCGCCCAGCCGCAGCGCGAAGGCCGCCCGCTTGAGCAGCGAGGTCAGCTGCACGCCACCGGTCCCGGCGTAGTGGCTCTCCACGTTGTTGTTCTGGGCGTTCTGGTAGTCGACCTCCAGCTGCTTGCTGTTGGCCACCACGTACCCGGTGTCGCCCAGGGCGAAGTAGACGCCCGGTTGCTTGATGTTGGGCAGGCCCTGGGAAGAACTGGGCGGGACGTTGTTGATGCCGTAGACGGGACTGCCGTCGCTCTGCGTCTGGTTGGCCAGTCCCACCACGGCCCCGTTGCCGTGCGTGTAGACGAGGTGGGTGTTGGTCCACGTGGCTGAGGGCAGCCCCGAGTCCGCGATCGAACGGACGCCGATCAGGACCGGGGTGAGTTGTCCGTCCACGGTGTAACGGTCCACCCCCAGCTGCTGGAACGTGTAGTACGACGTGATGTCCTGGGCCCGTTGGAACGTCTGCAGCGAGATGCTGTTGTCAGGGTCCCAGAGCCTGATGTTGTTCAGGGTGGCGTTCGACTGGGCCACTTGCTCTGCCGTGACGCTGGTGGTGGCCTGGAAGTTCTGGGTCTTCACGTTGTCCAGGTTGTAGGCGGCCCGGGTGGCGTTGATGTTCCGCTGGATGTACGGCGCCTCGAGTGAGGCCTGGGCCGGGTTGACTTTGAGGGTCTGCAGGAGGGCCGGGTAGATGACCCCGACCACCAAGGCCACGAAGGCCCAGATACCCACGGCCAGGATGGGCAGCGTCCACCCCTGGCGGCGGATGTTGTAGAGGAGGATGGCCGCCGCAAAGATCGAGATGATGATGAGCAGGGTCTGCGCCGGCAGGCGGGCGTGCACGTCGGTGTAGCCGGCGCCGTTGACGTAGCCGTCCTGGGCGTTGACCTGTGACCAACGCTGCAGGATGTACCCGGCCGCCTTGGTGAGGGCGATCAGGGCTAGCAGGACGGAGAGATGGGCCTTGACCGCCGGTCCGACCCGGGGGATCCCGCGCTGGGGCCGAATCCCGCCGTTGAAGTAGTGGAACACCGCGGAGACGGCGAGGGTCACGATCAGGATGGCCAGCACCCAGTCCACCACGAAGGTCAAGAACGGCAGCTTGAAGACGTAGAACCCGACGTTCTTGTGGAACTGCGGGTCGGTGGCCGCGAAATTGCCGCCGTGGCGGAAGAGGATCCAGTTCTGCCATTCGCCGATGGTGCCCGACGCCGCGATGAGGGCCAGCACGAAGGCCAGGACGATGTACACCCGCCCCGAATAGGGCCGCACGATCTGCTGGTAGCGGCGGACCACCTCGTCCTCATGGGTGGCCGAGATGACCTCGTCGGACAGGCGATCGCAGATCACCAGGTTGACCCACAGGACGACGAAGAAGATGGCCCCGAAGCTGCCGAAGAGTCCGAGCTTGATCCACAGCAGGGTGGAGAAGACATTGTGGTAACCGACCGAAGAGAACCAGAGGCCGTCGGTATAGATACTGGCCAGTGAACTGACCGAGGCGATCAGCACCACCAGGACGATGGCAATCCCGATCAGCCACCGACGAAGCCGCCGCCGAGGGTGCGGCGGCCGGGCGTACGAGAGGTTGTCAGGGGTGCGCACGGAGGGATCCTAACGTCCACCTACCTGCAAAAACGGCCAGCGGCCGGCGGCAGGGATGGCCAAATGGCTTCTGATCAGGCCGACGTTGGTGCCACCAGGCATCGGCAGCCCGCATGGGCGGGAGGACCGGCGTGTCCCGTCGGGAAGCCTTCGGCTACGGTGACCGGTCCCGCCAGCGCGTTGTCATCGCAGTCCGAGCATCCGTCCGTCGACGTCATGACCCACCGCACCGATCCCTTCTTGGTGACGGCGGCCAACACGCCGGCGGAGAAGGATTGCAGCGCGCAGTCACCCACGAGCCGTTCGATCCGCTCGCCCCGCCACTCCCGGTAGGCCGCACCCACGCGCGCGCTCACATCCTCGCCGGCGTCCGTCCCTTCCTCGATGCGCCGTCGCACCATGGTCACCACCGAACGGGCCAATCCGGTGGCCGACTTCTCGGCCGCCGCCTCGGTCGGGCCCTTCGCCGCCTTCCCACCGGCGAACTTCGTGCCCGCGGTGAACGCCTCGGCCAGGTGCCCCGCCGCCGCCGCGGTGAAGGTGGCCAGGTGCGCGTCTTCGGGCCCGAGCAGTGCCTCCCCCTCGGTCGTCGGGGCCACCCGCAGCACGTCGAGCAGCCGATTCTGGTCGTCCCCCAGCGCTCGCTTGATGTGCCGCGAGAGCTGCACCGTGATGGGGGAGATCAGCTCGTTTCGCCGGCCGATGAGCGCTTGGTCGGGATCATCACTGACCTCGACGAGTTCGGACTCAGGAGCCACGACCTGCGTCGTTGCCTCCGGCGGCCCCTTGGCCGGAGCCGGCGGAGCGGCGGCGGGCTCGCCGGACGCCTCGGACGCTGCCTCGGGCGCCGCCGGCGTCGAGGAGGATGGCTCCGGAACCGCCGCCGGCACCTCGGTACCGGTCCCGGCCCTGATGCGGGCGAAGAGCTCATCCACCGACGGGGCGTCGCCGACCGGGGCCGCGTCGCGGCTGTCCTCCTCGGAGAGGACCCCCGGCGGCACCGGCGGGGTCTCTTCGGTGGTCGGGTCTTCGGTGGTCGGGCCACCCGCCGGTCGACCTGCGCCCACCGCGCCGGGCCCCGGAGCGGCCTCCGATGGTCCTGCCTCCTCGGTCCGGCCGTCGAACGGACCCGCGGCGACCGGTCCACCCGTCAGGTCGTCGCTGAGCGGCTCATCATCGATCCCGCGCAGACGGGCTCCGTCCCCGGCGGCGGCGGCGGCGGAACGGGCGTCCTCGTCGCTGCGCTGCAGATCCGTCAGGATCCCGTCCACCGAGTCCCGCACGCCGTGGATCGACGCCGCCATCTCATCGCGGGCCGCCCGCAGTTGCTCGATCTGAATGGACAGGGCGCGGCGGCGGGTGGACATGTCGGCCAGCACGCGTTTGCGGGCCACCTGCACGTGCTCCAACAGGGCCCGGCCCTCGTCCTTGGCCCGAGCGATCATCTCGTCGGCCTCGGCCATGGCGTCGGCGTGTATCCGGGTCGCCTCCACCCGCGCTTCCTGCTCGGCCGTCGCCACCATGAGTTCCGCTTCCGCCACCCGTTCGGCCGTGTGGCCCTCGGCCTGCGCCTGAATTTCGTTGACCTGGCTCTGCGCCTCGCGCAACAACGTCGACGAGCTCTCCTGGGCCTGGGCGACGATCCGGGCCGCTTCGTCGTGGGCGTGGCGCAGGAGTTGGGCGCTGTGCTGACCCAGCGAGGCCGTCAGAGTTGCTTCGTCAATGACCGGATGGGCCGCGCGCTCGTCCGCTTCGGCCGCCGCGGCCCGGAGCTCCTCCTGGCGCTGATCAAGCTCGGCGATATCGCGGGCGACCGCCTGGAGGTAGGACCGGACCTCGTCGGTGTCATAGCCGCGGCGCACGACGGTGAACGCGTGATGGGCCACGTCGCCGGTGGCCACTCGAGACGAGGAAATGGAAGAAATGGAGGGTCGGCCTTCAGACATGAGTCCAGACTACGGCGCCGCCTGTGCCGACACATGGCTTGTCGGCACGGTGCCACCCAGCCGCTGAAGGATCCGCAGGGCCTGATCGAGCGACGAGACCGCATAGACGTGCAGCTGGGGCGTGGCCGTGGATCGGGCCGCGGCCAATTCCTGAGGCGGCACGAAGAACACGGTGGCGCCGGCCCGCTCGACGGCGATCGTCTTTTGGGCCACGCCCCCCACGTCACCCACGTCGCCCGCCGGATCGATGGTCCCGGTGGCCGCCACGATGCGCTTCCCGGTCAGGTCACCCCCCGAAAGCTTGTCGATGATGCCCAACGTCATGGAGAGCCCAGCCGATGGTCCGCCGATGTCGGCGGTGTGCACCGTGACCTTGACCGGGAAGGTCCAGGCCTGCTGGGTCTGCGACGAAAGCCCCAGATAGGCGGTGGGTGCGGTGGGCTTGGCGCTGCAGCCGGTCTCGACCAATCCCCGTGGCGGCTTGGTCGGGGTCACCTGCTTGGACACGATCGGGCCCGGCGCCACCGTGCCGGACGGGCTGATGGTCGACTGTTCGACGCTGAGCGTGACCGGGGTGCCGGGCGCCACACCGTGCAACGAATTGACCAGCGCGCATTGGGTCAGGGTGGCCTTCCCGTTGACCGCGGTGATGACCTGTCCCACCTGGAGTGAGGCGGCGGCCGGGGATCCGGTGACAGTGCCGTAGACCAGTGTCCCGGCGTTGTGCGCGCTGACCGAGTAGCCGAGATGGGTCAGGGCCGCCGCCGTGGCGTACGACTGCGCCTGGTTCATGTCGAGATAGCCCTGGTCGGTGAACTGGTCAGCCGGTGTCAATGGATCGAGGACGGCACCGCTCGGGACCACCTGGCTGTCCGACGAGAGGAAGCGTTGCACCAGATAGGACTGGGCCGTCAGCGGCGTCACGTAGACGTCGGTCAGGAGGATGCTGCCGGTCAGCGGACGATTGAGGCTGGCCGGGACCGTGATCAACGGCGCCACCGCAGTGGCGCTCCCGGGGGTGATGGCGTAGTAGTTGACGTTCCAGAACCCGAGCCCGAACCAGGCCGCCACCAGGACGGCCCCGACCACGGCCAGCACCGCTGGCCATCGCTTGGGACGGCGGGCGTGCGCGGCGCGGCCCGCGTCGGCGGGGGTGGTGCCGTCCTTCCCGGTCGTGGTGGTGTCAGCGTCAGCCATACTCAATTCGATGACCGAGGATCCTGCCACGGAACCCGACCGCGAACGCCGCGCCGCGGCGCGTCGGCGCCGCCTGGTCATCGTGGCCGGGCACGCCCGCCGGGTCGACCGGGCCCGCCTCGGTCTGGCCGACCACAGCCCCGAGGTGCAGGCGGCGGCGGTCGTCGCCCTGGCCCGAGCCGGAGCGCTCACCGTGGCCGACGTCACATGGGCGTTGGGCACCGGCTCGACCCCACTGCGTCGGGCGGCCGTCGAAGGCGCACTCGAAGTGCGCGGACCGGGTTCGCGCTCCACCCTGTTCGCCGCGATGGTCGAGGCCCTGGGCGACCCCGACCCCTTGGTGGTGGTGGGTGCCGCGTGGTTCCTGGGCGAACGCCGGGTGTCGCCCGCCGTGGCCCCCCTGGCCACCGTGGTCGCTGATCACGGCGATGCCCGGTGCCGCGAAGCCGCCGTGGCGGCGTTGGGCGCCATCGGCGATCCGGCGGGATTGCCGGCGGTCCTCGGTGCGCTCGACGACAAGCCGACGATCCGACGCCGGGCCACCGTGGCCCTGGCCGCCTTCGACGATCCCCGGGTCGACCTGGCCCTGCGCGCCGCGGCGGCGGACCGGGACTGGCAGGTCCGCCAGGCGGCCGAGGAGCTGCTGGCCGACGACGGCTGACGCATTCGCTCACCTGTGGGTGAACCCGACCACTGGGCGCGGCGCCGCATACGCCCTCCGACAGGTCTCATCGCGCCGCGGCGCGCCGCGTCGAACAACGACGGCCACGCGCTTCCTCAGCGCAGACCACGCCAGGACGACACGCTTGCTCACCTCGGGGTGTGAGCAAGCGTGAGCACGGCGGAGGGAGGCCGCTCCCAAGCGTTTGCGGTCACCGTCATGCTGTCACCACGGCAGGTCCACGTGCCGGTGCTCACCGCCCCGATGTTGATGCCCTGGCGCTGTCCGTCGGCGAAGGTCTGCTCGGACACCGATCGTCGCCGGCCAGGAGCCGCACGTTGGCTGCCGCATCAGCCGGCAGCGTGACTGTTTCCACCCCGCCGCCGGTCACCGTAAAGGCGCCCTGGTCGGTCTGGACCGGAGCCGAGCCCGTGTCGTTGATAGCCAGGGTTCCCTGCGGGCTGATGACCCACGTGGTGCCGTTCCCGACCCATTGAGGCGTCAGTCGTCGTCGGCGAAGAGGCGCTTGAGTCGGTCGAAGGATTCGAGGCACTGCCCCGCCCCCTGCACTACGCATTCGAGCGGCGTGTCGACCAGGTGGACCGGCACCGCCGTGGCGTCGGCCAGGCGTTGCGTCATGCCGCGCAACAGGGCGCCGCCGCCGGTGAGATGGATGCCCTGGAAGATGATGTCCTGGGCCAATTCGGGTGGGGCGTCACCGAGGCAGTTGACGGCCGCCGCGATCACCTGGGACACGTTCTCGGCCAGGGCCGACCGGATGGCATCAGGCGTCAGCAGCACCGACTTGGGCCGGCCCGTCGCCACCTCGCGACCCCTGATCTCGGCCTCCTGCTCGCCCGGGTACTCATGGGCCGACCCAATGGCGTGCTTGAGCGCTTCGGCCGTGCGCTCCCCGATGGCCACCCCGTGCTCGTGGCGCACGAACGCCTGGATGGAGGCGTCGAAGTCGAAGCCGCCGCAACGGATGGCCCGCACCGCCACCACCCCACCCAGCGAGATCACCGCCGTCTCCGACGTTCCGCCGCCGATGTCGACCACCATGGATCCCACCGGCTCGTGGATGGCCAGGCCGGCGCCGATGGCGGCCGCCATCGGCTGCTCGATGAGGAAGCTCGATGAGGCCCCGGCCCGGCGGGTCGCCTCCTTGACCGCACGGCGCTCGACCGCCGTGATGGCCGAGGGCACGCAGATGAGCACCTTGGGTCGGTTCAACCGGCTGATCCCGACCCGGTGCAGCAGCACGCTCAGCATGCGTTCGGTCACTTCGAAGTCCGTGATGGCGCCGCCGCGCAGCGGACGCTCGGCCACGATGTAGCCGGGGGTCCGGCCGATCATCTGCCAGGCATCGGTCCCGATGGCCAGCACCTCGCGCGTGCGCGAGTCGAGCGCGACCACCGTCGGTTCGTTGAGCACGAGACCCTTCCCCTTGGCGTACACCAGGGTGTTGGCCGTCCCGAGATCAATGGCCAGGTCGCGCGACATCGGGGCACATGGTACGGCCGATGGGGGGAGCGACCGTATTTCGGCCCGATCCGCATCTAGCCTCGGTGCGTGACCCCCGCCCCCGACGAACCCCCGACCGGGGGACCAGACGAGGAGGATGCGGACTGGCACGGGTGGATCGACCCCGACGACCGCCTGTGGCGCCACCCGAGTGAAGTGGCCGGTGCGTCGGCTGCCTCGGCCGCGTCGGCCGCCTCGGGCCCGCCGGGGCCCAGAGATCACCGCCGTACCCGCATCATGATGCTCGTGGGCGCGGTGGCCGCCGTGTCGGCCGCCGTGTCGGTCGGCATTCTGCTCGCCCAGGATGCGCCGCCCTCAGCGCCCACCGCCACCACGGATGGGGCGTCCGACGCCCCGCTGACCACCCTGGCCGGAAGCACCACCCTGATCCCCCGGGTGGCCAACGCCGCCGGTGAGTCCATGGTGGAACTGCGGGCGGTGACCAGCCACGGGACGGTCACCCAGGTCGGCGTGGCGGTGGCCGAGGGGGGCCAGGTCGCCACCACGGCGGCGGACCTGTCAGGACTGCGCCACATCGACATGGTGGGACCCCGCGGGCGTCTCCTGCCCGCATCCGTCGTGGCCGTCGACCACGGCTCGGACATCGCGCTGGTCGAGGTGCCCGACGATCTGCCGGTGCCGCCGTTCTCCGATGACGTGTCGCTGCACAGCGGCGGCGCCGACATGATCCTGACCACCGCCACGGCCGACGGCGGCACGGTGACGCTGCGTTGCACGCCCGGCTCGGTGACCGGCGTCGGCGGGGCCATTGCCGGTGGGCCGGCCAGCGGGATGCCGGGCATCACTGCCACTGCGCCGGGTGTCCCGGTGGGGGCGGGCGATCTCCTCCTCAACACCTCGGGCGCGGTGCTCGGCATCTACGACAGCGGCTCCACCCCGAGCGTGGGTGTGCCGACCTTCCTTCCGACACAGCTGGTGCTGGGCGTGGCCGACGACCTCCGATCCAGGGGCCGGGTCAACCAGGGTTGGCTCGGTATCACCGGGAGCGATTCGGCGGGCCAGGCCGGCGTCGACGTGGCTCAGGTGACGCCGGGGAGCCCCGCTGCCGGGCACCTTCAGGCCGGTGACGTGATCGCCAGTGTGGACTCGGTCCCGGTCCGGACCATGGCCGATCTGCGCGGTCGCCTCTACGTCCTGCCGCCTTCGACCCCGGTGACCCTGTCGGTCCGGACCGGCAGCACCAGCGCGGACGTCGGTGTCACGCTCAGCGCATCCCCGTAGCATGAGGGGGTGAGCATGTTCGGTGCCGGTGACCCCAACAACCCGATGGGTCGCCTCCTCGGTGACCTGATGAAGGTCCTCAGCCCCGGTCAGGGGGGCGGGGGCGGCGGCGACACCTGGTTCGAAGCCGCCCGCACGCTGGCCCACGGGGTGGCGACCGACGGCGGCCCCGAGGAAAACGCCGACCCGCTGGTCCGCATGGCCTTCGAGGAACTGGGCCGGGTGGCCGAGCTGCACGTGACCAACGCCACCGGTATCTCGCTGTCGAGCGGCGGCTCGCAGCTCTCGTTCGACACCGTCGGCCCCGGGCAGTGGTCCTTCTTGGCCCTGGAGGCCTACCGGCCCACGCTCCAGCTCATGGTCGAGGCGCAGCAGCAGGCCGCCGCGGCCGCGCCGAGCCCGTCCACCGACCTGTCCGATCTCGATGACCCCACCGACGGTCTCGGCGGTTTCTTGAGCCAGTTCGCCCTCACGCTCGGGCCCGTGCTGCTCGGCATGCAGTTCGGCTCGGCGGCCGGCCACCTGGCCCGACGCGCCTTCGGCCAGTACGCCCTCCCGCTCCCGTGGCCCGAATCGAACACGCTGGTCCTGGTGCCGGCCAACGTGGCCCAGTTCGCCGAGGATTGGAGCCTGCCCCTCCAGGAAGTCCAGCTTTGGGTCTGCGTCCGCGAGCTCACCATGCACGCCGTGGTCACCCGCCCCGGGGTGCGGGCTTCGCTCCTGCGGTTGCTGGGGGACGCGGCGGCCCACGCTGCCGCGTCGCAGCGGTCGTTCGTCGACCAGCTCGGCGACGGGCTGGGCGATCCGAACATGCTCGAGAACGTGCTCCAGGACCCCGAGTCCCTCCTGGCCGACCTCGTCAGCCCCGAACAGCGCAACATCTCCAACGCGCTGACCGCGTTGACCACGGCCATCGGTGCCTACGTCGACCACGTGACGACCGGGATCGCCGCCTCCCTCACCTCCTCGTCGGCCGCCCTGAACGAGGCCTGGTACCGCTACCGGGTCGAGGACGCCAAGGGCGAGCAGGCCTTCACCGGGCTCTTCGGGCTCGACGTGGGCCAGGCCGAAGTCGATCGAGGTGCCGCCTTCATCAGCGGGGTGGTGGAGCGGGCCGGCGAGGACGCGCTGGCCCGCCTGTGGGCCGACGAACTGGACCTCCCGACCCCGGCCGAGGTCGATGCGCCCGGGCTCTGGCTGGCCCGCATCGGCCTGCTCGACTGACCCCGGCCGACCGCCCGAAACGACCGCCCGCGAACGACCTATTCGACGGCGTCCTCGGGGAAGCCGAGGTCCCACTCCAGCGCCAGGTTCTCCCGCTCGGCGTCGCGCACCACCCGCTCGCGATTGCGTCGGAACTGCGGATCGTGCGGCGGGAGCAGCACCAACCGGGCCTGGACCCGTTCCCGGAACGAGTCGATGACGTCAGCCGGCCCGAAGTCCGACTGCACGTCCCAATGGGGCGCCACGGGGCCCAGGTAGACCACCCGGACGTGCCCGATGGGCTCGATCGGCTCCTCGGTCTCGGTCTGTCCTTCCTCCACGTCCGGGGACATGGCACCTCCTGGGTCTGGGTCGGGGTCGGCGGGCGAACTCGTCAGCGTACCGGAGCCCCGGTGCCCGCCGTTCTCGGTGCCTGAGCCGCCCCGGTTCGTGCCTGAGTCGTCATATTCTTACGAAGTTCCTACATCCCGGACATTCAGTTCTACCCCCCCACTCACGTAGAATGATGCGTGAAAAGGGAGATGTGAGATGAATACCAATTGGATGGCCCGGGGCAAATGCCAGGAAGTTGCGCCGGACGTCTTCTTCCCCAGCGACGGGATGGGCGTGCAAGTGGCCCAGCGCATCTGCGCCGAGTGCCCGGTCGCCGAAGCCTGTCTGGAGTACGCGCTCGAGCACCACATTGACCACGGCGTGTGGGGCGGATGCTCCGAACGCGAGCGCCGTCGCATCCTGCGCCGTCGCCGCATCTCGTCGGCCGTCAGCGTCGGCTGATCCTTCCGGCTTCCGGGCCGCCCGGGTCACGGGCGCACCGACGTAGATCCGGCGTGATCTTCGAATGCGTCGTCAACCTCAGCGAAGGTCGTGACGATGTCGTCCTGACCGAGCTGGCCGCCGCGGCGTCCCCGTTGCTCCTCGATGTGCACCGGGACCCCCATCACCATCGCTCCGTCTTCACCCTGGCCGGCGAGGCCGATCCGCTGGCCGCCGCCGCGCGGCGCCTGGCCGAGGCCACGGTGGCCCGGCTGGAGCTGACCGCCCATGACGGCGTCCATCCGCGTCTCGGGGTGCTCGACGTCGTGCCCTTCACCCCCTATCTCCCCGACCGCCCGCCGACGGCCGACCTGCGCGCGGCGGTGGCGCTCCGGGACGACTTCGCCCGCTGGCTGAGCCGGGATCTGGGCGTACCGAGCTTCCTCTACGGACCGCTCCCGGGCGGCTCCGATCGGACGTTGCCCCAGCTCAGGCGGCATGCCTTCGCGACCATGGCCCCCGATTTCGGCCCGCCGCGCCCCCATCGCACGGCCGGGGCCACGGCCGTGGGCGCCCGTCCGGTCCTGGTGGCCTACAACGTCTGGGTCTCCCCGGCCGACGTGGCCCGGCCGGTGGCCCGTCAGATCAGGGGGCCCCGCGTCCGGGCCCTCGGACTCCGCGTGGGGGACCGGGCCCAGGTGTCGTGCAACCTGATCGACCCGGGGGTCGTCGGACCGGCCGAGCTCTACGACGCTGTGGCCGGTCTGGTCACCGAGGCCGGTGGCGCCGTGCACGGCGGCGAGTTGGTGGGCCTGCTCCCCCGGGTCCTCCTGCAAGCGATCCCGTCGGAGCGCTGGCCCGAGCTCGGACTGTCCGCCGATTCAACCGTCGAGGCGAGGCTCGATCCTCGCTCCGTGTAGTGCTCAGCCGGCCATGGGCCGGCCTGTAGGGCGATGCGGTGGCGCGGTGGCGGTGGGGCGGTGGTGGGCCTACGCGCTGACGTTGTCGCGGCGGGACAGGGCCCGGGCCCGACGCAGGCGGCGGCGCTCGCGTTCGCTCATCCCACCCCAGATGCCGAACTTCTCGCCGTTGGCCAAGGCGTACTCGAGACAGTCCTCGCGCACGACGCAGCCCCGGCACACCTCTTTCGCTTCGCGCGTCGACGCCCCCCGCTCTGGGAAGAACAAATCGGGATCGACGCCCATGCAGTTGGCCTGAACCTGCCAGCTGCGCTCCTGGCGACCGTAGAGCGTTGAGACAATGTCCATCGGTTCGCCTCCCCTCGCCACTCAGTGGCACTCATGTAGTTACAACGGTGTGGTTATCTTTCACCACACCGTCACGAAACGCAAGAGGGATTTCAAATAATCGTGCCTGGGGACACCCGGCCCGTGCCTGGCTCGGCGGCCGGTGTCCCGGTGCCCGGCATCGTGAGCGTGCCTCGGTCGGTGCGGTGGAGCCGGTGCAGGAGGCCCGAGCGGGTGGGTGTCCGGGGGGCGAGGGGGGCGAGGGGCGAGAGGTGAGCGGGTCGGCGGCGGGGGCCCGGTGGGAGCGGCGATTCGGCTCAGCCGGCCGGACGGAGCACGCGCCGGTGCTTGAGGAAATCCACCAGGACGTAGCCGCCCAGCGCGTCCGGGGTGGTGTAGAAGGTGCGGCCCCCGTTGACCCGGGCGATCTGCTCGACGAAGGGGTAGTGCGTGCGCTCGAGGTCGAGGGCGAAGCAGTTGATGATGATGCCGGCCCGGGTGCAGCGGATGACCTCGGCCATGGTGCGCTGCAGCGTCTCGGGCACGGGCGGGTAATTGAAGAAGACCTCGCCCCGGTCGTCGATGTGCGCCGTCGGCTCGCCGTCGGTCACCACGATGATCTGCTTGGTCCCGTGCTGGTGGGCCAGCATGCGCCGGGACAGGGCGAGGGCATGCTGCAGGTTGGTGCCGTAGACGTAGTCCCACATGGCGGTGGGCAGTTCGTCCGGCCGGATCTCGCGCGCCACCTCGGAGAAGCCGACGATGCCTAGATAGTCCCGGGGGAACCGGCTGGAGATGAGGGTCTCGAGCGCCATGGCCATGCGCTTGGCCGGCACGAAGTTGTCCCGCATCGGCATCGACATCGACAGGTCGACCAGCAACACGGTGGCCGACCGGGCCAGGGCCTCTGACTCCACCACTTCGAAGTCCTCGGGCAAGAGGCGCACCGGGACGCCCGAGCCCCCTCGCCGCACGGCGTTGTGCACGGTGGTGGAGAGGTGGAGGTTCAGGGGGTCGCCGTATTCATAGGTCTTGGTGGTCTCCTCCCGGTCGTGACCCGAACCGACCGACGTCTGGCTGTGATCGCCGATGCGGTCCTTGTTGAGTTGGCCGAAGAGATCGTTGAGCGCCTTCTGCCCGAGCCGGCGCACGCCGCGGGGCGTGAGCTCGGTGCGGCCGCCGTGCTGCTCAATGAGGCCCTGGTCGGCCAACGACTTGGTCAGCTTGGCCAGCCGGTCCAGGGCCCGCGCCGCGTCCTCGCCCATGTGCGCCCGCACCTGGTCCAGGTCGATCTCGCTCAGGGCCGCCGGGGTCGAGGCGGACTGGAGGAGGTCCTCCATCGAGTCGAGTTGGCCCAGTTGCGAGGCCAGGTCGGTGGCCCGCGAGATGCTCATGGGGCCCTCGCCCTCGAACCCGTAGGAGCGACCCCAGCCGGCTTCGGGCGCGGCCAACTGCAGGTTGCGCGCCAGCCGGTCCACCTGCCACCGCAGGTCCATGTCCTCGAGCACCGCTTCCATCAGGCCCCGGAGCTGGGCCCGTTGTTCGGGCGACATCGAATTCCACACCGCCTGGGCCGCCGCCATGCGCTCGGCCAGCTGGGCCAGCAACTCGTCGAGGCTCTGGGGATCGCCCGGGAACATGTCGCCGTACTGCTCCATGAAGTCCTCGAAGCTCGGGTCGATCTCCTCGCCGGCCTCGCGCTGTTCGAGCATCTGGTTCAGGGCGTCGTAGGCGTCGCGCATGCGGGCCATCGACTCGGGGCTCATGTTGGACAGCGCCTCGGACGCTCCCTCGAAGAAAGTGTCGGCCATCTCGCGGCGCAGTTCCTCCACCAGCTCCTCGAAACGCTCGCGCGCCTCGGACGAGACGAAGTCGTAGTGCTGCAGCGACTGGATCCGCCCGGCCGGGTCGCCGGGCTGGAGGTCGAGGGCCATGCGGCGCTCGGTGGCCACGTCGCCCGTCACTTCGGCGCGCCGCTCGTCGCCCGAGGTACGCGCCTCGTCCTCGAGCTCGTCGATGGCGGCCCGCTCGTCGGACTCGATCTCGTCGAGCTTGGCCCCGATCTCGGCCATGCGGCCGTCGGGGTCACCCTCGGCCAGCATGTCGGCCCGGCGACGCCGGAGCTGTTCGAGCAGGTCGCGCAGCCCGGGAATCTGCTCCCCGTCGCTCGTGCGCATGCCCGAGCGCAGGAGGCGGCGCAGCGCATCGTCGAGGTCGCCGCCGGCCAGCAGGTCGTCGGTCAGGCCGGCCAGCAGGTCGTCGGGGTCGAGGTCGGTGAAGTCCTGGGTGCCGTCCCATCCCGAGTAGTCGTAGCGGGCCGTCACGGCGTCCTACTTACGCCCCCGGTACAGGGCGCGGGCGCCCGACGAGTCCTTGTTCAGCCGCTTGGTCAGGTGCAGCCCCTCCAACAGGAACTCCAGCGCGCTGGCCATCAGTGCCGGCGACTCGGCCGCGTCGGGGCCGGCCAGGGCCCGGGTCGGGGGCTCGAGTTCGGGCAGGTCGGCCAGGACGGCCAGGTAGGCCGCCGAGGGCAGGTCGTCGCCGGCGTGGACCACCACCTGTTCGGTGAAGGCCCCGACGATCGCTCCCGGGTCATCCAGGGTGACCCGGCGGCGGAAGACCGAGAGCACGGCGGCCGACACCAGTTGGGCTACCACGATCTCCTCGTGCCCCTCCTCCATGGCCTCGACCTCGATCTTGCCCTGGGTGGAGGGGACCAGGGCGGACAGGTCGCTGATGCGGGGCACGGCCACGGGCTCGGCGGTACGCAGGGCGCGGCGCACCGCGTTGGCCACCAGGGTCTCGTAGTTGGCGATGGAGAGGCGGACCGAGACGCCGCTGCGCTGGTTCAGGTGGGAACTGCGGCGGGCCAACTGGGAGATCTCGGCCACCACCTCTTTGAGGTAGGCCGGCACGGTGGCCGGCACCCCGGCCGTGGGCAGCTCGGCCTCGGATTCCATGATCTTGACCTCGGTCATGGTCTCGAAGGGGTAGTGCGTGCGGATCTGGGCCCCGAAGCGGTCCTTGAGCGGGGTGATGATGCGGCCGCGGTTGGTGTAGTCCTCGGGATTGGCCGTGGCGACCAGGGTGATATCGAGCGGCAACCGGATGCGGTGACCGCGTATCTGCACGTCGCGCTCTTCGAGCACGTTCAGCAGCCCCACCTGGATCCGCTCGGAGAGGTCCGGCAGTTCGTTGATGGCGAAGATGCCCCGGTTGACCCGCGGGATCAGCCCGTAGTGCAGGGCCAGCTCGTCGCTCAGATAGCGCCCCTCGGCGATCTTGATGGGGTCGACCTCGCCGATCAGGTCGGCGATCGACGTGTCGGGGGTGGCCAGCTTCTCGCCGTAGCGCTGGGAGCGGTGCACCCACGTGATCGGGGTCTCGTCTCCCCCCTCGGCCACGGCGATGATGGCGGCCCGGGAGACCGGCCCGTAGGGATCGTCGTTGATCTCCGAACCGGCGACGATGGGCAGCCACTCGTCCAGCAGGCCGACCATCGACCGGATGACCCGGGTCTTGGCCTGACCGCGCTCCCCCAGCAAGATGATGTCGTGACCGGCCAGGATGGCGTTCTCCATCTGCGGCACCACGGTGTCGTCGAAGCCGAGCACGCCCGGGATGAGCGACTCCTCCGAGGCGATCCGGGCGGCGGTGTTGCGCCGCATCTCCTCGGCCACCGGAACCGATCTCCAGCCCGAGGCCCGCAGTTCGCCGAGGGTGCGGGCCAGATCGGCCGGCGGGTGGAGCGTCCCGGGTCCAGGGGTCGCGGATGGGTCAGTGCGCGTGGGGCCGTCCATGGGCAAAGACTAAACGCCCGAGTCCGGTTGCGGTTCCGCGCCGCTCAGCCCGTCCCTCCAGTTGGTCTCGCGCTGGTTCGCTCGTGTGCGTGTGCGAGGCGTCACTGCCCCCTCGCTGGGTAATGGGTTTGGGCCGAACTCGGGGATTGAACGTGACGCCAGGTGCTTGACCTATGCCCAGCTCACAGTTATGTTCGTGCGAAATGGCCCGAAACATGGCCGGTTGCGATCGACGGCCATCGCGCGGATTGACGCTATGGCGCGGGAGGAATTTCGGGTGATTCGTGAACTGTGGGGCCGCCGGAACCGGTTGGCGATTGCGGTCGTCGTCATGGCGACGGGGGCGGCTGGGGGACTGGTGGCCTCAATCGCGACGCCGTCAACGGCCTCGGCCGCCGTCACGAACTTCTCCTGTATCGCCGGCCCAGACGGCACGAATCAAACCTTTACGGTTCCCGCCAACGTTTCAGCAGTCACCGTGACCGCGTCCGGAGGGCAGGGTGGGGCCGGGCAGACGAACGGGGACCCCGGAGGCGCGGGCGCCAATGGCGGCACGGCAACGGCGACCGTCTCGGTCACGCCGGGGCAGATTCTCACGGTCAATGTGGGCTGCCAGGGTGGAGCCGGGGTCGGGGAGGCCGCGGGCGCCGGAGGGACCGGGGGTGCACCGAACGGCTCAGGCGGCGACGCCAGCGGGGGTCCAGGAAATGTCGGGTTTACTGCGAGCGGCGGCGGGGGCGGAGCGTCTGACGTCCGTCTGGGAGCCACCGTTCTGGCGATCGGTGGAGGAGGCGGTGGCGGTGGCGGTGGCGCTGCCAGCACCGGCGTGGGCGCGGCTGGCACCGGCGGTGCCGGAGGTGGCTCCGCCGGTGGTGCTGGTGGTCCCGGATCGGGGACATCGGCGTGCACCGGCGGAGGTGGGGGCACACAGGCGTCGAGTGGCACAGCTGGTGACTGCCTGCCTCCGTCCAACAATCCCGGGACGACCACAGGAAACAGTCGGGGGGGTACCGGCGGTTCCGGCAGCACCAGTGGCTCTGAGTCCGCGGGCGGCGGCGGCGGCGGCGGTCTCTTCGGTGGCGGAGGTGGTGGGGGGCAGAGCAATACATCCCTGGCGTCCGGAGCCGGGGGTGGCGGCGGGTCCAGTTTCTTCGACCCGTCCAGTTCGAACGGGTCCGTGACCGCCGCCAATCAGTCCGGAGGCGGGCAGGTGACTATTACCTTTACGGCGGCGCCGACGACCACCACGGCCACGGTCCCCGCGGTCACGGGAGGATCTCCGGCGTCGGGCGCCATAGTGACCACGCCCCGCACCTTGGCCGTCACCGGCCTCAACCTGCTCCCGCTGCTCGTCACCGGAGCCATGCTGGTCGCCGCCGGCGCGATCATGGTGGCGACAACACGGACCCCCCGCCGTCGCGGGCGCCATCAACAGGCTTGATCACTGCTGACCGTTCGCAGTTCGCAGTTCGCGGTGGCGACTCCGAATGTCCCAGAGCTGCGCCTCGAGGTTCGATGGCGTCGCGTCACGAGGCGAGTCCACCAGTGCTGTCGCTGTCCATCGCCTGAGCGGTTCCCTCGCCGTGGAGTCGAGCCAGCTGGTCGGCCAGGGCGCGGGCCGGTCGGGGAAGTGGCCGGTCGTTGCGGTGGGCGAGGGCCACGGTGCGGCTCAACCCGGGGCGGCTGAAGGGGATGGCGGTCAGGCTGCCGTCGGACGGCATGGCGATGGCCGGTACGACGGCCGCTCCCAGCCCGGCCGCGACGAAGGCGAGCACGCCGTCCATCTCACCACCCTGGCTGACCAGGTGCGGGGCGACGCCGGCATCACGGCACGCGTCGAGGGTGACCGAGCGGAGGTCGTAGCCCTCACGGAACATGACGAGCGAGACCCCGTCCAGGTCGGCCACCCGCACCTGGCGCCGCGCCGCCAGCGGGTGCGCTGGAGCGACGGCCAGGACGAGCGGGTCATGGAAGAGGGGTGTGGTGGCCACCAGCGAGTCGGTCACCGGTTGGACGACCAGGGCGAGGTCGACCTCACCGCTGGCCAGTTGGGGCACCAGCTGGTGGGATCCCGCCTCGACCACGAGGAGGTCGATCCCGGGATGGCTGGCCTGGAAATCGACCAGGGCCGGCGCCAGGACCCGGGTGATGAGGCTGGGCGTGGCGCCGATGGAGAGCCGTCCCCGGGCCATGCCCGTGAGGGCCCGGGCTTCGGCTCCCGTGGCCGCCACGTCGGCCAGGACGCGGCGGATGAACGGCAGCAGAGCCTCGCCGTCCGCCGTCAGGGTCACCACGCTCTGGCCCGGCCCGCGATTGAAGAGCTGGACGCCGAGCTCGCGCTCGAGAAGGCGGATCTGACGGCTGAGCGAGGGTTGGGCCAGGTGGAGACGGGCCGCCGCCCGGGTGAAGTTCTCCTCCTCGGCCACCGCCACCGCGACCGCGAGCTGGTTCAGCTGCACCGGTTCACCGGGTTCACCGATTCATCATTCGGATTCAGCGCTGGGAGCCTCATCGTTCCTCCACAAGTTCATAGCGTAATGCTATCAATCTCATGTTATCTATGTCTTTGACGTCGTTCGTGCCGACTGTTTAGGGTCAAGGTGATGGCCGAAGAAACGAGGAGCACCGAGACCTCCTGGTCGAGGGGGCATGGTGAGGGGTGGGGTCTGGAATGATTGGCCCGCCGTGGCCCGCCCGGCGCGGGCGCCGAGGAGGAACGCGTGACAGCCACATTGGAGAACCCCACACCGACGCCGGTCGCCATCGGCGGGGCCAGGGGGGGCCCGGACCGGCCGACCCTGCGCGAGGACCGTTGGTGGGTGGAGCCGGTCGTCACCGTCACCGTCCTCACTGCCTTCGTGGTGTATTCGACCTGGGCCGCCTTCATCAACAAGGACTACTTCGTCGGCGCCGCCATGCACCGCAACCTGCTCTCGCCCTTCTACTCCCCCTGTCTGGCCGCCAGTTGCGTGGCCGGCAGCCACCCCCGGGTAGTGGCCGAATGGTGGTCGCTCTCCCCGGCCCTGCTCATCTTGATCTTCCCGCTGGGCTTCCGGCTCACCTGCTACTACTACCGCAAGGCGTACTACCGCTCCTTCTGGTGGTCGCCCCCGGCCTGCGCCGTGGCCGACGCCCACGGCAGCTACAGCGGCGAGTCGCGCTTTCCGCTCATCCTCCAGAACGTGCACCGCTACTTCTTCTGGATACTGCTCATCTTCAACGTCCTGTTGACCATCGATGCCGTCGAGGCGTTCAGCCAACCGGGTGTGGGCGACGGCTGGGGCATCAGCGTGGGCACGGTCGTGCTCCTGGCCAACGCCGTGTTCCTCTGGCTCTACAGCCTCTCGTGCCACGCCTGCCGCCATTTCTGCGGTGGCGCGGTGCGGTCGTTCGCCAAGCACCCGGTCCGGCACAAATTGTGGAAGCTGGTGACGCCGCTGAACGCCCATCACATGCGCTTCGCCTGGATCAGCCTCTTCGGCGTGGCCCTGTGCGACCTCTACGTGCGACTGGTGGCCAGCGGCACCATCCACGACCCCGGCTTCCACTTCTAAGCGCTCGAAAGCAACCGAAGGACATTCAGGACATGGCCGATCCCGAGTACGAAACCCACGAGTACGACGTCATCATCATCGGGGCGGGCGGCTCCGGCCTGCGCGCCGCCATCGAGGCCAAGGAGCGCGGCCTGCGGGTGGCGCTGGTCTGCAAGTCGCTGCTGGGCAAGGCGCACACCGTCATGGCCGAGGGCGGCATGGCCGCCGCCATGGGCCACGTCTGGCCCGAGGACAACTGGCAGGTCCACTTCCGCGACACCATGCGCGGCGGCAAGATGCTCAACAACTGGCGCATGGCGCAGATCCACGCCATGGAGGCGCCCGACCGGGTCTTCGAGCTGGAGCGCTGGGGGGCGCTCTTCGACCGCACCGAGCGACGGCCGCATCACCCAGCGCGACTTCGGCGGCCACCGCTACGCCCGCCTGGCCCACGTGGGCGACCGCACCGGGCTGGAACTGATCCGCACCCTGCAGCAGAAGGTGGTCTCCATGGGGACCGACGTCTTCATGGAGTGCAAGATCCTGCGCCTGCTGCCCGACGCCGAAGGCCGGATCTCCGGAGCCGTCGGCTACATGCGCCCGACCGGTGAGATGGTGGTCTTCACCGCCAAGGCCTTCATTTTGGCCACCGGCTCGATCGGCAAGTCGTGGAAGTACACCTCCAACTCGTGGGAGTCGGTGGGCGACGGGCACGCCATGGCCATCTGGGCCGGGGCCGACGTCATCGACATGGAGTGCGTGCAGTTCCACCCGACCGGCATGGTGTGGCCGCTCAGCGTGCGCGGCATCCTGGTCACCGAGGGCGTGCGCGGCGACGGCGGCGTCCTGCGCAACTCCGAGGGCAAGCGCTTCATGTTCGACTACATCGCCGACATGTTCGCGGCCGAGACAGCGAAGACCGAGGAGGAGGCCGACCGCTGGTACGACGACCACATCAACAACGGCCGCACCCCCGACCTCCTGCCCCGCGACGAGGTGGCCCGCGCCATCAACTCGGAGGTCAAGGCGGGCCGGGGCACGCCGCACGGCGGGGTCTATCTCGATATCGCCTCACGCCGCACACCCGAGTACATCCGGCGACGCCTCCCGTCGATGTACCACCAGTTCATGGAACTGGCCGGGGTGGACATCACCGCCGGCCCGATGGAAGTGGGCCCGACGTGCCACTACATGATGGGCGGGGTGCGGGTCGACGCCGAGACCCAGGCGGCCACGGTGCCCGGCCTCTTCGCCATCGGTGAGGTGTCGGGCGGCATGCACGGGGCGAACCGCCTGGGCGGCAACTCGCTCTCGGACCTCATCGTCTTCGGCCGCCGAGCCGGGATCGGTGCGGCGGACTTCGCCGAGGGCCGCGCCGGCTCGCCGAGCGTCGACGCGGCGGAGATCGCCTCGGTGATCGACGAAGCCTTCGCGCCGTTCGGGCGTGAAGGCGGGGACAACCCCTACGGCGTCCACGAGGAGCTGCAGGAGACCATGCAGACGCTGGTCGGGATCATCCGCACCGGCCCCGAGCTCGAGGAGGCCCTGGCCCAGCTGGAGGACCTCAAGGGTCGGGTGGCCAAGCTCAGCGTCAAGGGCGGGCGGGCCTACAACCCGGGCTGGAACCTGGCCACCGACCTGCCCTCCATGGTCACCACCTCCATCGCCGTGGCCCAGGGCGCGCTCCACCGCAAGGAGTCGCGCGGTGGGCACACCCGGGAGGACTACCCGGGCCCGGACCCCGAGTACGGCAAGATCAATTTCGTGCAGCACCAGACGGACGAGAAGGGCTACCTGGCCCCCATCGCGATCGCGCCCGAGCCCCTGCCCGAGATGCCGGCCGAACTGCGCGAACTCCTCGAGGAGGGACACTGATGACCATCACCGACGACGCGGCAGTGGACGACGGCGGTCCGGCCCCGGCCCCGGTACCCAGCCGAGGCGGGTCCCCCGGCCCAGGTGACCCTGACGATCTGGCGGGGCGACCCCGAGGGCGGCGAGTTCACCGACTACGTGATGCCCGCCGTCGAGGGCGAGGTCGTGCTCGACGTCATCCACCGCATCCAGGCCACCGAGGCACCCGACCTGGCCTGCCGCTGGAACTGCAAGGCCGGCAAGTGCGGGTCGTGCTCGGCCGAGATCAACGGCAAGCCGCGCCTGATGTGCATGACCCGCATGGACACCCTGCCCGAGGGCGCGCCGGTCACCGTGGCCCCCATGAAGACCTTCCCGATCATCCGCGACCTGGTCACCGACGTCAGCTTCAACTACGAGGTGGCCAAGACGATCCCCGCCTTCGAGCCGGGCCCCGAGCCCGAGGGCGGCTACCGCATGATGCAGGTCGACGTGGAGCGGGGCCAGGAGTTCCGCAAGTGCATCGAGTGCTTCATGTGCCAGGACGTCTGCCACGTCATCCGCGACCACGAGGAGAACAAGCCCAAGTACGCCGGGCCCCGCTTCTTCATCCGCTTCGCCGAGCTCGAGATGCACCCGCTCGACGTCAACGACCGGCGCGAGCTGGCGCACGACCGCGGCCTGGGCATGTGCAACATCACCAAGTGCTGCACCGAGGTGTGCCCCGAGCACATCAAGATCACCGACAACGGCATCATCCCCATGAAGGAGCGGGTGGTCGATGCCCACTACGACCCGGTGGCGTGGTTGGGCCGCAAGATCCTCAAGCGCACCAAGAAGTCGGCGGAAGAGGCGTCCGCCGGCTGAGCCGGAGGACCCTCTTTCGGCCTCCCGGACACTCGGCCCTCGGACACTCGGACATGCCCCGCTACCTCTCGCCGGAATGGGTGCAGGCGTTCAATGCCGCCCTCTCCGATCTCGATCTGACGGCCGCCATCGCGGCCGCCGGAGCGGGCTCGCTCACCGCGTCGGACGGCGTCTTCGCCGTGGCCCAGGTGGTCACGAGTGCACCCGACGACATCGGCGCGCCGGCGGGCGAGGTGCGGACCGTGCTGTCCGTGAACCACGACGGCGTCACCATGACGCTCGATCCGACCTCGTCCCTCCCGACCGACGTGACCATCGTGGTGGCCTACGCCGACGCCCTGGCCATCGCCCGCGGCGAGCTCGACGCGGCCGATGCGCTGGCCACCGGGCGGGTGCGCGTGCGCGGCGAGCTGGCCGTCCTGGTGGCGGGCCAGTCGGTGCTCAACGCCGCGTCCGCCCTCCTCGGGACCTCCCTGGTTGAGCTGACCGATTGATCCGAGGGCCCGACTCCCGATGGCCAGACTCCCTGGTCAGGCCCACTCTGAGCAGAACGAAGGACGGTGGGGATAACGTTTCTCCACCGGCTCGTAACGAGCGGGCCGCAGTAGGGAGAACGACGTGCACCAGCCGATCGACGACCACTTCCTGTTGAAGTACCGAGCCCTCCTGGACGCTGAAGATGTGGCGTTCGACGAGCTCGAGCACGCGTGCGAGGAGGGCAACCGGGCCCAATTCGACAAGGACATGGTCGATTGGCAGTCAGCCCTCGAGCGCAAGATTCGCTTCTTGCACCACGCCGGCGTCGAGATGCGCCTCCCCGTTCCCACGTAACGCAACGGCGCGCTTGACGAGAGCAGCGGCAGTGCCTCAGGGGCACACGCCGGTGGACGACGCCAGGTGGCTGATCGTCGCTTCGAACAGGACCTCCGGCTCCAGCACCGTGTTGCGCCAGTGGCCGAAGAGCTCGAGGCTGATGACCCCGATCAGGGTGGCAAAGGCCTGCAGCGCCCGCGCCACCGCCACGGTGGGGAGACCGGGGAGAAGGCCGTCGGTCACGGGCTGCGACGGCCAGGGCCAGCGGGTCCGTCCCCGGTGACGGCGCGACGACGGCGCCGACGGATGCCAGCCGCAGGCTCCCGTGTCCGATGGGCCTCGATGATCGGGCGGACCAGGGCTAGGGCCAGGCGGGTGTACGGGGTGATGGTCTCGGTCGGGGCCTCGTAGCCCGGCACCGGTGAGCCGAAGATCAGGCCCCATTCGTGGGGATGGCCGCGGGCCCACGACCGCATGGCCCGCGGTACGGCCACCCAGCGCGCCATCGCTCCGTCCTCCCGGGCGTACGCCGCCTCCGAGGCGTGCTCCGCCTGGTCGGCCAGCGACCCGTAGGCCCCGAGGATCGAGCGCGCTGAGCAGCGCGTCACGGCTCGAGAAGTAGCGGTACAACGCCGAGGGGGCCATCCCCAGGTCGCGGGCGATGGAGCGCAGGGAGAGGGCCGCCGCGCCCTCACGGGCCAAATGGGCCCTGGCCGCGGTGAGGATCTCGCTGGTGACCTCGTCCTTGACCCGCTCCCGGGCGGTGCGTGGCGCCGACATGCCATCAGTCTTGCCGTTCCGGAGCGAGAACACAAGTACTTGACAAGAACGATTGTTCTCTGTAATGATCATTGTTCTGAACTACTGGCCCACCACCTCAGGAGAACGATGACCATCATGACGTCGAGCCCGACCGCCCACTACCGCCAACCCGACTGGTTCACCCGCAACGTGATGAACCGCTTCCTCAATCTGCTGACGCGCCTGGGGATCAGCGTCTGGGGATCCCGCACGCTCGAGCACGTGGGCCGCAGCACCGGCGAGGTGCACCGCACCCCGGTGAACCCCCTCACGTTCGAGGGCCACGAGTACCTGGTCTCGCCCCGGGGCGAGACCCAGTGGGTGCGCAACGTGAAGGCGGCCGACGGCAAGCTGGTGTTGATCCTCGGGCGCCGTCGCTTCGAGCGCACGGCCGTGGAGATCCCGGTGGCCGAGCGCACCCCCATCCTGCGGGCCTACCTGCGGCGCTGGAAGTTCGAGGTCGGCATGTTCTTCGACGGGGTCGGACCCGACTCGACCGACGCCCAATTCGAGGCCATCGCGGCCAAGCACCCGGTGTTCGTCCTTCGTTGAGTGGCCGAAGCGGTTGCTGCCGCGGTCCCTCGGTGGGGCATCATGGCGGCATGGCCGATCACGATGCCCCACCGCCCCGCGCCGACGCGTCCACGGCCGACGAGGCCCGACTGGCCTATGCCAACCTCATCGCCTACAGCCGGGCGACCACGACGTGGTGCCGTCGGGGATCCTTCGAGGACGGCGAGTGCGTCGTGGCCTACGCCGGGGGATCGTGGATCCCGGTCAACTGCAACGGCGCCTTCCGCACCGACGAGTCGGTGCCGGCGGCCGAGCTGATCGGGCGGGCCGACACCTTCTTCGCCCGCCGCAAGCGGGGCTACACGGTCAAGGTCCGCGACACCGGCCAGGACGACGACCTCGAGGCGTTCTGCACCGCGGCCGGACTGGTCGCCTTCGGCGAGCCCTTCCCCGAGATGATCTGCCGGGCGCCGTTCGCCGACGTCGCACCGCCCGACGGCATCGAGCTCGGTCCGGTGACCGACGAGCGGGGCCTGTCGGATTTCATGGCCGTCAACGCCGATGCCTACTCGATCTACGGGCTGCCCCCCGAGGTGTTCACCGACAGCTTCGATCTCCCGGCCCAGGTGCTGGCCGATGACGACGCCGCCATTGTGGTCGCCTACCGGGGCGAGCAGCCCGTGTCCGCCGCGCTCACCTACTCGAGCGACGGCATCGCCAGCCTGCAGTGGGTGGGCACGGTGGCGGCGGCCCGTCAGAAGGGTCTGGGGCGGGCCATGACCCAGCGCGTGACCAACCTGGCCTTCGAGCGGGGTGCCGCCCGGGTTTCCCTACAGGCCTCGGAGATGGGCGAGCCGGTCTATACCAAGCTGGGCTACGAGACCCTCTACCGCTACCAGAACTACTGCCGCTGGGAGGCGCCCGACGGCCTGATCCGGCCCCGGGCTCACTGAAGCGCGACCGGGCGCCCGCCCCGGTGGGCGGAGCGGTAGGCCGCATCCACCAGGCGATGGGCCACCAGCGCCTGGTGCAGGCCCGGTTCTGGATCTCGTCCCTCGACCACGGCGTCGACGAAGGCCCGATCCTCCTCGACGTAGGGCGCCACGCCCAGGCCGATCTCGTGGTTGCCGAACGGCAGCGCCGTCACCCAGTCGGGGGACGGGCAGGGTCGAGACTCGGTCGATATCGCTGGTCTGGACGTGCAGCGGACCGCGAAATTCGTCGTCCAGCCACACCAGGCCGTTCTCGAAGAACACCTCGACCCGGCGGGTGGACCCACGGCTGAGGATGTTGTGCCACACGCTGGTCAGGTGGGCGGTGAGCCCCGAGGCGAACTGCATCGACACCGTGGCGACGTCCTCGATGCCCGGGTGCCCCGAGAAGTTCGACGTCCGGCCCGTCACCGTCTCCACCTCACCGAAACAGAAACGGAGGATGTCCACGTCGTGGATGGAGTGTTCAATCAGGCACCCGCCGCCGGCCTGGGTCACGTCGGCCCGCCACTTCGAGCCCCCGTACCTCCCTTGGATCGGGAAGTACTGGTCGTCGCGGAAGACCGCGGCCATGGGGCGGCCCAGTTCGCCCGACCGCACCAGGTCGCGCAGGGCGCGGAACACCGGAGCGGACCGCAGCACCAGGCCCGCTTGGGCCGGCACGCCCGCGTCCGTCACGACGTCGGTCAGGGCGAGGGCACCGGCCAGGTCGGTGGCCAACGGCTTCTCGCAGAAGACCGCCCGGCCGGCCGTGGCGGCGGCCTCGACCGCCTGGCCGTGGGCCGAAGTCGGCGTGCAGACCCAGACCGCATCACAGCCCTCGATCACGGCGGCGACGCTGTCCACCGTCGTGGCGCCGCAGGCGGCGGCGAACCTCTCGGCCCGCTTCTGACGAGCGATCGTGCACCACCTCGAGCGAGGCGTCGATCGCCCCTCCGTCGATCATGGCCCGAAGGCCCAGACCGTGGGCCCAGGCGATGAGTCCCGTCCCCACCATCCCGATACGCACCATGGCGGGACCTTAGGTGAGGGGGCTGGCGGCTGCTCAATGGGACAGCTCACGCACGCCCAGGGCGTCGATGAACCGGGCGGTGACCACCGCCAACATGGCGATCTCATGGCGCTCCCGGCGCCGGATGGCGGGCGACCGCCCGCCGCACACCGTGAAGTCGGTGTCGGCGATCGCTTCGACGAAGACTCCCGAGCCGGTGGTGTCGTTGGCCGGGTCACCGCCGCTGCGCGACCCCTCGGCAAAGGCCATCACCCATTGCACCGAAGGAACGTCGCCGTGCACCTCGAGAAACCGCTCACGATCGAGGTCGGCCAGCGCCATCCAGCTGAGATCGAAGAGGGTGAGGAGCTGGCCGAGCAGTGCGTTGAGTGCGGCGGTGGGCGAGGCCGCCTGGAGAATGGCGACCGCCGCACCGAGCACGGTGTCCTCACGGTCCAGGCCCACCGAGGCCAGCTGGCGGACGTCCTCGACGCCGGCACCGGGAACCCGGCGGATCCCCTGGCACACCGAGTCGACGGCGCCCGGCCGATCGGGCAGCTCGACCACCAGTTCATCGATGGCCACCCCGGCCTCGCGCTCGAGCACTTCGAGGCCGATCACATTGCCGTCGACGGCGCCGATCTCGGCCGCCACCGCGCCGAGGACCCCCGGGGCATCGGGCAGCCAGATACGCAGGGTGGCCAACATGAGTTCAGCGCGTCCGGGCGCGAACGGCCCACGCCGGGCAACACGATGCCCCTCGGCAACCAGTGAGCCGATCACGCATGCCCACACCGTGGCACCGTTGTGTTTCATCTCGGTTTCTTGCTCGCGAACGGCGAAAGACATTCCGGATCTACGACCGCCCGGGAGGCCCCTGGACGCCGGGCTGCCCCGGGCTCAGCCGGCGAGCCGACGGCCCGCGACCCGCTCTACGCCGTCCGCCGCTGGGTGAGCACACGACCGTTGTGGCGCATGATGGTGCGGATCTCGTCCTCGCCGAAATGGTGGCGTCGCAGGTCGAGCGCAAAGTCCCTGGGCTCGGGGAGCCCCTCGGCGTGGGGCCAGTCGGATCCGAACAGCAGGTGCTCCACCCCCAGGACGTCCTTGAGGACGGCCAGGTTGTCCTCGTAGAAGGGCGCCACCCAGACGTGCTCCCGGAAGGCCTCCACCGGGTCGGACGGAAAGGCCGAGGGCATCTGGCCGTGGACCTTGCCAAGCTTCTTCAAGAGAGGGGCCACCCAGTCGGCCCCGGACTCGATGGTGGCCACGCGCACGTTGGGAAACCGGTCGAAGAGGCCTTGGCAGACCATGGCCGCCATGGTCTCGAAGGGCGGACGGTCCGAGCTGATCACCGAGCGCAACGGTGAGTGGCGGAACGCTTCGAAGTCGCCGAAGGGCTCCCAGTCGTTGATGTAGCGGCCGTAGCCGGCGTCACCGGAGTGGATGCCCACGGTCACGCCGGACTCGTTGACCAGCCCCCAGAACGGGTCGAAGCGGTGGTCGGCCGGGGAGATCAAGCCGATCGGCGAGTGCGCCGGGCCACCCTTGATGCACACGATGCGGGCGTCGGCCTCGAGCACGCGGGAGAGCTCGGCGACCGCGGCCTCCACGTCAATGAGCGTGATCATCGGCGCGGCGAAGATGCGGTCCTGGTAGGCGTAGCCCCAGTCGTCCTCCAGCCAGCGGTTGAAGGCGGTGAAGGCGGCGACCAGAGCGGGCGGGTCCGCGGCCAGTGCTTCCTCCATGCCCACGCCGAGGGTGGGGAAGAGGAAGCACCCGTCGAGCCCCTGACGGTCCATGACCGCCAGGCGGGCGTCGCGGTCGCGGTATTCGGGACGGATGGGCTCCAGCTCACCGAACAGGGAGCGCATGTCCTGGGCCTCGGGGTTCCGGCCCCGGAAGTATTCGATGAGGCTGCCGGCGTGCGCGACCGGGTCGAAGGTCGGGTTCGGGATGAACCGGTTGATCTTTCCTCCGACCAGGAGCCGCACCCGGCCGTCGACCTCGGCCCATTGCATCGCCCGCTTCGCCATGGCCGGGTCGATGTGGCGGGTGTAGGCGTCGGTCGCCTCGTAATAGTGGTTGTCGGCGTCAAAGGTGGTGTAGTCGACGGCGGGGACGGCGACGTCACCCGCCCCGTCCGCTCTCTCGGCAATCGTGTCGGTCATCTGTGCTCCTTGGGTGCGGGTACTGCGGGTCGGGCGGGTCGGGCGGGCCGGGCGGGTCGCCGATCATGGGCGAAATCCGGTGCCTCACTAGGTCAGGCCTAGCACCCGCAAGGCGTTCGTGCGCAGGAACTTGGGCCACACGTCGTCCTTGAACCCCACGGCGGGCATTTCGGTCATGATCCGCTCGATGGAGAGGCCCATCGGGAAGTAGCCGGCGTAGATGATCTTGTCGGCACCCCGGGTGTTGGCGAAGTTGACGATGTCCTTCGGGTAGTACTTGGGGGCGAAGGCGCTGGTGGAGTAGTGCAGCCCGGGCCACTTGAGCATCAGCTTGACGGCCAGCTCGGTCCACGGCTCGCACCCGTGCCTGGTCACGAAGATGAGGTCGGGGAAGTCGAACATGACCTCGTCGATGAGCTCGACGCGCTGGGGCTCGAACTTGAGGCGGGGGCCGGGCACGCCGGCGCAGCAGAAGATGGGGATCCCCAGCTCCACGCACTTGGCGTAGAGCGGATACATCTTCTTGTCGTTGATGGCTACCTGGGGGAAGGTGCCGGACGGGAAGGCGCCCACCGCCCGGACGCCGTAGGTCTCGTAGTCGCGCACGAGCTGGGTGATCCCCTTCATGCCCTGGTTGGGATCGGCGTTGGCCGAGGCGATGAACCGGTCGGGGTGGCGCTTGAGCGCATCGGCCCCGACACCGCCCAGGTCCCCCACCCCGATCAGCCCCCGCTCGATGCCCCAGAGGTCCATCTCGCGCAGGGTCACGCCGATGGGGTCGTCAGCGCCCTCCAATGTCTTTTCGGGCACGTCCTTGAACATGTACTCGGCCGGGAACTTGAACTCCTCCTTGGACTGCGTGTCCTTGGTCTGCTGCGTGATGAACCGGTACACCTCTTTCATGTCGGCGTGGGGGAACCCCAACATGGTGTCCACGATCCCGATGTCCTTTGGCATGCCCACGTGTTCTTCCCCTTCGAAATGACGTCGACAGCCGCCGCGTGGTCCCTCGCCGAAGCGCCTCAGATCTTATAAAAAGATCACTGAATGTAGGGTGAGGACGTTGCCGTCCGGCTGACCCGAGGGAGGGTACCGCAATGGCTGGCCCACAAGCGAAGTACAAGCTGATCTCCGCCGACGGGCACCTCAACGAACCACGGGACGTGTGGACGTCTCGGGTGGCGAGGAAGGACCGGGATCGGGTGCCCCGAGTGGACCGCCTGGCCGAGGGGGATGGGTGGGTGTTCCCCGGCTACGACACGACCCTCCCCTTCAGCTGGGGTGCCACCGCCGGGCGCAAGGCCGAGGACCTGGGCCAGTGGTGCACGTACGAAGACATCAACCCGGGCAGCTACGACCCGGTGGCCCGGGTCAAGGAGATGCAGCAGGACGGGGTCGATGCCGAGCTGATTTTCGGGTCGAACAACCCCCGTACCTTCGTCGCCGGCCATGAGGACGCCGATCTCCACCACGAGATGATCCGGGCCTACAACGACTTCATGTCGGAGTTCTGCTCGACCGCGCCGGATCGGCTCGGCGGGACGGCGCTGCTGCCCAACCGGGGGGTGCAGGGCTGTCTGCACGAGATCGAGCGTCTCTCGAACATGCCCGGTTTCGTGGCCTTCCTCATGCAGCGCTACCCGAGCGGAGAGCCGTCGATCGTGCCCGAGGACGACGCGGTGTGGGAAGCCATCGAGGCGACCGGCATGCCGTTGACCATCCACGTCGGCCTGGTCCAAGGAAGGATGGGGCAACGTTCGGTCGCCACCAACCTCCCGGGTACCGGCCACTTCTATGACGCGCCCAAGCGGATGCTGGAGTTCATCTTCGCCGGGGTGCTCGACCGCTTCCCCAGGCTGCGTGTCCCGTTCATCGAGGTCGACTGCGGGTGGATCCCGTATTTCGAGAGCCAGTGCGACGACAACTTCCTACGCCACCGGCGGGCATCGCTGCGCGATTCCAAACTGACCCGCTTGCCCAGCGAGTACATGCAGGAGTTCTTTCCGGCCTCCTTCATCACCGACCCCTTCGCCGTCGACAACCGAGCCCGTATCGGGGTCGACCGGATGCTCTGGTCGAGCGACTACCCCCACATCACGACGGACTGGCCGCTGTCGTGGAAGACCATCAACGCAACGTTCACCGACGTCCCGCCCGACGAGAAGCACGCCATTCTGTGTGGCAATTCCCTGAGGCTCTTCAAGTTCGACCGCATCGGGAGCGTCTGACCGTTGCCGGCCGGTCGTGCGGGCCCGGTCGACTCGGCGTGCGCCAGCACCTTTGTCGTCAGCATCACCCCCTTTAACGAGTACGGCGTCTTTGATGAGGGCGCCTTGCGGGGCCATCTCCAACGCATGGCCGCCGCTGGCATCGGGGTGTATCTCGGCGGGGGCGGGAGTGGTGAAGGGTATGTCCTCTCCGACGACGAGACGCGGCGGTTGCTCCGGATCGGGGTGGAGGAACTGAGTGGCAAGGTGCCGGTCCGGGCCATGGGCGTCGAACCCCGCACCTCGGTCGACATGATCGACTACTTCGAAATGGTCACCGGCCTCGGGGTCGACGCGGCCCAGATCTACTCGCTCGACCAAGGGCACGGCCACCGGCCCACGCCGGCCGAGATCTCCCGCTATTTCGACGACGTCCTGCGGGCGACCAGTCTCCCGGCCGTGCTCTCCACCCATCAATCGGTGGGCTACCGGGTCCCGGTGTCGATGCTGGTCGAACTGGCTGACCGGTACGACCATCTGATCGGGATCAACGTCAGCCACCAGGACCTGGGCTACCTCACTCAAATCGTCGACGCGCTGGGCAGCCGGCTGGAGATCCATGTCGGCGGCCCTCACCTGGCACTGACCGCGCTCTCCCTCGGAGCCACCGGCTACCTCAGCTCAGAAGGGAACCTCGCCCCCCACCTCTGCGTCGGGGTGATCCAGGCCTACAAGGACGGCGACGCCCACCACATGGGCGAGCTGTACGGATCGCTGCTCCGGCTTTCGGCCACGCTGTACGCGGCCGGCGGGATACGCGCCACCAAGGCCGCCCTCAACGCGCTGGGCCTGCCCGGCGGCTATCCCCGCCTGCCTCAGCTGCCCGTGCCCGATTCGAAGGTTCCCCCCCTCCTCGAAGCGATCGAGCAGCTCGGCATCGGGGCGATCGAAGGCTGGGGGTAGACGTCGCCAACGGCGTCCACGCCACCACGGGCGTGATGCGACTCGGGGTCGCTCCCTCGCTATTCCGCCCGCAGGAGAAGGGCCGTCGGGGTGCGGGCGGCGACGCGCCCGGGGAAGAACGCGATGACGTTGGCCAGTACCAGAGCCCCTGCGGCGATGAGGGCGATGGACAGGGCCGGGACGCTGGGGGTGGGCACGGCGTTGATCTCCTTGGCGAAGAGCTGCCAGAGCGACCGGCCGACCACGATCCCGAGGGGGACCCCCACCACGGTCCCGATGGCCACCGCGACGCTCGACTGCCAGGCGACGACCGCCCCCAGTTGTCGCCGGCTGAGCCCGATGGTCTTGAGCAGCGCCAGATCGCGTCGTCGTCGCCGGACCGAGGCCACCAGGGTCAGGGCCAGGGCCGCGGCCGCGCCGGCGCCGAGGGCGGCCCCCAAGATGGCGGGCGTGGTCCCCATCGAGCGGTAGTTGACGATCTCGGCCGGACGCAGCACCGGGGATACGAACACCCCGAAGTTGAACTGGTTCGTGAGCGGGTCGGACATCTTCTGCACCGACTGGCGGCCGGCGGCGCCGGACCCGGGCTTGAGGTCGATGAAGATGACCGCGGGGCCCGCCACCGCGGCGGGGACGTTGAACGGATTCTTGGCCGGGGCCGGAATGAGGGCGGCCGGGATGAGGGCCCCGGTTCCCATCTCGAGGTGCGGGCCCGAGCCGTTTCCTATCGTCGGCATGGTGGCCGTCCCCACGATCGTGAGCGGCCGGGACGGGCCGGACCCCGAGGTCACCTCCACCGTGTCGCCGAGGCGCTTGTGCAGCTGGGCCAGGGTCACGGCGCCGAGGACGGTCTGGTCGGGCTCCTGGAGCGTATGCCCCGTCAGGATCGGCGGTTGCACCGCCGCCCCCGGACGTTGGCCCATCACCGGCACGGTCTGGCCGTCGATGCTCAGATCGTCGAAGTAGGCGCCCGAGAAGGCCTGGACGTAGTGGTCTCGGCGCAAGAGCTCCGTGGCGTGATGCTCGGGGATCACGTTTCCCGAGCCCAACGCGGTGCTCCAGTTCCAGCCGTAGAGATCGGGGTGGGAGACCAGGGTGTCGAGGCTGTCGCCGAAGGTGACGGCGGCGACCACGACGAACGACGGCGAGGACGGTCCCGAGGATGGCCGAGCGCACCGGCACCGCGTTGCGCCCTGCACCAGGCTCGAGGGCGAAGCGGATGCCGACCACCACCGGGATCGGCATCCCCGAATTGGCCGCTGCCCGGGCCGCACCCGATCCCCGCGCCCCCCGCCAGCGCCGGCTCACGGTCCGGTGCGGGCTCGCCCGGACGACCAGGGCCGCCGCGGCGGCGCCGAGCCCGACGACGAGTACCGCCACGCCCACGCCGAGCACCGTCCAGTCGAAGGACACCCCCGGGTCCGGGTAGACCGGCCGCACCGGCCCGATCGGAGCCAGTGGTGAGAGCGTCACGGCCACACCGGCGGCCAGGAGTGAGCCGACCACGACCGCGCCCAGGATCCCGATCAGCGCCTCGCTCGACGTCATGGCCCGATCGGCGCCGAGGGCCCGGAGGGTCTCGGTGTCGTTGCTACCCATGCGGACCTGGCGCCCGATGACCTGGATGGCGATGAGCAGGGCGGCCAGCGCGGCGATGGCCCCGAACACCCCGAGGGCGATCGACTCGGGCTTGATGGAGCGTTGCGCCTTGCCGAGGGTGTCGGACGCTCCGCTGAAGGCGGGAAACGCCTTCGGGAGGACGGCCTTGACCTCACGCTCCACCGCGGCCACGTGGCGGCTGCCGCCGCGTACCTGGATGCCGGCCTCCGAGTAGTTGACACAGCAGGACAGGAAGGGCCGGGTGAACGCCGGCGTGAAATAGGCCAGCGACTGGGAATTGTCGACGTCGTCTTCGATCAGCTGTCTCGGTTCGATCACGGTGCCCACCAGCGTCACGGTGATCCGTCGGATCGGGCGGACCTTGGAGGTGCCGAACGCGGGGAGATTCGTCTGCTCGTTGCTATAGACACCGATCGGGATGCGCGCACCAACGTGGAGACCCAGTTGTTGGGCCACCGTGGTCGCCATGACGATCTCACCGGCTCGTCGGGGGTCGGCCATCCGGCCCTGGACGACGGTGAGGCGGTCCTGGTTGAAGTTCAGCCCATCGGGCGTTCCCAGGCCGTTGCCGGCGGCGGGCACGACGGCCTTGTCGATGCGGGCGGCCAGCGGCCCGAGCGGCAGCACATCGAGGCCGGTGCCGCTCTCGACGTGCGTGACATAAGGCAAGCGGGCGATGGTGGCCATCAGCTTCGGGTCGTAGCCGGTGGCCGCCGATCGCCGGATTGAGCACGGAGACGACGCCGCCCAGGTCGGAGGGGTTGGTGCTGGCCAGGTAGACGGGAAAGGAGGACTGTGTCCGCCGGGCCCCGGCGATCGCCGCCATGGCCACGCCCCCGACCAGGGCGATGAGCAGAACGATGGCCAGGTAGCCGCCCCAGCGGAGGCGGAAGGTGGCCCGGAATCCGTACCAGGCGACGCGGAAGGTCTGGCTGTTCACCGCGTCACGCCAGTGAGCATTCGCTCGTTCAAGTCCCGGTCAACCCTCCTGCCGCACCCGCTTCGGTCCCCACCACCTCAGTCTGACCCGGTCCCGGCACGAACCAAGGGCGCTAGCCGGTGCGCCACCCTCGTGGTAGCACCACTTCAGACACTGCAGCCCCTACCCGGCGGCCAGGCGTCGGCGGATGTCGGCCCGAAGCTCCCCTTTCGCCACCTTGTCGCCGGACGAGCGGGGCAGCTCATCCAGCTGGACCAAGTGTTCGGGAAACCACTCCTGAGTGACCCCCCGGTCAGCGAGAAACGTCGTCACATCGCCGAGCGTCATCGCGACGTTGCGCCGGGTCGCCACGTAGACGCAGATTCGCTCGCCAAGGATCTCGTCGGGCATCGACACGGCGGCGACCAAGTCCACGTCGGGATGTTCGGAGATCTCGGCCTCGAGCGCCGGGGCGCTGATGTTTTTGCCACCCCGGATGATGATGTCGGACGTGCGGCCGATGACCCGCAGGTACCCGGCGTCGTCGATTTCAACCACGTCTCCCATCAGCATCCAGCCGTCTTCGGTGAACAACTCGGCGTTCCCGTCGCCGTCATCGAGGTACCCGATACAGGTCGCTGGTCCCTTCCCCGCAGGTCTTCCCACGCGCGGCGCCGTGGTCACTTGATCGCCGTGGGCATCGAAGACTCGTACCTGCATGGCGTCGATCACCCTTCCGGCCGTCCCGAACCGACGCTCTCGCGAATCGGTCAGTGCGGTCCCGCTGAGCGCCCCGGTCTCGTTGGATCCGTAAAATTGGAGGACCTTGGCTCCGGTCCGATCCTCGAAGGCCGCTGCTCGCTCGTATGGAACCGCCTCGCCTCCCGTAAACATGACGCGGAGCGACGTGAGGTCGACGTGTTCCAGCGCCGGGGAATTCAACATCATGATGAACTGCGTGCTGACGCAGGCCAATACCGACACCCGGTGCTTGGCCATGGCCCGCAGTGCCTTCTCGGGCTCGAACCGAGCGGAGACAATGGTCGGACAGCCGAGCGCGCCGGGAGAGAAGTGCGCCGTCCATAGTCCGAAACCGAATGGAGCGGGCACCGCACCGAAGAAGACGTCGTCGGGCGTGAGCTCCCCCGACTCCGTCGCCAATCGGTGGAAGTAGAACCAGCGGTTCTCCGTGTGCATCACGCATTTGGGCCGCCCCGTCGTCCCCGACGTCGAATTGAGCATGAAGAGGTCATCGGGACCGAGGGCCCGCCCTTGGAGCAGTCGCTCCCGTGCCGTTCTTCGTGGTGCCTCCATGGAGTTCCCGTCGATCACCGTCGGTGACCCTGGGGCGAACGCGACGTCCGACACGACGACGTGGCGCAGTCCCTTCAAGTCGCCGGCGCGCAACGACGCCACCAGCTCGCTGGACGGCTGACCGCGGTGGTGGACATGCGTCACCAAGGCCGTCGCCCGCATTCGTCCCAGGAGGTGACGGATCTCAGCCGGTCCGGCACGGGCGCCGATCCCGGCCACCACGAGTCCGGCCTTCTCGGCAGCCAGGAACACGGTGTGCACGGTCGCTCCATCGGGCAGCATGACGCCGATCCTGGTGCCGGGATCGAGGCCGGCCTGCACGAAGACAGCAGCCAGCTCAGACGAGCACTCGTCGTACTGCGCCCAGGTCAGCATGCCGTCGCCCGACTCGTCGGCCACGATGTACGCCGGATCGTCGGGACGGGCAGCGGCGTGCCCCGCAACCAGGTCAGCCAGGGCGTGGGTGCCCCACCAGCCCGCCTCGACATAGGCATCGATCACCGCCTGGGCGAACATTGGTTCCGCCATTATGCCTATTCCCCCTCGTGTCTCGGATTTCGCAGAGTCGGTCGGCCACTCACTCCTGTCGGGCAGGCGTGAAGGACGTCAGTCCGAACTCAGCATCATCACACCCGGACGGCCAAGTCTCACAGCCGCTGATGCAATTGGCGAGTTCACCACTTCCCCCTGCATCGCCCATCGGGCCGCGGTCAGCGTGATGGCCGCGCTGACGAGCGTCGTTCAGAGCGTTCTGGTGATGCGCACGCCGACGTTCATGGTGTGCTCCGCGTTGCCGGCGTAGATGCCCTTGACCGGCGGCACGTCCGAATAGTCGCGGCCCCGGCCGATGGCGACATGTCGCTCACCTACGGGGCAGTCGTTTGTCGGGTCATAGCCCCACCACTTCCCCGTCCACACTTCGACCCACGCATGGCTCTCACCGGTGATCTCCTCGCCCACGGTGGCGTCGACCTCGGGGTGGAAGTAGCCCGAGACATAGCGTGACGGCAACCCCACCGACTTGGTCATGGCCAGGGCCAGGTGGGCGAAGTCCTGGCAGACGCCGGCGCCGTCGACGAACGCTTCGTGGGCCGACGTGTGCACGCCGGTGACCCCACTGACATACCGCAAGGCGTGGTGGGTCCGGTCCATGATGGCCTGGGCGGTGTCGAGCGGACCAGAGCCACGCAGGCTGGTGGCCAGCTCGGCCAGTTCTGGTCCCGGCTCCGTGTACAGCTTGTGCGAGAGATGGTCGGCCATGATGAGCGACGCGTCGGCCACCTCACTCCAGGGAACGTCGTCGGGGGATTCCTCCCGCTGGGTGTCGATCAACGCACTGCCGACGATCGAGAGCATCTCGTGCCCCCGGTCAACGTTGAAGGCCACCACCTGCGTGCCCCAGTAGTCGATGTAGGCATACTGGGGGGCGGCGGGGATCGTTACGATCTTCGATTCCAGGGCGGTCTGATGGCGCTCCGTGCGCGGGGTCAAGCGGAGTTCGTTGTACGACGCCCGGGCCGGGGCGTCGTAGTCGAATCGGGTCTCATGGGTCACCCGCAGCCGCCACCCGTCGGGCCGGCTCATCCGCCCGCACCTCCCCGTCGCCACTCCGTGGGGAGATCCTGAGCGAAGTAGCGATGAGTCACGGCGTCACTCACCGACGAGATGGAGGCTTGCAAACGCTCCAATCGCGTCTCTAGGCCCCGGGCCAATGTGGTCGGGGCCGAGTACTCCAACTCGGCGCGGGCCAGTCCCACCAGGCCGCGCGCGTCCTCCCACGAGTTGTCGCGCCCGGCATTGATCTGGTCCAGACACTCTTCAGCCAGCATGAGGGAGGCGAAGGCCGATCGGGGAAAGAGCCGGTCGCGCAGGAGGAAGTCCAGGACACGGTCAGGTTCGACGACGCCTTGGGACAACCGCAGGTACGGCTCGTATCCGCCACAGGAGCGCAGCAGCATCACCAGCCCGCTGTCAAACACCTCGTCGAACTCGACCGTGGCCAATTGGCGAGCCACCACATCGGTCCGCTCCAGGCATCGCCCGAGGGTGAAGAAGAGCCAGGTCTGGTCCCGGCTCATGGTGGTGTCGGCCAGGCCGGTCATGGCCGCCACCTGGGTCTTGACAAACGAGAGGTACGGCGCCGGTCCGACCCGGCGGGTGGACTGCCATTCCTGGGGCAATGCCGACCAGGTGGCATTGATGTGTTCCCAGAACTCCACCGGGACGACGTGGCGCACGCCCCGGGTGTTCTCGCGCGCCGCCGCCAACGCGCCCGCGATCGATGACCGGTTCAGCGGATCGGTGGCCAGGCGTTCGGTGGCCTGCCACAAGGTCTCGTTCTCCACATCGGGAAGGCCCATCACCGCCAGGAGGCGGCGGGCGGCATGGGCACCTTCGATGTCGCTCTGCTCGAGGGCCTGAAAGACCGAGACGTCGAGGATCCGCGCTGTTCCCTCGGCCCGTTCGACGTAACGGCCAACCCAGAAAATGGACTCGGCCACCCGGCTCAAGAGCGCCTGCATCATTGTTGTTGTTGCTGCTGCTGTTGTTGTTGGCGACCGTTCTCAGAATCGCTCTTGGGTCCGGCATCCATGGGCGGCCCGGCGCTGAAGGGGGCCGGTCGGCGGGCCCGCAGGGTGGGTGCCGGGCGTGCACCGCCGATCACCCAGGTGTCCTTGGACCCGCCCCCCTGACTGGAGTTGACCACCAATCCGCCCTCTCGCAACGCCACCCGGGTCAGTCCCCCAGGGAGAACCCACACGTTGTCCCCGTCGTTCACCGCGAAGGGCCGCAGATCAAGGTGACGAGGGGCCATGGTCTGGTCGACCCAGGTGGGGGCGGTCGACAACGCAACCACGCGTTGGGCGATCCAATGGCGGGGGTCACGTTCGACGGCGATGGCCAACTGGTCCAGTTCAACGCCGCTGGCCGTCGGGCCGATGACCAATCCCTTGCCGCCAGATCCGTCCACCCGCTTGAACACCAACTCGCCCCGGCGGCCCAGGGCGTCGGCCCGCACCCTCGCGTCCTGAAGGTGCATGGTCTCCACGTTGCGAAGGATGGGCTCTTCGCCCAGGTAGTACTTGATCATGGCCGGGACGTAGGTGTAGACGAGTTTGTCGTCGGCCACGCCGTTGCCGACCCCGTTGGTGATGGTGACGCGACCCGCCCTCGCCGCGTTGAGGACACCGGGACAACCCACCAAGGACTCGGGACGGAATTGGAGGGGGTCGAGGTACTCGTCGTCGATGCGCCGGTAGATGACGTGCACCGGGACTTCGCCTTCGGTGGTGCGCAGGAAGACCTCGGTCCCGTGACACACCAGGTCCCGGCCCTCGACCAGATGGACCCCCATGAGGCGAGCCAGCAGGGCATGCTCATAAAAGGCCGAATTGTGCACCCCTGGAGTGAGGACCACCACGGTTGGGTCCAGGACGCCGGCGGGAGCGGCCCGTCGCAACGCGTAGATGAGGTGGGCTGGGTAGTCGGTCACCATCTGGATGGGTTGGCCCCAGAACAGCTCGGGAAGCACGCGCGCCATGGCCGCCCGGTTGGCCAGGACGTAACTCACCCCGGACGGGCTGCGGACGTTGTCCTCGAGCACCCGGAACTCGCCTTCCTCGTCACGAATGACGTCGATCCCGGCCACATGGATCCGAACTCCGTTGGTCGGGTTGAGCCCGTAGGCGGCACGCACGAAGCCAGGCGAACTGGTCACCACGTCATGGGGGATGACCCCGTCGCTGATGATCCGGCCGGTTGAATACACGTCAGCCAGGAAGGACTCCAGCGCCCGCACCCGTTGGGCCACGCCGTCGGACACCTGGGTCCATTCGGCCGCCGTGAAGATGCGCGGAATCACATCGAGGGGGAACGGGCGTTCCTCGCCGTCGAGATCGAAGGTCACTCCCTGGTCCATGAAGGCCCGGGCCAGGCGGGTGGCTCTGCCCGACACGTCGTCGGGGCCCATCTGGGAGAGCGACGACGCCACCGCGGCATAGGGCGACCGGGTGCCGTCGCCCAGGCCGACCATCTCGTCGAACGCCGCCTCCGTCAGGCCCAGCGTGCCGGACCCGTAGCCGTCGAAGAGATCGCCCACGCTCGGGAGCCTGCCAGAGCCGTGTTTCGTCGGCGTTTCAGGCAAGAAAACACTGTTGGTCCATCTGGGCGTGGTCCGTCTGGGCCTGACCCAGTCCGGAACCTCGGTGAGATCAGCCGATCAGGCCGAGCTCCTGTACATCGGCCCGCTCGCCCTCGAGCTCCTCGGTGGTCATGGCAATGCGCTCCCGGGCGAACTCGTCGTGCTCGAATCCCTCCGCCACCGACCAACTGCCCTGGCCATCGGCGATGACCGGAAGGCCGAACTGCAGCCCTTCGGGGGTGCCGTACTGCCCCGAACTGGCTACGGCAACCGAGACGCAATCGCCAGGTGCGGTCGGCATGCGTAGTCCCACCACGGTGTCGATGGCGGCGGAAGCGGCCGAGGCCGCCGACGAAAGGCCGCGAGCGTCGATGATGGCGGCGCCCCGCTTCTGCACCGTCGAGATGAAGTCGCCCCGGAGCCATTCGTGATCGGAGATCACGTCGGTCACCGGCTTCCCGTCGATGGTGGCGTTGGCGAAGTCGGGAAATTGCGTGGCCGAGTGGTTGCCCCAGATGGCGAGGTTGCGCACCGAGGCCACCGGGACGCCGGCCTTGCGGGCCAACTGGGCCTTGGCCCGGTTCTCGTCGAGTCGGGTCATGGCGAACCAGCGCTCGGCCGGCACCTCGGGAGCATTGGAGCGGGCGATGAGGCAGTTGGTGTTGCAGGGGTTCCCCACGACCAGGACCCGGATGTCGGCGGCGGCGTTCTCGGCGATGGCTCGGCCCTGGGGCTTGAAGATGCCTCCGTTGACACTCAGCAGGTCTCCCCGCTCCATGCCCGCCTTGCGCGGGATGGACCCGACCAGGAGGGCCCACGACGTCCCGTCGAAGGCGGTCTTGAGATCGGAGGTGGCGACGATGTCGCTCACCAGCGGGAAGGCGCCGTCGTCGAGCTCCATGACCACGCCGTCGAGGACCTTGAGGGCCGGCTCGATCTCGAGCAGGCGCAGCACGATGGGCTGGTCGGGGCCGAGCAACTGGCCCGAGGCGATGCGGAAGAGGATCGAGTAGCCGATCTGTCCGGCTGCGCCGGTGACGGTGACATGTACGGGGGGTTTCGTGGCCATCGGGCCACGTTATTCGGCCCGGCCGCCACAACCGAAATCACCCGTCCCAAAGGGCAGGCCGAAGCAAATCGGAGCGTGGTTGACCTCGCGTCGCCGCCGCGGGCCCGGGGTCGCCCCGCGTGGGGCCGCTTCGGACGCCGCTAGAGGCGGTCGACGATGGCGGCGGCGAACTCCGAACACTTCACTTCGGTGGCTCCGTCCATCAGGCGGGCGAAGTCATAGGTGACCACCTTGTCGGCGATGGTCGCTTCGAGGGCCCGCACGATATCGGCCGCCGAATCGGTCCACCCGATGTGCTCGAACATGAGCACGCCCGAGAGCAGCACCGAACCCGGATTCACCTTGTCCTGACCGGCGTACTTGGGCGCGGTGCCGTGGGTGGCCTCGAAGATGCCGTGACCGGTGACGTAGTTGATGTTGGCTCCGGGCGCGATGCCGATGCCCCCTACCTGGGCCGCCAGGGCGTCGGAGAGGTAGTCGCCGTTCAAGTTGGTGGTGGCGATGACGTCGAACTCAGCCGGTCGGGTCAACACCTGCTGCAGGGTGATGTCGGCAATCGAGTCCTTGACCAAGAGCTTGTCCCCCGGGTCGCCACCGCAGTCGTTCCACCCCACGGCCACGTCGGCGAACTCCTCGCGCACGAGCTCGTAGCCCCAGTCCAGGAACGCACCCTCGGTGAACTTCTGGATGTTGCCCTTGTGGACCAGCGTGACCGACTCGCGGCCGTGCTCGATGGCGTAGATGATCGAAGCTCGAATCAGGCGCTTGGAGCCCATTTCCGAAATCGGCTTGATCCCGATGCCCGACCCGTCGCGAATGGGCCAACCCATCTCCTGGCGCAAGAAGTCGATGAGCTTGCCGGCCTCGGGCGTGCCTTCCTTCACTTCGTAGCCGGCGTAGACGTCCTCGGTGTTCTCCCGGAAGATGACCATGTCCACCAACTCAGGGTGGAGCACCGGTGAGGGCACGCCGGTGAACCACCGCACCGGGCGCAGGCAGACATAGAGGTCGAGGATCTGACGCAGGGCCACGTTGAGCGAGCGGATGCCGCCTCCGATGGGAGTGGTCAGCGGCCCCTTGATCCCGATGAGGTGCGAACGGAAGGTGTCCACCGTCTCGTCGGGCAACCAGCTTCCGGTCTCATCGAAGGCCTTCTGCCCGGCCAACACTTCTTTCCAGGCCACCGAGCGGCCGTGCCGGGCCGCGGCGGCATCGAGCACGAGCTTGGCTGCGGGCCAGATGTCGACTCCTGTCCCGTCGCCCTCGATGAAGGGGATGATTGGCTCGTCTGGAACGACGAGCGCGCCGTCGGCGCCCATGGTGATGCGTTCTGGCATGGACCGGATGCTACGGGGAGGAGGGGGCCGCATCCCAATCGCCGAGGCGGGAGGGGGTCGCTCCGGGCGCCGGTCCCAACATGCCAGCCAGACGGGCGAACTGGGGGGCATCGGGCCCGAGGATGTCGGCCACCCAACGCAGGGCCAGCGACGCGTCGATCTCGGTACCCCACCGGACCATCTCGTCGATATCGAGCCAGTCCTTGGGGCGGTCGAAGACGGCCTTGCACACGATCAGGTGCTCGGGGGCCAGAATCGGGATCTCGACGGGGCCGAACCGGACCAGGCGGGCCCGCTCGGCCATCTCGTCGTGCAGTTCGAAGGTGGCGAAGAACACGTCGAGGTAGGACCCGCTCCAATCCAATCGGGCCTGCCCGTCCCGGTCGATGGTGGCCCGGTCGTCGGGGGTGACCGTCACGCCGAGCTGGGCCAGCGCGCCGAGGATGGGCTCCGCCGCCTCCGGCGGCACCGTCAGGTTCACGTCGATGTCGGTGGTCGCCCTCGGGTTCCGGTACCAGGCCAGGGCGATCGCCCCACCGAATTGGTGCGGCACGCCGATGGATTCGAGCATCTCGTGGAGGGAGACGATCTTGGGGGTCAGGTTGCCGACCTGTTCCGCCCTCCTCATTGGTGGGACGCGACACCCGGTCGTTCGGCCCGCAGGCGGGCCAGCGGCGGGAATCGCAGCGGCTCGGGAGCGCGGGCGGGCCGGAACGGGGAGATCTGCGCCACGAAGCCGAGCAGGTCGATGAGCGAGTCGCCGGGATCCGGGCGTCCGGCCGCCGGGCGCGTTCCGAGCGAGCTGGCCATCCGGCGAGACGACGCCACGAAGGTGCGCCGGGATCGCCCCGGCCCGGTGTCCGGCCCGTTCGCCGTCGGCGTCTCCGTCGGCGCGCCGGCCCGCTGGGCCGCCCCGAGCACGGCTCCAGCATCAAAGGGCCGGGTGGCCCGTCCCGCCGCCCGGGTCAGGACTTCATCGGTGAGGAGTGAAAAGTTGGCCAACGAGCGAGCCCGCGGGCCTTTCTCGGTGTGGACCGACTCCCTGATCTCGAAGCGTCCGTTCGGGCGGGTGACCACGTAGGCCATACCCACTAGATTACCACTCCCAATACCCACTACATGCGGAGATGCATCCGGCGCTTCATGCGGCGCGGCGTGGCGACTAGGACGCGGTCGGCCCCAGACCGAGCGAGGCGTAGATCTCCCTGGTGGCGCTCGACGTGTTGAACGTATAGAAGTGCAGGCCGGGAACCCCGAAGCTGAGCAGTTCGGCGGAGAGCTCGGTGGCCAATTGCACACCCTCCTTGCGCACGGCGTCGGCGCCACCCCTTTCGTCGGCCGCCCGCAGACGGTCCTGCATCCAGTCGGGAGCCGCCGCTCCCATGCCCCCCAGGCGCTCCATCGTGCCGAGTGAGGTGACGGGCAGAATGCCCGGCAGCACGGGGACCCGGACCCCCCGCTCATCGAGGTCGGCCACCAGCTGCTCATATTCCGAGGCCTCGAAAAAGAACTGGGTCACCCCGAAGTCAGCCAGCTCGAGCTTGGCGGCCAGGAAATCCCGGTCGCTGGCCCGGCTGAGCGAGCGTGGATGCCCGGCCGGATGGGCCGCCACGCCGACGGAGAAGCCGCCGATGGCCCGGGCCAGTTCGACCAGTTCGGTGGCGTACGCCAACTCACCCGCGGCGGCATCGGGGTCGGCGGGCGGATCGCCCCCCAGGGCCATGAGGTTCTCGACCCCGGCCTTGCGCAGCGACACCAGGATGTCAGCCAGCTCGAGCCGGGAGTGGGCCACGCAGATGAGGTGGGCCATGGGGTTGAGCGACGTCGTGTGCAGCATGCCCGTGACCAGATCGAAGGTGCGCTGCCGCGACGCGGCCCCTCCTCGGTACGTCACCGAGACAAAGGAGGGCTCCAGCGGTTGCAACTCGCTGATGGTCCGGGCCAGTCGCGAGAGCTCGGCGTCGTTCTTGGGCGGGAAGAACTCGAACGAGTACGTCTTGCCGGCAGCCAACAACTCGGAGATCTTGGTCACGCCGTGCTCCCGACGTCGGCCCGGCCGAAGTCGTCTTCCAACCGCACGATGTCGTCCTCGCCGAAGTACGAACCGTGTTGCACCTCAATCAAGACGACGTCGGTGTCCCCTTCGTTGGCAATGCGGTGGGCCGACTCCAGCGGGATGTCGATGGCCTGACCCGGGCCCAGTTGGGTGACGGTGCCGTCCAGCGTGACCTGGGCGGTGCCCGACACGATGAACCAGTGCTCGGCCCGCCGGTGGTGGAGCTGGTAGCTCAGTCGCTTCCCGGGGTGCACCACGAGGCGCTTGACCTTGTGGTCCGGCGCGGCGTCGTCGAGGACGGCGTAGTTCCCCCATGGCTTTTCGGCGTACTCGAGTTCACTCACGGAGCCTCCCCGGCCGGCCCGCAGGCCTTCACGTGCTCAGCTCGGCGGCTCGCACGGCGTTGCGCAAAAGCATGGCACGTGTCATGGGACCAACGCCCCCGAGGCGCGGCGTGATCCACCCGGCCACCTCGGCCACCTCCTCTTGGACGTCGGGCACCAGCTTCTTGCCCTCCCAGGTGGTCCCGGCACTGACCACGGCCGCACCGGGCTTGATCATGTCGGGCGTCACCAGCCCGGCCCGGCCCGCCGCCGACACCACAATGTCGGCGGTGCGCACCAGGGAGGCCAGGTCGTCGTCGTCGACACCGGTGTGGACGACCGTGACGGCCGCGTTGCATCCCGGACGCTTCATGGCCAGGAGGAGCGCGAGCGGCCGGCCGATGGTCAGACCGCGACCGATGATCACCACGTGGCGTCCCTCTACCGGCACGTCGTAGGCCTGGAGCAGCTCGACAATTCCGGCCGGCGTGCAGGGCAGGGGCCCGGGCGTACCCATCACCAGGCGTCCGAGGTTGACCGGGTGCAACCCGTCGACGTCCTTGGCGGGGTCGACCGCCATCAGGGCGTGCTCCTCGTCCAGGCCGTCGGGCAGCGGGACCTGGACCAGGTAGGCGTTGATCTGGGGATCGGCGTTGAAACGGCGGATGACGTCTTCCACTTCCACCTGCGTGGCGGTCTCGGGGAGGTGCTCGCCCACCGACACCATGCCCACCTTGGCGCAGTCCTCGTGCTTCAGGGCCACGTAGCGCTCACTGGGCCGGTCGTCGCCCACCAGGACGGTGCCCAGGCCGACACTGATTCCCTCGCCGCGGAGCCGGGCCACCCGATCGGCCACCTCGGCCCGCACGCGGGCGGCGACGGCTTCCCCGTCGAGCCAGATGGCGGGCATCAGTGGCGGAAGTGCCGTTCGCCGGTGACCACCATGGCCAGGCCCGCCTCGTCGGCTGCGGCAATGACGTCAGCGTCCTTGACGGATCCACCCGGCTGGACCACGGCGGTGACGCCGGCGTCGGCCAGGACGAGCAACCCATCGGGGAAGGGGAAGAACGCGTCGCTCGATCCGGCCCCGCCCTTGGCCCGCTCCCCCGCCTTGGCCACGGCGATCTCGGCGGCGACGACCCGGGACTGCTGACCGGCGCCGACGCCGACCGCCTGGCCGTTGTTCACGATGGCGATGGCGTTGGAGGTGGTGCGGCCACCCACGCGCCAGGCCAGGGCCAGGTCGCGCCACTCGTCGTCGGTGGGTGCCCGGGTGGTCACGACCTGCCAGTGCGAGCGCGGCGAGACAAAGTCGTCGACATCCTGGACCAGCACGCTCGAACCGAGGCTGCGCAGTTGGCGTGTCGCCCGTTCGGGGGCGGGACCGGACAGGAGGCGGGTGGCCTTGCGGCGGCTGGTCAGCCGCTCCAGCGCGGCCGGCGTGTAGGACGAGGCGATGATCACATCGGCCTGCGGTCCGGCCGCAACGGCTTCGGCCACCGCCTCGGTCACCGCACCACCGATGGCCACCACGCCACCGAAGGCGGACTGCACGTCGCCTTCGAGCGCCCGTTCGTAGGCCTGCACCAGGCTGTCGGCCACCGCCGCGCCGCACGGGTTGGCGTGCTTGATGATGGCCACCGCCGGCTGCCCGGCGTCGCTGGCCAGTTCATGGACCAGTCGCCATGCCGCATCACCGTCGAAGAGGTTGAGGTAGGAGAGCTCCTTGCCGCCGTGCTGGACGACATCGTCCCACCAGCTCCGCGTCCCCGCCGTGCGGTACCGCGAGCCCCGCTGGTGGGGGTTCTCGCCGTAGCGGAGCACCGCGGTGCGCTCCAAGGTCAGATGCAGTGTCGGCGGCAGCACCGCACCGAGGGCTTCCTCCTCGGGGTCGGCGCCATCGACCGGGGAGGGTCCGCCCGCATCGAGCCAGGCCACGATGGCGGCGTCGTAGGCGGCGGTGTGGGCGAAGGCGACCCGGGCCAGGCGGCGCCGGGTGGCCGCCGACAGGGAGCCGGACCGTCGCAACTCCTCGAGCACCACGGGGTAGTCGCTCGGCGCGGTGACGATGCCCACATGGTCGTGGTTCTTGGCGGCGGCGCGCACCATGGCCGGCCCGCCGATGTCGATGAGCTCGATGGAGGGGGCGGAAGAGAAGGGGTAGAGGTTGCTGACGACCAGGTCGATGGCGGCGATCCCGTTGGCCTCCAGGTCGGCCAGGTGGCCCGGCTCGTCGCGATCGGCCAGGATGCCGCCGTGGATCTTGGGGTGCAGGGTTTTGACCCGGCCGCCCAGCATCTCGGGGGACCCGGTGACCTCGGCCACCTGGAGATGGTCGATCCCGGCCCCGGCCAGCTCGGTCGACGTGTTGCCGCTGGCCACCAACTCCCAGCCCAGGTCCGAGAGACCCTGAGCCAACTCGACCAGCCCCTCCTTGTCATAGACCGACAGCAGCGCTCTCACGTCGATACCTCCTCAGATGGCCCGCGCCAGAGGCGTGGGCGGTTCAATCGATCTTCCGGACTCCAGCTCACCCAGCGCCCAGCCGATGGTGGCCGGGTAGAGCGCCCGCTCGGCCACCTTGATCCGTTCGTGCAGCGTCGCTTCGGTGTCACCGGGAAGCACCGGAACCACCCGTTGGGCCAGGATCGGACCGGCGTCCATCTCGAGGGTCGCCAGGTGGACGGTACACCCGGTCTCGGCCACCCCGGCCGCCAGGGCGTCGCGTACCGCGTGCCAGCCCGGGAAGGCCGGGAGCAGGGCCGGGTGCGTGTTGAGGACCCGGTGCGGGAAGGCGTCGTGGACGCTCTGGCTCATCACGGTGCCGAATCCCGCCATGGCCACCAGGTCGATCTGATGGGCCACCAGGGTGGCGGCCACGGTGGCGGTGAAGCCCGGGCGGTCGAACGCGGGGCCGAACCCCCCGTAGACCCGGCGGTCGACCAACTCGTCGGCGGCGCCGTGGTCACGGGCCAGCGCGAGAGCCTCGCACGGGCGATCCGAGAGCACGGTGGTCACGGGCAGGCCCGCGTCGAACATGGCCCGCAGGATCGTCCCGCTCCCCGAGACCAGGACGGCAAGGCGCACACACCGAGGCTACCAATGGGACGCCCGGGTCAGTGCCGATTCAGTCGGCCGGGCTGAGCGCCGGAACCGGGACTGATCGCGCCGGGGTTCGACCGCTTCGACCGCTCAGCGCAGTGGTGCTACCCATTGGGGTCCTCCATCGGCTTAAGTGCACGGGTGCGCCGTTACCGCCGGCTCGGCGGGTTCCTCGTGGTGGTGGCCCTCGCCGCGGCCGGCTGCTCGGCCATGTCCGACGGCCAGGGCGGGCCCGGGTCGGCCCGGCAGTACAGCTCGCCGGCACGGATTGCCCACCCGCCCAAGGCCTCCGGCCCCGCCCATGGGCAGCTGTCCGGGTTGGTGCGCGCTCCCGGCGGCCCCTACCTGAAGGACGCGCTGGGTCGGACCGTGTTCCTGCACGGTGTCAACGCCGTCTACAAGCACCCGCCGTTCTATCTCACCGAGGCGCCCGGCAAACCCTGGAACTTCTCCGCCGCCGACGCGGCCAGCATCGCCCGCCTGGGGTTCACCGTCGTGCGGTTGGGGATCCTGTGGCAGGCGCTCGAACCGGGCTCGGGGGGGCCCAACAACCCCGCCGTCTGCACACCTGGTCACAGCACGTCTTCCTCGATGTACAACGCCGCCACCGCTCTGCGGTACCTGCGGGCGGTGCAGCGCACGGTCGACCTGCTCGGCCGCTACGGGATCTACACGCTCCTGGACATGCACCAGGACGTCTACACCCAGGCGTTCCGGGGCGAGGGGATGCCGGCGTGGTCCGTCTGCTCGGGCACCGCGCCCATCGTCGCACTGCCGGGCCGGTGGTCCCGCAACTACCGCAATACGGCCCTCGATGTGGCGGTGCAGCACTTCTGGGAGAACGATGTGGTGGGCAATCTCCAAGGGCAGTTCGATCAGTCGTGGGGCACGGTAGCCAGATTCTTCTCTCACAACCCCTGGATCCTGGGTTACGACCCCTACAACGAGCCGTTCTCCCGGGAGGTCACCCTCGACGACACCCTCAGCTTCGCCGTCCAGTTGGAGTGCTTCTACAACGGAACCCAAGACCCCGGACGCTTGGCCGGCGACACCCCCGTCACGTGCCCGAAGGACGATCCGCGCCGCGGTGTGATCCCGACCATCGAGAAGGCCGACCCGCGTCATCTCATCTTCGTCGAGCCGGACATCTACTCGAACCACAACAACCCCAGCCTCCTGGGTCCCATGGACTTCCCCAATCTCGTCCTGAGCTTCCACTCGTACTGCGGCACGCGCAGCCCGGTCACCGGCCAACCCACCAACGTCGACGCCTGCAGCGATCAGATCCTGCACACGATGCTGCGACGGCAGAGCGAACGGCCGGCCATGGCCTCGCGCTTCCAGCGCGGCGGCCCGGCCTGGTTCCTGGGTGAGTTCGGGGCCAATCAGAATCAGGACCTGCTGGCCCAGGTGGCGGGCTATGCCGACGCACTCCAGGTCGGGTGGACCGAGTGGGCGTGGAAGTACTACAACGACCCGACCGGGAGCTCCGCCGAGGGCATGGTGAGCCCGAGCGGCGTGCTCCAACCGGCGGCCCTCGCCCTCTCCCGCCCGTATGCCCAAGCGGTCGCCGGGACGCCGATCTCGTCGTCGGTCGCCCAGGACGGCACCTTTCAGTTGGACTACACCCCGTCTGACCGCGTCGCCGGGCCGAGCATCATCTTCGTGCCGGGCCGGCTGCACTACCCCCACGGCTATTGCGCCTCCGTGAGCGGCGGGCTGATCCGGTCGGCACCCGGGGCGGCGCACCTCGTGGTGTCCAACGATCGCCATGCCACCGAGGTCTCCGTGACGGTGACACCCGGTCGATGCCTTTAGCGGAGTGCGGAGGCCCCCGGTTGGCCAACCCACCCGAGCGGTGTGGAGGGATCGGTCGTGTGACTCAGCCCAGACCCTTCACGATGGCCACCATCTTCTCGCCGCACTCGGTGGGGTTCTGGGTCACGAACACGCCGGCCGCCGTCAGGGCCTCCATCTTGGCCTGCGCCGTGCCCTGCGAGCCCGAGATGATGGCGCCGGCGTGGCCCATCTTGCGACCGGGAGGGGCCGTGACCCCGGCCACGTAGGCGGCGACCGGTTTGGTCACATGGTCGGCGATGAATTCGGCCGCCCGCTCCTCTTCGGAACCGCCGATCTCGCCGATCATCATCACGGCCCTGGTCTCGGGGTCGGCTTCGAAGGCGGCCAGACAGTCGATGAAGTTGGTGCCCGGGACCGGGTCGCCCCCGATGCCGACGCAGGTGGTCTGACCGATGCCCTGCTGGGAGAGCTCGTGCAGCGCCTGGTAGGTCAGCGTGCCCGAGCGGCTGACGATCCCCACCGGTCCGCCGGCCAGGGCGATGTCGCCCGAGGTGATCCCGATGTTGCACTTCCCCGGGGAGATGATCCCCGGGCAGTTCGGGCCCAGGAGCCGGGTGCCGGGGAACTCCTGCACCAGCCGGTTGTAGGCCAGCGCCTCGTCCTGGGCCGGGATGCCCTCGGTGATGCAGACGATGAAGGCGATGCCGGCTGCGGCCGCCTCGATGATGGCATCGGCCGCGCCGCTCGGTGGCACCGAGATGAACGATGCCGTGGCACCGGTCTCCTTCACCGCGTCGACCACCGATCCGAAGACCGGGATCCCCTCGATGTCCTGACCGCCCCGTTTGGGGTTGGTGCCCCCGACGATCTTGGTGCCGTAGGCCTTGTTGCGGAGGCCGTGGTACAGCCCCTGGCTGGTCGGGCTGATGCCCTGGATGACGACCCTGGTCGTCTCGTCGACGAAGATGCTCATGTGATTTCCTCTTGTTCCTTCCGCCCCTAGGCCTGGGCCAGGGCTACAGCGTGGCGGGCCGCGTCGAGCATGGTGGGCTCGGCGATCAGCCGGTCGGACAGGTGGTCGGCCAGGAGGGCCCGACCCTCGGCGGCGTTGGTGCCGTCGAGCCGCATGACGACCGGCGAGCTCAGGTGCACCCGGCCCATCGCCTCGATGATGCCGTTGGCCACCTCGTCCACCCGGGTGATGCCACCGAAGATGTTGACGAAGATGGACCGGACGGCCGGGTCCTGGTTGATCACCTCGAGCGCGGCGGCCATCACGTCGGCGTTGGCCCCGCCTCCGATATCGAGGAAGTTGGCGGCCTGGCCGCCGGCCTGGGTCACCACGTCGAGCGTGCTCATGGCCAACCCGGCGCCGTTGGCGATGATGCCCACCGAGCCGCTCAGCCCGATGTAATTCAGGCCCCTTTCCTTGGCCATCTTCTCCCTCGGGTCGATGTCCGAGTCGTCGGCGAAGTCCGCCCACTCGGGGTGCCGGTAGGTGGCGTTCTCGTCCAGGGTGACCTTGGCGTCGAGAGCGTGCACCTTGCCCTCGGGGGTGAGGATCAGGGGGTTGATCTCGGCCAGGTCGCAATCGCCTTCGACGTAGCACCGGTAGAGCCGGACCAGCAGCGAGGCCGTCTGCTCCCGCGCCTCGGGATCCAGATTGGCCCGGTCTACCCACTCGCGGGCGGCGCCCTCGTCGAGCCCGTCGATGGGATTGATGTGCAACATGGCGATGGCGTCGGGGTTGGTGACCGCCACCTCTTCGATCTCCACGCCGCCCTCGGCCGAGAGCATGCCCAGGTGCGTCTTGTTGGGCCGGTCCAGGGTGAAGCTGGCGTAGTACTCCTTGGCGATGTCCGAGGCGTGCTCGACCCACAGCCGTTTGACCACGTGGCCCTTGATGTCGAGCCCGAGGATGTTGCCGGCGTGCAGGCGGACCTCCTCGGCGTTGTCGGCCAGCTTCACGCCCCCCGCCTTGCCCCGGCCGCCCACCTTGACCTGCGCCTTGACCACGACCGGGTAGCCGGCGGCCTCGGCCTGGGCGACCGCCTCGTCCACCGTGTCGGCCACGCCGCCGGCCGACGTCGGGATGCCGAACCGGGCGAAGTACTGCTTGCCCTGGTACTCGTAGAGGTCCACTGCGGTTTCTTCTCCTTGTGTCGTGGGGTGTGGCGTGTGGCTGGTGTCGTCGGGTCGTGTGGGCGGGTGGGGCGGGACTCGGCGCCGCCACGCTCGAGGCCGCGGCGACCGGGCCCAGGCGCACGAGGCGGCGAGCGACGCGGCGAGCGACGCGGCGAGGTCAGACTTCGAGCGCCTCCTCGCGCGCGTCGAGGGCTTGGCCGAGCCACGTGCCGATGGAATCGAGGGAGGAACCGGGAGGGAAGACGGCGGCCACTCCCTCTTCCTTCAGGGTGGGGATGTCGGCTTCGGGAATGATCCCACCCACAATGACCAGCACGTCGTCGCGGCCTTCGGCGGCCAGGAGGTCGACGATCCGGGGCACCAGGGTCAGATGGGCCCCCGAGAGGAGGGACAGCCCCACGGCGTCGGCATCTTCTTGCACCACGGCCTGGACCACCTGTTCGGGGGTCTGGTGCAGGCCGGTGTAGACCACTTCGAACCCACTGTCGCGCAGGGCACGGGCGATGACCTTGGCCCCCCGGTCGTGGCCGTCGAGCCCGGGCTTGGCGACGACCACCCTGTAGGGACGCTTCATGAGACCTCGATGATACGGACGCCCTCCCGCAGGCGCCAGACCGGCCTCACGCCCGGCGCAGCGGCGTGGCCGACAGCAGCAGGGACTTCTTTCCGACCGAGGTGAAGTCGACCGTGGCCTGGGCTCTCGATCCTTCCCCCTTGGTATCGATGACCACTCCGTCCCCCCAGTGGTCGTGGACGACCAGGTCGCCGGCCACCAGCCCCAATTCCTCGGCGCCGCTGGTGGCCCGGGGTCCCGAGGGCCGGGGGGAAAGCGGGGCCGTGGCCAGGTAGCTCTGGCCCCGACGCTCGTCGTTCGAGAGGTTCCTCTGTTCCCGGGTGGTGACCAGACCCACGTCGTTGACCAGGTCAGAGGGGATCTCGGTCAGGAAACGGCTGGGGATGTTGTGCTGGGTGCGACCAAAGATCGTCCGGACCCAGGCGTGGGAGAGGGCCAGGTGCCGACGGGCCCGGGTGATCCCGACGTAGAAGAGACGGCGCTCCTCCTCCAGCTCGTCCGGCTCACCCAGCGAGCGGGAGTGGGGAAAGATCCCGTCTTCGAGGCCGACCACGAAGACGGCGGGGAACTCCAGGCCCTTGGCCGTGTGCAGGGTCATCAGCGAGACCCGGGTGCCGTCCCCCTCGATCTCGTCGGAGTCGGACACCAGGGCCACCGTCTCCAGGAAGCCCACCACATCGTCGAATTCGCCGGCCACGCCACCCAGCTCGGCGATGTTCTCGATCCGGCCGTCCGCCTCATGGGAGTGCTCGGCCACCAGCTCGGCCATGTAGCCCGACCGGTCGGCCACCAGTTGGAGGAAGTCGGCCGGGTTGACGGTCGAGACGAGCGGTCGCAGCTCGGCCAACATCGTGGACAATTGCTGGGCACCGCGCAGCGCCGTGGCCGACAGGCCGGCCTCGTCGGCCCGGTCGATCGCCTCGGCGAACGACACCCGGTTGACCTGGGCCCAGGCCGCCAGGCGGGCCACCGAAGCGTCACCGATCCCCCGCTTGGGCACGTTCACAATGCGCCGGGCCGAGACCTCGTCGTCCGGATTGGCCAGCACCCGGACGTAGGCCAGGATGTCCTTCACCTCACGGCGGTCGTAGAACTTGGCCCCGCCGACCACCACGTACGGGATGCCCGTGAAGATGAAGGAGTCCTCGAGGGCGCGACTCTGGGCATTGGTGCGGTAGAAGATGGCCACGTCGCCCCACTGCAGCGACTCGGCCGCCCGCAGGCGCAGGATCTCGCCCGACACCCAGGAGGCTTCGTCCCGTTCGTCCTCGGCCCGGTACCGCAGGATCGGGTCACCGATGTCGCCGACGGTGAAGAGCTCCTTGGGCGTGCGGCCCACGTTGTTGGCGATCACCGCGTTGGCCGCGTTGAGGATGGTCGCCGTGGAGCGGAAGTTCTGTTCCAACAAGATGGTGGTGGCGTCGGGGAAGGCCCGCTCGAAATCCAAGATGTTGCGGATGTCGGCGCCGCGCCACTTGTAGACGGATTGGTCGGAGTCCCCCACCACGCAGACATTGCCGTGGGCCTGGCCGAGGAGTTCGACGATCTCGTTCTGGGCCCGGTTGGTGTCCTGGAACTCGTCCACCAGGATGTGTTGGAAGCGCTCCTGGTACGCCGTCCGGACGTCGTCGCAGGCTTGGAGCAGGTTGGCCGTCACCATCAAGAGGTCGTCGAAGTCGAGGGCGTTGGCCGTCAACAGGCGCTGTTGGTACAGCGCGTAGACGTCGGCGATCCGGCGCCGGAACGGATCGGGCTCGGCGTGGGCCTGCTCGCGGAAGGTCTCGAAGTCGATCAGGTCAGCCTTGGCCTGACCGATGACGGCGGCCACGGCCCGCGACGGGAGTCGCTTGGTGTCGAGGCCGAGCTCGGAGATGATCATCTCGATGAGGCGGCGCGAGTCCGTGTCGTCGTAGATGGTGAAGGACCCTCGATAGCCCAGCCGATCGGCGTGACTGCGCAGGATCCGCAAGCAGGAGGAGTGGAAGGTGGAGACCCACATCTTCTGGCCCCGGGGCCCCACCAGCTCGCTGACCCGGTGGCGCATCTCCCCCGCGGCCTTGTTGGTGAACGTGATGGCCAGCACGCCCCACGGCGGCGCGTCGCCGGTGGCCAGGAGGTGGGCGATCCGTCGGGTCAGCACGCGGGTCTTGCCCGAACCGGCCCCGGCCACCACCAGCAACGGCCCACCCCGGTGCTCCACCGCGGCGCGCTGGGGCAGGGTCAGGTCGTCCACCAGCTCGGTGGGGCTGATGCCGATGCTCCAGCCGTGGCCCGGCGTGGGGTCGGCGGCCGCGGGATCGTCGGCCGCCGCCGCCGCGGCGCCGTCGGCCGCGTCGTCACGGTAGGCGTCCCGGTAGTCGTCACGGACCAAGTCGCCACCGGTGTCGAACAGCTGTGCGGGCTCGCCGCGCTCCGGCGTCGCGCTCATTCCCATTCGATGGTGCCCGGTGGCTTCGACGTCACGTCGAGGGCCACGCGGTTCACACCGTCCACCTCGTTGATGATCCGCGAGGCGATGCGCTCCACCAGGTCGTAGGGCAGTCGGGCCCAGTCCGCGGTCATGGCGTCGTCGCTGGTGACGGCCCGGATGACGATGGGGTAGGCGTAGGTGCGCCCGTCCCCCATGACGCCCACCGTCCGCACGACCGGCATGACGGCGAAGCTCTGCCACAGCTCGCGGTAGAGGCCGGCGCGCCGGATCTCCTCGACCAGCACGGCGTCGGCGTTGCGCAGGATCTCGGCCCGCTCGGGCGTGACGTCGCCGATGATGCGCACCCCGAGTCCCGGGCCGGGGAACGGTTGTCGCCACACGATGTCGTGGGGCAGGCCGAGCTCCTCACCGACGGCGCGCACCTCATCCTTGAAGAGGAGCCGGAGGGGCTCGATCAGATCGAAGGCGAGGTCGTCCGGCAGGCCGCCCACGTTGTGGTGGGACTTGATGTTGGCGGCGGTGTCGCTCCCCGACTCGATCACGTCGGGATAGAGCGTGCCCTGCACCAAGAACTTCGGACCCTCGTCCCCGGACCCCTCGCCGGCTCCCAGATCACGCGCCACCTCTTCGAAGATGCGGATGAACAGCTCGCCGATGATCTTGCGCTTGCTGCTCGGGATCGGTCACGCCGGCCAGCGCAGAGAAATAGCGGTCGGCCGCCTTCACGTGGATGAGGTCGATCTTGAACTGGCGCCGGAACGTGTCCTCCACCTGATCGGCTTCACCCGACCGCATGAGGCCGGTATCGACGAAGACGCAGACCAGCTGGTCGCCGATGGCCTTGTGTACCAGCGCGGCCGCCACGGCCGAGTCGACGCCGCCACTCAGGGCGCAGAGCACCCGCTGGTCACCGACCTGCTCCCGGACGGCGGCCACCTGCTGCTCGATGATCGACATGTGCGTCCACGAGGGGAGGCAGCCGCAGACATCGAGCAGGAACCGCTCGAACACTTCGCTGCCCCGCTCGGTGTGGACGACTTCGGGGTGAAACTGGGTGGCGTAGAGGTGGCGGTCCGGATCGTGCATGGCGGCGATGGGGGCGTCGGGGCTGGACGCGGTGGCCGTGAACCCCGCTGGGGCCTCGGTGATGGCGTCACCGTGGCTCATCCAGACCTCCGACGTCACCGGCCAGTCGGCGCAGAGGGGTGACGACCCGTTCAGGGTCAGCTCGGTGCGCCCGTACTCGCCGCGCCCGGTCCTGGTCACGGTCCCACCCAGCTGGAGGGCCATCAGTTGGGCGCCGTAGCAGAGCCCGAGGATGGGGACGCCGAGGTCATAGACGGCGGGATCGATCGTGGGCGCCGGGGTGTCGTAGACCGACTTGGGGCCGCCGGAGAAGATGATGCCCTTGGGTCGGCGGGCCTTGATCTCCTCGACGGTGATGGAGGAGGAGACGATCTCGGAATAGACGTGCGCCTCGCGGACTCGACGGGCGATCAGCCGGGCGTACTGGGCTCCGAAGTCAACGACAAGGACGGTGTCGGTCACCGAGTCCGGCTCAATGGCCCATGCCCACTCCCTGCGACCGCTGGAAGAACTTGCCTTCGGTCTGCAGGGCGGGAGCGACCATCACTTCGGCCTTCTGGAACTCCTTGACCGACTCGTAGCCACAGGTGGCCATGGCCGTGCGCAGGGCGCCGAACAGGTTCATGCGCCCGTCGTTCTCGTGCGCCGGGCCGAGCAGGATCTCGCGCAGGCTCCCCCGCACCGAGGTGCGCACCCGGGCGCCGCGGGGGAGGGTGGGATGGAAGGTGGCCATGCCCCAGTGGAAGCCCCGGGCCGGCGCCTCGAAGGCGGACGACAGGGGTGAGCCCAACATGACGGCGTCGGCACCGCAGGCGATGGCCTTGGCCACGTCGCCACCCTTCGACATCCCGCCGTCGGCGATGACGTGGACGTAGACGCCGGTCTCGTCCAGGTGCCGCATGCGGGCCCCGGCCACATCGGCGATCGCGGTGGCCTGGGGAACCCCGAGGCCCAACACGCCGCGAGTGGTGCAGGCATTGCCCGGGCCGATGCCGACCAGCACGCCGACGGCACCGGTGCGCATCAGGTGCAGGCCGGCCTGGTAGGAGGCGCAGCCCCCGACGATGACCGGGAGGTCGAACTCGCGGATGAAGCGCTTGAGGTTCAGCGGCTCGGAGGTCTTGGAGACGTGCTCGGCCGAGACGACCGTCCCCTGAATGACCAGGATGTCGAGCTCGGCGGCCAAGCAGGCCGGGGCCAGCGCCTCGGTCCGCTGCGGGGTGACCGAGCCGGCCGTCGTGATGCCGGCCTCTTTCATCTGGCGGATCCGCTCGGTGACCAGCTCGGGGATGATCGGCTCGCTGTACATCTGCTGCATGCGGGCGGTGGCCTTCTCATCGTCCAGCTCGCGGATCTCGTCGAAGAGGTTGGTGGGGTCCTCGTAGCGGGTCCACAGCCCCTCGAGGTTGAGCACCCCCAAGCCACCCAGCTTGCCCAGCTCGATGGCGGTCGTCGGGCTCATGACGCCGTCCATGGCCGACCCGAGGAGCGGCAATTCGAACTGGTAGGCGTCGATCTGCCACGAGATGTCGACGTCTTCGGGATCCCGGGTGCGCCGGCTCGGCACGATGGCGATGTCGTCCAGCCCGTAGGCCTGTCGTCCGGACTTGAAAATGCCGATCTCGATCTCAGCCACTTGGTCGCCCTCCGGCATTCGTGGGGCCGGTACGGCTCACCGTCCACACCGGCATGTCAATAGCGAACGCCGGGCCGACACGCCGACGATCCCCCACTTTACTCGCTGGCGGTCGCGGCCACGGCCGAATTCGAGACCGAAAATGCCGCGCCGGGGATCGCCCCAGTGTACGGAGGGACGGCCCCGGCGCGAGACTCCGCCCATGCCCGAAGCCCGAGCCCAGTCGCCCGTCGGAGTGGAAGCCGGCATGCGGGCGCTGCTGGCCCGGCGGTCTGCCGAACTCGACGGTGGGGCCACCCCCGTCGGGTGGAAGATCGGCTTCAATACGCCGGCCATCCAGGCGCACTTCGGCATCTCCGGCGCGGTGGTCGGGTACCTCACCGACACCACCGTCATCGACGCCGGCGACCCGATCGACCTCTCCGGTTGGCAACGACCGGCGCTCGAGGTGGAGGTGGCCATCCGGGTCGGGGACAACGGCGCCGTCGGCGCGCTGGGCCCGGCTCTCGAGTTGGTCGACCTCAATCTCCCCTTCGATCGGCTCGAGCCCATCCTGGCCGCCAATGTGTTCCACCGCGGTGTCGTCTTCGGTCCCGAATCGGAGGCCCCGGATCTGCGCGACCTCGCCGTGGCCGTGGCCGTGGTCAGGCACGGCGAACAGATCGCCGACGGCCGCCTCGGCGAACGACCGGAGGCGACGATCGGGGTGGTGCGATCGTTCCTCGACGCCCATGGGGCGCGGTTGCGTCCGGGCGAGCGGATCATCGCCGGCTCGCTCATCGCACCGCTGGACATCGCACCCGGTGACCGTCTCGATGTCTCCTTCGGGGTCCTGGGGTCGTTGAGCGTCGCCTTCTGTTGAGCGGCGCCTCCGGCTGAAGGGCGTGCTTGGACTGACGGGCGCGTCGGCCCGAAGGCGCGCGATCAGGTCGGACCGAGTTCAGGTCGGACCGAGTTCGAGGACGATGCTCAGGAGCTCATGGACCATCCGGGCGGTCGCCCCCCAGATCATCTCCCCTTCGACCTCGAAGAACCACACGGCGAACGAGTTGTCGGCGCTACCCGGGATCACCCGCCCGGGAATGCTCCACCGTTCCTCGTGGAAGATGTCCGGGTCGGCCAGATCGCGCAGGGCCACATCGAAGACGCGTTCCACCTCGGCCGGGCTGCCCACCAGTCGGGGTCGGGCGGCGACCGAACCGAGAATCGGCATGATGAGTGAGCCCGAGACCATGGTGAGCACGGGATGGATCCATCCCACCGTCGTCACATCAGCCGGATTCAGGGCCACCTCCTCGTAGGCCTCGCGCAAGGCCGCCGTCGGGGGGTCTTCGCCCGCGTCGAGCCGCCCCCCGGGGAAGCTGACCTCTCCCCGGTGTGAGCGCAGGGACGACGAGCGTCGGGTGAACACCAGGCGGGCCTCGCCGGATTCCTCGAAGAGGAGGGCCAGGACGGCGGCATTGATGAAACGGACTCCGGGCGCGTTCGTCTCGCTCACCATCGTCCCGGGCCCGAGCACCCGTTCCTCACCGATGTCCTCGGGCAGCGGTCCCGCTTGACCTCGGGCGGCCAGGGCCCGGCCCACCCGATCGAGGCCGATCCCCTGCCGCGTGGCGACGTCGAGGTGAGCCCAGGGCGCCGGTTCTCCTGGACGCCAGGTGCTCGGACGCGGGATCACCTGAGGCGGCACGGGGCGGGTCACGTCCTCATCATGCCGCGGCGCGCCGTCTCCCGAGACGGCATCCCCGAGACGGCATCCCCCCAGACAGCACGGTGGCCGGGCCCGAAGGCCCGGCCACCGCACACAACCAATCGCACCAGGCGACAGGCGGGAGTTACATCATCCCGCCCATGCCACCCATCCCGCCCATGCCACCCATGGCGGCAGCGGCGGCGGCGTCAGCGCCGGGGTTGGCCTTCTCGGGCTTGTCGGCCACGAGTGCTTCGGTGGTGAGCAGCAACGCCGCAATCGACGCCGCGTTCTGCAGGGCCGAGCGAGTCACCTTGGCCGGGTCGATGATCCCGGCCTTGACCAGATCCTCGATCTCGCCGGTGGCGGCATTGAGCCCGACGTCACCCTTGGCGCTCTCGACGGTGCTCACCATGACTGCACCTTCAAGGCCGGCATTGGAGGCGATGCACCGCAAGGGCGATTCGAGCGAACGGGCCACGATGCGAGCACCGGTGGCCTCATCGCCCTCCAGGGTCTCGACCAGCGCGTTGACGGCCTTGCGGGTGCGCAACAGCGCGGTCCCACCGCCGGACACGATGCCCTCCTCCACCGCGGCGCGGGTGGCGGAGAGTGCGTCCTCGATGCGGTGCTTCTTCTCCTTGAGCTCGACCTCGGTGGCCGCGCCGACCTTGACCACGGCCACGCCGCCGGCCAGCTTGGCCAGCCGCTCCTGCAGCTTCTCGCGGTCCCAGTCCGAGTCGGTGTCGTCGATCTCGCGCTTGATCTGCGCCACGCGGCCCTTGACGTCATCGGATTTCCCGCCACCTTCGACGATGGTGGTGTCGTCCTTGTTGACGATGATCCGACGGGCGGTGCCCAGCAGGTCGAGGGTGGCGTTCTCGAGCTTGAGACCGATCTCCTCGCTGATGACCTGCCCGCCGGTGAGGACGGCCATGTCCTCGAGCATCGCCTTGCGGCGCTCCCCGAAGCCGGGGGCCTTGACCGCCACCGAGGTGAAGGTGCCCCGGATCTTGTTGACCACCAGGGTGGCCAGCGCCTCACCGTCCACGTCCTCGGCGATGATCAGCAGTGGCTTGCCGGCCTGCATGACCTTCTCGAGCACCGGGACCAGGTCGTGTACCGCACTGACCTTGCCGTTGTAGAAGAGGATGAGCGGATCGTCGACCACCGCTTCCTGACGCTCGGCGTCGGTGACGAAGTACGGCGAGAGGAAGCCCTTGTCGAACTGCATTCCCTCGGTGAGCTCGAGCTCGATGCCGAAGGTGTTCGACTCTTCCACCGTGACGGTCCCGTCCTTGCCCACCTTGTCGATGGCCTCGGCCAGCACGTCGCCGATGGCCGGGTCGGCCGCCGAGATGGACGCCACCTGGGCGATCTCGGTCTTGCCCCCGACGTCCTTGGACTGCTTGGCCAGGGACTCCACGGAGACATTGACCGCCTTCTCGATCCCCCGCTTCAGCCCGGTCGGGCTGGCGCCGGCGGCCACGTTGCGCAACCCCTCGCTGATCAGCGCCTGGGCCAGGACGGTGGCGGTCGTGGTGCCGTCTCCGGCCACGTCGTTGGTCTTGGTGGCCACTTCCTTGACCAGCTGGGCTCCCATGTTCTCGAAGACGTCGTCCAACTCGACCTCTCGGGCGATGGAGACGCCGTCGTTGGTGATGGTGGGGGCACCGAACTTCTTCTCGATCACCACGTTGCGACCTTTCGGTCCCAGGGTGACCTTGACGGTGTCGGCCAGCTTGTTGACGCCGGCCTCGAGGCCACGGCGGGCCGCTTCGTCGAACTTCAGAATCTTGGGCATGACTGTGTCGAACTCCTCTCGAGTCCTGTTACTTCAGGGATGGGTGGTGACACACCGATTGCAGCCCGCCGGGCGGGCCGACGGCGCGGAAAGCGTGATCTAGGCCAGCGTGGCCAGGACATCCCGGCTGGAGAGAATGAGGAGGTCCTCGCCCTCAACGGTGATCTCGGTGCCTCCGTACTTGGAGTACACGACGGTGTCGCCCACGGCGACATCGGTCGGAATCAATTCGCCGGAATCTTCTGAACGGCGTCCCGGGCCAACGGCGAGAACTTCACCCTGCTGGGGCTTCTCTTTGGCAGTATCGGGGATCACCAGGCCGGACGCGGTGGTCTCTTCAGACTCGCCGGGCCGGACGACGATCCGGTCTTCGAGCGGGTGAAGCTTCATCTGAACGGGCCTCCTTGGCACACTCGTTAGCACTCTCGGGTTGAGAGTGCCAAAGATAGCGGGCCTCGACGGGATGGGCAAGAGCAGGCACAGATTCGTCCCGCCGACCCCGTCTCGACCCTCGGGGGAGGTGGCCGGCGGGCGAATCGAGCGGGACTATCGGCGGCACACGGAGACCCCTCCCGCAGATCTGTACGCTCCTCTGGCACGCCCGGCCCCGACGGGGCTCTCGAGGTCTCGAAGGGAACGATCCATGGCGCCAGCACGCAGAACGAGCCCGACGGCCCCCCGGGTGACCAAGCGGCCCCGGACCTCGCCCCGGGCCGGGACCCGGACCCCGACCTCGACGTCGGCCTCCCGGCGGGCGCCGAGGGCCGTGCGACGGCGCACCCACACCGAAGCCGCGTCATCGCCCGGGACCGCCGTCGTGGTCACCGGTGGCGCATCGGGCATCGGCCTGGCCACCGCCCTGGCTCTGGCCGAGGTCGGGCGGGCCGTGGCCATCTGGGATCGCGACGGCACCGCCGCCCGCCGGGCGGCGCGACGCTGCACCGACGAATTCGGCGTGAAGGCCAGCGGCCTCAAGGTCGACGTCACGCAAACCGGAGGGCTGAAGGCCGCGGTCAAGAAGTCCCGGGCCGAGCTCGGCACCATCGGGGGGCTGGTCCATGCGGCCGGCATCGCCGGTGCCGTGCCGGTCACCATGATCGATGACGACGCGTGGGACGACGTCCTCGACGTGAACCTGCGGGCCGCGGCGATGCTGACCCGGGCACTGCACCCCTCGCTGGTCGAAGCCAACCCCGGATCGGCCATCGTCTACGTCTCCTCGATCGAGGCCTTCGTGGGCAACGCCTTCCTGCCCGCCTACGGCGCCTCGAAAGCGGGGCTGCTCGGACTGACCCGCTCGGCCTGCACCCTGCTTGGGCTCGGACGGGATCCGGGTCAACGCCATCTGCCCGGGCACGGTGGACACTCCCCTCCTCGCCCCACTCCTCGAGCTGCCCGGCGCCCGGGAGAGCCTGGTCGCCCGCACCCCGCTCGGCCGGCTGGCCCAACCCGACGAGATCGCCACGGTGATCCGGTTCCTCCTCTCCGACGAGGCGGCCTACATCACCGGCGCCAGCCTGACCGTCGACGGCGGCATGACCGCGCTGGGATCGATCTGATGAGCACCGGCGACGCGGATCGCTGGTGGCACGGGGGCGTCTTCTACCAGATCTACCCGCGGTCGTTCGCCGACACCAACGGTGACGGTGTGGGTGACCTTCCGGGCATCATCGCCAAACTGGACTACCTGGCCGACCTCGGGATCTCGGGCATCTGGCTCTCACCCGTCACGGTGTCGCCCGACCGCGACTGGGGCTACGACGTCGCCGACTACTGCGACATCGATCCCGACTTCGGCACCTTGGCCGATCTCGACACCCTGGTCAGCGAAGCGGGCGACCGGGGCATCCGGATCCTGATGGATCTGGTGCCCAACCACACCAGCGACCGGCATTCGTGGTTCGTCGACGCCCGCTCGGGCCCCGACGCCGCGCACCGCGACTGGTATGTCTGGGCCGACCCGAAACCCGACGGCAGCCCCCCGAACAACTGGCTCAGCGTCTTCGGCGGTTCGGCCTGGGAGCTCGATGAGGCGAGCGGCCAGTACTACCTGCACAACTTCGAGGCCCAACAGCCCGACCTGAACTGGTGGAGCGAGGATGTGCGTGGTGCCTTCGATGACATCGTGCGGTTCTGGTGGGATCGCGGCGTCTCGGGCTTCCGGATCGACGTCTGCAACATGATGATCAAGGATGCCGAGCTGCGCGACAATCCGCCCGCCACCGAAGACGACCCGTTGGACCAGCAGCTGATGGGGCTCCGGGCCGTCTACAACAGCGACCGGCCCGAGGCACACGACATCCTGCAGCGCTGGCGGACGATCGCCGACGGGTACGAGACGCCGCCGCTCCTCATCGGCGAGACCAATGTGGAACAGCTGACCACCCTCATGGAGTTCTACGGCGACGGCCGCAACGAGCTGCACGGTGGGTTCAACTTCGTCTTCATCAACGCCGCCCTCGAGGCCGAGGCGATGCGCCGCGTCGTCGAGGACACCGAGGCGCTCCTGCCCGAGGGGGCCTGGCCGATCTGGACCGGTTCGAACCACGACGTCTCCCGGCTGGCCACGCGCTGGGCCGGGGGCGATGTGGCCAAAGTCCGTTGCGCCCTCCTGATCCTGTTGACCCTGCGCGGTACCGCGTTCCTCTACCAGGGTGACGAGATCGGGTTGACGGACGGCCCCATCGCGCAGTCGGACCTGCACGACGCCGTCGGCATCCGCTTCTGGCCGTACTACAAGGGCCGTGACCCCGAGCGCACGCCCATGCCGTGGTCGAACACGCCCGGCGGTGGGTTCACCTCCCCCGGCGTCACGCCCTGGCTGCCCATGGGCGATCCGGCGGCGTGCAACGTGGCCGACCAGGAGGCCGACGTCGACTCCGTCCTGGCCTTCACCCGGCGGGCCATCGCCGGCCGGAAGCACATCGACGACCTGGCCATCGGGCTCGTACCGCTCGCTGCCCTCTCCCACCGGCACCTGGGCCTACGCCCGGGGCGACCAGACGGTGGTGACCCTGAACATGTCTGAGCCGGGCCCAACCGGTCGAGGCAACGGGAACCATCGTGCTGAGCACGGAACGGACCCTGGAGGGCACGGCGGTCGAAGGCCCACGCACGTTGGCCCCGTGGACGGGCGTCGTCATCACGTCGTGACCGCCCGGCGGTTCCTGCTCTGCTCGACCCCGGCCCAGGGGCACACCGCACCCCTCCTGGCCGTGGCCCGGCGCCTGGTCGAGGGCGGCCACCATGTGACGTTCTTCACCACCGAGCACTACCGCCGCCGGGTAACCGCCACCGGGGCGCTCTTCGCCCCGTTCGCCACCGACTGCGACGCCCACGACCTGATGGTGGCCAACCCCGAACGCGAGGCCTCGTCGGCCCGCGGCGTGCGGGGCGTCAAGGACGACCTGCGACGGATCTTCGTCGGCCCGCTCGCTGGGCAGTACGCCGGCCTCATGGGCATCCTCGAGGCTTTTCCGGCCGACGTCATCGTGACCGACACCATGTTCTTCGGCGCACTGCCCCTCGCCCTGGGGCCGCGGGCCGCCCGGCCCGCCCTGGCCACCATCGGGGTCATGCCCCTGGCCATCAGCAGTCGCGACACCGCGCCCTTCGGTGCGGCCATGCAGCCCGGGGCGGGCGCGTTCTCTCGCCTGCGCAACCGCGCCCTGAACTGGGCCACCGAACACGTGGTGCTGCGCGACATCCAGCAGCTGGCGCACCGACGCCTCGCCGAGTGCGGCGCGCCACCCTTCCGCGGCTCCTTCATCGACCTGCCACCCAAGGTGGTGGACGTCTACCTCCAGGCGACGGTGCCGGGATTCGAGTACCCGCGCACCGACCTGCCCCGGTCCATCCGCTTCGTCGGCCCCATCCTGGCGCCGCCGTCGACCGCCTTCGACCCCCCGCGCTGGTGGCATGAGCTCGGTGACGGTCGACCGGTGGTCCATGTGACCCAGGGCACGCTGGACAACGCCGACCTGAGCCGAATTCTCGGGCCCACCATGGAGGCCCTGGCCGGCAACGACGTGCTGGTCGTCGCCACCACCGGGGGCCCGGATCCGGCGCCCCTGCGACCGACGCTCCCGGCCAATGTGCGGCTGGAGCGGTTCATTCCGCACGATCTGCTGTTGCCCCAGGTCGACGTCATGGTGACCAACGGCGGCTACGGCGGAGTGCAGCAGGCGCTGGCCCATGGCGTCCCGCTGGTGGTGGCCGGCGACAGCGAGGACAAGCCCGAGGTGGCGGCGCGCGTCCGCTGGTCGGGGACGGGCGTCGACCTACGGACCGGCCGGCCCACGCCGGTCCAGCTGGCGGAGGCGGTGCGGCGGGTCCTGGAGCAGCCGTCGTTCCGGCAGCGGGCCACCGCCCTGCAGATCGAGATCGCCCAGACCGACGCCGGTCAGACCATCGACGACGTCCTGGTCGAACTGGCCCGATCCGCCCGGGGTCAACGGTTCAACGGCGACATGTCGGCGTAGCGATCGCCCCGGGCCGAGCCCAAGGCATCCAACCGGCTCAGGTCCTCCCTGCTCAACTCGACGTCGAGGGCGCCGATGTTGTCCTCGAGGTAGGTGCGCCGCTTCGTTCCGGGAATCGGGGCCAGGTCCCTTCCCTGGGCATGGACCCAGGCCAGTGCCACCTGGGCCGCCGTGCACCCGTGGGCACCGGCCATGGCGTCGATGACCTCGACCAGCGCCAGGTTGGCGTCGAGATTCTCGCCCATGAGGCGGGGCTGGGCCCGGCGGAAGTCACCCTCGTCGAGCTGATCGACCGAGCGCAGGGTGCCGGTGAGGAACCCCCGGCCGAGCGGGCTGTAGGGGACGAAGCCGATACCGAGTTCCCGCAGGGTCGGCAGGATCTCCGCTTCGGGGTCACGCGACCACAGCGAGTACTCGGTCTGCAGGGCCGAGATCGGGTGCACCGCATGGGCCCGGCGGATGGTGGCCGGCGCCGCTTCGGAGAGGCCGAGGTAGCGCACCTTGCCGGCGGTGACCAGCTCGCCCATCGCGCCCACCGTCTCCTCGATCGGCGTGTCGGGGTCGACGCGGTGCTGGTAGTAGAGGTCGATGTGGTCGACGCCCAGCCGCGACAGCGAGGCGTCGCAGGCCTGCCGCACGTACTCGGGACGACCGCTGATGGAGCGCCGGGTCGGGTCGTCCGGATCCCGCACGATGGCGAACTTGGTGGCGATGACCGCCTCGTCCCGGCGGGCGCCGAGGGCGCCGCCGAGCAGGATCTCGTTGGTGTAGGGGCCGTACATGTCGGCGGTGTCGAAGAAGGTGAGCCCGAGATCGAGGGCGCGGTTGACGGTGGCGACCGATTCGGTGTCGTCGGTGGACCCGTAGAAGTCCGACATGCCCATGCAACCGAGACCCTGCCGCGACACGGTCAGCCCCTGGCTTCCGAGATCGATGTACTCCATGGGTTTCACCCTAAGACGTCGAGGCGCGCTCATTCCACGCGTTCACTCCACCCGCTCGTTCCGATGGGACAGGTGGATCCGGTGCCCGTGATTCCGAGAAAAAGCATGACCACACACGATGGGATACGTACCGACGTACACAGGACAACGTGCTCGAGCGGGGGGTTGCTCTTGAGTCTGCGTACGTTGAGCGCGCAAGTTCGACCTTGGTCGCTGCGACGGTTGCAATCAGGTTGCAGTGCCTATTTCGGCTGGCTTTTTGCCTTCAACCAGTATTATCTTTCTAGACACCGCTCGCAGGAGTACGACGCGCACATACAACTCTCGGCGCAGACACGTACTCAGACCCCTACGGAGGACCACTTCGCTCATTCAATCTTCATGACCTTCAAGCTGAACGTCACAGATGGCCCACGCGGCCTGTCGAGGCGTTCAGCGAGGTGTTGCGGGCGTGGCGCAGTGGGGAAGATCCCAGGCGAAGCCGGCTCGCACAAAAGGGAAGCCCCTTTGTGGGGCTCCTGGCAGGACGCGAGAACCCCCAGACCTTGGGTTCCGTGCCAAGGGCACCGCGCTCATCCTCAGGCTGCATTGCGTCGTCTCGCTTCACGGGACGAATGGCCGAAGCCGACGCCCTCGACGAGTAACCCATCAAGCGACTCAACCTAAGGAGCTGTAGATAGATGAAGCGTTTCTTCACGAAAAAAGCTGTGACCATCGGCTTGGCCGTCGGTCTGACCGTCGGGGCAGCCGGTGCGGCCTTCGCTTTCTTCACATCGACCGGTGCCGGCACCGGAGCGGCCGCAACCGGGAGCACCACCGCGATGACCATCACGCAGACCGGCACCGTGACTGGCCTCTTGCCCGGCGGACCTTCGGCGACCATCAACTACACGGTGCACAACCCCGGCACGGGTGCAGAGCACGTCGGTTCGGTCACGGTGGCCCTCACGTCCGTGACCACGGGCGCGGTCGCGGGCGACCCGGTGTGTACCACCGCGAGTTACAGCATCACCCAGGGTCCGGCGATCAATGCGACCGTTGCTCCGGGTGGCACCGCCACCGGCACGGCGACCATCGCCATGTTGGACAACGGCCTCAACCAGGACAACTGCCAAGCCGCCAACAGTGGCGGTGCGCTCGTCCTGGGCTTCACGTCTAACTAGTTGGGTAACTAGTCGGGCGCTCAGTCGTCCTGGTCGGAACGGCCGGGCCGCGGAGGATGCTCTTCGCGGCCCGGCTGGCCGGCCAAACCCGCTCGAATGACTTGATCGAGGATGAACCGCATGAGGCGCCGCGCCTTACTTTTGATTTTTGGTCTCCCGTTGGTTCTTGGCCTCTCCGGCCTGGCCTATGCGTACTTCACCTCTCAAGGGGCTGGCGCCGGGGCCTCCACCACGGGATCGCTGGCGAAACCGGTCATCGGCACGGCCACGCCCGGAGCCGGGACGGTCGCATTGACCTGGGGTGCCGTTCCGCCTCCGGCTACGGGTCCGGTCACGTACTTCGTGACGGCCAACGGCAGCACCCCGCCCGGTGGAACCTGCGGCACCTCAGCATCACCGATCTCCACCACGACATGTACCGTCACCGGTTTGTCGGCGGGGAGCAACAACTTCACGGTCACCGCGGCCTGGCAATCCTTCACCAGCACGAGTTCGCCCGCGACTCCGGTGACGCTCACCTCGGGAGCGGCGGCCAAGCTCGTCTTCACCACCCAGCCGGTCGGGAACGTTCTTGAGGGGACAAACTTCACAACGTCGCCCAAGGTCTCGGTCGAGGACTCGTCGGGCATCGTCGTGACCTCTGACACCGGCACCGTGGCCGTGGCCGCGGCGACGGGGCCCGGAGGCACCCTCACGTGTTCGAACACGGGCTTCCCGACCATCTCGGCGGTGGCCGGGGTGGCGACGTTCACCAATTGCCAGATCAGCGGCACGGCGGCGGCGGGGACCTACACGCTCCAGGCCACCCGGGGCGGACTCACCACCGCCCTGTCGGGCAACGTGGCGATCAATGCCGGCACGGCCACCAAGCTGGCCTTGAGCACCCAGCCGACGGTGGGTCAGAACATCCAAGCCAAAGGCACGGGCACCTTCTCGGTCTCGGTGAGCGTCCAAGACGCCAACGCCAACACCGTGACCACCGCCACCAATGCCGTCACCTTGGCCATCGGGACCAACCCGTCGGCCGGCGTCCTCGCCTGCACCAACACCGGTGGGCTGACCGTCAACGCGGTCTCGGGCGTGGCCGGCTTCACCGGCTGCTCCATCACCAAGACCGGCACCGGCTACACCCTGGCCGCCACCTCGAGCCCGGTCCTGACCCCGCCGGTCAACGCCAACGCGTTCACCATCACCGCCGGCGCGGCCACCAAGCTGGCCTTCTCCACCCAGCCGACGGTGGGTCAGAACATCCAAGCCACCGGCACGGGCACCTTCTCGGCCTCGGTGAGCGTCCAAGACGCCAACGCCAACACCGTGACCACCGCCACCAACGCCGTCACCTTGGCCATCGGGACCAACCCGTCGGCCGGCGTCGTGGCCTGCACCAACGCCGGTGGGCTGACCGTCAACGCGGTCGCGGGCGTGGCCGGCTTCACCGGGTGCTCCATCACCAAGGCCGGCACCGGCTACACCCTGGCCGCCACCTCGAGCCCGGTCCTGACGCCGCCGGTCAACGCCAATTCGTTCACCATGACCGCCGGCGCGGCCACCAAGCTGGTCTTCAGCACCCAACCCGTCGGCGGCGTCCTGCCGGGTACCAACTTCGCTACTCAGCCCAAGGTCTCGGTCGAAGATGTCAACGGCAACGTCGTCACAACGGACACCGGTTCGGTGACCCTTTCCATCGCCTCGTACACTGCCGGCAGTGGCGGGATCACCCAGGGCACCCTCGTATGCACCACCAACCCCGTCAACGCTGCGGCCGGCGTCGCCACCTTCGCCGGCTGCAAGATCAACGGCGTTACGTCCGCGGGCACCTACACCTTGAGTGCCGCCCGAAGCGGGCTTGCCTCGGCCACTTCGTCGAACGTCGTGATTACCTGAGGAACTCCTCGCCAAGGGTGTTGAGGTCAACGCCCTCATTGGGGAGTCCGCAGGAGTGGTGGCTCAACGCCGACTGGAATCGACCGCGTGAAGCGCGGTACGCGCTATTGGCGCGGACGGCCGAGCTGATCCATCCTCGGGCGTATTCCTGGGTGTCGATGTCGTGGACCCACATGACGATGGCGTCCTGTCCGGTGACCGGGTAGTAGTTCTCGCGGACGCCGACCGGCGCGAAGCCGAAGCGGCGGTAGAGGGCTTGCGCCGGCTCGTTGTTGGCCGCCACCTCGAGTGAGAGGTGTTTGACGCCAGAGAGCAACAGGGTGCGGATGCCGTCGATGATGAGGGTGCTGGCCACGCCCGCCCGTTGATAGGTCGGGGCGACCGCGATGGTCGTGATGTGCGCCTCCTCCCCCACGATCAAAAAGCCGATGTAGCCGGCGAGTTGATGCCCGTCCCAAGCCCCCCGGTAGAGGCGCCCGTGGCGCAGGGCCAGCTCGGAGTTGAAGACCGCCACACTCCACGGTTCGGGGAAGACGACCGATTCGATCGGGAGGACATAGCGCAGGTCCCGTCGCTTGAGCTTCTCGATTCGCAGTTGCATCGTGGGCGCGGTCATGACGGCACGGCCTCGGGCCGGCCCCCGGCGCCATCGAACCGGGCGAAATTGCTCCGGGCGTCGGCCTCTCGCATGTAGAGGGGAACGATCTCCTGCGGCGCCACCGGCGTGACCCCCTCGGCCAGGAGGGCCAGTGCCATGCTCAAGAGCGTGGCGGCCGGCGGCGAGCGCAACCCGCCCATCACGCAAGTGACGCCCGGCACCGCACCCAGCACGTCGGCGTACCGCTGCGCCCCGTCCCCGACGGCCACGACCGGCACCCCGCGCAGATCCGACACGGTGAGGGCCAGCTCCCCGGGGGCGAACAGCCTCGGCGCGATGATCTCGGCCGCGTCGCCGCCCTCCCCGTCGACCGTCCTCAGCACGGCGAAGACCTCGCTGCGCCGGGCATCGACCACGGAGAGCACGTGACCGCGGTGCCCGAGATCGACCGCCGCCCCCTGCAGCACGTCGAGGCTGGACAGGCCCACCACGCCGATGCCGAGGGCCTGGGCCAGGCCCTTGGCCGTGGCCACGCCGACCCGCAGGCCGGTGAAGAGCCCGGGGCCCAGGTCGACCGCCACGGCATCGACGGCGCCGGGATCGACCCCCACCTGATCGAGGAGATGGTGCAGCGCCGGCACCAACGCCTCGACGTGGCGGCGGCGCCCGGCCAACGAGAACTCGGCCTGTACGCCGCCGGCCGTCCGCACCGCCACGGCGACGGTTTCGGTGGCCGTTTCGAGGGCCACGATGTTCACGTGGTCCCCGCCGTGCTCGTCTGCAGCGCCCGCGCCACCTCGTCGGCCCGGGGCGCCCATCCGCCCCGGCCCCTGACGGCGATCGTCCGTCCCTCGGCCGTCGGGCCCGAGGAAGCTTCGGGCTGGACCAGGGTGACCTCGAGGACGTCGTCGCCCAGGGCGGGGGCAGCCATGTCCCCCCATTCGACCAGGGCGACGGCGCGTTCTTCGACCAGCTCGGACAGGGCCAGCTCGACCACCTCGCCCAGGGATCCGGTGCGGTAGACGTCGGCGTGGATCAGGAGCTCGACCGGGCTGTCCGGGCCGCAGCGGTACTGGCGCACCAGCGCGAAGGTGGGGCTGGTCACCGGGCCCTCGACACCCAGGGCGGCGGCGAAGCCCTGGGCGAAGGTGGTCTTGCCCGCCCCCAGATCGCCGACGAGCAGGACGGTGTCACCGGCGCGGCAACAGGTGGACAGGCGGGCCGCCACGGCCTTGGTCGCCGCCGGCGAATCGACCTCGAGGACGACCGGCCACCTCATGAGGGTCGCTCCGCCACGAGTCGCTTGGCCCGAACCAGGTCGGCCCGCATCTCGGCCATGGCCTCGCCCCCGGCGCGCAGCACATAGGCCGGGTGGTAGGTCGGCACGAGATGGCCGGACCCGTAGGGATAGACCGAGCCGCGCAATTTGCCGATGCCGTCGGTTCTGTCCAGGAGCAGTTGCGTGGCGAAGTTCCCGAGGGTCACGACGACCACCGGCACGATCAGCGCGATCTGCTCCTCGAGGTAGGGACGACAGGCCGCGATCTCGTCGGGGGCCGGATTGCGGTTGTTGGGCGGACGGCACTTGACCACGTTGGCGATGTAGCACTCGGCCCGGGTCAGGCCGATCTCCTCGGCCATCAGGCGGTCGAGCAGCTTGCCCGAACGCCCGACGAAGGGCTCACCGGCCAGATCCTCCTCCCGGCCCGGTCCTTCGCCCACGAAGAGCAGATCCGCCCGGGGGTTCCCGACGCCGAAGACGACCTGGGTGCGCCCCTGGGCCAACGGGCACCGGGTGCAGGTGAGCGCCACGTCGCGCAGCTGGTCGAGCCTGGTCGGACCACTCTCAGCCACGGCTCCGAGCGTACCGGGCACCACCGGGCACCACCCGAACGGGGACGAACGCCTCAGGGGGCGGGCGCTGCGGGCGGCGAGGTGCCGGGTCCGGCCGGTCCGGCCCGCTCGGGCCCGTGGACCGTGAGGCGGGGCACCCGGGGCCCGATGCCGCAGAGGACCTCGTAGCTGATGGTCCCGAGCAACCGGGCCCACTCGTCGGCCGTGATCTCCTCGTCACCCTGGCGCCCGAGCAGCACGACCTCGTCGCCCGGCTGCACCGAGGGGTCGTCGCCGCAGTCGACCACGATCTGGTCCATGGTGACCATGCCCGCCAGGGGCCGGCGCCGGCCCCCGATCAGCACGCCGAACCCGGCCGTGAACAGGGCGCGCGGCACGCCGTCGGCGTACCCGATGGGCACGGTGGCCACCACCGAAGGCCCGGGCAGCGGGCGCAGGCGGCCGTAGGAGGGACGGGCGCCGGCGGGCAGCGTGCGGACGGCGACCACCCGGGCCCGCAGTGACATGACCGGCCGCAGCGACTCCTGGGAGGCGGCGGCGAAGGCGCGCTGCACCGCCGGGCCGGGCAGGTAGCCGTAGAGGCCGATGCCGCAGCGGACCATGCCGTACCGGGCGGAGGGGAAGGCGATGGCGCCGGCCGTGTTGGCGGCGTGGACGATGTCGGCGTCGAACCCGGCCGCCAGCAGCTGGCGGGCCAACCGGTCGAACGTCGCCAGCTGTCCCAGGGTGAAGTCGCGGTCCTCGGCGGTCTCGCCGTCGGCCACCGGCAGGTGCGTCCACATGCCCTCGAGCCGCAGGAACGGATCGTCGGCGATGGCCTGGATGAGCGCCGGAACCTCCTCGGCCGACGCGCCGACACGATGCATGCCGGTGTCGACCTTGACGTGGGCCGAGGTGCGTTGCTCCAGCAGCCGGGAAGCCCCGGCGAAGTGCTCGATGCCCTGGTGGCTGTAGAGCGTGGGGGTCAACCGGTAGGCCAGAGCGGTCTCCACCGCGTCGGCTCCGCACTCGCTCAGCAGGAGAATGGGACCGGTCACGCCGTGCTGGCGCAATTCCACCCCCTCGTCGACCAGGGCCACCGCCAGTCCGGTGGCCCCGCCGGCCAGCGCGGCCTTGGCCACCGCGGGGGCGCCGTGGCCGTACCCGTGCGCCTTGACCACGGCGCAGAGCACCGACGGCTGCACCACGTGCGAGAGCACCCGGGCGTTGTGGGTGACCGCGGCCAGGTCGATCTCGGCCCAGGCCGGGCGCGAGCGCCCCTGGGCCATGGCCACCGTCTCGTCCCCTTCGGCCCCGGCCGGCTTGCCCGGCTTGGGTGGGGTCGGTCCCTGGATGCCCGAGCGCAGGCGCCGGAAGGCGCCCTCAGCCACGGCGACTCCATTGGCCGAGGTAGGCCGCCACCAGGTCGGGCAGATCCCCGGCCACCAGGCCCTGCGGGCGACCGGACGCGGCGGCGCGCCCATGGGCGTGGGCGGCCAGGGCCGCGGCGCGATGGATATCGACGCCCCGGGCCAGGAACGCCCCGATGATTCCCGAGAGCACATCACCGGTGCCGGCCGTGGCCAGGGCCGGCAGGCCGGCGGCCGACAGCAGCACATCGGGCACGGAGTGGTCGGCGGCCGCCACGGCCGTCAGCGGGCCCTTGAGCAACACGGTGACGCCGAGCAGGCGGGCCAGGTCCCGGGCGGCGGCCAGGCGGTCGTCGCCCGGCGGGGAGCCGGCCAAGCGGGCGTACTCGCCGTCGTGCGGGGTGAGCACGGTCGGGGCGGAGCGCAGGCCCAGGAGGAATTGGGCCGCGGCGAGGTCACCGAGTGCGGTGAGGCCGTCGGCGTCGATGACCAGCGGCAGCGGGGACGAGGCGACCACGGCCTGGATCTCCTCCACGGTGGCGCTGTCCGTGCCGAGGCCCGGCCCGATCACCAGGGCGCGGCACCTCGACGTGGCCGCCAGGAGGGCACCGGCCCAACGATGCGTCGTGAGCGACGCCCGCACCGCTTCGACCGGCCAGGGCCCCACGGGGTCCCCCGGCGTCCCCAGCCGGATCATCCCGGCGCCGGCGGCCATGGCCCCGCGGGTGCAGAGCACGGCCGAACCCTCCATGCCGACCGAGCCGGCGGCGATGCCCAGCGCGGTGGTCCACTTGTGCGACGCCCGCGGCCGGGGTGGGAGCAGGGCCGCGGTGTCGCTGTCTTCCATCAGCAAGGCGGCCGGCGTGCCGGTGCCGATCCCGATGTCGGCCACCGTGACGTGGCCGCTGAGGCGCGGGCCCTGGCCCTGCAGGAGTCCCGGCTTCGGGGCGGCGAAGGTCACCGTGTGGGTGGCCCGCACCGCGCCGTCGGTGGCCGCACCGGTATCGGCGTCGAGGCCCGACGGCAGGTCGACCGACAGGACCGGAGTCCCGTCCGGCACCGACGGTGCGTCGTAGCGGCCGTGGAACCCGGTGCCGTAGGCGCCGTCGATCACCAGGTCGCAGGGGTCGAGCCGGTCCGGCTGGTCCGCCGCTTCGAGCACGGTCACCCGCACGCCCCGACGGGAAATGAGCGCGGCGGCCACGCGGGCGTCGGCCCCGTTGCTCCCCTTGCCCGCCACCACGGTGACCCGCCGGCCGTAGGAACCGCCCATGATGCGCAGCGCGGCGACCCCCACCGCCGTTCCCGCCCGGGCCACCAGGGTGTCGTGCGAGGTCTGGGCCAGCGCCGCCGCGTCGGCGGCGCGCATCTCGCCGGTGGTCAGGACGGGCTTCACGCCGAGGGCTGTTCGGCCACCACGAAGGCGATGGCCACGTGGGCCGTATGGGTCAGCGACACGTGCAACCGTGCCGCGTGCTTGTTGGCCAGGGCCGCCGCCGCGCCGTGCAGGACCAGGTAGGGAGCGCCGCCGGTGGCGCCCGGCCCGGGCGTGCAGCGCACTTCGACGTCGGTCAGCGCGAACCCGCCCAGCCCGGTGCCGAGGGACTTCATCACGGCTTCCTTGGCGGCGAAGCGGGCGGCCAGGCTCTCGGTCGGATCACCCGACCGGCCGGCGTCGGCCTGTTCGGTGTCGGTGAAGTACCGGGCGGCGAACCCCGGACGTCGGGCCAGGATCCGGCGGAAGCGCTCCACATCGACCGCATCGACGCCGACGCCCACCACGCCGGCGGTGGCCGTCGGGGCGAGGTTCATTCGACCGTCACCGTCTTGGCCAGGTTGCGGGGCCGATCCACGTCGTGGCCGTGCAGGGTGGCCAGACGGTAGGCCAGCTGCTGCAGGGGGATGACACCGATTACCGGCGAGAGCAGCGGGTCGGTGGGCGGGACCCACAGCACGTGATCGCCCAGGGCGCCGACCTCATCGTCACCGTCGTCGGCCACCAGCACCACGGTGGCGCCTCGGCTGTGCACCTCGGCGATGTTGGAGAGCAACTTCTCCGAGAGCCGGTTGCGGGTGGCGATGCCGACGACGATGGTGCCGGGCTCGATCAGGGCGATCGGCCCATGCTTGAGCTCGCCCGCCGGGTACCCCTCGGCGCGCAGGTAGGCCAACTCCTTGAGCTTGAGCGCGCCCTCGAGCGCCATGGGGTAGCCGACGTGGCGGCCCAGGAAGAAGAAGTCGCGCGCGTCGGTCAGCTTGCTCGCCACCTCATCGACGTCGGCCGCCCGGGAGAGGGCGACGGTCAGGAGACCCGGCAACGCATCCATGGCGTCGAGGACCGCGGTGATCTCGGCCGGGGTGAGGGTGCCGTGGATCTGCGCCAGGGTCAGGCCGAGGATCTGGAGGGCCACGATCTGGGCCAGGTGGCACTTGGTCGAGGCGACGCCGATCTCGGGCCCGGCCCGGGTGTAGAGGACGCCGTCGGCCGCCCGGGCCATGGAGGAGTCCACCACGTTCGAGACCACCAGGACCTTGGCGCCGAGACGGGAGGCTTCCCGCATGGCTTCGGACGTATCGAGGGTCTCTCCCGACTGCGAGACGCCCACGCACAAGGTGCGCTCGGTCAGCACCGGGTCCCGGTAGCGGAACTCGCTGGCGATGTCGACCTCGGTCGGCAGCTTCACCCATTGCTCAATCGCGTACTTGGCCACCAGGGCGGAGTGGTAACTGCTGCCGCAGGCGACGATGAAGACCTTGTCGATCCGGCGGAGCTCCTCGGGCCCGAGGCGCATCTCGTCGAGCACCAGCTCGCCCGAGGGGCCGCGGCGGTCCAGCAGGGTGTTGGCCACTGCCGCCGGTTGCTCGTGCATCTCCTTGCTCATGAAGTCGTCGTAGCCGTCCTTCTGCGCCGCCTCGAGGTCCCAGTCGACGGTGAGTTGCTGGGGGGTGACGGGATCGCCGTCCAACGTGGTCACCGCGATGTTCCCGGGAGTGAGCACGGCCACCTCGTCGTCGGCCAGGGCGTAGAGGTGGCGGGTGTGGCTCAACAGGGCCGGGATGTCGGAGGCCAGGAACGCTGCGCCATCCTCGAGCCCGAGCACCAGCGGCGTGGACCGGCGGGCGGCCACGATGGTGTCGGGCTCGTCGGCGTGGACGACGGCGATGGAGAAGGCGCCCCGCACCGCGTGCAGCGCCGCCCGGGTCGCCTCGGTGAGGGTGAGGCCCCGAGCCAGGTGCCGCTCGATCAGGTGGGCCATGACCTCGGTGTCGGTGGCCGACGTCATGATGTGGCCGTCGGCCAGGAGGTCGGCCCGCAGCGAGGCGTGGTTCTCGATGATCCCGTTGTGGATGAGCGCCAGGCGGCCGGTGCAGTCGAGGTGCGGGTGGGCATTCTCTGGCGTCGGGTGGCCGTGGGTGGCCCAGCGGGTGTGCCCGATGGCGGCGGCGTGCCCGGTCGGCGCATCCTGGGTGAGGACGGCCAGGTCGGCCACCGAGTGGGTGCCGTCGGCGGCCCGGGCCCGCCAGATCTCCCCGTCGACCACCAGGGCCACCCCGGCCGAGTCGTAGCCCCGGTACTCCAACTGGTGGAGCGCTCCCAAGATGACCGGGAGCGCGTCAGCCTCCCCGGTGACGCCGATGATTCCGCACATGGGGCTTCAGGCTACTGGCGCTGCCCCGGTCGTTGGGTTGGCCGGGCGAGCCGGGTGGGCCGGCGTCCCGTCCTCTCCCGTCCTTCAGCCCCCGACCAGACCCAGGGCGGCCTCGACGAAACCGGCCAACTGGGCCGCCACCGCATTGGCCTGGGCCTCGTCCCGGGCCTCGACCATGACCCGGACCAGGGGCTCGGTGCCGCTGGCGCGCAGGAGGACCCGGCCTTCGGTTCCGAGGGTGGACTGGAGCTTGGCCACCTCGTCCCACACCTCGACACAGTCGGTGAGACGCCCGGGCTGGGGGATGGGCACGTTGACCAGCACCTGGGGGACACGCACCACCAGGCCGTGGGCCAGCTCGGCCAGCGAGCGCCCCGAACGCCGCATCAGGTCGGCCAGGACGATGCCGGTCAGGGTGCCGTCTCCGGTGGTCGAACGGCTCCGGAAGATGATGTGCCCCGACTGCTCCCCACCCAATGAGAGGCCATCGGCATCGAGGGCGGCCAGCACGTGGCGATCGCCCACGTCGGTCTCCCGGACCGCGATCCCCCGACCCTCCATGGTGAGCCGGAACCCGAGGTTGGTCATGACCGTGACCACCACCGTGTTGCCGGCCAGCTGGCCGCGGTCGGCCAGGTCCAGGGCGAACAGGGCCAGCAGGACGTCGCCGTCCACGATGGCACCGGTGTGGTCGACGGCGATGACCCGGTCGGCGTCGCCGTCGAGGGCGAGCCCGAGGTCGGCCCCGCGGGCCGTCACCGTGCGGGAGAGTTCCCCCGGATCGGTCGATCCGCACTTGTCGTTGATGTTGATGCCGTCCGGGTCGTCGTGCAACGTGGTGACGGTGGCGCCGAGCCCGGCCAGTCCTTCGGGGGCCACGACGCTGGCGGCACCGTTGGCGCAGTCGACCACGATGTCCAGCCCGGCCAGGGTCCCGCCGTCGGTCGCCGCCAGCAGGTGGTCACGGTAGAGATCGACGGCGTCGGGATCGACGATGATCCGCCCCACCCCGCGCCCGGTGGGTCGGCGGGGGGGCCGATCGGGGTCTTCGAGAATCGATTCGAGCTCCCGCTCGACCTCGGCTTCGGCCTCGACGGCCAACTTGGTGCCCAGGGCGCTGAAGAGCTTGATCCCGTTGTCGCCGAAGGGGTTGTGCGAGGCCGAGACCATGGCGCCGGGGACCCCCCGACGCTCGGCCAGGTGGGCCACCCCTGGCGTGGGCAGCACCCCGAGGTCGATGACGTCGGCCCCCTCGGTGGCCAGGCCGGCCGAGAGTGCGGCCTGCAGGAGGGGGCCCGAACGACGGGTATCGCGACCCACGACGAAGGCCACCGACGGCAGGACGCGGGCGGTGGCGCGTCCGAGGGCCAGGGCGAGATCCGCCGTGAGTTCCTCGTTTGCGACACCCCGGACCCCATCGGTCCCGAAGCGTGCCGACCCCACCGTCTTACCGCTTGGAGTACTGGGGCGCCTTGCGGGCCTTCTTCAGGCCGTACTTCTTCGATTCCTTCTCACGGGCGTCGCGCGTGAGCAGCCCCGAGCGCTTCAGCGCGGCCCGGTGCTCGGGGTCCAACTCGATCAGGCTGCGGGCGATGCCCAGGCGCATGGCGCCGGCCTGGCCCGAGATCCCGCCGCCGTCGATGGTGGCGTCGATGTCGTATGACTCCGCGGTGTTGGTGATCCGCAGGGGCTCGGTCAGCAGCATCCGGTGGGTGGCCGAGGTGAAGTAGGCCTCGATGGGCTGCTGGTTGACCTTGATCGCTCCGGCGCCGGGGCGAAAGCGCACGCGGGCCACCGCCTGCTTGCGGCGTCCGGTCGACTGGGTGAGGGGTGCGGTCATGTGGGCTCCTTGCCTGACGGTCTTCAGCTGGCCCGGCGGGCCGAGGGCAGCTCGAGGACCTCGGGGACCTGGGCTGCGTGGGGGTGGTCCGGGCCGGCGTAGACGTTGAGCTTGCCCAGCATCTGGCGTCCCAGGGTGTTCTTGGGCAACATGCCCCGGACGGAGCGTCTGATCATTTCGTCGGGGGTCCGGTCCAGGAGTTCGGCGTAGGTGGTTGAGCTCAGGCCACCCGGGTACCCGCTGTGGCGGTAGGCCAGCTTGTCGGCGGCCTTGTTCGAGGTGAGGACCACCTTGTCGGCGTTGATCACGATGACGTGGTCACCGGTGTCGACGTGCGGCGCGAAGTAGGGGCGATGCTTGCCGCGCAGGATGCGGGCCACTTCCGAGGCCAACCGGCCGAGCACCAGTCCGTCGGCGTCGACCACGTACCAGGCTCGCTGGATCTCGGTGACTTTCGGGGAAAAGGTGCGCAAGGGATCGATCTTTCGCTGCGGTGTGGTGCGGGGAGCGCACGCCGCAGGGGATGCGCTCAGGCCTCTCGGAGGTCCCGAGAGCCGACGTACCAGGATAGGGCGCCCGGGCCGGGCGGGCAAGCCGCCCGCGGTCCGGCCGGTGATCCGCGGTCAGGGGTAGGCCACCGAGACCAGGCACAGGCCGCGGGCCGGCGCCGGATCCGGGGCCCGATGGCGGTTGGCCAGGCGCAGGCGTTCCAGCAGGGTGGCGGCGTTGCCCTGCCCGCGCCCGACGTCGACCAGGCTGCCCACCAGCGATCGGACCATCTGGTGGCAGAAGGAATTGGCCACGATCTCGAAGCGGAGGAGCCGCCCCTCGCCCAGGCGGCGCACCTCGGAGTCGTGCTCCTCGCTCCAGGCGGCCCGGATCACCCGGCGCAGGATGGGCTCTTCGGCGCCGGTCCCGGGCTTGCGCCGGCAGAAGGATCGGAAGTCGTGGGTGCCCAGCACCACGTCGCTGGCCGATCGCATGGCCCGCAGGTCCAGCTCGTCGCGGACGTGCCAGGTGATGGGGGCCAGCAGCGGATCGGGCCACGGCCCGTTCCAGACCAGGTAGCGGTAGGTCCGGTCGGTGGCCGAGCGCCGGGCGTCGAAGTCGGGCTCGACCGCGGTGGCGGCCCGGATGACGACCGCGGGGGCCAGTTGGCGGTTGAGCGCCCGGGCCAGTCCGGCGCCGTCGAAGGGGATGGGCGGCAGGTCGACGTGGACCACCTGGCCCCGGGCGTGGACGCCGGCGTCGGTGCGCCCGGCGCAGGTCAGTGACGGTGGTTCGACCAGGCGGGCGGTCCGGCCCAGGGCCTGGCGCAGCGTGCCGGCCACGGTGGGCACCTGCGGCTGGTCGGCGAAACCCCGGAAGGCGGCACCGTCGTAGGCGATCAGGAGCCTCCAACGCTGCCAGACAGCGCTGGTGGGCGCGCCCACCCTCAGACGAACTCGATCCGCGCCATCGGCGCGTTGTCGCCCGGGCGGGGGCCCAACTTCAAGATCCGGGTGTAGCCACCGGGGCGCTCGGCGTAGCGCGGCCCGATCTCCTCGAACAATTTGTGGGCCATGTCCTTGTCCCGGATCAGCGCCACCACCCGGCGGTGCTGGTGGATCCCACCCTTGCGGGCGGCCGTCACGCACTTCTCGGCCACCGGGCGCAGCGCCTTGGCCTTGGCCTCGGTGGTGACCAGTGACTCGGCCGCGATCAACGAGGCCACCAGGTTGCCCAGCATGGCCTTCTGGTGCGCCGAGGTGCCGCCCAGGCGGCGGCCCCGGGTCGGAGTGCCCTGCACGGCCGATCAGTCCCGGGTGCGGAGCGAGAGCCCGCGCTCGTCCAGGCGCTGCACCACTTCGTCGGCCGACTTCTGCCCGAAGTTGGTGATGGCCAGGAGGTCGTCCATCGTGCGCTCGACCAGTTCACCGATGGTGTTGATCTGGGCCCGCTTGAGGCAGTTGCGGGGTCGCTCGGAGAGGTCGAGCTCCTCGATGCGCAGGTCCAGGTCGGGGGATCCGCTGGTGGTCGTGCCGGTGTCGCCCAGCTCCAGCCCCTGCGGCGCGTCCTCGAGATCGGCCACCAGGGAGACCAGGTTGCGCAGCGTGTCACCGGCCGAGGCCAGCGCCTCACGGGGGGAGATGGTGCCGTCGGTCTCGATATCGAGCACCAGGCGGTCGTAGTTGGTGGACTGCTCCACCCGGACCGACTCGATGTCGAAGGTCACCCGGTGCACCGGCGAGAAGATGGAGTCGATCGGGATGACGCCGATGGTCGACGAGCGCTTGTTCTTGTCGGCCGACACGTAGCCCCGACCGCGCTCCACCGTCACGTCGACGGCCAGGCGGCCCTTGGCGTTGATGGAGGCGATGTGCAGCTCGGGGTTGAGGATCTCGACGTCGGAGGTGGCCTGCAGGTCGCCGGCCGTGGCGTCGGCCGGGCCGCGCACGTCGAGCCGCAACGTCACCGGCTCGTCGGTGTGGATCTGCACCAGCAGGTCCTTGAGGTTCAAGATGATGTCGGTGACGTCTTCCTTGACGCCGGGCAGCGTGGTGAACTCGTGCAGCGCCTCGTCGAAGCGCAGCTGGGTCACCGCCCCACCGGGAATCGAGGAGAGCAGGGTGCGGCGCAGCGAATTGCCCAGTGTGGTGCCGAAGCCGGGATCGAGCGGGCCGACGGCGAAACGCTGCCGGTTGTCCTGCTCCTCGTCGACTGTTTCGACTGTCGGTCGTTGGATTATCAGCATGTGGGTGACTCCTGTAGCGGGATGGGTGGTCGGTCGGGGTCGGGTCGGTCGGGGGTCGGGTGTCCGGGGTCCTACGTGGTCCTACTTGGAGTAGAGCTCGACGATGAGCTGCTCCTGCACGGGCTCATCGATGTGCTCGCGCAGCGGCGGGTTCAGCACGGCCACGCTGAACCCGGCATCACGGGTCTCGAGCCAGGCCGGGGTGGTCCGCTCCAACGTGTCCATGTTGCGGCGCACGGAGAAGTTGGCCCGGGTGGCTTCCTTGAGCGTGACCTGGTCGCCCTGGCGGACCCGGTAGCTCGGGATGTCGGTCTTGCGCCCGTTGACCAGCACGTGGCCGTGGCGGACGAACTGGCGGGCCTGGCGCCGGCTGGCGCCCCATCCGGCCCGGAAGACCACGTTGTCGAGCCGGAGCTCCAGGTTGCGCAGCAGGTTCTCGCCGGTGATGCCGGGCTGGCGGCTGGACTCCTCGTAGAGGTTGCGGAACTGCTTCTCCAAGAGCCCGTAGATGCGGCGGGCCTTCTGCTTCTCGCGGAGCTGGGTCAGGTACTCCGACCCCTGGCGCATGCGGTCGCGACCGTGCTCACCGGGCGGGTAGGCGCGGCTGTGACGGTCGGTCACCGCCTCGGAGACGGGGCACTTGAGCGAGTAGCAGCGCTCCCCCTTCAAGAAGAGCTTGGTCCGCTCGCGCCGGCAGAGTCGGCACACGGGTCCGGTGTATCTAGCCATAGATCGTTCCTCTTAGACCCGACGCCGCTTCTTGGGGCGGCAGCCGTTGTGGGGGATGGGGGTGACGTCTTTGATGCCCACGACCTCGATGCCCACCGCAGCGAGCGATCGGATGGCGGTCTCACGGCCGGAACCGGGACCTCGCACCAGGACGTCGACCTTGCGCACGCCGTGCTCCATCGCCCGCTTGGCGCAGGCTTCGGCGGCCAGCTGGGCCGCGAACGGGGTGGACTTGCGGGAGCCCTTGAACCCGACGTTGCCGGCCGAGGCCCAGGCCAACACGTTGCCCTCGGGATCGGCGATGGAGACGATGGTGTTGTTGAACGAGCTCTTGATATGGGCCACGCCGTAGCTGATGTTCTTGCGCTCGCGCTTGCGCGGCCGACGCGCCTGTTTGGTGGGCTTGGCCATCTACTTCTTCACCTTCTTCTTCCCGGCCACCGTCTTCTTCGGTCCCTTGCGGGTCCGGGCGTTGGTGTGGGTGCGCTGGCCGTGCACCGGCAGGCCCTTGCGGTGCCGTACGCCCTGGTAGCAGTTGATCTCCATCTTGCGCTTGATGTCCTGGGACACGTCGCGGCGCAGGTCGCCCTCGACCCGGAAGTTGGTGTCGATGTAGCTGCGCAGGCGCGCCACCTCTTCGTCGGTCAGATCGCGGACGCGGGTCGAGGGGTTGACCTCGACCGCCTGGCAGATCTGCTCCGACAGGGTGTTGCCGATGCCGAAAATGTAGGTCAGGGATATCTCGAGCCGCTTCTCGCGGGGGATATCGACTCCAGCTATACGGGCCATCTGTATCCTCTCCTCAGCCCTGCCGCTGCTTGTGGCGCGGGTTGACACAGATCACCCGGACCACACCGTGGCGCCGGATGACCTTGCATTTCTCACAGATCGGCTTCACGCTTGGCCGAACTTTCATCGCGTTCCTGTCCTTCTGGTTACTTGTATCGGTGGTTACTTGTACCGGTAGGTGATACGGCCCCGGTTGAGGTCGTACGGAGTGATCTCCACCTGCACCTTGTCCCCCGGAAGAATGCGGATGCGGTGCATCCTCATCTTTCCCGAGCTGTGCGCCAACACCTTGTGTCCGTTCTCGAGCTCGACTCGGAACATGGCGTTGGGCAGTGGCTCGACCACCGTGCCTTCGAGCACGATGGCGTCTTCCTTGGGCTTGGGCAGGTGACTCTCCTCAATCGTTGCATCTGGTGATCTCCCGAGCCCGCCGCCGGCGCGGTGGCCGGAGCGGCGTTTCTCGGATGTGGCCCGGCGACAGGAGACCCCCGAAAGGGGCCTGGCCCAGAGCCAGCAGATGATTCTACCGCAACCAGCGGTGATTTCCAGCCGGAGCAGGGATGGGCCCCGATTCAGGGCAGCGTGAAGACCTCCGGGCCGTCGGGGGTCACGGCGATGGTGTGCTCGAAGTGGGCCGAGAGGCGCCCGTCGGCCGTGACCACGCTCCAGCCGTCGTCGAGCTGGCGGGTCCCGGCCGAGCCGGCGTTGACCATGGGCTCGACGGCGAAGACCATGCCCGTCTTGAGCGTCGGGCCCCGGTTCCCGGGCCAGTAATTCGGCACCTGGGGTTGCTCGTGCATGGCCGTGCCGATGGCGTGGCCCACGTACTCACGCACCACGGAGAACCCGCCGGCCTCGGCCACGGCCTGGACGGCCCGCCCCACCTCGTGCAGGGCATTGCCCTTCTTGAGCTGCTCGATGCCGGCCCACAGGCTGCGCTCGGTCACGTCCATGAGCTTCTGGGCTTCCGCCGAGACCTCCCCGATGCCCATGGTGAAGGCGGCGTCCCCGTGGTAGCCCTCGATGATGGCCCCGCAGTCGATGGAGAGGATGTCCCCCTCCTTCAGCGTGTAGGAGCCGGGGATCCCGTGCACGATCATGTCGTTGGGCGAGGTGCAGATGACGGCCGGGAAGCCGTGGTAGCCGAGAAAGTTCGACGTGGCGCCCCGGCGCTCGAGCACGGCGCGGGCCACGGCGTCCACCTCGAGCGTGGTCACCCCGGGCTTGGCGGCGGCGCGGGTGGCCTCGTGCATCTCCGCCACCACCTTGCCCGCCTTGCGCATCTTGTCCAGTTCTCCGTCGTTGCGCCGCATCGCTACTCCTTCCCCTCCTTTCGCTTCTGCCGCTGGGCGTCGATGGCCCCGACCACCCGGCGGGTCACCGCATCGGGCGAGCCGGTCCCGTTGATGGTGACCAGCAGGTTGCGCTCGGTGTACCAGGCGATCAGGGGCGCCGTCTGGGCCTCGTAGAGGTCCAGACGGCGCTGGATCGCCTCCTCGGTGTCGTCCTCGCGCTGGACCACCTCGCCGCCGCAGACGTCGCAGGTCCAGTTGACCATGGGCGGGGCGGCCGTCGAGTAGTTGGACCCGCAATCGACGCAGACCCGCCGCGACGCCAGCCGCTTCATGACCAGGGGGGTGGGCACCTGGAGGTCGACCACCAGGTCCATCCCGAACGGGAACACGATGTCGTCGAGGGCTTCGGCCTGGCCGGTGGTGCGGGGGCACCCGTCGAGGACGAAGCCCCGGCCGCGGGTGTCACGTTCGGACATCCGGCCCCGGACCATCTGCATCACCATGTCGTCGGGGATGAGCTCACCCTCGTCCATCAGCTTTTGGGCCCGCACGCCGAAGGGGGTCTGGGACTTGACCTCGCCGCGCAGCATGTCACCGGTCGAGACGTGCGGCACGACGTAGTGGTGCGACAGGCGAACGCACTGCGTTCCCTTGCCCGCCCCCTGTTTGCCGAGGACTACGAGCCTGACCCCGGGGATCACATGGCCCTACTTGAGGAAGCCTTCGTAGTTGCGCATCATGAGCTGGCTGTCGATCTGGCGCATCGTCTCGAGGGCGACGCCCACCGAGATCAGCAGGGTCGTCCCGTAGAAGGGGAACCGGTTGATGTGCCAGAGCGCCATGATCACCGAGGGCACCACGGCCACGCTGCCGAGGAACAGGGCACCCACGACGGTGATCCGGCTCAGGATGTGCGCGAAGTAACGCTCGGTCGGCGGACCGGGCCGGATGCCGGGGACGAACCCACCCTGTTTGCGGATGAGGTCGGCCTGTTGATGCGGGTCGAAGGCCACGTACACGTAGAAGAACGTGAACATGAAGATGAGGACGAAGTAGAGCCCGATGTAGAAGAAGCTGGTGGGCTGCAGGCTGTTGCGGACGAAGTTCTGGAACCAGTTGAACTGGATCACATTGGACAACAGGACCGGGATGTAGAGGACCGACGAGGCGAAGATGATCGGGATCACCCCCGATTGGTTCACCTTCAGGGGGATGTACGTGCTGCTCCCCCCGTACATTCGTCGTCCCACCACACGCCGGGCGAAGGTCACGGGTATTCGTCGCTGGCCCTGATCGAAGAACACGATGGTGACCAGCAGGGCGAGGGAGACGATCAGGATCACCGAGAACTTGATCTTCCCGCCCTCCTCGTAAATGGCCTTGAAGCCGGTCGGGATGGCCGCCACCACGTTGGCGAAGATCAAGATGGACATGCCCTGCCCGATGCCGCGCTGGGTGATGAGCTCGGCCAACCACATGACGAAGGCCGTCCCCGCCGTCAGGCACAGGACCATGAAGGCGGCCAGGCCCAGATTGAACTTCGGGATGAGGTCGATGCTGGTGCCCAGGAGGGCGGAGTCGTGGCCGTGGAAGGCGTAGACCAGGCCCGAGGACTGCATGAGGGCCAGCGCCACCGTCAGGTACCGCGTGGTCTGGGTGATCTTCTTCTGCCCCACCGCACCCTGGTCGCGCCACTCCTCCAACTTCGGGATGACGGTCGACAGCAGCTGGATGATGATGGAACTGGTGATGTAGGGCATGACGCCCAGGCCGAAGACGGCCAGGCGCACCAGCGCGCCGCCGCTGAAGAGGTTCAGGAACCCGAGGACACCCGAGGCCGAGGCCGTGCTCTGGAGCGACTGCAGCTGGCCCCAGTTCACGCCCGGGACGGGGACGTTGGCCCCGATCTGGTAGAGGGCGATGATGGCCAGGGTGAAGATGACCTTGTTGCGAAGGTCGGGAACCCTGAAGATGTTGGCGAGCCGGGAGAGCATGGCCGATCTTCGTCAGTCGCGTCCGGGTGCGGTCACTACCGGTTCATCAAGGCATTGCCCGATGCCGGAGGACGCCCGTGGCCGAAGGGGAGGGGCACCCGCTCTACGCTACCGCCCGCGGACGAGATTGCGGCCTCGGCCGACGCCGAGAAGGCATGGGCCGAGACCCGGATCGGTCGGGACAACGAACCCTGGCCCAGCACCTTGACCAGCGCCTTCGGCCGGCACAGCCCGGCGTCGACCATCGTCTGCACGGTGATCTCGTCGGCGTCCAGGCCGGCCAGCACACCGATGTTGACCGGCGTGTAGGCGATGCGGAAGGGGTTCTTGAACCCCTTCAGCTTGGGAATGCGCTGCATGAGGGGAAGTTGGCCGCCCTCGAAGCCGACCGGCACGGTGTTGCGGGCCCGCTGGCCCTTCATGCCCCGGCCGGCCGTCTTGTGGCCCTTGCCCCCGGTGCCGCGGCCGACGCGCTGCTTGGCCTTGGTGGCACCCTTGGGCGGCGTCAGATCGTGGAGCTTCATGCCGGCACCTCCTCGACCTCGATCAGATGCGGGACGCGCGCCACCATGCCGCGGATCTCCGGCCGATCGGGGAGGTTGTTGGACTGCCCGATCCCGCGCAGGCCGAGCGCCCGCAGCGTGCCGCGGTGCTTGGGCTTGCTCCCGATGGCCGAACGGATCTGGGTCACGACCAGGCGCGCGTCATCTTTCGGGGCGCCTTTGGTTGCCGTCTTCGGTGCGCGTCTTGGTTGCGGTCTTCGCCGCCTGGGCCGCCATGGTCAGCGGGCCTCCCCGGCGAACAGGTCCGTCTCACGCCGGCGCTCCCGGTAGGCACGCAGCACGCCGGCCGGCGTCACTTCGTCGGCCTGCTTGCCCCGCAGGGCGGCCACCTCGTCGGGACGGCGCAGCGCCTTGAGGCCGGCGATGGTGGCGTGGGCCACGTTGATCCCGTTGGACGAGCCCAGGGACTTGGCCAGAATGTCGCGGATGCCGGCCATCTCGAGGATGGCCCGGGCGGCGCCGCCGGCGATGACCCCGGTCCCGGGTGCGGCCGGCTTGAGCATGACGCGCCCGGCACCGCTCTCGCCGATCACCGGGTGCACAATGGTGTTCCCGGCCAGCGGGACCTCAAAGAGGTTCTTGCGCGCCTCTTCGATGCCCTTTTGCACGGCCAGGCCGGCTTCCTTGGCCTTGCCGTAGCCCAGGCCGACCTTGCCGTTGCCGTCGCCGACGACCATGAGGGCGGCAAAGGAGAACCGACGGCCACCCTTGACCACCTTGGCCACCCGGTTCACCTTGATGGTGCGCTCTTCGTACTGTGTGTCGACCACGCTCAGAACTCCAGTCCCTCGGCCCGTGCCGCGTCGGCCAGGACGGCGACACGCCCGTGGTAGACGAAGCCACCACGGTCAAAGACCACTTTGGTGATGCCGGCCGCTTTGGCCCGTGTACCCAGGAGGCGGCCCACCGCGGCGGCGCCGGTCACGTTACCGCCGCCACTGCGCCCCAATGACGCGCGCTGCTCCGGCTCCACCGACGAGGCGGCGGCCAGGGTCCGCCCGGTGGTGTCGTCAATGACCTGGGCCGAGATGTGCCGGTTGGACCGGTGGACGGCCAGGCGCGGCACGTCGGCCGTCCCGGTGACCTTGGCCCGGACCCGGGTGTGACGCCGGGCCCGGAGGCGGGTTCGATCGTGGAGAGGTGCCATTACTTCGCTGCCTTTCCGGCCTTGCGGACGACCCGCTCGCCGGCGTAGCGCACGCCCTTGCCCTTGTAGGGCTCGGGTTTGCGGAGTTTGCGGATGTCGGCGGCCACCTGGCCCACCTTTTCCTTGTCGGTGCCCTTGACGATGATGCGGGTGGGCACGGGGACCTCGAAGGTGATGCCCTCGGGGGCGTCGACGAAGACGGGGTGCGAGAACCCCAGAGCCAGCTCCAGCGCGCCCGGGCCCCGGGCCGTGCAGCGGTACCCGACGCCGACGATCTCGAGTTCCTTGGAGTACCCGTCCGTCACCCCGGTCACCATGTTGGCCACCAACGACCGGGACAGGCCGTGCAGGGCGCGGTGCCGTCGCTCGTCATCGGGTCGGCTGACCACCAGCACGTCGCCTTCCTGGGCCACGGTGATGCCGGTCGGCAAGGAACGCTCCAGCGTGCCTTGGGGTCCCTTGACGCTCACCTTCTCGCCCTCGAGGGTGACGGTGACGTTGGCCGGGACCGAGATGGGCGAGCGCCCGATGCGCGACATCAGCCATCACCCCGCGTCACGGTCGTGGGCCTACCAGACATGGCAGAGCACCTCGCCACCGAGGTGGCGCTTGCGAGCTTCACGATCGGTCATCAACCCGTGGCTGGTCGAGACCACGGCCACGCCCATCCCGCCCAGGACCCGTGGGATGCCGTCGGCCCGGGCGTAGATACGCAGGCCGGGCTTGGAGATCCGCTTGATGCCGGCGATGGTGCGGGTCCGGTCGGCCGAGTACTTGAGGGAGATCTCCAGCGTGGTGCCCGGCTTCTCCTGAGTTGGGCTCCATGTGGTAGCCCGCGATGAAACCCTCACGCTCGAGGATGGAGGCCAGGGACTCCTTCAGCTTCGAGCCCGGCATCTTCACCGTGTCGAACATGGCGGAATTGGCGTTGCGGATACGCGTCAGCATGTCCGCGATGGGATCAGTCATGGTCATGGGCGGCCTACCAACTCGCCTTGGTCACGCCGGGAATCTCGCCCGCGTGCACCATCACGCGCAGGCAGATACGGCAGAGCCCGAATTTCTTGTACACGGCCTTCGGCCGGCCACATCGCTGGCAGCGGGTGTACCCGCGCACCTTGAATTTGGGTGTGCGCTGTTGCTTCTCAATCAGTGCTTTCTTCGCCATGATGCTTATCGAGTCTCCTGTCGGAACGGGAAGCCGAACGCCGCTAGGAGCGCTCGCCCTTCCTCGTTGTTGCGTGCGGTGGTGACGATCGTGATGTCCATGCCCCGGACCGAGTCGATCTTGTCGTAGTCGATCTCCGGGAAGATCAACTGCTCGGTGACCCCGAAGGTGTAGTTGCCCTTGCCGTCGAATGAACGCGGTGACAGGCCACGGAAGTCACGGATGCGGGGAATGGCCAGGCTGAGCAGGCGATCGAAGAACTCCCAGGCCCGATCGCCCCGCAGGGTGACCTTGGCCCCGATGGCCTGCCCCTCGCGGAGCTTGAAGCCGGCGATGGACTGCTTGGCCCGGGTCACGATCGGTTTCTGCCCGGTGATGATCTCCAGGTCGCGCTGCGCCCCTTCGATCAGGGAAGCCTGCTGGGTGGCCCGGCCCACGCCCATGTTGATGACGATCTTCTCGAGCCGGGGGACCTCCATGATGTTGCCCAGTCCCAGTTCCTCCTGGAGGCGCGGGCGGATCTCGGCCAGGTAGCGCTCGAAGAGCCTCGGCCGGGCCGGGGCGCCGGTGGCGGTGCGTGCGGTGGCGGTGGTGGTGGTGCCGGTATCGGTCACAGCTCGGCCCCGCACTTGCGGCAGACCCGCACCTTGTTCCCGTTCTTGTCGATCTTCATGCCCACACGGGTCGGCTTGTCGCAGCTCTTGCAGAGCAGGGCCACGGTCGAGACCTGCACCGGCATGAACTTGTCGATGACGCCACCTTGCTGGGTGGCCCGGGTCGGCTTGGCGTGACGCTTGGCCACGTTGACCCCCTCGAGGATCACCCGCCCCTCGGCCGGGAAGGCCCGGATGACTTCGGCCTTCTTGCCCTTGTCCTTGCCCGACCGCACGATCACCTGGTCACCCTTGTGGATCCGCATCACAACACCTCCGGAGCCAACGACACGATTCTCATGAACCTCTTGTCACGCAACTCACGGCCCACCGGGCCGAAGATGCGTGTGCCTCGCGGTTGCTGCTGGTCGTTGATCAGCACCGCCGCGTTCTCGTCGAAGCGGATATAGCTGCCGTCGGGGCGACGCTTCTCCTTCTTGGTGCGCACCACCACGCACCTCACGACATCGCCCTTCTTCACGGCTGCACCCGGGATGGCGTCCTTGACCGTGGCCACGAAGACATCCCCGATACTGGCGTAGCGACGGCGCGACCCTCCGAGCACGCGGATGCACAGCACCTCGCGCGCGCCGGAATTGTCGGCCACCCGCAGCCGCGACTCCTGCTGAATCATCGGGCCCGCTCCACCACTTCGGTCAGGCGCCAGCGCTTCAGCTTGGACAGCGGGCGGGTCTCTTGGACCCGAACCCGATCGCCGACCTTGGCGCTGTCCTCGGCGTCGTGCACGTAGAGCTTCTTGGTCCGCTGCACCGTCTTGCCGTAGCGGGGGTGACGGACCCGCTCCACCACGGCCACGACGAGGGTGGACTGCATGGCATCGGACACCACGACGCCCTCGCGTACCTTGCGGCGGTTGGGTCGCCCCTCGTCGTCGGCCGGTCCGGCGGTGGGCTTGGCGGCGGGCGCGGCCGCGGCCACCGTGGCGGGCTCGGGAGCCGGCGTGACGTCGGCCTTCCCGGCGGGCACGGCCACATCCTCGGCTGCTGCTTCGGGCACTTCTGTCGTCTCTTCGGTCTCGTCGGCCATCAGGCCTCTTCCTCTTCCTCTTCGAATTCGTCATCGACGTCCAATCCGTCATCGTCGACGGCGACGTGCTCGAGATCGTGCACCGCCTCGGCTTCGGCGGCCCGGGCGGCGGCATGCTCGGCCACGGCGGCATCCTCCGCCGCCAGCTTGGCCAGGGCGCCCTCGCGCTCCTCGGTCGTGGCGGCCACGTACGTGCCCTCGGCCTCGAGAATCTCCCGGGCGCGCAGCACGGTCAGGATCCGTGCGATTTCGTGCCGGACCTGGCTGACACGAGCCGGATTGTCCAGCTGGCCCGTCGCCAGTTGGAAGCGCAGGTTGAACAGCTCGCGCCGGCCCTCACCGAGACGGCCGGCCAGCTCATCGCCGTCGAGCAGCGCCAGGTCAGAAGCGGTCGCCATCAGATCGCCACCTCGGCATGACCGTGTGTCCCCGGGCGCACCACGAACCGGGCCTTGAAGGGCAGCTTCTGGATGGCGCGCTCCATGGCGGCGCGGGCCAGTTCCTCGTCGACGCCGGAGAGCTCGAACAGGATCCGGCCCGGGTGCACCACGGCCACCCACAATTCGGGGTTGCCCTTGCCCGAGCCCATGCGGGTCTCGGCCGGCTTCTGGGTGACCGGCTTGTCCGGGAAGACGCGGATCCAGACCTTCCCACCGCGCTTGACGTGGCGGGTCATGGCGATACGGGCCGCCTCGATCTGGCGGGCCGTCAACCACCCGGGCTCCATGGCCTGAATGCCGAAGTCGCCGAATGAGACGGCGGCGCCCCCCTTGGCCTGGCCGTTCAACCGGCCCCGCTGCGTCTTGCGGTGCTTGACCTTCTTGGGCATCAACATGTCAGTCCGACTCCTTGCGGAAGTGCGGGGCCTCATGGTGCTCGTGACGGTTCTGGCGCTCCATCTCCTCGTCCTTGGCCAGCTGGCGCTCCAGGTCGTCCGGCTCGGCCGGCGCGACGGGCAAGAGATCGGCCACCGGAGCCTCGGCGGCATCGTCCGCCTCGTCGGCGTCGGTGTCGGCGTCGGTGCCCTCGGTCACGGGGGCCGAATCGACCGTGGTCGACTCGTCCTCAGGCAGCAGCTCCTCCAACAGCTCGTCGTCCGGTGCGGCGCCGTTGGTGATCGCCGCATCCTCGCCGGGGGCGCCGAAGTCGGCCTTGCGGCGCCCGCCACCGGCGGTGATGAGACGGCGCGGGCCGCTCTGTCCGGACGTCTCACCGACGGCCATGGCCGCTTCGCGGGTGATCTTGTCCTCAATGGAGACCTTGTAGGGCAGGATGTCGCCCTTGTAGATCCAGACCTTGACCCCGACCCGGCCCGACGTGGTCTTGGCCTCACGGAAGCCGTAGTCGATGTCGGCCCGCAGCGTGTGCAACGGCACCCGACCCTCGCGGTACTGCTCCTTGCGGGACATTTCGGACCCGCCGAGCCGTCCCGAGCACTGCACCTTGATCCCGAGCGCTCCGGCCTTCTGGACCGTCTGGATGGCCCGCTTCATGGCCCGGCGGAAGGCCACCCGGCGCACCAGCTGGTCGCAGATGCCCTGGGCGATGAGGGCGGCGTCGAGCTCGGGCTGCTTGATCTCTTGGATGTTGAGCTGGATCCGGTTCTGCAGACCGGTGATCTCTTCGAGCTTCTTCTTGAGACGGTCGGCCTCGGACCCGCGGCGGCCGATCACGATGCCGGGCCGCGCCGTGTGGATGTCGACCCGGAGGCGGTCGCGCGTGCGCTCGACCTCGATCCGGCTCACGGCAGCCGCCTCGAGCTGCTTCATCAGGTAGTCGCGGATCTTCCAGTCCTCCACCACGAATTCGCGGTAGTGGCGCTCCTCGAACCAACGGGACTTCCAGTCGGTAGTGATACCGAGGCGGAAGCCGTAGGGATTGACCTTCTGGCCCATCTACTCGCCCTTCTCGTCGGCGTCAGCGGGTGCCTCTGCCGTGTCATCTTCACTGTTGGCCTCGTCGACGACGATGGCCTCGGTCCCGCCCTCGGCGGCGAAGTCCTCTTCGGTTTCGATCTCGGGATTGGTCACGTCGGTATCCTCCGGCGCCATCGCGTCGGCCTCGTCGCCGTCACGCTCGGCGGCCGCCGTCTCGGCCTCGGCTTCGGCCACGGCCTGGGCGGCCCGGCGCCGGGACAGGCGACCGGACAGGTCGGCCCGGCGCCGCGAGGCGTCGACCCGGCGGGAACGATGGGCGCTGACCGCCTCCATCCGCTTGCGACGCAGCTCCAACTTCTCTTCCGGGAGCCGGCTCACGATGATGGTGATGTGGCTGGTCCGCTTCCTGATCCGGGTGGCCCGGCCCCGGGCCCGGGGGCGCCAGCGCTTGGCGGTGGCGCCCTCGTCGGCGTAACAGGCCGAGACGTACAACTCGTCGGGATTCTGCTGATCGTTGTGGGCGGCGTTGGACACGGCCGAGTTGAGCACCTTGCCGATGACGTCGGCCGCGCCGCGCTCGGTCCCGATCAGGATCTCGGCCGCCCGGTCCACGTCCTGGCCCCGGATCAGGTCGAGGACCTGACGGGCCTTGGAGGCCGACAGGCCGCTGTGCCGAAGGACGGCGCGGGTGCCCGGACGCTCGTTGGTCTTGGTCGCCGTCATGTCAGCGACGCGCTCCCCGCTCCTGGCCGGCGTGGTACCGGAAGGTGCGTGTGGGGGCGAACTCGCCCAGTTTGTGGCCGACCATCGACTCGGTCACGTAGACCGGGACGTGACGGCGACCGTCGTGGACGGCAATGGTGTGGCCGACCATGTCGGGGATGATGGTCGAGCGGCGGGACCAGGTCTTGATGACCTTCTTCTCCCCGCTCGAGTTGAGCACGTCGACCTTCTTCAACAGGTGGTCGTCGACGAATGGTCCCTTTTTCAAGCTACGCGGCATACGTGGTCAACCCTTCGCCTATCGCCGCGCGCCGCGGGTGCGGCGCCGGCGGACGATCATCGAATCGGACTTCTTCTTGCGGGAGCGGGTACGGCCCTCGGGCTTGCCCCACGGGGAGACCGGGTGGCGGCCACCCGAGGACTTCCCTTCACCCCCACCGAGGGGGTGGTCCACCGGGTTCATGGCCACACCCCGGGTCTGGGGGCGCTTGCCCTTCCAGCGGTTCCGTCCGGCCTTGCCGATCTTGATCAGCTCGGCCTCGGCGTTCCCCACCACGCCCAGGGTGGCCCGGCAGTCGATCGAGACGCGGCGCATTTCGGTCGACGGCAGCCGCAAGGTAGCGAAGACGCCTTCCTTGGCCACCAGCTGAATGCTCATGCCCGCCCCCCGGGCCATCTTCCCGCCGCCGCCGGGGCGCAATTCGACGTTGTGCACGGTCGAGCCCACCGGGATGTAGCGCAGCGGCAACGCGTTGCCCGGGCGGATGTCGGCGCCCTGCCCACTCTGGATCCTGTCGCCCACCTTCACCCCGGCCGGGGCCAGGATGTACCGCTTCTCGCCGTCGGCGTAGTGCAGCAGCGCGATGCGCGAGTTGCGGTTGGGGTCGTACTCGATGGCCGCCACCTTGGCCGGCACGCCGTCCTTGTTCCGACGGAAGTCGATGATGCGGTACTGCTGCTTGTGGCCGCCACCGCGGTGGCGGGCCGTCTTGCGGCCGTGGTTGTTGCGCCCACCCGAACTCGGGGTTGGGGGCGAGCAGCGACTTCTCCGGACGATCGCGGGTGATCTCGGAGAAGTCCGACACCGTCTGGAAACGGCGGCCCGGGCTGGTTGGTTTGCGTGAACGAAGTGGCATCAGTGCGGTCCTGTGATCAACGATCGAAGAGGTCGATGGAGTCGTCGGGATGGATGGTGACAATGGCCCGCTTGGTGTTGGGCCGGTGGCCCTTGATGTTGGTGCGGCGGTTGCGGGTCGACTTGCCCTTGCGGTTCAGGGTGTTGACGTTGAGCACCCGCACGCTGAAGGCCTGCTCGACGGCGTGGCGCACGTCGATCTTGGTGGCGCCGGGGTCGACGATGAAGACGTAGACGTTCTGGTCCATCAGCCCGTAGCTCTTCTCGGAGACCACCGGCCGGATCAGGACCGCCATGGCATCACGCATCGGTAGCCGCCTCCTCGGTCGTGTCGTCGGCCGGCTCGGCGGCCGTCGGTCGTCGGCCGTGCTCGGTGCCGTCGTCGTCGCCGGTGCCCTCGACCTCGGCCAGCCCGGTGGAGAAGTCAGCGGGGGAACCGGGCAGCGTGCGGTCGGAGAAGAGGATCCAGTCGCTGCGCAGCACGTCGTGCGCCGAGAGCTCCCCGAAGGAGGCCGTGTGGGCATTGGGCAGGTTGGCGAAGGAACGCCGGGCCACGGTCTCCTCGTCGGCCAGGACCACCAGCACCCGGCCACCGAGCTTCAGCGTTCTGAGCGCAGCCACGGCGTCCTTGGTCCTCGGGTCTTCCCAGCCCCAGGTGTCGACCAGGGCCACGCGGCCGAGGGCGGCCCGGTCGCTCAGGGCGGACAGCAGGGCCAGGCGGATCATCTTCTTGGGGGTGTGCTGGCGGTAGCTGCGCGGCTTGGGGCCGAGGGCGACGCCCCCACCGATCATCGACGGCGAGCGGCTCGAGCCCTGGCGGGCCCGCCCCGTGCCCTTCTGGGAGAACGGCTTGGCGCCGCCGCCGCGCACCTCGGCCCGCGTCTTGGTCGACTGGGAGCCCGAGCGGGCGGCGGCCAGCTGGGCGGTGACGACCTGGTGCAGCACGGCCCGGTTGGGCTCGAGGCCGAAGATGGTGGGCTCGAGGTCGACCTGGCCCAGGTCCTGGCCGCTGACCGAGCGGCGGGTGACCGAGCGGGTGACCGGCGCGGCGCGCTCCTTCTTGACCGGTCCACGAAGCACGGCGTCGGCCATGGTCATCGGGACCCCCCGCGGACTGTGGCCGTCTTGACCGAGTCACGCAGCACCACCACGGTGCCCCGGGAGCCGGGCACGGCCCCCTTGACCAGGACCAGCTGACGATCGGGGTCGGCCGAGACGACCTGCAGGTTGAGCGCCGTCACCTGCTTGCCACCCATGCGACCGGCCATCTTGGTTCCCTTGAAGACGCGTGAGGGGGTGGCACAGGCACCGATGGCACCGGGGACGCGGTGGCTCTTGTGGTTGCCGTGCGAGGCGCCCTGGCCCTTGAAGTTGTGGCGCTTCATCCCGCCGGCGAAGCCCTTGCCCTTGCTGACCGCGATGGCATCGACCCGGTCGCCGGCCGCCAGGACCTCGGCGGTGAGCTCCTGGCCGACGGCGTACTCGGCCACATCGTCGAGCCGGAGCTCGACCAGGCCGCGTCCGGGCTCAACGCTCGCCTTGGCGAAGTGGCCGATTTCCGGCTTGGTCAGGGTGGAGGCCCGGCGGAAGCCCCACGTCACCTGCAGGGCGGCGTAGCCGTCGGTCTCGGGCGTCTTGACCTGGACCACGCGGGCGGGCGCGACTCTGAGAACCGTCACCGGAATGGCGCGGTTCTGCTCGTCCCAGACCTGGGTCATGCCGACCTTCTCGCCGACGATCGCCTTGCTTGCCACGTGTCGAATCTCCCTGCGCTGCCCACGGCCTCCCGTGCGCACGCCAACGCTCCGCCCGGGAATCCCGAGCGGAGCGCTCGAATGGTTTGGCGTGAGGTACCGGACGCACCGGCGGTCACGCACTTCTGTTGTGATGAAGCAGCACCGGAGGTGCCGCTGGGGTGCCTAAATCGGCCTTGCGACGTTACACCACCTGGGCCGGCGCGTGCCAGGCGCCAGAGCCCGGATCAGGCGGTTTGAATCTTTATCTCGATATCGACGCCCGCCGGGAGGTCGAGTCGCTGGAGCGAATCGACCGTTTTGGGCGTGTGGTCGATGATGTCCACCAGGCGCTTGTGCACCCGCATCTCGAAGTGCTCGCGTGAGTCCTTGTACTTGTGGGGCGAGCGGATCACCGTGTAGCGGTGCTTGTCGGTCGGCAACGGGATCGGCCCCAGCACCTTGGCCTGGGTGCGCAGCACCGTCTGGACGATCTTCTCGGTCGACTGATCGAGGATCTCGTGGTCATAGGCCTTGAGCCTGATGCGGATCTTCTGCTTCGGGCCTTCGGCCATGGTGCCTGCTCTCGTTCCGTCGCGGTTCGGGGGTCGTTACTTGAGGATCTTCGTAACCCGACCGGAAGCAACGGTGCGGCCACCCTCACGGATGGCGAAGCGCAGACCTTCAGTCATGGCGATTGGCTTGCCCAGCTCGACCGTCATGTCGGTGTGGTCCCCGGGCATGACCATCTCGGTGCCCTCGGGCAGCGCGATGGTGCCGGTCACATCGGTGGTGCGGAAGTAGAACTGGGGCCGGTAGTTGGTGAAGAACGGCTTGTGACGGCCACCCTCCTCCTTGGTCAGCACCACGACGGTGGCCTCGAACTGGGTGTGGGGGGTGATCGAACCGGGCTTGCAGAGGACCTGGCCCCGCTCGACCTCTTCCTTCTTGGTGCCGCGCAGCAGGGCGCCGACGTTGTCGCCGGCCCGGCCCTCGTCGAGCAGCTTGCGGAACATTTCGATGCCGGTGACGGTGGTCTTCTGCGTGTCGCGCAGGCCGACGATCTCGACTTCTTCGCCCACCTTGACCACGCCCTGCTCCACCTTGCCCGTGACCACGGTGCCCCGACCGGTGATGGACATGACGTCCTCGATCGGCATGAGGAACGGCTTGTCGACGTCGCGCTCGGGCTCGGGGATGAAGGAGTCGACGGCCGCCATCAGCTCGAGGATCTTCTCGCTCCACTCGGGGTCGCCCTCGAGGGCCTTGAGGGCGCTGACCTGGACAATCGGGGTGTCGTCGCCGGGGAAGTCGTAGGCGGTCAGGAGCTCGCGCACCTCCATCTCGACCAACTCGATCAGCTCGGGGTCGTCCACCATGTCGGCCTTGTTGAGGGCCACCACGATGTAGGGCACACCCACCTGGCGGGCCAGCAGGACGTGCTCACGGGTCTGGGGCATGGGGCCGTCGGCCGCCGAGACCACCAGGATGGCGCCGTCGATCTGGGCCGCACCGGTGATCATGTTCTTGATGTAGTCGGCGTGACCGGGCATGTCGACGTGGGCGTAGTGACGGTTCTCCGTCTCGTACTCGACGTGGGCGATGGTGATGGTGATCCCGCGCTGCTTCTCTTCGGGGGCCTTGTCGATCTGGTCGAACGAGGTGAACTGGGTGTTGGGGTTCGCCTCCGACAGGACCTTGGTGATCGCCGCCGTGAGCGTGGTCTTCCCGTGGTCGATGTGTCCCATCGTTCCCACATTGACGTGAGGCTTGTTGCGCTCGAACTTCTGCTTGGCCATCGCCGTAGCTACTCCCTGATATCGGACGGGACCCCCTTGGGCCCGCCGCGGCGACTGCACGCCGCTTTCATTTTCCTTTTGTGCGACCTGTGCCGGAGGCCGTCGGCCCCGGCTACTCCCCGTGGGCCCGGGCGATGATCTCCTTGGAGATCGACTCGGGCACCTCGTTGTAGGAGTGAAACTGCATCGTGTACGTGGCGCGACCCTGGGTGCGCGAACGCAGGTCAGTAGCGTAGCCGAACATGTCGGCCAGCGGTACCTGCGCGTTGATCACGTGGCTGCTGCCCTGCTGGTCCATCCCCTCCACCCGGCCCCGGCGGGAGGAGAGGTCACCGATGACATCACCCATGTAGTCGTCGGGCGTGGTCACCGTGACGGCCATGACGGGCTCGAGCAGGACGGGACTGGCCGCCCGCAGGGCCTTCTTGACCGCCATGGAGCCGGCGATCTTGAAGGCCATCTCCGACGAGTCGACGTCGTGGTAGGAGCCGTAGGTCAACAGGATGCGCACGTCGACCGTCGGATAGCCGGCCAGAATGCCCGACGTCAGCGCCTCTTGGATCCCGGCGTCCACCGAGGGGATGTACTCCTTGGGAATGACGCCACCACTGATCTTGTCGACGAATTCGTAGCCCCCGCCGGGCCCGGTGGGCTCGGCACTGATGACCACGTGGCCGTACTGGCCGCGGCCGCCGGTCTGACGGACGTACTTCTCCTCGATCTTCTCCACCGACCGGCGGATGGTCTCGCGGTAGGCCACCTGGGGCTTGCCCACGTTGGCGTCGACGCTGAATTCCCGCAACATGCGGTCCACCAGGACTTCGAGGTGGAGCTCGCCCATGCCCGAGATCACCGTCTGGCCGGTCTCCTCGTCGGAGCGCACCCGGAAGGTCGGGTCCTCCTCGCTGAGCGAGTAGAGCGCCTTGGAGAGTTTGTCCTGGTCAGCCTTGGTCTTGGGCTCGACGGCGACATGGATCACGGGCTCGGGGAACTCCAGCGCCTCCAGCACGATCGGGTGTCCCGGGTCGCACAGGGTGTCGCCGGTGGTGGTGTTCTTCATCCCGACCACGGCCATAATGTCGCCGGCGAAGATGGCGTCCTTGTCCTCGCGGTGGTTGGCGTGCATCTGGAGGATGCGGCCGACCCGCTCCTTCTTGTCCTTGGTGGAGTTCAGGACCGAGGAGCCCTTGGTCAAGGTGCCCGAGTACACCCGGATGTAGGTCAGCTTGCCGACGAAGGGGTCGGTCATGATCTTGAAGGCCAGGGCCGAGAAGGCCTCGCCGTCGTCGGCCTTGCGCTCGAGGACATCCTCGAGATGGTTGGGGCGGGTTCCCTGGGTAGGGGGCAGGTCGAGGGGGCTCGGCAGGTAGTCGATCACGGCGTCGAGCATGGGCTGCACGCCCTTGTTCTTGAAGGCCGACCCGCACAGCACCGGCACCACCTCGGCGGCCAGGGTGGCCGTGCGCAGGGCCCGGCGCAGGTCGTCGGCCGTGATGAACTCCTCGGCCAGGTACTTCTCCATGATGATGTCGTCGAAGTTGGAGACCACGTCGATGAGCTGGTGGCGGGCGTCCTCGGCGTCGTTGGCCATGGCCTCGGGGATCTCCCTGACCTCCCACTCCTCGCCCATGTCGTTGGCCCAGACCAGGGCCTTCCGCTCCAAGAGGTCGACCACGCCCAGGAACTCGGACTCCGAGCCGATGGGCAGCTGGGTGACCGCCGGCAGCGCGTCGAGCCGGTCACGGATCATCTCGACCGTGCGCTCGAAGTCGGCGCCGATGCGGTCCATCTTGTTGACGAAGCACAGGCGCGGGACGTGGTACTTGTTGGCCTGGCGCCACACCGTCTCGGTCTGGGGCTCCACGCCGGCCACGGCGTCGAAGACGGCGACCGCGCCGTCGAGCACGCGCAGGGAGCGCTCCACCTCCACCGTGAAGTCCACGTGTCCGGGGGTGTCGATGATGTTGATCCAGTTGTCCCTCCAGCTGCAGGTGGTGGCGGCCGAGGTGATGGTGATGCCGCGCTCCTGCTCCTGGACCATCCAGTCCATGGTGGCGGCGCCCTCGTGCACCTCACCGATCTTGTAGTTGCGACCGGTGTAGTAGAGGATCCGTTCGGTGGTGGTGGTCTTGCCCGCGTCGATGTGGGCCATGATCCCGATGTTTCGGGTCTTGGCCAGGGGGAAATCGCGGGTCGGGGGGGCGTCAGCCATGGTGCGGAATGTTCCTTATGAAGAAGAAGGGGTGGTCCACTACCAGCGGTAGTGGGCGAATGCTTTGTTGGACTCTGCCATCTTGTGCATGTCCTCACGGCGCTTGACGGCAGCACCGATGTTGTTGGAGGCGTCGAGGATCTCCCCGGCCAGGCGCTCGGCCATGGTCTTCTCCCGACGCTGACGCGAATAGGTGGTCAACCACCGGATGGCCAACGTGGTGGCCCGGCGGGGGCGCACCTCCACCGGCACCTGGTAGGTGGCACCACCGACCCGACGGCTCTTGACTTCCAACTCGGGGCGGGTGTTCTCCACGGCCCGCTTGAGGGCGGCCACCGGGTCGCCGCCGGAGCGCTCCTCGACCAGGGTGAGGGCGCCGTAGACGATGCGCTCGGCCAGCGTGCGCTTGCCGCGCGACAGCACCTTGTTGACCACCTGGGTCACCAGCACCGACCGGTAGACGGGGTCCGGCGCCAGTTCACGGCGGGTTGCGGGTCCGTTCCGGGGCATTAGGACTCCTTCTTGGCGCCGTAGCGGCTGCGGGCCTGGCTGCGCTCACGGACACCCGAGGTGTCCAAGGCGCCGCGCACCACCTTGTAGCGAACGCCGGGCAGGTCCTTCACCCGGCCGCCACGGACCAGGACGATGGAGTGCTCCTGCAGATTGTGCCCCACCCCGGGGATGTAGGCCGTGATCTCGACCCCGCTGGACAGGCGCACGCGGGCCACCTTGCGCAGGGCGGAGTTCGGCTTCTTGGGCGTGGTCGTGTAGACGCGGGTGCAGACACCCCGCCGCTGGGGGGCGCCCTTGAGGGCCGGGGTCTTCGTCTTCGTCACCTTGGCCTGCCGTCCCTTGCGGACGAGCTGGGCGATTGTGGGCACGCGCTACCTCTCGATACTGAAAATGGTGAATCCATGTGCACGCGGGAACCGCGCAGGCCGAAACCTCACATGGCAGACATACGATTATAGCCCCTGCCTCGGGGTTCGACAATCGCGGGCGCACGCGACCTGACACCCCGGCGACGGCTCAGGGGTGCCCCCGGCGAGCGTACCCCGGCGAGGCCCGCTCGTCGCTCCCCTGTGGCGCCGGCGGGCCCGGATAAGCCCCGCAGAGGCCCGGACGAGGCCGGGTGGCCGCGCCCCGTCCACATGCGGAGCCCCGCCCCGGGAGCGTTAGCCTGCCCGTATGGAACATTCGATGGCTGAACGCCTGGCCCAGCTGGCCGAGCGCAAGGATCAGGCGTTGCACGCCGGCAGTGAGAAATCGGTCGAGCGACAGCACGCCAAGGGCAAGATGACCGCCCGGGAACGCATCGACTACCTCCTCGACGAGGGTTCGTTCCAGGAGCTGGACATGCTGGCCCGCCACCGGGCCCACGGCATGGGCCTGGAGGACAACCGCCCCTACACCGACGGGGTCGTCACCGGATTCGGCACCGTGGACGGCCGGCGCGTCTGCGTGTTCAGCCAGGACTTCACCGTCTTCGGCGGTGCGCTGGGCGAGGTGTTCGCCGAGAAGATCCACAAGGTGATGGACCTGGCCGCCTCGACCGGCGTGCCGATGATCGGGCTCAACGACGGCGCCGGGGCGCGCATCCAAGAAGGGGTGGTCTCCCTCCACTCCTACGGTGGGATCTTCCACCGCAACGTGGCCTCGTCGGGCGTGATTCCGCAGATCAGCGTCATTCTCGGGCCGTGCGCCGGTGGCGCCGTCTACTCCCCGGCCATGACGGACTTCATCTTCATGGTCCAGGGCACCTCGCACATGTTCATCACCGGGCCCGACGTCGTGAAGACGGTCACCGGAGAGGACGTCACGCTCGAAGAGCTCGGGGGCGCCATGAGCCATGCCACCAAGTCGGGGGTGGCCACCTTCGTCGCCCCCGACGAGAAGGCCTGCCTCGATGACGTGCGCCACCTCCTCTCCTTCCTGCCCTCCAACAACCTGGAGGAGCCTCCGATGGAAGCAAGCGGCGATGATCCCGAGCGCCAGGTGCCCGAGCTGATCAGCCTCATGCCCTCCTCGCCCAATCAGCCCTATGACATGAAGCGGGTCGTTGCGGCCGTGGTCGATGACGGCGACTACTTCGAGGTCCACCGCCACTGGGCCATGTCGATCACGTGCGGATTCGCCCGGATGGGCGGACGGGTGGTGGGCATCGTGGGCAACCAGCCCGCCGTGCTGGCCGGCGTGCTCGACATCGACTCGTCGGAAAAGGCCTCCCGCTTCGTCCGGGTCTGCGACGCCTTCAACGTCCCCCTGCTCACCTTCGTCGACGTGCCGGGCTTCATGCCGGGCACCGACCAGGAGTACGGCGGCATCATCCGCCACGGGGCCAAGCTCCTCTACGCCTACTGCGAGTCCACCGTGCCGCGCATCCAGATCATCACCCGCAAGGCGTACGGCGGCGCCTACGTCGTCATGAACTCCAAGTCCATCGGGGCCGACCTGGCCTTCGCCTGGCCGTCGGCCGAGCTGGCCGTGATGGGGCCCAACGGCGCCGTCGAAATCGTCTACCGCCGCGAATTGGCCGAGGCCACCGACCCGGCCAGCCGGCGGGCGGAGCTGATCGACGACTACACCGAGCGCTACGCCAACCCGTACATCGCGGCGGAGCGGGGGTACGTCGACGACGTCATCTCCCCGGCGGACACCCGGGCCGTCATCTGCCGCAGCCTGGAGATCCTCTCGACCAAGCGCGAGGAGCTCCCCCGCCGCAAGCACGGCAACGTGCCCCTGTGAGTGCGGCGGACCAGGCGCGGGTCGAGATCGACGCTCGAGCACCTGGAGCTCGCTCCGCCACCGGTACCCGGGCCCGACGTGATGGCCGCCATCACTGCGGCGGCGCAGCTGGTGTGGCCCCGGCCGGCGGCACCCGACGAGCAGGATCCGGCGCACCAGACGTGGCGGTTCAGCGGGCGCTGGTGGAACAAGCCCACGCCGCTGCGGCGCGACCGACCCTGGGCCCGTCACTGACCGTCTACCTGGACGACTGGCGGCAACGGGCCACCATCGGCCAGCGCGAGGACCGCTGGTCCCATCTCCTGGCCGACGACGAGCGGGAGCTCCACGCCCTGGCCGGTCAACTGGGGATCCCCCGGCGCGGTTTCCAGCGCCACCGTCGCTCCGCCGCCCTCAACCACTACGACCTGCCCGAGAGCTACCGGCACCGGGCGATTGCCCTGGGTGCGGTCCCGGTGACCTGGCGGGAGATGGCCCGCCTCACCCGGACATGGCGTCGCGCTGGCGCTCGGCCAGCGCCACCAGGTCCTCCATGATCTCCTTGAACTCAAAGTCCTTGGGCGTGTACACCGCCGCCACGCCCTTGCCCAGCAGGATCTCGGCGTCATCGGGCGGGATGATGCCGCCCACCACCACCGCGGCCGTCACGCCGGCGGCCCGGAGGCGGTCGACCACGTCGGGCACCAGTTCCATGTGGGAACCCGACAGGATGGAGAGGCCGACGATGTCCACGTCCTCGTCGCGCGCCGCCGCCACGATCTGCGCCGGGGTCAGCCGGATGCCCTGATAGATCACCTCGAAACCGGCATCCCGGGCCGCCACAGCGATCTGTTCCGCCCCGTTGGAGTGACCGTCGAGCCCGGGCTTGGCCACCAGGAGGCGGGGTGGTCCCCCGGTGCGCTCGGCCAGGGCCCTGGTGCGAGCCACGATCGGCGCCAGGTCGTCGCCGCGGTGGCCGACCCCCCCGCTGATGCCGGTCGGGGCGCGGAATTCTCCGAAGACCTCGCGCAGCGCCGAGGCCCATTCACCGGTCGTCCCGCCGGCATGCGCCAGGGCGATGGTGGCGTCCATGATGTTGCCGCCCGGGCCGTCGTCTTCGGCGACGCGCCGCAACCGGTCCAGGGCCTTGGCCACGGACGGCTGGTCGCGCTCGGCTCGCCAGCGCACCACGTCGTCGGCCAGCTCGGCCTCGAGGTGCGGGTCGACCTTCAAGATGGACTCGATCCCGGCGCCGTCGGTCAGCGGCGAGGCGGCCGTTTCGGTGAAGGCGTTCACGCCGATGACCCGCTGCTCACCGGTCTCGATGCGGCGCACCCGCTCGGCCTGGCTCCGTACCAGCCGGGTCTTGAGCTCGTCGATGGCCGCGAAGGCCCCACCCAGTGCCTCGACTTCGGCCAGCTCGGCCGTGGCCGAGGCCACCAACTCGTCCGTCTTGGCCGCGATCACGGTGGAGCCCTCGAAGATGTCCTGGTACTCGAGCAGGTCGGACTCGAAGGCCAGTATCTGCTGCATGCGCAGCGACCACTGCTGGTCCCAGGGACGGGGCAGGCCCAGCGCCTCGTTCCAGGCCGGCAGCTGGAGGGCCCGGGCCCGGGCCTGCTTGGACAAGGTGACGCCGAGCATTTCGAGGACGATGCGGGGCACGTTGTTCTCGGGTTGCTGCTCGGTCAGTCCCAGCGAGTTGACCTGCACCCCGTAGCGGAAGCGCCGGAGCTTCGGGTCTTCGACGCCGTAGCGCTCGGCGCAGATCCGGTCCCACATGGCGGTGAAGGCCCGCATCTTGCAGGTCTCCTCCACGAAGCGGACGCCCGAATTCACGAAGAAACTGATGCGCCCCACCACGGCCGGAAGTTCCGACGGCTCGATCTTGCCCGAGGCCAGCACGCCGTCGAGCACGCCGATGGCGGTGGCCAGCGCGTAGGCGATCTCCTGGGTCGGCGTGGCCCCGGCTTCTTGGAGGTGGTAGCTGCAGACGTTGATGGGGTTCCATTTCGGCGCCTGGCGCACCGTGTAGGCGATGGTGTCCACGGTGAGGCGCAGGCTGGGCCCGGGCGGGAAGATGAACGTGCCGCGACTCAGGTATTCCTTGATGATGTCGTTCTGCGTGGTCCCCGACAGCCGGCCCGGATCCACACCCCGGTCCTGGGCGTGCGCCACGTAGAGCCCGAGCAGCCAGGCCGCGGGGGCGTTGATGGTCATGGAGGTGTTCATCTCGGCCACCGGGATGCCGGCCATCAGTTCTTCCATGTGGCCCCGGTGGGCCACCGGGACGCCGACCTTGCCCACCTCGCCGGCCGCCTCGGGCGAGTCCGGGTCGTACCCCGTCTGGGTGGGGAGGTCGAAGGCGATGGACAGGCCGGTCTGGCCCTTGGCCAGGTTGGCCCGGTAGAGCGCGTTTGAGGCCTTCGCCGTGGAATGCCCCGAGTAGGTACGCATCACCCAGGGGGCGTCTCGTGGTGACTCCGTGCTCATGCGGTGCACCTCCTCGTACGCAGGGCCGCTCCCTCCATTGTGCCGCGCCGCAGCCGCGGGCGGGCCAAGCTCAGCGGCTGTACTCGTAAAAGCCGCGCTTGGTCTTGCGGCCGAGCTGGCCCGAGGTGACCAGACGGCGCAACAAGGGCACGGCGGCGTAGTTCGGATCGCGGAACTCGGCGTAGAGCGCGTCGAGGATGGCCAGCGAGGTGTCCAGGCCGACCAGGTCGAGCAGGGCGAACGGTCCCATGGGGAACCCGCACCCCCCCTTCATGGCGGCGTCGATGCCTTCACGGGTGGCCACGCCCTGCTCGAGCAGGCGAATGGCGTTGTTCAGGTAGGGGAAGAGCAGCGCGTTGACGATGAACCCGGCCTGGTCCTTGACCTCGACGGGATCCTTGCCGCAGGCGGCGGCGAACTCGGTGGCGGCGGCCAGCGTGGTGTCGTCGGCGGTGATCGGGCGCACCACCTCGACCAGAGCCATGGCCGGAGCCGGGTTGAAGAAGTGGATCCCGCAGACCAGCTGGGGGCGTCCGGTGGCCATGGCCAGCTCGACGACCGGCAGGGTCGAGGTGTTGGTGGCCAGAATGGCCCCCTCCTGGCACACGGTGTCGAGTTCGGCGAACAGGGCCTTCTTGATCTCCAGGTCCTCGATCACCGACTCGATGACCAGGTCGGCGTCGGCCAACGCGCCCAGGTGGGTGGTGGCGGACACGCGAGCCGTGATCTCGCCGGCCTCCGCCTCGGTGCGCTTGCCCTTTTCCACCTGCTTGGCCAGCGACTTCTTCAGCCCGGCCACCATGGCGTCCGCCGCGGCCTGGCTGCGACTGCGCAACACGACCTCGTAGCCGGCGGCGGCCGCCACCTCGGCGATGCCCGATCCCATGATCCCGGACCCAACGATTCCAACCCTTTTAATGGACATGGGAGCGAATGCTACCGGTCGGTAACCTCGGCGGTCGAGGTCGGGGCCGGGCGCGGACCGTGCAAGAGTGGCCCGTGGACAAAAACGGCGTGCTGGCCCTGGTCGGGGGGAACGAATGGACCCCCGGATGCTCCTTCGACGCGAAGCTGCTGGCCGCCTCGGGCGGGAAGGACGTGCTCGTGCTCCCCACGGCCGCCGCCTACCAGAACCCCGAGCGGGTGGTGCTCCAGGCGGCCGAATGGTTCGCACCCTTGGGTGGCCAGGTGGAGGGCCTGATGGTGGTCGACCGGGCGTCGGCCGGGGACCCCGGGATGGCGGCGGTGGTGCGGGGCGCCCACTTCATCTACCTGTCCGGCGGCTCGCCGCTGCATCTCAAATCGGTGCTCAAGGGGTCGGCCACCTTCGACGCGTTGCGCGAGGCGTGGGCCCACGGCGCGGTGGTGGCCGGATCGGCCGCCGGGGCGATGGTGCTGACCGATCCGATGGTCGACCCGCGCGGCGGCGCGCTCACCGTGGGCCTGGGGCTCATCGATCAACTCGCTGTGGTCCCCCAATTCGGCGACGAGCACGAGGACGTGCACGGCCAGAAGCTCGAGCGGACGGTGGCGTTGGCCTACGACGGGCTCCCCGTGGTCGGCATCCCCGAGCGCACGGCGCTCATCAGGGACGTCGACGGTGCCTGGAGCTCCGAGGGTGCCGCCGCCCCGGTGGTATTCCGCAACGGCACGCGGACCGACGGCCTCGAGGCCCTCACCGCCTGAGATCGCCTGAGATCGCTCAGTCGGTCTCCGCGATGGTGACCGACTCGATCACCACCCGCTCCTTCGGCTTGCCGGAGGGAGTGCCCACGGCGTTGATGGTCGTCACCACGTCGCCGCCGCTCACCACCGCGCCGAAGAGGGAGTACAGCGGGGGCAGGCCGGCTCCGTCCGGACCGCTGATGACGAAGAACTGGCTGCCGTTGGTGTTGGGCCCCGCGTTGGCCATGGCCAGGGAGCCGACCTGGTACGTCCCGGCGGACGGCAGCTCATCGGCGTACTTGTAGCCGGGGCCCCCGGTGCCTGTCCCCGTCGGGTCCCCGCCCTGGAGGACGAAGCCCGGGATGATGCGGTGGAAGATGACACCGTCGTAGTAGTGGTAGCGAGCCAGGAAGACGAAGCTGTTCACCGTCTTGGGAGCGGCCAGGGCGTCCAGGGCGATGACCATGGTCCCGTGCGACGTCACCATGGTGGCCACGTAGCGCTTGGCCGGGTCGATCACCATGGGTGGCTCCTGGTCGAACTTCCGCTGTTGCGGGCTTGAGCCGTCAGCGGCGGGTGGGTCGGGAATGGCCATGGCGATACGTCCTTTATGACTCGTGAATGGTGACGGAGAGGATGCGCTGGGTGACGGCGGGCGGCACGCCGTTGGACGACGCGCTGGCGTTGCCCTGGGCATTGATGGTCTGGACCACGTCCAAGCCCGAGGTCACGGTGCCGAACAAGGCATAGGTATTGGGCAACGACTGGCCTTCGGCCCCGGTCACGATGAAGAACTGGCTGCCCCCCGAGTTGGGCGCACCGGTGTTGGCCATGGCCACCGAGCCGATGGGGTATTGGTCAGCGGCGTTGGCCGCCTTGGCCGGGTTCTCGGACTTGATGGTGTAGCCCGGACCACCGGTGCCCGTGCCGGTGGGATCGCCCGTCTGGTCCATGAAGTTGGGGATGACCCGGTGGAAGATCACGCAGTGGTAGTAGCCCTTGTCGGCCAAGAAGACGAAGTTGTTCACCGTGATCGGTGTGGTCTTCGCGTTCAGCGCCATGGTGAAGGTCCCGGCCGTGGTCACCACGGTGGCCGTGTAGTTCTTGGTCGGGTCGATGGTCATGGCCGGCGCCGTCGCGTACTTCTGCGTGTTCACGGTGGTGCTGGGACTGCTCGGGCATCCGGCCTTCACCGCCACCGTGTTGGCCGCGGCCTGGGCCGCGGCGTTGGCGGACGAGGTGGTGCTGGTGGGTGCCGTGGTGCTGGTCGTGGTCGACGAGGTCGCCGCGGCGTTGGCTGGCTTTTTCTTGTTGTTGCCCGAGACGAGGGCCACGATGCCGATGATGACCGCTGCCGCGACCACCACGATGACGACGTTGCGCGTCGTCTTGCGTCGCTTCTCGTGCTTGGCCTGCGCCGCCAGACGGGCTTCCCGGCCGGCCCGCTGACGCGCCCTCTTCTCGCTCGGCATGGCCCGAGACCCTATCTGGCCCGCGGCAACCTTTTGGATCGGGTCCGGGATGGCGCACACCCGGGGAGGGCGGTTCAGGCCATTAGCGTTGGGGGATGCCGTTGGTCGTGCAGAAATTCGGAGGGACCTCGGTCGGCGACGCCGACCGCATCCGAGCCGTCGCCGACCACATCGCCCGGACCCGGCGCGAGGGCAGTGACGTCGTGGCCGTGGTCAGTGCCATGGGCCGGACGACCGACGATTTGATCCGGCTGGCCGATTCGGTGAGCTCGGAGCAACCCCCTCGGGAGTACGACATGCTGGTCAGCGCCGGTGAGCGCATCACGGCGCCCGCACTCTGCATGGCCCTCTTCGGGCTGGGCGTCGACGCCACGTCGTTCACCGGGAGCCAAGCCGGGATCATCACCGACACCGACCACACCCGGGCCAAGATCCTGGAGATCCGTCCTGACCGTCTGCGCGAGGCACTGGCCGCCGGCATCGTCCCGGTGGTGGCCGGCTTCCAGGGCATGTCGACGGAGCGAGATGTCACCACGCTCGGTCGGGGCGGGTCGGACACCACCGCCGTCGCGCTGGCCGCCGTGCTGGGCGCGGATGCCTGCGAGATCTACACCGACGTGACCGGGGTGTTCACCGCCGACCCAAGGGTGGTGCCGACGGCGCATCGGATCAATCGGATCTCCTTCGAAGAGATGCTCGAGATCGCGGCCACCGGGGGTCGCGTCCTGAACCTGCGCTCGGTGGAGTTCGCCCGCAATCACAACGTGCCGCTGCACGTCCGCAGCAGCTTCACCTGGGAACCTGGGACCTGGGTGGTCGAAGAGGAGGCCGACATGGAAGCAGCCGTCGTCACTGCCGTGACTCATGACACGTCGGAGGCCAAGGTCACCGTCAGTGGTGTCCCCGACCGGCCGGGCGTGGCGGCCCAATTGTTCCGGGCCCTGGCCGATCGGTCGATCAACGTCGACATGATCGTCCAGAACACCTCGGCCCACGGCACCACCGACATCTCCTTCACCGTGCCCAAGACCGACCTGGCCACATCGGTCGAGACCGCGCAATCCCACTCCGACGAGCTGGGTGCGTCCGGCGTGAGCTCGGACCGCGATGTCTCCCGCGTCTCGCTCATCGGCGCCGGCATGAAGTCCCACCCGGGCATCGCCGCCACCATGTTCGAGACCCTGGCCCATGAGAGGATCAACATCGACATGATCTCGACGTCGACCATCCGGACTTCGTGCATCGTGCGCACCGACGACATCGAGCGGGCCGTGCGGTGTCTCCACGCCGCCTTCGCCCTGGATTGATGCCACCCGAGTACCGCTACCTCTGGCTGCTGAGGCACGCCAAGACGGTCACCGATCCGCCCGACGGCGGCACGGACTTCGATCGCGTCCTGGCCCCGCGGGGCCGGCGCGACGCCTTGGCCCTCGGACACCTGTTCAAGGCCGACCGGGCCCGGTTTGGCCCGAAGAGGGACCCCTTCCCCCAGGTGGCGCTGGTCTCTCCGGCCGCCCGGACCGCGGCGACGGCCGAGCTGGTGCTGCACGATCTCGACGAACCGCCGGCCCTGGTCTTCGTGGCCGACTTCTACGGCGCCGAGCCCGACGACGTGCTCGAGCATCTCCGCACGCTGAGCGACGATCTCCGATCGGTCATGGTGGTGGGACACAACCCGACCGCCCACGCACTGGCCAGCGGGCTCATCGGCACCGCCGACAAGAAGGGACGCGAGCTCGTGGCCCGGCGGGGCTTTCCCACCTGCGCGCTCGGCATCTACCGCTTCACCATCGACCACTGGACCGAGCTGGCCGGCGGGACGGCCCGCTTGATGGGGCTCTTTACCCCACCCTTCAACCAGAAGTGACGGGGGCCCTCAGCCCACCTCGAGGGGCTGTTCACACCCAGTGCCAGAAGTCCTGACGAATGCGTGGGCCTGAACCCACAGTGACCCAGGCCGGTTGAACCACCCCGGACGGTGGCTCGGGTGCGTGATCAACCCAACCGATCTGTCCGCAGGAGCGGTGGAAGCAGGCCACCAGAGCCGGTGGTCAGCCTGGCCGGCGGGACCACACACTCCTTACATCTGTGCCCGATGATGTGAACGACGAGACTTCGTCGGTGGAACACGGAAGGACGGCCTCAGGGTGAGATTCAGTCGATCCACGGGAGTCAGGTTCGCGGTTCTCGGCGCGCTTGTCGTGACATTGGCCAGTGGCGCCTCGAGTTTCTCTGACGCCGCGCCCGCCTCGGTAACCTTCCCACCGGCGCCGCGACCGGCACCCCCCGGCCCGGTCCCTGCCCAATACGCCACCATGTATGCCGGGCTCAACAGCCAACTCGACAGCTACCAGGAAGCCGTCAACGCCATGCCCGACTACCGGGTGAGTAGTCGTTCGACGCCACCCTTCGTGGCCGCGGCGGAACTCCTCGACGCCAACGGCAATCGGCAGGACGAGCTTCTCCAGGCCGGGGCGTTGAACGAGGTGGGGCAGGAACTCGATGCCTTGAAGCGGTTGGGTGTCAGGGGCGTGACCATCGGCATAAAGCTGCCTCTGCTCCTCCAGCAGTACACGCCTCAGGCGGCGAAGTACGCCGACTTCTATGCCGCCGTCGCCAAGCAGGCTCGGGTCCGGGGATTCACCATCGATGTGGAACTCGGCGGTCTCTTCTGTGGCACCGTCTTCTCGACCTGCACCTACGCGTACCCTCACACGGTTTCTGGATGGGCGCGCCTAACCGCCGAACAGGCCAAGATCGTCATCGCTCGCGTGCATCCCCAGTACCTCGACATACTCTCTGAGCCCAACACCGAGGCCGAACTGACGTCGATTCCGGCTCTCGAGACTCTCAACGGCGTGGTTCAGTTTGTTACATCGACTCTGCAGCAGATAGGACGGCGCGGGACGACGAAGATCGGGGCAGGGGCCGCATCGTGGTTCCCCGTCTCGTTCGATCGGGCCATCGCCAAGACGTCTGTCGATGTGCTGATCGACCACATTTACCCTCTCAGTGCGAACATCATCCAAACAGTCAGGGCGACGGCTGCACTGGCCCACCAGACACATAAACCACTCGTCGCAGACGAAGTCTGGCTCTACAAGAGCACTCCAAGCTTGAATGGCGGTGTGACCGCGTCGGGTTCCGAGGCGAAGATGGATGCGTTCTCCTTCTTCGAGCCACTCGATGAACGCTTCCTATCGATCACCCGCGAGTGGTCGATGAAGGCCGACGTCGCCTTCACCTCGCCGTTCTGGTCCCAACAGCTCTTCAGCTATACGACGTGGACTCCACAACTCGAAGCTGAGTCGACCACCCGCACCCTTGTTCTTTTGAATCAAGAGGCCGCGGCGGCAATGGCCAATGGTGCTTTCAGTGCCTCCGGCCTGGCCTGGGCTCGGTCGCCTTGATCGCGCCACTGTCGGGCGTCGGAACCGTGACTCAACTCTGCTCCGGCGCGGTTCTGACAAACGCTCTTCAGCTGGGTCAGGAGAACACGCTGAGAATGGCCGCGTCGCCCTGGCCGCCCCCGCCGCACAGCGCGACCGCCGCCGTCGCCGCGCCGCGCCGACGCAACTCCAGCAGCGCCGTGAGGGCCAACCGGGTGCCCGACATCCCCACCGGGTGGCCCAGGGCGATGGCCCCGCCGTTGACGTTGATCTTGCCCTCGGGCAGTCCCAGGTCGTCGGTCGAGGCCAGTCCGACGGCCGCAAAGGCCTCGTTGATCTCGAAGAGGTCAATCGAACCCACCGCGATGCCGGCCTTCTGCGCGGCCTTGGCGATGGCCCGCGACGGCTGGGTCAACAACGAGGTGTCCGGTCCCGCCACCATGCCGTAACTGACGATCTGCCCCAGGGGTGCGATGCCGAGCTCCTTCGCCTTCTCAAGCGACATCACGACGACGGCCGCGCCGCCGTCGGAGATCTGCGAGGCGTTGCCGGCGGTGATGGTCCCGTTCTTGTCGAAGGCGGGTCGCAACTTGCCGAGCGACTCCGCCGTCGTTTCCGGTCGTACCCCTTCGTCCGTATCGACCAGGATTGGGTCACCCTTGCGCTGGGGCACGCGCACCGCAACGATCTCCTCGGCCAGGCGTCCGTCCTTGGCCGCCGTGGCGGCCTTCTCGTGGCTGGCGGCGGCAAAGGCATCCTGGCGCTCCCGCGAGATACCGACCTTCGCGTTGTACTGCTCGGTGGACAAACCCATGGCGATGTGGTCGAAGGCATCGGTCAACCCGTCCAACATCATGGAGTCGACCAGCGTCGCATCGCCGATGCGATACCCGGCCCGGGCTCCGGGCAGCAGGTAGGGCGCCTGGGTCATCGACTCCATCCCGCCGGCCACTACGATCTCGGCGTCGCCGGAGCGGATCATCTGGTCAGCCAGGTAGATGGTGTTGAGGCCGGAGAGGCACACCTTGTTGATGGTGTTGGCCGGGACCGTCATGGGAATGCCGCCGCACACGGCGGCCTGGCGGGCGGTGATCTGCCCCTGCCCGGCCTGGAGGACCTGGCCCATCAGCACGTAGTCGACCTGGTCGGGGGCCACGCCCGCCCGGGCCAGCGCCTCGGCGATGGCGAAGCCGCCCAACTCCATGGCGGAGAAGCTGGCCAGCGCTCCGGAGAGCTTTCCAATCGGGGTTCGTGCCCCAGCGACGATGACGGCCTCAGCCATGTCCACAACCTCCGAGTCTCTACCGGCCAAGTTACCGGTCGGAAACCACATCCTATGGGCCAACTATCGTCGGGGGCCATGAGCGACATTCTGAGTGCTGTTCTCGCTGGTGCAACGGCCGATGAGCTGGCTGCGCTGCCCCTCCCAGAGGTCTATCGGGCCGCCGTGGTGCGCCGCGACGAGGTGGCCATGTTCGACGGCATGGAGTCCTCCGACAAGGACCCCCGCAAGTCCCTGCACGTGCAGGAGGTCCCGCTGCCCGAGCTGGCCCCCGACGAGGCCTACCTCGCCGTCATGGCATCCTCCATCAACTTCAACACCGTGTGGACCTCCATCTTCGAGCCCCTCCCCACCTTCGGCTTCCTGGACCGGCTGGCCAAGGAGGGCCCGTGGGCGGCCCGGCATGCGCTCGACTACCACGTGGTCGGCTCGGACGCCGCCGGCGTCGTACTCCGGACCGGCTCGGCCGTGCGCAACTGGAAGGTGGGCGACAAGGTCACCGTCCACTGCAATTACGTGGACGACCAGGACCCGTCGGCCCACGACGATTCCATGCTGGCGTCCAACCAGCGCATCTGGGGCTTCGAGTCCAACTTCGGTGGCCTGGCTGATGTGGCCGTAGTCAAGGCCAACCAGCTCATGCCCAAGCCGACCCACCTCACGTGGGAGGAAGCGGCCATCAACGCGCTGTGCAACTCCACCGCCTACCGCATGCTGGTCTCGCACAACGGGGCCCGCATGACCCAGGGCGACAAGGTGCTCGTCTGGGGGGCCAGCGGCGGCCTGGGCAGCTTCGCCGTGCAGCACGTCCTCAACGGCGGCGGCACCCCCATCGGTGTCGTGTCATCGCCCGAGAAGGTGGCCCTGCTCAACGATCTCGGCGTCGAGGCGGTCATCGACCGTCGCGCCGCCGGCTACAAATTCTGGAAGGACGAGCACACCCAGGACGAGTCGGAGTGGCGCCGCCTCGGCAAGGACATCCGTTCCCTGGTCGGCGGTGAGCCCGAGATCGTCTTCGAGCATCCCGGGCGCCAGACGATGGGGGCATCGGTCTTCGCCTGCAAGCGGGGCGGCACCATCGTGACCTGCGCCGCCACCTCGGGCTTCATGATCGAGTACGACAATCGCCATCTCTGGATGAAGCTCAAGACCATCAAGGGTTCCCACTTCGCCAACTACCGCGAGGCGTGGGACGCCAATCAACTGGTCTGCGACGGCAAGGTGCTCCCGCCGCTCTCCGCCGTCTACACGCTGGAGAATGTGGGCGAAGCGGCCTACCAGGTGCACCACAACCTCCACGAGGGAAAGATCGGCGTGCTCTGCCTGGCGCCGGAGGAGGGCCTGGGCATCGACGACCGCGCGTTGCGCCAGAGGGTCGGCGAAGACCGCATCACGCTCTTCCGGCGGCACGAGGTATGAGCCCGACCGGCATGTTCACCGAGATCGACCACGTGGCCATCGCCGTGAACGATCTCGAGGCGGCCATCGCCTGGTACGGGGACGTCTTCGGGGCCACGGTGGCGCACCGCGAGCGGGTCGAGTCCGACGGGGTCGAGGAAGCCCTGCTCGCCGTGGCCGACTCGTTCATCCAGCTGCTCACTCCGACCAGGGACGACTCGCCGGTGGCGAAGTACCTGGCCACCAAGGGCGAGGGACTGCACCATGTCGGCTACCGGGTGTCGGACTGCGCCCAGGCGCTCCAGTCGGTCAAGGACGCCGGCGGCCGGGTGATCGACGAGGCCCCCCGGCCCGGATCCCGCGGCACGACGGTGGCCTTCGTGCACCCCAAGACGTCGTTCGGCACGCTCATCGAGCTGGTGCAGGAGTAGCGCGGTCACGCCAACCGGCGCTCTGAAAACTAAAGAACTACTTGACTGTATCGGCCCCGGTGCCTACACTCAAGTAGATGCTTGACCAAACGATCGACCTCGATCGGACGTTCCAGGCGCTGGCCGACAGGAGCAGGCGCGCCATGGTGGAACGACTCACCTTGGGACCCGCCTCGGTCAGTGAACTGGCAGAACCCCTGTCCATGTCCCTGGCCGCGGTCCTCCAGCACGTCCAGGTCCTCGAGCGTGCGGGCTCGTGACGACCGAGAAGGTCGGGAGGACGCGCACGTGCCGGATCGAACGAGCGGCGATGACCGCGGCCGAACAGTGGATCACCGACCGGCGGCGGGGCTGGGAAGACCGCCTGGACCGACTGGGCGACATCCTGAACGAAGCGAGCCGCACCGAGGAGAACCGATGACGCCGTCCACCGTCGGCGCATGACACGTTCGTCATCGAGCGGACTACCCCGCTACCGGTCAGCTCAGGTCTTCGGGGCCTGGGCGGATCCCGTGCTCAAGGCCCGCTGGTTCGCCGGCTCCGCCGATGCACTCGGCAGCCGGCTACGACTCTCGACTTCCGGGTCGGAGGCCGTGAGGTCAATCGGGGCGGGCCTCCGGGCGGGCCTGCTCTATTCGTACCAGTCGGAGTTCCACGACATCGTTCCCGAGCAGCGGATCATCTACACGTACGAGATGTACGCCGACGAGACCCGCATCTCCGTGTCCGTGGCCACGGTCCAATTCCGCGAGCCGAGAGGCAACGACGCAACTGGTCATGACGGAGCAGGGGGCGTTCCTCGATGGCCACGACACCGCGGCCCAGAGAGAAGAGGGAACCCGGGCCTTCTGGACTCGCTGGCTGCCACCTTGAACAGAGGCGGATCGTGAAGCTGCTGTGTCTGCAGTGCCCGCTCTCTCTGCTGTGTCTGCCACTCGGTGGTTCGCCGGACGGCAACCTCGATGGGTCCACCACCGACACGACGGGGAGGATCAACCGATGAGAACCCTGGCCTCATTCATCTTCACCAGCCTGGACGGCTTCTACGAAGGACCGAACGGTGAGCTCGACTGGTCGATCGTGGACGAGGAGTTCAAGGACTTCGCCATTCGGCAGCTCGACGAGGCGGACACCCTTGGCTTCGGGCGGGCGACCTACGAACACATGGCCGCCTACTGGCCGACCGACCAGGCCCAGGCCAACGACCCCGCCATCGCTTCCCGGATGAACACCAAACCCAAGCTGGTCTTCTCGACCGCGCTCGAGCACGTCAGCTGGTCCGGCAGCACCATCATCGACGGCGAGGCCATCGAGCGGATAGAGGCGATCAAATCGGCCCCCGGCGGCGAGCTGCTCGTGATCGGCAGCGCCCACCTCACCGCCTCCTTCGCAGCCGCGGGCGTCCTCGACGAGCTGCGGATCCTGGTCTGCCCGATCGCCCTCGGTCAGGGTCGCTCCCTCTTCGAGGATCTGAAGGACCGGGTCGCGCTCAGGTTGGCCCACGTGAGGCAGTTCGACTCCGGCAACGTCCTGCTTACCTACCGCCCGTCGCCGGGCCCCGCGATAGTTGATTCCCACCCCGACCGGATCGAGCGACTCCCCGAGGCTCTCGGGCGGGCATCGTCGGCCCTGGCTTGGTCACCTTGGCCGGGCGGGGTCCACAGTGGCCGAGGGATCCACCCGGGCTGATCCGGCGCAGGCGATGCAGTGCACGGCAGCAGGCCGCGCCGCCAGGCGTTCGGGTGCAATCCCTCCCCCACACCGTTGGCATTCCCAGTAGGTGCCGCCGGACAGGCGCGCCAGGGCTTCATCGAGCGCTCCGAGATAGGCGTGTGCCGATGCGAGCAGGGCGGACACCTGTGCCCGCTCGAAGGCGATGGTCGACCCTTCGGGATCGTGCTCATCATCGGAGTTGGCGCCGTCGGAATTCGAGACGATGTCGGTCAATGAGCCGGCCAAGGTCTGCACCCGTACGAGGGTGGCCGCTCGTTCATCAAGCAGAAGGTCGCGGGCGGTCGACTCGTCCATGGCTCAATTCGTACACCTCCGGCCGGGAGCTGGCGGCCGCCGGAGAACCGGTCGGCGACGGGATCACGAATACCTCGCGTCCGCGCCATGTCGATCTGGCTCCGTCGCTTTCGTAGACAGCAGTAGAGGGTCGGTACAGTGCCGATCACTCGGGAGAGGAGAATCCCATGAAGCAATACCTGTTGTCGGTGCATCTGGTCGACGGCGAGGCTCCGCCGGCGCCCGAGGTGTCGGAGCAGATGTACGCCGACGTCAACACGTTCAACGCCGAGCTCCAGGCCAAAGGGGCCTGGGTCTTTGCCGGCGGGCTGTACCCGGTGGACACCGCCACGGTGGTGCGCGCCACCGACGGCGAGGTCGTCACCACCGACGGCCCGTTCGCCGAGACCAAGGAGCACCTGGGAGGGATCTGGATCATCGAGGCCAATGACCTCGATGCGGCCCTGGCCTGGGCGGCCAAGGGGTCGGCAGCCTGCCGGGGGGCCGTCGAAGTCCGACCGTTCCAGGAACTCCCCGAGGATTAGCGAGGACCAGCGAGGACCAGCGAGGACCCGTCGTGGCTCAACCCACCCCAGTGGCGCGCGTTGAACAGACGTTCCGGCTGGAGTTCGGCCGGGCCGTGGCCACCCTGATCCGCCTCTTCGGTGACATCGACCTCGCCGAAGAGGCGGTGCAGCAGGCTTTCGTCGTCGCCCTCGAGCGCTGGCCGGTTTCCGGTGTGCCGCCGAATCCGGGCGGTTGGATCGTCACGACCGCCCGCAACAAGGCCATCGACCGGCTCCGGCGGGAGTCGTCGCGCCACGACCGCCAGGCGCAAGCGGCCCTCATCCACCATCGTGACCAGCCGACCGAGGAGGGACCTGTGCCCGACGACCGCCTCCGCCTCATCTTCACCTGTTGCCATCCCGCCCTCCGGCCCAGCGCGCAGGTGGCCCTGACCCTCCGCCTCCTGGGCGGGCTCACCACCGACGAGATCGCTCGTTCCTTCCTCGTACCCGAGGCGACCATGGCCCAGCGCCTCGTACGGGCCAAACGCAAGATCGCCGCGGCCGGCATTCCCTACCGGGTGCCCGACGAGGCGGAACTGCCCGACCGACTCCGTCCGGTGCTCTCCGTCGTCTACCTGGTCTTCAACGAGGGCTACACCGCCACCAGCGGCGACGACCTGTCACGGGCCGACTTGAGCGCCGAGGCCATTCGATTGGCCAGCATGCTGGTCCAGTTGATGCCCGACGAGCCCGAGGTGCACGGGCTCCTGGCGCTCCTGCTGTTGATCGAGGCCCGCCGGGGGGCGCGCACCGATAGCGACGGTTCGCTTGTCCTGTTGGCCGATCAGGACCGAAGCCGATGGGATGCGGAGATGATCGCCCAGGGCCACGCCATGGTCGCCAGCCTCATCCGCCGCAACCAGCCCGGTCCCTACCAACTCCAGGCCGCCATCAATGCGGTGCACACCGACGCGCCGTCAGCCGTCGACACCGACTGGGAACAGATCCTGCAGCTCTACGACCAGCTCCTCGCCCTGACGCCGACCCCGATCGTCGCCCTCAATCGAGCCGTGGCGCTGGCCGAGGTGCACGGCGCGTCAGACGGCCTCGCCGCGGTCGACGGCCTCGACCTCGACGACTACTTCCTCTTCCATTCCACCCGGGCCGAGCTCCTCCGCCGGCTCGGTCGCGACGCCGAGGCCGCCGACGCCTACGAGCGGGCCCTGGGCCTCGTCGCCAACGCGGCGGAGAGCCGATTCTTGGAGCAGCGCCGGCAGTCCCTGACCTGAGCGCCGGCAGCGTCGCGGCACTGCTCGCCGTCGCGGCACCGACGTGGTAGGAAGCCGCCGTGGGAACGCAGACCGAAGCGGTCTTCACCGAGCTCCTGGCCGAGCTGGCCGCACAACAGCGCCGATTGGTCGACCAGCTGTCGGGGCCCGGCGACGAGCAGAGCCTCCTCGAAGCGCACAAGTGGCTGCTGACGATCCTCCAGGTGGCCACCGACACGCAGGTGTGGGCGGACACGGCGCGCCCCCGCTTCACCGAGATCGTCGGGCCCTACAAGAAGTGGGGCGGGGACAACGCGGACGCCTTCTATCTCTTCGCCCCGGTCGACCCGGCGCGGACGTACCGCGTGCGGGTCAGGCGCGGCGACGCCGTCTACCTCTCCTTGTCCGTCTACGGCGGGCCAGACGACGGCCGTTACTCCGAGCGCATCGTCGGGAGCCTCAACGACCGTCAGGCACCCCCCGATCCCGACGGGGTGATCGACATGGTCCTCTCGCCCGACGACCCCGGCGACGGCACCCCGTGGATCAGGCTCGACCCGGACGCCGTCGCCGTCATCACGCGCGACTACCTGGCCGACCCGCTCCGCGACGTCAGGGCGGTCTGGGAGATCTCGGCCGACGACCCGCCGACGACCTACCGGGAGGACGACGCCGAGCTGGCCCGGCGTTTTCGCGCCGCGTTGACCTGGGTACGGGACCAGGCGGCCATGGTGCCCCTGGCCATGGGCGAGCCGAACCGGGTGGATCCCCCCTACCCGGTCCCGACCACGACCTTCGGGTGGGCGGCCGGGGACGCCGCCTACGCCATGGGCAGCTACCTCCTCGAGGACGACCAGGCGCTCGTGCTGCGGGGCCGCTCGCCCGACTGCGTCTTCTGGAACCTGTGCCTGTGGAACCCCTTCCTCCACACCTACAACTACGACTACGAGCGCGTCACCATCAACGGGGCGCAGGTGCGGTACGAAGCGGACGGCTCCTGGGAGATCTGGATCGCCCCGCGTGACCCCGGGCATCCGAACTGGGTCTCCACGGCCGGGCACCACAAGGGCCGGATCTGGTTCCGCTGGTTCCTGCCCGAGCGCACGCCCGAGCCCATCGAAGCCGAGGTCGTGTCACGCCCGGTCCCGGCATGAGCGCGCCGGTCCGGCCACCACCGATCGTGCTCGACGATCTGGCCCGACCCCGCTTCTCCGAGGAGGCCCGGAGCATCCTCGACATGATGTCCGAGGCCGGTGCCGCCACGTCGCTCGAACCGGACGCGCTGATGGGTGCGGCGGCGGCCGAGACCGGATTGGACGACTTCGGGCCCGACGACTTCGTCCCCCGCCTCCATGTCCTCTGTCGCTCGTTGCGAGAAGAGGCCAGGCTCAACGACGCCGGCGTGCTGGCCCAGGCCGTGCTGGTGACCGGCCTGTTGCGCAACCGCCTTCTGCTCGAGGATCTGGTGGGTCGACATCCCGAGATCCTGGACGAGCGGGTCGAGAGGCCCATCGTCATCTGCGGGCTGCCCCGCACCGGCACCACGCATCTGCACAACCTGATCTCCTCGGACCCCGCGCTCCGGTCCCTGCCCTACTGGGAGAGCATGGAGCCGGTCCTGGCCGAGCGGGAACGCCCGGCGGCGGGCGACCCGGACCCCAGGTGGGAACGAACGGAGACGGCTCTGTCCTTTCTGGACGTGGCCATGCCCGAGTTCAAGCGCATGCACGAGATGACGGTGGACCATGTCCACGAGGAGATCCAGCTCCTGGCCATCGACTTCTCCACCATGCTGTTCGAGACGATCGCCCCCATCCCGTCGTGGCGCGACGACTACCTCGCCCGCGACCAGCGCCCCAGCTACGCCTACCTGAAGAAGATCCTGCAGGCCCTGCAGTGGCTGCGGGGCGGGACGCGCTGGGTCCTCAAGTCACCCCAGCACCTCGAGCAGTTCCCGGCCCTGCGCGACACCTTCCCCGACGCAACCTTCGTGGTCACCCACCGTGACCCGGTGTCGGTGACGGCCTCGATGCTCACCATGCTCGCCTACTCCCTCCGGCTGGGGCACGACCGAGGTCGATCTGCCCTGGGTCGGCGACTACTGGAGTGAGCGGCTGCGGACGCATGCTGCAGGCCTGCGTGGACGCACGCGACGTGCTGCCGCCCACCAACACCATCGACGTGCATTTCGACGAGTTCATGGCGGACGACGTGGCCATGGTGCGTCGCATCTACGACCTGGCCGATCAGCCCTACACCGATGACGCCCACGCGGCCATGACGTCGTTCATGGACCACAATCCCCGGGGCCGTCACGGAGCGGTGCTCTACGACCTCGGCCAGTTCGGGACCGATCGGGCTCGGCTGCGGGAGTCGCTGAGCTTCTACGTCGATCACTTCGGCGTCTCTGAGGAGGGCGGCTGAGGCAGCCTCCGGTGCCTCGACCGGTCTCCCGTCCCCGGCCTCAGGTGGGGCGCCCGGTGACCAGCGAGATGACCAGGCCCGCCTGTTCGGCCACCGTGCCCGACGTCGGCGTGAGCACCAGTTCGGCCTGCTCGGGCGCTTCGTACGGGGCATCGATCCCGGTGAAGCCCGGAAGCTGTCCGGCCCGGGCCCGGGCGTAGAGACCCTTGACGTCCCGGCGCTCGCACTCGGCCAGGGGCGTGTCGAGGAACACCTCGAAGAAGGGCAGCCCGGCCTCTTCGTGCAGCGCGCGGATGAGGAGACGGTCGGCGGCGCACGGGCTGATCAGCGAGATCAGGGCCACGCAGCCCGACTCGGCGAACATCTTGGCCACCTCTCCGGCCCGTCGCACGTTCTCGGTCCGATCCTTGTCGGAGAAGCCCAGGTCACCGTTGATGCCGTGGCGCAGATTGTCGCCGTCGAGCATGAAGGCCGGTTGGCCCCGGTTGACCAGCTCCTCTTCCACGGCGGCGGCGATGGTGGACTTCCCCGAGCCCGAGAGCCCGGTGAGGAGGACCGTGGCCCCGGCCGTGCCGAGCGCGGCGTAGCGGCGGTCCCGGGTGAGCTTGCCCACCTGGAGGACCACGTTGGGGCTGGCGTGCGTGGCGGCGATGACGCGGATCACGCCGGCCCCGACCGTCCCGTTGGTCACCGGGTCGATCAGGATGAAGCTCCCGGTCGCTCGGTTCGTGCCGTAGTCGTCGACCGAGAGGGGTTCGGTGCAACGGAGGCGGATCCGTCCCACTTCGTTGAGGGCGAGCGTCTCGGCGGCGTCGTCCCGGTGCAGACCGTTGATCTCGAGTCGGTACTGCAGGCTCTCGACCAGGGCCCGGACCGTCCGGGTGGTGTGCTTGACCAGGTAGGAACCGCCGACGTTCAGGCTCGATCGCTCGTCCATCCAGCACACTGTGGCCTCGAGGTCGGTCGTGACGTTCGGTCGGTTGTTCGGACGGCAGAGCACGTCGCCCCGGGACACCGCCACATCGTCGTCGAGGGTGATGACCACGGCCATGGGCGGGAACGCCTCGGTCACCTCGCCGTCGGCCGTGGCGATCGACGCGATGTGCGTGGTCGTGCCCGACGGCAGGACCAGGACCTCGTCGCCCGGGCGCAGCACCCCGCTGGCCACCGTGCCGGCGTAGCCCCGAAAATCCGGGTTCTCCGCACTTTGCGGACGGATCACGTACTGGACCGGGAAGCGGGGGTCGATGAGGTTCTCGTCGCTGCCGATGTAGACCGATTCGAGATGCGACAGCAGCGGGGAGCCGTCGTACCACCACAGATTCTCGGAACGGTGCACCACGTTGTCGCCCTTGAGGGCGGACACGGGGATGAACGAAATGTCCTGGACGCTGAGGCGGGCGGCGAACTCCATGAAGTCGGCCTTGATCGCTTCGAAGCGGGCCTCGTCCCAATCGACCAGATCCATCTTGTTGACGCAGACCACCATGTGCGGAATGCCCAACATGGAGGAGAGGAAGGCGTGACGGCGGGTCTGCTCGACCACGCCGTTGCGGGCGTCGATCAGGATCAGGGCCAGGTGCGCACTGGAGGCTCCGGTGACCATGTTGCGGGTGTACTCGGTGTGTCCCGGGGTGTCGGCGATGATGAACCGGCGCTTGGGCGTGGCGAAATAGCGGTAGGCCACATCGATGGTGATGCCCTGCTCGCGCTCGGCCCGCAGCCCGTCGGTCAGGAGCGCCAGGTCGGTCTCGGGATTGCCCCGCTGCTCGCTGGTCAGCCGGATGGCTTCGAGCTGGTCCTCGAAGATGGCCTTGGCGTCGTAGAGCAGACGGCCGATGAGGGTCGACTTGCCGTCGTCGACCGAGCCGGCGGTGGCCAGGCGGAGCAGTTCGGCCACGTTAGAAGTACCCCTCGCGTTTGCGATCTTCCATCCCGGCCTCTGATATCCGATCGTCGGCTCGGGTGGCGCCACGCTCGGTCAGCCTGGTCACCGCCACCTCGTTGATGATGGTGGCCACCGAGTCGGCGGTCGATTCGACGCATCCGGTGCAGTCGGCATCACCGACCGTGCGAAACCGCACCAGCGCCTCGAAGATCTCCTCGCCCGGCCGGGGCGAGAGGTGCTCGGTGACCGCCATGAGCATGGCGTCACGCTGGAACACCGGGCGGCGGTGGGAGAAGTAGATGGACGGGACCTCGATGCTCTCGGCCGCGATGTACTGCCACACGTCGAGTTCGGTCCAGTTCGAGAGGGGGAAGACCCGGATGTGCTCGCCCGCATGGTGTCGCCCGTTGTAGAGGTTCCACAGCTCCGGTCGCTGTTTCTTGGGGTCCCACTGGCCGAACTCGTCGCGGAAGCTGAAGATCCGTTCCTTGGCCCGCGCCTTCTCCTCGTCCCGGCGGGCCCCGCCGAAGACCGCATCGAACTTCCCGTCGGCGATGGCCCGCAAGAGGGTGGGTGTCTGCAGGCGATTGCGGGTGGCCTGCGTCCCGGGCGCCTCGGTGGTGCGGCCGGCGTCGATGTCCTCCTGGACGCTGGCCACCAGCAGCTTGACCCCCAGATCGGCCACGTGCCGGTCCCTGTACCCCAACACCTCGGCGAAGTTCCTCCCGGTGTCGACGTGGAGGACCGGGAAGGGAATCGGGCCGGGCCAGAAGGCCTTCTTGGCCACGTGGAGCATCACGGCGGAGTCCTTGCCACCCGAGAAGAGCAGGACCGGCCGTGCGAACTCGGCCGCCACCTCCCGGAAGATGTGGATGGCTTGGGCCTCGAGCGCACGCAGATGCGAGAGCCGGTAGGCGCCCGATGCCCGCGGCGCTGCCCCCGCTTCGGGGCCAGCCACGGCTTCGGGTGCGCTCATCGGACCCCTCCCTCCCAAGAGTGACCCACCAGGCTATGTCCCGCCGCGGCCGGTGGACAACATCCGTGCGGACAACACCCCGTGCGGGCACGCCTCGATGGACGGGCCCGCACGGGTGGCAGAGCAGAGGGTCTAGGCCCCCGCCCCGGCCGCGTCTTCGGGCGCCGGCGGGTCGGTGGTCTCGACCACCGGATTGCCGAACGCATCCTCGGCCGTCGGGGTGGCGCCGAGCCAGCTGGCGTCGATGGACGGGTCGAACGGGTCGTCGCCCACGCTCTCCCCGCTCATGTCACGCAGCCAGGCCGCCAGGTCCTCGGTGTCCGAGTCGCCGGAGCCGAGCGCCCAGAACGGCATGGCCTCGGCGTCGGGCATCTCCAGCTTGATGTGGCGGTAGTGCTCCATGCCCGACCCGGCCGGGATGAGCTTGCCGATGATGATGTTCTCTTTCAGGCCGAAGAGCTGGTCGCTCTTGCCCTCGATGGCCGCCTCGGTCAGCACCCGCGTCGTCTCCTGGAAGGAGGCGGCGGAGAGCCAGCTCTCGGTGGCCAGCGAGGCCTTGGTGATCCCCATCAACTCGGGGCGCCCCTCGGCGGGAACTTGTCCCTCCTCGACCAGCGTGCGGTTGACCTCGGCGTAGATCTGATTGTCGACGCGCTCGCCGGGCAGGAACGGTGCGTCCCCCGGCTCGGCCACCAGCACCCGCCGGAGCATCTGGCGCACGATCAGCTCGATGTGCTTGTCGTGAATCGACACTCCCTGGTCGCGGTAGACCTTCTGCACCTCTTCGACCAGGTACTGCTGGGTCTCCCGGATGCCCTTGACCTCGAGAAGCTCCTTGGGGTCCTTGGGCCCTTCGACCAGGGCATCGCCCGCCGACACCTCCTGGCCGTCGACGACCTCGAGGTGGGCCCGCGGGGCCACGATGGTCGAGACTTCCTCGCCGTCGTCGGCGACCACGGTGACGTGGCGACCGGTCTCGTCGTCGGCGATACGGACGACACCACCGTGATGGGCCAGCACCGCCGCGCCCTTGGGGGTGCGAGCCTCGAACAGCTCGACCACTCGGGGCAGGCCGTGCGTGATGTCCTCTCCGACCACACCACCGGTGTGGAAGGTACGCATCGTCAGCTGCGTGCCCGGCTCACCGATCGACTGGGCCGCAATGACGCCCACCGCTTCACCGAGCTCGATCATGATGCCGGTGGCCAACGACAGTCCGTAGCACGAGGCGCACACCCCGTGCGGTGACTCGCAGGTCAGCACCGAGCGGGTCCGGATGCGGTCGATCTTGGGGTCGTCGCGCATCTGGGCGATGTTCACATCGTCCAGCAGCGTGCCGGCATCGAACGTGGTGCCGTCGACCAGGGTGACCGGTTCGGTCAACAGGCGTCCGAAGGCGCGCGTCTCGAGGTAGTTGCGGTGGCCGGGCCCATCGGGTGCGACGCCCTCGATCCAGATGCCACGGGTCGAGCCGCAGTCGTCGATCCGGATGATGAGCTCCTGGGCCACGTCGACCAGTCGCCGGGTCAGGTAGCCCGAGTCGGCTGTCCGCAGGGCGGTGTCGGCCAGACCCTTGCGGGCACCGTGGGTGGAGATGAAGTACTCCAGCACCGACAGGCCCTCACGGAACGATGACTTGATCGGTCGGGGGATCATCTCGCCGCGGGGATTGGACACCAATCCCTTCATGCCGGCGATCTGCCGGATCTGCTGGGAGTTACCCCGGGCACCCGAGTCCACCATCATGTCCAGCGGGTTGAAGGCGATGGTGGCCAGCTGCGACTCCATGGCCCGTCCCACTTCGGAGTTGGCCGAGGTCCAGATCTCAATTTCCTTCTGGCGGCGCTCGTCGTCGGTGATGATGCCCCGCTTGAACTGGGTCTCGGCCTTCTCCGCTTCCTTCTCGTATCGGTCGAGGATGGCCTGCTTGTCCGGCGGGGTCTGGACGTCGTTGATGGAGATGGTCAACCCGGACTGGGCCGCGAAGCGGAAGCCCAGGGCCTTGATGCGGTCCAGGCTGGCGGCCACGATGTGCTTGGGGTAGCTGGCGGCCAGTTCCTCGACGATGGTGCCGATCGGGACGTGCTTCTTGCCCACCACCTCGTTGACGTAGGCGAAGCCCACCGGGAGCGCCTCGTTGAAGAAGAGGCGTCCCGCCGTCGTGGTGAACGTCAGCGCCTCCCCCTCGGCCGCGGTCACGCCGGCCGCAGCCAGTCGCCCGGCCAGGGTGGAATGAAGCCCCGGACGCAGCACGATCGGGACCTGGAGATCCAGGTCACCGGCGTCGAAGGCGGCCTCGACCTCGTGGATGTGCCGGAAGGCACGGCCCCCGCCCTTGCCACCCTCCACCAGCAGGGTGAGGTAGAAGGCGCCGAACACCATGTCCTGGGTCGGCACCGTGATCGGACGACCGGTCGCCGGGGACAAGATGTTGTTGGCCGACAGCATGAGGACGCGCGCCTCGGCCTGGGCCTCCGCCGACAGGGGGAGGTGGACGGCCATCTGGTCGCCGTCGAAGTCGGCGTTGAAGGCGGTGCAGACCAGGGGGTGGACCTGGATGGCCTTGCCTTCGACCAGGACCGGCTCGAAGGCCTGGATACCCAGACGGTGCAGGGTGGGCGCACGGTTCAGCAACACCGGGTGCTCACGGATCACGCCTTCGAGGACGTCCCACACCTGGGGACGGCGACGCTCGACCATGCGCTTGGCCGACTTGATGTTCTGGGCCAGCTCGGCGTCGACCAACCGCTTCATGACGAAGGGCTTGAAGAGCTCGAGCGCCATCAACTTGGGCAGGCCGCACTGGTGCAGTTTGAGGTTCGGCCCGATCACGATGACCGAACGGCCCGAGTAGTCGACCCGCTTGCCGAGCAGGTTCTGACGGAACCGGCCCTGCTTCCCCTTCAACATGTCGGAGAGTGACTTGAGCGGGCGGTTGCCCGGGCCGGTCACCGGACGGCCACGACGCCCATTGTCGAAGAGCGCGTCGACGGCCTCTTGGAGCATCCGCTTCTCGTTGTTGATGATGATCTCGGGCGCGCCGAGGTCCAGCAGGCGCTTCAGCCGGTTGTTCCGGTTGATGACCCGGCGGTAGAGGTCATTGAGGTCAGACGTGGCGAACCGACCACCGTCGAGCTGCACCATCGGGCGCAGGTCGGGCGGGATGACCGGGACGGCCTCGAGGATCATGGCCCGGGGGTCGTTGATCCGGCGACCGTGGTCGTCGCGGCGGTTGAAGGCCGTGACGATCTTCAGGCGCTTGATGGTCTTCTGGCGCCGCTGGGCCGACAGGGGACGGCGGCCGTCCTTGGCGTCGATCATGTCGCGCAGCTTGATCTCTTCCGCGTCGAGGTCGATGCGGTCGATCAGCTTGAGGATGTACTCGGCCCCCATGCCGCCTTCGAAGTACTCGTCGTAGCGCAGGCGCAGCTCACGCCACAGCATCTCGTCTTCGATGATCTTGCGGCCGTGGAGGTTGCGGAACTCGTCCAGCGACCGCTGGGCGATCTCGGCGTCGTCCTGGGCCCGCTCGCGGACCGAGGCGATCTCCTTTTCGACCACCCGCTGGCGCGCCTTGATCTCGGCGTCCTTGGCCTTGTCGGTCTCGAGCTGCTTCAGGTCCTCCTCGAGGGCCTTGAAACGACGATCGATGTCGAGGTCGCGCCGCTTCTCGATGTCGCTGATCTCCTCGGCCATCTCGGCCTCGAGGGTCGGCAGGTCCTGGTGGCGCTTGTCGTCGTCGACCCAGGTGACCAGGTTGGCGGCGAAGTAGATGACCTTCTCCAGCTGCTTGGCCTTGAGCTCTTCCCTGGGCTCGGTGCCCATGAGCAGGTAGGCCAGCCAGCTGCGGGTCCCACGCAGGTACCAGATGTGCACGACGGGCGCGGCCAGCTCGATGTGGCCCATGCGGTCACGACGGACCTTGGACCGGGTGACCTCGACGCCGCAGCGCTCGCAGATGATGCCCTTGAAGCGAACCCGCTTGTACTTCCCGCAGTAGCACTCCCAGTCCTTGGTCGGACCGAAGATCTTCTCGCAGAACAGGCCGTCCTTCTCGGGGCGCAGCGTCCGGTAGTTGATGGTCTCGGGCTTCTTGACCTCGCCATTGGACCAACCCCGGATGGAGTCGCCGGTGGCCAGGCCGATCCGAAGCTGATCGAAGGTATTCACGTCGAGAGCCATTAGGAGAAGCTCCTCTCTGCGGCACGCCGCTCATCCTCTTCATCAGAACCACGCTCGTTTCGACTGATGTCGATACCGAGTTCCTCCGCCGTGCGGAACACGTCCTCATCGAGTTCGTGCATTTCGATCTCACGGCCGTCAACGGCCAGCACTTCCACGTCCAGGCAGAGTGACTGCATTTCCTTGATCAGCACCTTGAAGCTCTCGGGAATTCCCGGTTCGGGAATGTTCTCGCCCTTGACGATGGCCTCATAGACCTTGACCCGACCCAGGACGTCGTCCGACTTGATGGTGAGCAGCTCCTGCAGCGCGTAGGCCGCACCGAAGGCTTCGAGCGCCCACACTTCCATCTCGCCGAAACGCTGGCCACCGAACTGCGCCTTCCCGCCCAGCGGCTGCTGGGTGATCATGGAGTACGGGCCGGTCGAGCGGGCGTGGATCTTGTCGTCCACCAGGTGGGCCAGCTTCAGGATGTAGACGAAGCCGACGGAGATCGGGTTGTCGTACACATCGCCGGTCCGGCCGTTGTAGAGCGTGACCTTCCCGTCCGACTGCATCTGGACGTCGCCGTTGGCCGAGTCCGAGTTCAGGGTCCCGAAGATCTTTTGGATCGTCGGGTGCTTTCCGGCGTCGTCGATCTCGTCCCAGTGGGCGCCGTCGAAGACGGGCGTGGCCACCCAGGCGGCGGGCTGGGTGCGGGGCCGCGTCTTGCGCACCGCCCCGTCGCCCTTGGCGCTGGTCCCCACCTCGTCGTTGACCGTGACACCTTCCCAGCCGTGGCGGGCGGCGTAGCCCAGGTGTGATTCGAGCACCTGGCCCACGTTCATCCGGCTGGGCACGCCCAGCGGGTTCAAGATGATGTCGACGGGCGTCCCATCGGACATGAACGGCATGTCCTCGACCGGGAGGATCTTCGAGATGACGCCCTTGTTGCCGTGCCGTCCGGCCAGCTTGTCGCCCTCGGAGATCTTGCGCTTCTGGGCCACGTAGACCCGCACCAGCTGGTTGACCCCGGGGGGCAGCTCGTGCGACTCCTCTCGGGAGAAGACGCGGACGTCGATGACCTTGCCGTACTCACCGTGGGGCACCTTGAGGCTGGTGTCGCGCACCTCGCGGGCCTTCTCACCGAAGATGGCCCGCAGCAACCGCTCTTCGGGCGTCTGCTCGGTCTCACCCTTGGGCGTGACCTTGCCGACCAGGACGTCACCGGGTGCCACCTCGGCGCCGACGCGGATGATGCCGCGGTCGTCGAGGTCGGCCAGGATCTCCTCGGACAGGTTGGGGATGTCCCGGGTGATCTCCTCGGCTCCGAGCTTGGTGTCACGGGCGTCGACTTCGTGCTCTTCGATGTGGATCGAGGTCAGCACGTCGTCGCGCACGAGGCGCTCCGAGAGGATGATGGCGTCCTCGTAGTTGTAGCCCTCCCACGGCATGAAGGCCACGAGGAGGTTCTTGCCCAGGGCCAGCTCACCGTTGTGGGTGGACGGGCCGTCGGCGATGAGATCGCCGGCGACCACTTTCTGCCCCTCTTCCACCAGGGTGCGGTGGTTGATGCAGGTGTTCTGGTTGGAGCGGCGGAACTTGGACAGGCGGTAGGCCTTGCGCCCCAGCGTCGTACCGAGGCGGTCCTTCTGGCCCGCCCGGTATTCGACCGTGACGGTGTCGCCGCTGATCTCGGTGACGGTGCCCTCGCCTTCGGCGATCAACACGTCACCGGCGTCGCGGGCGGCGCGCGCTTCGACGCCGGTGCCGATGTAGGGAGCTTCGGGCACCACCAGGGGCACCGCCTGCTTCTGCATGTTGGCGCCCATGAGGGCACGGTTGGCGTCATCGTGCTCGACGAAGGGGATCAGCGCGGTCGAGACCGACACGATCTGCTTCGGGGAGACGTCCATCAGGTCGACCTCTGAGGGGGGGACGAAGTCGATCTCACTGGTCGTGCCGTAAGAGGTGTTGACCGCGCCCATGCGCACGCCGGTGCCCTGTGGGCCCCGTCGCACGAGCACGCGATCCTCGCTCAGATTGCCGCTGTCGTCCACGGCCGCGTTGGCCTGGGCGATGACGTGCTCCTCCTCCTCGTCGGCCGCCAGGTAGCTGACCTCGGCGGTCACCTTCCCGTCGACCACGGTGCGGTAGGGCGTCTCGATGAAGCCGTACTCGTTGACCCGGGCGTAGGTGGCCAGGGCGCCGATCAGACCGATGTTCGGGCCCTCGGGGGTCTCGATCGGGCACATGCGGCCGTAGTGGGACGTGTGGACGTCCCGCACCTCGAAACCGGCGCGCTCACGGGACAGACCGCCCGGTCCGAGGGCCGAGAGACGGCGCTTGTGCGCCAGGCCCGACAACGGGTTGTTCTGGTCCATGAACTGGCTCAGCTGGCTGGTGCCGAAGAACTCCTTGACGGCGGCCACCACCGGACGGATGTTGATGAGGGTCTGGGGCGTGATGGCCTCGACGTCCTGTGTGGTCATGCGCTCGCGGACGACCCGCTCCATCCGGGAGAGCCCGACCCGGACCTGGTTCTGGATCAGTTCTCCGACCGAACGGATCCGACGATTGGCGAAGTGGTCCTGGTCGTCGATGCGGTAGGTGGACTCGCCGTCGGCCATGTGCAGGGCCAGGTGGAGCATGTAGGTGGCCGAGGCCAGGATCTCGGACGGGCTGAGCACGCTCTGGTTGGGGGCGGGCTTCTCGATCTCGACGCCGAACAGATCCGACAGACGGTCGATTTCCGGTCCGAGCTTGCGGTTCAACTTGTAACGCCCGACCCGGGTCAGGTCGTAGCGCTTGGGGTTGAAGAAGGCATTCTCGAAGTACACCCGGGCGGCCTCGGCCGAGAGCGGCTCGCCGGGACGGGCGCGCTTGTAGATCTCGAGCAGGGCTTCTTCTCGGGTGGGGGCGAGGTTCCGCTCCTTCTCCCATTGCCCCTCGAGGAAGTCGAAGTGGCGCACGAAGCGATCCAGGAAGGCTTCGTCGCCGTAACCCAGGGCTCGCAGCAGGACGAAGAGGGACAGGCGGCGCTTGCGGGCGACGCGGCAACCGGCGGTCACGTCCTTGCCGGGCTTGGCTTCGATGTCGAGCTCGATCCACTCACCCCGGTAGGGGTGGATGGTGCCGGTGAAGACCGTCTTGGCGTCGCGTCCGGGCTGGAAGATGACGCCGGGCGAACGGACGAGCTGGCTCACCACGACCCGTTCGGTCCCGTTGACGATGAACGTGCCGCGGTTGGTCATCATCGGGAAGTCGCCCATGAAGACCGTCTGTTCCTTGATCTCACCCGTGGTGGCGTTGAGGAAGCGGGCGCGGACGAACACCGGAGCGGCGTACGTCATGTCCTTTTCCTTGCACTCCTCCACCGTGAACTTCGGTGGCGGGCGCAGGTCGGGGTCCTTCGGGTCGAACTCGAGCTCGAGGCTCAGCTGACCGGTGAAGTCCTCAATCGGGCTGATGTCGTGATAGGCCTCGGCCAATCCTTTGTCGAGGAACCATTGAAATGAGTCGCGCTGGATGGCGATCAGATCTGGAAGCTGCAAAGCCTCATTGATGTTGGCGAATGAAACACGTTCGGGACTGCGGGACCGTGAGGGCAACGGTCAACTCCTCCCAGGTGGGATTGCGGCGGGTGGGTGCGGTACTGCTCTGCTAGACGGGTGGGCTAATTACGGGACCTGATCAGGGTCTTTGGGCTGCCAGGGCGCGTGTCATCGCCGCGGAATTACGGGGACAACCAACACAAGGGCGCACGGCAACCCTGCATCTTAACCACGGGCGTGCCTGAACACAACCCCTAGGCCGCAGAAGCCGCACGAGCCGACGCTCGGAGGTGGCTGCAACGCTAGAAGCAGCCATCCCGGACGTCAAGGACCCTGGGCTCCGGACCGGGCATGGGGCCCGTCCGGAGCCTCGGACTACTTGACCTCGACCGTGGCCCCTGCCGCCTCGAGGGCGGCCTTGGCCTTGTCGGCGTCGTCCTTGTTGACCTTCTCGAGGACCGGCGCCGGGGCCTCCGCCGCGCTCTCGACCAGGTCCTTGGCTTCCTTCAGCCCCAGGCTGGTCAGCGCCCGGACTTCCTTGATCACCTGGATCTTCTTGTCGCCGGCGCCGGTCAGGACGACGTCGAACTCGGACTTCTCCTCCTCGACGCCAGCTCCGGCGTCGCCGCCCGCAACCGGTGCCGCCGCGGCAACGGCAACCGGTGCCGCGGCTGTCACGCCGAAGCGCTCCTCAAAATCCTTCAACAGCTCGCTCAACTGGATCACCGAGAGCTCGGCGATCCCATCGAGGATCTGGTCCTTTGTCAGGGTCCCTGCCATCTGAATGGCCTTCCTTTCTTTCCTGCGGTCTTGTCCGGTCGATCGTGGGGTGGGCTACTCGGAAGCTTCGGCGTCAGCGGGCGCTTCGGCTTCGGCGGCTGGTTCGGCTTCGGGCGCTGCTGCCGCCGCCGGGTCTGCTTCGGCCTCGGCCGCCACCTCGGGTTCAGTCGCGGGCTCTGGTTCGGCCGGAGCCTCGGCTTCAGCCTCCGGGAGCTTCTCGCCACCGGCCTCACGCTGCTCGATCAGAGCGGAGAAGCCGTAGGCCAGGTCGCGGGGCAGAGCCTGGAGGAGGCCCGCCATCTGCTGCATGGGGGCGGCCAGGGCTCCGGCCAGTCGGGCCAACAGCACGTCCCGGGGAGGCAGCTCGGCCAGGGCAGCCAGGTCGGAAGAGGTCAGCAGCGAGCCGTCGGCCAGCCCGCCCTTGATGACCAGGAGTGGATTGCCCCGGGAGAAGTCCCGCAGGGCCTTGGCCACCGCGCTGACGTCGCCGTCGACGAAGGTCAGGGCCGTGGGTCCACTGAGGTAGTCGGCCAGCGGCTGGTACTCCCCACCGTCAATGGCTCGTTTGACCAGGGTGTTCTTGAAGATCTTGTAGTCGCCGCCCACGGCGGCCAGGGCGTGGCGGAGCTCGGCCAGCTCGGCCACTGTCAATCCTCGATACTCGCTCACGATCGACGCGGTGGCCCCGTTGATGCGCGCCCGTACCTCGTCGACCACGAGGGCCTTGTGTGTCCTGGCTGCGTTCGGCATGAGTCTCTGTCGTCCTCCACCGGGATCAACCGCCCGGCGACGGGTCAGGATCTCCGATGTGCGACGGAGCGCTCACCGCCATGGTGGCCGGTGCTCGCGTGAGTCGCCTCGTCAGGCGGGCCCGTCTGGGCCCCTTCCGCACCCGAGGGTGCACCGGAGGTCTGTGGCGTCTTGGTTCAGTGCTCGTCCGCCGGAGCGGTGAGCTGTGGGGTGCAGCGTAGTACGGCGATCGGGGGGTGTCCGACCGATCAGGCGGTGGCGACCAGCTCCTCGTCCACCAGGCGGGCCCGGGCCGGGTCGATGTGCACGCCGGGGCCCATTGAGGTCGACACGGTCACCGACAACATGTAGCGACCCTTGGCCGAGGCCGGCTTGGCCCTTTGGACCTCTTCCACGACGGCATGCACGTTGGCCACCAGCTGCTCGCGGGTGAACGATGCCTTGCCCACCCGGATATGCACATTGCCGACCTTGTCGGTCCGGTACTCGACGCGGCCGCCCTTGAATTCGGTGACGGCCTTGCCCACCTCCATGGTGACGGTGCCCGTCTTGGGGTTGGGCATCAGGCCTCGGGGGCCGAGTACTCGCCCGAGCGCTCCCACCTGGCCCATGAGTTCGGGCGTGGCAATGGCCACGTCGAAGTCCAGGAAGCCTCCGTTGACCCGGGCCACCAGGTCGTCGGCCCCCACCACGTCGGCGCCGGCGGCCCGCGCCTCTGCGGCCTGCTCGCCCGACGCGAACACGGCCACCCGCTCGGTACGCCCGGTGCCCGAGGGCAGCGACAGGGTGCCGCGCACGATCTGATCGGCCTTGCGGGGGTCCACGCCCAGGCGGAAGGCCAGCTCGACCGTCTCGTCAAAGGTGGTCCGGGACAATCCTTTGACGAGGTCAACCGCCTCGGCCACGCCGTAGAGCGCCTCGCGGTCGACCTTCGCCAGGTCGTCCCGGTATTTCTTTCCGTGCTGGGCCATCGTCTGTCTCCCGTCGCGTTCGTGTGGGGCCGCTCAGCCGGCGACCGTGATCCCCATGGATCGAGCGGTTCCGGCGACCTGCTTCTTGGCTGCCTCGAGGTCGTCGGTGTTGAGGTCCTTGAGCTTCACGTTGGCGATCTCGGCCAGTTGGGCCTCGGTGATCGTCCCGACCTGCTCGCGTCCGGATGTCGCCGAACCCTTGGCCAACCCGGCCGCCGTCCGCAGGAGAACCGGCGTCGGCGAGGTCTTGAGCACGAAGCTGAACGAGCGGTCCTCGTAGATGGTGATGTCGACCGGGATGACCGAACCCCGCATCGACTCCGTCGCCGCGTTGTACTGCTTGCAGAATTCCATCGTCTGGACCCCGTGAGGTCCGAGCGCCGTGCCCACCGGGGGCGCGGGCGTGGCCGATCCGGCTTCCAACTGGATCTTCACCACGGCGAGGACACGCTTCTTGGGTGCCATCGTCTCTTGTCTCCTTCTTCTTCCTGGTGCCTTGCCCTAAAGCTTGGCGACTTGACTGAACTCGAGCTCCACCGGAGTCTCCCGTCCGAAGATGTTGACCAGCACCTTCAACTTGAGCTGATCCTCGTTGATCTCGGCGATCTGGCCGGAGAAGTCGGCGAACGGGCCTTCCTTCACCCGCACCGTCTCGTCGACTTCGTACTCCAGACGGGGGCGGCTGCGCTTGGTTGGTGCGTCGGCGCCCTCGGCCTTGACCTGCAAGATGTTCTCCACCTCGCGCCTCGAGAGCGGGGTCGGCTTCGTGCCCGGTCCGACGAACCCGGTCACGCCCGGGGTGTTGCGAATGGCCCCCCAGGTGTCATCGTCGAGGTCGCAACGGACCAGCAGATACCCGGGGAACACCTTCTTCTGGACGGTGACCTTCTTGCCGCCTTTGAATTCGACGACGTCCTCCATCGGGATGACGACCTCGAAGACCCGGTCCTCGATGCCGCGGGAGGCCACCACGTTGCCCATGTTGGAGCGCACCTTGTTCTCGTAACCAGAATACGTGTGCACGACGTACCAGCGACCGGGACGGTCGTAGGGGCTCTCGACGGGGATGACCTCCTCGTCGAGCGCCCAGCCCCCGAGCTCGGTCTCCGCCGGGGCCTCCGGCTCGGCCGGCTCGGCCGGCTCGGCCGTGGCGTCGAGCACCAGGTCCGGCTCGCCGGGCCCGGTCGAGCTCTCGACGGTCTCTTCGCTGGTCACAGCTGTGTCCTCCGCGTCAATGTCAGTCATCTCGGCCACCCGACTACTTGGTGAACATGAGGGTGATGAGCTTTCCGAACCCCAGGTTCAAGAAGAAAATGAGGGTGATCATGATGATCAGGGTGGTCAGCACCACCGAGGTGTAGTTGATGAGCTCGGTCCGGGAGGGCCATTGCACCAGGCGCATCTCGTCCCGGACCTCGCGGCTGAACTGCAGGGGTGTCGTCCGCTTGCGGCCCGACGGCCCTTTTTGCGCCCGCGATCCGGCAGCCTGCTTGCCCGCGGGCGCGCGCCGAGTGGCCGGGGACCCATCGGCCTCCGTCTGGCCCTGTCGCTGCATCATGCGCTTGGTTTCGCGGTTCACGGGTTCTGCCTCACATCATCAAATAGTCGGTCACGAGATAGTCGGTCACGGCATTTCCGGGCTTCGAGCAGGGCAGGAGGGACTCGAACCCCCAACCGCCGGTTTTGGAGACCGGTGCTCTACCAGTTGAGCTACTGCCCTCGGTGGGTGGCCATCTGTGTCGGTGGCGGAAGGTTCTCCCCCCTGACCTGGGGAACGGTCAGCCAGAGTAGCACCGGCCGGGCGAAGATCGCTCAGCGGGTCTCCTTGTGCACCGTATGCTGGCGATCCCACCGGCAGAACTTCTTCATCTCGATCCGCTCGCGATCGTTCAGCTTGTTCTTGGTGGTGATGTAGTTCCGTCGCTTGCATACCTCGCACGCCAGCGTGACCTGCACCCTCTTCTCGTTCTTCGCCATGCTCGATCCTTCTTTCTCACTGCCCGGGAGACCGCCCCGGCCTGGTAGCGGCGGCGGGACTCGAACCCGCGACAACACGATTATGAGCCGTGTGCTCTGACCAACTGAGCTACGCCGCCAAGGGCGAGCCTCCTGTCAGAATTGAACTGACGACCCCAGCCTTACCATGGCTGTGCTCTACCGACTGAGCTAAGGAGGCACCACGACCGTTGAGCCGCGAACCGTCAATGATAGCCAGAGCCGGGCCAGGGACGCCGACCGGCATCGGCGAAACGTCACGGCGACGGTACCATCCGCCCGTGCGAACGCGCTTGGCCACCCCGGGTGACGCCGACGCCATCAGGGCGATCTACAACGTGGAGGTACTCGGCAGCACCAACACGTTCGACATGGTGCCGCGCACGCCGGCCGAACAGGCGGCCTGGCTGGAGGAGCATCGGGGCGTGCACCCGGCCATCGTGGCGGTCGAGGGGGCCGGGGTCACCCGGGGTCACGTGGGCGCCGACGACGAGATCGTGCTCGGCTTCGGGTCACTCTCGGCCTATCGCGAGCGCCCGGGCTATGCCGCCACGGCCGAGAACTCGCTCTACGTCGACCGCGACCACCGCGGCAAGGGCATCGGCCGCGCCCTCCTCGAGGAGCTCCTGACCCTGGCCCGGGGGCACGGGTTCCACTCGCTCATCGCTCGAATCGCCGGCCACAACGAGACCTCGATCGGGTTGCACCGCGCCGCCGGATTCGAGTTGGTGGGCGTGGAGCGCGAAGTGGGGCGCAAGCACCGTCAATGGCTCGACGTGGTCGAACTCCAGCGCGTGTTGTAGGTCAGCCCGAACGAGGTCAGCCCTGATTATCAGCCCGGGCTGGAGGGTTGGCTCGAGGCCAGCAGGGCGCTCGGAGTCACCCGGGAGGTGTCGATCATGCGCCATGAGGTGGTCCACTTGCCCAGCGGGAACATGGCGACGCCCCACAGGACCACGACGGCCGCCACCATGCTGGCCGGGTTGGTGAGCACGAGCTGATGCAGCAACGACGCGCCACCGGTGAGCCCGATGAAGGGCGCCACCACGGAAAGACCCAAGACCAGTGTCAGCATCCGCCCGGTGACGACGGGCGCCATCAAGATGATGCCCCAGGTCAGGTACCAGGGCTGCACCACCGGTCCGAGTAGGACGAACATCAACAACGAGATACCCAGCGCGTTCAAGATGCCCAGCCGTTGACTGTGTTTGAGGCAGTAGACGGCGACGCCGACGGCCGACAGGAGCCCGAGCAGGCGGGTGACGGTGAGGACACCGCCGAGGCCAACGCCGACGCCGAGCACATGGAGGCCCCCGCTGATCACGAGGCCGACGGCGGTGGCCGGGGCCATCCAGGAGCGCACGGTGCCCGGAGTGCCCAAGTTGGCGATCCAGCCGTAGCCGAGGCCGGAGATCAGGGAGAACGCCGTCATCACCGCCAGGGCGATCAGCGTCGCCTTGACCAGGGGCCGCACCCGCTCCCGCCAGGTCACGCCGGACCCGGCCCAGCCCCAGGCGACATAGATGATGCCCATGGCGGCCGGCACCTTGATGGCGGCCGCCATGGTGCACAGGATGACGCCCCACACCGGATGTTTGAGCTTGGCCGCCGTGATCCCGGCCACCAGCAACCCGACCATGATGGCGTCGTTGTGCACCCCGCCGATGAGCGCCAGCAGGGTCAGGGGGTTGAGCACGGCCAACACGAAGGCAGAGGCCGGGTCGCGTCCGTAGGCCCGGGCCAGCTTGGGGATGCAGTAGGCGATCAGGCCCACGCCCACCACCGACAGCAGGCGTAGGAAGAGGACGGTGACCATGGCGTTGTGCCCACTGGCCGAGGCGAACCAGCCGTCCACCATCAAGAACAGCGGACCGTACGGAGCCGGAGTGTTCTTCCACAGGGCGTCGACCGGGTTCACGAATTGGCCCGAGCCGATGGTCCCCGGGCCGTAGAGGTAGGGATTGATGTGGTGGCTCATCATCTCGCCCTGGGCGGCGTAGGAGAAGACGTCGCGGCTGAAGAGCGGCGCCACCATGAGGAGGGGGACGATCCAGGCCGCCAGCATCCAGGCCAACGGGCGGATCGGGACACCGGGGCGGTGGCGCAGCGTCTGGACCAGGCCGTACCAGACCCGGACGAAGAGGAGCATCCCGCCGTAGACGGCCACCAAGCCGGGGAGCAGGAGGAGGACCTGCTCGGGGTTGAAGACCGACGGCTCTCCGAAGAACCAGGTTCCCGCCATCTCGAGCTTGAAGGGCGAGCCGGGCAGCGACGCCCCGATGCTCACGGACAGGACGGCGAGAAAGCCGAGGAGCGCCGGTCGGCGGAGCACGCGCCCATCGAACGTGGCGCCGTCTTCAGATTCGACGCGATCGGAGAGGGCCAGGCGGGGGGCGACACGCAGACGCATCCCGTCGGCCACCATGCCCAAGCGCTGCGCCCGTGATTGGACCCGCTCCATGACTGCGGTTGCCGCTGTGGCTATCCGTTGGTCCACTTGGTCGTCCGTCTCGCTTTTCGCTTGCCGCACGCACCGGGCCGACGGGCCGGTAGGCGGAGGGGGGGTATGCCGACACATGGGCGTCCGCAACCAATCCGAAATGTCATTGTAACGACCTCGGGTCGTCGCGCAAGAGTATGGGCTCAGCGCCGTCTGGCACCTTGCATTGCGTGGGCCGGGGAGGATTCGAACCTCCGTAGGCGTTAACCGACAGGTTTACAGCCTGTTTCCTTTGGCCACTCGGACACCGACCCGCAGCGGGCGAGGATAGCCCGACCGGGAGCCCTGGCGACCCACGGCAGACCGGTACGCTGACGGCCATGCCTACCTTCGACATTGTCTCCGAGGTCGATATGCAAGAAGTGCGCAACGCGGTCGACCAGGCCAACCGGGAAGCGGCCACCCGATTCGACTTCAAGAACACCGACTCCTCCGTTGCCTGGAGCGAGGAGGAACTGGTGCTCGCCTCCTCGACCGAGGATCGCCTGCGGGCCCTGCACCAGGTCCTCGATGAGAAGCTGGTCAAGCGTCATGTCTCGCTCAAGGCCTTTGAGGACGCCAAGATCGAGGAGGCCCACAAGGGCACCTCCCGCCAGAAGATCGCCATTCGCGCCGGCATCTCCCAGGATCACGCCAAGAAGCTGAACAAATTCATCAAGGAACTGGGGCTCAAAGGGGTGTCGTCACAGACCCAGGGCGATCAACTCCGGGTCACGGGCAAGAAGCGCGATGACCTCCAAGCCGTCATCACCGCCTGCAAGGAAGCCGACTTCGGTATCCCCCTGCAGTTCAACAATTTCCGCGACTAAGCGGCGCCGCCGGACCCCGGGCCCGGCCCCGTGGGCGAGACCGAGGGCTGGGCGAAGCGGTGGCGGTGTGCTCCACGGCTTCCTCCACTGCTTCCTCGGCCTTCAGGTGCTCATCGAATTCCGACAGTTCAACCTTGAACATCCTGTTGAACACCACCAGCTTGGCCACCCAGAAGACGGCGAAAGAGATCACGTTGGCCGCGAGGACGACCAGCGTCAATTCGGAGTGGCTGAGGCCGTACTTGACCCCGATGTGATGGGCCACCCCGGCCCCGATGATGGAAAAGGCGATGCCGAGCGCCGCCATCGTCCAGAACGGGACGATTTCCTTCATGACGTGGGATCGGCCTGACTTGCCCCAGGCCCAACGACGATTGAGCCAATAGGACGGGATGGTGGCGACCGCGTTCCCGAAGACGGTCGCCACCACCTCGGAGGACCAGACGTGGAAGACGCCGAAGACCAGCGCGATGACGACCAGCGACACCATCGTCGAGATGACCGACACCATCGAGTAGCGGAAGACCTTGCGACCTTCGTGGGTGTGCAACCAGGCGTTCAGAGCGTGGAGCCGGTCGAGCACGAGCCAACATTAGCCCGAGGACCATTTGGCCTCCTTGGGGCCGGCTAAGTGCCCCCTGTGACCAACCCGTTGGCCCGTGCCACCTGCCCGAACCAGTAGGCGCTCGGCTTGGGGCGGCGCTCGAACGTACCCGGGGCCACCGACACCATCCCGAACTGCGGCCCGTAGCCCAGGTGCCACTCGAAGTTGTCGAGCAGGCTCCAGACGAAGTAGCCCCGGAGGTCGATGCCCTCGGCCAGGCAGCGGTGCGCGCTCTCGATGGCCTCGCTCAAGAAGGCGATGCGGTCGGCGTCATCGGCCGTGGCGATGCCGTTCTCGGTGACCACGACCGGTCGCCCACTGATCGCGGCGGCTCGTCGCACGCAGAACTCGACCGCCTGGGGCCAGCGCTCGTCGTCCATCTGCGTCACCGGCACGTTGGGATCGTTGGGCGCCTGGCCGTCGGGGCCGAAGTGCATGCGGGTGTAGCACTGGACCCCCACGAAATCGTCACCGGCGGTGGCCCGCAGGAAGGTGTTCTCCAGTACCTCCTCGGCCGCGTCGCGCAGCGACTCGCCACCTGCTTCCGCCGTGATCTCCGCCATGGAGATGGTGAGCCCGACCGGGTAGTCCCCGGGCCCGGACCGCAAGGCCTCCACGGCCAGGCGATGGGCCCGGACCATGGCCTCGTTCACCGCGGAGAAACGGAAGAAGTCGTCCTTGACCCCGGGCGGGTACTGGCCCTGGAAGTAGCCCATCACCCCGACCACGTTGGGCTCGTTGATGGTGCAGGCCCAGCCGATCAGATCGCCCAGATACGCCGCAGCCCTGGCCACGAAGCGGGCGAAGCATTCGGGGGCGTCCGGTGCCTCCCAGCCCCCGCGCCCGGTCAGCCACAGCGGCGTGGTGAAGTGGTGGAAGGTGACCACGGGCAGCACCCCTCGTCCGTGGCAGGCCGCACACATCCGCCGGTAGTGCTCGAGGGCGGCCACGGAGAACTCCCCTTCGGCCGGTTCGATCCGGCTCCATTCGAGCGAAAATCGGTAGGCCGTCAACCCGAGGTCGCCGACCAGATCGACGTCCTCGCGCCACCGATGGAACGAGTCGCAGGCATCGCCGCTGGACGCAACGGTCCCCGAGTCCGGATCGTGCTCCCAGGCCCACCAGTCGTTGTTGACGTTGCCGCCCTCGATCTGGTGGGCCGCCGTGGCCACGCCCCAGGTAAACCCTTCGGGAAATTCGATGCGCTCCTCCTCGACGATGTCGCGTGCTGTGGTCATGGTGGCGCACGGTAGCGGGATCGGCGTTGCCGCGCCCGGCGTCGGTGGTGACGCCGGCCTGCGAACATGGGCGCATGAGCGCTTCCCTCGAGTTCCTCGTCAACCTGCTGGATCTCGAACCCATTGAGGTCAATATCTTCCGCGGCATCCAACCCCACGAAGAGCGCCAACGAGTCTTTGGTGGCCAGGTGGCGGGGCAGGCCCTCATGGCGGCCGGGCGCACGGTCGAGCACGGCCGGGTCCACTCGTTGCACGCCTACTTCCTGCGCCCCGGTGATCCCAACGTGCCGATCCTCTACGAAGTGGACCGGATCCGCGATGGGCGCTCCTTCACCACCCGGCGGGTGGTGGCGGTTCAGCACGGTCGGGCCATCTTCAACATGTCCGCTTCCTTCCACGATCACGAGGAGGGCCTGGACCATCAGTTCCCCATGCCCGTTGTGCCCGACCCCGAGACCCTGGCCCCGCTCTTCGAGCGCCTCGAACCGTGGAAGGCGGAATTGGCCGACTGGTTCGACCGTCCTCATCCCATCGATCAGCGCCACATCGGCAGCCTGCCGTGGCACCGGGAGGGGGTGGGCGAGCCCTACCAGCGACTATGGATCAGGGCCGACGGGACACTCCCCGACGACCCTCTCCTGCACGCCTGTGTGGCGGCGTACGCCTCGGATATGTCGCTCTTCGACACGATCTTGGCCCCGCACGACGTGCGGTGGGATGACGTCACCTTCATGGGGGCCAGCCTGGACCACTGCATGTGGTTCCACCGACCGTTCCGGGCCGACGAATGGCTGCTCTACGACACGGACTCTCCGGTCGCCGCCCAGGGCCGAGGGCTGGCCCGCGGCTTCCTCTTCGACCGTTCCGGCAAGCTGTGCGTGTCGCTGGTCCAAGAGGGCCTGGTCCGGGTGGTCCTCCCGGATTAGCGGGCCGCGATCGGGGTGTAGTCCCTCGCCTCGGATCCGATGTAGAGCTGGCGCGGCCGGGCGATCTTGGAGTCCTGGTCCAACATCTCCTGCCAATGGGCCAACCACCCGCTCGTGCGCGGAATAGCGAAGAGCACGGGGAACATCTCGAGCGGGAAGCCCATGGCCTGGTAGATCAGGCCGGAGTAGAAGTCGACATTGGGGTAGAGCTTGCGGGAGGTGAAGTACTCGTCGTTCAACGCGATCTCCTCGAGCTTGAGGGCGATGTCGAGGAGCGGGTTCTTGCCGGTCACCGTGAACACTTCGTCGGCCACCCGCTTGATGATGGTGGCCCGGGGGTCATAGCTCTTGTACACCCGGTGGCCGAAGCCCTGCAGGCGCTGCGCACCGTGCCCTGCCTTGACCGCGTCGATGAAGGCCGGCACGTTCTCGATGCTGCCGATCTCCGTCAACATGCGGATCACGGCTTCGTTGGCCCCACCGTGCCTGGGACCGTACAGTGCCGCCGCCGCGGCGGCGGTGGCCGAATAGGGATCCGAGTGCGACGAACCGACCACCCGCATGGCCGTCGTCGAGCAGTTCTGCTCATGGTCGGCGTGGAGGATGAAGAGGACATCGAGGGCCCGGGCCAGGATCGGGTCCGCCTCGTACCGGGGCTCGGCCACCTTCCACAGCATGGAGAGGAAGTTGCCGGCGAAGTCCAGTGAATTGTCCGGGTAGACGAAGGGCATCCCCACGCTGAAGCGGTGCGCCGCCGCGGCCAGGGTGGGCATCTTGGCGATCAGGCGGATGATCTGCTTGTCACGGGATTCGGGATCGAAGATGTCCTTGGCGTCGAGATAGAAGGTCGAGAGGGCGGCGACGGCCGACACCAACATCCCCATGGGGTGGGCGTCGTAGTGGAATCCGTCGAGGAAGCGCTTGCGCACGTTCTCGTGGATGAACGTGTGGTAGGTGACGTCGTGACGCCAGACTGCGAATTGCTCCGATGTCGGGAGCTCCCCGTTCAACAGCAGGTAGGCCACTTCCAGGTAGGTGGAGCTTTCGGCCAGCTGCTCAATGGGATACCCGCGATAGCGCAGGATGCCGGCCTCGCCGTCGAGATACGTGATCGCGCTCTCGCAGGCGGCCGTGGACATGAACGCCGGATCGAAGAACCAGACACCGGGGAGGAGCTTCGACCATTCGGTGGCCGACACTCCGCCGTTGACAATCGGGATCTCTAAGGTTTCGCCGTTCCTGTTGTCGGTGATGGTGATGCTCTCGGCCACGTGGGCGACCCCTCCAATTCCTTCTGGGTGGTTTCGCTTCCGATCCTATGACCAGGACCGGACCGAGGGCGACACGGCCGTCGACGGCCTCCGCACCGCTACTTGGCCACGGTGGTGGGCGGCGTGGTCGGGGCGACCTGCAGCACCTCGGCGACGGTGGTGCCGGTCGTCACTGTCTGGGCCGCGGGGAGGGCGATGGCGATGCTGAGCTGGTAGCTCTGCCCAGGCGTGACCCCGAAGAACGCCGGGGCGAGGGTGACCGACTGGGAGGCCCCCACGGCGGCGACCCGGGTCACTGCGCTGGTGCGGCCACCGACCTGGGCCGCCAGCGTGATGTGCACGGTGGCCCGGGGCTCGTCCGCCGTCCCCAGGTTGGAGAGGACCACGCTGACCGTCACACTGGTGGTGGGTGTCAGGGTCGACACTCCGGGCGTGGCGACGCCCGTGGGCGACGGCAACGCCGGCGGGGAAAGCCGCACCGAGCGCGAGGACGAGTTGATGCGCGGCCGCCAGGGTCGACGAGGCCTCCACCTGGTCGATCTGCGTGGCCAGGGCACCGACCTGCCAGAGCTGGCGGTTGGTGATCCATGCCGAGACGGGCACGGTGACGTGCCCGGTGGACCGTGTGAGCTCGCCACGCATGGAGGCATAGTTCCGGTCGGATCGGGCGAGCAGGGCCCCGGCCGCGGCAATGCGGTTGGTCGCTTCAGTGGAGGAGAGCAACGTGGGCGTGGACACCACGGTCCCGTTGTTCGTCAGCGCCCCGGCGACGGCCAGGGGATGCATCCCCAAGAGTCCGTCGATGGCCGCCCGCATCTGGCTCATGGCCTGGGCCCGGTCACTGAACACGGTGCCGAAGTGCATCGCGATCTGGCCGGGAGGAGCCGGCGCGGCCAAGGTGGCGGCCCGGGTCTGCTGCTGGGTCGTCTGCTGCACCGCCCCGTCCAGTTCGGCCTGCAGCGTCTGGCGATCCTGGGTCGACAGCGTCCCCATGAAGTGGCGAACCGACGATGCGGTGACGTTCGACGCATCGGCCAGCACGGTCACCTGAGCGGCGAAGGATCGGTTCATCTGCGCGGTGTAGCGCCCCGAATTGCGGGAGACCTGGGTCAGGCCGCCGATGAGGAGCAACGTCACCAACGTCGCACCGCCAAAGACATAGACCCGCCGATTGAACGATCTGCGACGAGCGCGACGGCGGGAGGTAAGCGGCAACATCGCCGGGTCAGGCTACTGCCGGCGTTCTCAGATGTTCAGGCGTCGTCCTCGGCGGCGGGAGGCCAGAGCCGTTCGCGCCGCCCCGAGGCCCGGGCCACGAGATGGCTGACGGCGGCTCGCAGGGCGGCCTCGCTGGCCACGACGGTCAACCGTTTTTCCCCTGGTCACGGAGGTAGAGGGCAGCTCTCGCGTCAGGATGGGCGAGCCTCTCGCGGTCTGCCCCTTGTCGTGCTCTTGTCGCTTTGTCCTTGTCCTTAGTCCTTGTCCTTGTCCTGGCTCTTGTCCCTGTCGTTGGACGTGTCCTTCGTAATGGACGTGTCCTTGTAATTGGATCGATCCGAGGCATGACCGGGGTAATTGGATCATCGAGGCATGACCGGGCCAGGTGGAGCGCGAACAACGATGGCCTACGATCCGATTCCGTGAGCGTCAACATTCGGTGGGTCCGCTACGGCCGACCGGCGGCCGAGGCGTTGCGCTCGGCGATCAACCAAGCGAAGGGCGACGAACCGCTCACACCGGTGAGTGTCGTGGTCCCATCGAACTACGTCGGAGTGGCCACCCGCCGGCTCCTCGCATCAGGAACTCTCGGACCCGTCTGTCACCGCGGCATCGGCGTCGCTGCCGTGTCCTTCGTCACCGTGTACCGCCTGGCCGAGCTTCTCGGGTCGACTCGTTTGGCTGCCGGTGGTCGCCGGCCGGTGTCCACGCCGGTCATCGCCGCAGCGTTACGGACTGCCCTGGCCGAGCGACCCGGGATTTTCGCCCCGGTCGCCGACCACGCCGCCACGGAAACGGCCTTGATTGCCGCCTATCGGGAGCTGCGGGACCTCTCCGCGGAGGCGCTCGATGCCTTGACCCGCACGAGCGATCGTGCCGCCGACGTCGTCCGCCTCCATCGGACGGCTCGGGCCACGCTGGAATCGGCGTTCTACGACGAAGAGGACCTGCTCGATTCGGCAGCTGACATCCTGCGGGCCGACCGTTTCGCCGCTGAGCGTCTTGGCACCGTCATCGTCTATTTGCCTGAGCGGCTGTCTCGCCACGGTGGTGCGCTGCTCGCCACCGTCGCGGCCACGAGTGGACTCGTGGTGCTGGCCGGAACCACTGGTGATGCAAAAGCCGACGCCGAGGTCGACCGCTCGGTACGGCGCATCGAGGACACCGCCGCTGGCGCCCACCCGGGCGACGAGAACCCCATGGACGTGGTCGATCTCGATCGGACGCGGATCGTGACCGTGTCCGATTGCGATGAGGAGGTGCGAACGGCGGTGCGCTCCATTGTCGATGCGTCCCGGGCGGGGACTCCGCTCGATCGCATGGCCATTCTGCACACCAGCCCCGAGCCCTACGCCCGGTTGGCCCACGAGCAGTTGGCGGCGGCCGGCATTCGCCCTGAACGGCGCCGCCGTCATGCCGTTGACGGCCCGGGTGGTCGGCCGCACGTTGCTGGGCCTTCTGGTTCTTCCCGAGCGCGCATTTCGGCGTGAGGACGTCTTCGCTTGGCTGTCCGGCGGACGCTTGCGCTACGACGGACGATCGGTACCCGTGACGAGCTGGGAACGGCTGTCGCGCGACGCCGGTGTCGTCTCAGGGCGCAGTGACTGGGATCGTCGTTTGACTGCCTTCGCCGGCAAGCGAGACGACGAAGCGGCGTTGGCCGAGTCCGATCCTGATGCTCCGTCGTGGCGGGCCGAGAGACTGCGCGACGATGCCGACCGGGCCCGCGCCCTACGGGGATTCGTCGTGAACCTGATCGACGACCTCGCGCAAGCCGGCGACCAGCCTCGGCCGTGGTCACAGCGAGCCGACTGGGCCCGGCGCCATCTGCGCGCGTTGTTCGGCGGTGAAGGCCGCCGGGCCGCCTGGCCGGTGGCCGAGCAGAAGGCGGCCGAACGCGTTGATCGGGCCTTGGATCGCCTGTCCGGCCTGGATGCGGTCGAGGAATCGGTCGACCTCGACGTGTTTGCCCGCTCGTTGGAACTCGAGCTCGAGGCTGACCTCGGTCGGGTCGGGCGCATGGGGGAAGGGGTGCTGGTCGGATCGGTCAGCATGGGAGTGGGGCTCGACCTTGACCTGGTCATGGTCCTCGGCTTGGCCGAGGGATTGTTCCCCTCACCGACCCATGATGATTCGCTCCTCCCCGATCACGAACGTACGTCGACCGGCAACGAACTGCCTCTCCGCTCCCAGCGCGTCGAGCGCCAGCACCGCCACCTCCTCGCCGTCCTCGCCAGCGCATCGCACCAGGTGCTGTGCATCCCGCGGGGTGACCTGCGCCGCAACATCGAGCGGGTCCCCTCACGCTGGATCCTGCAGATTGCCAGCGCCATCGCCGGCGAACGATGGTGGTCGGACGAACTCCTGGCCGCCAAGCGGGACTGGCTCACCCACGTGGCCTCCTTCGATGCCGGTCTCCGACACATGGCCTTTCCCGCGACCGAGCAGGAACACCGGCTGCGCTCTCTCATGGCCCAGGGATCGACCCGGCTGTCTCTCCCGGTTCTGACCGCCACCCGAGATGTGACTCTGGGGGCAGGAGCCGAGGTGGTCACCGCCCGGCGCAGCGACCGCTTCACCCGCTTTGACGGCAACTTGGCCGGCCTCCACCCGCCGTCGCCGGCCGAGCGGGTCACCTCGGCCACCCGGCTGGAGGGGTGGGCAGCATGCCCGTTCGCCTACCTCCTGCGCAACGTGCTGGGGGTCGACGAGGTCGAGAACCCCGAAGATGAGCTCCAGATCACGCCGCGGGACAAGGGGTCGCTGGTCCACCAAGCCCTCGAGGACTTCATCGGCGAGGTGCTCAGCCGCCCGTCAGCCGACCAGCCGGGCCCGAGCGAACCCTGGTCGGCGTCCGATCGGGCCCGCATGGTCGAGATCTGCGAGCGGGTCTCGGCCGAGTACGAGGATCGAGGCCTCACCGGGCGGCCCATCTTCTGGCGCCAGGACAAGAAACGAATCCTCGCCGACCTGCTGCGATTCCTTCGGGAAGACTCCGACGCCCGCCGGAAAGACGGCACCCGGCCTCTGGCCGCCGAGCTGGCCTTCGGGCTGCCCGGCGTGGACCTGGGCACCGTCGCGCTCGACCTGCCCGATGGGCGCAGCGTGCAATTCCGAGGCAAAGCCGACCGAGTCGATGTCGGCACCGATGGCACGCTCCGCGTCCTCGACTACAAGACGGGCAAGGCCGATGACTTCAGGGGACTTGAACGAGGACAATCCCGATGCGCAGGGCCGGCGGCTGCAGTTGCCGGTCTACGGCCAGGCCGCTCGCCTTTTCCGGGAGGCCCCGGACGCGCCCGTGCGGGCCGAGTACTGGTTCGTCTCGTCGCGGGGAGGCTTCGAGCGCGTCGGGTACTCGGTCACGCCCGCCGTGCTGGCGCACGTCGGGGAAACCCTCGGGACCGTCGTGAACGGCATCGAGGCTGGAGTCTTTCCCCATCACCCCACCGCATCGAGCACGACGCCCTGGGTCGAATGCCCGTTCTGCGATCCCGACGGCATGGGAGTGGCCGAGGAGCGCCGTCAATTCGAGCGCAAGCAGGCCGATCCGGCCATGGCCACCTTCGTGAAACTCGCCCACCCACTCGAGGAGCCCGTGCCCGAGGACGGGTCCGAGCGGCGGCCCGATGCCTGAGCAGGTCACCGCCCCCGAGAACGCTGTGGCCCCCGATCAAGCGGCGCGCGATCGGATCACCGAGGACCTCGACACCACCCTGTTCGTCGAAGCCGGGGCGGGGTCGGGCAAGACCTCCGCCCTCGTCGGGCGGGTGCTGGCCTTGGTGAGGGGTGGAGGGGTCGAGCTCCGCCGAATTGCGGCCATTACGTTTACCGAAAAGGCCGGAGCCGAGCTGCGCGATCGCATCCGGGCGGGGCTCGAGAAGGAGGCCGAGGCCGATCCCGAAGGCGAGGTCGGGGAGCGCTGCCGGGCGGCCCTGGACCAGCTCGACGGGGCGGCCATCGGCACGCTGCACTCCTTTGCCCAGCGCCTGCTCTCCGAACACCCGGTGGAGGCCGGTCTCCCGCCCCGGGTCGAGGTACTCGACGAGGTCAGTTCGAAGGTCGCCTTCGACGCCCGCTGGTCGTCATTTCGCGATCAACTGCTGGCCGACCCCTCACTTGAGCGGACCGTGCTGCTCCTCTTCGCCGCCGGCGTCCGGCCCGACGCCGCCCTGCAGTCGCTGGCCGAGGCCTTCGACGACAACTGGGACCTGGTCCAGGAGTGGGTCCCCGAGGCATCCCCCGAACCCCCGCCGGTTCGTGACCTCTTCGTCTCCGCCGTGGCGGCCATTCGCGATGTCTGTGGCGAGCCGTGCGGCGACCCTGGCGACAAACTACGGGAGCGGCTCGACGAGATCGCCACCCGGATGGGCGAGTTGGCGGCCATCGAAGATGAGTTCGACCTGCTCGAGGCCCTCGGGCCGCAGGCCGATCCGAAGTTGCCCAGCTTCAAGGTCGGTGGCAGAGGGAAGAAGGCCTCCTGGAACTGCGACCTGGATGATCTCAGGGCCCGCATCGGCGAAGCGGGTGAGGGGCTGGAAGCCGTGCGGGACAAGGTCTCCAATGCGTGCGCACATCGACTCGGCAGCGCCATCCGCCAATTCACCTTGTCGAGCGCAGCGGCCCGCCAGGGTGCGGGCCAGTTGGAATTCCACGATCTGCTCGTCCTGGCCCGGGCCTTGTTGCGCGACGCCGTTCACGGCCCGGCGGTGCGGGCTGCCCTGCACCAGCGCTATGACCGGTTGCTGCTCGACGAGTTCCAGGACACCGACCCGATCCAGATCGAATTGGCTGTTCGCATCGCCGCGGTCGACCCGCTGAGCCCGTCGGCGGGCAGCGAACCGTGGGACCGGTTGGACGTCGCCCCCGGTCACCTCTTCGTCGTGGGCGATCCCAAACAATCGATCTACCGTTTCCGCCGGGCGGACATCTCTACGTTCCTCCGGGCGGCCGAACGCTTCGGGTCCGATGGCGGTGGGGTGGTCGAACTCACGGCCAACTTCCGGACCGTGAAACCGATCATCGACTGGGTCAACCACACCTTCGCCGCCCTCATGAGCGAGCCCACCGACGTCACCATGCCGGTCGACTCGCAGCCCGCGTACCTGGCCCTGGAGGCGACCCGGCTCGCTCCCGGTACCGGGCCCGCGCTGGCGGTCCTCGGCCGCCACGAACTCCCGCAGGGCACCACGGCGGATGAGCTCCGTACGGCCGAAGCGGGCGAGGTCGCCGCCGCGGTCACCCGCGTCATGGACGAGGGGTGGGAGGTGAGCAACGACCAACACCGACGGCAACACCGACGGCGCCTGGCGGCCGGCCCGACTCGGGGACATCACCGTGTTGGTACCGGCGCGCACCTCCCTGCCCTTCCTCGAGGAGGCGTTCGACCAGGCCGGTATCGCCTTTCGGGCCGAGACCAGTTCGCTGGTCTACGCCAGCCGGGCGGTGCGCGACCTGCTCATGGTGCTCCGGGCCGTCGACGATCCGACCAACTCCCTCCACACCGTCTCCGCATTGCGCACGCCGCTGCTGGCGTGCGGCGACGACGACCTGTTCCGGTTCAAGTGGGAGCGCAAGGGGCGCTGGAATTACCTGGCCGACCAGCCCGACACCGTGCCCATCGATGACCCCGTTCGGGCCGGCCTGAGCTACCTGCGCGCCCGGTACGACCAACGCACCTGGTTGGCCCCCTCCGAGTTGCTCGGATCCATCGTCCGTGATCGCCGGGCCATGGAACTGGGCTTCGCCGAGGGGCGGCCCCGCGACGTGTGGCGGCGACTTCGCTTCGTGACCGACCAGGCTCGGGCCTGGAGCGAGGCCACCGGTGGCAACCTGCGCCAGTACCTGCAGTGGGTGACGGCGCAAACAGCCGAAGGCGCTCGGGTGACCGAGTCGATCCTGCCCGAGAGTGATGACGATGCGGTGCGCATCCTGACCATCCACGGAGCCAAGGGCCTGGAGTTCCCGATCACCATCGTGTCGGGGATGTCGACGGTGCCATCGGGACGACGCGCACCCGCCGAGGTGGTCTTTCCCGCCAACGGGGGCGTCGGCTACAGGTTCGGCAACAAGGTCCGCACGGACGACTACGTGGACTGGGCGCCGATCGACGAACAAATGGGCCTCCACGAGCGGATCCGTCTGATGTACGTGGCGTGCACCCGGGCGCGCGACCACCTGATCGTGTCCCTCCACCGCAAGGCCCGAGCCAAGCCGCCGCCCAGCCCGAAGTCGCGCACCAATGCCGAGCTGCTGCTCGATGGCATGGGCGATGTGGTCGACGACCTCCCGGACGCGGCGGCGACCCGGACGTGCTTCGTCCGGCCGTTCGTGACGTCTCCTTCGCCCCCGCCGCCCTTTGCCCAATGGGCGGCGGAGCGGACGGATGCCCTTCGGCGGGCCGCTCGTCCCACCACGGTGGCCGCCACCGCGCTGACCGATGAGGGGTCGCCCGATAGCGAGGGTGAGCCCGACCCTGGCCTGCGCAAGCGCCCCCGGGATCTCGACCTCCCCCCGTGGCTCAAGGGCCGGTACGGGACGGCCGTGGGGCGGGCCGTGCACGGCGTGCTGCAGACCATCGACCTGGCCAGCGGGGCCCGTCTCGACGAGGCGGTCGTGGCCCAGTGCGAGGCCGAGGCCGTACCGGACCGGGCCGATGACGTGCGCACACTCGTCCTCCAGGCGCTGGGATCTCCGTCGGTGGTGGCGGCAGCCGGTTCGCCGCACTGGCGGGAGATCTACGCCTGCACCCCCGTCGACGGACGACTGCTCGAGGGGTATATCGACCTTCTGTACCGTGGCCCCGACGGTCTGGTCGTGGTGGACTACAAGACGGCGGCCACCTCTGATCCCGATGCGCTCGACCGTCGGGTCGAGGGGTATCGCATCCAAGGGGCTTCCTACGCCCTGACCGTCAGCGCCTCAACCGCAGAGCCGGTCACCCGGGTGACCTTCCTGTTTCTCACCCCGGATGGGGCCATCGAGCGCCATCTCACTGATCTTGCGGCGACGGTGGGAGAGGTACGCCGTTTGGTGACCGCCGGTGAAGAGGCCGTCACCGACTGAACTCGGAAGGCCTGGCTGACGTCGGAGCCAGGCGGGCAGGCCTCTCACTCCCGGCCCGCCATCATGAGCGCAGGCCGGCCGATTCGCTCTACGGAAATGAACGCGCGAAGAACTCGATCGGTGGCTCTTCGTCGTCCTCGTCCGCCGAGAACTCGACGGCCTGGAGCAGACGCGGAGCCGCCTCAATAGGTGTGAGCTCGGCGAATCCTTCAGCTTCGTTGCCGACCACGCCGAGCTCGGGGAACTTGCGGGCCGTGACGAGCACCCGCGACTCCAGCGATCCGATGGCCTTGTTGTAGGCCCCCACGCTGGAGGTCAGGCTGCGCTGCAGTGTCTGCAGGTGCGTGGTCATCATGCGCAGGCGGTCGTAGAGCTCGGCTCCCAACGCCTGCACCTGCCGCGCGTTGTCGGCCAGGGTCTCCTGGCGCCACCCGAAGGCGGCGGCCCGCAGCACGGCGATCAGGAGTGTGGGCGTGGTCAGCAGGACGTTGTTGGCCATGGCGTGTTCCTGCAGGGTGGGATCGGACTCGTAGGCCGCCGACAGCAGTTGGTCACCGGGAATGAAGGCCACCACCTGTTGCGGAGCCTGACCGAACTGCTTCCAGTACTCCTTCTTCGACAGTTGATCGACGTGGGTCCGCAGTTGCCGGGCGTGGGCCATCTGGTGGGTGCGACGCTCCTCGTCGTCGTCGGCGTCGATGAGTTTGAGAAACGCATCGAGCGGGACCTTGGCGTCGACCACGATCTCCCCGCCCCCCGGGAGGTGGACGATCATGTCCGGGCGCAGACGACCATCGTCGGAGTTGGTCGACACCTGCTCGTCGAAGTCGCAGTGTTCGAGCATCCCGGCCATCTCCACGACCCGGCGGAGCTGGATCTCCCCCCAACGGCCCCTCGTCTGCGGTGACCGAAGGGCCGTGACCAGATTGCGCGTCTCCTTCTGCAACTGCGCGTTGCCCAGGGTCAGCTGGGCCACTTTCTCTTTCAGCCCCTCGTAGGCGCCCTTGCGCTCCACCTCGATCTCTTTGAGGCCCAGTTCGTAGCGGGCCAGGGTCTCGCTCAACGGGTCGAGGAGTTGCGCAATGGCCTGCTGGCGCTGGGTCAGATCCCCCTGGGCCGCCGTCTGCGCCTGACCGAGTTTGGTCTCGGCCAGGGCGAGAAACTGCTCGTTGTTCTTCTGCAGCGCCTCGGCCGAAAGCTCGGCGAACGTTCCGGCCAGGCGCTGGCGCTCCTGCTCGGTCCGGGTGCGGTCGTCCTCGGCCGATCGGCGCAGAAAGTCCAGTTCAGAGGCCAAAACGGCCCGGGCGGTCTCGGCCTCGGCGGCAGCGCCGGCGGCCGCCTGCAGCTGCGAGCTCAACTCGGCGGCGGCAGCCTGCGCGTCGCCCAATCGAGCCTCGGCCGTCCTGGCCTGGGCGCTGACCCTGGCCAGGCGGACCATGTGCACGGCGAGGCCCAGCACCAACCCCGCCACAACTCCAATGGCAATTCCGATGATCACGAGGCCAGCGTAACTGGGGGGTGTATCGCGAACGGGGACGTGTCTCCGAGGCCGCTGAAATCCCCCGCGGGCGAGCCGGTAGCGTGGCCTGATGGCGTTTCGCATTGGTGGGACCACCCGGCGTATGTGGGGCAACGAGGAGGAGTCGGACTCTCGACCCGTGTCCGGGCCCTTGGTGATGGAGCAGCCTCTGTGGCCCACCATCCCCCAGCCCCATGAAGTGGACCGGTTGTTCGCCCAGGTGTTCGCCCTGGTCGGGGAGGGCATCGCCGGCGCCACCCATGCCCTGCTGGCCGGCGATCGCCAGGCGGCCAAAGAACTGGTCCAGCGCGATGAGGTGATCGACCGCATCATCAACGAGATCTCCCAAACGGTGCAGCATGAGCTGGTCCACGGCGAGACCACGGCGGACGACCGGCGGGAGCTGGTGGCCATCTTGCGCATGCTCCCCGATATGGAGCGCAACGGGGACCTGGCCGAGCACATCGCCCGGCGGGCCGCCCGTGGATTGGGTGCCGAGATGTCCGCCCGGAGCCGTGGCTTGGTCGAGCGCATGGGCGAGGTGGCCACGACCATCTGGCGCAGCACGGCCGATGCCTTTGCCGAGCGGTCCGCCTCAGCGGCCAATCAGGTCGACGATCTCGACGATGAGTTGGATGACCTCCACGTCACGCTCACCGCCGAGCTCGTGGCCGGGACCATGCCGTTGCCGGTGGCCATCGAGCTGGCCATGGTGGCCCGGTTCTATGAGCGGTTCGGCGACCATGCCGTGAACCTGGCTCGGCGCATGTCCGCGTTGGTCATCGGCGGTCCGGAGCCCGCGACGTCCGGGGCGGACTGACGCGCTCAGGCGCGCCCGGCCGCCACGATCTCGGCGATCTGTACCACGTTGAGGGCCGCACCCTTGCGGAGATTGTCCCCGGCGACGAAGAAGGCCAGCGAGTGCGGGGCCCCTTGGGCCCGCCGTAGCCGCCCCACGTAGGCCACATCACCCCCGGCCGCCATGAGTGGGGTCGGGAGTTCGGCGAGCACGACGCCGGGCGCGGCCGACAGAACCTCGGTGGCCCGTTCCACCGAGAGCTCCCGGTCGAACTCGGCCACAATGGCCGCCGAGTGGCCGGTGAAGACCGGCACCCGCACACACGTGCAGGTCACCGCCAGGTCGGGGAGGCCGAGGATCTTCCGGCTCTCGTTGCGGTATTTCTGTTCCTCGTCCGTTTCGAGCGACCCGTCGTCGACGATGGTGAATTGCAGTGGGAGCACGTTGTGGGCGATGGGAGCCTCATAGACCGAATACGGCGGGTAGTCCACCGCCGCTCCGTCGAAGGTGAGGTCCGACGCCCGGTCGACGGTCTTGGCCAGCTGCTCGGCCAACTCGCGCACCGCCTCCACGCCGCCGCCCGAGACCGCTTGATAGGTAGAGATGATGAGGCGGTTGAGCCCGGCCGCGTCGTGGAGCGGCTTGAGCACCGGTATGGCCACCATCGTCGTGCAGTTCGGGTTGGCCACAATGCCCTTGGGGATGGAGGCCAAGGCCTCGGCGTTGGCCTCGGGCACCACCAGCGGCACCTCGGGATCCATGCGCCAGGCCGATGAATTGTCGATCACGAGAGCTCCGGCGTCGGCCAGGCGGGGCGCCAGGACCCGGGACACCGCAGCCGGGGCCGAGCACAGCGCCAGCTCGATGCCGGAGAGGTCGGCCACCGCGGCATCCTCGACGAGCGATGTCGCGGTCGCCCCAGGGCAGTGTGGTCCCGGCCGAGCGGGCGGAGGCCAGATAGCGCATCTCGTCGACCGGGAAGTTGCGCTCGGCCAGGATCGAGCGCAGGACCACGCCCACCTGCCCGGTGGCACCGACAATGGCGACTCGCATCTCGACAGTTTACGAGCCGGGCGGGCGGTGGCCGGCATGCCCCGATGGAGACACCATCGGGAGGGAGTGGTGGTGAGCAGATTCATCTGCAGGTTCCTTGCGCAGACGGTTGGTGACCCAAGGCACGCCGGGCCCCAGTAATCGAGAGAGAACCGCGTCATCTGCGTGACGATTGTGGACTGTGTGAACGCCTCGAAACGGCGAGAAGAAATGTTCCGTTTCACCGGTGACATCCATAGATAATCACCGATCGCAATGTGATACTGCGAGAAGCGAGGTGTCGGCTCCGCTGGTGCAAGACATGAGGCACCAAGGACTTCGAGAAGAGTTAACGATACGATCGCCTCGGAGTACCTGAACGGCAAATCAGGACAAGAACACCGCGGTCGCGAATTGATTCGCCAGGAGCGCCCATTGGCCACAGCGATCAATTGAAACGGGAACACACTAAGGAGAAAAATGATCGACACCACTTTTGTTTCGACGAGGCTGAGTGTGCCTCCTTCCGGCATCCACACTGCGATCGGGAAATGGCACCAGAGCCTCCCCTCAATCACGATGGCCCGTCGATACGTGCGTTTCGGGCATCGGCTGTGGCTGGCAACCGAATCCCAACAGCCGAGCTCCGATCCACTCCAGTTGTACGCAGTGCGGGGCATTCTTTGGATGAACGGTCAGCCGATTCGAGTGGATCTTGAACTCTCGAAATGGTCGGCCACTGTCTCTGAGTTTGCGCTCAGGCCCGCGCACCTCGCATGGCCGGTCCGGACCGAACGGTACGCGTGTCGGGCCGCGCAGATCCTCGAGGATGTCGTCGGATCGATCGCGAATCGAGTCGCACTTCACGCTGCACCAGGTCCGAAGTCTCGAAGGGCCATGGCACGGACTGCTCCGGTGAGGCCGGCGGCCTGACGAATTGCAACTCTGAGAAGCAACCTCACCATGGATGATCCCTCACTGGTTGCGGCAACAACTGCTCCGACCGACACATCGTCGAAGCGGCCGCTGGGAGTGGATCCGCTGGCAGAGGCTCTCGACGCGTTGGCAGTCGCCGAGTGACCTCCCGGCAATCATCGTGGGCAACTTTGCGCTCATGGCTCCGAGCGGCTGGACGCCGGCGGGTAAGGCGCTGAGGCTCAGAGCCCCAAGGTTCGCCGACCTTCCAGCGCGCGCCCGAGTGTGAGCTCATCGGCGTACTCCAGGTCGCCGCCGACGGGCAGTCCGCTGGCCAACTTGGACACCACCACGCCGAGCGGGGTGAGCAGTCGGGCCACAAACATGGCCGTCGCTTCACCTTCGAGATTGGGGTTGGTGCAGACGATGACCTCTTTGATTTGTCCCTCGTCGATCCGGCTGAGCAACTCGCGTACCTTGAGTTGTTCGGGGCCAACGCCCTCTAGCGGATTCAGCGCGCCGCCCAGGACGTGGTAGCGACCATGGAACTGCGAAGTGCGCTCCACCGCCACGATGTCGCGAGGATCTTCGACCACACACAGGATGGTGCCGTCGCGTTGGTCGTCGCTGCACACGGCGCAGAGATCGCCGCCCTCGGCCACGTTGAAGCACCGGTCGCACAGGGTCGTGCGTTCCTTGACCGCCACAATGGCGTCGGAGAGTCGGTGGGCGTCCTCGGTCGGCACCTTCAAGACGTGAAAGGCGATGCGCTGAGCCGACTTCGGCCCGATGCCCGGGAGTCGGCCCAACTCGTCGATCAAAGCTCGCAGCGGTCCGGTGAACACCTACTCGCCCACCTCGCTGGCGCCGGGGAACGCCTCGAGCAGGCGGGCCTCCGCTGCCGAGGCCTGGTCGATGTCCCCCGCCGTGGCAGCCACGAGGTCCTCGAGGTCGACCTCGTCGTGCTCGTCTGCGGCTGGCGCGGCCGGAGGACGATCGGCGGGGACAGCCGGTGCGGGGCTGTTCCGAGGTGGGTCGCCCGACCCGCCCTCCACCACCAGGACCAAACGGATGGGTGATCCGAAATGCTGGGTCAGCGCCGCCTCCACTTGGGGCGCCAGTTCGACACAGCGGTCCCGGTGCGCCACGTTGGGCAGGGCGAACTGGGCTCCCGCCTGGTCGGCCGCCACGAAGTGGCCGCCGCTGTACAGAGCCTTGGCCCGGGCCGGAAGGCTGCGCAGAACGCCGTCGCCCCAGGCTTGGGAGAGGCTGTCCCGGTCAATGGCGACGCTCGGACTTTCCGCGGCCACGGTCGACGGCGTCGCATCTGTCGCCGCGATGGCCGCGGCCGGCGGCGAGGCCTCCGCCGGTCCCGCTGTGATCGTCGGATCCGAGCCGGGTTCAGGCCCAGTGCTCTGGCGACGTCGGACCGCCCCGAGCGAGGGCCGCCGACCCACATCACCGGTCGGAACCGGCGTCTCGGACTTCTCCACGGCAGCGTTGGCAGCAGGAGGAGCCGGGCTCTCGGGCGCGCCCGACGATAACGCCCGCTCCAGGGCGGCTACCCGCTCGGTTAACGCGTCGATCCCGGCGTCGAGGTCGGGCCGGGCGGCACGGACGAGCGCAATCTCCAGGACGACCTGGGGGTCGGGGGCGTCCCGCATATCGACGAGCGCGTGCCCGAGCACCTCCATGGCCCGCACCAGGCGGGGCATCCCCATCGACTCGGCCAACGTAGTGAACTGACCTCGCTCGGGGCCCGAGACGGCACACAACTCGGGAGCGAGCGCGGCCAAGAAGGCCTGGCGCAGATCGTCCACCAACTCGGTGGCCAATTGCTGTGGGCCCCAACCCCGGGCCAGGAGTTCGCCGAGCGTGACCAGGACGACGGGGGCGTCATTGGCGGCGACGGCCGTGAGCACCAGGCTCAACTCCGGCCGGGCGGCATCGGATGACCCCGACGCCGCCACCTGGTCCAGGGCCGACAGCGCGTCACGGGCCGAGCCTCGACCGCGCCGCACCGCGGCCTGCACCGACTCCTCGTCCAGGGCCAGTCCGGCCTGCTCGTTGACCGCGGCCAAAAGGTCATGCAGCGTGTCCGCGCCGAGCAGCCGGAACTCAAGATGCTGGGTCCGGCTCCGGATGGTCGGGGGAACCTTCTGGGGATCGGTCGTGGCCAACACGAAGACCACGTGACTCGGGGGCTCCTCCAATGTCTTGAGCAGCGCGTTGGCCGCGGCGGTCGAGAGCATGTGGACTTCGTCGACGATGTAGACCTTCCACCGTCCCGGGGTGCCGAGCGCGGCGTGGGCCACCAGATCGCGCATGGCGTCAACGCCGTTGTTGGAGGCGGCGTCCAACTCATGGACGTCGAGCGACGTGCCCTGGGTGATCTCGGTGCAGGATGTGCACACGCCACATGGCTCGCCCTCGACCGGCGCGGCGCAGTTGAGGGCCTTGGCCAATATCCGGGCCGACGAGGTTTTTCCGGTACCGCGGGGCCCGCTGAAGAGATAGGCATGGGAGACCCGCTCGTCGCGCACGGCGTTGCGCAGGGCCTGGACGACGTGGTCCTGGCCGCGCAGTTCGTCGAATCGCCCCGGACGAAAGCGCCGGTACAGCGAGACGAAGGGGACGTCGGTCATGGGGGTCGAGCCTATAGGTGCCTTCTGACGGCGACGCCGGCGTTCGGTGCGGCGGCCAGGTTGGCTACGGCACCCGGCCATACCCGCTGAGAGCTGCTGCCTTCCGACCCTGACTCGATTCACGAGCGGCCGTTGCGCAGGACCCGGCCACCGCACCCAACGACGGCGCGGTGTATGTCCACGTTAGCTGGCCAATAGGTCGGGAGCCGCCTCGGGTAGCCTGACCGGGCTGCCAGCTCGGAGGCGTGCGAGAGCGGCCGAATCGGCACGATTGGAAATCGTGTGTTGTGAAAGCAACCGTGGGTTCAAATCCCACCGCCTCCGCTCATTGAGTTCCTTCAGAGGCCAAGGTCGCCGCCTCTTCGGATCTGAATGGGGTGAGGTGCTCGTGGGAGCCGGTTGCAGATCTTCGCTATCGATAGCGGTGCCTCACGGATCCGGCAACTGGGAAGCCCTCGTCTCGGGTGTCGCTGACGCCGGTCGGGGGCAACTTATGCCGCCTCTAGCTGCGAATCCGTTGGTGCAGAGGCTGGTGCAACCAGAGCGGCGCCCGCCCAAGCGACATCAACATCGCCCCGCGGACACATCTTCAAGCGTGCGACCGGCTGGCTCGGGGAACAGCGTGGTAACCGCGATGCCCAACAGCGCAGAGACACCCGCTACGGCCTACAGGCCTCGCGGGCCGATGTGATCCTGGAGAACGGGGACCAGGAATACCCCGACGAATGCGCCCAGTCTGCCGATACCGGCGCCACACCGTGGCCAGTCGTCCGCATGCTGACGGGGAACACTTCAGACGGCAACACGAATGTCGTCATGTTCGGTCCAAACTGAATGAAGAAGTAACTGAGTCCGAGGATGGCCAAGAACGGGGCCACGTACTGGGTCAAAGCGGGCACGATGGCCAGCACCAGGAAGCACAGCGGCCATGACGGAAAACCCGATGAACTGGAGCGCTCGGTGTCCGATGCGGTCCATCTTCGCGACGGCCAACAAGTAGCCGGGGACGGCGAAGATGACAAACATTCCGAGCGACCACAACCAGCTTGGTCTCAAGTGAGGCCGACGGGTTGACATCCTTCAAGATGGCGGGCAAGGAAAGCGTGTTGCCGTAGTAGGCGTAATCGAACAAGAACCACGCACCCGCCGTGCCCAAGAGGAGTCGGAGCATCCGAGGATCGGTGAGGAACTCACGCAGTCGAAGGCGCTCGGCACTCGTGTTGGTGTCAGTTGACTCCATGATGACACCCTCGGAAAAGCGTTCCAAATCCTGGGCGGCCCGATGCTGACTCACCTTGGACCTGCGCCAGATACCGGGGTGACTCAGGCATCTTGGAGCGCAAATAGACGACCGCCGCAGCAGGAATCGCCCCGAGGCCGAGCAGGATTCTCCAGACCAACCCGTCCCCTAGGCCCGAGGAAAGGAGAATGAGAGCGATGAGCGGTCCAACGATGAGGCCTAATGCCTGCATGGAGAAGACCAGGCCGACCAGGCGACCTCGATCTTGGCGGTTGGAGTACTCGCTCATGAAGACAGCTGACACCGGGTAGTCCCCCCCGATGCCGAGACCGAGAACGAGGCGGGCAATAACCAGGAAAAGGAAGTCAGGGGCGAAGGCGGAGGCGACTGCCCCGAAGATCATGATCACGGCCACCGTGACATAGACCTTCTTGCGACCGATCACATCCGCAATGCGGCCAAAGGTGAAGGCACCGACAAAGGCACCGAGAATGGCGGCACCCGTGACCCAACTGGTCTGGAGCGTGCTCGAGGTGCCATTGCACGGCCACGAGGGCGGCCACCGTGCCGATGACGAACAGGTCATAGGCGTCGGTGAAGAAGCCGACTCCTGAGATGATCACAGTGCGGCGATGGAACTTGCTCGTCGGTGCTTCGTTCAGCAGGTCCGTGACCGTGGATTCATGGTCCTGACTAGGACCTTCAGCCTCAGGAAGCACGTGTGGCTGGGCCGGAAAGATCAGTTCCCCCGACTGCGACGAAAGCACACGCCAACTCTTGCTGTCGCGGGTGAACGACGAACCATCCGCAGGTGAACTTTACGCGAACAACACGCGAACTCTTCGTTATCTCCGCAGGTAGCCTGCTTGGAATATGGAAACTGAGCCATCAGATCTTGACCTCATAGACATCCGGGTGACCCAACTCTTCGCCCTGGTGTCGGAGGCTTTGGCACGAGGGACCCGAGGCGCTGTTGGGCAATGATGCCGCAGCCGGGCTCGGCGTGGTTGATGGGGATCAGGTCGTGGACGACTTGACCGCAGAAGTCGAGCTGCTGGTCTGGCGACAGCTGGACCAGGAGAATATGAACACCTCGGTCCTTCGACATCTGGTCGGCATCTTGCTGATCCTGCCCGAGTTGGAGCGGAGCGGCGATCTGGCCGAGCACATTGCCCAGCGCGCCGTTTCCAACCTCGGCGGCGAAATGAGCCCGCTCAGCCGGGGCATTGTCCAGCGTATGGCCGAAGTCGCGAGGGAGATGTGGAGCGAAGCGGCCAAGGCCTACCGCGCCCGAGATTCCCGAAGTGCGTCCCTGGCTGAAGACGACGAAGAGCTTGACATCCTCCACGATCGCCTCACCGGCGAAATAGCAGCCGAGACGATGCCCACATCGATTGGAGCACAAGTCACACTGCTTGCCCGTTTCTACGAGCGGCTCGGCGATCATGCCGTCGACCTCACTCGTCGCATCGAGATGCTGGAAGGTCCGGCGTCATAGGCGCATGGAGATACCGGATACAACTACACCGCACTCTTCCGCACGAGCCGGGCATTCTGGGACGGTTGCCCCGAAGGTTCTCACGTAGAGCAGGTGGCCGCCCAGTAATAGTCCCAGCGGTGAACCGTCACGTTCGGTGCGCATTGCTCCAGTGTCGACTTCAACACCTCAAGACTGGGAAAATTCTTCAAGACCTCCCACTCGGTTCCGCTTCGCAATGTCCTTCGTTGAAACGAATTGCCCTGATCGTCGGTGCGGACGATTGGATGGTTGCTTCCTTCGACGTATCGGTTGTCCATGAATACGACGACTGAATCATGGTCCAAACGACCAAACAGTCCGCTGAGGAAGACGTCGAGACTGGCCAAAGGTATATGCGACCAGAAGAAGCCAACAAAGGCCGCATTGAAATCACCCGGGACAGAGTCCAAGTGAACAGCGTCTGCCGTTGCGAACTGCACATGCGACGGCCATTCCTGCCGATTGCGAGCCACCTCCAATGTGGCGTCGTTCACATCCGTTGCTAATACGAATGCTGCATGTTCGGCGAAGACGCCAGTCCAGTAGCCGATCCCCGATGCGACATCGAGGACCCTGCGCCCTCGTAGGACATCAGGCAGCCAACCTCTGATCTCTTGAAGATCGTCCTGACGCTCAAGCTTGGTGTACATCTGATCGTATTCAGGTGCACGCTCTCGGTAATACTCCTCGGTCCCAGTCGTCAATAGGTCCTCCTTATGCGGAGGCCCGGTTTGGAACCCAAAACACCAAAATACCAGAGCACGCCAACAGCAGCGGGCTGCAGTGTGGTGCGGTGGCTGTCCCCAGGATGCCATTCCGGGCCAGGCAACTTGCGCGAGCTCGGAGGGAGATCAGACCCCGCTCAGATCCGAAAGAGCAAGATTGCCCTCTTGCCCAAGTGTGAACACAGACCAAATGTTGCGCAGTCCGCTTGGCTTACTCTGGCTCGACTGGTAAGAACAATGCGCTATGTGGAGAAGCCCCAGGTTGTCAGATGTCAGCGACATCCGCTCTTTGCCCGAGAGCCAGAGGTTCTTCCCCCCTACATCCTCATTCGACCCTGAAAGGGCGCGAGGAACGGCAGTAGCCGAATCCGCGGCATCCTCGTCAGCGTCACGGCTGATTTGGGAGCCAGTCCGGTCGACTGGACGGCAATCGAACCAGCCGTCTGCGACTCGGACGACCTGGCCCACGCCATCGGCCACGCGATTTTGGTAACGGATCCGGGCCCTCGCGAGGCCCTGCCGCAACCCGAGCGTGGGGCCATTGTGCAGGCGTCGCCCGCACGGCATCGACCGGCCCATGCCGCGCCGAGACGGCTGGTGCACCTCCCGGTCGCCCGCGCCATAGCAATCCGCCAGCACGCCGAGCACGCCAGCCGAGTGGTTCGGGCCGCCGTAACCGGGATCCAGACCAAAGACACAAAGCGTGTCGTCCTGGCGTCGTTGCTGATCCTTCTTTCGATCGGTGGCACGGTCGGTCTCCTGACCAATTTCGGCCGTACGCCAAGGGCCGCGTACGGCCAGGATCGGAGCGGCGAACGCCCAATCGAATGCCGCGGCTGTCCCTCGCTCCGGCGGCCGGACGGTGAAATTGCTACCAGCGACGGCCCCTCCGGCGCCGGCGCCACCGGCCTTAGCCAATGCCGCACCCCTGCGGCCCCATGAGGTGTTCGGGTTCGCGCCGTACTGGACGTTGTCCCAGAGTGGCGGATTCAACGTGTCCGGCATCTCGACCCTGGCGTACTTCAGCATCGACGTGAACGCCGACGGCAGCCTGGACAAGTCCGGCGCGGGATGGGACGGATACCAGAGCCAGGACCTGGCCAATCTGGTCACTCGGGCCCACGGAGCGGGAGACCGGGTGGTGCTGACCGTCAATTGCTTCGATCAACACTCGCTCGACCAGGTCACCTCCTCGCCCACGGCCGGATCAACCCTGTCCACGGCGCTCATCGCCGCCATCGAGGCGAAGAACCTGGACGGGGTCAATCTCGACTTCGAGGGAGATGGGAGCGCCGACCAGGCCGGGCTCACCAGATTGGTCACGCAGGTCTCCACGGCCATTCACGCCGTCAATCCCCACTACCAGGTGACGATGGACACCTATGCCAGTTCGGCCGGAGATCCCAGCGGCTTCTACAACATCCCCGCCCTGGCCCCGGCGGTCGACGGGTTCTTCGTGATGGAGTACCAGTTGAACCTTCAATCGGGCCCCTCGCCGGTGTCGCCGCTCACCAGCACGATGTTCAGCGACAAGACCACCATTGACCAGTACGCGGCCGCCGCACCGGCGGCCAAGGTCATCCTCGGGATGCCGTATTTCGGCATCGATTGGCCCACCACCAACGGGACCCTCTCGGCCACCGCAACCGGTCCGGCGACCGACGTGACCTACGGCCAGGTCGTGGCGAGTGGCCACCCGGTGTACTGGGACGCCACCACAGACACGGCGTGGACCTCGTACCAGGTCGGCAACCAGTGGCACGAGACCTTCTTCGAAGATCCGACGTCGCTCTATGATGCCGCCCAGTTGGCCGATGCCAGCAACCTCGGCGGCATGGGGGTGTGGGCACTCGGCATGGACGGGAACGACCCCACCCTGTTGGCCGCCCTGGCCGGATTCGCTCCGGCCGTCAAGGACGGCGTCGCCGGGCCGTCGGCCACCACATCGTCGGGGCCGACTGCCCTCCGCCGTCCGGACGACCGCTCCCCGTGCTCCGGTGACGACCGCTCCCCCTATTCCCAGAACGACGACGACGACACCGCCCCACCCGGCGACAACCACGACGACGACCACTCCCCCCCTCACCTACACCGGAACCTGGGAGGCCCAGACGGTCACCCTCTCACTGGCACCGGCCTCCCAGGAGCCTCTTGCTCCGCCCGGACCGGCTCTGGGCAAACTCACAGGCTTCGCCACCAATGACCCTGCCACCTCGTGCCTCGGCTCTGAGGCGTATCTGAATGTGTGGTTGATGAGCGGCCCCTCCAACGAGTACCTCGTGGTCGCCCAGTCGCCGGGCGATTGCGTCAATGCTGAGTTCACGTTCCTCTACCCGTAGTTATCGCCGAACCCCGGGACGACGGATCCCGATGACGAGAGTGGGCTCCGTACGGCGGGCTCACCCAGGCCACCGGCGAGATGAGGGGCGTGCCGATCCAGCCAAGGCGGGTAGGGGAAGAAGGAAGGGAAGGACGCTTAGTGGATCACAAGGGGCTCGTTGGACAGCGAGCGGCGGGATCGACCGGAGCTTTATCTGGCCCGGTCAAGCCAGTGGTGACTCCCGACCCCGTGTCACTGGCTCCCCTGAGCGACGACGCCGCCATGGGCCTCGCCTTGACGGAGGCCCATGGCGCCCTGGCCCACGGCGACGTGCCGGTGGGAGCGGTGACGCTGGTCGATGGTCGCGTGGTGGCCGCTCGCCACAACGAGCGTCATCGGCTGGGCGATCCCACCGCCCACGCCGAGATCCTGGCGCTCCGCGACACGGCGGCTGCCCTGGGCGGCTGGAGGCTCTCGGCGGTGACCCTGGTGGTGACCCTCGAACCGTGCCCCATGTGCGCCGGCGCGCTGGTGGCGGCCCGTCTGGGGCGGCTGGTCTTCGGGGCCACCGACCCGCGGGCCGGCGCCTGCGGCACCCTTTACAACCTGTGCCAGGACCCCCGGCTCAACCACGAGGTGCCGGTGCGGGCCGGCGTGCGGGCCGAGGCCTGCGCCACGCTCCTGACCTCCTTTTTTGCCGAGAAACGGGCATAATCGGCCGGTCGGCCAACCTTTGCGGAAGGGCCGACCCGCTAGGATCTCCCCTGGAGGGATGCGAGAGTGGCCGAATCGGACGGTCTCGAAAACCGTTGTGCCTCATGGGTACCGTGGGTTCGAATCCCACTCCCTCCGCCACCGGGTCGGATGGCCCGTCGCATCCCCGGCGAGTGATTTTGCGGCTGAGCAGGTGCTCGGCCGGCAGTACCTGGTCGTTCCCGCGACCGGAAAGGAGTGAACCATGGCACGCGCACGATCGACATTCGGAAAATTGCAGCGCGACCAGGCCAAGAAGGACCGGGCCCGGGCGAAAATGGACGACCGGCAGTCCCGCCGCGAGGACAAGGCAGCCGGCGAACTTGAGGGGGCAGCCACAGAGACCGGAGAAGTGGTCGACCAGGCCCGCCTGCTCGAGCAATTCGCCGCCCTCCACGAGGACCTGGCCGACGGCCGCATCTCCCTGGACGATTTCGAGGTCCGCCAGGAGGAGCTACGCGCCAAGATGGTGGTGGAGTAAGCCTCACGCCTTGGCGTCGCGCCCTTCCAACCATCGGCGAAATCCGGCCGCGTTGGAGTGCACGCCGTTCATGATGTCCAGCTTCTCCTTGTGCGCCTGATCGATATCACCCAGCAACGGGTCGAAGCGCGCCGCCAGGGCGTCGGCGATATCGACCCCGTCGCGGTACGCCGTCTCGGCCGTCTCGGCCCATTGGCGCAGGGTCGCATCGGCCTCGGCCAGGAGCTCGTCGGGATCCGGCAACAGCCCGTAGTGGGCCAGGGCGAGGGCCGATGGGCGGCGGGCGGCGAACCGGCCCAGTGACCCGAGGGCCTGTTCCAGGTCGAAGTCGGGCGGCGGGGTCGAGGGCCGCAACACGCCGCCGTCGGGCAGCTTGACCCCGACGGCGTCACCGGCGAAGAGCACCCCGCTCAACGAGTCGTGCAGCCCCAGGTGGTGCTTGGCGTGCCCCGGTGAGTCCACCGCCACCAGCACCCGGTCCGGGCCGACCACGATCTCCTCCCCGTCGGCCAACACGTGCAACCGCTCGGGCGGGGTGGGATCGAGTCGGCCGTAGAGCGAGTCGAGCAGGGGGCCGTACACCCGGGAGGCCGAGTCGATGAGCCTGGCCGGATCGGCCAGGTGACGCGCCCCCTTCTCGTGGACGTACACCGTGGCCGACGGGAAGGCCCGTGCCACATTGCCCACGCCACCGGCATGGTCGAGGTGGATGTGCGTCACCGCCACCCCGGCCAGCTCCCCCGGCCCGACCCCGATCTTCTCCAGCGCGGCCAGCAGCACCGGCACCGACGACTGGCTGCCCGTCTCCACCAGCACCGGAGCCGATCCCTCCATCAGATACCCGGCCGTGACCCGCTCCCAACCGCCCAACAGGGTGTCGATCTCGAGCACCCCCGGGGCGATGGTCCGCGGCATGGGCACGTCGGCCGGGTCCACTCTCGGCCGGGGACGCCGGGACGGGGCCGTGGCGATGGGGGTGGTTCCCGCTCACTCGGCTGTCCCGGCCCGCAGCAGTGTCAATGTGAGTGCCTTCATGGATGACCCCCTACCTCGCTTGGGTGATGTCGCGATGACGCCCCACCCACGAGCGCCTCTTTCGGCTCCTCGGGGAGGGCAGGGGGATCGGCAAGGTGTGCTCGACGAGACGCCGAGCGCCCAGCCCATCGTCCATCAGCGTGGCCAGCGCATCGTGACCGGTCAGTCGGCACGCGGTGTTGACCAGCGACACATGGGAAAAGGCCTGGGGGAAGTTGCCCACCAGTCGCTTCGCCACCGGGTCGTATTCCTCGGACAGGAGACCCAGTTCGTTCCGCAGGGCCAACAGGCGCACGAAGAGGGCCTCGGCATCATGGGTCCGCCCGATCATGTGCAAGCAGTCCACCAGCCAGAACGAGCAGGCCAAGAAGGCGCCCTCCCGGCCGACGAGCCCATCGACCGCGCCGTCCGGCGCGGTGCGGTAGCGCAGCACGAGGCCTTCGTCCATCAGGGTCTTCTCAATGGCCTCGACGGTGCTGACCACCCGGGGATCGGACGCGGGCAGGAACCCGACCAGGGGGATCATGAGGACGCTGGCATCGAGCTCGTCGGAGCCGTAGTACTGGGTGAAGGCGCCGATCTTCGTGTTGAACCCCTTCTCGCACACCTCGGTGAAGATCTCGTGGCGCAGCACCCGCCACTCCTCCAGCGGTCCCCCCAGGTCGGGCCATTCCTCCAGGGTGCGCACGGCCCGGTCGATGGCCACCCAGGCCATTACCTTGGAGTGGGTGAAGTGGCGACGCGGCCCGCGCACTTCCCAGATCCCGTCGTCCGGTTCGGTCCATCCCTTCTCCAAGAACGCCGCCAGCTGTGTCTGCAGGGCCCAGGCGGCGTGGCTGTGGACGCCCGTGGCATGGGCCGAGGCGTAGAGGGCCGACATGACCTCTCCGTACACATCGAGCTGGTACTGCCCCGACGCCGCGTTCCCGATGCGCACCGGTACCGAGCCCTCGTACCCGGGCAGCCACGAGGCTTCCCACTCGTCCAGCCGGCGCTCACCGGCCGGGCCGTACATGATCTGGAGACGCGTCACGTCCCCGGCCACGGCCCGCAGCAGCCAATCGCGCCACTCCATGGCCTCCTCGAAATATCCCCCGCGCATGAGCGACTCGAGCGTCAGGGTGGCGTCGCGCAGCCAGCAGTAGCGGTAGTCCCAGTTCCGGCTGCCGCCCAGCGTCTCGGGCAGCGACGTCGTGGCGGCCGCCACGATGCCGCCGGTGGGCTCATAGGTCAGTGCCTTGAGGGTGATGAGCGAGCGCACCACCTCGTCCCGCCAGGGACCCTCGTAGGTGCAGCGCGAGGCCCAGTCCTTCCAATAGGTGGCGGTCAGAGAGATGGCGTAGTACGCGGAGAGGGGCGGTGGAGGCTCCTCGTGGGAGGGATACCAGACCAAGGTGAAGGGGAACCGCTGGCCCTCGCTCACCGTGAAGTCGGCCACGGTGTGCATGTCCTTGCCGACCGCTTCGACCCGGTGCCAGAGCGCCACGGCGTCGGGACCCGCCGTCAGGCGGATGAGACCGTCGCTCGAGGTGACCCACGGCACCACGTTGCCGTAGTCGAAACGCACCGCCAGGTCCATGTGCATGTCGACGGTGCCGGACATGCCTTCGACCAACCGCACGACATGGGGGTGCGAGTCGCGGATGGGCATGCAGTCGGTGATGCGGACCGTGCCGGTGGGGGTGTCGAACTCGGTCTCGAGGACCAATGAGTTCTGGACGTATTTCCGTCGTCGGGCGGTGATGGCCTCGTCCCCGCCCACCGGGGCGAATTGCCAGAAGCCATGATCGGCGTCACCGAGCAGGCGGGCGAAGCACGCCGGTGAATCGAAGTGGGGCAGGCACAACCAGTCGATTGATCCGTTGTTGCCGACGATGGCCGCCGCATGCAGATCACCGATGATGGCGTAGTCCTCGATGGGCAGTGTCATGTCCTCATCATGCCTGTTTCAACCGCGAACCCCACGTCTATCCCGCCGTGCACTGTCCGGTCCCGACCGGGGAGAACCGGCCGTCGGCCGCCTGCACCCGGGCCAGGACGCCCGGTGAGGCGAGGGCGTAGCCCACGGTGCTGTACACGGTCGAACGGGAGAACACCACGCCGATGACCTGCCCTCCGGCGGCCACGAGGGGGCCGCCCGAATTCCCGGGGAGCACGTCGGCATCGACGGCGTACACGCCGCGCGTCACCAGGCCGTTGTTGTAGATGTCGCGCCCGACGGCGGTGATCTCGGCCGTGACGCCGGCCGGGTCGACGGTCAAGGGTCCGTCCTCGGGGTACCCCAGGATGGCGGCCTGGGTGCCGCGGCCTACCAGAGTGGGGCTGATGGGCAGGACCGGGCCGAGCGGCGCCTTGGTGCGCAGGATGGCCAGGTCGAAGGACGGGTCGAACAGCACCGCCGTCGCCCTGTACGAGTTGCCGTTCACGACCACCACGGTGTCGGGCTCCCCGGCGACCACGTGGGCGTTGGTGGCCACCATGCCCGGGCCCACCACGAAGGCCGACCCCTCCTGCTCGTTGCCGCACGCCGTGCCGAGGACCTTGACGACCGAGGTGATGGCCGGGTTGGCCAGCGCCTGCGTCTGCGCATTGGTGGGCGTCGCCACCGAGCTCGCCGTCGGCGGGATCAGGTTGGAGAAGACCTGTGGGAAGCCCCGGGTGTTGAGGAAGTTCTGGAGGTCGCCGTAGACCGACGGCACCTGTGGCAGGACCTCGTCGATCGAGTGGAGGATGTCCGATCGGGCCACCGCGCTGCTCAGCCAGGTGTAGCGGCTGTTGGGCGACGAGATCACGCTGGCCACCAGCCACGACGACAGCAGCACGGCCACCACGGCCACCAGCACCCCGAAGACCGAGTCGACCCGGCCGAGGTGGTGGCGCCGCAGGCTGACATTGCTCCACGTCCCCAATACCCGGCCGGCGGCGCCCAGACCGGTGGCCGTGATGAGCACGGCGCCGATCGTCACCACGCCTCGGGCCGTTTGGTTGTGCATGAAGGAGAACAGCGGGACAAAGATGAAAATGCCCAGCAGGAAGCCCAGCCAGAAGCCCCCGAAGGTCAGGAGTTGGACCAGGGCCCCGAGGCGCAGGCCGTGCACCGCCGCCAGGAGCATGAGGCCAACGAGTACGAAATCGACCCAGTCCACGCGAGCGAGGGTAGCCAACAGTGCACCTAGGTTCGCCGTCGTCACCACTATTGTCCTCCCGCGGTGCCCCTCCGCTCGACGTCGCCCTCCCATTCTGCCCGCCGTCCCGGCCGGGAATGGGTGCCGGCCCTCCTGGTCACGGTGGCGGTGATCGGCGCTTCGTGTTCACTCGGCGCCCGCACGCCCGGGACCAGTGCGCCACCCGTCCTGGGGCAACCATCAGGAACCTCGGTTGCAGTGGGACAGCCCGCGCCGGCCGGCACGGGCGAGCTGAGTGCGGTGTCCTGCGCCGACGCCGAGCACTGCTGGGCGGTGGGTGTGCCGGGACCCAACGCGCCCACGACGACCACGACCGCCGCCGGCACCGCCGCCTCGATCGCGACCCCGGTGAGCGGGACCACCGTGATTGTGGCGACGGTCAACGGGGGGCGCACCTGGACCACGCAGCCGTTGAGCGCGGGCACGACGCCACCGGCCCTGACCGGGGTCTCGTGCCCGGGTGCCAAGGTGTGCATGGCGGTGGGATCGACCGGCGCGGATCCGGGCACGGGCGTAGTGCTGACCACGCACAACGGGGGGAAGAGCTGGGCCCCGTCCGTCGCACCGGCCGGGGCCATCGCCGTCTCCTCGGTGAAATGCACCACGGCCGCCGATTGCACCGTCGTGGCCAGCGACGGTACGGCGGACTGGTCGGCCGCCACATCCAATTTCGGCCAGACCTGGCTGCGACAGGGCACCCTCCCCGCCGGCATGGGTGGCGGGCTCACCCTTTCGTGCGCTCCCTCCGGCACCTGCCTGGTGGCCGGGTTCACCCCGACGACGGCCGGTCACGGGCAGGGTGCCCTGGCCCTCAGTACCAACGGCGGCATGACGTGGGTCCCGGCCACGGTGCCCCCCGGGGTGGGCCTCCTGCGCAGCGCCGCCTGCACCAGCTCGACCAGTTGCCTGGCGGCCGGCACGACCTCGACCACGGTGAGCGACGTGGTGCCGGCCAAGGGACTCCTCTTGGACAGCTCCGACGGCGGAATGACGTGGAACGCCTCGCCCGACGCCCCGTCGGTGGACGACGTGTTCGGCGTGGCCTGTCCCACCCAGACGTCCTGCGCTCTGGTCGGGACGAACTGGGTCGGGACGCCGGTCGTCGGCACCGGTGCCGTGGCGGAGAGCAGGGACGCCGGTGCCACCTTCACCTCGTCCACCACCGCGTACACGCCGCTGACCCTGACCGCCGTGGCGTGCCCGACCGCCGTGGCCTGCGTGGCGGTCGGCGGCGACACGGTGGCCCGCATCAGCCTGCCCCGGCCGCGCCGAACCAGGTCAGCGTCGGCGCGCCGCGAGCGGGCGGCGCTCGCGTCAGTGGCGGAGGGCGGCCAGCAGCAAACCGGGGATCTTGGCCGCGCCGGGATCGGCCTCGAAGGCCACGAACCGGCGCATGACCTCATACTGGCCGGGTGCCGTGGCGAACCAGGGTGGCTTCGGCCGGGATCGGAACGGCCCGCGCACGACCGACTTCTGGGGTCGGTCGAACATCAGGGCATTGGCGACCACACCCGAGCCCGACTGAATGTCGGTCCTCGGATGCCCCGGGTAGGCCCCCCAGCTGGTGGTGCCCATGACGAAGGCCAGGGCGTGCCAGACGTTGACACCGATGGCGCCGTAACGCAGATCGGCAATCGCCCGTTCCACCGCGTCGGCCACCTGCAGATCATGCAACGAGCTCGGGCTGACCAACAGCGTGGCCGAGAGGGTGCCCCACACGACATCGTTGCAGAACGAGGTGGCCGCTTCGATGAAGGTCTCCACCGTGGGCGCCGTCAGTGCCGTCTCGGCACACTCGCCGAAAAACGATTCCACGTTGAAGCAGATGTCGTCGGTGCGCCCGGGCGCCACGCCCCGAATGAAGGTCCACGGCAAGGCATCCGGCGGACCGGTACCCAGCTCCTCCGCTTCGGGATGAGCGGCCACGAACGCGTCGCGGCGCTCGGCCGCTCCGGGGTAGTAGGCCCGCCGGGTGGTGATCTGCGCCAACGCCTGGGTCAGGGCGCCCAGGAATGCCTCGCGCTGGGGCCACTCACTTCTGGTCACGATGACCCGGGCCGCCAGGCAATTGAAGCCGGCGTTGTTCACCAGCATGGTGGCCACGTGCTCGGCTTGATACAACAGCTCGCCCACCGACCACTTCCCCGGCACGATGATGACGGGCGACACGTTGCCGAGCTCGGCCGTCACCGGCTTGTCCAGCACCGGATGGTCCTCCGCCTTGCGCGCCGCCCCCGCCGCTCCGGGGCCGAAGACCACGGCGTCATACGTCTTGTCCGAGCCGGTGATGTGGACGTGGCCGATCTGCGGGTGCGCGGTCAGGTACCGTCCGACGCCTGCCCCTCCGGTCACGATGCGCAGCACCCCGGCTCGCACCAGTGCGCCCAGGGCCCGGTCCCAGTGCGGCACCAGATACTCGTTGACCGGATTGGCCTTCATCACGACCACCTTGCCGTCGACGAAGAGCTCGGAGAGCGCGTCACGCGGCCCGAGCGACGCCACGTTGCCGGCGGCCAGCACCAGCGACACGCCGGCGTGGGCCGCCGGGTCGGCGTACGCCGCGGCCTGACCTGACTCGAGATTCTCCCGGGTGACGCCCGGCTGCATCCAGACTTCGGCGGTCGTCTGCGCGAAGACCACGCGGTCAGAGGCCGTGGCCGGGAAGACCCGCACCCGCAGCCGACCGTCGAACGCCTGCGACACCGGTCCGGCAAAGGCCGGCCGGCCGTCCCGGGCGATCTGCCGCAACGAGTTCCGGAGGACTCTGGTCAGGCGCACCAGGGTCCCGATGCCGGCGAACAGTTCCTCGCCGGCTTCAGCTGACGCCCACTCGAGGCCCTTGGCGGCGCAGGCCGCCCGCAACCAGTCGTCTTGCGCCGCCACGGTGTCCCGCAGGACCTGGTCGAGCAGATCGGCCCGGGCCGCGGCGGGTGTGGCCGCCCACGCAGCGGCGTGACCCGCCACCTCGTCGACCGCGGCGTCGATCCCCACTGTGTCCACGACCTCCTCGGCGCCGCCCTCGGCCACCGGGACGGTAGCGGGGTCGACGGATCCCCGGTTCGTCACGGCCATGTCGTCCTCCTGGTTCCCAACCGCATGCGGCGCGTCCCCGGATCCCTCCCGACCCGGTCCCCTCCTCTTACCCGAGGTGGGGCGGCTCCTACCCGAGGTGGGGCACCACCTGCTCACTGAGCAGGTGGATGTGGTCGAGGTCGTCGAGGTCGAGCACCTGCAGGTACACGGTGCCCGCTCCGGCCGCGCCGAAGGACCGGAGTCGTTCCACCACCTCGTCCGGCGTCCCCGCCGCACCATTGGCCCGCAACTCCTCCGGCTTGCGGCCGATCGACTTGGCCCGCCGGGCCACCTCTGCTTCGTCGATCCCGCAGCAGACGACCTGCGCCGCCGACAGTCCCAACGTGGCCGGGTCCCGGCGGCGGGTTTCGCAGGCGGCGCGCACCCGGGCGTACTGCGCCTTGGTGTCGTCGAGCGAGGAGAAGGGCAGGTTGAACTCGTCGGCGAAGGTGGCGGCCAACCGGGGCGTGCGCTTGGGTCCGCCGCCGCCGACGATCAGCGGTGGATGGGGACGTTGGGTCGGCTTGGGCAAGGCCGGGCTGTCCTTGAGTTGATAGTGGACCCCGTCGAAGGAGAAGGTCTCGCCCTCCGGCGTGGCCCACAGGCCGGTGAGGATGTTGAGCTGTTCCTCCAACCGCTCGAAGCGCTGGCCCACCGGTGGGAACGGGATGCCGTAGGCCGTGTGTTCGCCGTCGTACCAGCCGGCGCCCAGTCCGAGCTCGACCCGCCCGCCGCTCATGGCGTCCACCTGGGCCACCGAGATGGCGAGCACCCCGGGCCAACGGAAGGTGGCCGAGGTGACGAGGGTGCCCAACCGGATGCGGCTGGTCTCGCGGGCCAGCCCGGCCAGGGTGACCCAGGCGTCGGTCGGTCCCGGCAGCCCGTCACCACCCATGGTCAGGTAGTGGTCCGAACGGAACAGGGCGTCGAAGCCGCCCGCCTCGGTGGCCCGGGCCACCTCGAGCAGCTGGTGATAGGTAGCACCCTGCTGGGGCTCGACGAAGATACGTACCCTCACGACAACAAGTTAGACCCGGTGACCGCGACGACGCGCTGGCGACGCAGGCGACGCGCGTGTCGTCGGGGCAGACTGGCCCGATGGATATAGGAGTGATCTTTCCGCAGACCGAGATTGGCGGCGATCTGGGTGCCGTGCGCGCCTACGGGCAGGCCGCCTCGGATCTGGGCTACCACCACCTGGCGGCGTACGACCACGTCCTGGGGGCCGACACCGCGGTGCACGGCGACATCGGTGGCCCCTACGACATCCACACCACGTTCCATGAGCCGCTGGTCCTCTTCGCCTACCTGGCCGGCATCACCGGGCTCAGTTTCGCCACCTCCATCCTCATCGGACCCCAGCGCCAGACCGCTCTCTTGGCCAAACAGGTGGCCGAGCTCGACCTCGTCTGCGACCGGCGCTTCCGTCTGGGGCTGGGCATCGGCTGGAACGCCGTCGAGTACGAGGCCCTGGGATACGACTTCGCCACCCGGGGCGAACGCCTGGAAGAACAGGTTGCCGTGTTGCGCCAACTCTGGACCCACGAGAGCGTGACCATCGACAGCCGATTCCACCACATCACGGCGGCCGGTCTGGCTCCCCGCCCGACCCGAGCCATCCCGATCTGGATCGGGGGCTTCGCTCCCGCCGCCTTACGCCGGATCGGCCGGATCGCCGATGGCTGGTTCCCGCGCGTCAACCCGGGCGACGCTCTCAGCGAGGCGCTCGAGACCGTCGCCGAAGGAGCACGTCAGGTCGGCCGCGACCCGGCGGCCATTCTTCTCGAGGGTCGGGTCGACTACGGCAGCCGCGATCTGGATCGGATAGCCACCCACGCCGAGCGCTGGAGGGCGGCCGGAGCCAGTCATCTCTCCGTCAACACGATGGCCGCCGGTTGCGCCAGCGTCGACGACCACGTCGCCGCCCTGGCTGCCATCGCCGAGGTGCTGCTCTGACCTCACCGGTGCCGGCAGTGCCGTCGCCCGTTTCGTCGCCCGCGCCGTCGCCCGTTCCACGGCCCGCCGCGTCCGCGGCGTGATGCGCCTGGCAGGATTGATGAGATGAGTGACGACGTGACCGGGTACCCGGGAGCACCCCCGGACTGGTATCCCGACCCGGCCGGAGGACCCGGGAAGCGTTGGTGGGATGGGTATGCCTGGACCGACGGCGTCGTCCTGCCGACCCATCCACCGGCCCCTCCCGGCGGCGCGTCGGCGCCGGGTGCCACCACCGGTTACGCGACGACCCGGTACGCCACGCCCGCGGCTAACCCCTCGGTGCTGCTGGACGGCGAGCTCAGGATCTCACAGCTGGCCCGGGCGGCCGTGGTCATCATCGGGATCTACTACCTGTGGGAGTTCATCAACCTCCAACTCGATTCGTCGCTGTATCGCTCGATCGGACACCAGTACCACCGCATGATCATCGCCAGCGAGAACAATCAGCCGGTGCCCCATCTCGACTTCTCCTCCCATGCCAATGGCGGCCTGGTGGCGTTCGGGGGCTTACTGGGCCTCGCCACCATCGGGGCGGTGGTCGCCGCCTGCATGTGGCAATACCGTGCGGCCTCGACCGCCCGTGCGCTGGGCTACGCGGCCAAGCATTCGCCCGGATGGGGCGTCGGGTGCTGGTTCGTCCCCATCGTCGCCCTCTGGATGCCCTATCAGGCCCTTCGCGACTGCCTGCCTCCCGACGACCCCAACCGCAAGCTGGTCAGGACTTTCTGGGCCTTCTTCATCGGCCAAGCCGTGTTCGCCGTGGCGGCCGTCGTGGCCGCGTTTTCCTCCACGTCGCTCTCGCTGGTCTTCTCGGTGCCCGGAGCGTTGCTCTGCCTCGGGATGCTGTCCACCGCACCCCGTTTCGTCTCCGCCATCGCCTCGTCGCACCGGCACGCCCTCGCTCGTCCGGCCTGAGAACCCCGTGTCGAATTAATCGACAAAAACCCAACTGTTCATCCGAATGTTTCTTTCGCGTTACGGGAAGTTCATCTCGCCTCTGTACGGTCCTCGTAGTGCCAGGACCCGAATTCACCGGAGTGCGCCGCGACCCCTCGGGACTGGCCAAGCCGGCCACCCCCGACATCGATGCCGCGCTGCAGTCGCTCGATCCCGACGCCGCCCGCCCGCCCCACGTCATGCACTCGACCGCGCTGACCCTCGGGTTCAGCGGCCGCATGGTCATGCACGACGTCAACGTCTCCTTGGACCGCGGCTCCATCACCGCCCTGATCGGCCCGACCGGCTCGGGCAAATCCACCTTCCTGCGCACGCTGAATCGCATGAACGACCGGGTCTCAGGGTTCGAGCGGACCGGCGACGTGACCCTGGATGAGGTGAGCCTGTGGGCTCCGTCGGTGGACCTGCTCACGCTGCGGCGCCGGGTCGGGATGCTTTTCCAGCGACCGAATCCCTTCCCGATGTCCATCCGCGACAACGTGGTTGCCGGGGTCAAGGCCCACCGCATCGCCAAGGGCAAGCAACTCGACGTTGTGGCCGAACGGCGACTGACCGAGGTGGGTTTGTGGGACGCCGTCAAGGACCGCCTCAACGATTCGCCCTTCCGTCTTTCCGGGGGCCAACAACAATTGCTCTGTCTGGCCCGCGCCCTGGCGGTCGGTCCCGAAGTGCTCCTCCTCGATGAGCCGACCTCATCGCTCGACCCGCTTTCAACGGAATCGATCGAGGGCCTGATGCGCGAGCTCGCGCCGGCGCTCACTCTGATCGTCGTCACGCACAATCTGGGCCAGGCGCATCGGGTGTCGCACAACACGATGTTTTTCTACCAGGGCCGCCTGGTGGAGTACGGGCCCACCGAGTCGCTCTTCTCATCGCCAAAAGAAACCGACACCGACAGGTACGTCAACGGCCACATGGGCTAGCACGCCAGTGCCCGTTCGACCGCGCAGCGGAACCTGGCGCCGGACACCACATCACCCGTAGACCAACAATAAGGAGAAATGCTGTGAACCGAATGCTTGGAGCAACGCGCCGACGAAGGGCAATGGTCGTGGCCAGCGCCCTCGGCCTGGCCCTGAGTTCGGCCGTGATGGCCACCTCGGCGTCGGCCGCCGTGAAGGTGCCGGCGAACGGCGTCGAGACCCCCCCGACCGAATCTCTGATCGAGACCGGGAGCACCCTGCTCTACCCGCTCTTCAACCTCTGGGTGCCGGGCTACAACCAGACGTACCCCGGCGTCACCATCCAGACGGGTGGGACGGGATCGGGCACGGGAATCTCGGACGCCACCAACGGCACCGCCGACATCGGCGCCTCGGACGCCTACCTGGCGCCGAGCAATGTGTCGGCCAGCCCCGGATTGAAGAACATCCCCTTGGCCATCTCCTCGCAGTTGGTGACCTACAACATCCCCGGCGTGTCGGCGCACCTGAAATTGAGCGGGTCGGTGCTCTCGCAGATCTACCAGGGCAAGGTCACCAACTGGAACAACTCGGCCATCACCGCGCTCAACACGGGCGTGACGCTGCCCAACCTGCCCATCGTGACCCTGCACCGGGCCGATAGCAGTGGTGACACCTTCTTGTTCACCCAGTTCCTCTCCAAGACCGACCCGTCGGGCTGGGGGGCCACAGTGGCGTACAACACCACCGTGCAGTGGCCCAACGCCCCCGGGGCGCTCGGCGAGACCGGCAACTCGGGCATGGTCACCGGCTGCAAGGCCACGCCGGGCTGCATTGCCTACGTGGGCATCAGCTACCAGACCCAGGCCCTCCAGGCCGGCCTCGGCTACGCCTCGCTGGAGAACGCCAAGAGCCAGTTCGTGGCGCCGACCGCGGCTTCGATCGCCGCGGAAGCCGCCGCCTTCACCAAAAAGACGCCGGCCAGTGGCACCATCTCGCTGATCTACGGGCCGGCCAAGGATGGCTACCCGATCGTGAACTACGAGTACGCCATCGTTGAGACCCACCAGGCCAGCACGAGCAAGGCCAAGGCCATCCGCTCGTTGCTCGAGTGGGCCATCAACGTCAAGGACGGGAACGCGGCCAGCTACCTGGACCAGGTGGACTTCCAGCCGCTCCCTCCGGCCATCTACTCCAGCTCACTCAAGCAGATCCTCACCATTAGCTAGTGACGTCCAGCGGCGGCTCGGCGGGGCATCCCCCCGTCCAGCCGCCCGGGCAGGCCATACGCCGGGTCTCGGTGGCCCGGCGTATGGCTGACGCCGCTCGGGCCGGTGAGGAGAAGGTGTGGCGCGGCAGTGCCCGCGTCGCCGTGATCCTGCCCCTCGGCGCGCTCCTCTTCGCCGTCACCGTGCTCGCCATCAAGGCGTGGCCCGCCGTCAAGGTGAACGGCTTCAGCTTTCTCACCGGGTCACAGTGGAACTACGGCAGCGCCTACGGGGCCACCGTCCACACCGACGGCGTGGCTCACCCCATGGGGTCCAAATTCGGGGCGTGGCCCATCATTCTCGGGACGATCCAGTCCTCCGCCATCGCCCTGATCTTCGCCCTGCCGATTTCGATCGGTGCCGCCTTTGCCTTGACCGAACGGCTGCCGGAGTGGATCACCCGCCCCCTGGGCTTCGCCATCGAGATCCTGGCCGGCATCCCCAGCGTGGTCATCGGCCTGTGGGGGCTGCTCGCCCTGGGGCCCTTCCTGGCCAAGCACGTGTACCCGATCATCGCCGACCACGCCCCGAACGTGCCGGTCCTGCGCTACTTCCGCAACCCGGTGGGCGAGGGAGAAGGTCTGCTCACGGCCGGCATCGTGCTCGGCCTCATGATCGTTCCCATCATCGCCTCGACCACGCGCGACCTCTTCTTGCAGGTCCCGAACCTACCCAAGGAGGGCGGCTCGGCCCTGGGCATGACCGACTGGGAAGTGGCCCAGAAGGTGACCCTGCCCTGGGTGCGCTCGGGCATCATCGGGGCCACCGTGCTCGGTCTGGGCCGCGCCCTGGGCGAGACCATCGCCATGGTCCTCATCGGCGGCTCGGTCCTGCGGATCGCGCCCAATATCTACTCGCCCTTCACCACCATCGCCGCCACCATCTTGAGCCAGCTCGACGGCGCCCAGACCGACGGCACCGGATTCGTGGTGGCCACCCTGGCCGAGCTCGGGCTGGTCCTCGCCGTGATCTCGGTGGCCGTGAACATGCTGGCTCGCGTCATCATCAACCGATCGTCCCGCATCGGCGCCCCCGTCGGGCGCGGGGCCTGAGGAGAGATCGTGACCCAGGCGGCCATGCCCAGCACCCGTCGGCGGCGCATCTCGGGCGTCGGCTTCCGCATCTACACCTACCTGTCGCTGCTCCTGATCCTCGCCCCGGCGGCGTGGCTATTGATCTCGGTGGTGGCCCACGCCGCGCCGCACTGGAAATGGGGCGTGCTGACCCAGCCCCTGAAGGGCCAGACCGGGGGCCTGCGCGACCAGATACTGGGCACGCTGATCATCATGGCCGGCGTGCTGGTCATGGCCGGCACCGTCGGGGTCCTGGCCGGCATCCACCTGTCCGAGCTGGCCAAGACCCGCAAGAGCGGAAAGGGCAGCGGCGGCGTGCTGCGGCTCGCCTCGGACATCCTCTCGGGCTTCCCCTCCATCGTGCTGGGCTATGTGGGCTATGTCGCCCTGGTGATCGGGTTGCATTGGGGGCTCTCCCTGCTGCCGGCCCTGATCATCCTCTCCATCATGGTGGTGCCCTACATCGCCAAGACCACCGAGAACTCACTGCGCCAGGTCCCCACCGGCTACCGGGAGGGGGCCGACGCCCTGGGCATGTCGATGGGGTACTCCCTGCGCCATGTGGTGCTCAAGAGCGCGTTCCCGGGCATCGTCACCGGGCTGCTGCTGGCGCTGGCCATCGCGTGCGGGGAGACGGCCCCGCTCATCTACACGGCCGGCTTCAGCAACAAGTTGCCTCACGCCATCGTGGGTGCGGGGGCCCAGTTCCCCTACCTCACCTACGTGACCTTCACCTTCTACAACTCGGCCCAGACCTCGGCGCACTACCTGGCCTATGACGCCGCCTTGATCCTGGTGGTGATCGTCCTCCTCCTGCTGGTGGCCAGCCGCATCATCGTGGCCCGCACGCAGCGCCACGCCGAAGGCACGCGGCAGCGCCGGCGGCGCCCACCCAGGCCGCACACCACTCCCCCGACCCCGCCAGCGCCACCGACCCCACCCGCCAACCCGAGCCCGGATCTGGACGCCCTGCCACGGTCGTAGGGCTGGCGCCGTCGATCCGGCGCGGCCGTACGAAGAGGCGCAAGAAAAGGAGAAGAGGGCGGATCGCCGAGGCCTGAACCGACCCGGTAGGGTCGGCGGATCGGTAGGGAGGTTGGCCATGTTCGAATGGTCGGAAGAGCAGGTAGCGATTCGGGACGCGGTCCGGCGTTTCGTGGAAGAAGAGATCAAGCCGAACATCGACGAGCTCGAACACGGCGATACGCCGCCCTACGAGGTGATCCGCAAGCTGTACGTCACCTTCGGCCTCGATGCCCTGGCCCGGGACTCATTCAAGCGCCAGCTCGAACGCAAGCAGTCGGACGCGCCATCCCCGGGGCGCCAGGAGGGCGGTGGGGGCAACGCCGCCCTGACCCTCATCCCGATCATCGAGCTGTGCCACTACTGCCCGGGGATCGTCACCGCGCTCGGGGTGAGCACCGGCTTGGCCGGCGGCACCATCATGAAGCAGGGCACGCCGGCGCAGATGGAGCGCTGGGGTCTGGACCTGTTGACGCTGGACAAGATCGGCGCCTGGGCCATCACCGAGCCGAACTCGGGGTCCGACGCCCTGGGCGGGATGCAGTCGACGGCCCGGCGTGACGGCGACGAGTACATCCTCAACGGGAACAAGACCTTCATCACCAATGGCCCCTACGCCGACACGATCGTCTTCTACGCCAAGCTCGATGACGGCAGCGAGACCCCGTTGCGCCAGCGGCCCGTGCTCACCTTCATCCTCGACCGGGGCACGCCCGGGTTGGAGCAGTCCAAGCCCTTCCGCAAGATGGGGCTGCACTCCTCGCCCACCGGCGAGCTCTTCCTGACCGACGTCCGGGTGGGGAAGGAGCGGTTGCTCGGGGAGACCGAGGGGCGACCCGGTGGGAGCGAGGGCCGCGAGAGCGCCAAGGGCAATTTCGTGACCGAGCGGGCCGGAGTGGCCGCCATGTCGCTCGGCCTCATCGAGGAGTGCCTCAAGCTCTCCATCCAGTACGCCAAGGACCGCCTGTTGTGGGAGCGCCCGATCTCGGAATTCCAGCTCATCCAGTTGAAGCTGGCCCGCATGGAGATCGCCCGGCTCAACGTGGAGAACCTGGTGTTCCGGCACATCGAGATGTCGTCGGCCGGCCAGAGCCTCACCTTGGCCGAGGCCTCGGCCATGAAGCTCTACTCGGCCCAGGCGGCCTCCGAAGTGGCTATGGAGGCGGTCCAGCTCTTCGGCGGCAACGGGTACATGGCCGAGTTCCGGGTGGAGCAACTGGCCCGCGACGCCAAGGTCTTCCAGATCTACGCCGGGACCGACGAGATCCAAGTCACCCACATCGCCCGCGACCTGCTCAGCCGCTGATCCGGTTGCGCGCCGATGGCTGACTCCCCCGATGCGACAGCCATCGACGCCGTCTTCGACGACATGGTCGACCGCCGCCGAGCCATCCACCGTCGACCCGAACTGTCCTTTGCCGAGCACGCCACCACCGCCCTGATCCGCGACCACATGGCCGCGCTCGACATCGGCGAGGCCGACCGGGTCACCGAGACCGGCGGCATCTTCGTCATGGACGGTGGCCGGCCCGGTCGCTCGGTGGTCATGCGGGCCGACATTGATGCGCTCCCCATTCACGAGAGCACGGCGAACCCGTATCCCTCGGAGGTGGACGGCACCATGCACGCCTGCGGCCACGACGTCCACGTGGCCGCCCTGCTCGGCGTGGCCGATGCCCTGACCACCCGTCGTGAGGATCTGGCCGGGCGGTTCATCTTCCTCTTCCAGCCGGCCGAAGAAGCGCTCTGCGGCGCCAAGTCGATGATCGACGCTGGGGCGCTGGACGTCATGAGGGATGCCCGGCTGGTGGGCTTCCATGTGACGTCGCAGGCCCCGACCGGGCTGGTGGCCCTGCGCGAGGGCATCGCCATGTCCGAGGCGCACTCCCTGCGCATCACGCTCACCGGCCCCGGAGGGCACGGCGCCATGCCGGCCGACAAGGGTGATGTCATCCGGGCCACCGCTGCGTTGGTGTCCCGCCTCAGCGCCGTGGCTGACGGATTGACCTACCAAGGAGCCAACTGCGTCTGCAGCGCCGGCATGCTCTCGGCCGGCACGGCGGTCAACGTGGTGCCCACCACGGCCGAGGTCTCGGGCACGGTGCGGACCTTCACGGGCGAGCAGCGGGTCGAGGTCTTCGCCCGACTCGATGCGCTGTGTGCCGCCATCGGCGAGGCCCACGGGGTCGAGGTCCGCCTCGAGGTGCCGGAGAGCACGCCGGCGGTGGTCAACGACGGGACGGTGACCGATGTCGTTGAAGCAGCGGCCCGGGACATGCTCGGTCCCGAGGGAGTCTTCCGCATGCCCCCGTCGGCCCCCAGCGACGACGTCAGCGAATTCCTCAACCGCCTCCCCGGGTGCTACTTCTTCGTCGGAGGCGCCGGTTCCGACGGAACCAGCGGCATGCACCACAGTCCCTCCTTCTCGGTGGAGGACGAGTCGCTCCGGGTCGGAGCCACCGTGGTGCTGCGCAGTGCGATCGCGTTGGCCGCCCCGTGAGCAGCCGGGCCACAATGGCGCCATGAGCGCCAACGACCTGTTCTCCATCGCCGGCAAGACCGCACTTGGTCACCGGGGGCACCCGAGGTATCGGCAAGATGATCGCCCGTGGGTTCGTGGAGGCGGGCGCCACGGTCTACATCTCCTCGCGAAAGGCCAAGCGCGGTTGCGGAGGTGGCGGCCGAGCTCTCCGAGGCGGGTACCTGCATCGGCATCCCGGCCGACCTGTCCACCGAAGGCGGATGCCGTGGCCTGGCCGACGAGATGGCGGCCCGGGTCGAGGCACTCGACATCCTGGTCAACAACGCCGGAGCCACCTGGGGCACCCCCCTGGCCGATTTCGACGAGGCCGCCTTCGAAAAGGTGCTGGCCCTCAACGTGAAGGGCGTGTTCCACCTGACCAAGTTCCTGGTCCCGCTGCTGGAGGCGGCCGGGACCCAAGAGGAGCCCGCCCGGGTCATCAACATCGGATCGATCGACGGGATACAGGTGCCCACCCTCGAGACCTACTCGTACTCGGCCTCCAAGGCGGCGGTGCACCAGCTGACCCGGCACCTGGCCAAGCGCCTGGCGCCGAGCATCACGGTGAACGCCATCGCCCCCGGGCCCTTCGAGTCCAAGATGATGGCCGCCACCCTCGACGCCTTCGGCGCGCAGATCGCCGCCTCGGCGCCGCTCAAGCGCATCGGCCGGCCCGACGACATGGCGGGCACCGCGATCTTCCTGTCCAGTCGGGCCGGGGCCTACCTCACCGGCGCCATCATCCCGGTCGACGGTGGCATCGCCACCACGCACTAACCGCAACCAACCAGGGGGTCATCACATGTTGCTGCTGCACGAAGTGCACAAGGTCGCGGGGAAGCAGGAGGAAGCCTTCGACGCCGCCTACCGCGACGAGTTCCTCCCCGCCTTGGGCAAGACCGACGACACCCGCCTGCTGTGGTACCTGCGCCTGGCCCATGGCAGCGGCGCCGCCTACACCGTCGTCTCCATCACCGGGTGCCGTGATGCGGACGGCCTGGTCGACCCTGGCCGACCGGGTCCGCACCGGTGACCTGCAGGAGTGGTCCACCCGGGTGGACGCGATGCGCCACGAGTGCGTGTCCAAGATCATCACGCCGGTGTCGTGGTCGCCGCGTCAGGACATCGACCTGACCACGGTGCCGACCACGGCCGAGGAGCACGACCTGGCCCTCTTCATGGAGGACACGGCCTGGCCTTACGCCGGCGGCCTGCAGGCCTACATCCGAAAGGCCGGCACGCAGTACGCCCCATCGTTGGACGAATCCAAGGAACGCCACCAGAACATCATCGAGCTCGAGGCGGCCTACCAACCGGTGTACGGATCCCACAAGACGACCGAGGTGATCCTGTGGCAGCGGATCACCAACCACAAGGCGCTGTTGTGGCTGCTGGCCAACGACCTGCCGGTCGGGGCCACCGATCCGGGCACCTGGATGCACGACGCCCTCGAGGTGCGGGACCAGTGGGAGAGCCGCATTCTGCGCTCGGCCAGCTGGTCGCCGCTCCATTGAGGTCGACGAGAACGTGGACGCGAGCCGAGGACCGGGCCATGGGCGCCTTCGATCTGAGCCAGACCTTCGTCCACCTCGGACTGGGGAGCCGGGCCGTGCCCATCGCCGACTTCGAGTGGTCGGCCGCCTTCATGGACCGCTACGCGGCGTCCACCGACCTCGGACGGTGACGAGGGCCGACTGGTGTGCATCGTCGAGCAGGACGCAACCTGGGACACCTGGGAGCGCCACCCGGCGGGAGAAGAGGTGGTGGTCCTGCTGTCCGGTCGGATCGATGTGGTGCAGGACCTCGACGCGGGCGAGAAGGTCGTCCCGCTGCATCCCGGCGAAGCGATGATCAACCCGCAGAACGTGTGGCACACCGCCCGGGTCCATGATCCGGGACGGGCGCTGTTCATCACCCCCAGCCGCGGGACCGAACACCGGCCGGTGTGACCCGCGGCCGAGTCACCCGGTTTTCCTTCGGCGGGCCAGGTCGTGCGGCCCCTGGGGCGGATACCCGCCGGCTTGCCGGATCATCGCGCCCCAGGGCGTGAGCAGGCCGATCAGTTCGGCCATGTCATCGCCGAGAGACTTCTCGATGACTTCGCATTGTCGATCGGTGGCCACCTCAATCGACTCCCGCAGCTCGCGGCCGCGTGCGGAGAATGCGTCCTCGGCGATCAGGCCGCGATTGAACAGGTGCTCGTGCGCTTCGTCGAGCTGCCGGTCCGACCAGGCCCGGGTCCGCACGTACGTTTTCATCGGGAGTCCCCAGTAGAGCTCGCTCAGCAGGCCGATCTGCGGCGCTGTGAGCCCGGTTGACACCCAGGCGGCCGTGTGGGCATCGCCCCGGTATTCGCGCAACAGGTCGGCCAGGCGCCACATGTCGCCCATCGGGTCACCCGGGAGCCCGAGGCTCAAGAGCCCGGCGTAGAGCGGTCGCCCGACGGGCGTGAGGTCGGCCGTGGCCCGGGCCAGCAACTCGGTGGCGCGGGCCAGTCCGGTCGGTCGGTCACCCAGGATACGGATGAGTTGGGCCCGGGCGCCCTCGGTCCGGGCGTGGCAAATGGTGTCCGCGTCACTGCGGGTCCACCCCAACGTGACGGCGGGGATCACCGCTTGGGGGTTGAAGACGGCGAAGGCGGCAGCCACGACCTCGCCGGGTACCTGCCCCATGACCGAGCCCCGGCTGGTGAAGTAGGCCGCGCCATCGGGCATCTGGACCCCGTTGGCCAACGTCCCGGGGCTGGGAGAGAAGCCCAGTGCTTCGTAGTTCTTGTGGCACTCGGGGGCGAAGTAGACCTGCCCGGCCACGGGTTCCAGGGCCTGGGCCAGTTCACGTGAGGTGGGTATGGGCATGACGCTTACCTTAGGACTGGCGGGACCCGAGGTCCCTGGCCGAGCCTCGTCTTCGCCGGGTCGTGGTGGATGTCGATGCCCGGCAACGTGGTCGTCTCGACACGTGGGCCCGACCCCGGAGAAAGCGCCACGTCACCAGCGGTCACAATGGTGATGATGACGAATGGCATGGCCGTCCCCAACGGGGCCCGAGCGACGGACCCTCCCGAGCCGGACTGGCATGTCCCATCGGTGGGACTCTGGAACATGCGACGGGCCCAGGTCAGCGTGGTCACGTTGGCCATCGCCGGCCTCACCGGCCTGAGCTTCGGCATCAAACACGGCGACCTGGCCGGTGTCATCAGCTCCCTGGTGGTCGTGGCGCTGGGCCTGACCTTCTTGTGGTTCGTCTTTCGGCGTTACCGGGCCTGGACCTATCAGGAACGACATGAAGACCTCGTCGTGGCGCGGGGTGTCTTGGTGCGACGGCTGTCGGTCGTCCCCTACGGACGCATGCAATTCGTCGAGCTGACGGCCGGCCCGTTCGAGCGGATGTTCAAGCTGTCGACGGTGAAACTCCACACGGCGGCGGCAGCCAGTGATGCCCGCATTCCCGGACTGGAACGGACGGAAGCGACTCGATTGCGCGACCGGCTCACCGAACTGGGTGAGTCACGGGCGGCCGGATTGTGAATTCGGAGTTGACCAGCGAAGAGGGTTGGCATCGTCTGCACCCACTCTCCCCGGTCGCCCGCATCGGCCGGCTACTCCCGGTCGTCGTGGTGACCTTCGTGCTGTCGCCTCACGGCCGAGGAGGAGGCGGCGGCGCCCACAGCTCGCTCGGGCTGTACCTCACCATCGCCATCGCCATCGCCGCCTCGATCTTCGGCCTGGTGCACTGGCTGGTCACCCGCTGGAGGTTCGATGGCGACACCATGCGGATCGAAACCGGCCTCATCCGGCGTGACTCCCGCCAGCTCCCGTTGGCCCGCATCCAGGCGGTCGACATGGTTCAGCCGCTCTTCGCCCGCATCCTCGGCCTGTCCGAGCTCCGGATCCGCTTGGCCGGGTCGGGTTCAACCGACGGCAAGTTGGCCTATCTGACCGAGCAGCACGCCCTCGAGCTCCGAGATGTGCTCCTGGCCGGCCATCGCGAGTCCGACCCGGTGGTGACGGCCGTTCCGGATCGTCCCATGGCCACGGTGCCCACCGGACGTCTGGCCGCCTCGATCCTCTTTTCCGGAATGAGCGCGGTGCTCATTGCCGCCGTGGTCACCCTGCTGGTGTGGGACGATCTCGCCCCCAGGAAGGCAGCCGCGGCGGCGGGAATCCTGCTGGTGTACCTCATCTCCCTCGCCTCCGCGCTGTGGCGACGACTCTCGAATGGCTATCGCTTCGAAGCGACCGAAGTCCCGGAGGGACTGCGCATCAGCCGGGGCCTGCTGCAGACGGTCTCCGAGACGATTCCGCTCGGAAGGATCCAGGCGGTGCGCCAGATCGAGCCGCTGTTGTGGCGACCCTTCGGCTGGTGCCGGCTCGAAGTCGACATCGCCGGGAGCGGGACCCGGAACCAGCGGGGCGAGGGTTCGCACACCTCCCGCAAATCCCTCCTCCCGGTCGGGAGCCGCCAGGACGCCTGGCACCTGGTGCATCGGGTCCTCGGCGGTCCCGCTCCCACCTTGTCCCGCCCACCCCACCAGGCCCGCTACAAGGCCCCGTTCAGCTACCACTTCCTGGCCGCCGGTCACGACACGGACCACGGCGTCTGCGTCACCGGCCGCTTCCGCAAAGTGACGGCCTGGGTACCACTGCAGAAGTCCCAGAGCATCCGTCGGGTCCAGGGCCCGGTCCAGCGCCGATTGGGGTTGGCCTCGGTCCACATCGACGTGGCCGGTCGCCGGGTCCGGGGGGAGTTCCGCGATCGCTCGGTGGCCGAGGCCGATCTCCTGGTGGACCAACTCACCGAGCTCAGCCGGGCCGCCCGGCTCCGCCACGGCGATGCCGCGGCCGTGCGCTTCACCCGAGAGGCGGGTGCCGCACCGGCCGGCTGGTACGCCGACCCGTCCGGGCGCCACCAGATGCGCTACTGGGACGAGAAACAGTGGACCGAACACGTCGGGGACGGCGGCGCCACCGCCGTGGACCGCCTGTAGCGACCCGATCAGGCCTTTGCCGCGGTGAAGCGCATCGGAAAGTGGTCAATGGAGCGGATGCCGCCGGTGTAGACCAGCGTGTGATCAGGCTCAACGGAGTACTCGGGAATGCGGCGGTGCCACTCGCGAAGGGCGACCCGGAGCTCGAGTCGGGCCAGGTGCGAGCCCAGGCAGCGGTGAATGCCACCGCCGAAGGCAATGTGGCGATTGGCCTCCCGGTCGAAGCGCACCGTGTCGGCATCCTCGAATTCGGCTTCGTCGGTGTTGGCCGAGCCGATCATGAGCATGACCTGATCGCCCTTCTTGACCGGGCAGCCACCCAGGCTGGTGTCCTCGAGCGAGGCCCGGACCACACCCATGACCGGCGTCTCCCAGCGCAGGAGCTCCTCGATGGCGGAGGGGATCATGCTGGGATCGTCCACCAGTTGCTGGCGATGCTCGGGATGCTGGGCCAAGAAGGCGAACATGCAGTCCAACGTGGCCGTGACCGTGTCGAGGCCGGCGATGAGAAAGAGGAAGCAGATGTCCAAGATGTCATTGCGGGTGAGCCGCTGCCCGTCGACCTCGGCATCGAGGAAGAGGGAGAGCAGGTCGTCCTGGCGGGTCACCTCCCGAGCGTCGAGGACTTCGTTGAAGTACTCGTACACCGAGTCGGCCACCTTCTGTTGGAAGTCGTTGACGGCCCGGCTGCCGTAGGGCTTCCCGGTGACATGGTCCGGACGGATGATCCCATCCTTCATGGCCAGGAAGCGATCGAGTTCACCGAGGGGCAGTCCGAGCAGGGTGAGGAAGACCTCGGAGGGAAACGGGACGGAGAAGGCCTGGGCGAAATCGACTTCTCCCTGGTCGATGAAGCCGTCGATCAGGTTGTTCACGATGCGCGACACCGAGTCGTCCATCGCCGCCATCCGTCGGGGAGCGAAGATCGGATCGAGCAATTTGCGGTACTTCTTGTGCTCGGGCGGATCGATCTGGAGCGGAATCATCGGCCGGGCGTTCTTGAGGTCGACCGCGTCCATGTTCGACGTGAAGATCTCGGGATGCCGGAGGGCCTCGTCAATCTCGACCTTGCGAGTCAGGACCACGCCGGTGCCCTCGATGGCCATGACCGGGCATTCGTCGCGAAGGGCCTTGAACATGACCTGCGGGTGAGCCGCCATGTCCGGGTCCATCGCGGCAAAGGGACTCCCCGCCGTCGTCTCGTCAATGACTTCGTCCATGTGACCTCCCTGTTGTCATGGCCACAGCGGCCAAACCCTCCCCGAGCGCGACATGCCGCTTCGTCGTTGGCGCATCGCTAGGCCGCCACGAGGATGGCATTGATGGATTGCACCAGGGCCCGATCGTCGGGCTCCGGCATGATCAAGCTCGAGACGAAGAGACGCACGACGACGTCGGCCAGTTGGCCGCGGCTCAGACTTCCCGATGCGACGGCGGGCACGGAGTCGAACGCTTCTCCGAGTTGTTCCAGCAGCGCGTCGCGAAGTTTCGGCAGGTGTTGAAAGAGGTAACCGAGGACGAACTCGGGTTCGGAGGCAAAGAGCGACCGCGCCGGGTGCAGCCGGATGTAGTCGAAGGCGTAGGCCACCAAGGTGCGGATCCGCTCGGCCGGCCCGTGGACCGGCGCCAGTGCGGCGGCCAGACCGACGGTGAACCTGGCTTCGTCGTAGCCCGCCACCGCGTCGAGGAGGTGGTCCTTGCTCGGGAAGTACCGGTACAACGTGCCGCGCGAGACCCCGGCGGCCTCGCTGACCTCTTGCATGCCGAGTCGCTTCACCCCCCGCCGACCGACCAGGCCCAGGGCGGCGCTGAGAATCCGCTCCTCGGTGGCGCCGTAAACCGCCCCGGCCGGGGCCTTGTCTGCCGCGGCGCTCGGGACCGGGTGAAACGATACCGTCATCTGCAACAGATTAGACGATTTTCGTATCGTTTGTCTCATCGAGTCCCCATCAAGCCAGCGTTGGTTGGGGAACACCCTACGGCCAGGCAAAGCCTTCCGCACGTCTCCGTGTCGCCCCCTCGTCGGTGTGCCCGGTGTCCGGGCGCCCCCGACACTCACTGCGGCTACCGTGTCCCCTGACCCCATCTCGATCGTGACTGCGCCAGCCAACGACAGCGTTCCTCTCTCGAGAATCGCGCGGGAGTGGGGGCGCATCGGCGTCATCGGATTCGGTGGCCCGCCGGCCCACATCGCGCTGCTTCGCCGGCTCTGCGTCGAGGACCACCATTGGCTCACCGCCCCCGAGTTCGAGGACGGCATCTCGGCCACCAACCTCCTGCCCGGGCCGGCGTCGACCCAGCTGGCCATCTTCTGCGCCTGGCGCTTGCGGGGGCGACTCGGGGGGCTGATCGGCGGTGTCTGTTTCATTGCCCCCGGGCTCGCCATCATCCTGGCTCTCTCGGCGTTGTTCTTGTCCGCTCACCCCCCGCTGTGGGTCCAGGGTGCGGCGGCGGGCGCCGGCGCGGCCGTCCCGGCCGTCGCACTCAATGCCGCCCTGCTCCTCCTGCCGGCCAGCTGGCGGCGGGCGGGCGGCGCCAGAGCCGCCAGGATCCGGTGGGTCCTCTACTTCCTCGCCGGAGCCGTGTCCGCGTCGTTCGTCGGTGCGTACATCGTCCTGGTCCTCATCACGTGCGGGCTGGTGGAGATTGCGGCGCGCGGCGGCGCCTCGGAGAGCCGGGGCCGAAGGACCGTCGCCCTGTTCCCGGCCAGCGCGATGCCGGTGGCAGTGGGCGGCCTTGCCGCGCTCAGCTGGGTGGCCTTCAAGGTCGGGGCTCTGTCCTATGGCGGCGGCTTCGTGATCATTCCGCTCATGCAGCACGACGCCGTGGTGACCTATCACTGGATGTCGGGCGCTCAGTTCCTCAATGCCGTGGCCCTGGGGCAGGTCACGCCGGGTCCCGTCGTCCAGACGGTCGCCGTGGTCGGCTATGCCGCCGGCGGGCTCGGTGGTGGCCTCCTGGCCGCCCTGGTCGCCTTCGCCCCGTCATTCGGCTTCGTCATGGGCGGCGCACCCCACTTTGATCGGCTGCGGGCCAACCTCCGGGCCCAGGCGTTCCTGATCGGCGCGGGGGCGGCCGTCATCGGCGCCATTGCCGGATCGGCCATCCCACTCGGTCGTGAACTGGCGCACCTGTGGCAGGTCGGTGTCCTGGGCCTTGCCGCGATCTGGCTTCTCGCCCTGCGCCGAGGGGTCGTGCCCGCGCTGGTGGGTGCAGGGGTCCTCGGTGTCGTTGCCGTCATGGCCGGTGCGCCGTCATGAACCCCGACGCGGGCCTCGCTCACCTAGCCTGAGACACTCTCCGACCGGGGAGCGCGGAGGCAGCACGTTGATTGGGGGATGGATGCGCAGCACGATGGCCCAGCTGGCGCTCACCGCATCGGTGCTGGCCGCACTCCTGGTCCTTCCGGCGACAACGACCGCCGCCGGCGCCGGGACCACATCCTCTCCGAGTTACTACGTGTCGATCGGGACTCCTATGCCATCGGGTACCAACCGGATCCGTCGGTGTCCCTCCGCTTCGGCTACACCCGCGGCGTGATCTCGGCCGAGCGGAAGCGAGGGACGAACCTGACCCTGGCGAATTTCGGGTGCGGCGGGGCGACCACCACCTCACTGCTCACGACCGCCGGTTGTCCGGCTCCCGCGCCACCGGCGCTGAACGGCGTTCCCTACCCCACCGTCCCGCAGGCGACGGCCGCCACCGCCTTCATCGCCGCGCACCGTGGTCACGTCGCGTTGATCACCATCTCCATCGGTGGCAATGACGTCACCAAATGTGCCCTGTCTCCGAACCCGACCGCCTGCGTCGTCAGCGCGCGTACCCGCCGTGGCCAGCAACGTCGCCACCCTGATGGTGCAGGTGCGGGCGGCGGCCGGGAACACGGTGCCCATCGTCGGGCTGACCTATCCCGACGTCATTCTCGGCGTGTGGGTGCATCCACCGGTCTCCACGTCCCTGGCCAGCCTCTCGGTGGCTGCGTTCCGGCTGGTCATCAACCCCTCGCTCAAGACGGCGTACGGAGCCAACGGCGGGACCTTCGTCGACGTGACGAGGGCGACCGGCGCGTACACCCCCCTGACCAAGACGACCGTCTCTCGCCCCTACGGCAGGATCCCGGTGGCGGTCGCCCTCGCCTGCACCTACACCTGGTACTGCGCCAAGGGGGACATCCACCCGCACACCGTCGGCTACCAGCTCATCGCCAACCAGATCGTGGCGGCGCTGCCCCGGCGACTGCGCTGACCCCGCCCGGCGCTCCCACTCGGCCTGTGCTCACGTCCCCGGTCCGGAGCTCCCGGCCTTGGTTCTCGCTCGTAGCTTCGGCCACCCGACCAGACCGATGAGCGCCAACACGCCGATCACGCTGGCGGCCTCCCCCAGCTGATTGACCGGTGTGGTCCCGTACGTCAGGGTCACGTGGTGACCGGTGGGGACGACCACCATCAAATTGGGGGTCACCCGGTAGGGCCCATCGGCTCCGGTGGCGTGCCAGTTGGGGAAGTAGGAGATCTTCACCAGCACGGGCGTCCCGACATGCGACACGTCGAAGCTCACCGACGAATCGGTGAGGCGGGTATGGGTGACCGTGGTCGCGGGGACGGCCACGGTCTTGGGATGGGCGGCTCCGACGGACTGTCGGGGCCACGACGACGGCCCACTCTGAGCGAGTTCGACGTTCCAATTCCTGGGGTCGGCGTACCAGTTCAGTGAGGGCGTCAGCCAGCTCGACGGGGCGGGCGTGATCCCCTTGAGGACCGCCGGCAGGTCGGACAACGGGGAGACGAGCGGAGCGTCCTTCACCTGGTAGACCTGCCAGGTGGTCTTGACCGCTCCATTGGTCCAGGGGCCGGTCGAGGCGATCAGTTTCAGACTGGGGTCGGCGTTGGCTTGGGCCTCGACCTGGGCGCTTTCGGCCATGAAGTACCTGACCCCGAGGAGCTGAAGGTGCTGAACGCCCAGGGCGACATCGAGCGGCCCGTAGAATTTCTGAATGGTGGCGTCCGGGTCGGACGGGGCCGTCGAGAGCTCCGCCTGGTCGATGAAGTGATAGGGAGTGGTCGCCGACGACTCGAAGAGCAACCCCTCCATCGACCCGATGCACCCGCCGGTCCAGTACGGCAGGAGCATGAGGGCCTCGGGCGTCCCGAATCGATTCTCGTCGGCGTTGTACTCCCACATGGCGCGCCCGCATCCATGGTCCTTCCCGACCTGCTTCATGGTGTCGATCACCGAGTGGTATTCGGGGTAGGACGGCAGGCTCTGGTAACCGCCGTAGTTGTAGTTCGACCAGTTCGTCACCTGGTTGGCCCCGACGGTGACCGGGAGGTCCGAAGCCGGGACGAAGAAAGGCGGGATGACGATGGCCAATATCCCCACGAACGCGATCAACGAACCCCCGACGGCGGCCGGCGGCCATCCCCATGAAGGGGCCCGGCGATGGGCGCCGGTACGCACGCCTCTCTGCGGCACCTGGTCATCGGCTCCGGTCTCCACGGTCGTGGCCGCGATCCACTGCGCCTTTCGCGCTCGCCGCCACCACCGTGCCGCCACAATCATCGTGACGCCGATCGCCCAGCCCGCCATGAGGTAGGCGCAGATGAACCACAGCGGAAGAAGTCGGACGTTGTAGAGCTTGCCCTGGGGATCGAACACGAGCCCGAGGGCCGAGACAGCCCCCAGAGCGGACATGACCAGACCGAACCGGCTCTTCAGAATCACGGTGAGCAGGACGGCGACGCCGGCGAAGGCCAAGACCCACGCGTCCGCCTCGGGGAACAGCAGCCCCAAGAAGGTGGTGACGTTGGCGTAGCCCATGGACGTGGCGTAGGACTGGCGCAGGCCGAACGGAACCAGCCACCACCCCGACAGCAGGAGCCCGATGGCCACGGTTGACCCGGCTCGCCACAGCATCAGTCCCCGCCCCGTCACCCGCGGTCTCGGGGGGGCGTCCCAGAAGGGCTCCACCTGGTCGTCCGAGAACCCCCAACGGGAGGGGAGAAGCTCGATGAGAACGAGCAGGACCGCCCCGGCGAGCGCCAGCATGCCCGGGATGATGTGCGACAGGATGCACACGGCCAGCACGATGCTGGCCCACCCGCGACAGGTGCCGCCCCGAACCACCCGGGAGAAGAGCCCGAGGAACAGGATGGCCAGCGAAAGGCTGAATGAGTAGGCGTACTCACCGGCCAGGGTGGAGAAGAGATTCCCTCCGTAGATGGTGAAGGTGTAGTCGAAGAGGAAGGGGAGCGTCAGCGCCGCCATCACCGTTGGTATGGGCGGACGCAGCCGGAACAACCGCCCGCAGGCCCAGGCACAGACGGGAAGGAGCACCGATCCGAGGACGGTGATCAACTTGAAGGCAACGTCGTACGGGATGATCCATCCACCGACGGCGGCGAACAGGTCCGGGAGGGCGAAGTAGAAGGTGTAGAGGGAATAGCCGTCATACCAGCCCGGGTCCCAGCCGGAAATGTGGCCGTGCGACAGCAGGGTTTGCAGATACGCCGGGAGGGCGATGTGGGCCCCGGTGTCCCCGCCCGTCGTGGTGGTCTCCGTGAAGAGCAAGTTGAAGTGAAGCTGCCACAAGGTGACGGCGATCACGCCGAGGATCACCAGGATGGTGGCGGCTCCGGGAACCCACCAGAATTTGACGGCGCACGGTCGGCTCTGGTGGGTCCGGTGGCTGGACCGGATCCCGGATCGTCCCAGGGTCCGCGGCGTCCAGCGCCGTCTCGAAGCTCGGGCTGGGCGAGCCCGGCCCGAGTGCTCGTTCATCGTGAGTCGTCATGCGTCCGGGATGTTTCAGATCACCTGGTCAGACCGGCGCGGCACACCACGACACCACTTGGATCGACCGGTGGCGTCCGGATCGACCTGACAGATCCCTCTTGACGTCCAGCCACATCGGGTTCACGTTATCGGCCCCCGGGTTGCTCGGTGGAGCGCCTCTCCCACGTGTGAGCCGAGGAGCCAGGCCAGGGTCCCGGGATCGAGGTGAGGGTGCTCTGACAAAGTAGAAGCGTGCAGAGGCAGGAGAACGAACCGGATCCGCCGCAGGTTCTGAGTTTCTCGAGTGCCCGAGGGAGATGGGTCTTGTTCGCCATGGTGCTCGGCTCGGGCGTCGTCTTTCTCGACTCCACCGCGGTGAACGTCGCCCTCCCATCCATCGGCCGGACCTTCGGAGTCGGGCTGGCCGATCTGCAATGGATCATCACCGCCTACACCCTCACGCTTTCCGCCTTCCTCCTGTTGGGTGGTGCACTCGGAGATCGTTTCGGCCGCCGGCGCGTCTTCTCATCGGGCTGATCTGGTTCACCGTGGCCTCAATGGTCTGTGGGGTGGCTCCATCGCCCCAGTTGCTCATCGCGGCGCGGGCCGCGCAGGGCATTGGCGGTGCCCTTCTCACCCCGGGCAGTCTGGCGATCATCGAGGCGAGCTTTCGTCCCAACGAGAGAGGGCGGGCCATCGGAGCCTGGTCGGGTTTCGGTGGCGTGTTTGGCGCGGTTGGGCCGTTGCTGGGAGGTCTCCTCGTCCAATGGGTGTCGTGGCGACTGGTCTTCTTCATCAATGTTCCAATCGCCGCCTTCACCGTCTGGGTGGTGGTCCGACATGTACCCGAATCCCGTCAACCGGGAGACCTCGGACCGCTTGACCTCCGCGGCCCGATCCTGGCGGCATTCGGATTTGGCGGCGTGATCTATGCCCTCATTGAAGGACCGAGCCGCGGCTGGACCACTGCCCCGATCGTCGCGTCGTTGGGCGCCGGGATCGTCATCCTGGGGGCCTTCTTGCTCAATGAAAAGCGCCATCCCGCGCCGGTGCTCCCGCTCTCCCTCTTCCGTACTCGCCAATTTGTGGGCGCAAACGGGGCCACCTTCGTCATCTACGCCGCGTTGGGGGCGGTCACGTTCCTCCTCGTGCTGCAGCTGCAAGATGCGCTGCACTACTCCCCCCTCGAGGCGGGCGTCGCCCTCATGCCGCTCACGCTCATCCTCCTGGCCCTCTCATCGGCATCGGGAAAACTGTCGGACCGGATTGGACCACGGATCCCGATGACGGTCGGTCCGCTCATTGCCGCCACCGGCATGGCCCTGTTTGTCCGTGTGCTGCCGGGGACGAGCTACCTCTCGGGTGTCTTGCCCGGGGCCGTGGTCTTTGGGCTGGGCATGGTACTCACGGTACCGGCGCTGACCACCACCGCCATGGGCTCGGTCGAGCCGGCGCGGGCCGGAGTGGCGTCCGCCGTCAACAACGATGTGGCACGTATCGGATCACTGATTGCCGTGGCCGTGGTCCCCACCGTGGCGGCGCTGCTCGCCACACATTCGGGCGCCTCCGCACACCACAATTCGGCTGCCTTTCAAGCAGCGATGCTGATCAGTGCGGCCATGTGCGCGCTCGGCGGCGTGGTGTCCTTTTTCACCATACGGTCGATCCGCCCCGCCGTTGTCCCAGAGGACGTCCCGTTCTCATGCTCGCTGACGGGCCCACCGCTGGGCGAGCTGGCCAGGACCGCCGTTGGACTCACGATCCTGAGCCCGGGCGGGCGCAACGGGGGTCGCAACGGCAGGCGCCGCGCCTCGGCGACAGGCGCCCGGTGAGCCAGGCGGACGCACATAGGCGATGGTGACAGCCACAATCACCAATGGCATGACCGCAGCAGCATCCTTCGCCACCAGAAGGCTGCCCAGAAGGACCGAGTGAGGGGCAGTTTCAGCATGGCCACGCACATGGCGCCGATGCCCATGGCCACGCCGGGAACGAGCGGCAGCCCGCCAACGTGCGACAGGGCCATGCCACCGGCAGCACCGATAAAGAGCGAGGGGAAGACGGGGCCACCCCTGAAGCTGCTCATCGACGCCCCGTAGGCCACCGCTTTGCACACGGCAGCAGAACGAGGGCCCCCCCGTCCAACCGGCTCGTGTTCAACCAACGAAGGAAGGGCGGATTGCCCGGAGAACAACACGGTTGAAGATCCACGCCCGGTCGCGCCCTCGAATCCGATCGCGACCAGGGCGATGGCGGCTCCGACCAGGGTGTGAATATGAGCAGCCCACCCTTGGCCCCGCCGAAGAAACAGGGCCAACCGGTGAACGGCCAAGCCCACGAAGCCGCCCCGAGGCCGATCACAACGGCCCATCCGAATTCGGCTATATCGGGCGTCGAAAACGTCGGCAGGTTCGGGATGGCGAGGGAGAACGCGCCGCACCCGGTCCAGGCGTTCAGGCCGTCGAAGATCAGGAATCCGATGCCGGCGGAAAGGAGGCCCGGGACCAGGATGAGGCCCATCAATGGACCTCCGAGTCCCGATGCCTCCATCAGGAGGAAGGCGCCGAGAATGGGAGAGCCGAACAAGGTGCTGATGGCGGCAAAGCTGCCGGCGGCGGCCATGACGACGGCGGTGGCCGGCGGCGCATCCGTTTTGGCCAGGCGGACAGCGATCACCCCAAGACCACCGCCGATGGCAATGAGCGGCGCTTCGGGACCGAGCACGACCCCGAAAGAAAGAAGTGGCCAAGGCAGCCACCACCGACCCCCGGGAGTTCCACCGCGCTCGGCGCGCCTCCCCCGAACTGGAAGCCGTCGGCCGGTGAATGGCCGCTCGTGCCGGGAAGGTACGTGATGCAAGAGGCCACCAGCAGACCACTGACCATCAGGATGGGGAGTGGCCACCACACCGGCTCACCCTTGAAGCCGACGTCGACCGGCAGCTGCACAAAAATGAGCTTTTGCAGGTAGGAGACGAAGTACAGAAAGAAATAGGCGAGGGCCGAGACCGGCACGCCGATGGCTGCGGCCAAGGCCAGCAACATCAATAGTTACGGCTCTTGAGTTGTTCCATCGGATCCGCTGGCATGGTCATTGCGCTGCCATTGGATCAATTCGCAACGCCCCGCGGGGCCGTGTCCGGCGACGCGGGCGGGCCGTTGGCACCGACGGACCACGAGGGCTCCAGCCCGGCTTTGAGGTCTCTCAGTTCTTGGGAGGGGCGAAGTGACATCGCTGGGCAAGACTACGGGCCGGCGTTTCCTGTAGTCGACCATCATCGGTAAGGGATCACGTCCGATATCAGGATCGGGTGTCCATTGGTAGCGTGCGTGCGTGCGCATCGTGTCCCTCCTGCCTTCGGCGACCGAGATCCTGTTCGCCGTGGGTGCGGGTGATCACGTCGTGGGGATCACTTTCGAATGTGACTTCCCACCCGAGGCCCGCAACCGCCAGATCGTGTCAAACACAGCCTGCCAAGCGGTCTCACTCCATCTCAGATCGACGCCGAGGTGCGGGCCCTCCTGGCCGCCGGGCAGGATCTCTACACGCTCGACGCCGATGCGTTGCGCGCCATCGACCGGATTCGTCGTGACCCAGATCTTTGCGCGGTGTGCGCGGTGGATGTATCCGAGGTCGACCAGGCGCTCGACTACCTGGGGTGTCGGGCCATGGTGGTCACGCTCGATCCGATGACCTTGACCGAAGTTCTGGCGTCGATCGCCATGGTGGGGCGGGCCACCGACACAACGGAGTCGGCAGCCGCCCTGGTACGTGATTTGCAGGGCCGACTCCAGCGGATCGCGGCGGCGGTCGCTGGAAGACCGCGTCCGCGACTCGCGGTGCTCGAGTGGACCGACCCCCCGTTTTCCGCCGGCCACTGGGTGCCCGACATGGTCACGGCGGCGGGTGCGGAATCCGTCCTTGGTGTCGCCGGTCAGCGGTCGCAACAGATCGAGTGGGCCGCAGTTGAGGCGACCCAACCCGATGTGATCGTGGTCGCGCCGTGCGGCTACCGACTCGACGGAGCTCGCCAACTGGCCGAGGAGATGGTCGAGCGTGGGGTCGTACCCCGAGCGTACCCGTGTGGGCGGTGGATGCCGACGCCGCCTTCGTACGACCGGGCCCCCGGTTGGTCGACGGGGTCGAGGCGCTGGCCCATATCGCGCACCTGCACGGTGAATGCACCCGACGGCATGGTGGTCCGGGTCCGAGGCGGGGTGGCGGTTTAGCGGGCGATCCTCAGCCCGTCGCCGCTGGTCGGGCCGTGAGCCCCGTTGGCGGGGGGTTCAGGCCCGGGTAGGCGGTGACGGTGTGAGCGGGCCTCTCGTCGACTGCCCTGGCACTGGCGATCATCTGCTTGCCACGCCGGAGGTATTCCAGTGCCTGGTGATGGCGCGCTGCACCGTGCTCGGGATCCAAGAAATACGCCGTCGAGAATCCGATCACCGAGAACATCAGCCTCACACCGGCTCGCTCGGCATGGGGGCCCGTTGCCCCGCCGTGGTGTAGGTCTCACGTGGGTTGAACATGGCCACTCCCTTCATCCGTCTCGGGCCGACTTGTCTGCACCCGCACCCTGTGTCACGGGCGAACAACCGCCTGATGCCGACAACTCGCCACTTTGGGTGTACCCGATGCGCTCTCGGCGGAAACCCGCACCGGGCCCGACCAGAGCTTGTCGGCGCTCACCCGCCCATCCTCGAAGAGTGAATCGCTGACAATCGGGTAGCGGACGCCGTACCCTTTGGTGAGCGGTCGGTCGCCATTCTCGTCATCGAGAGAGCCCACTCTGAATTCCACCGTCATGCAGGTCTGGAAGACCATCGTCCCACCACCGGGCGACAAGCACGGCCCGCTCCGCCCGATGCTGATCGGGCTGACGGTGGTCTCCGGAATTGTCGACGCGTTCAGCTTTCTTCTCTTGGGGCGCATCTTCGTCGCCAACGTGACGGGGGATGTCCTCTTCGTCGTGTTCGGGTTGGCCGGAGCCCACGGGTTCTCGGTCGCCGCAGCCTTGATCACGCTGGGCGTGTTCTTCCTTGGCGCATTCCTGGGCGGTCGCCTCTTCGCACACTTCGGAGTGCACCGCGGTCACCTGCTGACGGTGAGCTGTCTGATCGAAGCGGTGCTGTTCGGAGCCGCGACGGTCATCGCCTCCACGATTCACGGGTCCCCTACAAGTGGCGTCAAGTACGGCCTCATCGTGCTGCTCGGACTGGCCATGGGCCTGCAGAATGCGCTCGCCTTCAAGCTGGCCATACCGGGAATGACGACGTCGGTGGTGACCCAGGCCATCACCGGGATTTCCGCCGAGAGCCCGATAGCCGGCGGCTCAGGTTCCAATATGGGACTCGAATTTCGTCGACCCTCGCCCTCTTCCTCGGCGCCCTGGTCGGAGCTCTTCTGGTTCTCAAGGTCGACACCTGGAGCGAACTTCTCCTGGGAACACTGATCCTGACGGGCGTCGGCCTCGTCTCCGCCTCGTTGTCCCGGTCCAACCCGACCTGGGCGCATCCCGCCTGAAGAGCGCCCCGAAGGGTTGAAGACCGGTTCGAATGGGTACTTCCTCGCGGCTATGGGTGATGTCGCACCGACCGAAGACCAGACGGGCACGACGTGGTGGAATCGTGATCGGGTCCGACCCCGTACCGAGCAACGCACCGTGGGGAGTCGATGGCTCTACCGCATCGACCACTACAGCTCGCAGCCGATCGTCGCCGTCACAGCGATCGTGCTCCTCATCAGTGCGTTGATCATCGGGATCGCCCTGGTTTTCCGCCCGATGGGTGACGGCGTTCGAAACCGCGACCTCGGGCGTGACGTTGGTGATGGTGTTCGTCATTCAACACACCCAAGGGAGAGAACAGGCGGCGACACAGCGGAAGCTCGATGAGCTCCTCCGAGCTCTTCCGGAAGCCCAGAACGACCTCATGATGCTTGAAGAGGACTCCGAGGAGACCATGAAGCGAGTCGAAGTCGGTCAGCGAGGTCTCAAGCGGAGCCACGCCCGCTGAGGGAAATCGCCCCGACTTTCGCCGTCGACCGACACGCCCAGGGCAACCTCTGACGAGGGGATCTCGGGTGCTCAGCTTTCATCCCGGCAATTGTCCCCATTCCCGCGTACTGTTCGAAACGGAGGTTTCATCATCCAGGTGTGCCCTTCTGGGGGGCGCACTCTCGAAAAAGGGGGGGCCTATGACCACAGGCGACCTGATTCCGGCTGCAGAGACGACGGAGCAGGCGGATGTCCGACGACTCCATCAGATGGGCTACGCCCAGGAGCTGCGGCGGCGCATGAGCGGGTTCTCCAACTTCGCCGTGTCGTTCACCATCATTTCTATCCTCTCCGGGTGCCTCACCCTGTACGGATTCGGCATGTCCACCGGGGGCCCCGTCGCCATGACCATCGGGTGGCCCATCGTCGGTGGCTTCGTCATTCTGGTCGGCTTGTCGATGGCGGAGGTCTGCTCGAGCTTTCCCACGGCGGGTGGCCTGTACTACTGGGCGGCCAAACTGGCCCCGCAGTCGGATCGCGATCCCGCCGCGTGGAGCTGGTTCTGCGGCTGGTTCAACCTGCTGGGACAGGTGGCCGTGACGGCTGGCATCGACTTCGGAGCGGCGCTGTTCATCACGGCATTTTTGAACCTCACGACGGGCCTTTCCTTCACTCCCCACTGGCATGTCGTGGCGATCTACTTCGGCGTCCTCCTCCTCCACGGGATTCTCAACTCCTTCGGCGTGCGGGTGGTGGCCTTTCTGTCCGACGTGAGCGTGTGGTGGCACCTCATCGGGGTCCTCGTCATCGTCGGCGCCCTGGCCATCGTCCCGGCTCACCACCAATCGGCCTCGTTCGTCTTTACCCATTTCGTCAACAACACCGGCTTCACCTTCTGGGGTTCCGCCGTGTACGTCTTCTTCATCGGTCTGTTGGTGGCCCAGTACACCTTCACCGGCTATGACGCGTCGGCTCACATGACCGAAGAGACCCACAACGCGGCCATTGCCGGACCACGCGGCATTGTCATGTCCATCGTGGTCTCGCTCATCGCAGGATGGATACTGCTGATCGGCGTGACCTTCGCCATTCAGCACTACGCCGCCGAGGTGGCGACCCCCACCGGCGTACCTCCGGCACAGATCTTCATCGACGCGGTCGGACGGACGGGTGGTGAGTTGCTGCTGCTCATCGCCATCGTGGCCCAGCTGTTCTGCGGCATGGCCTCGGTGACCGCCAACAGCCGGATGATCTACGCCTTCTCGAGGGACGGAGCCGTACCCGGATCCAACTTCTGGCACCGCATCAACCGGCACACGGGAACGCCCACCAACTCGATCTGGTTCGCCGTCGTCTTCGCCTTCATTCTCGGGGTGCCGTACATCTGGAGCCCGGTGGCCTACGCGGCCGTGACCTCGATCGCCGTGATCGGCCTCTACATCGCCTACATCATGCCGATCTTCCTGCGGCTCAAGGCCAAGGACCGATTTGAAGTTGGGCCCTGGAACCTCGGCCGCAAGACCTACGTCATCGGATGGATCGCCGTCGCCTGGGTGGTCTTGATCTGCATCTTGTTCATCCTGCCCACCGTCCAGCCGATCACCAAGGACAGTTTCAACTACTCCATCGTGGCGGTTGGGGTCGTGTTCCTCTTCGCCGGAATCTATTGGCTGACTTCGGCCAAGAACTGGTTCAAGGGACCGAAGGTCCAGGGCACGACCGAAGAACTCATGCAGATCGAGGCCGAGCTGGCGGAGGTGTAGCTCCTACATCGGCTGCGCATCGGCTCCGGACTCCCGCGGTCGCCGTGGATCTCAGAGCTCAGCGGTGTGGGCGTCGTCGCTGATGAGCCAGTCGGCGAACGTCGGGCCAACCAGGGTGGTCGTTGGTGTGGCCAGCAGCTGGCCGCCGCGCATCGCCCGGCCCCCTCTGCCCGGCACGACAATGGGCAAGACGGCGATGCGACGACCCTGGGTCCTCACGAGTCGACGGGCCATGGTCACCAGATCCTCGGGCTGAGGACCAGCGACTTCGATCATCCGATCTTGTGGTGGTTCGACCGCAGCCTCCATCAGGCATTGGCCGACGGCGCGGGCCACGACCGGCTGGACTCGCATGACCGGCATGGCGGCCAACGGCCCGAACCGGGCCCGGCTGAGTATTTGAGCGGGGAACTCGTGGAACTGGGTGGCCCGGACGATGGTCACCGGCACCGGACCCGCCGTCGCCGCTGCTTCTTGGGCCAGCTTGGCGCGGTAATAGCCGTAACCCGGGACGCGATCGATCCCAACGATGGACAGTGTGACCAGGCGCGACACGCCTCGGGCGGAGCCGACCGATTGGAGGCGAGTGGTCACATCGGTGAAGAAGGCGGTGGCCTTGGCCCCGGTGATGGAATCGGGATTGGCCGCATCGATGATCACCTCCACCCCGTCGAGGGCGGAGGCCAGGCCTCCATTCGTGCGAAGGTCCACGCCACGGGACCGGCTCAGCACGACCGCCTCATGGCCCGCACCCGTGACCGCCTCAACGACGTACTTCCCGACCATGCCCGTTCCACCCGCCACGGCAATTCTCATGGCAATCTCCCGTCACTCGGATATCTGAATTGGACCACACGACCATCGCCGCCATCGCCCCTCCAGGTGTTGGCCCAGGCGCCGCAGGGTCCCTCACCGGGTTCGCTGCAGGATCGGCGTCCGCTCGGATCCTGGCGGGTCGTCTGGTCGGCTCCGAGTCGGCTCTCAGCGTGCTCTGAGCGTGAGGGACCTCTCACGCGCCCTCATCCCTCGTCCACGTAAGAATTTCCTCCGGGAAAGAGGGCGACCAGCCGGTACTGTGGGTCCCGACTGGAGGCGCACCATGGCGCGAGGTGGCGGGCAAAACCGAAACATGATTCTGGCCGCAATGATCTTCGCGGTGTCGATGTCGTTCATCGACCAGACGATCGTCTCCATCGCCGTGCCGAGTATCCAACATGAACTCGGCCTGTCCTCCACCGGAGTCCAGTGGGTGGTGAACGCCTACATCCTCTCCCTAGCCGCGCTCTTCGCCCTCGGAGGTCGGCTGTCGGACATCTTCGGCCATCGGCGCATGTGCATCATCGGCGTCGTCGTCTTCGCCGCCGCATCGACCATGTGCGGCCTGACACCCAAAGGCAGCTACGCCGAAGCATGGATCGTGGGTTTCCGGGTCGTGCAAGGGGCCGGCGGTGCCATCATGTTCCCAGCCGCTCTCGCCATCGTGGTGCAGACGTTTCCGTTGCGCGAGCGGGGCAAGGCCCTGGCCATCTTCTTCGGCATCGCGGGCGGCCTGACGGCCATCGGCCCCATCCTCGGCGGTTACCTGACCCAGTGGACCTGGCGAGCCATTTTCTTTGTGAACGTACCGGTGGCGATCATCGCTCTGGTGTTGATCGCGATTTCGAAACCCCAAACGGAGTACAAGAGAGTACCGATCGACTATTGGGGGGCGCTCCTCATCGGACTGGGGATCGGGTTGAGCGTGTTCGGATTTCAGCAGTCGGTGCTGTGGGGGTGGAGCAATCCGGGGACCTGGGCCTGCATCTTCGGTGGCCTGGTGGTCATCGCCGTTTTCGTGCTGGTCGAGCGGAGGACCGCCATCCCCCTCGTCCAGGTGAGGATCTTCCGGATCCGGGCCTTTTCAAGCGAGAACATCGTTCTGCTGATCTCGATGATGGCCTTCATCCCCATCTTCTTCTTCGCCAGTGAATACGCCCAGATCTCACTGAACGATTCCGCCAACAAGGCGGGGATCTTCCTCCTCTTCTTCTTCCTTGGCTTCGTGGTCTCGTCCCAGATCGGAGGACGGATCCTCGACCGGGAGGGAGCGAAACGGGCGGTCGTGCTGGGGTGCGCCATCGCCGCCGTCGGGTTTGGTCTATGGGCTTCCAAGGTGACCACGCTCAGTTTTGCCGATCAGCGCTGGTGGATCATCGTGGCCGGAGCCGGGATGGGCATGATGTTGGGTCCGGCCAATACGGATGCCGTCAACCGGGCATCGACATTGTCCTACGGCGAGGCCACCGGGATTACCCAGACCATCCGGAACTACGGGGCCAGTCTCGGATTGGCCATCCTCGGAACCATCTTGCTCTCGGTCCAACGCTCCCAGCTGACGGCATCGCTCAGGAAGCTCTACCCGGGTCTTCACGATCCGACCCAAGTGGCGGCCAGCAGGTCGCAGAGCCAGGCCGGGACGTCGACCATGCACATTCCGCAGTATTTTCGCATGGATTTCGCCCATGCCATCGAAGTGGTGCTGTTCGTCATGTGCGGCATCATGGCGCTTGCGGCCGTCGTGGCGTTCATCGGACTCCAGCGCGGCTTGCAGGAGCTGCCCCCCGAGCTCGGCGAAGATGCCGGGCCTCCGGAATCATCCGCCGATCCGGCCCTGTCCGCCGAACCGGCGTAACCGTCACCCCGCAGCCACCTCCTCCACCTGTCCTTTCGTCCACAATCCAGTGGGCGGCTCAGACTCATTAGGATCCGGTCACACGAGGAAGGGGCCCATGCCTGAGCCAACGCAGTTCACGATCGGAACCGAGGTCTCCTGTACCGATGGGCCTTGTGGAGCAGTGACCAAGGTGGTCGTGAATCCCGTCGCACAGACGGTCACCCACCTGGTGGTCGAGCCGAAGCACCGAGCCGGCCTCGGTCGGCTGGTTCCTCTCCACCTGGTCACGGCGTCAACCGGCGAGGTTCGTCTCAGCTGTACGACCGCCGAGTTCGAACTGCTCGAGATCGCCGAGGAAATCCAGTTCCTGCCCGGGACCGGTTACGCCGGATACCCGGCCGATCAGACGATGTCGATGCCCTACTACGCCAACCGCGACATCATCGGCCCCGGCAACACCACACCGGCTGTGACGCAGGACACGCTCCCTCTGGGCGAGGTGGCGGTGCGCCGCGGTGAGCAGGTGCACGCGGTGGACGGGGAGATCGGACACGTGGAGGGGCTGGTCATCGCACCGCACAATCATCATGTGACCCACGTACTCCTGCAGGAGGGTCACCTCTGGGGCCGCAAGGAAGTGGCCATCCCGATCCGCGCGGTGAGCGGGATCGAAGACGGCATCCGCCTCACCCTCACCAAGCAGGAAGTGGAGGATCTGCCGTCCGTCAACGTCGATGGCTTCAGCGGATAGGAAGACCCAGCTCCGGTAACAGGCCCGTCACGGAATCCGCCGCTGGAGGCTCGGAACAGGGGGTGACGCCAACACCCCGAACCGGCCTCCGCCGCAAGACTGCGAGCGGGCGGCAATGAGACCTGCCCTATCCGTTCGCTGCCACCCCGACTTTGTGCCCCTGTGCGTCGGCGAATACGCCAAAGGTCGTCCCCGGCACGTTTTGGACAGGCTGAATGATCGTTCCACCCAATTCCTCGGCCTTCTTCAATGTGGCGGCCACGTCTTCTACTCCGACAAAGAACAGCACCTCGTCGTCGGCGCCCTGACGGGGACTGATCGCGACATGGGTTCCGCCCTCGACGCCTGTGTCGATGAAGGTGAAACCGGGCAATGCGCCTTCTGAAGCGACCTTCCAACCGAACAGGCCGGCAAAGAACTGCCGGGTGGAGTCAGGGTCCTGGGAGCGGATCTCTGCGTGGATGACGGGATGGGGCATGGGATTCTCCTTTGGTAGTGGTGGAGCTGGATTCACCTGAACGACGAATCGCCCGGGCGAAATCGACACAACAGCCCGAGAAACTCTGGATCAGCGCCATTCGCTTCTCGGATGCTTCGAACTGCCGCCCCGGGAGTTCTTTCGCGATGATCAGGCCGCATCCTCGATGGAGTCGAAGGGTTTGAGGGAGCGGTTGGTGCAACCGCGCTCGTAGCGCTTTCTAGACGACGGTAGCAATCGAGTTGGAGGAACGGAGAGCATGAACCGGTGGTCCGCATGACCCTACGATGCTGATGTGCCGGATCGAGCCGAGTCTGATCACGAGCCAGGTCGATCCTTGTGGAATGTGCTCGTTGGAAGGCCCTTGCGGTCAAGCGAGGCATCCAAGGAGCAGATCACTCCCGTAGAGGGTCTCTCCGCTCTGTCGCTCGACGCGTTGACCTCGGTCGCCTACGGTCCCGAGGCGATCATCGTCGTGCTGGCGGTTGCCGGATCAGGATCACTGCACCTGGTCCTTCCGATCACGGTGGCGATCGTGGCCCTCTTGGCCATCTTGGTCTTTTCGTACCGCCAAGTCATCGATGCGTACCCGGGAGGCGGTGGCGCCTACGCGGTGTCTCGGGCCAACTTGGGCGCAGGCACCAGTCTGGTGGCTGGTGCGGCGTTGATCGTCGACTACACGCTGACTGTCGCGGTCTCGATAGCGGCTGGAGTGGGTGCCCTTACCTCTGCCTTTCCGAGTCTGACTTCGGCCACAGTTCCGATCTGCCTCGGCATCCTTGCTCTCATTACCCTGCTCAATCTGAGAGGTCTGGGGGAGACGGCACGAGCGTTCCTGCTACCCACGATGCTCTTCATCGTCGGGCTCTTGGCCGTCATCGCCATCGGTCTCGTCCACCCCTTGGGACTCAATGAACCCCAACCAGGGCAGTCATTGCTGCCGACTCATGGACTACAGGTTGTCGGCTTCTTGCTGATCCTGAAGGCGTTCTCAGCCGGTTGCAGCGCGCTGACCGGTGTGGAAGCGATCGCCAACGGCGTCCCGTTGTTCAAGACGCCCCGGGTGACTCGGGCCAAGCGAACAGAGATGCTCCTCGGCGTCATCCTGGGCGTCATGCTGCTGGGCTTGGCCGTACTAGCCCGACGCTGGCACATCGGTCCGCGCTCGAACCAGACGGTGCTCAGCCAGATCATGGGTATGGCCGTGGGCCGACACTGGGCCTACTACATCCTTTCCCTGACCATCACCGTGGTGCTGGCACTGGCAGCCAATACCTCATTCGGTGGGCTTCCCATATTGGCCAGCCTGCTGGCTCGGGACCACTACCTGCCCCATCTGTTCTCCCTTCGCGGCGATCGACAGGTCTTTGGCAACGGCATCTGGGTGCTGGCTGGCCTCTCTGCCGCGCTCCTGATCGCGGTCGGTGGGAATACGAACGCGATGATTCCTCTCTTCGCCATTGGCGTGTTCACGGGCTTCACACTCTCCCAAGCAGGACTGGTCGTGCACTGGTGGCGAGAACGACCACCTCGTTGGCACTACCGCGCCCTTGTGAATGGCTTCGGTGCAGTGGTGACCGCCTTGGCGACCTTGGTGTTTCTGGTCTCGAAGTTTGCCCAAGGGGCATGGGTTGTCGTCTTGGCTGTCCCGGCGTTCGTACTCCTTTTCGTGCGCATCCATGCGTATTACCAACGCGCTGGCCTGGAACTCGGAGTGGGGAGCATCCCGACCAAGCCGGTCGGCAGGCGCACGTTGGTGATTGTTCCCGTGACCAGCGTGTCGCGTCTGACCGAATACGCCCTTGCCGAAGCCTTGTCGATGGGCCAGGAGGTCGTCGCTGTCTCGGTCGCGATGGACCCAGGAATTGATGGGCTGGGGAGTGAGGAATTGGAGAGAGCTTGGGCGCAGTGGAACCCTGGACCCCCGCTGCGTATCCTGCACACCGACTTCACGTCGGTGGTACAACCAATCGTCGCCTTCATCGATGACGTTCAAGAGCACAGTGACCAACAACGATCGTCGTCCTGATTCCGGTCGTGATCCCTGAGCGACTTCGCTATCGCCTCTTGCACAATCAGATTGACTTGGTGCTCTCTGCGGCGCTTCGGTCCCGACCTGACGTTGTGGTGGCTCGCGTGGCGATGCCGTTGCGGGCCCCGGCGGTCGACCCGACGACATGATGCGAGTGAACTGCAACTGCTCTTCTGTGGCACATGCGACGCAATCATCGCGGTTCGCGAGGGCGCGGCAGCCGCCTAGGACATCCGTCCACGGTGGCCCGGTGCCGGTTTCGTCGCCCTTGGACGAGGAGGTACAGCGCGATCCCGATGCCTGCTGGACCGCCGAACGGGGTCTAGGCCAATTCGCGGCGCTCGGAGGGATTCGAACCCCCAACCTTCTGATCCGTAGTCAGATGCTCTAGTCCGTTGAGCTACGAGCGCTGGTTTTGCGTCCCTGCCAGGACTTTTGATCCGAGCAGAACCCCTGGTGACTCACCATGACGCTTGAGCAGCATCTGAAGAGTCATGGTTCGGGTCACCAACAGCGAGGCAAGCCTAGACGAGGTGAGCGAACTGCTCTCTTCGTGGAAGCGACACCTCAGGGCGGCCACTTTCGACTCGGCCGCTCCCCGGTGATCACCGGATGGTCGAGCGTGGGCGGCACGTCGTCCATGCCTCGGCAACCCCTACGATTCGGGTCATCACGAACGTCGAAGCGGCACCCCAGGGGGAAAAGCGGTGGCCCATGGCCCTGGTCATCGTCGTGGCCATGGTGTTGCCGTTCCTGCTCCCGGATCACCCGACCTACATCCCCAAGTGGCTCTTCCCGGCGTTCGAGGGGCTGTTCCTGGTGGCCGTGGTCGTTGCCGACCCCGGTCGGATTGACCGCCGGTCCACCGTGGTACGCGCCCTGTCCGTCGGGCTGGTGATCATTCTGGTGCTCGGGGCGACCGCGGTCACGATCCATCTCGTCTACGAGATCATCCGCGGCGGACCCGAGACCAACTCGGCCGGCCGGATCCTGCTGGATGGTTCGGTGGTGTGGGTCTACACCATCATCACCTTCACCTTCGTGTACTGGGAGTTCGACAACGGTGGTCCCGAGGCGCGCCTGGTCGCGCCACGAGAGTTCCCGGACCTCGCCTTTCCCCAGCATCTGAGCCCGCACCTGGCCGAACCGGGCTGGCGCCCCACCTTCTTCGACTACCTCTATCTCGGCACCACCAATGCCCTCGCCTTCAGCCCCACCGACGTGATGCCGCTGAAGCATTGGGCCAAGTTGGCCATGGGCGTCCAATCGATGACCTCGCTGGCCATCCTGGGCCTGGTCATCGCCCGCGCCGTCAACATCTTGCGCTAGGCGGCGTCTACCGTCAGAACGTGATGGGCAGCTCGGTGTACCCCCGCACGGTGCTGGTGTGGAGGGGAACGGCCCGGTCCAGGTCGACCGACCACTGCGGGAACCGGCGCAGCGTCTCCTCCAGGGCGACGCGCCCTTCGAGGCGGGCCAGGGCGGCGCCCAGGCAGAAGTGGACCCCGTAGCCGAAGGACAGATGGTGGTCCATGACCCGGTGGATGTCGAAGCGGTCGGCGTCGGGAAACGCCCGCTCGTCGCGCCCGGCCGAGCCGTCGATCAGGAGCATCTTGGAGTTGGCGGGGACGACCTGGCCGTGGAACTCGGTGTCGGCCGTCGTCCAGCGTCCCTGCACCGGCGAGGGGGCTTCGAAGCGCAGCAGCTCCTCCACCGTGTTGGGCAGGAGTGAGGAGTCGGCCACCAGCTCGGCCCGTTGGTCCGGGTGGTCGGCCAGGACCACGCCGGCCCACCCGATCAGGCGAGCCACGGTCTCGGTGCCGGCACTGGCCAGCAGCAGGGAGAACATGGTGGCTTCCTCGAAGGTGAGACGGCGGAGCTGACCGTCTTCTTCGACGATTTCGCCCTGGAGGAGATCGGTGAACATGTCGGGGCGCGGCACCCGTTGCCGCTCCTTCAGTTGCGCTTCCACGTACGCGTGCAGCTCTCCCATGGCCGCGGCGGAGACGTCGTTGAACATGCCCGTCACCGGGTCGAGGTGGAAGGTCCCGTCGATGAGCTCGCGCATCTCGTCCCGGTGGCCCGGCGCCACACCGAGCAAGCGCGGCGATGACGGTCGCCGGCACCAGGGCGCCGAAATCGGCCACGTAGTCGAAGCCATCCGAGCCGACGTGCGGATCGAGCAGATCGGCGCACAACGTGCGGATCTCGTCCTCGAGCACGGCGATGCGGCGCGGCGTGAAGGCCTTCGAGACCAGCCGGCGGAGGCGGGTGTGGTCGGGCGGATCCAGGAAGATCATGAGACCGCCCTCCATGAGTTCGGGCGTCATCATCTCCAGCACGGTGCCGTGGGCCGAACTGAACGTCTTGGCGTCGCGGTGGGCCGCGTCGGTGTCGGCGAAACGGCTCAGGGCGTAGAAGTCGAGCTCCGCGTTGTAATAGAGGGGCGCCTCGTCGCGCAGGCGGCGCCAGATCGAATGGGGATCGGACTTGTACCGCTTGTCCAGCGGGTCCCAGGCCAACAGCCCGTCGGATGTCGGGGCCGAGGTCACCCCGCCGCGGCGAATGTGGGGAGCCAAGGGGCGGTGGCCACCAAGAGCTCGTCGGTCATGGCCACCACGCCCTGGTACGGCAGGCGACTGACCATCTGATCGGCCAGCATGGCCTCGAGCACGGTGGTGCGGTTGCCGCTCAGCGCGGCGTCGACGGTGAGCTCCTGGGAGGCGTGGATCCGGCGCAGGTACTCGCCCAGGATCGAGGGCACCGCCACCCGGTCACGGGCATGAACGCCGTCGGCGTCGGCGATCCCCATGCACTCGGTGATGGCGCCATCGGGCAAGGTGGTCACCTGGCCCGTGTTGGGGAGGTTCATCGGCAGGGCCCGCGGCTTGCCGGTCACCATGGCGCTGATGAGATCGGCCACCAACTCGCCCGAGCCCCAGGTGGGGATCGTGTCGGATCCCATGAGGCGCCCGACCGAGGCGTCGTCGTCGTCCTTGTCGGCCTTGTGCCCGGCGATGCCGTAGTGGTGCACGCCCCAGGTGCGCCCGAAGTCGGACTCGGGGGTGACGAAGCCGGGGAAGAATTCCACCACGTGGGTGTCGGAGGCTCCGGGCAGGACGCCGAAGCGCTGGAAGAGCTCCAACTTCACCGCGTTGTTGAGGACCACGTCGGACTTGGTCCACTTCTCCCCGTCGGAGTGCTTGTGCCAATGGCTGTTGGGGGGCGGCGGGTTCATCCAGATGGGGTCGTTCGCCCGGTCACCGGGATTCTCCAGGAAGTCGCGCAACAGGCTGAAGCCGTCGTCGTCGCCGATGGTGAAGCTGGTGACCAGGGGCAGGTGATTGACGCCGGCCACGGTCGGCTTGACCTCGTGCATACCGCACTCGAAGATCAGGCTCATGGCGAACTGGAATCCGACCATCTCGTTGCAGAGCCCGACGGTGGTGACGGCGGTTTCCTTGGTCATGGCCCGGCACAGGGCCGAGAGCGGGTTGGACACGTTGAGGAGCATGGCGTCGGGCGCATTCGCCTCGACGGCCCGGGCGATGTCGACCATGACCGGGATGCTGCGCAGGGCGCGCATGATCCCGCCCGGCCCCACGCTGTCGCCGACCGGCTGGCGCAGGCCGTAGGTGGCGGGGATCTCGATGTCGTGCACCATCGAGGCGAAGCCGCCGACCGACAGCGTGGTCACGACGAACTCGGCGCCTCGGAGGGCGGAGGGGAGGTCGGGAGCGGACCTGGCGGTGAGGCCGATGTCGCGGGAACGGGCGATGTGGGCGGCCAGCTCGAGCATCGGCAGCAGGGTCTTGGGATCGATGTCGTACAGCGTGACCTCGGCCTCGGCCAGGGCCGGCGTGTTGGCGAAGTCGACCAGCAGGGTGGGCGTCCAGTGCGTGCTGCCCCCCCCGACCAGGGTGATGCGTGGTGGTGTCATACGCCCAGGTGCTGCCCTTCCCAAAGCTTGATCCCGCCCAGGATCCCCGCCGTGTTGTCCACCACGGTCATGCGCTCGAGGACGTCGCCCAACTCGTCCCGGTCGACCCGGCGGGCGTTGCCGCCACCGACGTAGAGGTGGTCGAAGAAGAACAGCGCATCGAGGCAACCGATGGCCTCGCGCACCCGGTGGTTCCAGCGCTTGTCGCCCACCTTCTTGCGGGCCAACTCGCCCACCTGCTCGTTGTAGGTCTCGTCCTTGCGGAACGGGTGGTGAGCCAGTTCGATGTGCGGCAGCAGGCTGCCGTCCATGAAGACGGCGCTACCGAAGCCGGTGCCCAGCGTGATGACCACCTCGAGTCCCTTGCCGTCGACCACGGCGGCACCCTGCACGTCGGCGTCGTTGGCCACCCTGGTGGGGATGTTCAGCGCCCCGGCCAGCGGCGGAGGCCAGATCGAAATCCGACCAGGCGGCGAACAGGTCGCTGTCGAGCGACGAGCCCGGTCCCTTCTTCAGGACGAAGTGCGGGGCACTCAACACGTGACCGCGGCGCACCATGCCGGGGAAGCCACATGAGACCCGGTCGGCCGGCGGGAGCGGCTGGACCAGCGTGGTCAGCGCAGCCACGAGGCCACCCTCGCCGTCGGGTGGCAGCGGGTAGGTGGTGGCGATCTTGACCCGGTCGGCCACCATGGTCCCGTCCCGGCTGAGCACCGACGCCTTCAGCCCGGTCCCCCCGACGTCGATGGCCAGCGTGAAGGGGTGCTCGGGAGTAGTCCCGGGCTGGGCGTCGAGCTGGGCGTCGGACGGGAAGGAGGACACGACCGCACTGTACCTGGGCCTGTCCGCTCGGGCTCAGGTCGCGCCAACGGCCGACCTCGGACCAGGACGTCGGGCAGCGGGCCGCCAAGCGGGCCGCCCGGCGGGCCGCCAAGCGGGCATCCCTGCCCCGCGGCGGGGCAGGGTGACGGATCGAGCCGGTAGCGTCCTGGCCCATGACCGGGCAACCATGGATGGAAGACGCCTGCTCGCTGGTCGACGCGTTCCGGGCCGGCACCATCTCCCCGACCGAGGCTCTCGACGCGTCGCTGGCCGCCGTGGCCGACTCATCGCTCAACGCGGTGTGCTTCGTGGACGAGGAGCAGGCGCGGGAGACGGCCGAAGCGGCCGATGTGTCACAACCTTTCGGGGGGGTCCCCATCGGAGTCAAGGAACTCGATCCGGTCCAGGGGTGGCCCCTGACCGAGGCGTCATTGGTCCTGAAGGACAGGATCGCCGACTACGACGGGACCATGACCTCCCGCTTGCGCCAAGCCGGGGCCGTCCTGGTCGGACAGACCACGGCCAGTGAGTTCGGGGGCATCAACTGCACCTACACCCGGCTGCACGGGGCCACCTCGAACCCCTACGACCTCGAGCGCACGCCCGGTGGCTCGTCCGGCGGCTCGGCGGCGTCGGTCTCCGGGGGGCTGCTGCCCATCTGCACCGGTGGGGACGGCGGTGGATCGATCCGCATCCCGGCCGGGTTCACCGGGCTGTTCGGCCTCAAGGCGACGTTCGGGCGCATTCCCAAGGGTCCGCGCGCCGAGATCGAGCCGTTGACCGCCGTGATCGGCTGTCTGTCGCGTTCGGTGCGCGACGCCGCCCGCTGGTACGACGTCTGCAACGGGGCCAGTGAGTACGACCCCTTCAGCCTCCCTCGCGTCGAAGGGTGGGAGGCGGGGCTAGGCTACCTTGGATCTGGCGGGCATGAAGGTGGTGGTCTCGACGGATCTGGGGGCCGCCTTCGTGGCCGCGGCGGTCAAGGAGCGCGTGGAGCACGCCGCAGCCGACCTCATCGCCCACGCCGGATTGGAGCGGCTGGACATCCCAGTCAGCCTGCCCCGCGGCGGGTTGGAGTGGGCGCTGGCCGGCACGGCGTCATTGCTGGTCGACCTGGGCGATCGCTACCCGGCCTGCGAATCGGAGCTCACCCCCGAGATCATGTTGGCCGCCAACATCGCCACCAACCACTACGGCCTGGAGACGGCCAAGGACATCGAGATCTTCCGGCGCGACATGATCGTGAAGCTGGCCACGCTCTTCGACCAGGTCGACTTCATCATCTGCGCCACCAACCCCGACGTCGCCTTCCCGGCCAAGGGACCCATGCCCACGGTGGTGGACGGGGTCGACCTGGTCAGCGAGGTCGGCTTCGAGGCCGCGGTGGGGAACAACGGCGCCCTGACCATTCCGGCCAACACGACGGGCAACCCGGCCGTGGCCATCCCGGCCGGCCTGGTCGACGGGCTCCCGGTCAGCATGCAGATCATCGGCCGCCACCACTCCGAGCCGCTCCTGCTGGAGCTGGCCCGGGTGGTCGAACGCGAGCGGCCGTGGCCGTTGGTGGCACCGGGCGCGCCGGTCTGAACGGCGCCCCTACGGTGATGGACCGCGGGACCATAGCTAGGCACGCCGCAGACGCCAGACGGTGAGCGGGACGAAGACAGCGATGAGCCCGGCCGACCACACCAGCGACGGCACCAGGTAACTCCCGAGGGGATGGCCCAGCAGCTGCTCGGCGGCGTGCCCTCCGGTCAGCAGCCGCACCGTGTTGCACATGTAGGTGAGGGGCTGATGACTGGCGAAGCCCTGCATCCAGCCGGGCAGGGTGGCGATGGGCACGTACGCACTCGAGACGAACGAGAGCGGGAAGACCAGGAATGAAATTCCCTGCGCCGCCTGCGGGCTGCCGGCCACCAGACCCAGCCCGATGAAGAGCCAACAGAAGGCGAAACCGTAAAGGACACACAGCCCGAAGGCCAC